>NZ_KV825618.1:8271-168204 GCF_001831515.1 Corynebacterium sp. HMSC074A01
GGTCACGGGTTCGAATCCCGTTAGCTCCACTTGTACAACTTCATACCGTTTCTACGGGGCTATGGCGCAGTTGGTAGCGCACCACACTGGCAGTGTGGGGGTCACGGGTTCGAATCCCGTTAGCTCCACTTCGCAAGAAAGCTGCCCGGCCGGAGAAGGCCGAGCAGCTTTTTCGTTGCCGGGGCTTGAGCGCTAGCGCATTGCCTGGCGCATGCCCTCGAAGTAGGCGTTACCATCACTGCCGGTGTAGCAGGGACTGGACTGTACCGGCCAGCTGTCACGGGCCTGTTCGCAGGTGAAAAGTGAACCATAGGGGCCCATGGTCGCGTATTCCATCTGCGGGCCGGCCTGTTGCTGTTGCTGCTGTTGCTCGGCTGCGGCTTGTTCTGCGGCGGCCTGCTCGGCTGCTGCCTGCTCAGCCGCGGCCTGTTCGGCGGCAGCCTGCTCCCTCGCCGCCTGCTCGCGCTGGGCGGCTTCCCGCTCGGCCTGCTCGCGGTCAGCGGCCTCCCTCTCTTTAGCGCGTCGCGAGGAGGCTTCGGCCTCTCGCTTCTTCGCTGCTGCCTCGGAGGAACGTTCCGCGGCCGCGGAAGAGGATGCGGCGGCCGCCGAGGACGCTGCTGCTTCTTCGGCCTCCTTTTCCTCGCGGTCAAGCCGGTCGAGGGCTGTGTTGAGTTCTTCCTGGTCGATGAGACCGTTGCCGTCGGCGTCGTCGGAGGAATCCAACTTGTGGCTCAGGGTGCGCATGTCGGATTCGCAGCCCGCGTCCCCGTCGCACACGGCTGCCGCAATCGCGGGGCTGGTGCCAGGGATCGTGTCGGAGGAGGAGTCCCCGCAGCCGACCAGGGCAAAAGCGGCAGTGACGAGAGCAAGGGAAAAGCTTGTAATTTTCTTGGACATAGCATGGAGTTTACTCAATGCTCGCCCGGCGGTCTCGCCATTTGCCCACTACGGTGGGGCGCATGGACGGTTTGCAGTTCCACGACATTGATTCCCCGATCGGTCGCCTTGGCCTGGTGATATCGAGCAGGGGAGTGGCCAAGGTCCTGCTTGAGGCCGACGATATTGAAGCGCAGCGCGCCCGCATCGGAGAACAGGCCGAGGTGCCGCTCGCTGCGCACCAACTGACAGAGTATTTCGCGGGCAGGCGGCAGCAGTTTACGGTGCCGCTTGACTTCCGCTTCGCCACCGATTTCCACCGCCAGGTCCTTGAGGAGCTCGCCCGGGTGCCCTACGGTGTCACCACGACGTATAAGGCGCTCGCGGAGCGGGTCGGCAACCCCAAGGCGGTGCGCGCTGTGGGCAGTGCGTGCGCACGCAACCCGCTGCCCCTGCTTGTGCCCTGTCACCGCGTGCTGCGCGCCGACGGTTCGCTCGGCGGTTATCGTGGCGGTAAGCAGGCAAAACGTTTTCTATTGAATCTGGAGGGCAACAATGTCTGATGGTTTTCTCAAGCGAGGCAGCGCGCCGGGCTCAGCCGCCGCCGAGGCCGCGGGTCTTCGCTGGCTGCGCGAGGGGTCGTCGGCGGTGGTCGAGGTGCTTTCGCTTGACGACGCCGCGAATACCCTCACCATCGAGACCGTCAACCCTGCACGCCCCACCGCTGAGTCCGCGGCTCAGGCTGGACGCGAGCTGGCGGCAGTCCACGCGGCAGGCGCTCCCGCCTTCGGTGCCCCGCCGACCGGGTGGGACGGCCCCAACTTCATTGGCCGCCTCGAGCAGGAGTGCACACCAACGGAACGTTGGGCGGACTTCTACGTGCACCAACGGGTTCTGCCATTCGCCCACTCCGCGCACGAAGTGGGCAATCTCGACGCGCGGGGGTTGGAGGAGGTCGCCCGTGCTTGCGATGCGCTGCTTGAAGAAGACGAGGATGCCCCGCTTGCGCGCATCCACGGCGACCTATGGGCCGGCAACCTCCTGTTTAGCCCGGAAGGTCCCCGTTTTATCGACCCAGCTGCGCACGGCGGGCACCCGCTCACCGATATCGCGATGCTGGAGCTGTTTGGCGCGCCCTACTTTGACGCGATCGTGGACGGCTACGTGCGCGCCGGTGGGGTGCTCGGCAGCGCTGAAACCGCAGACACCTGGCGGGCCCGCATCCCGATCCACCAGCTCCACCCGTTGGCGGTACATGCCACCACTCACGGGCCCAGCTACGCATCCGCGCTGGTCCGCGCCGCGCACGACACCCTTGACGCAATGTAATACCTGTAATACTCTCATGTCTTACAAGTAATACATCAATGTAGGTGCAGGAGGTTGTTGGTGATGAGCGAGGTAGAAAAGCGTCTTGAGCAACTTCTGCAAGAAACGCGGAAGGCGGGAGCGACCGTGTCAATGCGAGAGCTGAATCAGAAAACCAGGGACGTGATTGCGCGGGGGCGCAATGGTGGCGAGACCTTGGCGGTGACGGATAGGGGCGAACCTGTGGCGGAGATCCGGCCGGTAGGCGAGCGCAGCCCCATCGACCTGATGGAAGAAGCCGGCTTGGTCGTGCGCCGTGGCAGGCCTTTCAAGATCACGTGGGAGCTTGCGCCCAACAATGGGCTGACGCTTGAGCAATTTCTCGCCGAGGAGCGGGAGGAGGCGGAGCTGTGATGCGCCAACTGTATGTGGACACCTCGGCGATCATTCCCACGATGAGCAGCGAAGTCTATACGGAATGGGCCAAGGACGTGCTTGACGGGCGTGGGTTGGTGAGCTCGGTGCTGACTGAGGTCGAGTTGACGCGGTACACGTACCGTGCGGGTATGGATCCGAAGAGTGCGGATGAGGTGTCGGAGAGCCTTTTGACGCTGGCGATTGATTCGAGAGTGTTGCAGGCTGCAAAACTCATTATCGGCAAAGTTAAGACGCTCGACGCCATCCACCTCGGCACGTGGGTGCAGGCGCGCGCGTTCGGGCTCGACTGCGATTTCGTCACAGCGGACCGGCGCCTCGCCGCGGCGGCACAGGGCATCGGCGCACGCGTCATCCACCCCTTCGAGGACCTTTAGTCGGCGGTGTTGCGCCACCAGGTTTCTCGCGGGCCCGGTGGCAGGTGGCGCTTGTGCTGGCCGACGTGCCACAGGTGCGCCAGGCGCGCCGCTGCCTCTGCGGGGACGGGCTTGCCTTCCAGGTAGTCGTCGATAAGCGGATAGCTCACGCCGAGCGCCTCCTCGTCAGGCAGCGCCGGGCGATCCTCCTCCAGGTCCGCGGTGGGCACCTTCTCCCACAGCCGTGGGTTCGCTCCCAGGTGCTTAAGCAGGGCGGCACCCTGGCGCTTGTTCAGACCGGCAAGGGGGAGGAGGTCGGCCGCGCCGTCGCCGAACTTGGTAAAGAACCCGGTGACGTTTTCTGCCGCGTGGTCGGTGCCGATGACTAGGCTGCCGCGCTCGCCGGCGATGGCGTACTGGGCGACCATCCGCACGCGCGCCTTCACGTTGCCCTTATTGAAGTCGCCGAGGCCAGGCGCCCCGAGCGCGTCCGCCACTTGCGCCCCCAGCGCGTCCGTGGCGGGTTTGATGTCCACGGTGACCGTTTCGTCCGGTTGGATGAATTTGAGGGCGAGCTGCGCGTCGTCCTCATCCGCCTGCACCCCATACGGCAGGCGTACGGCGGTAAACGTCGCCTCCGCGCCGTCGGCTCGGCGCTGTTCAACCGCGAGCTGGGCGAGTCTGCCTGCGAGCGTGGAGTCCTGCCCGCCGGAAATGCCCAGCACGAAGCCTTTCGCTCCCGTGGCGGCGAGGTAATCGACGAGGAAGTCCACGCGGGTGCGCACCTCCGCATCTGTATCGATCAAGGGGCGGGTACCCAGGGCTTTTATGATCTCTGACTGCAGGTTTTCGGGCTGGTAAGACATGACATTCATCGTAGCGGCCGCCAAGATGAGTTTTCATGGTTCAAAACACACGTTCCCGTGCCGGTGACACGCAGCGTTACGTGCGCACTGTCGCCGCGATCGCCGCCCTTGGCGGCCTCCTTTTTGGTTATGACACCGGCGTGATGAGCGGCGCGCTGCTCTACATCACGCCCGAGTTCGGCATGACGCCCAGCCAGGAGGGCCTGGTCACCTCCATGCTGCTCGTGGGCGCGGCCATTGGTGCAATCGTCGGCGGCGCGGTCGCCGACGCACTCGGCAGGCGCCGCACGCTCATCGTCGGCGGCGTGCTGTTCATCCTCGGTTCAATTTGGTGCGCGATGGCCGACGGGGTCGGCGCGCTCGCCGCGGCGCGTACCTTCCTCGGCGTGGGCGTGGGTGGCGTGTCCATCGTCACCCCGATGTACATCGCGGAGATGTCGCCCGCGAAGGTCCGCGGCAAGCTGGTCTCGCTGAATACGCTGATGATCGTGGTGGGCCAACTGCTCGCGTACCTGGTTAACTCTCTGCTTGCGCGCACGGGTAGCTGGGAGTGGATGCTCGGCCTGGCCGCCGTGCCGGGCGCGGCGCTGGCTATCGGCATGTTCCTGCTGCCGGAGACGCCGCTGTGGCAGGCTCGCCGCGGCGCACGCGCGAAGGCGGAGGCCACCGCGGCGCGCATCGGTATGAGCGCGGCGGAGCTCGAGGAGCTGCTGGCTAACGACGCCCGCACGCGCCAGGCCGCCTCCCGCGGCGAATGGCGTACGCTGCGCAAGACCAAGTGGCTGCGCTCCACCGTGATCGTCGCGGCGCTGTTGGGCATTACCCAGCAGGTCACGGGCGTTAATGCAATCGTCTACTTCGCGCCGACGATGATGAACACGGTGGGGCTGTCGACCGAAAACGCTATTTACACTTCGATCGTGATCGGCCTTGTTTCCGTTGTGGCCTGCTGGGTCGGGCTGCAGGTGGTGGACAAGATTGGGCGGCGCCGCCTCCTGCTCATCGGCCTGACAGGCAACGTGATCTTCCTGGTGGCGCTCGCTGTGATGTACCGCGCGGCTGAGAATAACGCGGGCCTGGCGCTAGTGGCGCTGGCGTGCATGGCCGGGTTTATCGCCTCCCAGCAGGCGGCGGTCTCGCCGACGACGTGGTTGCTCATCTCCGAGCTTGTGCCGCCGCAGGTTCGCGGCGTGGGCATGGGTCTGGCGGGCCTGGCGCTGTGGGTGATGAACTGGATCGTCGCCCAGTTCTTCCTCCCGCTTGTCGACGTCACCTCCGCCACCTTCACCTTCCTGCTGTTCGCCGTCTTCGGCGTGGTGGCCGCGCTCTTCGTGCGCCGCCAGGTGCCTGAGACAATGGGGCGCAGTCTGGACGAGGTGGCCGATGAGATGCGCGAGCGCTTTGATCCCGGGTTTGGTAACCAGGCAAAGAGCGTGTAACCTTAACCGACGTGTCGCGACCCGGCATGCCCAACACTCACACAACGTGCTGCGAGTGTGGGGTGGTGAGTCCGCAGGTCGTCAGAGCAATGCAACTTCGAGAAGAAAGGAGCGCCCGATGAAGGTCCGCAAGTCGCTTCGGTCGCTGAAGAACAAGCCGGGCGCCCAGGTTGTGCGTCGCCGCGGCAAGGTCTACGTGATCAACAAGAAGGAGCCGCGCTTCAAGGCTCGCCAGGGCTAGTTCCCTTACTCGGCGCACGGCGTCGCACCTTCAAGGGTGCGATACCGTGCGCCGTTCTGCTGCCCCGCCACCGCCCCGTGATACCCCGGGCGGTGGCGGGGCAGCAGCTGTTTCACGGCGTCTAGTGAAATTAAATACCACCGTTGTGAGCCGGTTTTCGCCCCGGAACTTACATGGAAGTGGTTATAGCGAACTACATGTAGGTAAGCCGGGGGCGTCATCCTGGGAATACCATGCCTGTAACTACTACATGTAGTAGCGGTTGCCATATATTCCCCCAAGGTATAGTGTTTGTTGGTGTCGCGCCGAGAACGTCGGCGCCCAAGATTTTTGGTTCAGTTTCCCGCAAACGCTACAGAAAGAGCCCACAGGTTATGTCTTCTATCACCGTGTACACCAAGCCCGCTTGCATGCAGTGCAAGGCGACCACCAAGGCCCTCGACAAGGCTGGCCTGGAGTACTCCCTCGTGGACATTTCCGTGGACGAAGAGGCACGTGACTACGTGATGGCCCTTGGCTACCTGCAGGCCCCGATCGTGGAGGTCGACGGGGAACACTGGTCCGGCTTCCGCCCGGACCGCATCCGCGGCATCCAGTCCGCAGCTTAAAAAGCAGCACGCTTCACCCAGAGCCGTCAATTCCTGTGGTTGGCGGCTTCACGTTTATCTGCACCCGCTCTTGACAAGAATGAAATAAGTAGGCACTCATGCTCGTCGTGTACTTTTCCTCCACTACCGAAAATACGAAGCGCTTCGTAGACAAGGTGGGGTTGCCCAGCGCGCGGATCCCGCTGCGGCGCGGCGACGCCCCGCTCGAGGTGGACGAGCCCTATGTGCTGGTGTGCCCGACGTACGGGGGCGGGGCGTCGATAAGCAATGGCTACTCTCGCCCCGTGCCACCGCAGGTCATCCGCTTTTTGAACAACCCGCGCAACTGCGGGCTGATCCGTGGGGTGATTGCCGCGGGCAACTCGAACTTCGGGCCCGACTACTGCATCGCCGGCGACATCATCTCCGAAAAGTGCGGCGTGCCTTACCTCTACCGGGTCGAGCTGATGGGCACCGCCGAGGATGTTGCGCGTGTGCGCACCTCGCTTCTCGACGGCGCGCACACCCTCGGCCTGACCCCCTTGAGTGAAGAAGCACGCGAGGCGCTTGCCCCGCTGCCGGCAGACAATAGCGACCGGCTGACTGCACTGCGCGCCAAATACCAGGGCAAATACCGCACCGCCTGACGCGGCAAACCACAAACTTGTAACCTAGACAACCGACATACTTGGAACATGAAAGGCCCCGCTGTGTCTACCTCTGAAATGCACGGAAAAGTCGTCCCCGAGCCGGTCAACGCCGCTGACCAGCTGGATTACCACGCTCTCAACGCGCTGCTGAACCTGTACGACGAGAACGGCAAGATCCAGTTCGACAAGGACCGCGAGGCCGCCAACCAGTTCTTCCTCCAGCACGTCAACCAGAACACCGTGTACTTCCACGACCTGGAAGAGAAGATGAAGTACCTGGTGGACAACAAGTACTACGAGCCCGAGGTGATCGAGGCTTACGACTGGGAGTTTGTCAAGGACACCTTCAAGCGCGCCTACGCCTTTAAGTTCCGCTTTAAGTCCTTCCTCGGCGCGTACAAGTACTACACCTCGTACACGCTGAAGACCTTCGACGGGCGCCGCTACCTCGAGCGCTTCGAAGACCGCGTGGCCATGACGGCGCTGTTCCTCGCCGACGGCAACGAGGAGCTCGCCTCCGCGCTGGTGGACGAGATTATGACCGGGCGCTTCCAGCCCGCTACCCCGACCTTCCTGAATGCGGGCAAGGCGCAGCGCGGAGAGCTCGTGTCCTGCTTCCTGCTGCGCATCGAGGACAACATGGAGTCCATCGGGCGCGCGATTAACTCCTCGCTGCAGCTGTCCAAGCGCGGCGGCGGCGTGGCGCTCCTGCTCTCCAACATTCGCGAGTCCGGCGCGCCGATCAAGCACATCGAGAACCAGTCCTCCGGTGTGATCCCCGTGATGAAGCTTCTGGAGGACTCCTTCTCGTATGCCAACCAGCTCGGTGCCCGACAGGGTGCTGGCGCGGTGTACCTGAACGCGCACCACCCGGACATCATGAAGTTCCTGGATACCAAGCGCGAGAACGCGGACGAGAAGATCCGCATCAAGACGCTCTCGCTCGGAGTGGTCATTCCGGACATCACCTTCGAGCTGGCCAAGCGCAACGACGACATGTACCTGTTCAGCCCGTACGACGTCGAGCGCGTCTACGGCAAGCCTTTCGCCGACATCTCGGTGACGGAGAAGTACGAGGAGATGGTCGAGGATCCGCGTATCCGCAAGTCCAAGATCAACGCGCGCCAGTTCTTCCAGACTGTCGCGGAGATCCAGTTCGAGTCCGGCTACCCGTACATCATGTTCGAGGACACCGCGAACCGCGCGAACCCGGTCAAGACCGGCCGGATCAACATGTCCAACCTCTGCTCCGAGATCCTCCAGGTCAACTCGCCGTCCGAGCTGAACGAGGACCTCACCTATGCCGAGGTCGGCCACGACATTTCCTGCAACCTGGGCTCGCTCAACATCGCCATGACGATGGACTCGGACAACTTCGCCCGCACCGTGGAGACCGCCATCCGAGGCCTGACCGCGGTGGCGGACAAGACTGCCATCCACTCCGTGCCGTCTGTGCGCGAGGGCAACGACGCCTCGCACGCGATCGGCCTGGGCCAGATGAACCTGCACGGCTACCTCGGCCGCGAGCACATCCGCTACGGCTCCGAGGAGGCCCTCGACTTCACCAACGCCTACTTCGCCGCCGTGATGTACCAGGCCATCCGCGCCTCGCACACAATCGCGGTGGAGAAGGGGGAGCGGTTCGCTGACTTTGACAAGTCCGAGTACGCCAGCGGCGAGTTCTTCGACCGCTACGATCCGGCGGATTTCCAGCCGAAGACCGACAAGGTCAAGGCGCTTTTCGACGCCTCCAACATCGCCGCCCCAACCGCCGAAGAGTGGGAGCAGCTGAAGCAGGACGTCGCCCGCGACGGCATCTACAACCGCTACCTGCAGGCAGTGCCGCCGACCGGCTCGATCTCGTACATCAACAACTCCACCTCGTCGATCCACCCGATCGCCTCCAAGATTGAGATCCGCAAGGAGGGCAAGATCGGCCGCGTCTACTACCCGGCGCCGCACATGGACAACGAGAACCTCGAGTACTTCGAGGACGCCTACGAGATCGGCTACAAAGCGATCGTGGACACCTACGCTGTGGCCACCCGCTACGTGGATCAGGGGCTGTCGCTGACCATGTTCTTCAAGGACACTGTGACCACCCGTGACCTGAACCGTGCTCAGATCTACGCGTGGACCAAGGGCATTAAGTCGCTGTACTACATCCGCCTGCGCCAGATGGCGCTGGAGGGCACCGAGGTCGAGGGCTGCGTGTCCTGCATGCTCTAGACCTAGCCTTCAGGCCCTAGCAGCAGAGAAGCCCCGCCGCACCGGAAACGGTGCGCGGGGCTTTTGCGGCGGTTTACGCGAGGCGGTTAGATCGCCAGGAACTCCTTGATACCGGTGAGCAGGTTGCGGGAGGCGCGTTCGGAGTCGGGGGCGTTGCCGTCGATAATCGCCTGGGCCAAGTCGATGTGGATCCGCATTGCGGGCACCGACGGCTCGTCCGGCATGATGCCGTAGCGGGTGCGGCCCTCCAGCACGTGCATGATCGGGTCGGCGAGCGTGGAGAACATCTCGTTGCCGGAAGCATGGAGGATCAGCGTGTGGAATTCCTTATCCGCGTCGAGGAATTCGTCCGAGTTGCCGACGCCGGCCTCGGAGAGCTCGACCAAAAGGTGGGCGAGCTCCAGCAGGCGCTGCGACTGCGCCGGGGTGGCGTGAGTGGCGGCGAGCGAGGCCGCGATCGGCTCGACGGCGGTGCGCAGCTCGTTGAGCGAGGTGATCTGCGCAGGCCGCTGCTCGGCGCACGACAGGCGCCAGTTGATCACGGACCGGTCAAACACGGCCCAGTGCTCTGCGGGCAACACCTTAATACCGACGCGGCGGGAGGAGGAGACGAGGCCGAGCTGCTCGAGCGCGCGCATGACCTCGCGCGCCACGGTCCGCGAGATGCCAAAGCGGTTGGACAGGTCCTGGAGGGTGAACGTGTGGCCGGGCTCAAGCGCGCCGGAGACGATTTGCTCGCCCAGGGTGTCGAGGATGGATGTGAGTAGTGGCTCTGCTGAAGGTTCGTGGGGTGCCGCCATGGCGATTCGACCTCATATGGTGGGTAAACGGGAATTAAAATTACCATTATCTTAATCCAGGACGGGCGTAATCCAAACCTCGGCCCACGGCCGTTGGGTGCCTGGCTTACCTCACGCCGGATTGGCTAGGATGTGAGCCATGAGTGAGGAATATCAGGAGTATCTGGATAGCCACCCCAACCCGATTAAGGCCATCAACTGGAACGAGATCCCGGACGAGAAGGATCAGGAGGTGTGGGATCGGCTGACCGGCAACTTCTGGCTGCCGGAGAAGATCCCCGTGTCCAACGACATCCCGAGCTGGAACACCCTCAATGACGCAGAGCAGCTCGCAACGATGCGAGTGTTTGCCAACTTGACGCTGCTGGACACGATCCAGGGCACGGTCGGCGCGGTGTCGCTGATTCCGGATGCGCGCACGATGCACGAGGAGGCCGTGTACACCAACATCGCCTTCATGGAGTCGGTGCACGCGAAGTCGTACAGCAATATTTACATGACGCTGGCGTCCACGCCGCAGATTAACGACGCCTTCCGTTGGACCGAGGAGAACGTCCAGGTGCAGCGCAAGGCGAAGATCATTAAGTCCTTCTACCGCGGCGACGACCCGCTGAAGAAGAAGATCGCTTCGGTGATGCTGGAGTCCTTCCTCTTCTACTCGGGCTTCTACCTGCCGCTGAATTGGTCGGTGCACTCCAAGCTGACCAACACCGCCGACATTATCCGCCTGATCATTCGCGACGAGGCGGTGCACGGCTACTACATCGGCTACAAGTACCAGGTGGGCATTCGAGACGAGTCGCCGCAGCGCCAGGAGGAGCTCAAGGAGTACGCCTTCGACCTGCTCTACGACCTCTACGAGAACGAGCAGCAGTACACCGAGGACATTTACGATCCGCTGGGCTGGACCGAGGACGTGAAGCGCTTCCTGCGCTACAACGCCAACAAGGCGCTGAACAACCTCGGCTACGAGGGTCTCTTCCCGGCCGATGAGACGAAGGTGTCGCCGGCCATCCTCGCTTCCCTCTCCCCGAATGCGGATGAGAACCACGACTTCTTCTCGGGCTCGGGCTCGTCCTATGTCATTGGTAAGGCGGAAGATACCGCCGATGAGGATTGGGACTTCTAAAGCATGCTTATCGACGCCGCGCAGTCCCCGACACGCGATCATCCTAAAGTTTGATCCCCAACGGGGTACCTGCGGGCGTCGTTTGTAGTGGTTGACCACGTTTGGGGTCAATCCCGCGCACCTCTTCCTAAGCCGGGGCCGATATGCCGCTTCTGCAGCGGCGATGGCAGGCCGCATGAGGGTGCGCGGGATTCTTCGTGGACGACCTGGCCTTTGTGTGTTGCTCGCCACTGTCAATCGCGCGCGCAGCGGGGCACAAGGGCCTATTGTTAAACCTGTAGCTGGCCTGGGAGGGCTGGCAATTTCATAAGGCGATCACCTATGATGAACCGGTATCGCAAAGGTCTCGCTCCATACCGGGGCGAGCCGTAGTCAGGAGGATCGAATGACCGCTGTGGCGCCAAGGCTGGACAATCACGTCCCGCCGACACGTCCGGAGCCGACGGGTAACGCTCGTCGTGGCTCCAAGTTTTACATGCAGCTAACCACGACCGACCATAAAGAACTGGGCATCATGTACATCATCATGTCCTTCCTGTGGTTCTTCCTGGGCGGACTTATGGCGCTGCTTATCCGTGCGGAGCTTTTCAGCCCCGGCATGCAGTTCCTGTCCAACGAGCAGTTCAACCAGCTGTTCACCATGCACGGCACGGTGATGCTGCTGGCCTTTGGTACCCCGATCGTGTGGGGCTTTGCCAACTACGTGCTGCCGCTGCAGATCGGCGCACCGGACGTGGCCTTCCCGCGTCTGAACGCCTTTGGTTTCTGGCTCACCAGCGTTGGTGTTGTCGCCATGCTCGCTGGCTTCCTTACTCCGGGCGGTGCGGCCGACTTCGGCTGGACCATGTACATGCCGCTGGCTGACGCGGTCCACACCCCGTCCGTGTCCGCAAACCTGTGGATCATCGGTGTGGGCGCAACCGGTATCGGTACCGTCGCCTCGGCGATCAACATGCTCACCACCGTGCTCACCATGCGCGCACCGGGCATGACCATGTTCCGCCTCCCGGTGTTCACCTGGACCATCTTCGTGACCTCGATCATCGCACTGATGATCTTCCCGCTGCTGCTCGCTGCTGCGCTCGGCGTCCTGTACGACCGTCTGCTCGGTGCACACATCTACGACACTGCGAACGGCGGCACCATCCTGTGGCAGCACCTGTTCTGGTTCTTCGGTCACCCTGAGGTGTACGTCCTGGCTCTGCCGTTCTTCGGCATCATCTCGGAGATCATCCCGGTCTTCTCCCGCAAGCCGATCTTCGGCTACATTGGCCTGGTCTTCGCAACGCTGGCTATTGCTGGTCTGTCCATGGCTGTGTGGGCGCACCACATGTTCGCCACCGGCGCGGTGCTGCTTCCGTTCTTCTCCTTCATGACCTTCCTGATCGCCGTGCCGACCGGTGTGAAGTTCTTCAACTGGGTCGGTACCATGTGGAACGGTCACATCACTTTCGAGTCGCCGATGCTGTGGGCGATGGGCTTCCTGTTCACCTTCCTCTTCGGTGGCCTGACCGGTATTATGCTGGCCTCCCCGCCGCTGGACTTCCACCTGCACGACTCCTACTTCGTGGTCGCGCACTTCCACTACACCCTGTTCGGTACCGTGGTGTTCTCCGCAATCGCTGGCGTCCACTTCTGGTTCCCCAAGATGACGGGTCGCATGCTGGATGAGCGTCTGGCTAAGTGGTCCTTCTGGCTGGTCTTCATCGGCTTCAACATGACCTTCCTGGTCCAGCACTGGCTGGGCAACATGGGTATGCCGCGTCGTTACGCTGACTACCTGGACACCGACGGCTTCACCTTCCTGAACCAGGTTTCCACCGTCGGCTCCCTGATCCTGGGTATCGGTATGCTGCCGTTCATCTGGAACGTCTTCAAGTCCTGGCGTTACGGCGAGGTCGTCACCGTGGACGACCCGTGGGGCTACGGCAACTCGCTCGAGTGGGCCACCTCCTGCCCGCCGCCGCGCCACAACTTCACCTCCCTGCCGCGTATCCGCTCCGAACGCCCGGCGTTCGAGCTGCACTACCCGCACATGGTGGAGACCCTGCGCCGCGAGGCCCACACCGGCCACAGCGCAGAGGGTCCCGCAACGTGGAAGGGCGAGACCGCCGGTTCCACAGCCGCGACCAAGTAGTCGCCGTGTAACGCGATAGGCGCTACCCCCCCTGACAGCGAACCCCTCACCGGCTGGTGAGGGGTTTTGCTGTGCTATGGTCAGCTGTTGTGACTGATCAGCCAGCGTTTGAAGTAGAACTGCAGCCCGGTTTGAAGGCCGCAGTCATCTCCACCTCCGGTCCGGACCGCCCCGGTGTGTCCGCCGAATTCTTTACCGTGCTCGCGCGCCATGGCGTGCAGGTCCTCGACGTGACCCAGACCGACTTCCGGGGGCGCATGATGCTCGCCGCGCTCGTAGGCATGGACCCGCTCGAACTCACCGACATTGAGCGCGAGCTGCGCGCGGGCCTGTGGGAGTACGGTCAGCGCGTCAACATCGAAACCGACGCCGCCGCGCGCGCCGTGTCCCGTCCACGCTCTACCCACGTCCTTGTCGCGCTGGGTAACCCGGTCAACGCCGAGGCGATCTCGAAGGTGGGGACCGAGATGGCGAAGGTGGGCGCGAACATTGACGCCATTCGCGGGATCACGCAATACCCGGTCACCGGCCTTGAGTTCCGTATCACGATGCCGGACTACACCCCGGGCGACGGCCAGGAGTTGCGCAAGCGCCTGGCTGAGCTCTCGGCGGAGCTGGGGATCGACCTGGCTATGGAGCACGCGGGCCTGCACCGCCGCGCGAAGCGCCTGGTGTGTTTCGACTGCGACTCCACGCTGATCACCGGCGAAGTCATCGAGATGCTGGCCGCGCACGCTGGCCGCGAGGCGGAGGTCGCCGAGGTGACCGAGCGCGCGATGCGCGGCGAGCTGGACTTCGAGGAGTCTCTGCGCGAGCGCGTCAAGGCCCTTGCCGGGCTGGACGCCTCGGTGATCCAGCAGGTTGCGGCCGATATCCAGCTCACCCCGGGCGCGCGCACGACCATCCGCACGCTGAACTCCCTGGGGTACCGCACGGCGGTGGTCTCGGGCGGGTTCATCCAGGTGCTCGAAGACCTGGCCAAGGACCTGGAGCTCGATTACGTGCGCGCGAACACGCTGGAGATCGAGGACGGCAAGCTTACCGGCCGCGTCATCGGCAAGGTGGTTGACCGCAAGGCGAAGGCGGACTTCCTTGCCGAGTTCGCCGCGGACTCCGGGCTGGCCATGTCGCAGACCGTGGCCGTGGGCGATGGTGCCAATGACATCGACATGCTTTCGCGCGCTGGCCTCGGCATCGCTTTCAACGCTAAGCCGGCGCTCAAGGAGATCGCGGACGCCTCGGTGAACTTCCCGTTTTTGGACGAGGTGCTCTACATCCTGGGCATCCCGCGCGAGGAGATCGACTCTTCCGATGAGGCCGCTGGCATCGACGACCGACGTCCGCTGTGACGGGTTCGGCACATGGGTTGCTCGCGGCGTCGATAAGCAAAGGCTCGGGCGACCCCGACGATCCAGCCGCGGTGCAGGCCATGCAGATGGCCATCAACCTGCCGAAGCAAGACCCGCCTTCGCGCAACGCCATGCTTGTGTGCGCGGCGCAAGCCGTGGCCCTGGTATGCCTCGACGAGCGGGCCGGCCGAGAGGGGTTTTGGCGCGAGCGGCTCGAGGCCTGGTACTCGCGCCGCATCCGAAAGGTCGCGCGGCGCGCCCGCAACAAGGCGTGGGACGACGTGCAGGCGCTGCCCGGGATCACCGTGGGGTGCGTGCGCGCTTTCGTGCCGTGCGCCGTGTCCGAGGTGCCGCACGAGGTGGCGAAGCTGCAGATCCGCGGGACCGACCTGCCAGCGGACACGCACCCGCCGCTTCTCGACAACACCGCGCCCACCATCGTCGTTGACGCCTCCCTCGAGATGACCGCCGGGAAGGCCGCCGCTCAGGTAGGGCATGCCTCGATGCTGTATGCGGCAGCACGGCCGGAGGAGGAAGTGCACGAATGGGTGGCAGCGGGCTGCCCGCTGAACGTTCGCGAAGTGGACGCGGACGTGTTCGCGGCGTGTGCGGCCGACCCGCGCGCGGTGCCGGTGCGGGACGCGGGCTTTACCGAAGTCGCGCCCGGCTCCACGACGGTGCTCACGCTGCCGCCGGGTGTGTTTTCCGAGCGGAATTAGCCCCGTTTGACCAGTCGCTCGAGCGCACCGGTGACTACATCCAGGCGGTCGGTCTGCCAAAACGGGGGCAGGGAGCGTCGCAGGAACGCGCCGTAGCGTTTGGTCACCAGCCGGTTGTCCAGCACGGCGACGACGCCGCGGTCGTCGACGGAACGCAGCAGGCGGCCGACGCCTTGGGCCATGAGCAGCGCGGCGTGGGTGGCGGAGACCTCCATGAACCCGGAGCGGCCCGCAGCGTCGGCGGCGTTCGCGCGGGCCTGGAGCAGCGGATCGTCGGGGCGGGGGAAGGGGATGCGGTCGATGAGCACGAGCGAGAGCGCGCTGCCGGGCACGTCGACGCCCTGCCACAGCGAAAGGGTGCCGAAGAGGCAGGAGTTTTCCGCGTTGCTGAACTCCGTGACCAGCGCGCCGGTGGAGTCCTCGCCCTGGAGAAGGATGTCGAATGGCAGACGCGCCCGCATCGCCTCGGCGGCCTGCTCGGCGGCGCGGCGCGAGGAGAACAACCCGAGGGTGCGCCCGCCCGCGGCGGTAATCAGCGTGGCGATCTCGTCGAGCGTTTCCGTGCTTAAGCCGTCGCGGCCGGGTGCGGGCAGGTGGCGGGCGGTGTAGAGGATGCCGGACTTCGCCGGATCGAAGGGAGTACCGGCGTCCAGGCTGTCCCACGAGCCGCTGGGTAGGCCCCAAGCAGCGGCCATTGCGTCGAAGTTGCCGCCAACGGTCAGCGTTGCCGAGGTCAGTACGACCGTCTGCTCGCCGAAGAGGTTGTCACGCAAAAGGGCGGCTACGGACAGCGGTGCCACGGCAACGGAATCCCCGAAGCGTTCGCTGCGGGTGAGCCACACCACGTCGGTGTGCTTGGCCGGGTCGTCCTCGTCGAACACACCGAGGATGCGCACGATGGCGTCGTGGAGGTCGCCGAGGTGGTTCTTCAAGTTGGTGCGTTCGGCGAACTTCTCCGGGTTGTTCTCGGACTCGCCCTCGGGGCTGTCCGCGATGCTCAGGCGCGTTTTCCACAGTGCGTCGCGCAGCGCGGCAAACGCGCCACGAGCCGGCTCCGAGATGCGCTCCCAGCGGCCGGGCTGTTCCAGGTCTAGCACCGCGGCGAGGTCGTCCTTGACGTTTTCGAGCTCTTCGCCATCACCGCCGATCTTGGTGGCGCGGCGCGCGGCAAGTGTGAGCGCGCGGGCGGAGATCTCGTTGGTGGCCACCGAGGTGATGCGCTGGTCCAGCTCGTGGGCCTCGTCGATAATCACGGCGTCGTGCTCGGGCAGCACGTTGGTGTCCGACAGGGCGTCGATAGCCAGCAGCGCGTGGTTGGTCACCACGATGTCCACGTCACGGGTCTTCTCGCGCGCGAGCTCGGCGAAGCACTCCTCGCCGTGCGGGCAGCGCGCCGCCCCCAGGCACTCGTTGGAGGTCACCGAGACTTGCCGCCACGCCAGGTCCGGGACGCCGGGGGTGAGGTCATCGCGGTCGCCGGTTTCTGTCTCCTGGGCCCACTCGGCGACGCGCTTGACGTGGCGGCCGGTCCAGGAGAGCTCGGCATCGTCGATAAGCGAGTCCTCGCCCTCGTCCTGGGCGAGCTTGTTTAAGCACAGGTAGTTGTTGCGGCCCTTTTGGATTGCGAAGGTGGGGCGCTGCGGAAGGTGCGGCTCCAGCGCATCCGCGAGCCGCGGCAGGTCGCGCTGCACCAGCTGGCGCTGGAGCGCGAGCGTGGCCGTGGAGACGACCACCGTCGTGTCGTTGGCCTGGGCGTAGCGCACCGCGGGCACGAGGTAGGCGAGCGACTTACCCGTGCCGGTGCCGGCCTGGACTGCGAGGTGGCGCTGTGAATCCAGTGCCTTCGCCACTGCCTCCGCCATGCGGTGCTGGCCCTCGCGGCGCGCGCCACCAAGGGCTTCAACCGCGGCGTCCAAAAGCTCAGTCGTTGCTCGACTTAAGGAGACGTCGCCGCGGGCGCTGGTGGGGGCGCTGGAGGGGACAAGGTCGGGTTCGCTCACATCGTGCAAGTGTAGCGGCAAGCGGGGGAGGGGATTACTCGCCGGGGTCGGGGAAGCCGACAAAGCGGGTCGGGATCGCCGCATCGCCGCGCGAGAGCGCCAGGCCCTCCCAGGGCAGCGTCTCGCGTGCGGTCGCGTGCAGTGCGCGGGCCTTTTCCAAGCCGCCGTGCTGAGCTTCGTAGTCGGCGACGAGCTCGCCGTCGCGCATCATCGGCACGACCAGCTCCTGGTAGTCCAGGTTGGGCTTGCGGGTGATCTCGCCGTCCAGCGGGCAGATGATCTCAGCAACGGCGACGCCGGAGGCGCGGTAGCCGCGCAGCGCCGTCTTCGCCCCGCCGTAGGTCCGCTTACCCGAGGAGCGCTTCGCCACGGGGTGGCCGTCGACCTCGACGAGCTTGTACACCAGCCCTGCGGTGGGCGCGCCGGAACCGGTCACGACCGAGGTGCCGACGCCGAAGCCATCGACCGGGTCGCCGCGCAGCCCGGCGATGGTGAACTCGTCCAGATCGGAGGAGACGATAATCCGGGTATTAAACGCCCCGGCCTGGTCCAGCTGCTGGCGCACGCGACGCGAGACGATACCCAGGTCGCCGGAGTCGATGCGGACCGCGCCCAGGTCGGTACCGGCGACCTCGAGTGCGTGCTCTACACCCTTGGTGATGTCGAAGGTGTCCACCAGCAGGGTCGTATCTACGCCCAGGCGATCGATCTGTGCCTGAAAGGCTGCCTTCTCGTCCGGCACGCCGTTTTCATCGACGTGCAGCAAGGTCCAGGAGTGTGCGGCGGTACCTGAGGGCGGGATGCCGTGGCGCAGCGCGGCCTCCATGTTGGAGGTGGCGTCGAAGCCAGCGATGTAGGTGGCGCGGGCGGCGCTGACGGCGGCCTGCTCGTGGGTGCGGCGCGACCCCATCTCGATGATCGGGCGCCCGTCCGCGGCAGAGACCATGCGCGAGGCAGCCGAGGCTACGGCGGAGTCGGCATTCAGGATGGACAGGATCACGGTCTCCAAGATGACGCACTCGGCGAAGGTGCCGCGCACCGTCATAATGGGGGAGTAGGGGAAGTAAATATCGCCCTCCCGGTAGCCGTCGATCTGCCCGGAGAAGCGGTAGTCGGCCAGGTAGCGCTTGGCCTCATCGGACAGGAAGTCGGCCGCGGCGAGCTGGTCCTCGGTAAAGCGGAACTTGGCAATCGCGTCGAGCACGCGCGCGGTGCCGGCGACCACGCCGTAGCGGCGCTCGCTGGGCAACCGGCGGGTAAAGACCTCGAAGGCGCACTCGCGGTGCGCGGTACCGTCCTGCAACGCGGCGTCGAGCATCGTCAGCTCGTACATGTCGGTGAGGAACGCGGTGGAATACGCGGAGTCAGTCATAGTGATACAGACTACGCCCTGCTAGTGCGAGAAGGCCACGACCACCCACACCTCGCCATGGCCGTAGGCCACGCCGACGCCCATGTAGCGGTGCTCCGGGTTCAAAAGCACGTCCATGTGCTTCTGCGAGTGGATGATCAGCTCCAAAAAGGCGTGCCCGCTCGCGTTCTCCAACGGCATGCTCGCAGAAACCTGGCCGATGTCTCGGCCACCGTCTGGCTCCAAGTTCGGCTGCGTCTTTGTCACCGCGTTGCCCTCTGCGTGCTGCTGGGCGAGGCGCTGCAGTTCGGGGTCGAGGCTGACGGGTGGCAACGCGTCGTCGCTACGCAGCTGGCGCACCGCGGTGAAGAAGTCCTGGCGGATCTCCTCGAGCTTCTGGCCGGTTTCAAAATCGGGTGCGACGTAGCCTGCCCGGCGATCATCCACCGTCGGGTTGGAGGAGCCGCCCGCAGGCTGATGTTGCGCGGCGCTGACGGTCACCGCGACGGCGGCGATGAGGCCAAGCACTCCGAGGATGGTGCGCAGCAACTGCTCGTTGCTCATCGGGAGTTTCTGCATGGGGCGTGCGCCTTTCCGTCGTAAGGGAGGGGACTTGCAAGTGTGTGCAAGGATGCATTGCAGCCTAGCAAGTGGCCGCGCAACGTGCCTGGCTGCCAACCGGTAGGCTGGGGCGCATGAATTGCGAATCCACGAGCCAGGTCCCGCAGCTGAGCTCGCCGATGGCAACGCCGGACCTGGAAGAAGACCTGAAGTTTGAGGTTGCCACCGGCGAGAACCTGCCATGGATGTGCATTGTGTGGGACGACCCGGTCAACCTGATGAGCTATGTCACCTACGTGTTCCAGACTGTCCTGGGCTATGACCGCAAGCGCGCGAACGAGCTGATGATGCAGGTCCACACCGAGGGCAAGGCCGTGGTCTCCTCGGGTGAGAAGGACAAGGTCGAGGGTGATGTGAAGAAGCTGCACACCGCCGGCTTGTGGGCGACCATGCAGCAGGCAGGGTAGAAAGGGACGAAAAGCATGCAGCCGTGGAGGCGAAAGAAGGCCCTGATGCGTTCGGGAGCCAAGTTCACCACCAAGTTTGATCCGCTGGAGCGGGAGGTGATTGGGGACCTCACCGCCACGGTGTCCGAGGCGCTGATCGCGCGCGCCCAGTCCGCGCCGAAGGACGAGTTCGCCGAGATGATGGGCCTGTCCACTGGGCACACGGAGGCTCCGCAGGATCCGAAGTTGGCGCGCCTGTTGCCTGATTTTGAGCGAGAGGGCGACGAGGAGTTCGACGGCGACAACGGGCTGTTGCGCAGCCTGCACGAAAACGACATCATCCGCGCGAAGCTGATGAACATCCGCGTGGTCAACGACGCGCTTGGGCCCGATGGTGGCGTGGAGGTCACCATCGACGAGGAGGAGGCGCACCAGTTCGTCGCCGCGCTCAACGACATGCGCCTCTACATTTCCGCCGACGATCGCGGCGGCGAGGGCCAGGCCCAGGACCGTGAGCGCCTCATGGAGTGGCTCGCCTTCTGCCAGGACTCGCTGCTCGATGTCTTAAGCGAGTGAGCCATTGCTTGTCGACGATGCGGTGCACCTCCCCTGCGCCCACCTCTCCCTCGGCGATACCGGCGTGACGGCGTTTGTCTCCGCCGACCCGCGGGGGATGCTGGCGGCCGTGGATGTGCGCGGCGGCGGGCCGGGCACCCGCGAAACCGACCTGTTAGACCTGCACAACACGGTCGAGCGCGTGCATGCCATCCTGTTGTGCGGCGGCTCTGCCTTCGGGCTGGCGGCAGCCGACGGGGCGATGCGCGAGCTGGAGTCCCGCGGGGTGGGCTTCCCGGTTTTCGGCGAGGATTCGCCGGGCCCGCGGGTGCCGATCGTGCCCGCGGCTGTCATTTTTGATCTGGCAGTGGGCGATCCCGCGCACCGTCCGAGTGCCGAGGATGGCGCGGCAGCCGTTGCGGCTGCGTGCGACGGGACTGTCACGAGCCCGGCGCAGCTGGAATCCGGCAGCGTTGGTGCTGGCTGCGGCGCAACCGCGGGCGTGTTGCGTGGCGGGTTCGGGACCGCCTCGCGCGCCGCGTCCGCAGGCACGGTCACCGCGGCGGTGGTAGCGAACCCGCTGGGTGCGGTCGTGGACGCACGCACCGGCCTGCTTTTCGGTGATCCGGGCGCGCCCGCGGTGGATACGCAGCGCTTCGTCCAGCTCAAGCGTCCCGCCCCGCAGCTGAACACCACCATCGGCGTGCTGGCCACCGACGCGGCGCTGCCGCCGGCCCAGCTCAAGCGACTCGCCATTGCCGGTCACGACGGTTTGGCCCGCGCAATCCGCCCGGTCCACTCACCGCTGGACGGGGACACGCTCTTCGCGGTGTCTGCGCCACAGGATCCCGCGCGGGAAGTCGTGCCGTGTGGACCGGAAGCGCTCGCGGAGTTGGGTGCCGCGGCGGCGGACGCTGTGGAGGCGGCGATTGTGGATGCGGTGCGCTCGGCCACGAGCGGTTTCGGTCTGACCGCCTGGTGCGATCTCGCGCGCGACTGAGACGACCGCTTCTCTCGCGCGCCGCTAGACTGGGTCAACGATGACTCACAACCCTTACGGATCTAGTCCTTACCACCCCGACGGCTGGGGCTACGGGCAAACCGGCCAGCCCGGCTACGGCAAGCCGTTCAATCGCCCCTTCTCTCACCCGGAAAACCAGCCACCGGCCTTCTCTTACCACCAGCAGCCGCTGGACAAGAGCGCCAAGCGGAAGCGGCAGCGGCGCACAGGGTGGCGTTTCGCGTTGACGTACCTGGCAGTGATCTGGGTTGTGTACGCCTTGAACGCCCTGGTGTTCGACGGCGCGCTGTGGGTTTTCGGCATCCAGCCTCTCGACCTTTCGACAATCTGGCACATCTTTACCTCCCCACTCCTGCACGCGAACCTGGAGCACATCGTGGGTAACTCGATTCCAGGCGCGATCTTCGCCTTCCTCATCGGGTACTCGGGCAAGCGCGTGTTCTGGGAGGTCACGACGTTTGCCATGCTGGTCAGCGGCTTGGGTACCTGGTTGATCGGCGGGATCGGCACGAACCACATCGGTGCCTCCGGCGTGATCTATGGGTGGTTGACGTACCTGCTGCTGCGCGGCATCTTTAACCGCTCTCTGCCGCAGATCCTCCTGGGACTTATCCTGGCGTTTTTCTACTCCGGTCTGATCTGGGGCGTGCTGCCCGGCACGCCGGGGGTAAGCTGGCAGGCTCACCTGTGCGGCGCGATCGGTGGTCTGCTCGCGGGCATGTTCATCACCTCCGACGACCCGCCGGAGCTGGTGGCCAAGCGAGAGGCGAAGCAGGCACGAAAACAGGCAGGAAGGTAGGAAGACGTATGCGTCCGGACAATTCGGCGCCGATTGGGATTTTTGACTCCGGCGTGGGCGGGCTGACGGTGGCGCGCGCGGTAATGGACCAGCTGCCCTACGAGTCGATCAGCTACATCGGCGATACCGCGAATGCCCCCTACGGCCCGCAGCCGATTGCCGATGTCCGCCGCCACGCCCAGCGCATCGGCGACGAGCTAGTCGAGCAGGGCTGCAAGATGCTCGTGATCGCCTGCAACACCGCGACCGCCGCCTTCTTGCACGACGCGCGCGAGCGCTACGACATCCCGGTACTCGAAGTCATCCAGCCGGCGGTGCGCCGCGCGATCTCGGCGACCCGCAACAACAAGGTTGGGGTGATCGGCACCCAGGGCACGATTACCTCGGGCGCGTACCAGGACCTCTTTTCGCTGAAGTCCGACCTGGAGGTCAGCGCCGCGGCGTGCCCGGCGTTCGTGGAGTTCGTCGAGCGTGGCATCACCTCCGGGCGCCAAATCCTCGGGGTGGCGCAGGGATACTTGGAGCCGCTCCAGGCGGCTGGGGTGGACACCCTGGTGCTCGGGTGTACCCACTACCCGCTGCTCTCAGGCGTGATCCAGCTCGCGATCGGCGAGCACGTCACGCTGGTCTCCTCCGCGGAGGAGACCTCAAAGGACGTGCTGCGCGTACTCACCGAGCGCGACATGCTCGCGCCCGCGCCGCAGGAAGGCGGCCGTGCACCGGAGCGCGTGTTCGCCTCCACCGGCGACCCGGCTATCTTCGATCGGCTTGCGGAACGTTTCCTCGGACCGCAGGTGCACGCGGTGGGCGCGAAGGCGCACGGATGAGCCAAAATACCCGGAAGTTTAGAATTCCCCCTCGATTCGTGGCACAGTGATTCCATGAAGTTGACCATCCTCGGCTGTTCCGGGAGCCTCGCCGCCCCCGGGAATCCCGGTTCCTCCTACGTTGTCAGCGTTGCTGGCAACAGCGACATCGTCCTGGACTTCGGGCCGGGCGCACTGGCCGCGATGCAGGAGCACTTCGACCCGTCCGATGCGCACGTGTGCTTCAGCCACCTGCACGCCGACCACTGCTCCGACATCGCCTCGCTGTTGGTGTGGCGCCGCTACCACCCAACGAAGCCGGCGAGCACACGCCACCGCATGCTGGGGCCGAGCTACACCCCGGAGCACGTGGGCAGAATGAGCGCCGACGGCCCCGGCCAGGTCGACGATATCGCCGACACCTTTGACTTCTCCCCGCTGCGCGCCGGGCACACCGAGACGCTTGGCGACGTGGCGCTGACCCCCTTCGACGTCGTCCACCCCGCGGCCGAGTCGCATGCGCTGCGCCTGGAGCACGACGGCAAGGTGCTGACCTATTCGGGCGACAGCGCATATACCCCCTCGCTCGTGGACGCGGCCCGCGGCGCGGACCTTTTCCTGTGCGAGGCCGCCTGGGGTGCCTCCGCGGAGGGCAACCCGGAGGGGATGCACATGTCGGGCCAGGACGCCGGCCGTATTGCCCGCGAGGCGGGCGTGCGCACGCTGGTAATCGTGCACATCCAGCCCTGGTCGAGTGTGCAGGACACGCTGGCCGCGGCCCGCACCGAGTTTTCCGGGGAGATCGTCATCGGCGCAGCCGGCGATGTCTTCGAGCTCTAGCGTGCGGGTACGCTGGTGCCCATGACTGATTTCACACGTGCAGATGGCCGCGGTTTGACGCAGATGCGCCCGGTGCGCATCACCCGCGGTTTTACCTCCAACCCTGCTGGCAGCGTGCTCGTCGAGTTCGGCAACACGCGCGTCATGTGCACGGCCTCCGTGGAGGAGGGCGTGCCGCGCTTCAAGAAGGATTCGGGTGAGGGGTGGCTCACCGCTGAGTACGCGATGCTGCCCTCGGCCACGCACGACCGCACGCCGCGCGAGTCGATGCGCGGCAAGGTGAAGGGCCGCACGCATGAGATTTCGCGCCTGGTTGGCCGCTCCCTGCGTGCCGCGGTCGACCTTTCCGAGCTGGGGGAGAACACGATCCAGCTGGATTGCGATGTGCTGCAGGCCGACGGTGGGACCCGCACGGCGTCGATTACCGGCGCATACGTGGCGCTGGCAGACGCCATCGCGGTGCTCAAGGAACGCGGCGTCGTGCCGGGCGAGCCGCTGCTCAAACCGGTCGCTGCAGTCTCCGTCGGCATCGTCGACGGCCGGGTGAGCCTGGACCTGCCGTACGAGGAGGACTCGCGCGCCGAGGTCGACCTGAACGTGGTGATGCAGGAGGGCGGCAACTTCGTGGAGATCCAGGGCACCGGCGAGCAGGGCCTCTTCGGCCGCAAGGAGCTCAACGAGATGCTCGACGTGGCTGAGCTGGGGCTCAACTCGCTTATCGACGCCCAGAAGGCGGCCCTGGGATGGTAAAAGTCCTCGTCGCCTCGAACAACCCCGGCAAGCTCCGCGAGCTCGAGCAAGTGCTGCGCGAGCTTTCCATCGAGGGCATTGAGCTCGTCTCCTTGCGCGACGTCGAGCCCTACCCGGAACCGCAGGAGGACGGGCTGACCTTCGAGGACAACGCGCTGATCAAGGCGCGCGCCGGGGCCGCCCACACCGGCCTGCCGTGCGTGGCAGATGACTCCGGGCTCGCCGTTGTTGCCTTAAATGGCATGCCGGGCGTGCTCTCGGCGCGCTGGTCGGGGGATCATGATGCCCCGGACGTGGACGAGGCGAACAATCGCCTGCTGCTTGCACAGATGCGAGACATCGCACTGCGGGACTGTGCCTTCGTCTCCTGCTGCGCGCTCGTGACCCCGGCGGGTGACGAGTTCACCGCGGAGGGCCGCTGGACCGGGCAGCTTCTGCACGCCCCGCAAGGTCAGAACGGGTTCGGCTACGACCCGCTGTTTGCCCCGGACGATGCCCCGCAGCGAGCCAACGGTGCCACGCTTTCCTCGGCCGAGCTTTCCCCGGAGGAAAAGAACGCGCGCTCGCACCGCGGCCAGGCGCTGCGTGCGCTGGCCCCGGACATCACACGGCTGCTGGGTTAGGGTGGGGGCATGAAAAAGACGATTGCCCTTTGCACAAGTGCTCTGTTCGCTAGCGCCACCCTCGTCGGGTGTGGTTCCTCCTCCGAGTGGGACGGTGCCTGGTCCGGGGACGTGACCCCGACCGAGGCGGGCCAGCCCCACGGGGCGGCCACGCTTACCATCGACGGGGGCGACTGCTCCTGGGAGCTGACCGAGCCGACCGGGGAAACCAACGACGCGCGCTGCGAGCAGGACGACGAGGAATTTAAGCTCGCCGACCCGCTCAGCGGCCGGGATTTGGAGTACAAGGGCCAGGTCAACGGCGATACGCTCACCATGACGCCGGATAATGATCGGGCGGAAAAGATTGGCGTGATGGTGCTGACCCGCACCACCGACGAGGAAAACTAATCGCTATAGCTGGAACGTCGCGGTGACTTCCTTGCGGCGCTTTGCCTCCACCACAAAGGAGAGGAAAGGCACCACGCCGGAGATCGCCGTAACCACCCAGGTGCTCGCGGGCCAGCGTGCCTTGAGCCCCAGGTTCAGGGAAGCGACAAGGAAGAGCATGTAGGCGATCCCGTGGACCCTGGCCACCCACGCCAGGTAGACCACGTCCATGTGGAAGCCGTACTCCAGGGTCATCCGCAGCACCAGCAGCAAAAGGAGCACGCCGGTCACCCAAGCGGCAATAGAAAACAGGCTCAGCGCCTGCTTGACGCGACGCTGGCGCTCCGGGTGAATGCGGTTCGGTGCCTGCGGCTCGGTTGGCTGGGGTTGGGGCTGGGTCATTGACCGTCCTTCTCCTCTAGGGTGTGTTCGCTGGCGGTACCCCGCCTGCGCGGGGTCAGCAGATCGTTGTATTCCTCGACGTCCATCTGCGGGCGGGTGGGAAGAAAGTCCTCGTCGATCTGCGTTGGCGCGCTGGGATCGTTGCCGTAGCGTGCCAAGTCCGCCTCGTAGAGGTGCTCCATTTGCTCACCGGCGTTGAGGGCGTCAATCTTCTCGTTCTCCATCCGGATACCGGCCCGGTACGCGTAGACGAAGAATGCGCCGAAGAAGGGCCACTGCAAGGCGTAGCCCAAGTTTTGGAACGTGCCGGTGCCCGACTGGTAGCGGGTCCACTGCCACCACGCCAGCAGGCACGTGGTGATCACCGCGGCGATGAGTAAGAGAATGTGCCAAGCACGAACCTTCACACGGGAGCGTTTCTCCGGTGCGGGGGTCTGGGGGTCGCGGGGCTCGTTCACACCTGAACAGTCTACCAACGCCGCCCCCGTGGCCAAACTAAAGTTGGAGTCGGTTTCAAATTGTGGCCCATTGGCATGTAGGATGTCTCCCATTGCGCGCCCGTGGCGGAATTGGCAGACGCGCTGGATTTAGGTTCCAGTGTCTTCGGACGTGAGAGTTCAAGTCTCTCCGGGCGCACCACTTCTCAAGCTTCGCGCTAGAGGTTTTCGAGCGCGTGCTCGGCCTGGGCACGAGTAAAGTGCTCCGGGCCTTTGGTCAGCGCGTCGAGTAGTTCTTCTTCCGGCGTGCCATCCGCGTGCATCTGCCGCGCCACCTGGAGCGCGAGCGCATTCCAATCTGCCTCAACCGTATCGACGGCGTAGGAGGCAGCGTCGGTGGAGAAGCCCTCCTCGTCCCGCAGCTGGTTGTACAGGTTGGACTTAGACAGTGGCTGGGCAGCCAGGTACTCCTCGGCTGCCTGCAGTGCGTCGCGCGACTCGGCGGGGACCGTCTCTTCGGCTTCTGGCGCGCTGTTTTCCGTGTCGGGCAGGCCAACTACCCCGTCCTCGGCCGCGTGGTGCTCGGATGTCTCCACGGTTTCGGTGACCTGCGTGGTCTGTGCCGCTTGCGGGGTCTCCGGCGCGGCGTCATTGCTGTCGTTGCTGCTGAGCAGCAGCCATCCGAGGAACCCAAAGCCGAAGGCTGCCAGCAAGCCGACGGTGACCCACTGCGCTGCTGTGGAGCGGGGACGCTCGTTTTCAACCTGCGGCTGCGGCTCGTAGGGATGCGTCGCGTTATCGGGCGTGCTGGGGTTCGGGGTTGGATCGTTCGGGGAAGTCATGTGGCCTCACTTGCTTCTTCGTCTCGGCGGGGAACACCGCCCTCGGTTCACTGATATGACCATTATGGGGCGGCGTGCCGTCGATAAGCAAAAGGGCCCTAGAGATCCCAGTCGCGCAGGATGCGGCCGACGTGGCCGGAAGCGCGCACATTGTACTGGCACTGGGCGATCGTGCCGACGCCGTCGGCATCCACGTCCACCAGGAAGGTCGAGCGAATGACGCCCTGGGTGACCTTGCCGTACATCTTCTTCTCGCCGAACGCACCGTAGGCGGTGAGCGTCTCCTTCGACTCGTCGCCGAGGAGCTCGACGCCAAGGTCGTGCTTGGCACGGAAGTCAGCCAGCTTCTCGGTCGGATCGGGGCTAATGCCGATTACGGTGACCTTGGCGTTGGAAAACTCGTCGAGCTTCTCGGTGAAGTCGCACGCCTCGGTGGTGCAGCCGGGGGTGTTTGCGCGCGGGTAGAAGTAGACGATGACGCGCTGGCCGGCGAAGTCTGCGAGCGAGACCTGCTCGCCCTTATCGTTGGGCAGGGTAAAAGCGGGGGCAGTGTCGCCCTTTTCTAGTCTGATCTGATCGGTCATACCTCCCCGTTTTACACTACTGTTGTTGAAAGAACCGCTGAACAACGAAAACGTAGGAGTACAACGTGGCACGAGACATTCACGATATTGAGCGCGACATCTCCCGCACCCGCAGCCAGCTGGCCGCTACCCTCGACGAGCTCGCCGACCGCACCAGCCCGGCAACCTTGGCGGATGGTGCCAAGTCGAGCGCCGCTGAGTGGCTGCAGGACGAGACGGTGCAGAAGGTGCTCGCCGGTATCGGCGCTGCCGTCGTCGCGCTCGTGGGCATCAAGGTGCTCAACGGCCGCAAGCGCAAGAAGGAGCTCAAGGAGCTGCAGAAGCTGCTCTCGCGCGACTAAGCACGCACAGTAAAGGCCGTCCACCTGGATCTGATGATCGGGTGGACGGCCTTCTCTTTTATTCTGGCGAGCGCCTAGACCAGTTCCGCACCGGCGTCGAGCATCTCCTGCAGCGCTTGGGCACCAGTGGCGTCGTCGACGGGGGCGACCATCGAGCGCAGCACGCGCACCGTCCAGCCCTGCTTCAGCGCGTCGAGGACGGTCGCGCGGACGCAGTGGTCCGTTGCGATGCCGCACACGTCGAGCGCTGCAATCTCGTGGGCGCGCAGCCAGTCGGCCAGCGAGGTGCCGTTGGCGTCAGCACCCTCGAAGGCGGAGTAGGAGGCCGAGTACTGGCCCTTGCGAAAGAAGACATCAATGGCGGAGGTGTCAATGGGGCCTCGAATCTCCGCACCGAAGGTGTCGGCGACGCAGTGCGGCGGCCACGTGTCGCGGAAATCGGGGGTCTCGGAGAAGTGCTCGCCCGGATCGATGTGCCAGTCCTGGCTAGCCAGGACGTAGGCGTACTCACGGGTGCGGTTGTCCTCGGAGGCGAGGAACTGGGCAATTTTCGACGCGGCCTCATCCCCGCGGGCGGTCGCAAGCGGCCCGCCGGGGCAGAAGTCATTTTGCACGTCGACGAGCAGGAGTGCAGTTTTCATGTCTATAACCTTAATAAAAACTCAATAATTCTGCAAATAGTTGGCCCAGTATTCTCAGGTATTGTTGAGCAATCTATTGATTTGGACGATTGTGCAGGCTGTTGTGGGGGCTTCGGTGACGGGTATTCTCAGGAATCTTACGCGACAGGCGCGGAAAAAACCCGTAATCGGCAGTATAGAAGCTGGTAGTCAGTTGGGGGTACATGCACGTTGCTCAACCCTGGCGTGTCCCGTGTGTTCAACCTATGGTGTTTATTGATGGGGCAATTTGTGGGTTGTGCACGAAAAAAGGGCCAGGCCAGAAAGTGCAGTACACTTCCTGACCTGGCCAGTTTGTGCGCCATCAGGGAATCGAACCCCGAACCCACTGATTAAGAGTCAGTTGCTCTGCCAATTGAGCTAATGGCGCGTATTTTGTTTTTCTCTGTTGCTCTCGGCAACGTTGAAAACAATAACACCATCTCGTGACAACTGTGAAATCGCCTGGTCATCCCCGGTTTTCTTAGTGTCCAAATTGTGATCTTTCTTGGCCTTGTTGAAGTAGCATTTTCTTCCCCGGTGCCGATAGGGTGTGTAGGACGGAAATGCGCAGGGAGGCGCGCGAGGATTGTGGAGGCAAGGATTTGCTCATGCGTAAAACTGCAGTGATGCGACGAATCGCCAGTGCGTTGACGGTGGGCGCGTTGGCGGCGGGGTTGGCGTCCTGCACGATCGGGGACACGGATGGTGGCAAGGCACTGGAAAGTGCTGCGCACACCGAGGAGCAAGAGGCTGAAAAGCTGCCGGAGCCTCCGGAGTTTTCATTCACTGACGGTGACGAGGACGTTGCGCCCGGCGACCCTGTGACTGTCAGTTCGGAGGCGGGTCTGAAGTCGGTGGTAATGACCAACGAAGAGGGGAAGACCATCAAGGCCGCTATGAACGATGAGAAAACCGAGTGGCACACGACTGAACCGCTTGGTTATGGGCGTACCTACACGGTGGTAGCAACCGATACGGCGGGGCAGGAGAAGACCAAGACGTTTACTACCGTGGTGCCGGCTGCGCAGACCAATGTGTACATGGGTCCGCTTGACGGTGCGACGGTTGGCGTCGGTCAGGCGATTACCTTCCAGTTTGATGTGCCGATTCAGGACACGAAGGCCGTCGAGGAGCTCATTGATGTCGAGACTTCGAATGATACGGAGGGCGGCTTCTTCTGGCTCGATGCCACGGAGCTGCGCTGGCGCCCGAAAGAGACGTGGGAGCCGGGCACTGAAGTGACCGTGTCTGCGAACGTCTACGGCAAGGACATGGGCGGCGGCATCTACGGCGTGGAGGATGTGCAACACAGCTTCACTGTCGGTGACAAGGTTGAAGCCGTGGTGGACAACAACGACAAGATGCTGCGCTTCTACCGCAATGACGCACTGGAGAGGGAGTTCCCGATCTCGCTGGGCACCGACGGTTCCTTTGATACGCCAAACGGCACCTACGTGGTGGGGGACATGCACGAGTCGCTGGTAATGGACTCGCGCACCTTCGGCCTTGGTTTGGGGCAGGGTGGCTACGTCACGCCAGTCTCGTATGCGACGCAGCTGTCCTACTCTGGCATTTACTTGCATGGGGCGCCGTGGGCTGTCTGGGCGCTGGGCAATACGAACCAGTCGCACGGGTGCATTAATGCCACCATCGCGGATGCGCAGTGGTTCCAGCAAAACGTGAAGCGTGGCGATGTAGTCACGGTGACAAACGCCGGTGGCGGCACGCTTAACGGTGCTGATGGTCTCGGGTACTGGAATATGGATTGGGAGACTCGCTCGGGTGGGAGTGCTGACCCGAACGCGTAAGGGGGCGTCGAGAAGCAAAAGGCTCCAGGCACTGATGATGCTTGGGGTCTTTTTTATTCACAAATTCGGCCCGGATGACCGGGCCGTTTTTCTCCCTTCTTTAAATCTATAGGCCGATAGATAGAATCCTACCTGTAACTATCGAGCTATAGAAAAGGGCAGGTAAATGACACACGATCAACTACTAGCTGCCTCGGGGAACGCCGGGTGGATGCTCATCAGCGCCTCGCTCGTACTGCTGATGACGCCGGGGCTCGCGCTGTTCTACGGCGGCATGTCGGGTCGTCGAAGTGCGCTGAATATGATGATGTCTTTTGGCGCGATGGCGGTGGTCCCCGTCATCTACGTGCTGTGGGGTTGGTCGGCCTCCTACGGGGGAGACGATCTCGGCGGCATCGTTGGTAACCCGCTGCAGACCTTCGGGCTGCGCGGCGAGATCATGGACTCTAATGGCGATTTCATCGCAGGGGCTAGTGGCTACCCGCGGATTGTGGATATCGGGTTCCAGGTTACCTTCGCCATCATCGCAGTGGCGATCATCTCCGGTGCGCTGGCCGGGCGCGTGAAGTTCGAGGCTTGGTTGGCCTTTGTCGCGGGCTGGGTCACCCTCGCGTACTTTCCCATCGCGCACATGGCGTGGGACGGCGGGCTGCTTTCTGAATCTGAAAACTCGATTGCCGCGTGGCTCTTCGGTACCACCGGCGAGGAAGCGAGCGTCGCACCCGTGGACTTCGCGGGCGGCACCGTTGTGCACATCTCCGCTGGCGCTGCTGCGCTTGTGCTCGCGCTCTACGTCGGTGCGCGCACGGGTTTCCCGATGAAAGTGGACAAGCCGCACAACCTGCCGATGGTGATGCTGGGTACCGCACTGCTGTGGTTCGGTTGGTACGGGTTCAACGGCGGCTCCGCGTTTGCGGCTGATGGCTTGGCAGGCCTGGCGTGGATGAACACCACCGTGGCTACCGCTGCCGCAATGCTGGGCTGGATGGCTGTCGAAGCCGTGCGCGACAAGGCGGCAACCTCGCTCGGCGCTGCATCCGGCGCGGTCGCTGGCTTGGTCACGATCACGCCGGCGGCCGGGGCGCTTACGCCGGTGACCTCCATCCCGCTTGGCGCGCTCGGCGGTGTCATCGCTTGCTTGGCCATCGGACTGAAGTACCGCTTCGGTTTCGACGACTCGCTTGACGTGGTCGGCGTGCACCTGTGCGCCGGGCTGTGGGGTACCGTCGGCCTGGCACTGTTCGCAGATGGCCGCGGGATAATCAACGTTCACGCCGGTGAGGGACTGAAGCTGCTGGTAGTGCAAGTGTGTATCGCGCTGGTGGCGCTGCTCGTCTCGGGCCTTGTGACGCTGCTGCTCGCAGTACTGATCGGTGCCACGATCGGCTGGCGAGTCAGCGAGGCCGAAGAACACGACGGCATCGACCTTGCCCAGCACCGCGAGTCCGCCTACGACATCAGCGAGGCCGGCGGTAAGACACAGCCGCTTATGCGCTCGCTGCCGGAGGCACTCTTGGCCGCCCCAGGTATTCAGCAATCAGGTCCTCAGCAGCCAGATCCCGCACAACCAGTTTCCCCGCAAGCGCAGCCGCAGGCAGCGGCAACAAAGGAGTAAATCATGATGAAGCTCATTACCGCAGTGGTGCAGGTCTACGCTCTACCTGCGATTCGTGAAAACCTCGAGCGCGAGGGCGTGCGCGGGATGACCGTGACGGAAGCTCAGGGCTACGGCCAGCAGCGCGGGCGCACCGAAATCTACCGCGGCACCGAATTCTCGGCAGAGTTTGTGCCTAAGGTCAAGATCGAGGTCGTGGCGGGCGAGTGGCAAGTAAACCAGATCGTGGACGCGATCTTGCAGGCCGCATCGACGGGGAACGTCGGCGACGGGAAGATCTGGGTCAGCCCCATCGAAGAAGTCATCCGAGTGCGAACCGGCGAGCGAGGCGAGGAGGCGCTCTAGGCCTTGGCCCGTGCTTCTTCGGCCTCAATCTCAGCGTTGAACTCGCGCTTGGAGGATTGCCACTGGTCTTCAGTCATACCGAGGCGCCAGTAGCCGGAGATGGAAACGTCTTCTCGGGGAATCTCAGACTCAACGAAGAGGAAGCGGCGCATCTCCTTGATCATTTCTGCGACACCGTGGATGAACCAGCTGGTTTTCTTTCCCTCCGGGGTGCCTGCCTCGCGCACTGCACGAGACAACTCGGTGCCGTGGGTTGCGCCGTTGCGGACCACCCAGTTGACCTCCACGCCCTCGCGGGTAGGGAAGTCGAACGTACGATCATCGGCCTCGATCTCGATATAAGCGGTCGCCGTCGCACCTGCTGGGAGGTGCTTCAAGCCTGCGCTAATGGCTGGTGCCGCGGACTCGTCCCCGGCCAGCACAAAGTGCTCGTAGACTGCCGTAGGCCTCCACGCGCCGCCCGGGCCGAGGAAACCGAGCTTTTCTCCGACCTCGGCGGCGCGTGCCCAAGGGGCGGCCAATCCGGCATCGCCGTGGGTGACGAAGTCGACGTCGAAGTCCCCGGTTTCCGGGTCCAGGTTGATCAGGGTGTAGGTGCGGGTGATGGGGTGTTTCTCGCGCGGCTGTTGCTCGCGAATCTGCGCGACATCAAACGGCCAAGCGTAATCGGCACCTTCTGGTGCGAACAATAACTTGATGTAGTGGTCGGTGAACTCGAGTTCCTTGCCAACCAATGCTGGGGAGTGCATGCTCAATCGGACCAGATCGGGAGAAATCTGGCGGCGACCGGTCACGGTTGCCTCATGTGCTTTACGGGGCTTGCGCTTCGGTGCTGCTGCTTGAGGTTGGGCAGCCATGGTTATCACTGTCCTTCAACACTTCTCGTATGCCGTGTACTGGCGGGGACTCACGGATCTTCGGTTAGGCAAGCCTAACACAATAATGCTGAAGGGGGTTTAAGTTTTCAGAAAAAGCAATGTACCCCGTAACCTGTTTGTGCAGGTTACGGGGTACTATTCGGGGTGGCTGACGGGACTCGAACCCGCGACACCCAGGATCACAACCTGGTGCTCTACCAGCTGAACTACAGCCACCATCGCTGCGTTTTCAGCAGCGGGATCTACCTTAGTACGCGAACGATGTTTTACAAAAACTGCTGGTAGGCGTCGGTAGCGTCGTGCTTCGCCTGCTCCGCCGCCGCAGTTTCCGGTCCCGGGGTGTCCACGAACACGGCGCGTCGGTAGTAGTCCAGCTCCCGGATCGACTCCACGATGTCCGCCAGCGCGCGGTGCGCCATGCCCTTATCTGGCTGGTTGAAGTAGGCGCGGGGGAACCAGCGGCGCGTGAGCTCCTTGACGGTGGAAACGTCGATCATGCGGTAGTGCAGTGCCGCGTCCAGGCGGGGCATGTGCTCGCGGATGAAAGCGCGGTCGGTGGCAATGGAGTTGCCCGCCAAAGGAGCCGGGTGTGCCGGATCGCAGTGGTTTTCCAGCAGCTCAAGCACCGCGTCCTCGGCCTCCCGCACGGAGACCGCCGACGCCTTGATCTCATCGAGCAGCCCGTTGTCGGTGTGCATCTTGGTGACAAAGTCGTCCATCTCGGCAAGCTCCGCCGCGCTTGCGCCGACGACAATGTCCAGGCCCTCATCGAGGATGTTCAGCTCCGCGTCAGTGACGAGTGCTGCGACCTCCACAATTACGTGGCGTTTGGGGTCCAGGCCCGTCATCTCCAGATCGATCCAGACGATGCGGTTGTCTTTGGCCTGAATTTCCACGGTTATTCTTCTCCCATCTTTGCGTAAAAGCTGCCCACCAGCGGGGCAATGACACCGCGCGGGCCGTAGGTAGACACCACGTCCATCGCCTTGGACAGCGGGCCAGGTACGACGCGGCGCTTGTTGGTGCGCATCGCGCGCAGCGTGTCGCGCGAGCAGGACTCGTAGGTTGTCCACAAAAAGTCCGGCACGACCTTATCCACGATGGATTGTTCCTCCTCGGGCACGTACGCCTCGCGCACCGGACCCGGGGCGAGCAGCGTGCAGTGTACGCCGGTGTCCTTGAGCTCGTAGTGCAGCGCCTCGGTAAAGGCGTTGACCCCGGCCTTGGTGAAGACGTAGGTCGCGTTGTTGGGGATGGGGATGTTGCCCGCGGCGGAGCCAACGTTGCACAGCGCACCCTCGCCACGCGGCACCATCTGGTCCAGCACGGCTTTTGTGATGCGGAAGACCGCGGTGGCGTTGAGGTTGAACTGGTTCGTCTCGTACTCCCAGTCCTGCCGCATGAACGGGCCGAAGCTGGCGATGCCCGCGGAATTGATGCACAGCGTGACCTTGCGCGTGGCAATGTGCGCGATGAGCGCATCAACGTCGCGCTGCTTGGCCAGGTCGGCGGCGAACACTTCCACGTTGACGCCGTGCGCGTCGCTCAGCTTGCGAGCGAGCTTCATCAGCACGTTCTCGCGCCGGGCGACAAGGATGAGGTTGTAGCCTGCGGCGGCAAGGTCGCGTGCCATTGCCTCGCCGATCCCCTGCGACGCGCCGGTCACCAGGGCATAGGAATCGATTTCGGGGGCTGGAAAAGTCATGGTTTACAGGGTACCTGGGCTATTGCTTCTCGACGCCCGCCTCGCCCTTCGCAAGCGCCTCCAGCGCATCCATATGAGCCAGGAACGCGGCGCGCCCCTCCCTGGTAAGCGTGACCCACACTGTGTCCTTTTGCCTCGTGGGGCCGTACTCGCGGAAGCGGGTGATATAGCCGGCTTCTTCTAGGGCGGTGAGTTGTTTGGACAGCGTGGCGTCGGAAAGCTGCGTGGCGTCGCGAAGCGTGCCGAAGCGCATCTCGTAGCGCACCTCGCCCTCGTAGGCGCCGGCGGCGTTGAGCGCTGCGCAGATTTTGAGCCGGTTGATGGGGTGAATGATGGGGTTAGTCATGGTACTTGCTCCAGGTCAGGCCGTACCCGGCGATGAAGCCGACCGTGATGAGGACGCCGAGGGTGATGACGGCGGTGGTGCCGGCGGTCTGAGCGAGCATCATCAATGGGTAGGCGAGCAGCGGGGCGATGGCGGCCTTCCAATTGAGCTTCGGGTCCTCGCGCACCTCCTGCTTCATGGCAGTGCGTACTCCGCGTTTCGCGGAGAACTCAATCCATACGATGCCGGCGATGCCGGCGAGAAGGACGAGTAGCCCCCACGCGTGTCCGAGCAGCGTGAGCGTCATGCCTGCGCCGAAGCAGACGCTGGCGGCAGTGATGCGCAGCCACGGCACGCGCTGCGACCTGGCGGTCGCGCGGGCCTCGGTTGCGCGTACAGCGGCGAGTGCCTCCCGGGCCTCGGCAGTATCCATGTTTTCCATAGTGGAAAGTATAGACTGCGGGGACGGTGTTGTCGCGGTAGTATTGAGCCATGCTTGACCGCGACGAACTCATCTTCAGCCAAACCAAGGCGCTAGGTACGGACGAGTTTGAGATCACTGACGCTGCAGGCGCGCTTGTCGGCACCGCGCGGCAAACCCTCAAACTCAGTGACCTCTTTTCCAGCTCTCGCGGTACCGAGGTGCGCGATGCCGAGGGTAACCTCGTGCTCGGGGTGACTGACCCGGTGAACCTGATCCACGATTCCTACGAGGTCCGGCTTGCCAACCCCGACATGCTGCTGGCCACCCTGCGCACCCGTTTCGCCTGGCTGCGCACCAAACTTAACTTGGAGATCGCGGGCTTTCCCGAGGTGGAAGTCGATGGCAAGATCATGGCCTTCGACTTCACGCTGACCAGCATGGGCCGCGAAATCGCCCGCATCACCGCCGAGTACTCAGGGATGGGCCGGATGATGATGGGCAAGACCACGTACCGCATCTCTTTTGCGCCCGGGCTCGACGAGCGTCAGCACGCCGCGATCCTGGGGTCTGCCGTGGCGATCGACATGTTGCGGCGAAAGCGGAGAAACAGTTCTTAGGCGGCCTTAAGCGAAATAAGCGCCCCCAGCAGGATTCGAACCCGCGACCAGCCGGGTAGAAACCGGATGCTCTAATCCACTGAGCTATGGGGGCATGCCGCGTCAGCCGTGTATGTGCTTTGCGGCCCGCTCATTGTAGCGCATGGCCAGTTAGGCACCCCAATCAATCGAAAGTGGGGTGGGGGGCATGTCTGAAGTGGGAGTTCGCAAGCGAGCCGTCCGGTCGTCCTGGCCCGTGTATGTCGTGGCATTTCTTCTCGCCGCGTTGATCGCCGGGGCGGTGGCGCAGTCCTTCTCGGGCGCGTCCCTTGCCGCGCTGGGTATCCCGGATCCAGGCGCGCTCACGACCGCCGGGCTGCCTGCGTTGCGCGGGGTGGTCTGGCTGCTTGCGGCGTTGTCCACTGGCTCGTTCATGCTGTCGGCGTGGTTGATCCCGCCGAGAATGCCCGAGGGTGAACACGCGGATCTCAACGGGGCACGTTTGACCGTCGATGGCGTGATCGCGTCGCGTACCGGCGGCTGGGCGCAGCTGGCGATGGCGCTGATTTCGCTGGTGATGATCCCGCTGGTGCTTTCCGACGTCTCCGGCCAACCACTCGCAGACGTCTTCTTCCAACTCAGCGCGTGGTCGGTCGCGCTGGAGCAGGTGGCCGAGGCGAAGGTCTGGCTGATTACCGCAGCGTTTTCGGCGGTGGTCGGCGGGGGAGCACTTTTCGCCCGCAGCTGGTTCTCGCAGGTTGCGCTATTTTTTGGTGCGATCTGCACCATCATGCCGCTGGCCCTGACCGGGCACTCTGCTTCTGGCGGTAACCACGACTTCGGTACGAACTCCCTGATTTGGCACCTGGTGTTCATGCTGCTGTGGATCGGCGGGCTGATGGCGTTAGTCGCGCACGGGCGCAGGCTCGGCCCCAACCTGGAGATGGCCGCGCGCCGCTACTCCATGATCGCCTTTGCCGCGCTCGTGGTTATGCTCGTGTCCGGCGTGGTCAATGCGCTGATCCGAGTGCGCCTGTCGGACATGCTGGACTACGCCTATGGCTGGGTGATCCTGATTAAGTTCGGTGGCATCCTCGTGCTGGGCCTGATGGGGTTGGCGCACCGCCAGATCACGCTGCCGCAGCTGGAACAGCGCCCGGGTGCGTTTACCCGCTTCGCTGCGGTCGAGGTTGCCGTGATGGCCGCGATCGCGGGACTTTCCGTCACGCTGGGTCGTACGCCGCCTCCGCCGCCGCTGGACCCGAACCTCACGCCGATGCAGATCAAGCTGGGCTACAACCTGTATGAGCCGCTGACCTGGACGAATTGGCTGACCTTTTGGCGCCCGGAGCTGCTCTACAGCGTGATCGCGATCTGGCTTGCCGTGTATTACCTGCACCTGCTGCGCCGCGTCGACGGGTGGAACCACGTCCGGACGGCGTGGTGGCTGGCGGGATGCGCCATGCTCGCGGTGACCATGAGCTCGGGGCTGGGGATGTACATGCCGGCTGCCTACTCGACGCACATGACCGTCCACATGATCCTGTCGATGGGCGTGCCCGTCTTCCTGGTGCTGGGCGCGCCGCTCACGCTGGTTCGCGAGGCCTACCCGGCCGGCGAGTTCAACCCGCGCCTGTGGGCGGAGAGCTTCCAACGCTCGAGGTTCCTGCAGATCGTGACCTACCCGCCGGTGTCGGTGGTGCAGTTTCTGGTGCTGTTCTACGTCATGTACGTCTTCCCCTCGCTGTACGCGCTGATGATTTCAGAGCACGCAGGCCACGTCTTGATGAATGTGGTGTTCTTGGTCTCGGGGTACTTCTACTTCTGGGAGCTGATTGGCATTGACGAGATCCCTGGGCGCGCCTCGGCGAAGGTGCGGCTGGCCTGGCTGTGGGTGTCCATGCCGGTCCACCTGTTCATGGGTGTCTACCTCATGCAGCTGAACTTCGTGTTGGCGGAGGACTTCTATCGTTCGCTCCTGTTGCCGTGGGAGCCGGACCTGCTGCAAGACCAGAAGGTCGGCGGCGGTATCGGCTGGGCGTCCGGTTCCTTCCCGCTCGTGATCGTTTTTGCGGAGCTGTTCCGAGCCTGGCTGTCGGAGGATAAGCGCGAAGCAGTCGAATCTGACAGGCGTGAAGAAGAAACGGATGACGAGGAATGGCGCAGGTATAACGAAATGCTGGCGCAATACAACGGCAGGTAGCTGCGAAAATACGAATATTTCGCGCTACCCCTTCCCTTTTCTTTAGATTCGTGTAATCTGTGTTCCGGGCGGTAGTTTTGGTTAGTTCGTTTCCGCCCCGCACTAACACACGACAGAATCTGCATGAAGAAAAGGATGTTGAACCATGAGCCACCTGCACACTCACCTGCACGGCAACCTTATTGATGATCCGGTGTTCCGCACCTTTGAGAACTCGGATGCTTCACTTACCAAATTCCGGCTTGCCGCCTCGCGCCGCAGGCTCGTCACCCAAAAGGGCGATACCGACGGCGCGCAGGGCGCGAACGCCAACCAGGTCTGGGAAGACACCGACCAGCTGTATATCGACGTCGAGTGCTGGGGCCAGCTCGCCGTCAACGTCGCCGCCTCGCTGAAGAAGGGCTTCCCGGTTTCCGTCTGCGGCAAACTTGTTACCGAGACGTGGGAGGTGGATTCTCCCCACCCGGAGAAGGAAAAGGAGATGCGCTCCAAGATCGTGTTGAAGGCACACCAGGTCTCCTTTGAGCTCTCGCATTACCAGGTCAGCAGTGTGCGCTCTGTGCCGAGCGGCAACACGCTGCAGGGGCAGAAGCCGGTGGAACCGAAGTCGAAGTGGGACCTCGTTGGCGGGGGAGGAGATGAGCACCGGGTCAGTGCGGAAGACGCCCTCGAGCAGGTGGGCAAGGCGAAGGAGCGAGAGAAGGTGGGCGCAGCCGCTGGCAGTGAAAAGGCAGCGGCTGGGAAGGGAGAGGCGGACACGCCGCCCTTTTAGTACCCACGGCGGGCCATGTGCAGTCGCCGAAATGATGTAGTCTGTGGAAAGCATTTGCGCATATCTCACAGTCAATTTCACAAGAGGGGACTTCACGTGGCTGAGTTCATCTACACGATGAAAAACGTTCGCAGGGCCATCGGTGACAAGGTCATTTTGGACAATGTCACCATGGCCTTCTACCCCGGCGCCAAGATTGGTGTCGTGGGGCCCAACGGCGCGGGTAAGTCGTCGTTGCTCAAGATCATGGCTGGCATTGACCAGCCGAACAACGGCGAGGCTTTCCTCCAGCCCGGCGCTTCGGTGGGCATCTTGCTGCAGGAGCCGCCGCTGAATGAGGAGAAGACGGTGCGTGAGAACGTCGAGGAGGGCCTCGGCGACATCTTTGAGAAGAAGGCTCGCTTCGAGCAGATCGCCGAGGAGATGGCCACCAACTACTCCGACGAGCTGATGGAGGAGATGGGCAAGCTCCAGGAGGAGCTCGACGCCGCCGACGCCTGGGAGGTCGACTCCAAGATCGAGCAGGCGATGGAGGCGCTGCGCTGCCCGCCGTCGGATTCACCGGTGACCAACCTCTCCGGTGGCGAGCGTCGCCGCGTTGCGCTGGCGAAGCTGTTGCTGTCCGAGCCGGACCTGCTGCTGCTCGACGAGCCGACGAACCACCTCGACGCCGAGAGTGTCCTCTGGCTGGAGAAGCACCTGCAGAACTACCCTGGTGCCGTGCTGGCCATTACCCACGACCGTTACTTCCTGGACAACGTTGCCGAGTGGATCTGCGAGGTTGACCGTGGTCAGCTCTACCCTTACGAGGGCAACTACTCCACCTACCTGGAGAAGAAGGCGGAGCGTCTCGAGGTTGCGGGTAAGAAGGACCAGAAGCTGCAGAAGCGTCTGAAGAAGGAGCTGGACTGGGTCCGCTCCTCGCCGAAGGCACGTCAGGCGAAGAACAAGGCGCGTCTCGAGCGTTACGAGGAGATGGCCGCCGAGGCGGAGCAGTACAAGAAGCTGGACTTCGAGGAGATCCAGATTCCGACCCCGCCGCGCCTGGGCAACAAGGTCGTGGAGGTCGAGCATCTGGATAAGGGCTTCGACGACCGCATCCTGATTAAGGACCTTTCTTTCACGCTGCCGCGCAACGGCATCGTCGGCGTCATTGGTCCGAACGGTGTGGGTAAGTCCACCCTGTTCAAGACGATCGTGGGCCTGGAGGAGCCGGACGCTGGTTCCGTCGTCGTCGGTGACACGGTGAAGCTGTCCTACGTTGACCAGGGCCGCGAAAACATCGATCCGGAGAAGACGGTCTGGGAGGTCGTCTCGGACGGGCTGGATTACATTCACGTCGGCCAGAACGAGATGCCTTCGCGCGCCTACCTGTCTGCGTTCGGTTTTAAGGGCGCGGACCAGCAGAAGCCGTCGAAGGTGCTTTCCGGCGGTGAGCGCAACCGCCTCAACCTGGCGCTGACGCTGAAGCAGGGCGGCAACCTGATCCTGCTCGATGAGCCGACCAACGACCTGGACGTCGAAACGCTCGGCTCGCTGGAAAACGCGCTGCAGTCCTTCCCGGGTTGCGCCGTGGTCATCTCGCACGACCGCTGGTTCCTGGACCGCACCTGTACCCACATCCTCGCCTGGGAGGGCAACGTTGAGGAAGGCAAGTGGTACTGGTTCGAGGGCAACTTCGGCGACTACGAGAAGAACAAGGTCGAGCGCCTCGGCGAGGAGGCTGCGAAGCCCTCGCGCGTCACTCACCGCAAGCTCACCCGCTAAGCCGCGCCCGCTTGTCGACGCCCCGCTGCCGGCCCACCGCACTTAGAGCAAGTGCCGGGCCCGTGGCGGGGCGTTGGTTCTGCGGTAGCATGTCGGCAGTATGGCACCCGGAAGACTCGGGTGCAGGTGCACACCACTGCGAATCACTGAGCAAGGAGCGGAGACCATGGCTGAACAAGAAGAGCGCAAGGCGCAATCCCAGGCAGAAGGCGCTGGGCAGGCCCCGCACGTCCATACCGTCCCGCTGCGTTGGGGCGACTTCGACCGCTACGGGCATGTGACTAACTCGGCTTACATCGAGATCGCGCAAGAAGCGCGCCTGGCGTTTGCGCAGAAGTTCTTTGAGGCGCAGGGCCACGAGTTCGTCGTCTTCGTTCGCCGCGTGGACGCGGACTACATCCGCCCGGTGCTGCCGAATACCACCGAGCTGCGGGTAGAAACCGAGGTCGTCCGCCTGGGCAACACCTCGTTTACCACCCGCCAGGAGATCAAGGACGCGCAGGGCAAGATCTGCTGTGTCGTGGAAACCGTGCAGGTCACCGTGGATACGACGACGACTGCACCGCGTCAGATCACGCAGAAGGAGATCGGTATTCTTACCCGCGTGGCCTCCAGCATCGAGGAAGCGGACGGGGAGTAGCAGGAACGTAGATGGAGTCGCTTCGAGTGACTGACGGCGCGCCGGGCCTGACCGCCCTTGTCGGGCGGGCTACCGGGTTGGATGCCACGGCGTCCGCGCGCTTCCAGACGCGGACACCCCAGGAGGGCGAGGACCCGTCCGTTGACGTGTTCGTCACGACCCCCTTCGACTGCCTCGCCGCCCGCCGCGTTGCAGGCGAGGCCTCGCGCGACGGGGCAGTGGTGGCGGCAAGCGACCTGCTCGCGGCGCTGCAGGCGGGCCGTGAAGAGATCGGTACTGCGCGCGACGCCAACTGGCCGGGCGCGCTGCCGCCGAAGGGTGGCTTCATCGCCCGCGATGAGGTGCCGGTATCCGTCGCGCGCCAGCTCGCCGACAAGGGCCGCGAGCTTGCCCGCCAATTCTCCGGTCCGCTCGGCCCACCGAAGTCGCTTTTGGATTCAACCGTGCTCACCGTGGACGCAGAGTCGGCGCAACCAGTCGAGGTGCCCATGCGCATGATCTTTTCGTGCACCGCGCTCGGATTGATCCCGGGCTTTGCCGCGCCTATCGACGTCCCGCGGCACCTCCGGATCGCCACCGCCGGCCGGTGGGTACGCATGGACGCGCCTTTTGGCAGCGTCTACCACGCAGCGGGCCTGGGGCTGTTCGTTTAGTACGAGCGCGGCCCCTGGTTGATCATCATGTAGGCGACGCGCTGCATGTGGTTCCACAGGGCGAATCGGTAGGCCTCCGGCAGCTCCTCGGCGCTGAACTGGTCGAGTGAGCGCTCCATGAGGCTGAGCCAGCGATCCGCTTCCGGCTCGCCGATGGCGAAGGGGAAGTGGCGGCGGCGCAGCATCGGGTTACCGCGTTCCTCCTGATACGTGCGTGGTCCGCCCCAGTACTGGACGAGGAACCAGCGCAGCCGGTTTTGGGCCCCCTCCCAATCGTCGTCCGGGTACATCGGCCCGATGAGGTCATCGTTTTTGACCTGGGAGTAGAAGCCTTCGACGAGGCGGTCGAAGAAGTCCTGCCCCAGGGCGTCGAAAAGCGATTGCTCCTGGCTGGGAGGATTACTTGTCATGGGAAGGGCCCCTTTCGGTGATCTTTTCGCGCGGGTCATTGCGCATCAGCATCGGTTCGGAGCCGGGCAGGCGGACGTCGGCTTCCTGCATGGCTTCGAGGATTTGCTCGTACATGAAGCGGCTCACGCCCCACTGGGCACCCGGCATCGTGTCCACAGTCACACGGTAGGTGAGGTGGTCGGTGCTGAAGTTGGACACGCCGAGGAGCTCGGGCTCGCTGATGATGTCGCGGCGGACGTGCTCGTCCTTCGCGGCGGCGCGGGCAGCGGTGATGATCACGTTGGCAGCCTTGGAAGGGTCGGCGAACAGCGAGACGGGCACCTCCATGCGGGCAACGGAGTAGCGGTCCGAGTTGTTGCCCACCTGCTCGATGTCGCCGTTGCGGATGTACCAGAGGGTGCCGTCGATGTCGCGCAGCGTGGTGATCCGCATGGTCATGTCCTCGACGGTGCCCTCGACGTCGTTGACAGCGATCACATCGCCGACGCCGTACTGGTTCTCCAGCAGGATGAACATGCCGGACAGGAAGTCCTTGACCAGCGACTGCGCGCCAAAACCGAGGGCGACGCCGACGATACCGGCGGAGGCGACCAAGGGCGCGACGTTGATGCCCAACTGATCCAGGATGGCCATGATGGCCCACACCCAGATCACGATGGCGGCAAGCGAGCGACCCACGTTCGACAGTGTCTTAAAGCGCGCGATGCGGCGCTGCTCCTGGGAGCGCGCCTGCGGGGAGTCGTCTGGTCCCGCGCCGCGGCGGAAGCGGCCGTTGCTATTGGGCTTGGCGATGGCCTTCTTTGTCGCGCGGCGGATGAGCCGGTGGGTGCCCCACTGCGCGAGGCAGGCCACCAGGATGATGACCAGGATCCAGAACGGGCGGGTGACAAAATTCTGTTGGGTATCTGGGTCATTCCACCACGCGCTGAGGCCGGAGACGGCCTCGGTCACGCGTTCTTCGGTGCCCTCGGGCGCGGCGGACAAGATCTGTACGGGAGAAGTTGTTGAATAATGCATCGAGAGCGAGTGTAGACATGCGAGCTGTGCGCAAGGTGTGACCGCGGTGGGGCCGGAGGGCGCGTGCATATAAATACCGCGGGAACCGGACTAGCTGAACCGCTTGGTCTACACTGCGGGGAAAGCTCCTTCTACTGAGGGCGATACCCCCACTACGAAGCAACGAAAGGCAACGCGATGACCTCTGGTTTTTCCACAGATTCCATCCATGCCGGCTATGAACCGGACAGTCTGTACGGCCCGATCAACACCCCGATTTACGCCTCGACCACCTTCGCCCAGGACGGGTTGGCCAAGCTGCGCGGCGGCTACGAGTACACGCGTGTGGGCAACCCAACCGTGACTGCGCTGGAGAAAACAGTCGCGGCGCTCGAGGGTGCGGACTACGGCGTGGCGTTCGCCTCGGGCATGGCTGCGATCGACTCGCTGCTGCGTATCCTGCTCAAGCCGGGGGACCACATCGTCATTGGCAACGACGCCTACGGCGGCACCTACCGCTTGATCCAGCAGGTCTTTAGCCTGTGGGGCGTGGAGAACACGGTGGTCGACATCACCAATACCGAGGAGATCGCCGCGGCGATTCAACCGAATACCAAGGTGGTGTGGGTGGAAACGCCAACGAACCCGCTGCTGGACATCGCCGACATCACCGCGATCTCCAAGGTCAAGGGCGAGGCGACGCTGGTGGTGGACAACACCTTTGCCTCCCCCTACCTGCAGAAGCCCTTCGAGCTGGGCGCGGACGTGGTGCTGCACTCGACTACGAAGTACATTGGCGGCCACTCCGACGTGGTCGGCGGCATTGTCTGTGGCCGCGACGCGAAGCTGGAGGAAGACCTGCGCTTCTTCTTCGGCTGGGTCGGCGCGATTCCCTCGCCGTTTGACACCTACCTCACTGGCCGCGGCCTGAAGACGCTCGCCGTGCGCATGGATCGCCACTGCGACAACGCGGAGGCGGTCGCCGAGTACCTCGAAGGCCAGGACTGCGTGGCCAAGGTCCACTACCCGGGACTTGAAACTCACCCCAGCCACGAGGTGGCGAAGCGTCAGATGACGCGCTTTGGCGGCATGGTTTCCGTCGAATTCCAAACCGAGGAGCAGGCGCAGAAGTTCTGCCTGTCGACCAAACTGTTCTGCCTGGCGGAGTCGCTCGGCGGGGTGGAGAGCCTGCTCGAGCACCCGGCGACGATGACGCATCTGGCGGTCAACGGCTCGGAGCTGGAGGTCCCGCGCGAGCTGGTGCGGATCTCGGTGGGCATCGAGGATGTCGAGGACCTCATCGCGGATCTCGAGCAGGCGATCGCCGCGCTGTAGGCGGCGTCGGGTGAGGTGCTGATTTATTCACTTGAGCGCATAGCTTGCAGTGTGCACCTCACCCCTAAACGGGGGAAGTTATGCGGCGGTGCTGTGTCTGTGTGCATGCTGGACCATTCCGGGTTCACCGCCGCGAGCGCGCAGAGTTAGAGCGTAGACCTTTTCCAACGTTGGCGCGCTTTTCCCAAATTGAGCTGTGAGAATGGCCAATTTCCGCTGCATGTTTATTAGCCTGAGGGGAAGGATTGTTCCTGGCAGCTACGGTGCAGGAACGCATGACGTCGCGCCGCGCGAGCGGAAAGGTAGCTATGTCCAGGAAACCGGCATACCTGCGTATTGCAGAATCATTGCGCAACCGGATCGAAGCCCGTGAGCTCGAACCCGGCGACAAGCTGCCGCCCGAGCGCGTCCTTGTTGACCAGTTTGGGGTGGCGCGGATGACAGTGCGCCACGCGCTCGACATCCTCCAGCTGGAAGGAATCATCGAGCGCAAGCGCGGCCGCAGCGGCGGCACCTTTGTACGCGCGCTGCCACCGGTCGTCGACCTCAACGGCCCGGTCGGGCTCGCCGCCCAGCTGGAAGCCCATGGGGTGCGCATCCGCACCGAGCTGCTTTTCGACGCCAACGTCGACGCCCCGCAAGCCGTCAAAGCCGCCTTCGGCGTTGACGCGGAGAGCGAGACCGATGAGCCTGCGTTTGCAGTACTCAAGCAGGACCGGCTCCACTACGCCGACGACGTGCCCGCGTTCTCCGAGGTCCTCTACGTCCGCCCCGGGCGCGAAGCGCACTACGCGACCAGCGGGCTGGCGTTTACTCCGGCGACCCGCCCCGCGGCGACGACGCTGCGCGAGGACCTGGTCGCCCCCGGCGTCGCCACGGAAAAAGAGCGTGAACGCTTGGGGCTCGCCGCGAACACGCCGCTGCAGCGGGTGACCCGCAAGCTCTATGAGCGCGACGTGGTCGTGGCGTACTCCAGCATCGTGATCCGACCGGATGTCGCGCAGCTGCGCGCGATCACCCGTTTCGACTAGTTGGCTGCCGCGTCGCAGGCGCGGTTGCGTACCGCGCGCGCGACCCGGTCCTGTCCCTCCGCGAGGATGCGCTTGAGGCCTGCGGGCACGGAGGCGTCGTGAAGCAGGGCGTCGGCCTTGCGCACCGCTTCCTCGGTCACGGCCCAGGTGGGGTACATGCCCTCGAGGGTGCGCTGCGCCATCTCGTTGGTCAGGCGATCCCACAGGGTGGGCGCGATGCGGAAGTACTCGTCGGTGAACGAGTCCAGGTTGACGTCGGTGCCCTGTGCGTTGAAGGTGAGCCCGTCCATGATGTAGCGGGCCTCGAGGTTGGTCAGATCCTCGTTAACCAGCGTGTCCCAGGCCCACTGCTTTTCTACCGTCGCGCGGCAGCGCAGGCGGGAGATCACACCCTCCGAGGAGGTGTCCTTCTCATCGTCTGCGGCCGAAAGCGGCACCTCGCCCGCGGCAATCAGGCTGGTCAGCGCCAGCCAGCGCACCTCTTGGTTCTCCGAAGCCTCAAGCAGCTGCTTCAGGTAGGCGACCGTTGCATCGTTCGGGGTCAGCCGTGCCAGCGCCCGGTCGAAGATCGCTGCGGGCTCGGCACCGCGGAAGGCGTCGTTCAGCAGCGCGAAGCCCTCGTCCTGCCAGGACGGGTCGACGTACTGCTTGACCGCCAGCGTGGCCTGGGCGAGCAGGCGCTCCTGGACACTCGGCTGGTCCTCGGCGGCGCCATGCTTGGCCACTAGGCGGACGAACTCGCGGGCCGGGAGGGCACCGTCGCGTACCGACTCCCACAGGGAGGACCACACCAGCGTGCGCGCCAGCGGGTCGGCGATTTCGCCCAGGTGCTCGAGCGCGAAGCGCTGGTGTTCGGGGGTCAGCCCCATCTTGCAGTAGGTGAGGTCCTCGTCGTTGACCAGGGCCAGGTCGTGTGCGACGCCAGCGAGCTCGGGCACCTCGGTGCGTGCGCCGTCGACGTCGAGGGTGACGTGGTGGGTGCGTTGCACGTTGCCGTCGACAAGCGAATAGAGGCCCACGGTGACGCGGTGGGTGCGCATGACCTCGGACTCCTGGACCACGGCGAAGCTGTCCGCGGTGATGTCTGGGCGCAGGATAGATACGCCGGTGGTGCGCAGCCACTGCTCGGACCAGCTCGACAGGTCGCGGCCGGAGGACTCCTCGAGCGCGGAGAGCAGGTCGGCGAAGGTGGCGTTTGCGTGCGCGTGGTTGCGGAAGTGCTGCTGCACGCCCGCGAAGAACTCGTCGCGGCCGACGTAGGCCTGCAGCTGCTTGAGCACGGAGGCGCCCTTGGCGTAGGTGATGCCGTCGAAGTTCTGCTCCGCGGTCTCAATATCCGGGGCATCGGCGGCGATCGGGTGCGTGGTGGGCAGCTGATCCTGCTGGTAGGCCCAGGCCTTTTCCACGGCGGCGAAGGTGGTCCAGGCGTTCGGGTACTCACCGATCTCCGTCTGCGCGATCGCGGCGGACCAGGTGGCGAAAGACTCGTTGAGCCACAGGTCGTCCCACCACTCCATGGTGACCAGGTCGCCGAACCACATGTGCGCCATCTCGTGCAGGATGGTGTCGTTGCGACGCTCGAGGCGGTAGGGGGTCGGCTCGGAGGTAAAGACGTACTCGTCGCGGAAGGTCACCGCGCCCGCGTTTTCCATCGCGCCCATGTTGTACTCGGGGCAGAAGATCTGGTCGTACTTGCCGAAGGGGTAGGCCACGCCGAAGTTCTCGTGGTAGTAGGCAAAGCCGTCCTTCGTCTGGCGGAACAGGCGCTCGGCGTCCAGATGCTCCATGAGCGAGGCGCGGGCGTAGAGGCCGAGCGGGATCTCGCCGTGTGCGTCGGAGTAGGTGTCGGTGACGTGCTCGTACTCGCCGGCGATGACGGCGATGAGGTAGGTGGAGAGCGGATAGTCCACCTTCGCCGACCAGGTGTTGCCCTCGCGGGTGGCGGCCTCGTTGAGAACGACCGTGTAGTGCTCTGGGGCGGTGACGTGGATGTCGTAGGTGGCCTTGATGTCCGGCTGGTCGAAGCAGGCGAAGACCTTCATGGCCATGGCGGGCTCGAACTGGGTGTACAGGTAGTCCTTGTTATCGACCGGGTCGGTGAACTTGTGCAGGCCCTCGCCGGTGCGGTTGTAGGTGATCGTGGCGTCGACGACGACGGTGTGCGTGCCCTCGCTCAAGTCCAGCTTCGCGCCCTCGATCGGCGCGCCGTCGAGCGTGGCGGAAAAGGAGTCGGCGACCAGGTCGAAGAAGGTCTCGCCTGCAGTGGAATCGAAGGTGATCGTGGTCCGCGAGCGGAACTGCTCGGCTCCGGTGACGTCGAGGTTGATGTCGTAGTGGACGTTGGAAATCAGGCCGGCGCGGTGGCGCGCGTCGGCGCGAGTGAGATTAGTTTTCATGGCCCCAACATACTCGCCGCGCAAGAATCGCTACTGTGGGGGCAACTGCTTTAAAAGGAGTGAAGGAGAACACCATGGCTCAGTCCGTCACATTTTGGTTCGACGTGTCCTGCCCGTTTTGCTGGCTGACCTCCCGTTGGATCAAGGAGGTAGAGAAGGTCCGCGATATTGAGGTCGAGTGGGTACCCATGTCGCTGAGCGTGCTGAACCAGGGCCGCGACCTGCCGGAGGCCTACGCGCGCAAAATGGAGGCCAACTGGGGCCCGGCCCGCGTGTTTACCAAGGTCAAGGAGGAAGCCCCAGAGAAGATCGACGCCCTCTACACCATGATGGGCACGATGATCCACACCGAGGGCGAGGGCGGTAAGGAGGGCTACGGCGCCTACGACGAGATCATCGGTGCCGCGCTCGACGCGTGCGACCTGCCGCCGCAGTTCGCGGATGTGGCCAACTCCGAAGTCGTGGACGAGCAGCTGCGCGCTTACCACCAGCAGGCTATGGACAACGTCGGCGACGAGGTCGGCACGCCCGTGGTCAAGCTCGGGGACACCGCGTTCTTCGGCCCCGTGATCACCCGGGTTCCCACTGGCGAGGAGGCAGGCAAGCTTTTCGACGCCTCCGTGTCCCTCGCCTCCTACCCCCACTTCTTCGAACTCAAGCGCTCCCGCACCGAAGATCCCCAGGTACGCGGGTAGGCTAAGGCGCATGCGTATTTATCTAGGAGCAGACCACGCCGGTTTCGAGCGGAAGAACCAGATCAAGGCCCACCTGGAAAAGGCGGGCCACGAGGTGATCGACTGCGGTGCCCACGAGTACGACGCCGCGGATGACTACCCCGCGTTTTGCATCGCCGCCGCCGAAGCCGTGGTGGCGAACCCCGGCTCGCTCGGCATCGTGTTGGGCGGGTCCGGCAACGGCGAGCAGATCGCCGCGAACAAGGTCAAGGGCGCACGCTGCGCTCTTGCGTGGTCGGTAGAGACCGCGAAGCTGGCGCGCGAGCACAACAATGCCCAGCTCATCGGCATCGGTGGCCGTATGCACACCGAGGAAGAGGCGCTCGCAATCGTCGACGCCTTTGTTGCCCAGCCGTGGAGCGAGGAGGAGCGCCACCAGCGCCGCATTGACATCCTGTCCAAGTACGAGGAGACCGGCGTGGCCCCGGAGGTTCCGGGGAACTAGGGAAGGCTTTTCGCGATTTCATGATTGAGCCCGGGGTTGTCCCCGGGCTTTTTCGCGCATGAGAGTTACGAGTATGGTCGGAAAACTGCGCTGAATTGGAAAGTTTTCCGACTATAGTCGGAAAACTTCTACAAGATTGGGAGTTTTCCGATTATGATCGGAAAACGTGAATACCTTTCCCCGTCCGCAATACTTGGCGGAGCTCAATGCGATCACCGGCAATGACCTCGTCCGCCTGGTCACCGGTGTGCGGCGCAGCGGGAAATCCACGTTGCTGCAGCTGTACCGCGAACAGCTGGTTGCCGGTGGAGTGGATCCGTCGCACATTCTCACCGTCAACTTCGAAGACATGGCAAACGACCATCTTCGCGATGCGACCGTGTTTCACGACTACGTGCGCGAAGCGGTCAGCAATGGGGTTACCCACCTTCACGTTGACGAGGTACAAGAGCTTGAGCAGTGGGCACGCGTGATCAATTCGCTGCGTGCGTCGGGTGACGTGGAGATCTGCGCGACCGGCTCGAACGCCTCGATGTTCTCCGGCGAGGGACTCACCTATTTGGCGGGCAGATACGTCACCGTCGAGGTTTTCCCGCTCTCTTTAGCCGAGTTCCGACTCTTTACCGCCACCCCGGAGCAGGAGCCGACGGAAGCGTCGTATCAGCGGTGGATGACCACCGGCGGGTTCGCGCGCAGCGTGCTTGCATCCGGCCCGGAGCTTACTCGCCAGCTCAACAGGGATCTCTTCGACTCGATCTTCACCAGGGACATCGCGCTTCGCGGGCAGGTCCGCGATACCGCGGTGTTTCTCCGCGTTGCTGCGTTCGTCCTCGATAATGCCGGCTCACCCCTTTCTGCCAACAAGATCGCAAACACGCTGAAGTCCAATGGCGCGAAAATCAGTGCAGACACGGTGGATAAGTACCTGCGGCTGATGGAGGACGCACACCTCATCTATCCGTGCCACCGCTACGACACCCGCGGCCGCGGGTGGCTCAAATCCAACCCGAAGTACTACTGGGTTGACGCGGGGCTGCGCGACGCACTCACTGGCAGACGCGACTCCAACGCCGGGCACGACTTGGAAAACCAGGTGTACCTCGAGCTGCGACGCCAGCGCTTCGAAGTGTGTACGGGCGTCGGGCGCGGCGGCGAAATTGATTTTCTTGCGCGTCGGGGCGACGACTCGTTCTATATCCAGGTTGCACTCACCGCCTTAGATTCGCAGGTTAGGGAGCGTGAGCTCTCTTCTTTTGAAGGGCTTCCGACGGGTGCGCGCTGCATCCTGCTTACCGGTGACCGGCTCGACCTAGATACGGGACATGTCGAACAGCGCAATGCGTTCGACTTTCTTGCCCGCGCTGCCTTGCTCTGAGACTGGGACGCTCCCGCCGCGTCAGCGCGGCGGCGTGGGAATGCCCAACGCGTGCGCCATCTCCGCGAACTCCTCCTGGCTTAAGGCACCGGCCCCGGCGGGGATGTTGGCCCACAACTCAACGCCGGTGACGACGGGCAGTTCTTCCAGGTTGAGCTGCGTAGCAAGATCTGGGTCTGCGGGCAGGCTGCCGCCGATCAGCCCGGCGACGCGCACGCCGCGGCGCTGCGCCTCGCGGACCGTGAGCTCGGCGGCGTTGAGGCTGCCGAGCTCCAGCGAGGTGACGACGACAAGTGGTGCGCGCAGCTCGGCAGCGATATCGGCGACCGTGTACTCATCTGCAAGGCGCACGAGTAGTCCGCCCGCGCCTTCGACGAGGGTGACGCCGTGCTCTGTGTCGAGGTCGCGGATCCACTCGCAGACTTCCTTCAGCGGCGGGACCTGCATGCCGGCGCGCCGGGCAGACAGGTTCGGTGCGAGCGGCTCGGGGAAGCGTGCGAGCTCGTGGGTGCGCACGCCGGTCAGTCGCGCGACCGTGTTGGCGTCGCCTAATCCTTCGGGCTCGCCGGTCTGCAGCGGCTTGGCCACGCGGACGCTGAAACCCGCATCCTGCCAGGCGGCGGCGAGGGCTGCGGTGGCGATGGTCTTGCCCACATCCGTGTTTGTACCGGTGACGACGATGATCATTGCTGCTGCTCCTTGCTTGCTGCTTGTGCTGCGGCGACGACGGCGTGCCCGATCTGGCGGGTCTGGTCTTCGGTGCAGATAAACGGCGGCATGGTGTAGATGTTGCGCCCGAACGGCCTGATCCACACGCCTAAGTCCACCGCGGCCTGGGTGGTGGCGGCCATGTCCACGTCGAAGGCCATTTCCACCACGCCGATTGCGCCGAGGACGCGGACGTCGGCAACGCCCGGGATCTCGCGGGCGGGCGCGAGTGCCGCGTTGAGCCAGCCCTCGATGTTGCGGGTCTGCTCGCGCCAGTCGCCCTCTTGGATGATGGCGGTGGCTTCGGCTGCCACGGCGCAGGCCAGCGGGTTGCCCATGAAGGTGGGGCCGTGCATGATGGCGGCCGGCTCCATCCCGGCGGCGACCTTGTCGGTGGTGAGCACGGCGGCGAGCGTCATGAACCCGCCGGTGATCGCCTTGCCCAGACACAGGATGTCGGGGACGACGCCGTTGTCCAGGGTGGTAAACAGCTGCCCGGTGCGGCCGAAGCCGGTGGCGATTTCGTCGGCAAGCAAAAGCACGCCGTGCGTGGTGCACAGCTCGCGTACGCCGCGGACCAGCTCGGCGTCGTGGAAGCGCATGCCGCCGGCACCCTGGACGACCGGCTCGATGACTACGGCGGCGACGTCGTCGGTTATGAGTTTCTCGAATTCGGCGAGGTAGGCGTCGCGCTCTTCCTTGCTTGCGCCGCGCACTGGCGGGGCAGGGGCGAAGTGCTGCTCGGCGAGCACGCCCTGCCACATTGAGTGCATCCCGCCGTCGGGGTCGCACACGCTCATCGCCGCGAAGGTATCGCCGTGGTAGCCGGAGCGCCAGGTCAGCAGGCGGTTGCGTTCGGGATGCCCGGTGCCGCGCGCGTATTGCAGTGCCATCTTGATGGCCACCTCGACCGAGACGGAGCCGGAGTCGGCGAGGAAGACGCGGCTGTAGTTTGGGCCCGCCGCGCCGCTGGTCAGCTCCAGCAGGTTTTGGGTCAGGCGCGCGGCGGGTTCGTGGGTGAGTCCGCCGAACATGACGTGCGACATTTTATCGATCTGTTCGTGGGCGGCGCGGACTAGGCGGGGGTGTCCGTGGCCGTGGGCGGCGGCCCACCAGGACGACATGGCGTCGATAAGCAGGCGGCCGTCGGTGAGCTCGAGGTACACGCCGTGGGTGCGGGCGACGGACAGGTTGCCGGAGCCGGGCGCGGCGTAGGGGTGCCAGATGTGCGCGGTGTCGATGGCCGCGAGTGTCTCGGGCGTCATGAGGGCCTTTCGTTGCTGTTGGTGGCGATATTGAACTTTATTGAACACCGTACAACTGGGAGTGTAGGTTGAGTCACATGACCTACTTTTCGGTGCGGATGCGCGCCAACACCCAGGGCCGACACATCTCCGGTGCCGAGCGCATCGTGGGTGCTGAGCATGTCGCCGAGACCTGCGCGCAACTCGCGCAGCGGGCGCTGGACCACCCCAAAGGCGAGGCGGCGCAGACGCACCTGACCGTGGAAGCGCTCGACGCGGCTGCGATTACGCACGCCGATGCCCTGCGCGTCGACGTCGCCGAGTGTCCGGATCCGGACGCCGCGCGCGCTGTGATCCACGGGTTGCTTGCGCCGCTGACCCCGCACGCGGACGCGCTGATCCGCGAAACGTTTGCCGCTCGCGACATGCGCGGCGCGATGCTCGTGTGCGCGGGCACCGGCGCGCGTCTGGAACCGGACTGCGAGCGCGGCGTGCGGGTCAGTCACATGGACGCGCTCGAATACGTACACGCCACCGGCAAGGACGCCGCGCGCGAGGCGCTCGTGCTGAGCAGCAAAGTTGCCGCGCACCCGGACGTGATCGCCGAGCTGTGTATCTCGGACGACCCCGAGTACACCACGGGCTATGTTGCCCACGGCGGCACGTACACGCGCATCCCGCACATCAAGCCGAAAGGTTCGCCAGCCGGGGCGCGCGCCTTCCTCGTCCGCGAGGGTGCCGACATCCCGGCGTTGATCGACTACCTGGAGCGCCAGCCGGTGCTCATCCAGACTGAGGTACTGGCATGAGCGATGCGTCTTCGCTAGCCCGCGTCGCCGCCGCGAACCTGGATGCGTGGCGCGAGCGCGGCCTGTGGCGCAGCCCCGCCGTCTTCGCGAGCGGGCAGGAGCCCACCGCCCGCTTGCGCGCAAACGCTGCGGCAGACGCGCGCGAGGCGATCCTGTTCAGCTCCTCGAACTACCTGGGGCTTGCCGAGGACCCGCGCGTGGTGGCCGCCGCGGTCGCCGCCACCGAGCAGTTCGGCGCGGGCTCCGGCGGGTCGCGCCTGACCACCGGTACCAGTGACCTGCACCTTCGCGCCGAAGCCGCGGTCGCGCGCTTCACCGGGTACGCGGACGCAGTGCTTTTCGCCACCGGCTACCAGGCCAACGTGTCCACCCTCCAGGCGCTCGCCGCCGCCTGCCGCGGGCCGGGGCTGACCATCGTCTCGGACGCGAAGAACCACGCCAGCATCATCGACGGCTGCCGCCTGGCCAAGGCCAGTGGTGCCGAGGTGCGCGTCGTGAGGCACCGCGACATCGCGGCGGTGGAAACCGCGCTCGCCGAACGCACCACCGAGCACGCGCTCGTGGTCACCGACGGGCTGTTTTCCATGGACGGGGTGTGCGCGCCGTTGCCAGAACTGCTCGAAGTCTGCCAGCGCCACGGCGCATGGAGCATGCTTGACGACGCCCACGCCATCGGCACCATCGGCACAACCGGCCGCGGCCTACCGGAGCACTTCGGCGTGCGCCCCGACATCCAGCTGATCACCGCCAGCAAGGCGCTCGGGGCGGAAGGCGCGGCCGTAGCGACCAGCGCGCCGGTCGCTGAGCTGCTGCGGCAGCAGGCGCGCTCGTTCGTCTTCTCCACCTCGCCCGCGCCCGGCACGAGTGCGGCGATCGCGGCGGCGGTGGAGATCCTGGAGTGTGACCCGGGTCCGGTGCAGCGGTTGCACGCGAACATCGCTAGGTGGCATGCGCGCCGCGGCACCGAGGTAGGTGACCCCGCCGGTGCAGGGCCGATTGTGCCGGTGCACGTCGGGGACGAGGCTGCCGCAATGGCGGCGGCCGCGCAGTTTTCCGAGCGCGGCTTCATCGTGCCAGCAATCCGCTGGCCCACGGTGCCGCGGGGCGAAGCGATCCTGCGCGTCACACTCATGGCCACGCACACGCCCGCGCAGATCGACGCGTTGTGCGAAGAGCTCGAGCGCTTGGGACTCTAGATGTCTGCGTAGTCGGCGGGGTGGGGGCCGATGCGGCCGAACTCCTCCTCGTCGAGCGAGATCAACGCCGCCATCTCGTCGGGCGACAGCTCGAAATCGAAGATGTCCAAGTTCTCCGCCATCCGCGCAGTCGAGGTCGTCTTGGGGAAGACGATAACCTTGTTCTGAATGTGCCAGCGCAGCACGACCTGCGCGGGCGTTTTGCCGTGCGCCTCAGCCGCGTCGGTGATCTCCGGGTAGTCCTCAAGGTCCAGCTCGCCGCCGCCGAGTGGTGCCCAGCCCTCGATCGCCACGCCGTGCACCCGCATTGCGTCGAGCTCCTTCCAGCGCTGGAACAGCGGGTGTAGCTCCACCTGGTTGACCGCAGGCGTGACGTCGGTGGCCATCTCCAGGTCATCGATGTGGGAGGGCAAGAAGTTCGACACCCCGATCGAGGTGGTCAGGCCCCCATCTCGCAGCTGGATCATCGACTTCCACGCGTCCACGTACGCGCCCTGCGAGGGCACCGGCCAGTGGATCAAATACAGGTCCACGTGGTCGAGCCCTAAGCGTTCGAGCGACTCTGCGAGCGCGGCGTCGGCGTCGCGGTGCCGGTCGTTCCACAGCTTCGTCGTCACATACAGCTCGTCGCGCGGGATGCCGGAAGCGGCGAGCGCGCGGCCCACGCCCTCCTCGTTGCCGTAGATGAACGCGGTGTCGAGGTGACGGTAGCCCGCCTCGAGCGCGGCCAGCGTGAGCTCCTCGGCGCGCGCCGGGTCCACGCGGTGGAGGCCGTAGCCGAGCTGGGGGATCGACGTGGCGTCGTTAAGCTGAAGGCGCGGGATTGCGGAGGTCATGGGGGGTCCTTAGTGGTTTAGCGCTGCGTGACATTGCCCGTCTTGGCAGCGAGCGGCGCGACGAGCACGGGGCGGGCGAGCGCCCAGCCGCCGGCGATGATCGCCGCTGCGACGACAAAGAGGATGGTACCGGTCCAGCCAGTCGGGTCGTCGGTTGCGGCGAACATGGCGTTGAGGTTGCCGCGCAGACCCGTGGTGGCCACGAGCACGATGTGGATGAGCAGGAACACCACGAAGAAGATCATGGTGGGGAAGTGCAGCGCGCGGGCGGTGCGCATGGACGGGAAAGTCCAGCGCTTTGGCCACACCGGGCTCATCCGTGCACCGGAAATGATCGCGAGCGGCGAGGCGACAAACACGACGAGGAAGTACGACAGTTCCTGCAGCGCGTTGTAGTACACCCACGGGTTCTCGCTCGGCCAATCCAGGCTCAAGTACTGGATGCCGGCCGAGAGAGCGTGCGGGAAGACCTCCCAGCTCGTCGGCACAATCCGCATCCACTGGCCGGTGGCAAACAGCAGCACGTAGAAGATCACGCCGAGCACCACCCACGCCAGGTCGAGGACCAGGTGGAGCCACAGGTTCACGGAGATCTTCTCCCGCGGCCGGGTGCGAGGAGCCCAGTACGCTGCGGGCTTTGCTTCTCGACGCTGCGTCAACCCCGTCTTGACCAGCATGGCCATTAGGAACATATTGAAGAAGTGCGACCACGCCAGCCACGACGGCAGCCCCACCGGCGCAGAGTCCGGCAGCGGCTGGCGGCCGTCGTAGCGGGTGATGAAGTCCGCGCCCGTCTCCGTGCCGACGAACCAGCGCGCAGCGAGCACGCCGATCGCGGCCAGCACGACGAGTGCCGCGCCCCACAGCCAAGGGGCCTTGCTTTTCGACGCCGCCGTGCCCGCCGCCTGCCGCTTCTGCGGCGCGGGTTGCTGCGGTGCTGGTTTTGGCTGCGTCGGCTGCTGCGCTGGCGCGGTTGGCTCCGGGGCGGAGTCTGCGGCCGCGGACTCCTCCGGTGCGGCGGTTTGCGCCGCCTGCTTCGGTGCGGGCACCTGTGCGGTTTCCGCCTCGGGCCAAGGGTTACCGCCCGGGGTGCGCGGCAGGCCGCGGCGCAGCGGCACGGTCACTAGGTCGGCGGCAGGCTCCTGAGCAACTGCTTCCGCCGGTGCGTCGTCTGTTGCCGCCTGCTTCGGCGCCGGAACCTGCGCGGTTTCGGCCTCCGGCCAAGCGGCACCGCCCGGAATGCGCGGCAGGCCGCGGCGAATCGGCACAGTGATGAGTTCTGCTACCGGGGCATCAGCGGTTTCGACCGTCTCGGTTTCGGCATCGGCCGCTGCGCGGGGCGCTTGCGCTACCTCTGCAGTGGTGACCGGTGGCCACGGTGCCCCGCCGGGCACGCGCGGCAGGCCCTGACGTACGGGTACCTGCATAAAGCGCCTACTTCCTGGACTCGAGCTCGTCGATGATGTCGGGCACCACATCGAAGAGGTCGCCGATGATGCCGAAGTCGGCGATCTCAAAAATGGGGGCGTCCTCGTCGTTGTTGATCGCCACAATCGTGTCGGCAGTCTGCATACCCACCAGGTGCTGGCCCGCACCGGAGATGCCGATGCCGATGTAGAGCTTCGGCGAGACCAACACGCCCGTCTGGCCGATCTGCGCCTCATAAGGCACCTGATCTTCGTCCACCGCGGAACGGGTCGCGCCCACCGCGGCACCGAGCGAATCGGCAAGACCGCCGACGAGGTCCTCGAACATGTCGGCATCGCCAAGCGCGACGCCACCGGCGACGACCTTGTCGGCCGTGGTCAGCTCCGGGCGGGTCGAGGTGCGCTCGTCCTTCTCGCTTTCGAGTACTTCCGCGAGGCGGCGCTCTCGCGCTTCCCCGGAGACTTCCACGACCTCACCGGCTGCTGCCTCCGCGCGCGCCTCAACGCTGCCCAAACGCAGCGTGATCACCGGCGCGGAGTGCGTCGCCGCAGCCACGGCAGTAAACGCACCGCCGTAGTTCGAGTGGTCAGTCACAATGCCCTGCTCATCGCGGCGGACCCCGACGGCATCCGTGAGCACGGCGCGGCCCAGCCGCACGGCCACGCGCGCAGCCAGGTCGCGGCCGCGCACGTCGTGGGAGGTGATGATCGCGGTGGGGTTGAAGGTCTCGGCGGCGGCCAACGCGGCGTCGATAAGCGAAAGCTCGGAGACTGCGACCTTGGCCGCGCCGAGCGCACCGAGCGCCTCGGCATGCGCAACGCTGGAGGCGAGCACCACGGGCGTGCCGAGCGTGCTGGCGGCACCGATGAGTTCTGCGGCTGCCGGGTCGGGCGAGCCATCGAGCGTCTCGGCAAGCAGGACGAGAACCGGATCTGTGCTGGTCATTGTGGCTCCTAACTAGATAAGGTTCTTGGACTCGAGGAAGTCGACGAGCTGCTTTGCGGAGGTCGAGGACTCGTCAATGATCTCGCCCTGCTCGCGCGGCGGACGACGATCGATGCTCACCATGATCGCGCGCGCCGGCGTGTAATCCTCCGCGTCAATGCCCAGGTCATCCAGGTTCAGCGTGGTCAGTTCCTTCTTCTTCGCCGCCATCAGGCCCTTGAAGTTGGGGAAGCGCGCGTCCGCGAACTCATCCGACACCGCCACGATTGCGGGCAGCTCAGCGCGCAGCTTCGAGGTGACGCGGTCACCCATCTGGGTTGCCGTGACCTGGTTTGCCTCGACCTCAAGTTCCGTGAGGTTCGTCAGCGCGGGCCAGTTGAGCAGCTCACCCAGCATCGGCGCGATCACGCCAGTGCCGCCATCGGAGGATACCGAGCCGGAAATGACCAGGTCGTAGTTGCCGCGGCGGATGACCTCCGCCAGCACGGTCGCCGTCATCGTGGCGTCCGCGCCAATGAGGCGGTCGTCCGTGACCATCGTCGCGTCGTTCGCGCCCATCGCGATCCCGCGGCGCACCGACTCGGCCGCCTGCTCAGGCCCGACCGACACAACCTCAACGTGCACGTCGTCCTTGCCCAGCTTCTCCGCGATACGCAGTGCCGCCTCGACCGCGCGCTCGCCGACCTCATCGGCGGCGACCTCACCTGTACGGTCCGTCAGACCAGTCTCCAGGTTCATGTCGCGGTCGCTGTAGGTGTCCGGGACTTCTTTCAGCAACACTGCAATGCGCACTGCGGCTCCTTATATATAGGGCAATCGAACGCCAAGCAGTCTATCGCGCGCGCTTTCGCCTTCGCTTATCGACGCCCCGTCACAGGTCAAAGCCGCCAAAATCCCCAAAGTCAAACCCGCCGCCATCGAAGAGGCCGCCGCCGGCATCGCCGCCAGCCACGTCGCCCATATCACCAGCGCCAAGGTCGCCGCCAGCGTCGCTGACGTCCCCGCCGGAGAAGTCCCCGGCCTCAAACGCGTCCGCCGACGGCGTGCCCGCCATGCCCGCGAACATGGCTGAATAAAACATCATCGAGCTCGCCGCCCACACGCCCGTCATCATCGCCGGGCCCCACCACGCGGACGAGTACCAACCAGCCGGCACCGGCCGACCCGCCACCGCGCCGCCGGGGTAGTAGTGCGGCGTCGCAGCAGAGGGGGTCGGCGAAGCCGTGACCGTCGTGCCGTCCTCCTGGCGAACCGTGCGCTCCTCGGTCACGCGACCTGCGCGGCGCTGGCCCTCCAGCTCCGGCAAGGCGGGGCCCGCGGGCATGCCCATCAGCTCGCGCGCAGCGTTGACGTAATACAGACCCTCCAGCGCCGACTCGCGAGCCAGCTGCGCCTGCTTCACCGTTTGCGCGGTGCCCAGCGCCGAGTTCGCAGCGTTGAAGCGCTCGGAGGCATCCGCCAACGCCTGCGTCGACGCCGCGTCACTACCCGTCAGGCTCAGTACTTGCGAACCCAAGCGGTCGGTCCACCGCTTCGCGTCCGCCACAGCGTCGTCAAGCTGCTGCTGGTCAAGCTGCTTGCGGCTACTCCCACTGCTGCTAAGTAAATACGCGCCCACACCGACGGCGACGAGAATGAGAACTAGCGTTAACACGAAACTCACGTCCTTGGATTAGTTACACATTTCTTACCCAGAACAACGTCTCGCGGGCGGCAAAAGTTCCGCGTCGGGGGGGTTTGGAATGCGTGGGACGCTTAAGCTACACTTTTCCGGTAGCGTTTTGCGCGACTGGGAATGTCGTATAGTGGCTAATACCTCAGCCTTCCAAGCTGAAGACGCGGGTTCGATTCCCGTCATTCCCTCCACGACCGGTGCCGTTAGGTGCCGGTTTTTTTACTTTGCGTCGATTCTGCCCGGCAGCTGTTTTTGCCCAGGGTGTGCTTGAATGAGCCGCTGCAGACGCGCGATGAAGTCCGGTTCCCGTGCAGCCTGCCAGCCCACTCTGTAGAACACCGCGCCACGATTCTGGAGCTCCTTTTCGCGGTGACGCTCCCTGTTCAACGCTTCCACCGGGTCGCCAAAACCGCCGTGAGTCTTCTCCGCACCATCCGCTTCCAACACGATGTGGCCGTTGATGAGCGCATCGGCCCAGGCAGTCGTGGTCAGGCCCTGCTGGTTCTCGATGCGAAACCCAACCTGGAACTCCAAGCTTTCAACCCCGGTAAGCGCGCCGGATTGCATTGCGTTGAGGAGTCGATCCCGCACAATCGTTTCCAGCGGACTCTGCGAAGTATCCGCCGAATGCCGAATCAGTTCCCGAAACCCACGAAGCCCCCTGGCCCGAGGCAGCGTCTCGCACCGATCCAGCAGTGCAGCAACAGTCAGGTCTGGCCACTTCCAGCGCGCGGACTCGATCTGCACGAGTGCTTCCATACGCCCGTAGTAACGGTAGGAATCGAAAAGCGTTCTGATCACCGACACCCGACGTACCCCGTCTTCGGTGATGAAGTCGCTCTCTGCGAGCTTGGCGTTGTGAACTATGAATTGAGACGAGTCCGACTTCACTCTCGCGTGAGACCTGCTCGTATAAAGGAGGTCGACGCGGGTGACCCAGTGCAGGGTGCTCAATCCCAAGACTCTGGCAGCTGCCGGACCAGTGATGACTGCTTTGCCTCGCCTACTTAAGACAGTGTTGATGAGCGCAAGTTCTTCTTCGCGCTTTTCCTGCGCGGTTGTTCCCCCGACCATGGTGACAGTATGTCGTATTTCTGGCGGTTACGGGCGCTGAAAGTTCCTTGGTCAGCCTTGATGACTGTTTTTGAAAATTCGCAGAACAGTCATCAGCGAGAATGGAGCACCAAAACCCCAGGTGAGCTTCCGTCAAAAAGGCAAAAATAGCGTTGACGACTGTTTTCTAAAATTCATAAAACAGTCATCAGTGAAAACGCCATGCTCCGCCGGCGCCGTTTCGTGGGGCTGAATTCTGTATTATCCGTGCTGCACGCTACAATTGCTTGGCGTGAGTTTGTGGAGTGCCCCAACACTCTGCTTAATCGCAGCTCACGTCGTGAAATTGCGGGGCGTGGCGCAGCTTGGTAGCGCACCTGCTTTGGGAGCAGGGGGTCGCAGGTTCAAATCCTGTCGCCCCGACAAAGGCAAGCCCGCTCCTCGTGAGCGGGCTTGCTGCACATAGACATATTTTGCAATCAACTAGTACAGGAGTTATCCGTGAAGACTTCCGTCGAGAAGCTCAGCGAGACCCGCGTGAAGCTCAATGTGAGCGTCCCCTTCGACGAGCTCGGGAAGGAGATTGACCAGGCGTACAAGTCCATCGCCCAGCAGGTCAACATCCCGGGCTTCCGTCGCGGCAAGGCTCCGCGCCAGCTTATCGACGCACGCTTCGGCCGCGGCCCGATCCTGGAGCAGGTCGTCAACGACATGGTGCCGCAGCGCTACGAGCAGGCCATCAACGAGAACGAGCTGACCCCGCTCGCGCAGCCTGAGCTCGAGATCACCAAGATCGAGGACAACGACGTCGTCGAGTTCGTGGCTGAGGTCGACGTGCGCCCGGAGATTGAGGTCCCGGACTTCTCCAAGATTGCTGTCACCGTCCCGGCCATCGAGATCGACGACGAGGCCGTCGACGCGGAGCTGGACAACCTGCGCTCCCGCTTCGGTGAGCTCAAGGACACCAAGCGCAAGATGAAGACCGATGACTTCGCCATCATCGACATCGAGGCATTCGTCGACGGTGAGAAGGTCGAGGAGGCCTCTACCGAGGGCCTGACCTACCAGATCGGCGGCGACGACCTGATCAAGGGCCTGGACACCGCGCTGCGCGGCATGAAGACCGGCGAGGACAACGAGTTCACCTCCACCATCCAGCAGGGCGAGCACAAGGACAAGGAGGCCACCTTCAAGGTCCACGTCCAGCAGTCCAAGGAGCGCAAGCTGCCGGACCTCGACGACGACTTCGTGCAGGAAGCGTCCGCATACGACACGGTCGAGGAGCTGCGCGAGGCAACCAAGTCCGAGCTCGAGGAGAACACCAAGGCAGAGCAGGCTGCGAACATTCGCGACGAGGTCCTCAAGGCCGCGCTCGCCGAGGCGAAGTTTGAGCTGCCGGAGTCCGTCGTGGAAGAGCAGGTGCACAACCAGCTGCACCAGCTGCTCGGCCAGATGGCGCACGACGAGGCTGCGCTGGCCCAGCTGCTCGAGGCGCAGGGCACGACCCGCGAGGAGTTCGACAAGAAGTCCCGCGAGCAGGCCGAGGAGTCTGTGCGCACCCAGCTCTTCCTCGACGCGGTTGCGGAGCAGGAGCAGCCGGAGGTCTCCCAGCAGGAGCTGACCGATCACATCCTGTTCACCGCACAGTCCTACGGCATGGACCCGAACCAGTTCGTGGCCCAGCTGCAGCAGTCGGGCCAGATTGGCAACCTGTTCGCAGACGTGCGCCGCGGCAAGGCACTCGCCGGCGCGATCTGCCTGACCACCGTGACCGACGACAAGGGCAACTCCGTTGACCCGAACGACTACTTCGGCGAGATCGAAGAGGACGAAGAGGTCGAGGCCGTCGAGACCGAGGCTGAAGAGAAGTAGGCCGGTGCGGTAGGCGTCGATAAGCACATGCATGAGGCCACTGCCCTTAAGGGCGGTGGCTTTTTGCATGCTTGGAAGCGTGTACGCCGGTAGCGAACAGGGGCCACAAATGCTCTTGCCCCGAGTAGGGTAGGGGCATTACAACACGAAATTAGACTTCAAGGAGCGTCATATGACATCGCCAACCAACGGCATGAACCTCGGGGACTCCGTCTACGAGCGCCTGCTGCGCGAGCGCATCATCTTCCTCGGCCAGCAGGTCGACGATGAGATTGCGAACAAGCTCTGCGCGCAGATCCTGCTTCTGTCCGCGGAGGATCCGAACCGCGACATCTCCCTCTACATCAACTCGCCCGGCGGCTCGGTGACCGCGGGCATGGCGATCTACGACACGATGAAGTACTCTCCGTGCGATGTGGCCACCTACGGCATGGGCCTGGCCGCTTCCATGGGCCAGTTCCTGCTCTCTGGTGGCACGAAGGGCAAGCGCTACGCGTTGCCGCACGCCCGCATCATGATGCACCAGCCGTCTGCAGGCGTTGGCGGCACTGCGGCTGATATCGCGATCCAGGCCGAGCAGTTTGCGCAGACCAAGCGCGAGATGGCCGAGCTGATCGCCGAGCACACCGGCCAGACCTTCGAGCAGATCACCAAGGACTCGGACCGCGACCGTTGGTTCACCGCCCAGCAGGCGAAGGAATACGGCATTGTTGACCACGTCATCGAGCACGTCGCGCAGACCGACGGCCCAGTAGGCAACTAACCCGGAACACCTACATACGCAAAGGACTTAATACATGACTTTCCAGATGCCGAACTCTCGCTACGTCCTGCCGCAGTTCCTGGAGGAGACCTCCTTCGGCACTAAGCAGATCGACCCCTACGGCAAGCTCTTCGAGGAGCGCATCGTCTTCCTCGGCACCCAGGTCGATGACACCTCCGCCAACGACATCATGGCGCAGCTGCTCGTGCTGGAGTCGCAGGATCCGGACCGCGACATCACCATGTACATCAACTCGCCCGGCGGCTCGTTTACCGCGCTCATGGCGATCTACGACACGATGCAGTACGTCCGCCCCGACGTGCAGACGGTCTGCCTCGGCCAGGCCGCGTCCGCCGCGGCCGTCATCCTCGCCGCTGGTGCCCCGGGCAAGCGCGCCGCACTGCCGAACTCGCGCGTGCTCATCCACCAGCCCGCCACCCAGGGTACCCAGGGCCAGGTCTCTGACCTGGAGATCCAGGCAAACGAGATCGAGCGCATGCGCCGCCTGATGGAGGACACCCTGTCCCACCACACCGGCCGCACCTCGGAGCAGGTCCGCGAGGACACCGACCGCGACAAGATCCTCACCGCGGCAGAAGCCGTCGAGTACGGGATCATCGACCAGGTCTTTGATTACCGCAAGCTCAACGCCTAGGTAGCAAAAAGCGCCGCCCCTGCGTTTGCGGGGGCGGCGCTTTTGTGTGTTTTGCGGTGCCTAGTTACAGAACGGCACCGAGTTCTTCACCGCGGCAGGTGCCTGCGCGAAGTCCTCGCGCGCCCAGCATGCGCCGTTCTCGTTCGTGCCGTGCGGGTCAACGCTGACCCAGCCGCCGTCCTTCGACGCCCAGAAGTACTCCTGCCCGGTATCCGGCATGACGGTGCGCGCCCACGCGCCGTCACAGAACGTGCTGTACTCCTGGTTGCCGCTGCCAGCGCCCTGCTCGGGCCAGGCGCAGCCGTTGGAGCCATCGTCCACCGCGATCGTCTCCGTGATGACCTGCTCGCGCACTTCCTCGCGCGGGGACCTGCGGGTGCTGGTCTTCCGCGTCGAAGTCGATTTGCTTGTCGACGTTGCCGTGGACGTCTTCTTCGACGAAGACGATGTCGCCGACGACGAGGTGGTCTCCTCATCGTCTTCGTCGTCGCTCGCGGTAGTCTTCGGCGAGCTTTCCGTCGTGGGGGTAGCCGTTGTGCTGGTTGCCGGGAAATCGATCACAGGCTCGGCCAACCGCGCCTCTTCTTCGGCGGATGCAGCGCAGCCCGCGAGCGCCACCGTGGCGATGACGGCGACGAGAAGGGACTGGGTGCGGTTGCGTTTCACTTCGCTGTTCCTTTCGGTCTCCCTCACGAGTGGATAACGCTACTAGCGTAGCCGATCGGGCTTAGAGGAACTGTGTCAAGGCCCGGTTGAATTCCTCCGGGCGCTCGATGGCCACTTGGTGCGAGCCGGGATCGATCACGACCTGCTCCACCGGCCCCGCCACGCCCTCGGCAATACGCGCGAGTTCGGCGGGCGTGGTCGACGGGTCCTGCGCGCCGGCGATGGTGAGCACCGGGCAGGTGATCGCGCTCAGCTCTTCGGCGAAGTCCCAGCCGGCGAGCGCGTCGCCGTTTTGCGCGTAGCCCTCGCCGTCGATACCGGCGACCATGTCGCGGACACGGCGCACCTCGTCGGGGTGTTGCGCGCGGAAGCCCTCGGTGAACCAGTTTTCCATCATCCCGTCCGCGAGTGCCTCCATGCCCTTACCGCGGGCGATTGCGGTGCGCTCGCGCCACTTCTCCTCGCCGCCGAGGTAGGTCGCGGTGCAGGCGAACACGGCTTTTTCTACCCGCCCGCTCTTCGCGGCGAGGTACTGGGCGAGCGCCCCGCCGAGGGACAGGCCGACGATACGGAAGCGGTTGACGCCGACCTGGTCCAGGGCCTGAAGGATATCGGCGGCAAGCGTATCCATCGTGGTCGTCCCCGGGGCGACGCGCGCCGCATCAGAGCGCCCGTGGCCGCGGTGATCCACCGTGACCACGCGGAAGTGCTCCGCGAGGATGGGGATCTGCTTTGCCCAGGCCTCGTGCGTGGTGCCGATAGAACTGAGTAGCACGACGGCGGGGGCGCTGCTGTTGCCGTGTTCGGTGACGTGCAGGTTGGTCATTGCGGCTCCTTCGATGCTTGGGGTGATCGTGTAGACCCCATTGTGCGTGAAAATAGAGCGTGGTGGGGGAGCGGGTGCTTCCATGCGCGCCCGTCCGTCGCCGGTTTGACGCAGCAACTACACTTGGGGTTCATCCTTTCAACCCCGTCCGTGGCCCGGGGTGCGTGCCGCCAGGCAGCCACGGACTGTGCATCGTAGGAACTCAGGAGAAGACAGCTCACATGGCAGGAACACACGACAGCTCGGATCTGCTCAAGTGCTCATTTTGTGGCAAGAGCCAGAAGCAGGTACGCAAGCTCATTGCGGGCGGCGGAGTGTACATCTGCGACGAGTGTATCGAGCTGTGCAACGAGATCATCGAGGAGGAGCTCGCCGGCTCGCAGCAGAACCAGGCGGGCGAGTCTGAGCGGCTGCCGCGCCCGTCCGAGATCACCGCGTTCTTGGACCAGTACGTCATTGGCCAGGATCAGGCCAAGCGCACGCTGGCGGTCGCGGTGTACAACCACTACAAGCGCATCAAGGCGGACACGCTGGCCTCGCCTGCGCGCCGCCGCGAGGACGACGTGGAGATCTCTAAGTCCAACATCTTGCTGCTCGGCCCGACTGGCTCCGGCAAGACTTACCTGGCGCAGACGCTGGCGCGCATGCTGAACGTGCCTTTCGCCATCGCTGACGCAACCAGCTTGACAGAGGCCGGCTACGTGGGCGAGGACGTGGAGAACATTCTGCTGAAGCTGCTGCAAGCTGCCGATTTTGACGTCAACCGGGCACAGACCGGCATCATCTACGTCGACGAGGTGGATAAAATCTCCCGCAAGTCGGAGAACCCCTCGATCACCCGCGATGTCTCCGGCGAGGGCGTGCAGCAGGCGCTGCTGAAGATCCTGGAAGGCACCGTTGCCTCCGTGCCCCCGCAGGGCGGTCGCAAGCACCCGAACCAGGAGTTCATCCAGCTGGACACGACGAACATCCTGTTCATCGTCGCCGGCGCGTTCGCGGGCCTGGACAAGGTCATCGCGGAGCGCGTGGGCAAGAAGGGCATCGGCTTCGGTGCCGAGATTGACTCCAAGGACGAGCGCGACGAGGCGAACCTGCTGGCCAGCGTGCAGCCCGGTGACCTGGTCAAATTCGGCCTGATCCCGGAATTCATCGGCCGCCTGCCCGTGATCGCCACCGTGGAGGACCTCGACCGCGACGCGATGGTGCGCGTGCTCACCGAGCCGAAGAACTCCCTGGTCAAGCAGTACGAGCGCCTCTTCGCCATGGACGGCGCGGAGCTCGTGCTTAGCGACGACGCGCTGGGACTCATCGCCGACAAAGCCGCAGAGCGCAAAACCGGTGCCCGCGGCCTGCGCGGCATCATGGAGGAGCTGCTCGTGCCGGTCATGTACGAGCTGCCCGACAGGGAGGGCGTCTCCCAGGTCGTCATCGACGGCGCGGTGGTGCGCGGCGAGGCGGAGCCGGAGTACCTGAGCGCCGACGAGAAGCGCTCGGCGTAGTCGCTGGCTAGTAGATCCCGCCCTCGGGCTCGCTGAGGTAGTCGTGGTTGTCCGAGGAGTCCTCCGCCGGTGTCGGTGGGGTGGCCTCCAGGTAGCTGTCGTAGCCGGAGGGAGAAATGCTCGTGGTCAGAAACGCGATCACGGTGTCGATGACCATGCGGCGCATCCCCGTGATGTTGCGCTCTGAGCGGAAATTCACACCCCGCAGGCCCTGGGCCACATCGCCCACCCCGGCGGGGAAGAAGCAGATCGAGATCAACAGCAACAGCACGTCGTCGGCGGAGATACCGGGACGGAACGCGCCCGAATCCTGGCCGATGAGCAGCAGGCGCTCCAGGTGCAGGGCGACGTCTTCAGGGCGCTGGGAAAAGAGCGAGTCCGCGTCCTCGAGGGCCGGGTCGAGCTGCTCGCGCAGCAGGATCACGACTGCGTCCGGGTGGTCCTTGATGGCCATATATAGCGCGTCGATAAAGCGGCGCATGCCCTCGACGGGCACGGCGTAAGAGCGGTTTAAGACCGACTCCGGCGGGCGCAGCTGCTCCAGCGCGCGCAGCACGGCGCGGGCATACAGGCCTTTCTTGTCGCCGAAGTTGTAGTGGATTTTCCGCTTGGACATGCCGGACGCTTTCGCGATGTCCTCCAGCTTCGTGGCATGGAAGCCCGCGTCCGCGAACATGCGCAGCGCGGTCGCCACGACCTCATCAACTGTGGCGTCAGCGGGGGCGTCGAGCGGCGGGGTCGAAGCGTCTGCGGTGTGCTTTTCAGGCAGCGGCGTCACAGTGTCTCCTTGTCTCTCCAACCGGTTGGCGCAAACGCCGGTCGCCGCGTTGCGGCCATACGGTTCTATCGTGCCCTACTGGCACCCCCAATGTCCCAGCCTGAAGAAAAAGCCCACATTTTCCTGCGGAAAAGCGCCCAAACGGGGGGAGCGAACCCACCAGCACGTGGTCGATGGTTCCTATACTTGGGGCCGTGCCATCGAAGCGCTGGCGGCGAAACGTCGGCGCGCCTAGAAGAACACTTGCAAGGAGCCATCATGTCCAGTCCTGTCAACGTTGTGGTCACCGGCGCTGCCGGCAACATCGCGTACTCCCTGCTGTGGCGCATCGCCGCAGGTGACGTCTTTGGTAAGGAGCAGCCGGTCAACCTCACGCTGCTGGAAATCCCAGCTGCCGCCCGCGCTGCCGAGGGCACCGCGATGGAGCTCAACGACTCCGCGATGCCGCTGGTCAACGACATCACCGTGACCGATGATCAGCGCAAGGCCTTCGAAGGCGCGAACGCGGCCTTCCTGGTCGGCGCGAAGCCGCGCGGGAAGGGCGAGTCGCGCGCTGACATGCTCGCGGCCAACGGCAAGATTTTCATTGAGCAGGGTCGCGCGCTGAACGACGGCGCGGCTGACGACGTCCGCGTGCTCGTGGTGGGCAACCCCGCCAACACCAATGCTTACATCGCTGCCAAGGCGGCACCGGACCTGCCGGCGGATCGCTTCAACGCGCTGATGCGCCTGGACCACAACCGCGCGGCGTCGATGCTGTCGCAGAAGCTTGAGGTCCCGTCCACGGCGTTCGAGCGCCTGGTGGTGTGGGGTAACCACTCCGACACGCAGTTCCCGGACATCACCTACGCCACCGTGAACGGCGAGCCGTTGGCTGACAAGGTGGACCAGGATTGGTACACGGGCGAGTTCATCCCGCGCGTGGCCAAGCGTGGCGGCGAGATCATCGAGGTGCGCGGCAAGTCTTCTGCGGCGTCCGCGGCTTCCGCTGCGGTGGATCACATGCGGGACTGGGTGCAGGGTACCGAGGGGCGTTGGACGACGGTGGCGCGGCCGTCGACAGGCGAATACGGCATCGACGCCGGCCTGGTCTTCGGTGTGCCGGTGACTGGCAACGGCGGCGAGTGGGCACTCGTCGAAGGCCTCGAGATCAGCGACGCCCAGCGCCAGCGCATCGACGCGAACGTTACCGCGCTGCGGGAGGAAGCCGCAGTGGCCGACGGCCTCTTTTAAGCGGGGACTATGATGGGCAAGCGTGACTGATGCGAGGAATGATCAAGTAGGCAACAACCGCGCGGACGCTCTGCCCAAGAGCTGGGAGCCCGGCGACCACGAGTCGACCATCTACGAACGGTGGGTGGACAAGGGGTACTTTGAGGCGGATCCCAGCTCGGACAAGCCCGCCTACTCCATCATGCTGCCGCCGCCGAACGTGACCGGTCAGCTGCACATGGGCCACGCCCTCGACCACACGCTGATGGATTCCCTGGTGCGCCGCAAGCGCATGCAGGGCTACGAGGTGCTGTGGTTGCCGGGCATGGATCACGCCGGCATCGCCACCCAGACGAAGGTTGAGGCGAAACTCAAGGCCGAGGAGGGCAAGGACCGCTACGACTACGGCCGCGAGGAGTTCATCGACCGCGTCTGGGAGTGGAAAGAGCAGTACGGCGGCACGATTACCACGCAGATGCGAGCCATCGGTGACTCCGTCGACTGGTCGCGCGAGCGTTTCACCTTGGATGAGGGCCTGTCGAAGGCTGTGCAGACCATCTTCAAGCAGCTGTACGACGCGGGCATGGTTTACCGCGACTACCGCCTGGTGAACTGGTCGCCGGTGCTTGAGACCGCGGTGTCCGACATCGAGGTCGTGTACAAGGACGTCGAGGGCGAGTTCGTCTCCATCCGCTACGGCTCGCTCGACGACGCGGAGCCGCACCTCGTCGTCGCCACCACCCGCGTCGAGACGATGCTGGGCGACGTCGCCATCGCGGTCCACCCGGACGACGAGCGCTACGCGCACCTGATCGGCCAGGAGTTCGCGCACCCGCTGCGCGACGACCTGAAGCTCAAGGTCATCGCCGACGACTACGTCGACATGGAACTTGGCACCGGCGCGGTGAAGATCACGCCTGCGCACGACCCGAACGACTACGAGATGGGCCTGCGCCACGACCTGGACATGCCCATCATCATGGACGAGCAGGGCCGCATCGCCAACACCGGCACCCGCTTCGACGGCATGCCGCGGGAAGAGGCGCGCGTCGCCGTGCGTGAGGCACTGGCGGAGCAGGGCCGCATCGTCAAGGAAGTGCGCCCGTACGTGCACTCGGTGGGCCACTCGGAGCGCTCCGGCGAGCCGATCGAGCCGCGCCTGAGCCTGCAGTGGTTTGTCAAGGTGGACAAGCTCGCTCAGATGTCGGGCGACGCGGTGCGCAACGGCGATACGAAGATCCACCCCGAGTCGATGGAGAAGCGTTACTTCGACTGGGTGGACAACATGCACGACTGGACCATCTCGCGGCAGCTGTGGTGGGGCCACCGCATCCCAATCTGGTACGGGTCGGAGGACGAAAACGGCGAGCGCGACGTGGTCTGCGTCGGACCCGACGAGCAGCCGCCAGCTGGCTACGAGCAGGACCCGGACGTGCTGGACACCTGGTTCTCCTCCGCCCTGTGGCCGTTTTCCACCATGGGTTGGCCGGAGAAGACCCCGGAGCTGGCGAAGTTCTACCCGACTTCGGTGCTGGTGACGGCCTACGACATCCTGTTCTTCTGGGTGGCGCGCATGATGATGTTCGGCACCTTTGCGGGCGAGACCACGCCCGAGGTGCTCGGCGAGGGTACTGACGGCCACCCGCAGGTCCCGTTCACGGACCTGTACCTGCACGGCCTGGTGCGCGACGAAAAGGGCCGCAAGATGTCGAAGTCTTTGGGCAACGGTATCGACCCCATGGACTGGGTCGAGCGCTTCGGCGCGGACGCGCTGCGCTTCGCTTTGGCCCGCGGCGCGAACCCGGGCGTGGACCTGCCGATCGGCGACGACCACGCCGTCGCCGCCCGCAACTTCGCCACCAAGCTGTACAACGCGACGAAGTTCGCGCTGATGAACGGCGCGGCCGTGGGCGAGCTGCCGGAGCGCGGCACGCTCACCGACGCCGACCGCTGGATTCTCGACCGCGCCGAAGAGCTTCGCGCCCGCGTCGACGCCTACCTGGACGACTACCAGTTCGCCAAGGCCAACGAGGTCATCTACCACTTCGCGTGGGACGAACTGTGCGACTGGTACCTCGAGATCGCGAAGACGCAGATCCCGCGCGCTGCGGCTGACGCGTCAGCGGAAGAAAAGGAGCGCGGCCGCACCACACAGATCGTGCTGGGGCGCGTCCTCGACGTCCTGCTGCGCCTGCTGCACCCGACCATGCCGTTCATCACAGAGGTGCTGTGGACGGCGCTCACCGGCGAGGAGACGGTCACGCTCGCCGAGTGGCCGACCGCCGACGACACCAACGGTGGGGCAGAGACCGACCTGGAGGCGCGCCGCCGCATCGAGGATTCCATCAAGCTGATCACCGAGCTGCGCCGCTTCCGCGCGGACCAGGGGGTCAAGCCTTCGCAGAAGGTGCCGGCGAAGCTGGACTTCGCCTCCGCCGACCTCGGCGCGCAGGAAGACATGGTGCGCCAGATTGCGCGGGTTGAGGTGCCGGGCGAGGACTTCGCGGCGTCGGCAAGCATTGAGATGCGACTGAGCAAGGCGAACCTCGACGTTGCGCTGGATACCTCCGGCACCGTCGACGTCGCCGCCGAGCGTAAGCGCCTGGAAAAGGAACTCGCCGCAGCCCAAAAGGAGCTGGATACCACTGGTACCAAGCTGGCGAACGAGCAGTTCCTGGCGAACGCGCCGGAGCAGGTGGTGGAGAAGATCAAGGTGCGCCAGAAGGTCGCGCAGGAAGAGTTCGAGCGCGTCACCGCACGCCTCGAGGCGCTGCCGCAGAAGTAGACTGCGGGTATGACTGAGCACGACGAGGACACTCCCCGCGAACGCGGACCGTACGGCGAGCTGCACCCGGAGCGCGACACCGAGTTCGGCCGCCTCTCCATGACCGACAGCGGCATCACGCTCAACCTCGGCGGGACCGAGCAGGAGCACATCGAGCCGGAGCCGGAGGACGGCGAGCTTAAGCACCTCGCGGACCTTGTCGGCGTGCGCGTTGGCGAGCTGGCGGGCGATGACGCAAGCGTCAGCGAGGAGCCCTTCGACCACGCCGCGCTCGAGCGGCTCAACGCGGAGCTCGATGCGCGCGCCGGGGCGACCGACCCGAACCCGAGCCTGGACCGGATCGCCATGCTGCTGGACCTGCTCGGCTCACCCGAGCGCACACTGAAAGTGATCCAGGTCGCGGGCACGAACGGGAAAACGTCCACCGCGCGCATGACCTCGTCGCTGCTGCGCGCGCTCGGCCACCGCGTTGGCCTGTTCACCAGCCCCGAGCTGACGCGTGTGACCGAGACGATCGAGATCGACGGTGCCGAGATCGCGCCGGGGCGGCTCGCCGAGATTTACGACGAGCTCGCGCCCTATCTCCAAATGGTCGACGCGAAATTCGCCACCCCGTTGAGCCGCTTCGAGGTGCTCGTGGCGATGGCGTACGTCGCGTTCGCCGACGCGCCCGTCGACGTCGCCGTGGTTGAGGTCGGCATGGGAGGGACGTGGGACGCGACCAACGTCGCCGACGCCGACGTCGCAGCAATCACCCCGATCGGGCTCGACCACCAGGGCTTCCTTGGGGACACGCTGACCGAGATCGCCGCGCAGAAGGCAGGGATCATCAAAGCGCGCGGTACTGACGGGCTCGGGCCGGCGGAAAACATCGCCGTCGTCGCCGAGCAGGAGCCGGAAGCGATGCGCGCGGTACTCGAGCGCGCAGTGGAGGTCGACGCCATCGTCGCGCGCGCGGGTAGCGAGTTCAGCGTTGGCGCGTCCACGGTGGCCGTCGGCGGGCAGCAGCTTGACCTGCACGGCCTGGGTGGCGACTACAACGACATCTTTCTCCCACTGGCCGGCGCGCACCAGGCGGCCAACGCGTCGCTTGCACTCGCCGCGGTCGAAGCCTTCTTCGGGGTTACCCGCGAGCACCCGCTCGACCTCGACGCCGTCCGCGAAGGCTTCGTCCGCGTGCGGGTCCCGGGCCGCATCGAGCGCTTCGGCACCGCACCCGTGCTGCTTGTCGACGCCGCGCACAACCCCCACGGCGCACGCACCCTTGCCGCCGCACTCCGCCGCGACTTCAACTACGCGGGCCTCGTCGGCGTGGTGTCGATCTTCGCCGACAAGGACGCCTCTGCCATGCTCACTGCGCTCGAGCCGGAGCTGCGCGAAGTCGTGATCACGCAGAACTCCTCGCTGCGCGCCATGGACGCATACGAACTCGCCGAGCTCGCGTACACGATCTTTGGCGACGACCGGGTCCGCGTCGAAGCACACCTGCCCGCGGCGATTGAACTCGCACGCGAGACCGCCGAGGAGGCCGACGAGGACGGCATGGGAGTGCTGATCACCGGATCTGTCGCCACCGCCGGCGACGCGCGCGCCTTCCTTACCACCGACGCACAAGGCGGCAATGGCTAAGCACGCGTGGCTGGTCACCAACCGTTGGCTGCACTGGGACAAGTTCGAGTGGCAGTTCACGGAGCTGATCCGCGCCGCGTCTGCATTGGGGGTGGACCTGCAGCGCATCAGCACCGACGAGGCGTTGGCGAAACTCGCCGCTCGTGATCCCGATATGCCGCGGGCGGCGCTGATCATGGACAAGGACGTTGCGGCCGTCGCCCAGCTCGAAGCCGCGGGCGTGCGCACCATCAACTCCGCCGCCGCGATCGCGGCCTGCGACAACAAGGCCTACACGCACGCCGTGCTCAGCGCCGCTGGTATGGCGCACCCGCGTACCTGCACCGCGCCATTGGTCTACCGAAACCTCGAGCCCGAAGAGTGGGCGGCAAGTGCGTTTTTGGGTGCCGTTGAGGAATCGCTCGGCTACCCCGCGGTGGCCAAGCGCGCCGTCGGTTCGTGGGGCCAAGGTGTGGAGCTGGTGCGAGACCGCGCAGAACTCATTGCGTTTCTGCGGGGTGCGTACCCGACACCCGTCATCGTGGAGGAATACATCGCCGACTCTCACGGCCGCGACGCGCGGATCTACATGGTGGGGCGCGAGCCCGCCGCCGCGATGCGCCGCTACGGCACGGGCGGCGACTTCCGCGCGAACATCACCGGCGGAGGCCGCGCTGAGCCGTGGAGCCCGCCGACGGAGTACGTGGACACGGCGCGCGCAGCGATGGACGCCCTCGGCTTGGAGGTTGGTTCCGTCGACTTCCTGGATGCCGCAACGCCGCTTGTGGGTGAGGTGAACTCGAACGCACAATTTGCCTCGCTCACGGAAGTCACCGGCGTCGACGTTGCCGGTCACGTCGCCGAGCTGCTCGCAGCAGTTATGGCCGAACCCGCAACACAGATACGATGAGTCTCATGGCTGACCAGAACACCCCCCGACGCGCACGCTTCCGCCGCGAACCGGAAATGGGGCCACTTGGCCCCGGGAAAACGCCAGTCAAAGACCCGATGGAGGGGCTGACTGGCGTGCTCGCAGGCACGCTGATCATGGAAGCGATCACCATCTTGCTCATCCTTACCGTGATCCTCAAGATCGAAGAAGGCGCGCTGTGGACCACCTTCAATTGGGTCTACGTGACTGTGATTGGGGTTGCGCACATCATCGCTGCGTTCTTCCAAAAACGTCCCGGGATGCTCTGGGTGGACTTAGCACTCCAGGTGCCGCTCATCTTCGGCTTCTTCATCCACTGGTCGGTCACCGTGGTGGGCATTACTTTCGGCATCGTTTGGTTCTTCATCATTAAGCTGCGCTCCGAAATGCTGCAGCGCATGCGGGCCGGCTACCTGGTCACTCAGCACCTGGGCACTGCGGAGGACCCGGAAAGGTAGACGCACGCGGCAAGTCACGCAGCGTGGTGCGCAGGATCTTCCCGGCAGCACTGCGGGGGATCTCGTCGACGAAATCGACCACGCGCACTTTCTTGTACGGCGCGACGCGGGCGGCAACGAAGTCGATGACGTCGGATTCGTCCAGCGCGGCACCCGGGGTTCGGACCACGAACGCGCGCGGGACCTCCGTGCCATTGAGGTCGAACTCGGTCACGGCGGCGTCGGCAATCGCCTCATGCTGGGTGAGTACCGCCTCGAGTTCCGCGGGGGCGACCTGGTAGCCCTTGTACTTGATGGTGTCCTTCGCGCGCCCGATGAGGTAGAGCTCGCCGTGCTCGCCAACCCGCGCGAGGTCGCCGGTATCGAACCACTCGCCAATGGGGGCATGCCGGAGGTAGCCGCGCATCAGCTGCGGGCCGGCAACCGAGAGCTCGCCATGCGCCCCGAGGCGGAAGCGCGTTCCCGGCAGCGGGAAGCCGACAGAGTCGGGCGGCGTTTTGCCTCGCACTCCAACGAACGTCACTGGCGATGTCTCCGTCATCCCGTAGCCCTGAATCACGCTCGCGCTCAGGCGCTGCTCTACCGCGCTGGCAACCGCCGGATCCAGGTGGTCGGCACCGCTGATGATCAACTCGAGCGCGGCGAAATCCTCCGGCGGTGCTTCCGCGAGCACGCGGGCAAGCGGGGGAGCGATGAACGTCAGCTTTACGTCATGGTTCCGGTGCGCGCGTGTGAACAGCGCGGGTTCGAAACGCTGCATCGTCACGATGTGGTGGCCGAGCATCAGCGGCGTGAGCAGCAGCGCGGTTAGGCCGTAGATGTGGGAAAACGGCAAGGGTGACATTGTTGGCGTGTGCTCGCCCACGCCACTTTGTGCGATCGCCGCTGCGAATTGCGCCATATTCGCGCTTACCGACGCTCCCGGCAACCCGACTGCCTTCTGCAGCCCCGTCGTGCCTGACGAGAAGGGGATAAACGCGAGAGCGTCGCCGCGATCGGTGACTGCATTGTCGACGCGTGCCACAGAAGACAGAGGCGGCCACCCTTCCGGTGCCTTCCCCTGAATCAGCGCGCGTGCCTGCGCCATGCGGATGATCCCCACCTCAGCGTTCGCGCCAGCAAGCGCTGCGAGGTGTTGCGCTTCGTGGTCGCGCAGCAGCGGACCGATAAGACTTGTTGTGGCTCCCGCCTGAGAAATCCCCAGAATAACGGCGGCAAACTCTACAGAGTTGGGCAACTGGACGGCGAGCACGGGTCGATCGGGCAGGGGAGTGCGGGCCAACACTTGTGCAACGTTCGCTGCGAGCTCACTCAACTGCCCATACGTCACGGTTGTACCGGCGGTGAGATCTGTCAACGCGGGCGCGTCAGGGCGGCCACGGCCTAAAGCGAGCTGGTGAATCGGCACATGCTGGAACATCGACGAAAAGCTTAGTAGCTTCAAACACATGCGCCACGTCCTCCTCGTCATTGCCGCCGTGTTGTCCGTACTCGCCGTGGGCGCGGCGATGCTTTCCCTACCCGCTTGGGTCGGCCCGCTTGCCATCGTTGGCGCGTCACTTGCGCTCGTAACGTGGCTCGTTCTGCAATACCGGTTGCGCTCGGCACCCGATCTTGTGCTTAGCGACGACCAACGCGAGACCATCGCGAACATGAAGCGAGAAGGAAATATGGAAACTGCGGTGCGGCAGGTGCAGCTGTGGAAGCGTGATGCCACGCGCGCTGACGCAATGCGCATCGTGGACGACCTTTAGGTAAAGTTTGGGCCATGACTGAACGTACTCTGATTCTGATCAAGCCCGACGGTGTTGCCAACGGCCACGTCGGCGAAATCATTTCCCGCATCGAGCGCAAGGGCCTCAAGCTGGTTGAGATGGACCTGCGCACCGCCGACCGCGAAACCGCTGAGAAGCACTACGCAGAGCACAAGGACAAGCCGTTCTTTGGTGAGCTCGTCGATTTCATCACGTCCGCACCGCTGGTCGCAGGCATCGTTGAGGGCGAGTCTGCCATTGCCGCATGGCGTCAGCTGGCCGGTGGCACCCACCCGGTCGAAAAGGCCACCCCGGGTACCATCCGCGGTGACTTCGCACTGACCGTTGGCGAAAACGTCGTCCACGGCTCCGACTCCCCGGAGTCCGCTGAGCGCGAGATCGCGATCTGGTTCCCCAACAAGTAACCGATTCGTTAGGCTTCACGCCACCCCGCTGTGCAAGCAGTGAGGGTGGCGCTTTTTCGTGCTACCCCAAAAATTGTGTGATGGCACACAGTTGCTTTGATTTAGCTTGTTAAACTGAAAAGCAGGAAAAACAGTTTAAAGACCTGCAAGGGAAGGACAATACTGGTGAGCGAGCGGAAGGTGCAGCAGCAGCGGGCGAGAACGAAGCGCGACGCAATTCATGAGGCAACAGTCCGTCTTCTTCTCGCCGAGGGGATGCGCGCAGTCACGCACCGGCAGGTCGCCGCGATAGCGGACGTGCCCGTTGGGTCAATCGGATACTACTTTGACAGCAGCGAAAAACTCATCATGACCTGCTTCGAGCGGGTGCACGCGCTGCAAAACCAGATCCTTGAAGATGCGCTTGCTGATCCAAAGGTCCGCGAGGACCGTGAAGCGCTCGCGTTTGCCATTTTGAATCTGACCGCCAACGGTTATCCGGAGCAAGTGCGCAGCATTATCGCCGTCACCATCGATGCTGGGCGCGAAGGGGCAGTCTTGCAGAAGATGGTCAGGCACCAAATTGAAGAAGCCGTGCGGCGCATCGACCAGATACTTGAATACGCCGGAGTCACGCAGGTAAACGGCCGGCAGGCACTTGGCGCGCTCGTAGGTGCGGCGCTCGTCGGGACGAGCTGGGACAAGCCGGTAGTTGAAACAGCAGTCGACGGTCTCGTCCAGTTTATTGAGCTCGCGGAGCACAACGCGTCACCATCGCGCGACTAAATCCTCCGCTGTGCCACAATGGAGAGCAGGCGTCGTGGCTAACTAGGCACGGACGCTGTCAAGCTTTCATACATTGCCCGCGAGAAAGCGTGGCACTGTGCGGCGGCGGCACCAATCGTGCCAGCGCCCGGTGCCACCACGCGGGATCACGCATAACAGGAGAATTGGCCCGTGGCTCAAAACGAGGAAACCACACCGAAGAAGCAACGCCGGACAACTAAAAAGACCACGAAGAAGTCGACCCGGAAATCAGGCAAAGGCACAAGCACGCGGGCGGCGAAATCGAAGCCGCAGAATCCTTACGTCGCGTTCGACCGCTCACAGCTGAAGGAGAAACAGCGCGTCTTCCAGCTGGCGAAGTTGCTGGACGTACCGTCGAAGGATTTGGTGGTAGCGCTTTCTGAGATGGGGATTGTCAAGGTTGCACAGTCTTCGCTCACTAAGGCTGAAAGTGAGCAGCTTCTTGACGCGTTGGCGGCTTCTACTGCCGTTGGTGCGCAGGGTGAAGCAAGCCGGGCTGGCGCGAAGAAGGAAGCCGCGGCAGATGCTGATGAGAAGATTCGCCACCGCGTGCGCAAGGACGTGGAAAACGAAATTCACCAGATCGAGGACAAAGTAGACGCCGAACTCGAAGCGAGCGATCGCAGCAAGCCTGCCGACGATCATGCGCAAGAGCGCAAAGAGGACGACGCTGCACAAGTTCCCCCGGCCAGCGAAGACAGTGCCGAAGCACAGCGGGAAGACGACTCTGGCAAGGGCGAAGAGGCCGCTGACCCATCTGCGGCATCGGCATCAGATGATGCACGTCCACTGACCAACGTCGAACCCGAGGTCACCCCGGTCCCTGAGGATGAGCCGACGGCGGGCTACGCACCGATCTTCAAGGCACCGTCCCGATCCCGTCAGCGCCGTCGTGCAAGCCGTCCCCAGACGAGCGATACCGCAACTCGTGCAGACGAAGAGCGCAGTGACGAAGAATCCTCGCCGAGCACCGAGGAGCGTCAAGCCCGCCCGCAATCCCATCGCGGGAGATCTGCTCAGCGGACACGCAACAACCGAAGCCGGAAAGCTGCGCATGACGCCCAGACGCAGGAAGCTGGGCATACGGAGCACGCTGGTGACTCGGAGGCCACTGAGCTCATCGAAGAACCGAGAGCGATCAAGGGCTCAGCACGTCTTGAAGCGAAGCGGCGTCGGCGCAGCGAGAAGAGCGCAGAGGCCAGAAAGCGCTCCCGCATCGTCAGCCAAGCTGAATTCTTGGCACGCAGGGAGTCGGTGGAACGCACCATGGTGGTACGCGAACGTGAGCGCCACGATGGCCACGGGCGCATCACCCAGGTCGGTGTGCTTGAAGATGGCCTGCTTGTCGAGCACTTTGTCACTTCCGATGAACAGACAACGCTGATTGGCAACATCTACCTTGGCCGGGTGCAAAACGTCCTCCCGAGCATGGAAGCTGCCTTTATCGACATTGGGCAGGGACGCAACGGCGTGATCTATGCCGGTGAAATTGACTGGAAATCCGCAGGGCTTGGCGGACGCTCACGCCGCATCGAGCATGCGTTGAAGTCCGGCGACCAGGTAGTCGTGCAGGTAACGAAAGACCCAGTAGGGCACAAGGGTGCTCGCTTGACCACCCAGATCTCGCTTGCAGGGCGATACTTGGTGTATGTCCCCGGCGGGCGCAGCGCGGGTATTTCTCGCAAGCTCCCAGCACCTGAGCGCAAGCGCCTCAAGGAGATCCTGCACAATGTGGTCCCGGGCACGGGTGGCGCGATCATTCGCACTGCTGCCGAGGGGGCCAGCGAGGAGGCCATCGCCGCAGACGTGCGCCGTCTCCACACGCAGTGGGAAGCAATTCAGGAGCACGCCGAGCGCGAAATTGAGTCGAAGGGTGCGCAGCCCGTCACGCTCTATGAAGAGCCGAATCTCCTCGTAAAGGTTGTGCGGGACCTCTTTAATGAGGACTTCACTTCGCTGATTATCGACGGCAAGCGCCCATACAACATGGTGCACGCGTACGTGGAGTCGGTCGCACCAGACCTGCTGGACAGGGTTGAAAAGTTCAGCACGGAAAAGCACAAAGCAGCAGATGCATTCGGGCTGTATCGGGTAGACGAACAGCTGCGCAAGGCGCTCTCGCAAAAGGTCTGGTTGCCCTCGGGCGGCACGCTGATCATCGAGCACACTGAGGCGCTGACAGTCATTGACGTCAATACCGGCAAGTACACCGGCTCGGGTGGGTCACTGGAAGAAACAGTGACGCGGAATAACCTTGAGGCAGCCGAAGAAATCGTGCGTCAAATTCGCCTGCGCGATATCGGCGGCATGATTGTCATTGACTTCATCGATATGATCCTGCCGGAAAACCAGGATCTGGTCTTGCGCCGCCTGAAGGAAGCACTCGGGCGAGATCGAACCCGCCACCAGGTGTCTGAGGTGACGTCACTGGGGCTTGTCCAAATGACGCGGAAGCGCTTGGGGACCGGTCTCTTGGAGACCTTCTCGGAGCCCTGCGAGTGCTGCGAAGGCAGAGGACTCATCCTCCTTGACGACCCTGTTGAGCAAATGCCGGTGCACGAGCAAGGCTCTAGGCCGCAAAACGCGAAGCCAAAGAGGCGTCGTCCTGTCGGCGAGCACCCCGCTGCAAAGGCGATGCACAGCCACAGCCACAGCACACCGATGGCTGATGAAGATATTGAAGAACTCGCTGGGGCCGTCGTCATCGAGGACGACGACGCGGATACGCAGGAGGACACGCAGCGCGCGAAGCAATCTGAAAAGCCCAGCTCGTCACGGCGACGTGGCCGTCGCGGTGGCGGACGAGGACGTGGGCGCGGACGTGATGGGGCCAACACACACGCTGCTGAACCGGCGCAAGATGCACCATCAAACGCGCAGACCGGAGAAGACTCCTCGCGCGATAAGCACCGTGGGACTGCTTCTGAAAACGCAACGAGCGGTGACAGCGCTGATACCAGTGTTCGCGATCAGGAGAACGCCGGTGACCGCTCCGCTCCTAGCAGGCGGAGAACCCGCGGCACGCGCGGTGGCAGGACGCGACGTGCTGCTCGCTCGAACTCGGCCTCGCAGACGGAGGCCGTCGAAAAGGGCGCTGGCGTAGAAGCACGCCACGAGCCCGACACGACGCAGGACTACGAGCAGGCGCTCAAGGAGTTCGAGGACTCTCCCCGTAGGAAGCGACCAACGCGCGGAAATTCGCGCTCGGATCGTCGTCCGCAGCGAGAAGACTTTGTCGTCGAGGAGAAACCGGCAACGACAGATGATCGTCGCAAGGAAACCCCGAAAGGCGACAAGCACTCAGGCACGTCGACTGACGGTAACGCTGCGGGCAGCGAAAGTGGTGAAAACAAGCAGCAACGCCGGAGCAGCCGCGGTAAGGGTGGTTCTGGCACGTCTCCGCGTCGACGTCGTCGTCGCGCAGTGCGGCGCACCACGACGCCACAGCCAGAGGCACAAGCCTCGACTGAGAAGAGCGACACCGAGAAGACGAATGGGAATGGCAGTGTGGCCGCTCCGAGGAAGGCCCAAAAGACCGCATCGGTTGCCAGCAATAAGCAGCGTGCTGGTGGTGGGCGTCGAGGTCGACGCCGCGCTACCCGCAGGGGCGGCGCATAGCACCGAGCCTCGTATCCCTCGCCAAGGACGGTAAGACGTCTCTGGAGGGGACAGATGGTGAGGCGATTCTTTAAAAGCCATCGCAGTTTGGAGAATCGCCCCACTTCGGTGTAGTCTTTGGCAGTCGCTGTTTTGGGGCGTGCCGCCTCGTTGCCTACGCATGCGGGCACGGCGGGTCTTTCGGGCCCCGAAACGCAGAAAGTTAATGTTCCATACGTCCACCGAAGCATGCCGGAGGACGTGCGAGTAGAGATAAGGGGTAACCCTCTATGTACGCGATCGTCAAGACCGGCGGCAAGCAGTACAAGGTTGCCGAAGGCGACCTCGTCAAGGTCGAGAAGCTGGAGGGTGAAGCAGGCGACAAGGTTGCACTCACCCCGATCCTTCTCGTAGATGGCGCTGACGTGACCGCTGGCGCAGATGCACTGGCCAAGGTAAGCGTTGAGGCCGAGATCGTCGAGCACGGCAAGGGCAAGAAGGTCGACATTCTTAAGTACAAGAACAAGACCGGCTACAAGGTCCGCCAGGGCCACCGTCAGCAGCTGACCACCGTCAAGATCACTGGCATCAAGTAAGACCAACTTCTAAGGAGAAAGAAACATGGCAACTAAGAAGGGTGCATCCAGCTCCTCGAACGGTCGTGACTCTGAGTCGAAGCGCCTCGGTGTGAAGCGCTTCGGTGGTCAGCAGGTCAAGGCCGGTGAAATCCTCGTTCGTCAGCGTGGCACCAAGTTCCACCCGGGCGACAACGTCGGCCGCGGCGGCGACGATACGCTGTTCGCGCTGAAGCCGGGCTCTGTCCAGTTCGGCATCAAGCGGAAGCGTCGCATCGTCAACATCATCCCGGCTGATGGTGAGGGCGTCTCCTCCGAGGTGCTTGAGCAGGCAGAGGCAGCAGGCGTTGTCGAGGACGAAGCTACCGCCTAGCCGGAAGCGCACACCACGTGTCTTCTACGCCGCGTGCCCCATATCTTTGGGGCCGCGGCGTTTTTTCACGTCTGCATGCTCGAAGGCGGCCTCGTAGACATTGATCGGCCCGGCCCCTGGAGAAAGAAGCGTGATGAACCCACGATCGCGCAGAGAGCGCTGGGCGACTTCCATGCCGGTAAGCACCGTGCCGTCCGTGAGTTGGACGAGAACGTCGTCTTCAACGCTGTCACCCCTCAAGACGTGTTCGACGTCGTCGATGGTCATCACTGCATGTGCGGTAAGGTCACCGGCACCAGAGGGGCGATGGTGGAGCACCCAATCAACAGGGTCGGTAGGGGAACCGCCTGCAGCAGAGGCTTCATTGAAGGCATCCACAAGATGCTGCATCGAGTCGGGGGATCCGGTGATGGAAACAGTCATCTTGTCGCCAACGCGGCGGGTTCTCACCCCATCCTTGGGCACCTTTTTCGGGACGTAGTGTTTCTTGATCCGGCGCGCCGTCCGCTGGACATCGTGTGTATCGCCTGTCGTGCCGCAGAGTGCTTCCCTAAATTGCCAGCGCTTCGTGGGGTCTTCGATGTTGCGGGAAGCCTGCCAGATCACGGCGAGCGTCTCCACACTGTGGTTGTTCTCTTCTGCTTTTCTTTTGCTTCGTGCTTGGTAACGCGAATGTGTCTCTTCGTGGAAGAATAATTCGACCAACCGGAGTACGTTTGTTGCGTAATCGTTGGGCATGCCAAGCGCAGTAAGGTCATCGTGATTCTGCTGTGTATGTGCGGCCCAGGTAATAATGTCCATGCCACGGTCTCGTAGGGAAAAGTACTGTTTCAATTGCGTTATAAAGTCCATGAACCGAAAGATACGCAACTGGCACTGTCGAGTCAAGGAAAAATACGAAATTCCTAGATTGTGGTGGCGGCAGTGGTCGATGCGGCGGCTACGCGTAGAGTAGTCCCGTGTCGAAGCCCTAAAAGGAGAGTCCCACTATGCGCGCAACGCCGAACGATGATCTCGCCCAGATGCTTGCGTCGGTACCGCCGGGAGAAGCGCTTTTGCTTGCGCCGGGCGACTACCGGGTAGAAACGTTGCTGGTCGAATCCCGTACTTTGCAGGCCGAGAATTCAGGGGTGCGAATTTATGGTCGCATTGTGCTCGCTCGAGGGGCGTCGCTTGTCGGGGTGTCAGTGTTCGGCCCGCGTGGTGGCAACGCCATCATTTGCAACGACGGTCATGCACTGGTGCGCAACTGCCATGTTGAGGTGCCTGATGAGACAGAGTTTCCATCGATTGGTGTCAAAGGTGCACAGCTCAAGGTGTGGGACAGCGTAGTCAGGGGCGGGAAAGACAAGAAGGCGGTGCTCGGCATCGAGCATGCGCAGTGCGCGATCGAGCGCAGCACGCTGGACAGGCTGGATTTGGAGTCAGGGTCGGAGGGGAGCGTCCAGGCGACGGTGGTAGGCATGCTTTTTGCGTCCACTGGCGCAAAGATGCACCTCTTGAACGACGTGACCATTGAGACGCCCACGCTCACCCGTTTAGCGATCGTCGTTGATGGTGCAACGCTGGATTCGTCAGGTGTGCTGGTGAAGACTGGCAAGCCGGAGATACTTGTGCGAAACGCCAACCTGCGTTTGTCGCAGGTGGTGAGCGACAACGGTGCCACAGTAGTGGTGAAGGCAGAAGGGGCGGGTCACTGCGATGTTGATCCCCGCTCGTGTGTCGTGCACCGTGAGGGCGAGACCACATCTGAAGTGCGATGGCGAGCTGCGGATAATGAAGATTTTGAGCGTGTGGTCGCGCCGCTGCTTGCATCCGACGCAACAGTGATACTGGAAGAGGGAAATTACTCAATTGAGTCAGTGCCGAAACACGTCCGCGATTTGACCCTTCGGGGCGCGAAGCGCGACGCCACAGTGCTGGCAATTTCAGGCTCGCTGAACGCGGACAATGGTGGCAGGCTCATCGTCGAAGACATGACGTTGTTACAGGCAGATGGGCATAACGCTTGTAATGTTTTTGAAGGCTCTGAGGCGTATCTCCTGCGTACAAGGGTGGTTAGCGCGCAACGCTTCGGCAAGATTCCGGCGTTATTTGTCCGCAATGGCCGTCTCTACCTAGATCAGACCATTGTTGAGTCTCCTGCGGGGGTGTCAGACCCTACGGTGGCGGCTTTCGGCGGAGAAGTTTCCACTAGTACGTCCTTCCTCGGTTGGGCACAGTTTGTCGATGGGGCAGTCGTCGACGTCGACGCATCGTCTGCATACGCTGTGCATGCAGAGGCGTCACGGGTGTCTGGCTCGCTCGCCATTCATCCTTCACTTACAAACCAGCGACAGTTGGTGATTCAGCGCGGGAGCCGCTGCGAATTCTCCCAGTTGACGCTTCTGACGAGCTACGCGGAATTCTTCGTCGATCACGCCTCCCTGACCGTGGGCGAATCTTGGCTGGTGCAGACAGCCAGCGCGGCAGTCTATGTAGATCAAGGAGAAGTGCAGTTCTCTGCTGCATCGTTCTTTGAACAGGTTGATGGGCAATGGCAATGCGTGCGTGAACCTGTGGACGCTGCGCCGTCTCCCGGTGCCGTGGGCGTCGAGAATGCGGCAGCGGCGGCATCGTCGCAAAGTGCGCCTGGTGATCCAATGTCGCAGATTCACGAACTCATCGGCCTTGACACGGTAAAGCGCCAGATCAATGCGTTCATGAACCGTGTGAAGTTTAATCAACGGCGCGCTGAGCTTGGGCTGGCACCTGAGCCGCTGGTGATGCATTCGATGTTCCTCGGTAATCCCGGGACGGGGAAGACTACCGTGGCGCGCTTGCTTGGGCAGGCGCTCTATAGCGCCGGCGCAGTACGAACGGACACGTTTGTCGAGGTTGGAAGGGCTGACCTCGTCTCCGAATACATCGGGAAAACAGCGCAAAAAACCAACGAGGTGCTTGAGCAGGCACGTGGCGGTGTGCTGTTTATCGATGAGGCCTATGACCTGCACTCGGAAAGCGGGCAGGACTTCGGCAAAGAAGCGGTGACTGCGATCCTGACGTTCATGGAGAACCACCGCGACGACATCGTCATCATTTTCGCAGGTTACCCCGACTTGATGCAGGACTTCCTTGCCATGAACCCGGGATTGAAGTCGCGTATCCCCAACCGCTTCGACTTTGAGGACTATTCTGCGGATGAACTTGCGGCAATCGGCGCGGCGAGCCTGTCGAAGAAGGGCTATACCTTTGACCGGGATGCGTTGCAAGCAGCGATTCGTCGACAGTACCGGCGCTCTGGCGACGGTTCGAACGGCAGGTGGGTGCGTAATTTTGAGGATGCACTCATCGGGGCGATCAGTACCCGTTTGGCCCTGACTCACGCCGGCGACTTGTCCCAGGTGACAAACGAAGAGATCACAAGCGTGACCGCCGCAGATATCCGCACAGTCACAGGTGGGGCGGCCAGTGCCGAGCGTGTTGAGTCCCTCTTGGATGAGCTGGAAAACCTTATCGGCTTGGAAGAAGTGAAGCAGTGGGCTGCGGACCTGGTGCAGGTCGCGGAGGCCAACCAGCGGCTCGAAGCGCAGGGTCTACAGGCCTCCACGCCGACGTACCACATGGTGTTTTCTGGTAATCCCGGCACGGGCAAGACGACCGTTGCGCGCATCGTTGCGGAAATCTTCCACGCATTGGGGATTCTGGAGTCGCCCACCGTCAAGGAGGTTACGCGAGCAGACCTCGTTGGCTCTGTCATCGGCGCGACTGAAAAGCAGACCACCCGAGCACTCGACGAAGCGATGGGTGGAGTGCTGTTTATCGACGAGGCGTACCAACTCACCAGCGCTGGAAGTGCGAATGATTTTGGCCTGCAGGCCGTTGAGACGCTTCTACCCAGATTGGAGAATGACCGGGGCAAGTTCATCGCGATTCTTGCCGGATATACCGACGAGATGGAAGCATTCATGGACGCGAACCCTGGACTGCGCTCCCGTATTCCAAACGCGATCGAGTTTCCTGACTACACCCCGCAAGAGGTTGCGCGCATTGTCGCAGAAAGCCTGAAAGCAAGGGGTTGGAGCGTCGATGCGGCACTACTGGAAGGGACCGTTGTCGCGGTGTATGAAGCGTTACCGTCTGCTGAGCGCAGCAATGGGCGGTGGGCGCGCAACTTTGCAGACCGGTTGGAACATCGTCATAAGCTTTGGATCGCGCAAAACGACCCGAGCGGTGAAGCGCTGCGCACGATCACGGAGGAAACGGTTCGTATAGTCGGGGAAGAGCACACGCTCTCGGTGGACTAAGACCGGAGCCGTTACTTGCTTTGCGGTTCACCCGGTACCCTGCATGTAAGAAACCTTGTTGGAGGTGCCGCACACGTTGTAATGCGTGAGACGCGCACGAGCAGGCGGATCATTTACGAGAGGGAGGCGGGCAAGACCATGGCGCAGTTTGTTGATCGCGCGGTGCTGCATTTGCAAGCAGGTGACGGTGGGCACGGGTGCGTGTCCGTGCACCGCGAAAAGTTCAAGCCACTCGGCGGCCCAGACGGGGGCAACGGTGGGCACGGCGGCGACATTGTGTTGGAAGTGTCGACACAGGTGCACACGCTTCTCGACTTTCAGTACCGTCCGCACGTCAAGGCCGGTCGTGGCGGCAACGGTGAAGGCGATCACCGCAACGGTGCCCGCGGCGAGGACCTCATCTTGGAGGTCCCAGTGGGCACCGTGGTGCGCAATGAGGCCGGCGAGATTCTGGCGGACCTGACGGTGCCCGGCACGAGGTTTATGGCTGCCGAAGGCGGGTACGGCGGGCTGGGCAACGCGGCGCTCGCTACCGCAAAGCGCAAGGCCCCGGGCTTTGCGCTCAAGGGCGAGCCAGGTGAGGCGCACGACCTCATCCTGGAGCTGAAGTCTATGGCTGACGTGGGGCTCGTCGGTTTCCCGTCGGCAGGTAAGTCCTCCCTCATCTCGGTCCTGTCTGCAGCGAAGCCGAAGATTGCGGACTACCCATTTACTACGCTTGCGCCGAACCTGGGCGTTGTGGACGTGGGCGACGACACTTTTACGGTTGCCGATGTCCCCGGGTTGATTCCGGGGGCAAGCCAAGGCAAGGGCCTGGGGCTCGACTTCTTGCGGCACATTGAGCGCACCGCGGTCCTTGTCCACGTTGTTGATGTGGCGTCCATTGAGCCCGGCCGAGACCCCATCTCTGACGTGGAGGCGTTGGAAGCGGAGCTGGATAGTTACGCGGATGCACTCGACCACGACTCGGGCCTCGGGGATCTGCGTGAGCGGCCGCGCATCATTGTGCTGAACAAGATGGACATCCCGGAAGCCGCAGAGCTCGCCGAGTTTCTCCTCGAAGACATCAAGGAGCGATTCGGGTGGCCGGTTTTCCAGATCTCGACGGCGACCCGTGCGGGCTTAGAAGAGCTCAAATGGGCGATGTGGAATGTCGTCGAGCAAACCCGCAAGGCGCAGCGGAAGGCGAAGAAGTCCGCTGCAACTGTCGAGCAGCAAGAGATCCTTCGCCCGCGCGGTGTGTCGCGTAAGGGGCGTAAAGGTAAGGCAGACAGTGGCATTGTGGTCGAGCGCGACCCGATGTATCCCGAGGGCTGGATCGTCACTGGAGAGAAGACAGAGCGCTGGATCCGCCAGACCGACTTTGAAAACGATGAAGCGGTCGGATATCTCTCGGATCGTCTGGAAAAGGCCGGCGTCGAGGACGAACTCAGGCGGATCGGCGCGCAAGAGGGCGATACCGTCACCATCGGAGACATTTCCTTCGATTGGGAGCCGATGCGTGGCGGAGACCCGACGCTCGCAGGCCGCGGCGCGGACGCCCGCCTGTACGACACAAACCGAATCTCTGCCGCGGAACGCAAGCGTGCCTCGCAGGCGCGGCGTGGCCTCATCGATGAGTTTGATTACGGCGACGGGGAAGAAGCGGAGCGCAAGCGCTGGGAGGGTTAGACTGAGTCCTTATGCCTGCTGCCTTAACGCCTGACCTTTCCGAATCCCAGCTTCGCGCGCACATTGCGAGCGCGCGAAGGATTGTGGTCAAGATTGGGTCGAGCTCGCTGGTCAACGCGGACTCGTCCGTCAGCCCCGAAAAGATTGATGCGCTTGTCGACGCCATGCATGCACGGATGAGCGCAGGCACCGACATCGTCGTTGTCTCATCTGGTTCAATCGCTGCTGGTATGGCACCGCTGGGGTTGTCGCAGCGTCCGCGCGATTTGGCGACGAAGCAGGCGGCTTCCGCGATTGGCCAGGTTCACCTCGCCCAGGTGTGGGGTGCGTCGTTTGCTCGTTATGGCCGAACGGCTGGGCAGGTGCTCCTGACGCAGGCCGATGCTGGTGTGCGTGAACGGGCCCGGAACGCACAGCGCACGATCGACAGGCTGCGCCAGTTGGGGGCTGTGCCGATTGTGAACGAGAACGACACGGTTGCTACTTCGGAAATGCGTTTCGGGGACAATGACCGTCTGTCGGCAATCGTTGCGACGCTCACTGCTGCCGATGCGCTCGTGCTGCTGTCGGATGTGGACGGGTTGTACGACCGAAATCCTGCAGACCCGACAGCACGCATGCTCACCGAGGTGCGCAGTGGACACGACCTCGAAGGGGTCGCAGCTGGCGATGGTGGCGTGTTCGGCACCGGCGGGATGGCAGCTAAAGTGTCGGCGGCGCGGTTGGCGACGCGCGGCGGGGTGCCGGTGCTGTTGACGTCGGCAAGCAATATTGCCCAAGCGCTGGGCAGCGCCGACTGTGGCACAGTGTTTCACACGCGACCGGCGTCGCAGCTTCGCGCCTGGAAGTTTTGGGCGCTCTACGCCGCGGATGCGGAGGGGGTCCTGCGGCTGGACGCGGGTGCTGTTGAGGCGGTGACCCGCGGTGGAACGAGCCTGCTCGCGGTGGGGATTACGAGCGTCGAAGGCGAATTTCATGCCGGCGACATCGTGGAGATTCTCGGCCCGGACTCTGAAGTGATTGGTCGAGGGGAGGTCGCCTACGACGCGACGGAGCTTGCCGATATGTGTGGCAAGCACACATCAGAGCTTGCGGAAAATAAACGACGCCCGGTTGTGCACGCGGATTACCTATCTCACTACGCGAGCCGATTGTAACGGCTACGGTAGGGGCATGAAGTTTGCTTTTCTTCCTTCCCCGTGGGAGGCCTCGGTCGCTGACCTTCAAGCGGCAGGCCACGAAATGGTCGACCTTGACCAGGACCCGGACATGCTTGTGTTCCGCGGCGGCCCGAAAGACTTTCCGGACACGCTGCCGGAGAGCGTGAAGGTCGTGCAGATCGGCTACGCCGGGATTGAGATGCTCCTTGACGCCGGAATTTTGGCGAAGCACGCGGCGCGAGGCGTCCGCTTCGCTAACGCCGCTGGAATCTACGACGACACCGTGGCGGAGTCGACGCTTGGGCTGTTGCTCGCGGTGTCGCACCGGCACAAGGCTGTGCGACGCGAATGGAACCAAAGCCAGCTCTTCGATGAGACCGAGTTCCTCTTCGATAACAAAAAGCTGGCGCTGATCGGTGCTGGCGGCATTGGCAAGAAGCTGGTCGAGTTTCTCGCCCCGTTCGGGGTCGAGGTCACTGCGGTGAACCGTTCTGGGCGCGAGGTAAAGGGCGCGGTGCAAACTGTAGCGATGTCCGATGCTGAAGCGATGGCGCAGGTATGGGCCAACAACGAGTACTTTGTCCTGCTCGCGCCGCTGACACCGGACACGAAGCACCTCGTGAACGCTGAGGTGCTTGCGGCGATGCCGTCGAACGCAGTGATCGTGAACGTCGGGCGCGGTGGCCTCATCGACACCGAGGCGCTGACGGACGCGCTGCGTAACGGCACCATTGCGGGGGCGGGCCTGGACGTGACGGAGCCCGAGCCTCTCCCCGCGGATCACCCGCTGTGGGACATGGACACGGTCGTGATTACGCCGCACACTGCCAACATTCCGCGATTCATGGAGCGACGCGTGGGTGCGCTCGCGGTGAAGAACTGGGAGAAGTTTGCCAGCGGTGAGCAAATGCACACCGAAGTCGATGTGGAAGCGGGGTACTAACATGCACGATCACGCAGAGGGTGTGGCCGGGAGCGTCCACGAGCTCGCGCAAGCCGCGAAGCGCGTTGCGCCGCAGCTTGCCGAGCTGTCGACCGAAGCCAAGAACACGGTGCTTCGCGCGGCGGCGGAGGCACTCGTCGCGCGCACAGAAGAGATCCTTGAGGCGAATCGCGCTGACATCGCGGCCGGACGTGAGAACGGGATGGACGAGTCACTCATCGACCGCCTGGCCCTTGACACCGATCGTGTCGCCGGCATTGCTGACGGTCTGCTCCAGGTTGCGGGTCTGCAGGATCCGGTCGGTGACATCGTGCAGGGCCGAACGCTGCCGAATGGGCTGAAGCTGCGGCAAGTGCGCGTTCCGCTGGGCGTGATGGGGATGGTCTACGAGGCGCGTCCGAACGTCACGGTCGACGCCTTCGGGCTTGCCCTGAAGTCGGGCAACGTTGCACTTTTGCGCGGCTCGAAATCTGCAGTGCGTTCGAACGCGGCGCTGGTCGCGGTGCTGCAGGACGTCCTCGCCTCCGCTGGGCTTCCGCGTGAGGCGGTACAGCTCCTGCCGTGCGAGAGCCACGCGACGGTGCAGGAGTTGATTACAGCCCGCGGCCTGGTCGACGTGGTCATCCCGCGCGGGAGCGCCTCGCTGATTCACGCGGTGGTGCAGCACGCGACTGTGCCAGCGATTGAGACGGGCACGGGCAACTGCCACTTCTACATTGACAAAGATGCCCCGCTGGATTCGGCGATCGACATGCTGCTCAACGGCAAGACACGTCGCTGCTCGGTGTGTAATGCGACGGAGACAGTGCTTCTCGACGCCGCGTTGCCCGACGCCGACAAACTCCGCGTCATCGAGGCACTGCAGAAGGCCTCGGTCACCGTCCACGGCGACGTGGAAACGCTTTCGGCGTGCGGTGCCCGCGACATCGTGGCTGCCACGGAGGAAGACTGGGCAGATGAGTACCTGTCATTCGATATCGCGTGCGCGGTGGTTGACGGTGTGGAGGGCGCGATTGCGCATATTGCGAAGTACAGCACCGGGCACACCGAAGCTATCGCCTCGGATAGCGCGCGGGCCCTGCAGCGTTTCGCTGATGGTGTTGATGCGGCAGCAGTGGTGCTGAATGCTTCCACCGCGTTCACAGACGGCGAGCAGTACGGCATGGGTGCTGAGATTGGGATTTCAACTCAGAAGCTGCACGCGCGTGGCCCGATGGGGCTGCCCGAGCTGACCAGCACAAAGTGGATCGTCGAGGGGGCTGGGCACACCAGGCCGTAACCTTAATGAGACATTGGGGCATTCTGGCTCTATGCTCATTGGCGTGTTGAAATCCCATGCCTCCTGGCGCCTTCGCGTGAGCGCCCTTGTCATCGCCTTTGTCGCCGCGGTTACCGCGGTGCTTACCCCGATTGCCCCTGCCCCGCAGGCTGAAGCGCAGCACCGCTGTCCGGCGGTCGCGTTTGTCGCGGCCCGCGGCTCCGGCCAGAACGACCAGATTTACCGCACCCGCTACTCCTCCCAGGCACCGTGGGTGTCCAACGGGTGGGAGGGGCAGACGATTCGTGCCTTCCTGCACCACGCCGAAGGTCGCTACCGGGCGACGCACGGCGGCAATTCGCTGATGAAGGACGTGGAGGTGCTCGGCCTTGAGCCGCGCTACTACCCGGCCGTCTACCCGGAGTACGAAGTGCCCAATGTCATTGCGCCGTCGACAGCGCTGCAGGCGCTTGGCCTGGCGGTGCAGTACAGCATGCCGGTACTGCGCATGGCCGTGCGCGCCGGCAATGAGTTCCTCGATTCCGTGCAGATTGGCCGCACTGGCGTGATGGCCATGATCAACAACTATGAGCGATCCACTGGGTGCCGTCCGAAGTACATTTTGTCCGGCTATTCGCAGGGCACGATGATCATGCTGGAGCATGAGCGGGAGCTGGCGCGGCGCGGACAGCTTGCGGGCGTGGTCTACTTCGGTAGCCCGAACACAGCCCCCTGGGATCCGGCCACGGTTGGTGTTGCAGGCGGTGGCGCCGGCGGCATGTTGGGCTTCTTGCCGTTCAATATGAAGTCTGCTGCGGGGACACGCAACCGCGTGAACTACTGCTTGCCGCTGGATGGCGTGTGTGACCTGTCGATCCAGACGTTGCGCGCCTCCCAAGGCAACGGTGGCAACCACGGGCGCTACTACATCTGGCCTTCGCGCTGGGATAACCAGGTTTCGGATACCTTCGGCAGGTTTGTGGACCAGGTTCGGTACCGCTAAGCAGGGGCGGGGAGGCTTCGTTACGACCCGCTCCGCGTAGCCTGGTGACCATGGAAGAGTTTGCTGATTCGCTCGCCGGTGCCTCCCGCATCGGCATCATGGGCGGTACGTTTGATCCGATCCACCACGGACACCTCGTGGCGGCGAGCGAGGTCGCTGACAGGTTTGACTTAGACGAGGTCCTCTTCGTGCCGACGGGTAACCCGTGGCAGAAGGCGGATCGGGAGATTACTGCGGCCGAGGATCGGTACTTGATGAGCGTGGTGGCTACTGCTTCTAATCCGCGTTTTTCGGTTTCAAGGGTCGACATTGACCGGGGTGGCCCCACATACACGTTGGATACGTTGCGGGATCTTCGGGAACAGTTCCCCGACGCGAAGCTGTTTTTCATTACGGGAGCGGACGCGTTGAGCTCGATTATGTCTTGGCGGCATTGGGAAGAGATGTTTGAGCTCGCCGAGTTTGTCGGGGTCACCAGGCCAGGCTATGAACTGACGGAGGAGATGTTTCCGGAGGAGATTCAGCGCCGTGTGCACCTGATCGAGATCCCGGCGATGGCGATTTCTTCCACGGATTGTCGCAAGCGCGCGCATGAGGGGCGCCCGGTGTGGTACTTGGTGCCTGATGGGGTGGTGCAGTACATCGCGAAGAATCGGCTCTATCAGTAAGTGGCACTTTGCGCGCCTGTCATGGGACAATGAGGGCGCTACATTTTATCTTGGTACTTGAAAAGGAATTGCTTCTTGAGCGCAGCGCAGATCTCCATTGAACAGGCCACCATTGCGGCGAAGGCTGCTGATGAGAAACTAGGCACGAATATTGCCGTGCTTGATGTGTCCCAGGTGATGGGCATTACGGATATTTTTGTTGTCGTATCGGCAAACAATGAGCGTCAGGTCGCCGCGATTGTCGACGAGGTGGAAGCTGAGCTGACCGAGGCGGGCCTGGAGCCGAAGCGTCGCGAAGGCAACCGCGAGTTCCGCTGGGTGCTGCTGGACTACGGGGACTTTGTGGTGCACGTGCAGCGTGAGCAGGAGCGCGAGTTCTACGGGCTTGACCGCCTGTACGCGGACTGCCCGGCTATCACCGTGGAAGGGATCGAGCCGTACCAGCGTCCGGAAGATTTCACGGAAGTCCGCGGGGTTGAGGATCTCGAGGATCTGCCGCTTGCTGGCGAGGCACCTGAAGACGAGGACTAAACACGAGCCACGCTTGTGTAGTTTCAGTCGCCCGAAGTTCCGCCCACTTACGTAAGGAGGATCGCCGATGCAGCGCCGACTCATCATGCTGAGGCATGGGCAAACCGTGTACAACGCGACCCGGAGGATGCAAGGGCACCTGGACACCCAGTTGTCGGAGACCGGGATTGCTCAGGCGCGCGCTGCGGCGAGCATGGTGGCGCAGCTCGGTGTGTCGAAGATTGTCGCCTCCGACCTTTCGCGTGCGGCTGACACCGCGGAGATTATTGCTGACGCAGTCGGTGTGCCCGTGACTACGGACCCTCGCCTGCGGGAGACCCACTTGGGGGCGTGGCAGGGCAAGTCGCACGAGGAAGTCGACGGGGCTCACCCGGGGGCGCGTGCGCATTGGCGCAACGACGCGACATGGGCACCGCCGGAAGGCGAGAGCCGTGTGCAGGTAGCGCAGCGGGCCCGCCCGGTGGTGGACGAGCTGCTCACGGATTATGCACAATGGGGCGATTCGGCGGTGCTTTTGGTCGCGCACGGCGGGACGATCTCTGCGCTGACCGCCAGTCTGCTCGGCTTCGATGTAGCGCAGTACCCGCTCTTTAAGAGCCTGGGTAACACGAATACCGCGCGCTTGTACGCGCTGCCTGCGTACCGCGCCGAAAATTCGGCCAGCGACGACGAGGTGCAGTGGTACCTGGAGGCGTGGAATCAGGGGTTGGTTGCCCCATGACGGTACGCATTGTGGTTGATTCCGCAGCAGGCTTGTCTGAGGAATTGCTGCAGGAGCTTGATATTACCGAGGCTGCGCTGCATGTGATGGAGGGGGACGAGGGGGCGTCGACAAGCGGGCTGAGCGCGATTGAGCTTGCGGCGTGCTACGCGCGGCAGTTGGAGCGCGGCGGGGACGACGGTGTGGTCGCGTTGCACTTGTCGAAGCACTTTTCCTCGACGTGGTCGGCCGCAGTCCAGGCCGCAGGGGTGTTTCCGGATACCGTGCGGGTCGTGGAGACGGACACTGCGGGGATGAGTATTGGTGCTGCGGCGATGGCTGCGGCGACGCTCGCGCGCGAAGGGGCTGACTTGGACGAGTGCGAGGCGATGGCGCGTTCGACCATCGAGCGCTCAGAGACGTGGCTGTACCTCAGCCAGCTTGATGATTTGCGCAAGAGCGGTCGCTTATCGACGGGCACCGCAGTCCTTTCCGCCGCACTGCTCGCCACCAAACCGATCCTGCGGCTCAACGCTGGCAAACTTGAACTCGCAGGTAAGACGCGGACACAGACGAAAGCCTTCGCAAAGCTTGCGGAGCTGGTCATGGAGCGAGCGGGGGAGAAGCCGGTCTTTGCGGCGATCCAGCACACCGATGCGGCTGAGGCTGCAAATCAGCTTGCGGATACGCTGGAGGCGGTGTTGCCGGATGGCTCGCGGATTTTGATCGAGCCACTGGTGGATGTGATTGCGGTGCATACCGGTCAGGGGGCGATCGGGCTTTCGGTGGTGTTCTCCTCGCAGCGCGAGGGGTAGGCCGGAACCTCAGTAGTCCCTTCTGTCCCGCCCGTTTCATTCGTGCTGGATGTTTTGGATAGATTTCACTAGGACCTTCCATTTTTGATTTACGTTTCGTATTATGCGGGCATGGATACTCTTGACCGAATCAAAGAACTTACTCGCCCAACTGGGGAAGAAGACCTACTCAACGTCGAATACCCGAAACCGCGACTTAGCGTGTCGCCTAAACATGCCTGCATCGCCGTCGCATGTGTACTGCTAGCGTTCGGTGCGTGGGCGTTTCTCCGTGCCTCGCCGCCGCCGGAGACCCCGACCACCTGGGACTCTGCGGCGACCGAAACGGAAAGCGCGCCAAGCGGGGAAATCGTGGTGTCTGTCGTCGGTGAAGTGGAGCGCCCTGGACTGGTAACGCTCCCAGACGGTGCGCGCGTTGCGGATGCCCTCAACGCCGCATCCGCCCGGCCAGACGCAGACATCTACGCACTGAACCAAGCGCAACTCTTAGTCGACGGGCAGCAGTTGGTCGTGCCCTCCGTTCACGCTGGCGGCGAATCCGGCGCACAAGCCCCCGATGCGCCAGCAGGTGCCGGCGGGGGAGTGCTGTCGCTCAATACGGCGACCGCGGCCGAACTCACCGCGTTGCCTGGCGTCGGCGAAGCAACGGCGCAGGCGATCGTGCAACACCGCGAGGCGAACGGCCCGTTTGCAAAGCCTGAGGATCTGATGGATGTCAAAGGCATCGGTCCGGCGAAGTTCGAAGCGCTCAAGGACCTCGTTGGGCCTTAACCATGCAGGAATTACGACTCGTGCCCGCAGCAGTGGGCGTCTGGGCGGGAGCGCTGTGCTGCCTGCTGTGGGGCCCGGTATGGGCTGGGGGAGCGCTCGCAGTCGGGGCCGGCGTGTGCGTGCTGTACAAGGAGTACGGCCAAGCGATTCTGGTTGCAGGTCTGGGGGCTGCATCCACGCTGGGGACGCAGCTGCGCTGCGTGCTGGCGAGCCGTTGGGAGAAGACCGGGCATACACAGGGGAGCGTGGTGGGAACCATCAGTGGACAGCCGCGCGAGCTTGCGAGCGGCGGTTACTTGATCCGGATGAATGTCGACGGCTACCCCGCGGCCATGCCGGTGTTTACGGAGGACCTACCGCCGCACGCGGTTCCCGGCGCGCACGTTGAAGCCATCGGCACGGTCGGAGAGTCCACGGTGCCGGGCGTCGGTACCGTGACGATCAATGGCGACATCGCAGTGCACGCCGGTCCGCAGGGGATGGCTCGGCTCGCCGACTATGTGCGAACCACCTTTGACCAGGCAGTACAAGCGCAAGTTGGTGAGGCAACCCGCGGGCTGATCCCGGGGATGGTGCTCGGAGACACCAGTTCCCAGAGCGACGCGGAGCAGCAGATGTACATCGATACGGGCCTTTCGCACCTGTCTGCGGTGTCCGGATCAAACGTCGCCATCGTGACGAGCGCGGCGGTGATCGCTGCGGCCCTGTTGGGCTTCGGGCTGCGCTATCGGCTCGCTGCCGCCACGGCTGCGCTGCTGCTGTTCGCCGGCTTGGTGGGGCCGGACCCTAGCGTGCTGCGGGCCTCTGTCACCGGTTTGGTGGGGCTGACCGCCGTCATGGCTTCGACCCGCGCGGAGCCGATCCATGCGCTGTGTTTTTCCATCATCGGCCTCGTCTTGGTTGACCCCGACTTAGCGGTGCACTACGGGTTTGCGCTTTCGGTCGCCGCAACCGCAGGGATCGTCGCACTCTCGCCGCTGCTGTACCGCGCGCTGGCGTTTACTCAATGGCCGGACATCGTGGTGCGCGCGCTGGCCGTGGCGATCGCCGCCGACATTGCGACGATGCCGATCATCGCGCTTATGGCCGGGCAGGTCTCGCTCGTCTCAGTAGTCGCCAACGTGCTCGTCGCCCCTGTGGTGCCGCCGATTACGGTGCTGGGGCTTATCGCGTGTGTGCTTTCGCTCGTCCCAGGCGGCTTTGAGGCGCTCGTGCTATGGATAGTTGAGCCCCTTGCTTGGTGGGTGCAGGCTGTGGCTGCGTACGGCGCGAACCTTCCCTCGGCAACGGTGAACGCGTCCCCGCCGGTAGTGCTGGTCTGCTACGGGTGGATCGTTGCTGGTTTTCTGCTCCACCGGCCGCGGGTCACGTTTGCGGTGGTGGCGGCGTTGCTTCTTGGTACCAACGTGTCGTTTCATGCGGCACGACCGATCGACCCGACCACGCTGCGCGCGCACGTGGTCGAAACAAAAGAAGACGTCGAGCCGATCCCCGCCGGCACCGAACTCGTCGTCGTTTTGGAAGGTGGCCGCCCGCACCGCTTCCCGGTGGTGACCACCTCCGGTATTCCGGTGCTGTTCCCCAACCGAGATGGGCGTGTGGTGCTCTACGCCGACGGGACGCAGCGTCTGCTCGGCCCGTAAGCTTGGGGGCATGCTCAACCCGGTTCACCTTGTACTTGGTGAGGAGACGTTTCTCGCCGAGCGCGTCACCAAGGAAATCATCGACAGCCTCGGCCCGGCGGTCGAGGTGACGACGCTGCGTGCCGGCGACGTCACCGAGGGCGAAATTGCGATGGCGACAAGCCCGTCGCTGTTTGCCGAGGAGCGCGTCGTGGTGGTGAAGAAGACGGAGATGGCTCGCAAAGAGCCGACGCAGGTGCTCTTGGAGGCGTGCAAGAACCCTGCCCCGGGCATGACCATCGTTATCGAGCACACCGGCAAAGGCCACCAGAAGGCGGCGGTGACGAAGTTCAAGAAGCTGGCGGAGGTACACGCGGTGGACCCGGTCAGTGCGCGTGACCGTCCGGCGTGGCTGACCGCGGAGTTCCGTCGCCACGGGGTGCGCCCGCACCAGGACGTGGTGTCAGCGGTGCTCGAGTCCGTTGGTTCAGACTTGCGCGAGCTGGCCTCTGCCGTCTCGCAGCTTGTCGCGGACACGGGCGGGCAGGTGACCGTCCAGGCGGTGCGCGACTACTACACGGGTGTGGCCGAGGTCGCCGGGTTCGATATTGCCGAGCTCGCGGTGCAGGGGCGCGCGGATCGTGCGCTTGCGTCGACGCGCCGGGCACTGCAGCTCGGAACCGATCCGGTCGCGATCGCGGCTGCGCTTGCTTACAAGGTTGGCGACGTCGCGAAGCTGCAGGGCATGCGGGGAGATCCGAACGCGCTTGCCCGCGACCTGGGCATGGCGCCGTGGGGCGTGAAGAAAACGATGCAGATTGCGCGCCGCTGGTCGCCTGCCGCGGTATCGGAGGCGGTCATCATCGTCGCAGACTTGGACGCGGAGGTGAAGGGCAACGGGGGCGTGCCCGAGTTCGCGGTGGAGAACGCGGTGCGCCGGATTGCACAGCTCGCGTGATACTTTTTCGTTATGAGCGATGAGATTCCGGAGGACGTGCAGGAGTTCGCCACTGCGCTGTTTTCCCTGGCCAGATCGGGGCAGCTGCAGCTGCTGGAGTACGTTGACCGCGGGGTCGACGTAGATTTGAGCAACCAGGATGGCAATAGTTTCTTGATGCTCGCCGCCTATGCCGGCCACCCCGAGCTCGTGCGGGGGTTGCTCGAGCGCGGCGCTAACGTGAACAAACTCAACGAGCGCGGCCAGAGCATCGTGGCAGGTGCAGTGTTTCAAGGTGATGAGGCGATCGTGCGCATGCTTATCGACGCCAACGCCGACCCCGACGCCGGCCACCCCACCGCCCGCGAGACCGCCACCATGTTCGGGCGCGCCGAGCTCATCGATCTGCTGCCGCCGAGGCGCGAGGCATGATCGGGTTCGGCGACCTCGCCGTCATCGTCGGGCTCAACGTATTGGGTGCGGCATCGCCCGGCCCCGACGTCATTTTGCTGACCCGCACGGGCACCCGCTCACGCAAGCACGCGTGGGCGACCACTCTCGGCGTGCAGACTGGCGTGTTGTTCTGGTGCACGCTCACCGTCATTGGCGCGACCGCGCTGCTGAATGCGTTTCCCTGGGCACTCGAGGCGGTGCAGCTCGTCGGCGGGACGTTTTTGGTCTGGATGGGCGTCGGTAACGTGCGCGGTGGGTGGGCGGATCGCCGCAAGCCGCCGCCGAATACGGTGGAGGCGGCGAAGCGGCTTGGCAGTCCTCGGGCGAGCTACTGGCGCGGACTGACGACGAATCTAGCTAACCCGAAAATCGTGCTCGCCCTGTCCGCGATGATTGCGCCACTGCTCCCAGCTCACCCTTCGGTGGCTACCGCGGTGGTGGTCATCGCCGCGTTGTGGCTGAGCTCTTTCGCGCTCTTCGCCGTCTACACGCAGGTGATTTCGACGGAAAAGGTGCGCCGCCGTTTGCTCGGGGCGGGCCCGTTTATCGATATTGCGGCGGGCCTCTTCTTCATCGTGGTGGGCGCGGTGCTGTGCGCGCGTGGGGCGCTCGCGTTGGCGTAGCCCCCGCGCGCAGCATCAGCTAGAGCTGCTGCATGACGAAGTCTACGGACTCCCTCGTCGCGTCGGGGCGGGTAAACCACGTGTGACCGCCGCCGTTGACGCGCACGAGCCGCGTCGGGGTGATGCACCCGATTGGCTCGATGGAGGTGGCGCCGAAAAGACCACCATATTCAAAGGTGCGGGTCGAGCAGCCGTTCTTTTGCCCGAACGTGTCGAGCACGCGAGTCACCGGCTGGTAGGCACCGCCGTGGCGGGTGCCGCCGTTGTAGTTGATGACATCGTCTCGGGTGCCGTGCATCAACAAGGTGGCAACGCGGCCGAAGTCGCAGTTGCTGACCGTTGGGTCGTAGTACGCGCCGGCCGCGGAAGCGATGGCCTTGACAGTGTCGGAGGCGTGGCAGCCAAGCACTGCGGCCATGCCGCCGCCGTTCGACAGGCCGATTGCGGCGACGCGGTTGCGGTCGCCGCCGAAGTTCTCGGCGAGGTCCGCAATCACCGCGCGAACGTAGGCGATGTCATGGTTGATGCTGGTCTTTGCATACGGGGCGCCGGCCCACGCGTTGTCGACGCCCTGGCCGTAGACAACGATCGTGTCCGTGGCAGCGTCCTCCAGGCGTAGGTACTCATGAGCCCGCTCCGCGGAGTGCTGCCAACCACCGAAGCCGAAAATGATGCGGTAGGAGTTGCCCTCTGCGTACCCCGGTGGCAGGACCATGTTGTAGGAGCGGGTGCGGCCGCCGACGCTGATGGTGCGGCGCATCGTGCCGTCGGGCGCGAACCCTGCGTCCCGGCCGCCGCGGTAGCCGCCGTCAGACGCGCCACCAGTACCGCCAGCGCCGGAGGATCCTTCGGTACCCACAACGGGAAGTGCGATGCCGAGGATGACCAGCAGCGCGATCAGCGTGCCAATGCGCTGTGCGATGACGGGGTCAACGCCGGGGATCTCCGGGATGACGTCGGAAAGCGAAGCGGCGTGCGCTTCTTCGGTCAAAGGGGCGTCCACAACGGCAGTGGAGCCGAGCGCCAGGCCGGCTGCAATGGCAGCGGAGCACAATGCGCGCTGGTAGCGACGAGGTTTCTTCACGAACGAGTATCGTAATCTAGCCGCAAGCTAAATACACTCCGGGGGTAAGCGCATAAAAAGATAAAACCCGCCACTAGCCTTGAAGGGCTAGGGCGGGGGTGACACGCGCTCGCGCCGTCGGCGCGAAGGCGTTTGTTACGCCATCTTGTTCAGCGCCTGTGCCATGTTGGACTTCTTGTTCGCCGCGTTGTTGCGGTGGAAGACGCCCTTGGTCACGGCCTTGTCGAGCTTGCGGGAAGCAACGCGCAGCTGTGCCTCAGCGGCAGCCTTGTCGCCGGACTCCACGGCCTCGCGGAACTTGCGGATCTCCGTGCGGGTGGCGGAGCGGACGGACTTGTTGCGCTGACGACGCTTCTCGTTGGTGAGAACGCGCTTCTTCTGCTGCTTGATGTTTGCCATGATGTACCTCTTGGTCTTTCGTATTCGGATCGGTCATGTCGATCTTCACCGGAAAGGGCGTAAGCGTTTGACTGTGGCAACCGCAGCGCGGTTTACGCGGACCCAAGGTCCTGCCCGCGTCGTCAAACAGCCCTGAAATCTCCCGGGCGAGAACAACTCCTCCAAACTAGCAGGGTGCAGGCGCAAGCTCCAAACTGCTTAGCCCCAGTCGAAGCGGTCCCGAAGCCGGTTGGCGACGCGCTCAAAGCGACGCGGCGGGATAATCGTGCCGGAGCGGTGCAGGTCACTTTCGGGGACGATGAGCGTTTTGTCCAGGCGCACCCAGCAGGGTTTGCCGGATTCGTGCCATTCGCCTGCGCCGATGCCGAGCCAGCGCTCGTCGTTAGCGTGCTCGGATTCGGGGGAGATGAGCAGCCCGAGCACCTCGTTGCGCTCGCGGCCGACGACGAGCATGCTGCGTTGCCGCGGCGGGTGCGAAGGCATGGTGACCCACACGACTTCCCCGGGCTCGGCGTTGCCGTCCATGTCGGGCGCGTAGTAGATATTGCGCGGCAAGAGTGCGGTCGGTTTGACGGTGACGTAGGTGGCGGTGCGTGGTTCGTGCGCGGGGTTGCGTGTGCCGAGGCGTTCGTTGAGCAGTGCGAGGCCTTGGTCGAGGGACGCGGTGCGCCGTTCTCGACGCGAACGTCGCTTAAATAGGTGGGAGGTTTTCGCCTTGAGCTTGTTGAGCGGCGCGAAGCTGCCTTGCCGCTTGACCAGGCGCGGGCCATCGCCGCGGGTACCGGCTTCTCGGTGTGATTCCACGTTGGCGAACCTCCCGTTCGTGTTGCTCGCCACTTTAGGCGCTTGGTGCGGGTGGGACAAGTGGTTGGGGGTGGGTTGGCCCCGGTAGGATGGTGGAACTATGGCTGCCACGACGAAGAATTTTGCGGAACAGACGTTTACCGATCCCTCGCGGATTCGAAACTTCTGCATTATCGCTCATATTGACCACGGTAAATCGACGCTCGCGGACCGCATTTTGCAGCTGTCCAACGTAGTCGCCGCGCGCGAGATGCGTGACCAGTACCTGGACAATATGGATATCGAGCGTGAGCGTGGCATCACCATTAAGGCTCAGAACGTGCGCTTGCCGTGGACACCGAAGACGGGCGAGTTCGCCGGCCAAGACATCGTCCTGCAGATGATTGACCCCCCGGGCCACGTCGACTTCTCCTACGAGGTGTCGCGTTCGCTCGACGCCTGCGAGGGGGCAATTTTGCTTGTCGACGCGGCGCAGGGGATCGAGGCACAGACCCTTGCCAATCTGTACATGGCCATGGAAAACGACCTCGAGATCGTCCCGGTGCTGAACAAGATTGACCTGCCGGCGGCCGACCCGGAGAAGTACGCGAACGAGATCGCCCACATCATTGGCTGCGAGCCCGAGGAAGTGCTGCGCGTTTCCGGCAAGACAGGCGAGGGCGTGTCGGAGCTGTTGGACAAGGTCGTCGAGCTGATCCCGGCGCCGGCATCGGAGCACGGCGCGGACGCACCAGCGCGCGCGCTGATCTTCGACTCGGTCTACGACACCTACCGCGGCGTCGTCACCTACGTCCGCATGATGGACGGCAAGTTGGAGCCGAACCAGCGCGTGCAGATGATGAACACCGGCGTGCAGCACGAGATTCTGGAGATTGGCGTGGTCTCGCCGACGATGAAGAAGACGAAGGGCCTGGGCCCCGGCGAGGTCGGCTACCTCATCACCGGTGTGAAGGACGTGCGTGAGACCCGCGTGGGCGATACCGTCACGTGGGCGCAGAAGGGTGCCGACGAGCCGCTGGATGGCTTCGAGGAGGTCAAGCCGATGGTGTATTCGGGCTTGTTCCCGGTGAGCCAGGAGGACTTCCCGGCGCTGCGCGAGAGCTTGGAGAAGCTGCAACTCAACGACGCCTCGCTGACGTGGGAGCCGGAGACGTCGGTGGCGCTTGGCTTCGGCTTCCGCTGTGGTTTCTTGGGGCTTTTGCACATGGAGATCACCCGCGACCGCCTCGAGCGCGAGTTTGACCTGGACCTGATTTCGACCGCGCCGTCGGTGACCTACCGCGTGATCGCCGAGGATGGTACCGAGCACATGGTGCACAACCCGTCCGACTGGCCGGGCGGCAAGCTGCAGCAGGTGTTTGAGCCGGTGGTGAACATGACGATCATCGTGCCGCAGGAGTTCGTCGGCTCCACGATGGAGCTGTGCCAGTCCAAGCGTGGCCAGATGAAGAACATGGAGTACCTGTCCGAGGACCGCGTGGAGCTGCGCTACCTCATCCCGCTCGGCGAGATCATTTTCGACTTCTTCGACATGCTCAAGTCCCGCACGAAGGGCTACGCCTCGCTGAACTACGAGGACGCCGGGTGGCAGGAGGCGAACCTGGTTAAGGTGGACATTCTGCTGCAGGGTGATCCGGTGGATGCGTTCTCGGCGATCGTGCACCGGGATTCTGCGCAGTGGTACGGCAACAAGATGACGAAGAAGCTGAAAGAGCTCATCCCGCGTCAGCAGTTCGAGGTGCCGGTGCAGGCCGCGATCGGTTCGAAGATCATCGCCCGCGAGAACATCCGCGCGATGCGCAAGGACGTGCTGTCGAAGTGCTACGGCGGCGACATTTCGCGTAAGCGCAAGCTGCTGGAGAAGCAGAAGGCGGGTAAGAAGCGTATGAAGGCGATCGGTTCGGTCACCGTGCCGCAGGAGGCGTTCGTCGCGGCGCTGTCTACCGACGAGGGCTAAACACCCCGATCAAGGCGGTCGCCACAACCGTGGCCACCGTGCCCCAGGGCCCTTCGCTTATCGACGCCGCGAGCCCCCACACGTTACCTACCAGGTGTAACACCCACGCGGCCTCGATGCCGCGGGTGCGCCAGGTGAGCCAGGCGGCGCAGGTGGCGAAGACGGCGACGTCAGCAAGCGTGCCCGCGTTACCCGTGTGCAGGGCGACAAAACCCAGCGTCGGCAGGCCGTAGGCGAGTGGCGCGGCCAGGCCACCGAGCATTTGCGGCAGCGCGGCCCGGAAGACGAGTTCTTCTGCGGCGGCCTGCAGCGCGACGACGGTGCAAAGGAAGAGGAACGCGCCCCAGCCGAGTGCAGGTGACCCAGGGGATGCAAGGGTCGCGACGGCGTAGACACACACCGTCACCGCGAGCGCGCGGCCGACAAGTCCCCAGCGGATGCGCCTTTCCGCGGAGATGAGCGTGGCGGGGTGTCGCCCGGTGCACGCGCGTGCGAGCGGGGCTGCGGGCAGGGTCGCGGCGAGGATGCACAGCGGCTCGAACCGGGGGTCAACCGTGCCCGTCGTTTGGAGACCGAACGCGGCGGCCACGCCGAAGGCGGTCGCAAAGACGACGAGCAGCACAAGCTCGCCAACGCGCACGCCGACGTCGGCGTGCGCGGCACTGTGGAACTGCGTCATGGCTGCGTCGGCGCGGTGACGTGTACGTCGAGACCGATTTCCGCGGACTCGCCCGGCGCGAGTACTACGCCGTCCCGGTTCTCGCCGAGCAGCGCCGGTTCGACGCAGACGAACCTCGCCCAGTCGTCGGTGCCGAGGCTTTCGTCATGGGCGCATACTTCGGGGCCGGGGTTCCAGACCACGACGTGGTCGGTGCCGTGGGTGGTGAAGGTGAGGGTGCGGTGGGCGTCGCTAAGCGAGCACTGCGCGGTGGTGCCCACCACGCGGTCGACTTCCTCGCCGAACACGATGGGGGACTCGAGCGTGCTCGTGGCACCGGCGATCTTATCGAAGTAGGGCGCGCCCTCAAGCCCCGTAACGCGGGCACCGGCAGCGTCGACCGCCCAGTATGGGTGCAGCGCGAGCTGGATGCGGCGCGGGACGTCGTCGAGGTTGTCGACGCGCAGGTGAAACGAGATGTCGGGTTCGGTGCACACGGTGTAGGTCAGGCGCAGGTGGTCGTTGGTCAGTTCGGCTGTGGTGCCGTCGTTTTGCGCAGTGCGCACCCAGGGCAGCTGGTTGGCCCAGCCGTGCATCTGCGGGCCAAGCGTCTGCGCGAACCAGGGCGCGACGACGGGCACGCCCCCGTGGGCGGGGTTGGCAGCTGATTGGAACAGCAGGTCGCCGGTCGTGTGGGGCAGGTGGCGCAGGTGGGCGTCGAAAGTCGGCATGGGGGCAACCTTAGCGCCCACCACGACGCTGGCGAGCACAGCGAGCAGGAAAGCGCCGAGCAGGCCCGCGATCGGGAGGAACGCGCGCGACGAATCCAGATCGGCGATGCCGGAGAAGTTGGCGTAAGAGACGTTCGCGTTGTTGACAATGTGCAGCGCCAGCGCGAGCTCAAGCCCGCCGGTGCGGTGCACAAGGAGCGCGGCTAATAGCGCGAAGATCGTCACGGTGACGAGTTGCCCTCCACCGCCGGTGTGGCCGAAAACGAACAGCGGCACCGGCACGAGATACGCAACCCACGGCGACGGCGCCCACGCGCCAACGCACTGCACAAGACTGCCTCGGAAAAGAAGCTCCTCGGCCAAACACTGCAGCGGCAGCACCAACAGCGTGATCACAACGCAGGAGAAGAAGACTGCGTCGAGGCGCGCGGGCGGGGCACCGAAGGCGAGTACACCCACCGCGAGCGCGAGCAGGCTCGGCGCGGCAAACGCGGCGAGCGCGGGGAGGAAGAAGCGCCATCGGAATCTGCGCTCGATCGACCAGAGGACGCGCACGTCACGGCCCGACGCCCAGGCGGCAACAAACGCGGCCGGGATCGTCAGCGCGATCGCCCCGTAGCCGAAGAGCATGGAAGTGGGGTTGCCCTCGGCGATGCCGCCCGGCTGCTCCACGCCGTTGATCAGTAAGAAGGGCACCACCCACACCGCCTGCAGCACGACGAAGAGCAGACCGGCAACGGCAATCTCGACGCCCGGGCGCCACCAGCGGTACGGGCGGGTGCGGTCACGGCGTGCGAGGCGATGGTAGGCGGCAATCACCCGGATAGTGTCTACGATCGGGCATATGGAGTCAACCGTCGAAATCACCAGAGACCAGTGGAGAATCTTCGCGCGCGTGATGGGCCAGCCGGACGCGCCGGCGTTGCTGTTCCTCCAGGGCGGGCCCGGCTCGCCGGCGCCGCGGGAGCGCTTCGAGTGGATCCAGGAGGCGCTGCGCCGCGGCTACCGGGTCGTGTTGCTGGATCAGCGCGGCACGGGCCGTTCGACGCGTATCGACGCCGCAACACCGGAACTCATCACTGCGGAAACGCTCGTACAGCTGCGCGCGCCCGAGATCATCAAGGACGCCGAGGCGATCCGCGAGGCGCTCGGCATCACCCGGTGGGACGTGCTGGGTCAGTCCTTCGGCGGTTTCTGCCTGCTGCACTACCTTGCAACCGCGCCGGAGCGGATCGGGGTGGCGGTGTTTACGGGCGGGTTGGCGTCGATAAGCGAGGGCCCTGATGCGGTCTACGAGGCGACCTTTGCCAAACTGCGCACCCGCCACCGCGCGTTCAATCTGGCGCTGCCGGAGGCGGAGCGGATGATTCGCGAGGTCTGCCGCCACCTCGCCACCACCGAGGAGACGCTGCCCACCGGCGAGCGGCTCACCCCGCGCCGCTTCCGCACCATCGGTATCGAGCTTGGGCAGGAGGGTGGGTTCGCCTCGCTCGCGAACCTGCTCGAGGCACCGTTTCATCCCAACGGGCGGCTGCGCACCGACTTTCTCGCCGCGGTCGGCCAGCGCGTGAGTTTCGCGCCCAACCCGCTCTACGCTGCGATCCACGAATCCATCTACGGCGGCACGGTGGCGGGCGCGACCGACTGGTCCGCCGAGCGGGTCTCGCGCGCGATCGCCGGCTTCGGCCCCGACGCCACGCCCGATGACGACGAGTTCTACCTCACCGGTGAACACATCTTCCCCTTCCAATTCGACGAAGACCCCGCGCTGCGCCCCTTCACGGACGCCGCGCACGCGCTCGTGGCGAAAGACGACTGGGCGAACCAGTACGCGGGCATCGTCGACGGGGTGGCCGCGCACGACGCCGCCGACGGGAAGCGCGTTGCCGCCGTCTACACCGACGACATCTACGTACCGCGCGAACTCTCGCTGGAAACGGCGCGCACGCTTGGCATCGACGCGTGGGAGACGGCGCACTACCAGCACGACGGCCTGCGCAAACATGGTGCGGCGGTGCTGGGGCAGCTGCTCGACCGCGCCGCGGGCACGAACTAGCGCGGGCGGGCTATGATCAGGGCATGCAACGACCGTTTCCCCGCGAAGAAGCGCAGCTCAGCGAGGCAGAGGCCACCGAGTTTGAGCTGTTGACCAGTGGTTTTGAGCGCGTCGAAGAGCACGTGCTCAGCTGGGCGCTTATTCCGCAGATTTACAACTAGGCAGTTCGTCCGCCGCCGAAGGGTAGGATGGCTGCGCGCCGGGGCGCTGCACGGCGAACGCGCCGACGCGGGCGGCGAAGGCGGCGGCCTCGTCGAGCGAGTCGCCTGCGACCAGCCGGTGGCACAGCGCGCCCGCGAACGCGTCGCCCGCGCCGACGGTGTCGACCGCGTCGACGCGCGGGGTTGGGATGGGGCGCAGGCCGTCGGCGTCGGCAACCAGGGCACCGGCCGCGCCGAGGGTGAGCACCACGGAGGGGAAACCCACCTCCAGCAGGCGCTGCGCGAGCGTCTCCGGCTCGCCGGTGTCGTCCGCGCCAAGTTGGGCGAGGATCAGCCCCGCTTCGTGCTCGTTGGCCAGCAGCGGATCGGCCTGCAGCAGGGCCTCGCGCGGGACGTCGACGACTGGGGCGAGGTTGACCACGACGCGCCCGCCGGCAAGCGCGACCGCTTCGGCGAAACCGTCCGCCGGGATTTCGCCTTGCAGGAGAACGAGCTGCGCGTCCTCGACGGGGGCACTGTGGGCGCGGACATAAGCAGCGTCGACACACGCGTTCGCGCCGGGCACGACGAGCACCGTGTTCTCCCCGTCGGCCGCAACCGTGATCACGGCAAGGCCGGTGACGTCCTCGACCTCTTCGACGTTGCTTAAGTCGACGCCGGACGCGCGCAGCACGGCAGTCGCGGGACCGGCGTTCGCATCGTCGCCGACCGCGCCGACGAGCGCGACGCTGGCACCCAGCTTCGCCGCCGCGCACGCCTGGTTGGCACCCTTCCCGCCGGCGGTGAGCCCGCCTCCGTCGCCCAGGAGGGTTTCGCCGGGGTTCGGGTGGCGCGGCACGGTGACGGTGAGGTCGGCGTTAATGGAGCCGACCACGACGATGTCTGCAGATGAGTGGCTCATGCCTACTCATCGTACGGAATGATCGCCTCCAGCAGTGCCTGCGTGTATTCGTGTTGCGGGTTCGCCCAGGTTTCCTCGGTGGCGCCGTGCTCGACGATGCGGCCGCGCTCCATCACCGCCAGTCGCGGACACAGCTCGCGCGCGACCTGCAGGTCGTGGGTGACAAAAATGAGCGTGTGCTTACCGACGGTCGCACGCAGCAGTTCGAGCACCTGGTGCTGAATGGTGGCGTCGAGGGCGGAGACGGGCTCGTCGGCAAGCAACAGGCGCGGGCGCGGGGCGGCGGCGCGCGCGATTGAGATGCGCTGGCGCTGGCCGCCGGAAAACGCGCGGGGGAGGCGATCACCGGTGCCGGCAAGCCCGACGGCGTCGAGGACCTTATCGGCGGCGTCGGCGGTGACACCGGTCTCGCGGATGGAATCGCGCACCCGCATCCGCGGGTCGAGTGAGGAGTACGGGTCCTGGAAGACCATCTGCAGGTGTTTCTCGGCGCGCACCTCGCCCGCCGAAGGGGTGATGAGGCCCGCGATGACGTGCAGCAGGGTGGTTTTGCCGGAGCCGGAGCCGCCGACGATTGCGAGGCGTTCGCCTTCGTGGACGGTGAGGTTGACGTCGGAAAGCACGCGCGTGCCGCCGCGGTCGACGCACACGCCATCCAACTCGACCGCCGCCGAGGAAGCGATTTCGCACGGCGCCGGCGCGGGCGGGCCCGGCCGGGCGGCGGACTCGAGCTGGCGGGCGTACTCGCTGTCGCCGTCGACGATGCGGCCTTGGTGGAAGACGAGCGTGCGGTCGGTCATGCGGCGGACGACGGCGAGGTCGTGGGAGATGAACAGCAGCCCCATGCCGCGCTCGCTTACCAGCTCGTCGAGGAGGTCGAGGATCTGCGCCTGCGTGGTCACGTCGAGGGCGGTGGTGGGCTCGTCACAAATCAGCACGTCGGGGTCTTGCGACAGCGCCAGCGCGATGAGCACGCGTTGACGCTGCCCGCCGGAGAGCTGGTGCGGGTACGCGTCTGGCCGGTCGACGCCCACCTGGCGCAAAAGCTCGCGCGGCACGAGGCGGCCAACCTTGGTCAGCGGGTCGAGCGCGGTCATCGGCTCCTGGAAGACCATGGCGACGCGGCTGCCGCGCACGCTGCGGCGCACCCGGTCGCGCGTGCCGACCATCTGGACGCCGGCGACGGTGACGGAGCCGCGCGCGGCGGGCAGCCCCGGCGCGTCGGCAAGCCCCATGATGCTTAAGGCAGTGACGGATTTGCCGGAGCCGGATTCGCCGATGACCCCGACGCGTTCGCCGCGGGCGACGGTGAAGGAGACGTCGTGGAGAATGCCCGGCACGCTCAACGAATCGACCGTAATAACGGGGGCGGTCACGGTGTCCTCCGATCGCCGAGAAGATTGAAGCCTAAAACGGTGAGTGAGATGGCGAAGCCGGGCCACAGCGCCAGGTGAGGGGAGGTGGCCAGGTACGGCTGCGAGGCCTGCAGCATCCGCCCCCACGACGCATACGGGGCGGGCGTGCCCAGGCCGAGGAAGGACAGGCCCGCTTCGGCGAGGATGGCCAGCGCGAGCGCAGTCGAAATTTGCACTGTAATAATAGGGGCGATGTTGGGCAGCACGTGGCGCGTAGCGATCCTCAAGGCGGGCACGCCGCTGATCCGGGCGGCGAGGATGTAGTCCTGGTGCATGATCTGCATGGTGCCGACGCGCGCGACGCGCACGAACCCGGGGATGCCGGCGATGCCGACGGCGGCAATGACCACCCACGTCGACGCGCCGAACACCGCCGTGAACACGATCGCGAGCAGCAGCGCAGGGAAGGCGAGCAAAAGGTCCGCGCCCGCCATCACGGCGTGCCCGGCGCGCCGCCGCATGCCCGCGAGCACGCCGAGCGGCACGCCAACAAGCGCGGAGCAGGCGACGGCGGCGCAGGCGACGGATAGCGTAAATCGCGCCCCGTGCATGATGCGCGAGGTGATGTCGCGCCCCAACGCGTCGGTGCCCATCCAGTGCTGCCAGCTCGGGCCCGCCAGGCGTGCGGCGGGGTCGGCGTGCAGTGGGTCGTAGGGGGTCCAAAACAGTGAAAGTAGCGCGGCGAACGCGGCGGTGCCGATGAGCACCCAGCCGAGAGCGCGCGAGGTGTTAGTGCGTGTCATGCGCGCCTCCGGGTCCGCGGGTCGATCGCGGCGTAGCTTACATCCACCACCAGGTTCACCAGAAGGGTGAACGCGACGATGCACATCATGACGGATTGGACTTGGGTGAGGTCGCGGTTGCCGACGGCGTCGAGAAGCATGCTCCCGAGCCCAGGAATCGCAAACACCCGCTCGATGACGACCGCCCCCACGATCAGCGCCGACAGCTGCACGCCGGTCACGGTGAGCACGGGCAGCGCGGCGTTGCGCAGCGCGTGGCACGCCAATGCAGTCCTTATTGACGCTCCGCTCGCCCTCGCCGTACGCACATAGTCTTTCTCCAACTCCTCGGCAATCGCGGCGCGCACGTAGCGGGTCAGGATCGACGCCTGCACCAGCGTGAGCGCGACCACCGGTAGTACGGCGTGCGCGGGCGTGCCCCAACCGTTGGCCGGCAGCCACCCGAGCCGCACCGAAAACAGCGCGACGGCGAGGATGCCCACCAGAAAGGAGGGCACGACGATTCCGATTTGGGTCAGCCCGTCGACGATCGCGGCGTCGGCGGTTCCGCGGCGGCGCGCCAAGTACACGCCCAGCGGGACCGCGATGCACACCGAGACGGCCATCGCGCTAAGCGTGAGCACAAGCGAGACGCCCGCGCGCTCTGCGAGCTGGGGCCCGAGCGGGGTGCCGCTGGCCATGGAGATCCCGAAGTCGCCGGTGAGCATCCCGGTGACCCAGCTGAAGTATTGGGTGACAAGCGGGCGGTCGGTGCCGAGCTGGCGAGCGAGCTCGGCGACGTCCTCCTCGGTTGCGGCAACGCCGAGCGCGACGCGCGCCGGGTCGCCGGGTACTGCGCGCAGGAGCAGGAAGATGATGAGGCTGGCGGCGGCGAGCAGGAGCGCAAACCGGGCAAGGGCGCGGCCGGCGCGGGCGGCAAATGTGGTTGGCATGGTTATTTCTCCACCTTGCGTAGTTCGAGCGCGTCGGTGACCACGTTCGGGTTCAGCCCGCGCACGCCGGGGGCGTAGAGCACGACGTTGGGCGCGTTGGCGAGGGTGAGCGCGCCGGCGTCGGCCATGATGGTGTTCACGGCTGTTTCGCGGTCGCCGTCGGCAAGCGCGGCGCGCACGGCGGCGGAGTCGTAGCCGAGGTAGTAGTCGGGGTTGCCGAATAGCATGCCGAGGTCGCGCGGCTCGACGTGCGCGACGAGCGAGGCCTGGTAGTCGTGCCCGTTGAGCACGTCGTTCAGCCACACCGCCGGGAATTCGACGGTTTCGAGCCGGACGCGGAAGCCGACGTCGGCAAGCTGCGAGTAGATCAGCTCGCTCGCCGTTTGCGCGTAGGCGAGGTTCGGCACGGTGATTGTGACCTCCGGGGTGCGGCCGGCGAGCAGCGCGCGGGCGCGGTCGGGGTCGAAGGGGTAGAAGTTCTCGCCGGTGTACCAGGGGTCGGTCGGCGGGACGGGTGCGCCGCCGGTGTCAGTGGCCAGCCCGTTGTAGACGACCGCGTTGATGGCGTCGCGGTCGATGGCGTAGGCGGCGGCGCGGCGGACATCCGGATCGTCGAAGGGGGCGCGGTTGTTGTTCATGGAGAACAACACCTCGCCGTTGGTGGTACCAATGTCGACGGTGATGTTTTCGGGCAGGGCGTCGAGAAGCTGTGGCGCCTGCATCGCCCAGACGACGTCCGCGTCGCCGGTGCGCAACGCGTTCACGGCGGCGGTGGAGTCGTCGAAGTAGCGGATCGCCGCGTCGCGTGCCACGGGCCCGCCCCAGTAGTCGGCGCGGGCGTGAAAGGCGATGGACTCGCCGACACGGAAGCTGGCCACGCGGTAGGGGCCGGTGCCGAGCGGGTCGGTGGCAAGCCGGTCGATGCTCGCCGGGGCCATCATCGCGCCGGTGAGCGTGCCCATGGACCACAGCCAATCCGGGTCCGGTGCGGCGAGCGTGACGACCAGCGTGTGCGAATCGAGCGCGTGCGCTTCCGCGACCGCGTCCATCTGCTTCTTCAGCCCGTTGGTCCAGTGGTTCTTGACGTAGTCGATGGAAAAGGCGGCCGTGCCGGCGGTGAACGGGGTGCCGTCGGAAAACGTGACGTCCTGGCGCAGGTGGAAGGTGTAAGTGGTGCCGTCGGCGCTTTCCTCCCAGCGTTCTGCCAGGAAAGGTTGCGGCGTGCCGGTGTCGTCGATGCGCACGAGCGTCTCGTAGACGTTGCCCATCATCGCCTGCGGCACCGCGGCACCGCCGGTGGAGGTAAAGTCCAGGCTCGCGGGCGCGGCCTGGGTCGCCACCACCACGGTGTCGCGCGGGGGCGCGCCGCCGTCGGTCGCGCACGCGCTCGCGCCGAACAGTGCGCCGGAGGCGGCGAGCACCGTGCCCGCGATGCGTCGCCGAGTGTCCATGGATCTCGCCATGGCTGCACAGTGTAATTGGCGCTTAGCTGGGGTTACGAATCGATTTCGAACCACAGGGGGGACGCGTGCCCCCGCACGTTGTGCAGCCCGATGGTCAGCGTGTCGGCGCGGTAGAGCTGCACCGCGAATTCGACGGGCGCGCCCGCGTGGTCAAACACCGTCATCTGCACCTGAATGACCGGCGTACCTGCGGCGATGCGAAGCGCGTCGGCCTGCGCCGCGGTGGCGGCGCGGACGTTGAGGCGACGCGACAGATTGTTGCAGTTGATGCCGCAGGTGCTCAGATGGCGGTGAATGGAATCCCGTGCCGGGTCGAGCGTGGCAAGCTCGTCGTCGAGGTCGGGATGGAAGTAGAGCGACTCGCACAGCAGCGGGACCCCGTCCGCGGTGCGGGTGCGGCGGATGTGCACCGCCTGCGTGTCGGCAGCAACGCGCAGTGCGCCAGCGGCGCTCGCCGGAAGCGGGACGCGGCCAAAGAAGTCGAGCACCTGGCCGGGGGCTTTGCCCATGTTGGTGATCCACGCGGTGTTCGACAGGATTTCTTCGAAGGACTCGGTGCGCGTGTTCGACAGCACGAGGGAGCGTCGCCCTCGCCCGGCCGAGATCAGCCCTTCGGCGCGCAGCGTTGACAAGGCTTGGCGCACCGGGCCACGGGAGGTGTTGAATTGCGTGCACAGGTCTGCCTCCGAGGGCAGCGCTTCGCCGGCGGGGATGCGCCCGGCGAAGATCTCATCGCGCAGGTACGCCGCAATCTCTTCGTGCTGCTGCGGCGGCCGAAGTGGATGCATCGGGGCGCGCCTAGGCGTCCCAGTGCTTGGACAGGATGTCCATCGACGCCAGGACCTCCTCGTGGCTGGGGGCCTGCAGCGAGATCATCAGCTCGTCGGCCCCGGCGTGTTTTTGGAACCACTCGAGATACTCGCGGACCTGCTCAGCGGTGCCCTTGGCGGTGTAGCGGAGCATATCGATGATCTGGCGGCCCTGGAAGGAGTCGACCACGGCGTCGAGCTGTTCCTCATTGAGTACCTGGCCCCGCCTGCCCAGCATGGCGCGCACGCGGTTGCGGTGCACCAGCGCGGTTTGGCGCTCTGCGTCTTCTTCCGTCTCCGCGGCGGTGACGTTAACGGCGGCGACACAGTAGGGCTCGGGGTAACGCTCGGAAGGCTCGTAGTTTTCGCGGTAGTAGGCGGTGGCCTGCTCCAAGTGCTGCGGGGCGAAGTGCGAGGCGAACGCGTAGGGCATGCCGAGCTTGGCCGCGAGCGAGGCACCGAACATCGACGAGCCGAGGATAATCAGCGGCACGTTGGTGTTAAAGCCGGGCACGGCGGTCACACCGGGCAGCGGCGACTCGTTGGACAGCCACGCCTGCAATTCCACGACGTCCTGCGGGAAGTTCTCGGCGGCGCGCGGGTCGCGGCGCAACGCGCGGCCGAGCGTTTGCTGGTCAGTGCCGGGTGCGCGACCGAGGCCTAAGTCGATGCGGCCGGGGTAGAGCTCCTCGAGCATGCCGAACTGCTCGGCGATGACGTAGGGGGCGTGGTTGGGCAGCATCACGCCGCCGGAGCCGAGCCGGATCGTGTTGGTCTTCGCCCCGATGTGCGCGATGAGCACGGCCGGGGAGGAGGAGACAATCGAGCTCATGTTGTGGTGCTCGGAGTACCAGATACGCGAATACCCCAACGATTCCGCCTGTTGCGCGAACTCCACAGAACGTTGGAGCGCTTCGCTGACGGTTTCGTCGGGGTATCGGGTGCAAAAGTCAATGAGCGACAGCGGGGTATGCATGCCCCCACACTACGCGGTGACGACCTCGCCGTCGATCGTCTCGTGGGTGCCGATGGCCATCGGGGTCTTGGGGTTGGCCCAGTCGATGACGATGCCGATGATAAACGTTACGGCGACCGGGACGACCCAGCCCAGCCCGTCGGCCTGCAGCGGCAGCCAGGTGATTAGCGGGGACAGGGCGTCGGCAGCCCAGCCCAGACTGATGAAGGTCTCGATGGCGGAGTAGATCACGGCGACCCAGATCGGCAGGAAGAACGCCCAGGTAAAGCGGGTGCGCTTGGCAAAGGCGGGCTCGATCAGGGTGACGAAGATCAGCGCGATGGCCGGCGGGTACAGGAAGCCGATCACCGGCGCGGCAATCGACATGACGAACTCGAGACCCTGCGTCGCAATCACAGCGGAGGTGATGGTGAAGATGATGGCCCAGGTGGCGTAGGAACCAGGGAACTGGGAAGAGAAGTACTCCGCGGTCGCGGTGATCAGGCCGACGGCGGTGGTCAGGCAGGCGAGCAGCACGATCAGTGCGAAGATGATTTGGCCTGCGGTGCCCATGGTCAGGTTGGAGGCGTCGGCAAGCAGCGCGGCACCATTGTCGTACTGGCCCGGGTTCGGGATGACGCGGCCAATCGTGCCCAGGCCGAGGTAGATTGCGCCGAGCATGGCGCCTGCGCCGACGCCGGCCCAGATGGTGCCGCGGACGGTTTGCTTGCCCTCGCTAAAACCCTGGAACTGCAGGCTGGAGATCACCACGATGGAAAACGCGAGCGCGGCGATCGAGTCCATGGTCAGGTAGCCCTCGAGCAGACCCGCGGTGAACGGGCCGTCGGCGTAGGCCTCGGCGGGGGTGGAAGGCTCTGCGGTCCACTGGAAGGCGGCCACGGTGATCATGATGATCAGCAGGATGACCAGGGCGGGCACGAGGAACTTGCCCAGCGTTTCCATAATCTGCGTGGGGTTCCACGCCAACGCGAGCGCCACGCCGAAGAAGACGACGTTAAACGCACCGGAGGCGGCCACGCCCTCCCAGCCGAACAGCGGGGTGATCGCGGTTTCCATCGAGACTGCGCCGGTACGCGGCAGCGCGTAGAAGGCACCAATGGAGAGGTACGCCAGCACGGGGAAGACCACGCCGAAGATGGAACCGGCGCGCTGCGCGAGGTCGCGGACGTTCGCGCCGGACAGCGCAATCGCGATCACGGCGAGCACCGGCAGCAGCGCGCCCGTGCCGAGGAAGCCTAGGATGGCGGGCCAGAAGTTGTCGCCGGCCTGCACCGCGAGCATCGGCGGGAAAATCAGGTTGCCCGCGCCGAAGAACATGGAGAACAGGGCGAGCGCCGTGATGACGATCGTCTTGGTGTGCCCGCCGCTGGCGGTGGGCGTTGCTGTGGAGCTCATTGGAACCTCCTTGTAAGTATCAGGTTGCTTTAGCGTACCCTGAAGATTCCATTTTTTGGAAACGTATCCCGCCTAGTGGGAACGTTTTGAGCTTTCGCTTCTCGACGCCACGCTCCCCACCCCCACAAACCCCCAGCTCACACCCGATCCGCGCGCACCGCACCCGCGCGCGGACCGACTACCCCCGGTTTAGACCAGCTGCCTGATCGCGGTGAGTGGGATATCGACCCAGTCGGGCCGGTTGTTCGCCTCGTAGACCACCTCGTAGGCGGCCTTGTCCACGATGTAGGCGGCAAGGAGCGCATCGCGCGCCACGCCGTAGCCGTCGAGCAGCTCCGCGGTGCGCGCCTGTTCCCAGTCAGCGTCGAAGCCGCCGACCGCGCGCGCGTAGCCGAGCGAGCGGACCATGCCGGCAACGTCGCGCAGCCGGTGGTCGGGTCGGCGGCGCTGCGCGAGCGGGCGGGCGGGCTCGCCTTCGAAGTCGATGAGGTACCAGCGCTCGGGCGTTTTCAGCGTCTGGCCTAGGTGCAGGTCGCCGTGGACGCGCTGCACCGGCGTCACACTGGGAGCGTCAAGTGCGGCGTAGAGGTCGCGGATGCGCGGCGCGACATCCGCGAGGACAGGTGCGCGGCGCACGTAGTCCTCCAGATTCGCGGCCAGGCGCTGCGCAATCTCAGCGGCCTCGACGTGTTCGACACCGAACTCTTCGGTCAGCGCGTCGTGGACGGTGCGCATCGCCTCCCCGAGCGCGCGCGTCGCGTCAGCATCGAGCCCGCCGCCGGTGGCCAGGTCGAAGCCGTCGACGCCGCCGCGGACCAGCTCCTGCTGCATCGCCAGCGTCTGCTCGCCGCGGGTGACGTACGCGTTGACCGCGGCGACGTTGGGGCAGGAACCGATCCGGCTGAGCAACTCCACGTCCGGGTTGAGCCTGTCTTCGAGGCGGCGGAAGACCTTCACGATCGTGTCGCCGACCACCAGTGACGTGTTGGACTGCTCCGCGCCCAAAGCGGTGGCCGGGCCGGTGCGCAGCTCGCCGTGGACCTCGCCTAGCTGCGGCAGCGCCGCGAGGTAGGCGGTGGCGCCGGCGTCGGTGTGCAGCACGTCGGTGTCGAAATCGGCACCGCCGAGCAGCACTTGGTAGGTGTCGGTCACCCCGCCGTGCGTGACGTCGAGAAGCTGCCACTGCGCGCCTTCGACGGGGCAGGTGGCGGCGACGTCGATGGCGTCGACGGGTTCGGACTTCGCGCCGTAGAAGCGCTGCGAGGCAATATCAAACATGGTGCTCCTAGGAGATGTCGAACCAGAAGAAACCGTGCGGGGCCAGGGTGACCAGCCAGGGCAGCTCGCCGATCGCCGGGAACTCGAGCCCGCCGGAAAGCTCGCGCGGGACAATACCGTCGTACTGGCCGAGCTGCATCTCCACAGCCTGCGGGCGCGAGCTCATGTTGTTCACGCACAGGATGCGCTCCACGCCGGAGCCGGTGTCGTACTCGCGGATGAACGCGAGTACCTGCTCGTTGCCGTGCTCGACCTCAATGTAGGAGCCGCGGCCGAACGCCTTGTACTGCTTGCGGATGTGCACCTGCTTGCGAACCCACTGCAACAGCGAGTTCTCGCGGTTCATCTGCGATTCCACGTTGATGATGTGGTAGCCGTACTGGTCGTTGCGCACCGGCGGCAGGTAGAGGCGCTCCGGCTCCGCCTTGGAAAAGCCGCCGTTGCGGTCGTTGGACCACTGCATCGGGGTGCGCACGCCGTCGCGGTCGGGCAGCCAGATGTTGTCGCCCATGCCGATCTCGTCGCCGTAGTACAAAAACGGCGAACCCGGCAGGCTCAACAGCAGGGCGTGGGCGAGCTCCAAGCGGTCGCGGTGGCCGCCGAGCAGCGGGGCGAGCCGACGGCGGATGCCCACGTTAGCGCGCATGCGCGGGTCGTAGGCGTAGTGCTTGTACATGTAGTCGCGCTCGTCCTCCGAGACCATCTCCAGGGTGAGCTCGTCGTGGTTGCGCAGGAAGATGCCCCACTGGGCGGTCGCGGGGATCGCCGGGGTCTCGCGCAAAATGTCGATGATCGGCTGGGCGGACTCCTGGTGGATACCCATGAAGATGCGCGGCATGACGGGGAAGTGGAACGCCATCTGGCACTCGTCGCCGACGCCGTCGGGGCCGCCGTCGCCGAAGTAGGCCACCACTTCATCGGGCATCTGGTTAGCTTCGGCAAGGAGGAAGCGGCCGGGGTACTCCTCGTCGAAAAGTGTGCGCACGCGCTTGATAAATCCGTGGGTTTCCGCCAGGTTTTCGGAGCTGGTGCCCTCGCGCTCGAAGAGGTAGGGGATGGCGTCGAGGCGGATGCCGTCCATGCCCAGGTCCAGCCAGAACCGGATGATGTCTAAGACTTCCTCCTGGACGGCCGGGTTGTCGTAGTTCAGGTCCGGCTGGTGGGAGAAGAAGCGGTGCCAGAAGTACTGCTTGCGCACCGGGTCCCACGTCCAGTTGGACTCCTCGGTGTCGATGAAGATGATGCGGGTGCCGTCGTACTTCGTGTCGTCGTCGCTCCACACGTAGTAGTCGCCGTAGGGCCCGTCCGGGTCCTGCCGGGAGGCCTGGAACCAGGCATGCGTGTCCGAGGTGTGGTTGATGGGGAAGTCGGTGATGATGCGGATGCCGCGCTTGTGCGCAGAGTCGATCAGCGAGATGAAGTCCTCCACCGTGCCGAACTCCGGCAGCACCTTGCGGAAGTCGCGGATGTCGTAGCCGCCGTCGCGCAGCGGCGAATCATAAAACGGCGGCAGCCACAGACAATCCACGCCCAACCACTGCAGGTAGTCGAGCTTTTCCTCCAAGCCCTTCAGCGTGCCGATGCCGGTATCGTCCGGGTCGTAGAAGGCGCGGACAAGGACTTCGTAGAAGACCGCGTCCTTGTACCACTCGGGCTCGGGCCGTTCCCAGGGCTGCTCCGGGGGCGCGGGGGGCAAGAAATCTGAGGCCTGTGGTGTCTGCTCCATGTCCTCCTACAGTAGGCGAATCGCCTCAGCCATGCGGTCGACGGCCTCAGCCAGGATCTCCGGGCTGGTGGCAAAATTTAGCCGCGCCTTGTGCTCGCCGCCGGGCCCGAAGCTTACACCCTCGTTCATGGCCACCTTCGCGTGCGTGCGCAGCCACGTGGCCGGCTTGTCGGTGGTGAGTTTGGTGTTGCGGAAATCCAAAAACATCAGGTAGGTGGCCTGGGGCAGCTGGATGTCGATGCCCGGAATCTTCTCCGGCAGCACCTTAGCCAACCAATCGCGGTTTTTGCGCAGCTGGGCGATCTCCTCATCGAGGAAGTCGCGCCCGTCGCGGTAGCAGGCCTCGGCCGCGACGATGCCGAGCGTGCCCGTGCCGTCCTTCGCCACGCCGCTCAAACCCTGCCACGTCTTTACGTCCTCGTCGTTGGAGAAGATCAGCTGCGCGCATTTGAGCCCCGCCACGTTCCAGGCCTTGGATGCGGCGGTAATCGTGATGCACACGTCCGGGTTGTTCGCGGCCGCGCAGGTGTGGGCGCCGTCGAAGACGAGCGGGGCGTGGATCTCGTCAACGATCACGCGTGCGCCGTGACGGCGGGCGAGCGCGCAGATCTCGTCGAGGCGCTCGGCGTCGAACGTCCAGCCGCCGGGGTTATACGGGTTGGTCAAGATCAGCGAGCCCGCGCCGCGCGCAAACGCCGCCTCCAGCTCGTCCAAGTCGAGCCCCGGCACCGCGGCGACGTTGATGCGTTCGCGCCCGGCGGTCTCGGCCACCTCCAAGAACGGGTGGTAAGCCGGCACCGGCACGATCACCGGGCCCTGCGTGAAGTGCTGGATAGCCAAAAGCACGCCGCGTACCACGTCCGGGATGGCAAAGATGCGCGCCGGGTCCGGCCGCCAGCCGTAGCGCGCGTCGTAGAAGTCGGCCGTCAGCTCGGGCAGCTGCTGCGCCTGCGGCGCGGGCGTGTAGCCGAACATTTCGCGCTCGACGGCGTCAGCGATGACGGCGCGCACCGGCTCGGCGGTGGTGAAGTCGCTTTCCGCCACGAACAGCGGCAGCACATCGTCGTCGTACTGGGTCCATTTGCGGGTTCCGCGTGCGCGGAGCGTTGAAAGTTCAGGGAAATCCATAGGGCCCAAGCTTATCGACGCCCCGCTTTCCACCCCAGCGCTACATTCACACCCGCGCGTCGTCCTCGTCTTCGTCGTCCGCGCCATCGAGCTGGAAACCGAAGGACTTCAGGCGTGCGCGGTCCGCAGCCGAAGAGGACGCGGTCAGCGCGAGCAGCTCTGAATAAATACCGCCCGAGACCGCGAGCTCGGCGGGCGAGCCGATCTCGTCGATGCGGCCGTGATCCAAGGTGATGATCGTGTCCACATCCGCGATCGTGGACAGGCGGTGGGCGATCATGATGGTGGTGCGGTCCTTCATCAGCTCGTCGAGGCCGGCCTGCACGGCGCGTTCCGCCTTCGTGTCCAGCGCGGAGGTCGCCTCGTCGAGGACCAAGATGGGCGCGTCTTTCAGCATGGCGCGGGCCACGGCCACGCGTTGGCGCTGCCCACCGGAAAGCCGCAGGCCGCGCTCGCCGATGACGGTGTCGTAGCCGTCCTTGAAACGCATGATGAAGTCGTGGGCGCTGGCGCGCTTGGCCACGTCAATGACCTCCTCGCGGGTGGCGGTCGGCTTGCCATAGGCGATGTTCTCGTGCACGGTGCCGGAAAACAGGGCGGGTTCCTGGAAGACGACGCCGGTCGAGGCGCGCAGCTCTTCTACGCTTAAGTCTTCGAGGTTGCGGCCGCAGATGGTGAGCGTGCCGTCGACAAGCGGATAGAGCCCCAAGAGCAGATTGACGATGGTGGACTTGCCGCCCCCGGACTCGCCAACGAGCGCGATTTTTTCGCCCTCGCGCGCCGAGAAGGTGAGGCCAGAAAGGACCGGCTCGCCGGGGGTGTAGGCAAAGGAGACGTCGTCGAAGGCGAGGACCGGCTCGTTGACGGGCAGGGGGTGATGCTGCGTGTCGCGAAGCGCGGGCACGTCGGTGGATTCGGTGGCGGCGACGAGCTGGGCGTTGGCGGTCGGCTCGTGTTCTTCGTCCATGACCTTGAAGTAGTCGCGCGAGCCGGCGATGGCGCGCTGCGCGGCATCCACGATCCAGCTCATCATCTGCGCCGGCTGGCGGGCCATGGTGACCATCTGGATGAGCATGACCATCTCGCCGATTGTGAAGTGGCCGTGCAGCGTGCGCAGGAACAGGATGAGGTAAATGCCTAAAAAGATCGCGGTCATGGCAACCCCGCGCACTGTGTCCATGCTGTGCCACCAGCGCGACTGCGGGCGTGTCAGCGCGACCGTCTCCTGGTAGTGGTGGCCGAACTTATTTAGCTCACGCACCTCGGCGACGAAAGATTTGGTCACCTTGACCTGGCCGACTACCTCGGCGAAACGGCCGTTGGCCTCGTCCACGTTCGCGTTTTTGTCCTGCTCGTAGCGCTGCCACCGCTTCGAGGTCAGCGCGGTCAGCCACATGTAGAGCGGGAAGAGCAGCGCGAGCAGTATTGTCAGCGGCCAGTAATAGTAGGCCGTGATCGCGAGAATTGCCGCGACTTGCAGCAGCATCGGCAGGAAATTGTTGGCGAAGGACTGGATGAACTGCGTGACGTTCGCGATCGAGCGGTCCAGCCGCGCGATGATCGTGCCGGTGATCTGCGTATCGAAGTAGCGCTGCGGCAGCGACAACAGCTTGGCAAAGTAGCGCGTGGACAGGATCTGCCGGATCCGCGCCACCATCACATCACCCAGGTAGCCGGACACGTTGCGCAACAGCGCTGCGGCGGATTCTGCGGCAAAGAGCGCCAGCGCCAGCCAGATCACAGTGCGGGTGGGCGCGGGGCCTTCCGGGGAGCCGACGTAGTCGACGATGGTGTCGGTGGCCTCCCGAATGAGGAAAGGCGAGACCAGCCCCAGCGCCGCAACGCCGGAGGAGATGAGGACCACGGCCAAGTAGTACGGCCACAGCGCGGAGGCGCTGCGGAGCACACGCAACAAAGACTGCATAGTTTGGCTAGGGTACCCGCGCTGTACAGTAGGGAAGAATCGAAACGTCCACTGCTACAACGAGTTAAAAGAGGCGTGTATGTCACACCGTTCGCAGTTCATCGCCGTATTTTTGGCCGCCACCTCCGTTTTCGCGCTGTCCGGCTGCGTCAGCGGCAAGGAGAGCGAGGAGGCCCAGGAAGAGGAGATTGAGATCACCACGCCGACCGGCGCGCCTGCCCCGGAGTTCAAGGCGGAGGAGGTCGACCCGCTGGTCACCGACAAGCTCAACGGCGACCGCGTCGAGGACCCGGCGATGGACCTCTCCTACAAGTGGCAGGGCACCAGCTACGAGCCCAACGGCGGCACCGTCGTGGTGGTCGCGGTGACCAACGAGAGTGACGTGCCGATGCCCGCCGACACGCTCACCCCGCAGCTGCGCTACAACGCGGGTGGGGCCTCGATGCAGACTGCGGACCCGAAGAGCGCGGAAAACGCGGATGTGGACATCATCGGCGTGGACCTGCCGCTCGGACCTGGCGCGACCACGAACGCGAAGTATGCCTTCGACGTGTCCACGGGCAACCTGTGGGACGCCGAGTTCACCATTGGTAACGTGACGTTTAAAGGGAATCTGAATACCTAATGCGAGAGCAAGTAGTGCTTATCGACGCCACGGGGACCCCCATCGGCGCCGCCGACAAAACCGACGTACATACCGACTCCACTCCGCTGCACCTGGCGTTTTCCTGCTGGCTGCTGGATGCGGACGGCCGCCTGCTGCTCACGCGCCGCGCACTCGGCAAGCTGACCTGGCCCGGCGTGTGGACGAACTCGTTTTGCGGCCACCCGGCCCCGGGCGAGGCAGCTGTGGACGCGGTGCGCCGCCGCGCCGCCGAGGAGCTCGGCATGCCGGCAATCGACGCGATCACCGAGGTGCTGCCCGACTTCCGCTACCGCGCCGTGGACTCTTCCGGCGTGGTGGAAAACGAGGTCTGCCCGGTCTTTACCGCGCGGATGTCGCCGGGCGTGGAGCTCGACCCCAACCCGGACGAGGTGGATTCCTGGGCGTGGGTGGCCCCACAGGACGTGATCCGTGCCGCGGAGGCGACGCCGTTCGCGTTCTCGCCGTGGCTAGTCGAGGAGCTCGCCGACGAGCGCTTGCGCAACGCGCTTTAATCTACCGGTGCGAACACGCCGCGTAGGTAGCCGAGCGGGTCGGTGACTTCTTCCGCGCCCGTGCCGTCGAGGCGCACGCGCATGACGGCGCGGCCCTCCGCATAGGCGCGCCAGCCGACCTCGCTGGTGCGCGCAAAGCGGGTCAGCCACGCGTTGAGGCCCGTGCCGATTGTGAACGCTGGCGTGAGCTCTTTGGAGTGGTACGCGGGGCGGTTCTCGGTGGGGTAGAGCTCTGCCTGCCACAGCGCGCCGGGCGCGCCCTCGGCGATGTCGTCAACCCAGCGCCTGCACATTGCGTCCGAGATGAGCCGGCCGCCGACGGCGCGCGGGTCCATCGTGGCCGCGTGCTCGAGGTATTCGCGCGCCTTCCCCTTGGCCACCCCCATGTGCCGCGCCATGACGCGTGCGGCTGGCTTGCCCACTTTGGCGCGGTCGAAGGGCCTGCCGGTGGGCATGAATTCATCGCGGGTGGAGGTGACCACCAGTGGGACGTCGGCGAGCGCGCCCGCATCAAACGGGTAGGGGCCGAGCGCGATGTCGGTGAGGTACTGGGTGCGGAAGCGGCCGTAGGCGCGCGTGAGTCGCTTCGGGTTCCGTGCGGCCAGCGCGTTGAGCTCGCCGCGCAAAAGGGGCGTGCCGAGCGCGCCGCGCGCCGCCCACTTGCGGGAAGCGAAGCTGCGGCGCGGGAAGACTGGGGAGGCCGCCACCGCGCGGCGGAACTCTCCTTTGAAGTGGTCTCGGCGTGCAAGCCAGAGCGTGATGTCGGCGCCGGCGCTGTGGCCGACGAGCGTCACATTGGTGGGGTCGCCGCCGAAGGCCTCGATGTTGCGCTGGATCCACGTGAGCGCCGTCGCGCAATCCTGCACGGCGCGGTATTCGTACGAAGCATCGTCGGCAAACGGCAGCATGCCGGGGAACTTCAGCCGGTAGCCGACGCGCACGTGCACGAAACCCTCGCGGGCAAAGCCTTCTGCGTTGCTGTAGGTATCGGTGTGGCTGCCCTCCTCGAAGCGCCCGCCGTGGATGTAGACGAGAACCGGCAGGTCGTCGTTTCTGCGCGCGCCTTCCGGGGTAGCGATGGAAAGCCGGTTGGTGCCGTGTTCCGGGGAGGTGGCGTCGATAAGCAAGCCCATCGGCGAGGGCTCGGGCGCGTCGAACGGAGCCGGAACATGTGCGTACGGGATGGAGTGGAAGCTGCGCACCTGCCCGTCGCTGGTGCCGACGATCGCGCCGGCGGGGCAAGTGACTTGGGTTTCGCGCGTAGCCATGCCGCAATCTTAAACGCCTAAGATGGCCGCCATGACCAATCCACTGCTTGCACCATCGACGTTGCCGTACCAACTGCCCGACTTCGACGCCATCGAACTGGCCCACGTCGAGCCGGCGTTTGATCAGGCGCTCGCCCGCCACGAGGCGGAGATCGCCGCGATCTGCGCGGAAGCGACCCCAACGTGGGAAAACACCGTCGAGGCCTTCGAGCTGGCCGGCGCGGACGTAGAGCGCGTGGCTGCCTGGTTCTTCAACCTGCAGGGCACCGACGCCACCGCCGAGTTCGACGCCGTGGCCGATCGCATCGTGCCGCAACTAACCGCGCACACCGACGCGATCTACCAAAACGCCGAGCTCTACCACCGGCTGCGCGCCGTCGAGGTGCCCGCGGACGAGGAGTCGCAGCGCCTCCACGACCTGCTTCTGCGCCGCTTTACCCGCCGCGGCGCGGACCTCGACGCTGCAGGCCAGGCGCGGTTGCGCGAGATCAACGAGCGGCTTGCCAAACTCTCCGAGCACTTCGGCCGCAACCTGCTCGCCGACACCAAGCGACTCGCTGTCCGCTTCACCCGCGAGGAACTGGCGGGCGCAAGCGAGGACCAGCTCGCCGCGTTTGCCGACGGCGACAGCTACCTCGTCCCCATCGAACTGCCCTCGACCCAGTCGCTGCAGGCCGACCTCAGCGATCCCGCCGCCCGCCGCGCGCTTTTCGACGCCTCCCTTAAACGCGGCACCGAATCCAACGCCCCACTCGTGCGCGAGGCGGTCGCGCTGCGCCAGGAGCGCGCGCAACTGCTCGGCTTTGCCACGCACGCCGACTACGTCATCGCGGAGGAGACCGCGGGCAACGCGGACGCGGCACGCGCGCTGATCGCGGACCTCGCGCCGGCTGCGGCGGCGAACGCGGCCGCCGAGCGCAAGCTCGACGGTGAGCTCGCGATCTCGCGCGGGGCAGACCTCGGCGAGGACGGTCTCGACGGTGCCGACTGGCCGTACTGGTCCGCACAGCGCCGAGCCGAGGAGCTCGACGTCGACGAGGCGGAGCTGCGCAAGTACTTCCCGCTGCGACAGGTGCTCGAGGACGGCGTGTTTTACGCGGCGCACCTGCTCTACGGCATCACCGTGACCCTCCGCGAAGACCTGCGCGCCTACCGCGACGACGTACAGGTGTGGGAGGTCAAAGACCACGACGGCACAGGCCTCGGCCTGCTGCTGACCGACTATTCCGCCCGCGAAAGCAAGCGCGGCGGCGCCTGGATGAGCAGCTTCGTCGACCAGTCGCATCTTGCCAACACCAAGCCGGTGGTGGTCAACGTGATGAGTGTGAACAGCGAGCTGCTCACTATCGACGAGGTCACCACCGTCTTCCACGAGTTCGGCCACGCCCTCCACGGCCTGCTGTCCAACGTGCGCTACCCGTCGCTGTCCGGCACCAACGTGCCGCGCGACTGGGTCGAGTTCCCCTCGCAGATCAACGAGAACTACGCCTTCGCCCCCGAGATCGTGCGCAACTACGCCCGCCACGTGGACACCGGCGCGCCGCTTCCCGCCGCCATGCTGGACGCGGTGCGCGCCTCGCGCACGTTCGGCCAGGGCTTCGCCACCGCCGAGTACTTGGCTGCTGCCGCGATCGACCTCGAGTGGCACTCGCTTGATCGCACCCCGCCGGAAGACATCGAAGCTTTCGAACACGACGTCCTGCGCCGCTACCATCTCGACGTACCGGGGCTGACCCCGCGCTACCGCTCGACCTGGTTCAACCACATCTTCGCCGGCGGCTACTCCGCGGGCTACTACTCCTACCTGTGGGCAGAGGCGCTCGACGCCGACGGTTTCGAGCTGATCCGCGAACAGGGAATTAACCGCGAAACAGGGGAGAAGTTCCGCGAAGAGATCCTCGCCCGCGGCGCTTCCCGCGACTTCGCGGACGCCTACCGCGCCTTCCGTGGCCGCGACAAGGACACCCGCCCGCTGCTTATCCGCCGCGGCCTCGAGGGGACGGCGGTGTAGCGCATGTTCGCCTTAAGCCCCTGGCTGCAGCTGCCGATCGTGCTGATCGTCGCGCTCCCGCTCGCGTCGGTGGCGGCGTGGGCGATGCTGCGGGTCACCGACTGGCTGGCGTACCAGCGCAACCAGGCGCGCGCACGGCAGTTGCCGACCGAGCCTGCCCGCGAAGTAGACTAAGCGCCATGGCCAACCCGGAAGAACTGCGTAAGCAGGATCAGCAGCTGCCGAAGCCGCAGCGCAAGTACCCGCAGTCGCGCGTGACGCAGGCGCTCTACGTCATGCTCGCGCTCGTCGTCATCGCCGCGCTGGTCGGCAGCCTGGTCTAGACCGCGCCCGGCCGGCGCGACGCCTCGGCGACGCGGTGGAACAGCGGGTTGTCGGCGAGGTCGTCGATGAGGACGGGGGTGCCGGTCGCGTCGGTAAGCGGGATGCACCAGTTGGAGTATTGCTCCGAATTCGTGCCGGGCTGGTTCTGGATGCGGCGATCGCCGACCATGTCCACCAGGTTCGTCACCGTCATCGCCGACGGGGTCGACGCGATGAAGCGGGTTAGCCCCACCAGCAAATCGTCAAGGGAACCCGCAGCGTCGAACTCGCCGAGGTCGTACTGGCTAAAGTCCGTCTCTGCGAACGCGGTGTCTGCAAACGCGCCCTCGGCGCGAGCCTGGTTGAGCACGCGCCCGATCCACACGCCGTCGTTGGCGTTGAGCTCGTCCAGCGACTGGCTGACTAGCCCCAGCTTGGAACGTAGCTCGTTGTGCGCGCCCTCGAGGTAGCCGGCCGTCGGCGGCAGGTCGTGCGTGCCGACTGCGGACAGCGCGAGGTGGCGGTACTGGTCCGCGGGCCGCGGCGCGCCCGCCGGCGGGATGGACTCGAACCAGAGCACCGAAGTGCCGAAGATGCCGGTGTCGCGCAGCACGTCCTGCACCCACGGCTCGAAGGTGCCCAGGTCTTCGCCGACGACAACCGCGCCCGCGCGCTGCGCCTCCAGCAGCAAGATGCCCACCATCGCGCGGTGGTCGTAGTTCATATACAGCCCGTCGGCCGGGGTGTCTTCGCGCGGCAGCCAGAACAGGCGGAACAGGCCCAAGATGTGGTCGACGCGGATGCCGCCGGAGTGGCGCAGCACGGTGCGCAGCAGGTCGCGCCACGGTGCGTAGCCCTCACGCGCCAGCGCCTCCGGGTTCCACGGCGGCTGCGACCAGTCCTGGCCCTGCTGCGAGTACTGGTCCGGCGGCGCGCCAACAGAAGCGGCGGGCACGAGGACGTCGGCAAGCGTGTGCGCGTCCGCCCCGTCGGGGTGGATGCCCACGGCGAGGTCGGTCATGATGCCGATGCGCATCCCGGCGGCAAGCGCCCGGTCTTGGGCGACGCGGCGCTGCTCGTCGGCGATGAACTGCAGCCACATGTAGAACCGCACCGTTTCCTCGTCCGCCTCCGCTGCGGCGTGCTGGCCGCGGGTAAACGCGGCGGCGCGCGAAGCGCACCACTGCGCGAACTCGCGCAGGCCCTCGCCCTCGTCGAGGGTGTAGAGCTCGAAGTCGTGGGCGCGGCCCTCATCCTGCTGCGAGAGGTAGAATAGCTCGCGCAACACGGCGAGTTTGGTGCCGAAGACCTCGTTGCGCGCAAGCGGGTCGGCCGTCAAGTTCATGGCCTTCAAGGGGGCTGCGAGCTCGTCGATATCGGCGCGGGTGTCTGCGTCTAGGCGCGCGTACTCGGGCACGGCCTCGACCGAGATGTAGATGGGGTTGACAAAGCGGCGCGAGGTCGGCAGGTACGGCGAGTCCTCTACCGGCGGCACCGGCTGCGCGGCGTGCACGGGGTTGATCAGCAGGTAGTCGGCACCCTCGGCGGCGACGGTCTCGGCCAGGCGAGCTAGGTCCTCGAAGTCGCCCACACCCCAGGACTGCGACGAGCGCACCGAGTACAGCTGCGCCATCACACCGTAGTTGGGGCGCTGCACGCACGCCTCGTTCGATTGCAAGCGCGCGGGCACGACGATCAGCGTGCACACCTCGTGCAGGTTGTCGGACTCTAAGTGCAGCTCGTGCCAGCCCTCCGGCAGGTCACCGGGGACGTGGAAGGTCGCTTCGCCCCACACCGTGCCGTCGGGGGCGGTGGTCGGCGGCGTCCAGTTTTCGTCCTGGTAGGCATCGCGCGAGGAGCCGTCCTCGAGGCGGATCCAGCAGTGCGCGTAGTGCCCGTCGTGGACGTGCACGTTGAAGTGCTGCTCTTCGCCCGCGGTCGCCACCACGGTGGGCGGGAGGGGGCGGGTGGCGAGTTCGGTCGCGCGGGCGTCGAGAAGCGAGCGGAGCGCTTCGTCGGTGGGGGAGTCGGGCACATCGACGCCGATGGCGCGCAGCAATTTGAGGAAGGACTGGTTAGGTGGGGTGGTCAGCTGCCCGTCGGAGGCTCGGTAGGTGGTGCCGAAGCCGTAGGACTGGGCCAGGGACAGCAAAAGTTCCTCATTCATCACAGTCAATATTGTGCCAAACGCGCGTGACCGGAGCCAGGTGAGGCTTCCACGCGGTAGGGTGAGGGCTTATGTCGCAGAATGCATACACCACGGAACTCGGTTTTACTGTGCCGCCGGAAGAGAACTGCCTCAGCCAGCTCATCGAGCTGTGTACGATGCAGCCGCACATCGTGCTCTTTTCGCGGCCGCGCAACTACGACTGGGTCAACGTGACCGCAGGCGAGTTCCTCGAAGAGGTCTACGAGGCCGCGAAGGGCCTGGTGGCCGCCGGTGTGGAGGCGGGCGACCGCGTGGCGATTTTGTCGGCGACGCGCTACGAGTGGGCGCTGATGGACTTTGCCATCTGGGCCGCGGGCGCGATCTCCGTGCCGATTTACCCGTCGAGCTCGATGTCGCAGATCCAGTGGATCCTCGAGGACTCCGGCGCGAAGCTGGCGCTGACCGAAACGCGCGAGCACACGCAGCTGATCAGCTCGTTCTTGCTGCAAGACGACGGCACGCCCCGGCTCGCCGGCTCGACCTCCAAGCTGCAAAAGATCTACGAATTTAATGCTTCCGGCGTGGAGACGCTGAAGTTTGAGGGTCGGGACGTCGAGCAGTCGCTTATCGACGCCCGCGTGGCCGCCATCACCCACGACCACATCGGCTCCCTCGTCTACACCTCCGGCACCACCGGCCGCCCGAAGGGCGTGGAGCTGACTCACGGCAACTGGATCTACCAGACGCGCGCGCTGATCTTCAACGACATCGGCGAGGTCGCCGTGCCCGGCAAGCGCGTCGTGACGTTTCTGCCGCTCGCGCACGTGCTGCAGCGCGCCGTTGCGCTCGCGCTCGCGATCGCGGGTGCCACACAATCGCACTGGTCGGATACCTCCACGCTGACGGTGGAGCTGCAGCGCGCCCGGCCGAACATGGTGCTGGGCGTCCCGCGCGTGTTTGAAAAGGTGCGCAACGCCGCCTACAACAAGGCCGCCGACGGCTCCGCAGTGGGCAAGCGCGTGTTCCTGGAGGCGGAGCGCGCGGCGATCGAGTACTCGAAGGCAATGGAAACGCCCGAGGGTCCGACGCGCGTGCAGAAGGCGAAGCGCAAGGTCTTTGAAAAGCTCGTCTACTCCAAGCTCAAGGAGGCCATGGGCGGGGCGGTGTCCTACGGCATTACCGGCGGCTCCGCGATGAGCCCGGAGCTGTCGCACTTCTTCCGCGGCATGGGCATCCCCGTCTACGAGGGCTACGGGCTCACCGAAACCTGCGCCGCCGCGTGCGTGAACAACAAGGTGCGCCAGAAGATCGGCACCGTCGGCCCGCCGGTCAACGGCTACTCGGTGCGCATCAACGACGACGGCGAAATCGAGTTCGCAGGCCCCGGCGTGATCAAGCAGTACTGGAACAACCCCGAGGCCACCGCCGAGGCCTTTGACGGCGAATGGTTCAACACCGGCGATCTCGGCGAGGTCGACGACGAGGGCTTTGTGCGGATTACCGGCCGCAAGAAGGACCTGATTGTCACCGCCGGCGGCAAGAACGTCTCGCCCGGTCCGATGGAGGAGATCATCCGCCAGGACCCGCTGATCTCGAACGCGCTGATCGTCGGCGACGGCAAGCCGTTCATCGGCGTGCTGGTCACGCTCGACGAGGATGAGTTGGCCCGCTGGAAGGCCAACCGCAACATCCCCGAGCACCGCAAGCTCGCCGAGCTCGCTCAGGACGCGAGCCTGCGCGCCGAGGTCCAGGACGCGATCAACATGGCCAACGCCACCGTCTCGCACGCCGAGGCGATCAAGAAGTTCCGCATCCTCGACCGCGACCTGTCCGAGCAGGAGAACGAGATGACGCCGACGATGAAGGTCAAGCGCAACGTCGTCTTTGAGCGCTTCAGCGAGGACATCGACAAGCTCTACGAGCGGTAGCGGCGCGCCTTCCACGCCGCCGCGCCGCCGTGGCTTAGCATGGCTCCCAGCAAATCTTTAGTTGAACCGAAGGGGGCTTACCCGTGCGCAAGACAGCGGCTATGCTGCGGCACCGTGAGCTCACGCAGGAGATTTACAACATCGGCGACGAGGTCGCCGAGTACATCGAGCACATCGCCGAAGCGGTCGCGGACTACGACGGGGAGCTCACCGACGACTGCCTCGCCGAGTTCGTCGAGATCGCCGACGACGCCCGCGTGGACGCGCGCCGGGTCGTCGGCGAGTTGATCGGGCTGCGCCAGGCGCTGACCTCCGGCATGCGCGCCGGCGTGCTCTCGGCGTCCGCGTGTCCCGAGGAGAAGATCCCGGAGCCCGAGCTTCTCGACGCCGCAGGCCTCACCGACCTCTTCCCACTCGCCGCCCCCTTCTCCGTCCAAACCATGGAGGACGCGCTCACCGGACGCACCGATCTTACGGTGCAGCACCTCACCGAGATCGTCTCCTACACCCTGGAGCAGACCGACATGGTCGCCCGCGAGCTCGGCGCGGTAAGCCTGCCGCATCTGTTCGCCACCGTTGCCGAGCTCGTCGAGGCGGTTGTCGACGGCTGGGTGGAAACCGTCTGCGTCGACCACCCCGCGTTCGCGCGTACCATGCGCGGGACGAACCCGCCGGAGTTTCTGGAAGAACGCGCCCGGATCAACCGGATCGTGGAGAAGGTCGCCGCCAAGCGTTCGCGCCGCGGTGCCTAGACTGGCCGCATGGCTGAATCCGAGACAGGTCGAAACACCTTCGGCGTCTACATCCACGTCCCCTTCTGCGCGACCCGCTGCGGCTACTGCGACTTCAACACCTACACACCCAACGAGGTGGCCTCTTCCCACGCGGAATACTTCGACGCGCTCGAGCGGGAGCTTGAACTCGCCGCTGCACGGGTCGACGCGCGCGGTGCGGACACGGTGTTTATCGGCGGCGGCACGCCCTCGCTGCTCGGCGCGGCGGGTTTGGGGCGTGTGCTGGACGCGGTGCGCGGCACCTTTGGCCTTTTGCCTGGTGCGGAGGTGACCACGGAGTCGAACCCGGAGTCCACCAGCCCCGAGTACTTCGCGGGCCTTCTCGACGCGGGCTTCACGCGCGTCTCACTGGGCATGCAGTCGGCGTCCGCGCCCGTGCTCAAGGTGCTCGACCGCGCACACACGCCGGGCCGCGCGGTCGCTGCGGCGAGGGAGGCGCGCGCCGCCGGGTTCGCGCAGGTCAACCTCGACATGATCTACGGCACGCCGACGGAAACCGACGACGACGTCCGCAAAACCCTCGACGCCATCCTCTCTGCCGACGTCGACCACGTCTCCGCCTACTCGCTTATCGTCGAGGACGGCACGGCGATGGCGCGCAAGGTCCGCCGCGGCGAGCTGCCCGCGCCGCAGGAGGAGGTCTACGCGCGCCGCTACGAGTTGATCGCCGAAACGCTCGAGGACGCCGGCTTCGACTGGTACGAGGTGTCGAACTGGGCCAAGCCGGGCGGGGAGTGCCGCCACAACCTGCTCTACTGGCGCGGCGGCCAGTGGTGGGGTGCGGGCCCGGGCGCGCATTCCTTCATCGGCCGCGAGCGCTTCGCCAACGTCAAGCGCCCCGAGCGCTACGCTGCGCTCTTGCGCGACGGCGAGCTGCCCGTGGACTTCTCCGAAACGCTCACCGACGAGCAGCGCCACGACGAGCAAGTGATGCTCGGCCTGCGGCTCAAGGAGGGTATTCCTGCCGGTTGGGTAGGCCAGGGGGCGCGGGGGATCGTCGAGAAGCATGTGCGCGGCGGGCTTTTAACTTTCGGCGAACGCATTGCGGTGACCGATGCGGGCCGGCTGCTTGCCGACGGCATCGTGACCGATATTTTGGCCGCCGAGTAGGATAGCTGGCAGTCGATGAGAGGGAGTGCTAATGAGTGCTGCTGATGAGCGCCGCCGCGCGGTGCTGCGCGCAATCGTTGCCGACTACATCGCGCAGCAAGAACCCGTCGGATCCAAGGCGCTGGTGGAGCGCCACAAGCTGGGCGTGAGCTCGGCGACCATCCGCAACGACATGAGCGTGCTGGAGCAACAGGGCTACATCAGCCAGACCCACACCTCCTCGGGGCGCATCCCCACGCAGGCCGGCTACCGCGCGTTTGTCGACGCGCTGCACGACGACGTCAAGCCGCTGTCGGTGGCCGAGCGTCACGCCATCCTCGACTTCCTCGAACACGGCGTGGACCTCGAGGACGTGCTGCGCCGCAGCGTGCAGTTGCTCGCGCAGCTGACCAACCAGGCCGCCGTCGTGCAGCTGCCCAACCTCGAGATCTCCCGGGTCAAGCACTGCGAAGTCGTCGCACTCACACCGACGCGCCTGCTGCTCGTCGTGATCACCGACACCGGGCGCGTCGACCAGCGCAACGTGGAGCTCGCCAGCCCGCTTGCCGACGCCCACGTGCCCGTGCTCCGCGACCTGCTCAACGACATCCTCGTCGGCCGCACCATGCGCGAGGCCACCGCCGGGCTGTCCACTCTGCACGCGCGCGCCCCGCGCGAACTCGCCGACGCGGTGTCGCGGTGTACCGCGGTGCTCGTGGACACGCTCGTCGACACCACCGCGGACCGGCTGCTCATCGCAGGCGCGGGCAACCTCACTGTGCACCGGCTCGCCGACCTGCACAGCGTCATCGACGCGCTCGAGCAGCAAGTCGTGGTGCTGAAACTGCTCGCCACCGCCCAAGACATGGAGCGGGTCTCGGTGCGGATCGGGCGCGAAAACGAGAACGAGGAATTTTCCCAGGCAGCAATTGTTACTACTGCGTATGGAGCCGGCGATGAGGCGCTCGGCGGGCTCGGGGTGGTGGGGCCGACCTACATGGACTACCCCGGTACCATGCAGAAGGTTGCCACCGTCGCGCGCTACATCAGCCGCATCCTGCAGGGCGAATGACGCGGCGTGCGCCGCAAGTGAACGTCTAACACTGTGAAAGGTTTGAATTTTGGCACGTGACTATTACGGCATCCTCGGCGTGGACCGGGAAGCCACCGAGCAGGAGATTAAGAAGGCGTACCGCAAGCTCGCCCGCAAATACCACCCGGACGTGAACCCGTCCGAGGAGGCGGAGGAGAAATTCGCGGAGCTCTCGCTCGCCCAGGAGGTGCTGCTGGATCCGAAGAAGCGCAGCATCGTTGACCGCGGCGGCGACCCGATGGAGCAGGGGGGCGGCGCGCCCGGCGGTGCTGGCGGTTTCGGCGGCTTTGGCGGCGTCGGCGACATCTTCGAGGCGTTCTTCGGCGGCGGCGCGGGCGGACGCGAACCGCGCTCCCGCGTCCAGCCGGGCAACGACGCGCTGCTGCGCACCCAGATCACCCTCGAGGAGGCGTTTTCCGGCGTGCGCAAGGAAGTCACCGTGGATACCGCGGTGCTGTGCGACAAGTGCCACGGCTCCGGCTCGGAGTCGGGCGCCAAACCGCAGACCTGCGACTACTGCAAGGGTCACGGTGCGGTCCAGGAGATGCAGCAGTCCTTCCTGGGCAACGTGATGACCACGCATGAGTGCCCGAAGTGCCACGGCTACGGCGAGGTCATTACGGACCCCTGCCGCCAGTGCGCCGGCGACGGCCGCGTGCGCGCCACCCGCGACCTGACGGTGAAAATCCCGGCCGGCATCGCCTCCGGCATGCGCATCCGCATGGCCGATCAGGGCGAGGTCGGCCACGGCGGCGGCCCGGCCGGCGACCTCTACGTCGAGGTCCACACCACCCCGCACAAGGTCTTCGCCCGCGAGGGCAACGACCTCCACCTCGAGCTGCGCCTGCCCATGTACGACGCCGCGCTCGGCACCGAACTGCACGTGGACAACCTGGCTGGCGAGACCACCACGATCACCGTACCCGCAGGCGTGCAGCCGGGCGAAGAGATCGTGCTTGACGGCGAAGGTATGCCGAAGCTGCGCGCCGAGGGTGCCGGCGACATGATCGCGCACGTCCAGGTGGTCGTGCCGACCGAGCTGTCGAAGGAGGAGCGCACCAGCCTGGAGAAGCTGCGCGAGGGCCACGCCGATACGGCGCGCGTGCACGCCGGCTCCGACGACGGCGGCGGCGACGGCTTCTTCTCCCGGATGCGTGACAGGTTCCGTCGCTAATGAGCCTGCCGTACTTCTACGCGCCACAGCCCGCCGACGGTGTGCTCACCGGCGCGGAAGCGAAACATGCGAATGTTAAGCGCATCGCGCCCGGCGATCGCATCATGCTTGTCGACGGCACCGGCCACACCGCCGAAGTCACCGTTAGCGAATGCACCCGCGAGCGCGTTTCCGGCGACGTCGTCGCCGAGCGCACCGTGAAGCCGCCGCAGCCACAGGTGGTGCTGGTGCAGGCAGTGCCGAAGTCGGAGCGCGCCGAGCTCGCGGTCGACCTCGCAGTCCAGGGCGGCGTCGACGCCATCATCCCGTGGATCTCGCACCGCACCATCGCCCGCTGGAGCGCGGACAAGCAGGACAAACAGGTGCAGAAGTGGCGCAATCAGGCGATCGCGTCCGCGAAGCAGTCGCGCCGCGCGATCTGGCCGACCGTGCACGACCCGGTCACCACAAACCAGCTCGCCGAGCGCCTGCGCGGCGCGCGCGCGATCGTGCTGCACGAGGACGCGACCACGCCGATTACGGACGTCGACTTTAGCGGCGTCGAAACGCTGTACGTCCTGGTCGGCCCGGAGGGCGGGATCGGCCAAGATGAGTTAGATTTGCTCGGGGCCCAGCCCGTGCGGCTGGGGCCGCAGGTCCTGCGCACAGCGAGCGCCGGGTTTGCGGCACTGTGCGCCATCGGCGCATTGACATCTCGCTGGTAGCGTTGGGAGCACAATGCACAATCACAATGACGTGAACACTTCGCACGCCGCGGGCGATTCGGCGAAGGTGACCCGCAAACTCGATCTCGACTCGGCTTACGCGCAGGCAGTCCTCGGCGTCAACGACGCGAACCTACGGGTACTTAACCGCCAGCTCGCGGCGAACCTGCACGCGCGCGGCAACACGCTCACGGTGCGCGGCACGGAGGCCGAGGTGGCCTACGCGGCGCGCGTCGTCGACGAGCTGGAGTCCATGGCCCGCCGCGGCGTACCCGTCGACCAGGACACCGTCGTCCAGGCGGTGCGCATCACGGAGGCGGACGCGCCGGAATCGGCCGCGGAGATCCTCGGCGCGGAGATCGTCTCGCGGCGCGGCAAGGTGATCCGCCCGAAGACGGCGGGCCAGCGCGCATACGTCGACGCGATCGACGAGCACACCATCACTTTCGGCATCGGCCCGGCCGGTTCCGGCAAGACCTACCTCGCGGTGGCAAAGGCGGTGCAGGCGCTGCAGGCTAAGGAGGTCAAGCGCATCATTTTGACCCGCCCCGCGGTGGAGGCAGGCGAGAAGCTGGGCTTTTTGCCCGGCACGCTCAGCGACAAGATCGACCCGTACCTGCGCCCGCTGTACGACGCGTTGCGCGACATGATCGACCCGGAGACGATCCCCAAGTTGGTCGACGCCGGCATCATCGAGGTCGCCCCGCTCGCGTACATGCGCGGCCGCACGCTCTCGGACGCGTTCGTGATTCTGGACGAGGCGCAGAACACGACCGGCGCGCAGATGAAGATGTTCCTCACCCGTCTCGGCTTCGGCTCGAAGATGGTGGTCACTGGCGATATTTCCCAGGTGGATCTGCCGCGCGGCACGGTCTCGGGCCTGCGCGTGGCGCGTCGCATCCTCGCCAACATTGAGGACATCGCGTTTCAGGAGATGCGCGGCGAGGACGTCGTGCGCCATCACCTGATTTCCCGCATCGTCGCCGCGTACGACCGGCACGATGCCCAGAATTCGATGCGCTATGAGAAGCGTCAGCGCGAGATTGAGCGCGAGCGCGAACAGGAGGCCAAGCAGTGAGCATTGAGGTTCTCAACGAGTCCGGAGAGGCGGAAGTCAATGAGCAAATGCTTATCGACGTCTGCTCGTTCGCACTCCAAGCGATGGACGTCCACCCCGACACCGAGGCCACCATCACGCTCGTCGACGAAGCGACGATGGCGGATCTCCACGTGCGCTGGATGGACCTGGAGGGCCCCACGGATGTGATGAGCTTCCCCATGGACGAGCTGACCCCGGGCGGCGGACGCCCCGACGCGAACCCGCTCGGCGCGGCGATGCTCGGCGACATCATCCTGTGCCCGGCATTCGACCGTAAGCAGGCCGAAATGGCCGGCCACGACCTCGCCCACGAGCTCGCGCTGCTCACCGTCCACGGCGTGCTGCACCTGTTGGGCTACGACCACATCCAGCCCGCCGACGAGCGTGAGATGTTCGCGCTGCAGAACGAGATCCTCGCCGACTGGTACGACTCCCTAGCGGCCCGCGACGTCGAATACCAGCCCAAGCCCACCGGCCCGCACGCATTTCCATCGGCTGCAGACCGCGAGGAGCTCGACCGCCGGATGCGCGAGCGGGGAGAAAACTAGACTTTTATGCATCACACCATCATCTATGGCGTTGTCACGGTTGTGGCGATGCTGCTTTCGGGCCTATTCGGCTCTGTAGAATCCGCTCTGTCACCGGTGTCCCGCGCTCGCGTGGAAAACATGGTCAAGGACGAGGTAGCGGGCGCGCCCGCGCTGCTGCGCGTAGTCAACTCGCGTGCAAACCACATCAATATGCTGGTCATGCTGCGCACCGTGCTGGACATCACCGCGGCCGTGTTCGCGGCGATGACGGCGATGGACTTGATTGAGCAAGATGCGTGGGCGATCACCGCTGCCGTGGTGGCGGTGGCGCTGCTGCAATTCGGCATCATCGGCGTCTTCGCCCGCACCGCCGGCAAGCGCAACCCATATACGATTTCTTTGAAGGCCGCGCAGTGGCTGGTGCTCTTCCACGCAGTGTTCGGCCCGGTAGCCCGCGGGCTGATCAAGTTGGGCAACGTGTTCCACCCCGGCGAGGATTTCCGTGACGGCCCTTATGCCACCGAGGTGGAGTTGCGCGAAGCCGTCGACATCGCGCAGGAAAAGGGCGTGGTGGAAACAACCGAGGGGCGGATGATCCAGAACATCTTCGACCTCGCCTCGACGCCCGCCCGCCAAGTGATGGTGCCGCGACCCGAGATGATCTGGATCGAAGGCGAGAAGACGGCACGCCAGGCGACCAGCCTGATGGTGCGCTCCGGGCATTCGCGCGTGCCGCTGATCGGCGACAGCGTCGACGAGATCGTCGGTGTCTCCTACCTGAAGGACATGTTCGGCCCGAACGGCGCGCCAGTCGCCGCGTCCACGGTGCTCACCGAGTTCATGCGCGAGCCGCTATTCGTGCCGGAGTCGAAGCCGCTCGACGAGCTGCTGCGGCAGATGCAGCAGCAGAACATGCACATCGCGATCGTCATCGACGAGTTCGGCAACGTCGCCGGTCTGCTCACAATGGAGGACCTGCTGGAGGAAATCGTCGGCGAGATCACCGACGAGTACGACGAGGACGAGGACGCCCCGATCGAGCAGGTCGGCGAGCGCCGCTTCCGCGCGCAATCCCGCCTGCCGCTCGACGACCTTGTCGACTACCTCGAGGACCACTTCGACTACACGGTGGAGTTCGACGACGCGCTCACCGACTCCGTCGACACCGTCGCCGGCCTCTTGTCCTACCAGCTGGGCCGCGTCCCGTTGCCGGGCTCATCGACCGTCATCGACGGCGTGCGCTACACCGCCGAGGGCGGCTTCGACCGCCGCGGCCGGATCAAGACCCGCACCGTGCTTATCGACGTCCCCGCCCAACCCGCCGAACCCTTCGCCCCCGAAGCCTAGACTTTGTCCGCCCTTAACGCGGGCGTTGTGCGGCGCGGGTGCACAATAGGTGCCATGAGCAACATTCTCTCTATCCAGTCGGCCGTCGCCTACGGGCACGTTGGCAACTCGGCCGCCGTGTTCCCGCTGCAGCGCATCGGCCACGAGGTGTGGCCAGTCTACACCGTCAACTTCTCCAACCACACCGGTTACGGCCACTGGACGGGCCCGATGATCCCGGCGGCCGACGTCGCAGAGATCATTACCGGCATGGATGAGCGCGGCGCACTCGAGCGCGTCGACGCTGTACTGTCCGGCTACCAGGGCGGCGACGACATCGCCGACGTCATCATCGACGCAGTCGCGCAGGTCAAGGCGAAGAACCCGAACGCGATCTACGCCTGCGACCCCGTGATGGGCAACGCGAAATCCGGCTGCCACGTCTCCGACAACATCCCGCCGCTGCTGCGCGACAAGGTCGTGCCGGTCGCGGATCTGATCACGCCGAACCAGTTCGAGCTGGGCTACCTCACTGAGCGCGACGTGACCGACCTCGATTCCACGCTTGCCGCCGTCGACGCTGCCCGCGACATGGGGCCGTCGACCGTGCTGGTCACCTCCGTCGAGCGCCCCGACGCACCGGAGGACACCATCGAGATGCTCGCCGTCGACGACAACGGCGCGTGGATCGTGCGCACCCCGCGCCTGCCGTTCAAGCGCAACGGCTCCGGCGACGTGACCGCGGCCCTGTTTACCGGCCATTACCTGCGCGGCGGGGACGCAGCCGACGCCCTCGCGCGCACCGCCAGCTCCGTCTACGACATGCTGCGGATGACCTTCGAGACCGACTCGCCGGAGCTGAAGCTGGTCGAGGCGCAGGACTACTACGCCGACCCGCAGCTGCAGTTCAGCGTGGAAAAACTGTAGTGAACATCATCTCGTTGCAGTCTGCGGTGGCATACGGGCACGTCGGCAACTCGGCCGCCGTGTTCCCCATGCAGCGGCTGGGCCACGAGGTGTGGCCGGTGCACACCGTCAACTTTTCCAACCACACCGAGTACCCCACGTGGCGCGGCCCGGTTCTCGGCGCGGACACGGTGCGCGAGATCTTGCGCGGCATGGAGTTCGCGTTCCCGCAGGTCGACCTGTTTGTCAGCGGCTACCTGGGCACCGCAGAGATGGCGGAGGTGGTCCACGACGCCGTCGTAGCCATCAAGCAGGCGAACCCGCAGGCGCGGTACGTGTGCGACCCGGTCATCGGCAACGCGGAGGTCGGCTCGTTCGTCAGCGACGACATCCCGGACGTCTACACGGACACGCTCATCCCGCTTGCCGACGCCATCACGCCCAACCAATGGGAACTCGAACTCCTCACCGGCCAGCGCCTCGACCCGGCTGATACCGCCTACACCGAAACGCTCGCGGACGCGGCGCGGTCGCTGTGCGAAAATGCGCTGATCACGTCTGTGGAGACGGGGGATCCGGCGACGATTGGGATGGTCGACGTGGCGTCGGCAAGCGTGCGGCGCATCGACGCCCCACGGCTCGGCGGCAACGTCGTCGGCGCGGGCGATCTGGCTACCGCGCTGTACGCCGCGCTTATCGACGCCCCGCAGCACGACCGCCTAACCCACCTCGCCGGAACGATGGGGGCGATGGTGCGCGCCGTGCGCGAGCGCGGGCTTGACGAGCTGCCGCTGATCGAGCTGCAGGACTGCATCGTCGACCCCGCGCGGACGGCCTAGTCGAACGACGAGCGCGGCGCGCCGATACCCGGATCGATGCGCGGCGGTTCGCCGGCACCGGGGCGGATATCGATGTCGAAGATTTCCGTCGGCAGGTACACCGTGGCGCACGCATTCGGAATGTCCACGACGCCGGAGAAACGCCCCTCGATCGGCGCGGCACCCAACAGGAGGTAGGCCTGCTCCGGCGACCAGCCAAACGTGGTGAGGTAGTCGATGGCGTGCAGGCACGCGCGCTGGTAGGCGAGCTGCGAGTCGAGGTAGCGCTGCTCGCCGTCGAGCGTGACGGAGGTGCCGGAGAACGCGAGCCACTGGCTGTAGCGCGGCTCGACGTTGCCGGGCATGAAGATGGCGTTTTCGCTCACGCCGTACTTCGCCATGCCGTCTTTGATGACGTCGACGTGAACGTCGATGAAGCCGCCCATCTCGATGCCACCGCAGAAGGTGATCTCGCCGTCGCCCTGGGAGAAGTGGAGGTCGCCGACGGAGAAGTTCGCGCCGTCGACGAAGACGGGGTAGAACACGCGCGTGCCCTTGGACAGGTTCTTGATGTCCTGGTTGCCGCCGTTTTCGCGCGGCGGGGCAGTACGCGCACCTTCGCCGGCGACGCGGTCGAAGTCGGCACCGGTCAGCGAGCCAAGGATGGCCTGCTCTGGCTCGGGCGGCAGCGCGAGCGGTGGGACGCGCTCGGGGTCGGTGGCGATGAGCGCTGCTTCGCGCTGGTTCCAGGTATTCAGCAGCTCGTGGGAGGGCGCGGTGCCCATAAGGCCGGGGTGGATGATGCCAGTGAAGCTCACTCCTGGGATGTGGCGGGAAGTGGCGGTCTGGCCTTTGAAATCCCAGACGGCCTTGTAGGCGTCGGGGAATTGGTCGGTGAGGAAGCTACCGCCGTTCTTCTTGGCGAAGATACCGGTGTAGCCCCAGCCCTGACCAGCGAGCGGGCCTTCTTCTTGTGGGATCGGCCCTACGTCGAGGATGTCGACGATGAGCAGGTCGCCCGGCTTTGCACCCTCGATGCGGAACGGGCCTGACAGCGCATGGACTTTGTTCAGCGGTGCGTCGCGGATGTCGTCGGCGCTGTCGTCGTTGTGGATGTCGCCGTCGAACCACTCGCGGCAGTCGATGCGGAAAGAGTCGCCGGGCTGCACTGTGGTAACGGGCGGGATGTCGGGGTGCCAGCGGTTGTGGCCGACGTGCTCCTGTTCGGGGAACGTCTTCGTTGAATCGAGTGGGAAGAGATTCTGAGGCATGGTTCCTCCTAGGGTTTGGGCAGTTTTGCGTGTTGTGGGTTGTGCGAAACTGGGGTGGCGCGGCGGTTACCTGAACGCGGTACCGAGTTGACCACTGCGGGTTCGTACGCACTCTTCTGTGTTGCTTCGACGAGGCGGGCTTTCCGCTTGTCGACGCCCGCCACCGCAGGCGCGCTGATCACCCGGGTCGCCTCGTCGCCGCAGGTTTTGCACTCGGTGGTGCGGGTGTCCGAGGACATCGGCAAGAGTCGCTCCGTGGTGTGGCCGGTGTGGCAGCGGAATTCGTAGAACGGCATGTCGCTCGCTTTCGTGTCGTTATGCGGGTCACGGAAGTGGCACCAGTGTAATGCCAGTGACAAAAAGTGTCTTGCGTGAACGCCCTCTCCTGGGGGTGCCCACGAGGTGCGCTGCAGGTCCTGGCCGTTACGGTGGCGGTATGGCACAACAGCGAAGGAAACGTCGGAGGGCGCAGCGGAGAACCAGCGGCACGTGGGCGCAGTTAGCCGCGCGCTGCAGGGAGATCGACGGCGCGGGGTACGGCGCGTATAAGCAGCTTGCGGGCACGTATCGCGACGAGAACGGGCAGTGGCAGATCGCGGTGGATCGCGTGCAGGCGGACCCTTTCGCGGCTCCGTCGAAGGTGCGGGTCATTGTGCCGCGCGCGGAGCTCGACCTAGCCCCGGAGTTTACGGACTCGCGGCTCGACCGTGTTGCGGTTGCGGACGCGTTGGCGCGCGCGGTTGCCGCGCACCTTGTCGGCACGCATCGTGCGGGCGGCGGTAGCGGGAAGTCGAACACGATCAGTATCGGCGAGCTTGGTCAGGAGGTCATCGAGCGCACGAACGTTCTGGTCACGCGCGACCGCATCGAGTTTCGCCTGCTTGTGGGCCTGCCCGCGCGTGGTCGCAGAGTGTTGGGTCGACAGGCGGCGACGCTGCTCGTGGACGATATGACGGCCGCCGTCGCCGCTGGAATGCGCACTGAACGCGCCGCGCTCGAGCGGGCCGTGTGGCTACTGCGCGACCAGGAGGCGTTGCGTGCCGAGTTACCGAAGCGCAGCCTTGTGGCGTTTGTGGCTGATGGGGCGATGCTTGCGCGGCGTTCCGGGGCGAGCGACCTCCCGCTGCCGGACGGGGTGCCGTTCCGCAGTCCGCGGAGCCTGCGCGAGAAGTTCGACCTGCCCAGCGGCCGACGCGTGAAAGGCATGGGCGTGCCGGAGGGAGTCACGGTGATCGTCGGCGGCGGCTACCATGGCAAATCGACGTTGCTGCGCGCGCTCGAGCGCGGCGTCTACGCGCACACGCTTGGCGACGGCCGCGAGTTCGCCCTCACCCGCGCCGACGCAACCGCCGTCCGCGCTGAAGACGGCAGGCCGGTCACGGCGCAAGACATCTCCCCGTTCATTACCAACCTGCCGAACGGCGCGGATACCACCCGTTTCTCCACCGCAAACGCCTCGGGCTCGACCTCGCAGGCGGCGAACGTCGTCGAGGCGTTGCAAGCTGGCGCAACCGCGTTGCTTATCGACGAAGACACCTCCGCCACCAACTTCATGCTCAGAGACTCCGTGATGGGCCAGCTCATCGCGGATGATCGGGAGCCGATTACGCCGCTGAGCGCTCGAGTGCGGGGACTTTATGTGCGGCGCGGCGTGTCGACGGTGCTCGTCGCCGGTGGTTCCGGTGCGTTTTTGGGGCTTGCGGATACGGTTATCGCGATGCACGCATACACGCCCGCCAATGTGACCGTCCGCGCGCACGAGATTGGTCGGGGCCATGCACCGGCGCAGTTGCCGGTGTCTGCGGAGATGTTCGGCCCCGATGTGCGCCGCCTGGTCGGGCCGCAGTTTAGGCGCGGCCCGAAGCCGCCGAAAGCGCGCGGGGATGAGACGATCACCATTGGGAAAAGTGCTATTGACCTGCGGAATCTCTCACAACTCGCCGGGGCGCCGCAGGTGGCTGCGATCGCGCTCGCGCTCCAGCGGATCGACGCCTTGGCCGACGGCGGAGCATCGCTTGCCGACGTTGCCGACGCCCTGTGCGAAGAGCTCGCCGCGGGCCTTGAGGCGCTCGCGCCGGGACGCGCTCACCCGGGGCACCTCGCGTTGCCGCGCGCCTTCGAAATTCTTGCTGCGGTGAATCGCTTCCGAAACCTGCGCGTCGAATGAGATGGCCAGAATGTGCTATAGGCTGCGGAAAGATAAATTTCCCGCAAACTGTTGACGAAACGAACGATATACGTTAGTGTTGTTCGCATGTTAACTAACGAAGCAATCGAAAATTACTTCTCGCTCCGCAACGACGGCATGGCGCTCGTCGCCTGGGTTGCGGAGGAGGGAAAGACCTACGACGACCTCATTGCCCTCGACATCCCCGACGACTACGCGACCGACCTCATAGAACTCGCCGAGCTCTTTTACGGCCCGGTGTCCCACTCGAGATATCAAAAACGATGTCGAGAGTCGGCGCGGCGGTTGCGTTTCTGTGTGGAGACGTTGGCCGTCGTTAAGCAAGCCTCGCGCAACATAAAAGATGCGAACGCGCGCTGGCGCTTCCGGGAGGAACTGTGCCAAATAGCTGGGGATACGCAGACTGTGCGACGGGCCGCGCGCCGCATCAAGGGCAAGTACCAGCCGAAGAAGCCGCTTGTCGACGGCCTGCGCACGCGCCGCGTCGGCGACAAAATCACCATGTCGATTACCGGGCCGTCGAAAGACGTCCAGCCGCTCGTGACCACGCTGAAAAACGCGAAAGACGAGGATGGCCGCCCGCTTGATCCGGTCGAGTGGCTGCGAACGCACCGACCCATCGTGCAAAGCGATATCACCACGCACGCCGTGCTCAGCGTGCACGACATCGTCCGCGTCATCCACGGCGAGGGCGACGATGTGCTCGTCGAGCTTACCGACGGCACCATCCTCACCGGTGCCGAAGTCGTCGAGCGCGAGCTGCGCGAACAGTGTCTGATCACGCTGACCGGGCCTACACTCGGCCCGATCAACACTTACGACGGGCGGATCGCCACCTACAAGCAGCGCCGTGCCTGCGACGCGGAATCGCAAACCTGCTGCTGGCCCGGCTGCAACTGTCCCTCCGAGGAGTGCGAAGCGCACCACCTCATCGAGCACGTCCGCGGCGGCGAAACCAAGCCGGAGAACCTGTGCTGGCTGTGCCCGTATCACAACGGCGTCAACGGGCAGAAGGGCTTCGGGCGCATGGAGCGGATTAACGGCAAGCTCGCGTGGGTCTCGGACGCGACCGGCAAGGCCCGCTTCGTGGAGGATGAGCGGCGGGAGCGGCGCGCCGACCTTGCCGAGTACCGCGAAGCCGACGCCGCGCGCAAACGGACGAAAGGCCGCCACCTGCACGCAGTGCAACCGGAAGGCGCGCACTAGCGTCACACGGTTTGCGGGGTGCGCCGGGTAAGATTGCGGCCTATGAGCACTTTCTTCCCCGATGAAGCCGACCTGCCCGACGACGCGAACGCCGGTGCCGCCGGGTTTACCAACACTCCGGAGGGCTTCCGCTCAGGCTTCGTCAGTTTCGTCGGCCGCCCCAATACGGGGAAGTCGACGCTGACGAACGCGCTGGTGGGGGAGAAGGTCGCGATCATGGCGGATCAGCCGGAGACGACGCGGCGGCCGATTCGCGGCATCGTGAACCGGGACGACGCGCAGGTCATCCTCGTCGACACCCCGGGAATGCACCGTCCCCGCACCCTGCTCGGCGAGCGGCTCAACGACGTGGTGAAAGACACGTTTGCCGACGTCGACGTCATCGGCTTCACCGTCCCCGCCGACGAGAAAATCGGCCCTGGCGACCGCTACATCCTCGACCAAATCCGCCGCATCAAGCCGAAAACGCCAGTGGTGGGCATTGTGACCAAGCTGGACAAAGCGTCGCGCGACACCGTCGGCGAGCGCTTGCTCGAGCTGCACGAGCTGCTCGGCCCGGACAGCGAGGTCGTGCCCGTGTCCGCGACCGGCGGGGTGCAAACGGACGTGCTGCTCGACGTGCTGATTAGCCAGCTGCCCGAAGGCCCGCGGTTCTACCCCGTTGGAGACGTTACCGACGAGGGGATTGAAGCGCGCATCGCGGAGCTGATCCGCGAGGAGGCGCTGCAGGGGCTTCGCGACGAGTTGCCGCACTCGGTCGCCGTCCAAGTCGATGAGATGGTGCCCGACCCAGATAACCTGGAACGGACCATGATCTACGCGGTGATCTACCTCGAGCGGCCTGGCCAGCAGCGCATCCTCGAAGGTCCCGGCGGCCGCCGTCTGTCGGGTATTACCCACCGCGCGCGTAAGCAGATCATTGAGCTCGTTGGCCGCAACGTGTACCTGGATCTGCGGATCAAGGTGCTGAAGAACTGGCAGCAGGACCCGAAGGCGTTGGGTCGTCTTGGCTTCTAGGCGGCGAGGAGGCTCGCGCCCGTCGTGGCGCGACCGGGCGTTCGTGGTGCGAACCTACGATTTCGGCGAGGCCGACCGCGTCATCGTGCTGCTCACGCGCACGCACGGGCTGGTCCGCGGCGTGGCGAAGGGCGTGCGGAAATCGCGGTCCCGGTTCGGTTCGCGGCTGCAGCCCTTCGTTGACCTCGACGTGCAGGTCTACCCGGGCCGTGGCCTGTCCACGATCACCGCCGCCGACACCGTGGCGTACCACGGCGCGCACATCATCGAAGACTTCGAGCGCTACGCTGCGGCCTGCGCGGTGCTGGAAACCGCGGAGAAGCTGACCTACGAAGAGGGCGACGCCGTTTTGTTCGACCTGGTCAAAAACGCGATCGCGCAACTGCAAACGGCTAACGACCCGACGCAGATCCTCGACGCGTTCATCCTGCGCGCCACCGAACACGCCGGCTGGGGGCTGTCCCTCTACAACTGCGCCAATTGCGAGCGACCCGGCCCGCACCACGCGTTCCACGCGGCGGTAGGCGGGGCGGTATGTACCAACTGCCGCCCGCCCGGCTCGCTCGAGGTGGACCCGGAAACGCTGCACGCGATGTGGCTGCTCGCCAACGGCTACGCGTACGCGCCCGCCACGCCGCACGCAGGTGCGAGCGCGACGGTGCTGGCCCAAGTCCACCGCGCCACCACGGCGCACCTGCAGTACCACCTGGAGGCCGGGTTGAAGAGCTTGCGGATGATGGAACAGGCATAATGGGGGAATGACTTCGCGCCAGATCGACCCTGAATTCATCCCCCGCCACATCGCGCTCGTCATGGACGGCAACGGCCGCTGGGCGCAGCAGCGCGGGCTTAAGCGCACGGAAGGCCACAAGCAGGGCGAGGCGGTGCTGATGGACTGCGTAGATGCGTGCATCGAGATGGGCACGGTCGAGTGGCTGTCGGCGTACGCGTTTTCCACCGAGAACTGGCGGCGCGCGGCCTCAGAGGTCCGCTTCATCCTGGGCTTTTCCCGCGAGGTGCTGCACCGCCAGCGCGACGAGCTGCACGAGAAGAACGTCCGCATCGTGTGGGCGGGGCGCAGGCCGCGACTGTGGCGCTCGGTGCTGCGCGAACTCGAGGCCGCAGAGGAGCTCACGCAGGACAACACCGGCCTGACCCTGGCCATGTGCATTAACTACGGGGGCCGCGCCGAGATCATCGACGGGGTGCGCACACTCGCCGCCGACGCCCGCGACGGGAAGATCCGCCCGCAGGACATCACCGAGAAGTCGTTCTCCCAGTACCTCTACCGCCCCGACATGCCGGACGTGGATCTGTTCCTGCGCCCGAGCGGGGAGAAGCGCACGTCGAACTTCCTGCTCTGGCAGTCGGCGTACGCGGAGATGGTCTACCAGGAAAAACTCTTCCCGGACTTCACCAAAGAGGACCTGTTCGACGCGGTCTACGAGTACGCGAAGCGCGATCGCCGCTTCGGCGGCGCGGTAGACAAGTTCGCCGACAAGTAGCGCTACTCGCCGCCCTTACCCGTGCACGGCGCGCAGACGCCGTAGATCTCGGCGTCGTGTGCGACTAGCTCGTAGCCAAACGCGTCCGCGGTGTCTTTCGCCCACGACTCGATGGGCCCGCCGTCGATTTCCTCGCTGCGTCCGCACTTGGTGCAGACGAGGTGGTGATGATGGTGCTCGGTGAGGCAGTGCCGGTAGAGCGTTTCACCCTCGGAGTTTTGCAGCACGTCGACGGCGTCGATCTCCGCCAGCGATTGCAAGGTGCGGTAGACGGTGGTCAGCCCCACCTTCTCGCCGCGGGCGTGGAGTTCCTGGTGGATGTCTTTCGCGGTGGCGAACTTATCGACGTCGCGCAGCGTCTCAACAATCGCCGTCCGCTGGCGCGTCATCCGCGGGCCGAGCTTAGGGATCGGTTCCTTCGGGGTGCTGGTACGTCGCTGCAGTGCCATACCTGTCTACCGTAGCCCTACTGCCCAAGGCGCGGGTCTCGTGGTCTTTATCTCGGCTGTGGAGCTTCTCATACTCCTCGATGGGAATGGCGGAGCTGATGTACGTTAGCCGCGGCGGCTCCGGCTTGCGCGGCTGCTGCAGCTTCTGCACTGGCTGCGGCTTCTGCGCCTTCTTCGTCTTCCGCGCTTTCTTCGCCCGCTTGCTCTTGCCGGGCGGCGTGGGCAGGGTGTCTTCGGCGACTTTGCCAAGGGCGTAGATGACGTCGATAATCTCCATCCGGGGCAGGGAGTAGATGATCTCGCGGCCGCGACGTACTGCGGTCACGAGGTGGAGGCTTTTGAGTACCTGCAGGTGTTGGGAGATCGATGGCTGCGACTTGCCGAGCTTTTCCACGATCTCGCGGACGACGTGGTTGCGTTCCGCGAGCAGGAGCAGGATTTCGATGCGCGTTCGGGAATCGAGGGCGCTGATGAGATCGGCGGTCAGGTCAAGGTCGGGGGCTGGGTGGTCGGGCGAGTACATGGCCCGGGCCTTTCTCTTCGACTGCGAATGGGCACGGTGAACTTCAGTCGGCATCCGTGCCGAGATTCAGGCCGAAGTTGCCGGAAGTGCACGGTCACGCGACGTCGCTCATGGTTTTCTCAGTGTAGACAAAGATTTGGGATTGTGCTGGGTGAGCGGGCGGGAGGAGGTGCGTGGGGCGTCGATAAGTGAAGGCGCTGACAGGCTAGACTGTCAGCGTTACGTGTAACCCGAGTACAGGAGGCTAGGCATGGCAGCCAGCAAGATCGATACCGTCGTCAACCTTTGCAAACGCCGCGGACTGGTGTTTCCCGCCGGTGAGATCTACGGCGGCACCCGCTCTGCCTGGGACTACGGCCCGCTCGGCGTGGAGCTGAAGGAGAACATCAAGCGTCAGTGGTGGCGCCACATGGTCACCTCCCGCCCCGACACCGTTGGCGTTGACACGTCGATCATCCTGCCGCGCCAGGTGTGGGAGGCCTCCGGCCACGTCGAGGTGTTCACCGACCCGCTCGTTGAGTCGCTGCACACCAACAAGCGTTACCGCGCCGACCACCTGCTTGAGGCCTACGAGGAGAAGCACGGCCACCCGCCGGCCAACGGGCTTGCCGACATCAACGACCCCGAGACCGGCCAGCCCGGCAACTGGACCGAGCCGAAGGAATTCTCCGGCCTGATGAAGACCTACCTCGGCCCCGTCGACGACAAGGAAGGCCTGCACTACATGCGCCCCGAGACGGCGCAGGGCATCTTCGTCAACTTCAAGAACGTGATGACGTCGGCGCGCCTGAAGCCGCCGTTCGGTATCGCCAACATTGGTAAGTCCTTCCGCAACGAGATCACCCCGGGCAACTTCATCTTCCGCACCCGCGAGTTTGAGCAGATGGAGATGGAGTTCTTCGTCAAGCCGGGCGAGGACGAGAAGTGGCACCAGTACTGGATCGACAACCGCTACGACTGGTATGTCGACCTGGGCATCAACCCGGATAACCTGCGCCTCTACGAGCACCCGCAGGAGAAGCTGTCCCACTACTCCAAGCGCACCGTCGACATCGAATACGCCTACGAGTTCGCCGGCTCGAAGTGGGGCGAGCTCGAGGGCGTGGCCAACCGCACCGACTACGACCTGAAGACGCACGCCGAGGCCTCCGGCGAGGACCTGTCCTACTACGACCAGCAGAACGAGGAGCGCTGGATCCCGTACTGCATCGAGCCCGCCGCCGGCCTCGGCCGCGCCATGATGGCGTTCCTCATCGACGCCTACCACGAGGAAGAGGCCCCGAACGCGAAGGGCGGCACCGACACCCGCGTCGTGCTGAAGCTGGACCGTCGCCTCGCGCCGGTGAAGGTCGCGGTGCTGCCGCTGTCGAAGAAGCCGGAGCTCGCCGAGCCCGCGCAGGAGCTCGCGACCAAGCTGCGCCAGCACTGGAACGTCGACTTCGACACCTCCGGCGCGATCGGCCGCCGCTACCGCCGCCAGGACGAGACCGGCACCCCGTTCTGCGTCACCTACGACTTCGACTCGCTCGAGGACGGCGCCGTCACCGTGCGCGAGCGCGACACGATGGAGCAGGAGCGCGTGAAGATCGACGAGCTCGAGGCGTACCTGGCCGCCCGCCTGATCGGCTGCTAATGCACTACGTCAGCTGGGATCGCACGGACCGTGACAACCTGAAGCTGCTCGCCGAGGCGGGCCCCGAGGTGCTTGGCGTGTTCACGCACGAGCGGGCGAACGTCGGTGGCAAGCAGTGGGACCTGGTCGCGTCGCCGGAGTCCGGCGCAGTGGCCACGCGCGACGGCGTGGAGATCGTGCGCGCGCACGACTCGCTGAAGCGTTCGCGCCAGATTACCGTCGAGGTTGAAGGGCGTCGCTACGAGTTTGTGGGCGAGACGTCGCAAAACTGGATCGTCGACGACGCCAACGGCACCAAGGTCGGGCAATTTACGTCCGATCACAACGGCGTGCGCAAGGCCATCTTGGAGTTCGAGGGCGAAACGACCCTGCCGCTTATCGACGTCGCGTCGCTGGCCTGGATCTCCCGAGAAATCCTCGAAGCACGCAAACTCGTCTCCTCCAACGTGCTGATCGCGACGCTGCTGCTGTTCTCGCTCGTCGCAGTCATGGTTTTCGTGCTGTGATCTGGCGCGAGCATACGCTGTACCGGGGGCAGGACGCGGTCGCGGACGTTGATGTAGACGGCGACCGCGATGTCCTGCGCTTCGGCTGCCACACGCTGCGCTTTCGCAGCATGAACCCGGCGCACCTGCGCGCCGAGAGCGCCGACGGCGAGGAGTTCGCGGTGCGGAAGCGGTCGCTGACGGTGTCGCGCTACACCGCGCACTGCGGGGACCGCGACTACACGTTGACCCGGGTCGGCATGCGCGGGCGCAGGGAAATACGCGACGCGGCAGGCGAGCTGTGCGCGGTGACCACGCCGAAAGCAGATGGCTCGCTCGAGGTGGAACTGCACTCGGCCCTCACGCTGGACTTGGTGTTCATCACGTGGTCGCTGACCTACGTGGATGCGGCCGTGCGCCGGACCTACTACTAGTTGCCGCGCGGGTCTGCGGCGACGACGTCTTCGCCTTGGCGGGCAGCGCGGGCGATCTCTCGGAGCAGGTCGCGGATGGTGGGGGAGGCGGAGCAGCGGGCGAGCGACTCGAGTTCGCTGATCTCGGTGCCAGTGAGCTTGTGGCTCAGTAACGAGCGCATTGCACTGACTCCTTCCTCTTAGTCCGGTCTTACTTTCTCAGATTACGACCATTTCGCGGCGTCGGCAACGTTTCATGCAGGAAACTAGAACGTGCCGCCGCGGCTGACGTTGCCGCCACCGCCGCCGGAAAATCCGCCGCCTCCGCCGAATCCTCCGCCGCCGCCGCCGCGGTGGCCGCCGCCTCCGCCGCCGGAGAAGATCGCCGCCCACATCGCGGCGCGCGCGACGTCGCTGGCGGTCTGCCGGTTCCGCTGCGCTCGGTAGTTGTCCACGTCGTCCTTGGCCGCCTGGTGGGCGCGTCGTGCGGTGTCGGTGGCGGCGCGGGCGTAGTCGATGGCGTTGCGCGTGTCGTCGACGCGGCGCCGGTGCGCTTCGGCGTACTGGCGCTGGGACTCGGCGAGCAGCGAGCGCGCGTGCGAGCCGATGATGCGGCCGCGGGAGCGGATGAGGTCCTCGGCGGACTGGATCTGGCTGGTAGCCACCCGCATCTGCTGGTCGAAGAGTTGCAGGGCGCGCGACTGGTCGTGGGCGGCACCCTTGGCGCGGTCGAGTTCGGCGTCAATGCGTGCGTCCACGTCGCTGAGCTCGGTGTAGAGCGCGAGCGGGTCGGTCTCGGCGCGGTTGCCAATCCGGTCCAGCGCCTCGCGCGCGGTGGCGGCGATGCGGTCGAGGGCGCCGACGTCGATACGCGCGCCCTGCTGCGTGGAGCCCTTGACCTGCTCGATCTCGGCGAGCTCGTCCTTGATTTCCTGGATGAGGGCGGGCAGGTTCGTCTGCGCGTTGCGGAGGTTATCCTCGGCGTGCTCGATGGCGGCGAGGTTGTGGTCGGCGACGTCGATGGCGTTGGTGGCGGACGCGAGGACGTCGATAAGCGGGCCCTGCTGGCCGGCGGGCTTCGCGGCGAGTTGCGCCGCCTGCTCGAGCTGCGCCTCCGCCTCGTCGAGCGACTCGCGCGCGACGTCGACGTTGTCGGCGAGCGAGGCGAGCATGCCCTCGGTGTGGCGCTCGCGCAGCTCAGCGAGGCGCGCGGCAGCGGGCTCGAGGCGGGCGCGGATGTCGATCGTGCGGGCGCGCACCTTGTCCACCTCCTCGCCGGCGCGCATGAGCGTGCCGCGCATCTGGTTGAACTCCTCGGTCTTCGCCTGCAGCGCCTGCTCGGCCTCGCCGCAGGAGGAGATGATGTCGATGAGCATCGCGCGCTTTTCCGGCTCGGTTTCGGGAATCGCGTCGTAGAGCTTCTGGTGGGTGTGGAAGGCGCGTTGCAGCGTCGAGGTGGCCTGGTTCATCGCGGCGGTAAACGGGCGCACACGGTCGGCGCCGAATTCGTCGGAGGCCAGCTTCAGCTCGTTCTTGCCCTGCGTGATGGACTCGTCGGCAGCGACGAGGCTTTCGCGCGCCAGCTCCTCGAGCGTCGCGGTGGGCAGGCGGCCGAGCGAATCCGTATCACCCGGCGCGAGCTGCTTCGCGGACTCGAGCTGCGCCGCGCCGCGCTTCTTGGAGTTGCGGCGGCTGGCCGCCCACGCGCCGCCGCCGGCAAGCGCGAGCACGCCCACGCCGCCCGCGGCCCAGCCCGCGCCCGAACCGCCGCCGGAAACCGCAGCGTCTGCGGCGGCGAGGCCTGCGCCGGCCCAGTCTTCGTCGACGAGCTTGTCGTAGGCGGCGTCGTTCATCGCGTCGATCTCGCTCTGCTGCCACTCGTCGCCGCCGAACACGCCGTAGCCGCGCTCCGAGGGCGAAACCACGAGCACGCCCGTGTTCGCGCCGTTGGCGGCGACGGCTTGCTCCGCCCACTGCTGCCCGGTCATCCCGCCGAGCGAGTCAACGTAGACGATGCGCAGCGACAGGTGCTTCTCCTTCGACACGTTGTTCACGGCCTGCTCGAGTTCGGCGCGTTCGGCGTCGGTGAGCACGCCGGCGTCGTCGGTCACGGGCGCGGTGAGCAAGGCGGGCGCGCTTGCGGCGGGGGCTTGGGCGTGCGCGGGGGCGTCGAGAAGCACAGGTGCCGCGATGAGTGATGCGGCGGCGAGGATACGAAGGTAGCGCGAATACATGCCCACCAGCGTAACCGTTACGCTGGGTGTCGTGTACACCTACAACTCCGACGACGTGGCGCGCCGCGCGCCCGAGGCCGTCAAGGAGGCGCAGCTTGCGCCCGGCCACGACACCCGCGACGTCTTCGCGCGCGACCGGGCGCGCGTGCTGCACTCCGCCGCGCTGCGTCGGCTCGCCGACAAAACGCAGGTCGTCGGCCCCCGCGACGGAGACACGCCGCGTACGCGCCTGACGCACTCGCTCGAGGTCGCGCAGATCGCCCGCGGCATCGGCGCCGGGCTCGGCCTGCACCCCGACCTGTGCGAAATGGCCGGCCTGACCCACGACATCGGCCACCCGCCGTACGGCCACAACGGCGAAAACGCGCTCAACGCCGTGGCGCCGTGCGGCTTCGAGGGCAATGCGCAAACGCTACGCATCCTGACTCGCCTCGAGCCCAAAGTGCTTGTCGACGCCACGTCATACGGCCTCAACCTCACCCGCGCCAGCCTCGACGCGGCCGTGAAATACCCGCGGACCCGCACCAACGCCGACGGCACCGTCAACCGCAAGTACTCGGCCTACGACGAGGACGCCGACGTGCTCGCCTGGGCGCGCGCCGGGCACGTTGATAGCCGGCCGCCGATGGAGGCGCAGGTGATGGATTTCGCCGACGACATCGCGTATTCCGTCCACGATGTGGAAGACGGCATCGTGTCGGGGCGCGTGTCGCTTAAGGTGCTGTGGGACTTCGTGGAGCTGGCGGCGCTGGCGGAAAAGGGCGCGGCCGCGTTCGGAGGTACGGCGGACTCGCTCATCGACGCCGCCGACCGGCTGCGCTCTATGCCCGCGATCGCCGCGGCCGCCGACTTCGACTTCACGCTGCAGTCCTGGACGGGGCTCAAGGCGCTGACCTCGCAGTTGGTGGGCCGCTACGTCGGCGGGGTCACGCAGGCGACGCTTGCGGACGAGGCGAACCAAGCGCTTTCCACCGGGCTCGGCCGCCAGCACGGGGACCTCGTGATCCCGCCGGACGTGGAGGCCGAGGTCCGCCTGCTCAAGACGGTCGCCGTGCTCTACGTGATGGACGTGCCTGCGCACTTGGCGCGGCAGGACAGGCAGCGCGAGCGGATCTTCCGTGTCCACGAGTACTTGCGCGCGGGCGCGCCGGGCACGCTCGACACCATCTTTCGCACCTGGTTCGAGGCGGCGGAAACGGATACGGAGCGCGAGCGGGTGATTGTGGACCAGATCGCGTCGATGACGGAGTCGCGCCTGGAGCGGCTGGCGAAGAAGGCCGCCGCGTTCGACGGGTTCTTCTAGCCGCCCTACAGCAGCGCGGCGATCTGCTCGAGGGCGGCGCGCGTACCAATTTCGCCCGGCAGCCACGGCAGCTCGTGCACCGGGACCGGCAGGTGCAAAAGCGCGAGCGCGTCGTCCTCGACGCGGCGGCGCTGCGCCAAAAACTCGCCCGCCTCATCCGGCGTGCGCCGGTTGACCACCGCGCCGCCGACGTGCACGCCGTGGGAGGAAAGCTCTTCGTAGAACTCCATCGATTCCATGACGGGCAGGCGTTCGGCGGTGAGCACGATGTGGAAGACGCACTGGGTGGGGTCGGTAAGCACGGAGCGCAGTCGCTCGAACTTGCGACGCCGCTTGAGCAGGGTGGAGCGGATTTGTTGGTTGCGGCGGTCGACAGGCGAGCCGGTAGAATCGCCGCCCATGCCGCGGACGAGCTCGCTGAACTTGTCCGACTTGTCGCGGCGGGCCAGCAGACCGTCGGTGTAGGCCGCCATGAGCTCGGGTAGCGCCATGAGTCGGGAGGTGTGGCCGGAGGGGGCGGTGTCGAAGATTAGGTGGTCGTAGTCGGAAGCGCTAACCAGGTCCGCGATGCGTTCGAGCAGCGCCGCCTCGTGCATGCCGGGGGAGTGGCGCGACATCTCCAGGTGCTTGTCCACCTCGCCGTGGAGTCGCTCCGGCATCATCGCGCGCATGGACTCGCCGACGGTGCGCAGGTGCTGCGCCGTGATGGCGGCCGGGTCGAGTTCGATGGCGTCGAGGTGGTCCTCGAGGGTGAGCGGGTCGTCGTGAAGCGATTGGCCCCAGATGTGGCCGAGATTGTGGGCGGGGTCGGTGGAGACGAGCAGGACGCGGCGGCCGCGCGCGGCGAGGCGGACGGCGGTGGCGGCGGAGACGGTTGTCTTGCCGACGCCGCCTTTGCCGCCGAAGAACATGACTGGGGCGTCTAGCAGCATGAAATCCCGTCGAGTGGTGAGCGTTCCATGCCCATGCGGGTGTGCCAGGCGTGGAAGTCGTCGTAAAGCAGGGGCAAAAGTTCGAGCGTGTAGTAGCTGGCGGGGTTGGGGATGCCGAGCATTTCGGAAGCGACCAGCAGGGTGAACAGGTCGTCCTCCTCGCGCGCGGCGCGGGCGAATTCGCGCCGGTAAGGCGCCTGGTAGAACTCGTTGAGGCCCGCGCCGAACGCGGCCAGCTTACTGCGCAGGCTCATACTCGTCGGACCATTCCATCGCCGGCTCGCGACGGGCCTTGCTGATCGCGGTGATGGCTTCGACGACGACCCAGATCGCGCAGATGATGATGATCACATCGATGACAAGCAGCAGCCAGTTACCGGCTGCGAATAGCGTGCCCAGCTGCAGAATCGCGGCCCACAGCGACATGAGCGTGACAAAGGTGAGGGGGATGAGCAGCGGCAGGGTCGGGCGGCGCAGCTTGGTCAGGATGACCACCAGGATGGAGAGGGTCAGTCCTGCCATGAGCTGATTGGTGGTGCCGAACAGCGGCCAGATGATCATGCCGCCGGAGCCGTCGAGGCCGGTGGAGAAGGTCAGGCCGAGCGCGGCGCCGACGGCGATGAACGTGGCGACCAGGCCGGAAAGCTTCACGCCCATGATCTCGCCGATTTCGCCGACCACCATGCGCTGCAGGCGTATGCCGGAATCCATGGTGGTGGCGGCGAACAGGACGGCCATGGTGGCCAGGATGGTTGCGGACAGGGAGGTCGGGATGCCGAGGCCCTGGTTCATCAGCGCGCCGCCGCCCTCGACGAACGCGTCGACGCCGCCGGCGTTCCACTCGTTGTACACGTTCTCCCAGTCGGTGAGCGTCTTGTAGCCGGCGGTGGTGGCGATGATCGTGCCGAGCGAGAGCAGGCCCTCGCCGACGGCGCCGAAGTAGCCGACGAAGCGGGAGTCGGTTTCCTTATCCAGCTGCTTCGCCGAGGTACCGGACGCGACGATGCCGTGGAAGCCGGAGATCGCGCCGCAGGCGATGGTGACGAACAGCAGCGGGAAGATGCTCGGGGTGCCCTCCGGCACGGCGTTATTCAGCGTCGGCGCGACGATCTCCGGGCGGACGACCAGGAACGAGGCGTAGAGGATGATCAGGCCGACAAAGAGCTGCAGGCCGTTGATGTAGTCGCGCGGCTGCAGCAGCACCCACACGGGCAGCATCGAGGCGATGAACGCGTAGATGAACAGCAGGAGAATCCAGATGCCGCGGTCCGGGATGCCCAGGACGGTCTCCGGCAGCGTGACCGGCACGCGGTCGCCGAGCACCATCAGCGCGTAGAGCGCGATCACCCCGACGACGGAGACGAGCGGCAGGTTCCACTTCAACCGGTAGATCGCCTGGCCGATGAGCACGGCGACGAGGATCGCGCCCCAGGTCGGGATCACGGCCGACGGGGTAGAGATGAGCAGGTTGGAGATCACCACGGCGAACGCGGTGTTGACCATGAGCAGCAGCAGGAAGATGACCACGAGGAAGAGGTTGCGGCCGCGCGCGCCGATGTAGCGGCCGGACAGCGTACCGATCGACTGGCCCTTGTGCCTTTGCGACGCCCACAGCGCCCCCAGATCATGCAACCCGGCAAAGAACACCGTGCCGAGTGTGACCCACAGGAACGCAGGCAGCCAGCCCCAGATCACGGCCACAGCGGGGCCGATGATCGGCGCGGCGCCGGCGACCGAGGTGAAGTGGTGGCCCCACAGCACGTACTTGTTGGTGGGCACATAGTCCACGCCGTCTTCCATGGTGTGCGCGGGCGTCTGGTAGCTGTCAGAGAGCTGGTAGACGCGCCTTCCGAGGAATTTGGAGTACAGCAGGTATCCCGAGCCCAGCATAGCCAGGCCGATAAATACCAGGAAGAGCGAGTTCATGCGCTCACCTTTCTGTTGGTGTTTCGTGTCACAATGGGCAAAAGTATGCCACACCTCACAGCATTTTCCCACAGTGGGGCCCATTGCTTTCCGACGCCCCGTTACGTTTTCCCAGCTACAAACGATGAATGGAGTAGAAGGGTTTTATGCATTTCACAGAAAGGAAAGCCGTCATGCGCCGTTTCTTCATGCCCGCCACCGTTGCTACCTGTGTCGCTGCGGGCCTCGTCGTTCCCGCCACTTCTGCCTCCGCCGCCGACCTCGCGCCGAAGGATGAGACAACCTGCTCGGTGGTGACCACCGCCGCCGAGCGCGAGTTTGCCAAGACCTACGCCGACGAGGAGAAGAACCTCGGCGGCAAGCTCCTGGTGGGCAAGTGGGTCAGCGCCATCGAGCGCGTCTACCCAGAAGCCGCGACTTACACCGACGTTGAACTTTTGAAGAAGCTCATGCCGGAGCCGCTTGCGCAGCATTACTTGGACGTGCGCGACTCCGCCTCGAGCGCCGACATCCCCTTCGGCCCAACCGGATCGGAAGTCGCGGATCTTGCCCAAGTCGGCGCCACGGAAGGCGAAACCCGCCCCACTTACGCCGACCCGAAGGCCAGCGCGCGCGACCGGACCCACGCCCAATCCCTGACCAGCGCGCTTGTCCGCCACTTCCCGGGCCTGAAGCCGAAGGACGCGGAGGCGCTCGCGGCGGTGATCCAAAACGACGCCACCGGCGAATACTTCAACACCCGCCTGGCCTACGAAAACGTGCTCGCCCAGGCCGCGTGGGACTGCCGCGACCTTGTAGCAAGCGACGCCAAGCTCGCCCACATCGACCTGCCCACCAGCCCCCCGCCGCAGCACGACCCCGCGCCGGGTAGCTCGCAGCCCGACCAGGGCCGCGCCTCCTCGGCTGGTGCCACCGCCGGTGTGGTGGTGTTCTCCCTGCTCGCAGTCTTGGGCGTCTCGCTTGCGCTGCTCGCCACGGTCGGCCCGCAGTTCGGGCTTGAACTTCCGGAGCTGCCGGACCTTTCGGGCCTTGCGAACCTCCAGTTCTAGACCTGCGCACGAATACGTTTTCTCCGGCCCATTGGCTAGATTAAGGGGTAGAAAGTAGCTCTGCCCAGGAGGTTTACCACCGTGAGTACGTCGCTTCAGGTTGCGGCCCCAAACCCGAAGGATCTGGCCCGCGCCCCGGGCTTGTTCGGGCAGTCTGTCGCGTGGCTTGCCGTCGCCTGGGGCGCACTGTGTGTCCTCGCTGGCGTGTTTGGTGACCAGGAATTCGCCGCCATGGTCGCCATGGTGCTGGTCGGCGTCGCCTTCCTCATTCCCTCGCTGTGGTGGCTTCGCTGCGCGTCCAGGGACAACAAGGCCGTGAAGCAGTACGAAGACACGGTCCGCACCAACGCGTACCTGTCGCAGTTCCTCACCGAGGCCGACCAGGTCGTGATCCAGGGGATGGGCACGCCCCGGCCGCCCGAGAAGACGCCGCGCCACTGGCCGGGCGTGAGCGCGCTCAGTGCGGTGCTGGTCATGGCTGGCCTCATCCTCATGCCGGCCGAGGATGAGCCCGCGCCGACCGAGCCGGTGGCGAACACCACGACCAGTGCGTCGGCAGCAACCACCACGCGCTCGTCCGCCGCGCTGTCCACTACCCGGAACACGGAGGCCGAGGCCTCGCGCGCTAGTGCCGCCGCCGCGTCCCGTAGCGCAGAAGCCGCCGCCCGGGAAGCCGCGGAACGCGAGGCCGCCGAGCGCGCCCGCGCCGAAGAGGCAGCCCGGCTGCAGCGCGAGGCCGAGGAGGCGGAACGCGCCCGCATCGCGGAACAACAGCGACTCGAGCAAGAACAGCAGCAGCACCAATTCGTCGCCCCCGCCCGCGCGCCCGAGCCGGCACCGGCGGCCGCGTACTACAAGAACTGCACCGCAGTCTGGAACGCGATCGGCAGCCCGATCTACGCAGGCCAGCCTGGCTACGCCAGCCACCTGGATCGCGACGGCGACGGGATCGGTTGCGAGCGGGACCCGCGCTAAACAAGCCGCCACTAACGCTGACGACTGTTTTCCGCAAAACCAAAAACAGTCATCAGCGCGAAAAACAGCGCC
>NZ_KV825618.1:168304-216948 GCF_001831515.1 Corynebacterium sp. HMSC074A01
TTTTCGTCAAAATCAAAAACAGTCATCAGCGCACAAACCGCCCTACCGCACCAGCTCCACGCGGTTGTCCCGAAACACCGCCACGACTTTCCGCGTCTCGTCCGCGGGCAGCTGCCAGTCGCAGGCGACCACGCGCGCCGGGTGCGCCTCGCGCAAGAGATCCGCGAGTCCGTCGAGGTTCGTCGGCGCCGGCCGCTCCCTCCCGAACACGGCCACGGAAAGCGCGGCGCACACGTCGGCGACGCTTGCCACCGGCGCCGTCAGGAGTACCGGGTTACGGCTTCGGCCGTGTCCTGTTCTATACATCGGTCACCTCGCAGAAGGATTCGTAGTGGTCGTCGGTGTAGTACCACACCTCTGGGTCGTCTCCGCCGCCAGTGACGATACGCCGCGCGCCCCGGTGCGACAGCCCAGGCGTGTCCACGGTGTACTCGTGGTAGTAGCCGAGCTCCTCGTCGGGCAGCACGCCTTCGTAGTTGCCGAAGCGCGCGTTGTCGTTGTCGGGGTAGGGGTATGGCCCACCTTCTTGCACGAGCGAGATGGTGTCTCGCGCCTCCGCGGGCAGGTTGTCGCAGGCAGGAACAGAATCAGAGACAGGCGCATCAACAAACGCGCACGCGCTGCAGAGGCCGGCGAGGGCGACGACGAGCTTTTTCACGCCACGCATTGTTGCACACTACGATTGGGCGCATGGCAAGGGGCAGGATTCCGGAAAGCGATATCGAGGCGATCCGCGAGCGCGCGGCGATTGAAGAGATCGTCGGCGAGTATGTCCAGCTCAAGCCCGCCGGGCACGACTCGCTGAAGGGACTCAGCCCATTCAAGGACGAGAAGACCCCGAGTTTCCACGTCCGCCCAGCCCGCGGCTACTACCACTGCTTTTCCACGGGCAAGGGTGGCGATGTCTTCAACTTCCTCATGGAGTTGGAGCAGCTGACCTTCCCGGAGGCGGTGGAGGCGGTCGCCGACACGATCGGCTACCACATCAATTACCAGGGCGGTTCCACGGGCGCGCGCGACGTCAAGCCGGGCACCCGCAAGCGCCTGCTCGCTGCCAACAAGGCGGCGCACGAGTTCTACCGCGAGCAGCTCGAAACCCCTGAGGCGGAGCCGGGCCGCAACTTCCTGCTGGAGCGCGGCTTCGACAAGGAGCTCATCTACCGCTTCGAGTGCGGCTACGCGCCCGACGGCTGGGACACACTCACCAAGCACCTGCTTCGCCGCGGCTTCGAGGTGCAAGAGCTTATCGACGCCGGCATCTCCTCCATGGGCCGCCGCGGCCCCATCGACAAGTTCCGCCGCCGCCTGATCTGGCCGATCAAGGACGCCGCCGGCAACACGATCGGCTTCGGCGCCCGCAAGCTTTTCGACGATGACCCCATGGGCAAGTACATGAACACCCAGGACACCTTGCTCTACCACAAGTCCAAGGTGCTCTTCGGGCTGGATCTGGCCAAGCGCAACATTTCCGAGCGACACCAGACCGTCATCGTGGAGGGCTACACCGACGTCATGGCCATGCACGCCGCGGGCGTGACCACGGCGGTCGCCTCCTGCGGTACCGCCTTCGGTGCGGAGCACCTCGCCGCCATCCGCCGCCACATGCTCGACGACAGCTACTTCCGCGGCGAGCTCATCTACACCTTCGACGGCGACGAGGCCGGCCAGAAGGCTGCGATGCGCGCCTTCGAGGGCGACCAGCAGTTCACCGGCCAGTCCTTCGTCGCCGTCGCGCCCGAGGGTATGGACCCTTGCGACCTGCGCCTGGCCCAGGGCGATGCGGCCCTGCGTGACCTCGTCGCCCACCGCGTGCCCATGTTCGAGTTCGTCATCGAGTCGCTGCTCAAGGACTACTCGCTCGATTCCGCTGAAGGCCGGGTGCAAGCTTTACGACGCACCGTGCCCGTCGTCGCCGCCATCGAAGATCAAGTCCTGCAAAAGGAATACGCGCGCAGATTGGCTGGCTGGGTGGGCTGGCCAAACCCGGACGAAGTCCTCGACCAGGTACGCGCCGAGGCGAAGCGCCCGAAGAAGGACCAGCGCCGCGTCGCGGTCAAGCGCGATACAGAAACCGTGGCACCCGGCCAACCGCCCGCGCTGCAGCCGCCGAACCCGCGGGACCCGATCCTGTGGCCGCAGCGCGAAGCGCTCAAGGTCGCGCTGCAGTACCCGGACAAGGCCGGTACGTATTTCGAGGGCATCAACCCGGACGCGTTTACCAACGACGCCTACCGCCAAGTCCGCGAAGCCATCGGCAACGCCGGCGGCCTGGCAGCCGCTGCCGAGCACGGCCCGAACTTCCTCGCCGCGGTCGCCGGCGAGATGCGCGACTTGGCCGGCCGCAACTTCGTCTCCGAGCTCGCAGTCGAGCCAATCCACGCCGACGACATCGACCGCTACGTCGACTCTGTCCTCTCCCGCCTGCAGGAAACCCGGGTAGGCGACCAGATCGCGCAGCTAAAATCTCAACTCGAGCGCATGCGCCCCTCGGAGGAACCGGAGGCCTACAACGCGCTCTTCTCCGACCTGGTAGCACTCGAGCAGGCGCGCCGGGAGCTCAACGACCGCGCTTCGCGAGCCTAAGCGCGCGTCACGCCCGCGTCAGATTTTCGTACCAAAACAATCACAACGCCCGTAACGCCAGCCGTACAGGCGTAGATTTTTAGAGTATGACTAAGAAGACGCACGCGGCCCGCATCGCCGCCCTCTCAGCAGCCCTCACACTTTCCGCTACCTCCGTCGTCGGCACCGGCACCGCGCTCGCGGACGACTCCTTCGACGGCCCCGACTGGACCGGCGGCTACTACGTCCCCGAGAAGGACTACCCCTACGACCCCGGCTACGCCTCCTACTGGCGCAGCTACAAGGTGATCAAGTTCGGGGATCCGAAGTTCTTCGACTACGGTGCCCAAGGCGTGCGCGTGGTAGGCGACTACCCCTCAGACCGCATCCTCTGCGTAGCCAACAAGGGCGGGCAACAGGAGTGCTACGTCAAGGATCAGAAGATCACGGAGTTCTCCGGCTACCCCAGGACGATCACCACTGACGCAAAGATCGCCCCGTTTGCTCCGGTGATCGGCTTCTTCCTGGCGATTGGCTACAAGTTCAACAACCTCGGCACCACCGGCGGGGGCCTGAGCAGCTAGTTTCGCGTCAACAATGGGGGCTGGCAGCAAACCAGCCCCCGTATATCGCGAGGCTCTACGCGTCCGCGTTCTTGCGGATCGCGTACTCCACCGCATCCAGCGGCAGCGACGAGTCGTACTCGTCGCGCGCCTTCTTCAGCGCGGCGAGGTACTCGGCGTAGTCCTCTGCCGTCCAGTCCGCGGTCTTTGCCAGCCCGGCCGCGGCGGCGCGCTTGGAGCAGATGATCACCGGCTTCTCGTCTGCGGCCTCCTGCGGCCCTGCGAGGAAGTACGCCAGGTGCGAGGCGAACTTCGGCGCGAGCCCGGTCCCCACGAGCGCGCCGTAGGCACCAACGGCGTCCTTGCCCTCAATCCCACGGATTGCCTGCAGTAGCTGGTTCGCGTTGTGCTTGTTGCGCAAGAACTGCTGCAGCTGCAGGACCTGATTGGTCTGGCCTGCGGCAAACGCAAACGCAGCACCGAGGAAGTCGATGATCTGGTCGCGGTTGTAGCCAGAGTCCACCACGTCCTGCGCGAAGAGGAACACATCGCGGCGGGTCAGCGACGCGGTGGCGTCGTCGCGGAAGGGTGGGACGCGGCGCAGGTGGTGTGGCCAGCCGGTTTTCCAGCGGATGGGGGAGAAGGTCGACGACGCTGCGGCGACGTCCTCGGCGGTCGGTTTCTGGGCGGAAAGCGCTTCTGCGATAGTCATGCGTCTATCCTTGCATGTCCGCACGCGTTGGTGGCAACGCCCCGCGTTTACAATGCGGGGTATGACTGTGTTGGTGCTTGATGCTAGGTGGCCGCAGATGGTGCCGGTGGACGTTGCGCAAAGGCTCGTGGGTCCGCTGGAGTTTACGGCGGAGGTGCCCATTTCGGTGCGCTGGTCGCTCAATCCCGCCTCCACGGTGGGCACTCCGTGGCTTGTCACGACCGACCCCGACGACCCCCAGGTGCGCGAGCGCGCGGCAGCCGGCGAGGAGGTCCTCACCGTGCCCTCCCTGCAGGATCCGGTCGCCGAGGCCGTGCGCGTGATGGCACAGGCCCGCCGCCGGGGCGAGTGGGAGCGCTCGATGTCTCACAAGGAACTCGTGCCCTACCTGCGCGAGGAATGCGCCGAGCTCGCCGAAGCAATCGAGTCGGGCGCCAGCGATGAGGAGCTCAAAAAAGAGCTTTCCGACGTCCTCCTGCAAGTCCTCTTCCACGCCGAAATCGCCGCCGAGCGCGAAGCTTTCAACTTCGCGGACGTCGCGGCGGCGTTCGTAGAAAAGATGCGTGTACGTGCCCCGTACTTCTTCGACGGTTCGACGGGGCTGGTCGACCTAGAGACGCAGGAGCGCCTCTGGGCCGAGGGCAAGGCCCGCGAGCAGGCCGAGTAATTCCGACTTAGCGCGTCGGCAGCGCCGGGATCAGGTTGCGGATCTCCGGCAGACCCGCCTGCGAGGACATCTGGGAGCTCATGGCGATGGCCTGGTTGAGCGGGGTGACCTCGTCCGGCTTCACAATGCCGCACTCCAGCGCGCGGTCGCCCAGCGTGTTCACGGTCGGCGCAGCAACAAGGCGCAGCGCGGCATCCTCGCCGACGGCCTTGTTCACGTTGCCCACGAACTCGGAGCGGGTGGTGTTCTCGCCCGCCAGGCCAGCGCCGCGGACGACGGTGCGCAGTGCGTTGCAGTCCATGGTCTTCACGTTGCCGTTGAGCACGCGGAGGAGCTCGCCGTAGTTGGTCTGCGCGTTGGCGGGTGCGGCGAGCGCGCCGAAGGCGAGTGCGCCAGCAACGAGGGCGGTGGTGATGCGCTTCATGGTTTCGTGTCCTTTCGAATGGGTTCTGGGGAAGCGTCGGCCACGAAGCGTGACCGTCCGCGCCACACTTTACACGTAACTGGTGTGGCAGGTGTGAATTAAGTGACCGATGTGAAAGCCGAACAGGCTGTTTCCACCCACCGCCAGCGCCTAACCCGGCGTGGGTAAGCTGTGTCCTCATGACTAACCCCCGCCGCATCGCGAGGGGCTGCGGCTGCGCCGGGCTCCTCGTAGTCATGCTTGCCATCATCTTGGCGATCACCCTTGTGGCGTGGGTCCTGTCCTTCCTTGGTGAACCATTGCCCGGCCAAACCCGCGAGCCGGTCCCCACCACGATCCCCCCGGCCGCTGCGCAAGCGCCGCCGCTTATTGACGTCCACGGTCCCGGCCGCACCGCCGACCAGCTCACCGAATGGGCCGCCCCGATCGCAGACGCCACTGGCATCGACCCCCAGGCTGTGCGCGCCTACGGCAACGCCGCGCTCATCGCCGCCGAAGCCTGGCCCACCTGCAACATCACGTGGAACACGCTCGCGGGCATCGGCTGGGTGGAAACCCGTCACGGCACCTATACCGGCCACGCCTTCGACCCGGGCCGGCTCAACGACGCGGGTATCGCCGATCCCCACATCATCGGCCCCGCACTCGACGGCTCGGGCAACTTCGCCACCGTCCACGACACCGACGGCGGGGCACTCGACGGCGACACCGTATACGACCGCGCTTTGGGCCCCATGCAGTTCATCCCGGAGTCATGGCACCACTACGGTCGCGACGCGGATGGCGACGGCTACCCGAACCCCCAGCAGATCGACGACGCCGCACTCGCCGCCGCTAACCTCCTGTGCGCAAAGGGCGGAGACCTGGCCACCGAGCAGGGCTGGCGCGCCGCCGTGTTCGGCTACAACAACTCCAACGACTACGTGGCCAAGGTCCGCGACGCCGCAGCGAACTACGCGCTGAACCAGCCCGCCCGCCGCTAGCGCAAAAGATCACACCACACACGAGCATTTTTGGCGAAGTTCTGGAACAATTGGGGGCTGGAAACTTCCATTCACTCTTCAAAGGAGTTGTGTCCAAAAATGGCTATGATTATCCACGCCTTCGCTCGCGAGATTCTTGATTCCCGCGGTAACCCCACCGTCGAAGCCGAGGTGCTGCTGGACGACATGTCCAACGGTGTCGCCGGTGTGCCCTCCGGCGCGTCGACGGGTGTGCACGAGGCGCACGAGCTGCGCGACGGCGGCGACCGCTACCTGGGCAAGGGCGTGCAGAAGGCAGTGGAGAACGTCAACGAGGAGATCGCTGACGCCATCGCCGGCATCGAGGCGGACGACCAGCGTCTGATCGACCAGGCCATGATCGAGCTGGATGGCACCGACAACAAGTCCCGCCTGGGCGCTAACGCCATCCTGGGCGTGTCCATCGCTGCGGCGAAGGCTGCCGCGGAGTCCGCCGGCCTGCCGCTGTACCGCTACATCGGCGGCCCGAACGCGCACATCCTGCCGGTGCCGATGATGAACATTCTCAACGGCGGCTCCCACGCAGACTCCGGCGTGGACGTCCAGGAGTTCATGATCGCCCCGATCGGTGCTGAGACCTTCTCCGAGGCACTGCGTCAGGGCACTGAGGTCTACCACGCGCTCAAGGCCGTCATTAAGGACAAAGGCCTGTCCACCGGCCTGGGCGACGAGGGCGGCTTCGCTCCGTCCGTCGAGTCCACCAAGGCTGCGCTCGACCTCATCGTCGAGGCTATCGAAAAGGCTGGCCTGAAGCCGGGCGAGGACATCGCCCTGGCGCTCGACGTCGCCTCCTCCGAGTTCTTCGAGGACGGCGTGTACAAGTTCGAGGGCGGCGAGCACTCCGCCGAGGACATGGCCAAGGTTTACGAGGAGCTGATCAACGAGTACCCGATCGTCTCCATCGAGGACCCGCTGCAGGAGGACGACTGGGAGGGCTACACCAAGCTCACCGCCGCTATTGGCGACAAGGTCCAGATTGTCGGCGACGACTTCTTCGTCACGAACCCGGAGCGCCTCGCCCGCGGCATCGAGGAGAAGGCCGCCAACGCCCTGCTGGTCAAGGTCAACCAGATCGGTACGCTCACCGAGACCTTCGACGCGGTCGACCTCGCGCACCGCAACGGCTACCGCACCATGATGTCGCACCGTTCCGGCGAGACCGAGGACACCACCATCGCCGACCTCGCCGTCGCGCTTGGCTGCGGCCAGATCAAGACGGGTGCCCCGGCTCGTTCCGAGCGCGTGGCCAAGTACAACCAGCTGCTGCGCATCGAGCAGGAGCTTGACGACGCTGCCGTTTACGCGGGCCGCTCCGCCTTCCCGCGCTTCAAGTAAGCACCTGCTTGTCGACGCCCCCTTCGCCCGGCCCCGCGCCGCGGCGAAGGGGTGCTCGCATGCCTGCACTTTCTTGCAGAATTCTTGGGCGACCCTTGGGGCTTTCTGTGTATAACGCGATACACTTGCGTATGACGCGTCCCGTGTCATTCCTCGTGCCCAGAAAGGCCCACTACCGTGTACTCCCGCACCCTTGTCGCTATTGCTACGGCAACGTCGCTTACCCTCGCGCTTACCCCGGCCCCGCACGCGCTCGCCCAAGAGCCGGTAACGGCAACTGCCACCGCCAGCATCAACACTGACACTGAGCCTGCGGAGACATCCCCGCAGTCCTACGAGGATGAGCTCGCCGTGTGGCAAGAGCGCGTCAGTGCCGCGGAACAGGCTGTCACCGAGGCAGAGGCGAAGCTGGCAGAGGCACAGTCCGCAGAGGACTCCCAACGCGAGCAAGTGGATACCGCATTAGAGGACCTCGAAGCGGCTAAAACACAGCACGCGCAGGCGAAGGCCGAACTCGCCAAGCTCGACATAGCTGCACTTGAGGCGGCGCAGCAGGACGCGAAGAACGCTGTCGCGGAAGCGGAGCGCACCCTGCGCGAAGCTAACCAGTCCGTCAGCGACGCACGCGCCGCTCAAGATGCTGCAGACTCCGAGCTCGCTGAGGCGGTTGCCAAGCGCGACGAGCAGCAGCAACTCGTGGACGACACCGAAGATGCCCTGCGCAAGTTTGCACAGGAGCGCGAGAACGCCACGAATGCGCTCGCAGAGACCAAGCGTCGCGACGAGACGGGGGCGGACTACTCCCAGGACGACTGGAAACGGCTCACTGCCCAGGCAGTTGAAGAGATGATTAACCAATACCGTCGTGCGCACGGTTTGCATGAGCTTGTTACGCACCCGGTGTACCGGGCGCAGGCGGAGGCGTGGTCGCGCCAGATGGTGTGGGATTATGACACCACAGGCAGCAAAGAGTCGTTCCGTCACTCTGACGGCGAGACCTGGGGTCATTCGGGCGAAAACATCATGTACAACTTTGTCGACGACTGGCAGTCCGACCCCGTAACCTGGGATCGCAATTCGTGGCACAACATGCCCTACAAACTCTTCGATGGCTGGCGTGAGTCCTCTGGTCATAATAAGAACATGCTTTCGCCGACCTCCCAGGGCATGGCGGTTGGCATCGAGGTTGCTCACGACGGCCGCGTTTACGCTACCACCATGTTCTTCATCGAGGACACGCGCCTGAAAAATGGTGCGTTCTACTCCGAAGACGGCATGACCACCAAAGCGAAGGCAAGTGGCGAACCGTTTTACCTGCCTCACGGCGCGATCGAGGTGATGCGGGCCAAGCGGCTGACTAACCCGGAGTACAACCCCGGCGAAGAGCCTTCCTACGCTCTGGTGAATACTTCTGGCCTGGACAAGTCGCGGGACAAGTCCACCGCACTGGACTCGCGCGTCACGCCCGTTGATTACGACGAAGAGATCAAGGCGCTCAACGCCTACATCGCACTGGTGGATGCCTACACGGAAAAGATCAACGAATTGATGCCGGAGCGTCAGGCATCGCTCAAGCAGCTTATCGACGCTGCCGCATCCGCCAACCAACACGCAACCGACACCGCCGCACGCCTGCGAGACGCACAGGACACGGCCGGTCGCGCCGAGGGAGCATTGAGCAGCGAGCGGACTGCACTCGATGACGCCACCGCGGCACTCGAAAACGCGAAGGCCACCCCACGCGAGCCTTTCGAGCAGGCCGTCGCCGATGCTAACGCCGCGGTCAAGGAATCCACTGCCACTGTGGAGCGCCAGGAGGAAGAACTGGCTGCACGTCAGTCTGCACGCGTGGACGCACAAGCAGCGCTTGACCAAGCCAACGTGGAGCTCAAGCGCGTACAAAGCGAAAAGCCGGCACCTCCGACGAAAGTAGCGACCGAAGAGGGGAGCAGCACCGCAGGGACCGCAGTTGCCGTCATCGTGGCGCTGCTGGCAATTCTCGCGGCCGGCATCGCGCTTGCACCACAGCTGGGCATCACGATCGCTTAGCGGAGCGTGCCAGCTGAACCCGAACGCCTGCCCGCGCGCCTTCGCACCCGGGCTACCCGACGGGCTAAACTCAATTACCACTATGTCCCCACGCGCATCGCAGTCACGCAACCGGAAACGCGGGCGAGGCAAAACGCCCCGCACCGTTCCGGTGGCCTCCCGCGAGCGCGGCAAGGACCAACGCGCTGCCAAGGCAACGGCGAAGAAACGCCGCCTGCCTGCGATGTTCCAGCAGGACATCACCAGCACCGCGATCTTGATCGCCCTGGTGATCGCCGTCCTCATCGCCATCGCCGTCCCGCTGCGCAACTACTACGAGGGACGCGCCGAGATTGCCCGCGCGCAGTCCTCCATCGAGCAGCTCGAGCGCCGCAAGGCGGAGTTAGAAGAGGACATTGCCAAGTACGAGGACCCCGCCTACGTGGAGCAGGAGGCGCGCCGCCGCCTCGGTGTGATGGCGGAAGGGGAGTCTGCATGGCGCATCATCGACCCGCGGATGTCCCACAGCCCGTCCATCACCACCGACGAGGTTCCCGACGAGCGCTCCTGGAGCGAAGTCATGTGGGATTCACTCCGCGAGCTCCCGGAACCGGAGAAACCGGCACCCGCGCCCGTCCCCGCGGACTCGCCTGAGCAAGAAGCACCGGAAGCACCACAGTCTCTGGCCGACGCCCCGAACCCAGATTCAACGCAGTAAGCTTTTGCGCGGGCACCAACCCCAGAAGGATACAGCTGGGTTCCCGAATGGGAGTAAGGCTTCAGGCCGAGAACTCCTTTGCTCCGGGGGTTAGTGCCCCTTTGCGTTTTGTGCCCTAGGCGGCACCTCAGCTTGCCGAGATACGCAGTAGACCGCCGGACGGCGATCCACGGTCAAAAGCTTGCTGGCTAAGGACACGGTGGGCAAGGCCATTCGAGCTGTCCCTGTTGTGCCGGAATCCGCCAGCACATCGCAGCGGTTAAAGCTGGCCTTAGGGTGACTCTGACTTTGTCCCACCCCGCCCTGTGCCACAATATGGCTCATGCAACATGAATCACCCACCCCGGAGGATCTCGCCACAGTCGCCGACCAGCTCGGCCGCGTACCCCGCGGCGTGCTCGCGATCGCCTACCGCACGCCCGACGGCCAGCCCGCCGTGCTCAAGACCGCTCCAAAGCTTGACGACGGCACGCCATTCCCCACCCTCTACTACCTCACAGACCCACGCCTCACCGCCGAAGCGTCCCGACTCGAAGTCGCCCAGGTGATGAAGTGGATGGAGTCCCGGCTTAACGAGGACTCCGAAAGCGGCGAAGCACTGCGCAAGGACTACCTCGCTGCGCACGAGCACTACCTTGCCGAGCGCAACGCCATCGAGGACCTGGGCACCGATTTCTCCGGCGGCGGGATGCCGGAGCGAGTCAAGTGCCTCCACGTCCTCATCGCCTACGCCCTCGCCGAAGGCCCGAGCCGCGTCCGTTTCGGTGACGAGGCCGTTGCCCTTGCGGCCGAGCACGGCAACTTGCGTGGCACCGCAATTCCAGCGGATTGGCCCTCGCTCGAGGATCTCGGTATCGCCCTCGACGAAGCAGGGGAGGGGCTTGCATGACAGCCCCGCTGACCGTCGCTGCTGTCGACTGCGGCACCAACTCCATCCGCCTGCTCATTACCCGCCGAGAAGCCGACGGCACGCTTTCCGAGATCACGCGCGAGAACACCATCGTCCGACTCGGCCAGGGCGTGGACGAGACCGGCCGCTTTAACCCGGAGGCAATCGAGCGGACCCGCCAGGCGCTTGACGCTTACACCGAACGCATGCGCGCCGAGGGCGTGGAGTGTGTACGCATGGTCGCCACGTCAGCGACACGCGACGCGGAGAACCGTGAAGAATTCTTCGCCATGACCCGCGAGCTCCTCGGCCAGATCCAGCCGGGTGCGCAGGCTGAGGTGATCTCCGGCGACGAAGAAGCGCACCTATCGTTCCGGGGAGCCACCGCTGACATCGACCCGGCCCGTGGCCCTTTCTGCGTCATCGACCTCGGCGGCGGCTCAACCGAATTCGTCATGGAGCAGGGAGCGCGATCCACTCAGATGGGGTGTGTGCGCGTCACGGAGCGCTTCATGCGTACCGACCCGCCGACCGAAGAGGAAACGGCGGCAGCCCGTACCTATATCCGGGAGCGCATCGCGGAAGCAGCTGAGGCCGTCCCCTTTGCTCAGGCGAGCACGTTCGTAGGCTGTGCGGGTACTTTCACTACGCTCTCGGCGCTGGCGCAAGGGCTTGACTCCTACGACCCGGAGCGCATCCACATGTCGGAGATTCCTTTCGACCGCATGCGAGAGGCCACCGCGGATCTGCGCGTCCGCACCTCTAAGCAGCGCCTCGAATATGGACCGATGCACCCCGGGCGAGCGGACGTGATTGGGTCCGGATCGACAGTCGTGGAGGAGCTGATGGACGCCTTCGAGCGAGAAGCTGGTGCGTCCTCTTTCATCATCAGCGAGAAGGACATTCTCGACGGGATTGTCGCAGGACTGCTCGCAGACTAGTCCTCGTCGGGCTCGAGGATCTGATCCTCGAGCTCCGGGTTCTTCTTCCCCCGCAGTGTGCGACCTTTACGCAGGTCCTTCACCTCGCGCATGCGCGGTTCCGGGTCGATCTTGTTCGCGATGGCCTTGCGGGTGGACTCCACCACCTGCTTGGTCACAGGCGAGTTCATCGCCGCTTGGGTGGCGTTGACAATCTGGTGGTAACGCTTGCGGCCGGCCTTCGTGCCGAACACGTACCCGGCGGCTGCTCCGACAACAAATTGGTACATGGCTACCACAATACTGATGAGGCATGCTGAGACAACGTCATCGCGGTCGATGCGGTAGTTTAAATAGAAGTATCTAGAAACTGACCCGGCTGCGAGGAATCGTGTCTTCTCACAAACCTAAAGTAATGACCGTCTACGGCACGCGCCCGGAGGCGATCAAGGTTGCCCCAGTCATTAAGGAGCTGGAGGAAGATGACAGGTTTGCATCCATCGTTGTTTCCACCGGCCAGCACCGCGAGATGCTGGAGCAGGTGAACAAACGCTTCGGCATTGAGCCCGATCACGACATGGGACTGATGAAGCCGGGGCAGAGCTTGAATGAGCTGGTTTCCCGCGCGATTCAGGGCTTGGACCCAATCATTGAGGAAGAACAGCCGGATGTGATTATTTCGCAGGGAGATACATCTACCGCAATGGTTGCTGCTCTTGCGGGTTTCCATCGCGGTGTGAAGATTGTCCACCTTGAAGCAGGCCTCCGGACTGGCAACATCTTCTCCCCATTCCCTGAAGAGGCGAACCGCAAGATCATCGGGCAGCTCGCAAGTCTTCACCTCGCGCCGACTGAGCAATCAAAAGAGAATCTCAGGAGAGAAAACTTCCGAAGCAAAGACATTGTAGTCACCGGCAACACAGTGATTGATGCCCTGCTGACCGCTAAAGAATGGGATGTCAGCTTTGACGATCAGCGCTTGCAGGCGCTGCAAAATTGCGATCAAAAGGTAATTCTAGTCACGACTCATCGTCGAGAAAACCTCGATGCAATGGCAGAAATTGGCGAAGCCGTGCAGGACCTGGCGAAGGCGTATCCCGATTTTGTGTTTGCGCTTCCGCTTCACCTCAACCCAAGGGTCCGCGATGCGGTACTCCCCGAGGTGGAGAGCTTGGCGAACGTCATCATTACGGATCCTCTCCCATACGATCAGTTCACCGCATTGCTGAACCGTGCCTACCTAGTACTAACCGACTCCGGCGGGGTCCAGGAGGAGGCTCCTTCCTTGGGGAAACCAGTCCTGGTGATGCGAGAGAATACGGAACGCCCTGAGGCAGTGGTCGCAGGTACCGTGAAGCTGGTGGGAACTGACCGCAAGCGGATTGTGGCAGAGGCAAGGAACCTGCTTGATCAGCCCGCTGCTTATGATGCAATGGCAAACGCGGTCAATCCGTACGGTGATGGTCACGCCGCTAAACGCGCGGTAGCGGCGGTGGCGGAGCTAGTTGGCGTTGGTGAACGGGTTGCGGAGTTTACCGCTGGGCACTGACTGGTGCCTACGGATTTGGCAATTGGTTAAACTCGGGATCGCGCATAAGAGTTGGCCAGTCTTCTCGCAGCGCTACTGCATACTTGAGAATTACAGATTGTAAGAATGCAGGTGGAGCTGTGTGTCCCTTTCCCCAGTTTCCAAAAAGAAAAGCCCAGTCGTGCCCAATGCCAGCTTTAAACTCTGAATACCAGGGATCAAAGTGGTTGCTGCGGTGAAATTGGTCGTCAATGTTCTGGACGTAGAGAACATGATTTGCAAAGGGTGCCTCATATAGTTGCACCATATTTGTGTGAGCGTCTTGAGATGAAGGGAAACCACCGGGCCAACATTTTTCGGTGAAAGTAGCGACTTTGTCAGAGTGATATTTTTGAATGTCAGTCTGGGGGTTTACTGCAATGGCCAGGGATCCAGGGGTTTGGTGTGAATAGTAAAGCGAAGCAAATCCTCCTGCTGAGCAGCCATAAAAAATTAACGACGTCGCTCCGATACTTGATTGGATATGCTCAAAAATATCCTGGAAGTCACTTTGTCGAGGTCCGGTCTTACAGCCTGCATACCAACCGATTGGGGCCCCGAGCTCGAGGGCTGGTTCCGACACAAAAAGAACTGAGGAATCGAGGTCTTCCGCAAGGTGTTGGCCAACGAATAGAGGTAGTGTGACCTGAGCGGGATCTGCTGCCGCGTGGAAAATTATGGTGAGCGTAGGGGAATTGCGTTGCAAGAGCATCAGATCGAGGGTGGTTTGTGGGAAAGCAATTGTCGAGATGCCAGCTTTTGCAGGAGCTTTCAGAAAAGCTTGCAAGCCTGCGTGGTGCATTACGACGCCTTGAGAGAGCTCAGCATAGCGTTCAAAGTTGCGATTATGCAGATACTTGGATGCCAACAGATCTCCTAGGATTGGTGTACGAGCTAGTTCCTACTTGAAGCAGCTAATATTACGCGTATGAATCCTTACTTCATTGGTCAGACACGGTATAGCCTCTATATTCCACGCTCAGCAGCTTGGCGGGCAAGTGCTGGAGCGGCATCGCCAGCGGGAGAGGATCAGGTCCTCCCCGATGCGCAGTATAAACGGTATCTTTATGACCCTCTGCGACTTGATTTTCGAGATTATATTTTTACTAATCTGACAGCACCTGCGCTAGCAAGTGCGGCAGAAGGGCACAATGTTGTTCACTTTGTTACTTACTCGGAATCACTCCCGGAAAAATATCAAACTTCATTGGAGCGTACCGCGCGGCGTTATCCTATTTTGAAGTTGTTGAAACTGCCTGATGGGGCCAGTGGCGCGGGTGAGATTGATGCATATATTCAAGCCAACGTTTCTGGCGTTTACGGAAGATACAGGCTTGATGATGATGACGTACTGGCAAAGCAGTACTTTACAGCAATGGCGCGCTATGTTAATGAGCGATTTGTAGGCACTGCGGTTAGTCTACCGCTAGGTATCGAGGCTGTGATGGACGGTGGGCAATATTTTAATTTTCGTGAAGCACACATGCCAATGAATTCGATGGGGTTACTGTACGTTTGCCAGGTTGGTGACGATAAAAAAATAATTGCCCCAATCGCGGGACCTCACGATAAATCTGATCGCTATGCCCCGGTGATATTGGATGCTCGTCAAATTGGGTACCTTCGTTCCAATCATGAAGGGCAAGACAACCTGCTGCGCCACAGGCAGGAAAATATGCTTCCGCTATTGCTTGCGAATATGGATAGGTTTCCAGCTGTGTCTTCTCCGCAGGTGATCCGGGAGAACTTTCCAGCGGTTAGCGACATTATTCTCGGAGATAGTTCCACTTCTACATTTGCCGTAGATAAATCACTCGATAACGGGTGGGAGTTTGCGCTTGAAGGAGGAGCCTCGGGAGTGACTGTCATTCTCGAGGGAGAGGCGGCTGACGGGCTGCGCGCGCATCCAGTAGCCTTATCTTTGGAGCTAACCCGACGCTTAGGTAGAGTGGCTAAGGCATCTTCTGTCATTGGAGTGGCAACGTCACCGAATTCAGCCATCGGACATTTTAAATACTTCGATATTAAACCCGGCAGATTTCGGGCGATGGCAAGTGTGTATTTGGCTGATGGCGTGACGGTGCGTAAAGCCAGAGTTGTTCCATTGGTTGAAGAAGCGAGGGATATCTCTGTTGCGTCGGTTTCTTGTGTGCACAATGCAAACCGAGCTGTGTTGAATGAAGTCGAACTGGCGACGGCGCGGCGTATTTCACGACGTGCAGAAGTTAAGAAACAGCTTTTTTCTGTCGGGCGTTGGCTCCAGCCAAAGGTAAGAAAGGTAATGGTGCAACTCCTGGGACAAGGCCGGACAGATTCCGTCATTCGCGCTGTCGCTGCTAGACTCTCTTAAAGTGTTTTGATTACAAGAAGCCGCTCGATTTTTCTAGTTTTTTCGCAGAATCATCAGTGTTGCCATTGTATTGTGTGGAGGTAAGGCACGCGTGAAAGTCCTTGTACTTTCCCAATACTGGCATCCGGAAAATGGGGTGCCGCAGCGTAGATGGGAGTGGCTTACTAAAATTCTGCTTGACGCTGGCCATGAGGTAGTAGTCGTAGCTCCGCCCCCGCACTATAAGCGGAAGGTCTCCATGCGAAGCTGGGTTGAGGCAAAGGGGTACAAGACTTCATTTCAACAAGTCCAGGGTCCGAATGGTGAGTGCGTGCTGCGAAGTGGTTATTTCCCTTCCGGCAGGTCGATGACGCACCGCATTTTCAATCAGGCGTGGACGGCCGTTGCCATGAGCATAGGAGTTGTGAGGAAGCAGGGGGCTTTACGCTCCTACAAGCCAGATTTGGTGATTGGGACAGTGCCCGCGTTACCGACTGCAGTTGTAACTTACCTAGCATCTCGACGTTTTGGTGTGCCCTATGTGATTGATCTACGGGATGCCTGGCCGGCATTATTCCGCGAAAGCGCTGATTGGAATGCGGGAACCGGTGAACCTTCGATCCGCGAACGTGTTTTTTCACGTGGTCCTTTTCAACTGTTGGTTTCTATCGCCGAGCGAGCCATTACTATTGCGTTGCGGCATGCGTCTGGCATCATTACGACCTCGGAATGCTTGTCCCTTCAATTGCAGGAGGATCTTTCAACGCCAGTTGCGACAGTCCGCAACGTCTTTCCTCCAGCGATGAAGCAGCAGGGCAACCAGGAAGTCGTTACCGCAGGATCCAACGCAAGGTTGCGAGTACTCTATGCTGGTACGCTAGGACGAGCACAAAAGCTAGAGAATGCTCTCAGAGCGGCAGCACTTGCTCAAAAACAGGGGGTGCAAGTTGATTTACATTTCGTGGGCGACGGTGCCACCTGGGACTCTCTACGAGAAACAGCAGATCAACTGGGCGTACGTCTGCAGCTCGATCACCAAAAATCCTTAGAGGAACTAGACTCCTACTACCAATGGGCTGACACAGCTTTGGTGCACTTAACTAGCTGGGAGTCCCTACGGGCTGCAATTCCATCGAAGACGTATGAGCTGATGGAGAATCAAATACACATTAGCGGAGTGGTACAAGGTGAGACAGCAAGACTAATCGGCGACCTCGAAGCGGGTGATTTGGTTGAACCGAACAATCCAGAGGCGCTAGCGCATCTGTGGGCGAGGCTGGCCAAGAATAAAAAGCTCCTGCATCGTGGCGTAAAAGCGCGCGAATGGGTGAAATACCAGCGGGAGGAAATCGCTCCACGGAACTTCCTAGAGCTGATTTATCAGGTCGGTGGTTTCAGTGCGGATTAGATCCTTGACTAAGTTAGATCCACAGCTAGAACAGTATCGTTCGAAGGAATATGGCAACTGCTTTGTAGTGATCAAGAACTTGGAGGACCAAGTTGACTTATCCCTCATCGAAAACGGCAGTATGATCACGCAGGACGTTGCGCTCATTGATCTGGCTGCAGTGGTGGGATACTCACGGATGATTGTGGTCAACGGAGAACGAGAAGCTATTGAACGGGTGCTGGATTCACATAATAACGCAGGAGCAGACTGTGTTGAGGTTTGGGTGGACAAGAGTCAGCCGTCATTGGTAGTTGAAGTTTTCACTGTGGACGATGCTTGGGCGATTTTGGGTTGTGAGGTTGACGATTCCTGGGTGAAGTTTTACTTGACTAACAGTACTCCAGAGGACCGAGGGAGCGAAGATATTCGGGAGTTGTTTGGGATGCTTCTGGAAGGTGGGGTCCAGGCGGATGAGCAGCGAGTGGTTGCCGCTGCGCAAGGCACACTCAATGAGTTCTCATTGCGAGCAGTATTAATTGCGAAAGCAGTTAAGCAGGCGAAGCCGGTAAAGAAATTTTTGCCGCACTGGGCCGTACATGTGTCCTACAAGATGCTTGAGAGGTTTCGATGAGAGCTTACCAACCGGGCGTGAGCATCATCGTTCCAACCTATAAGGGAGTCGATCGTCTGCCTCGCGTTCTCGCTTCTCTCGAGGCACAGACGCTGCCCGTGACAGAGTGGGAAGTCATCGTTGTGCACAATGGTGCGGACGATGGCTCATTGAGCGTTTTGCGTAATTGGCAAGCGAGAAGCAGCATAAGCATGCGTGTTTTTCATGTACCTGAAGCGGGCGCAAGTTCGGCACGAAACGCAGGCCTAGCAGCAGTGCGTTTTTCGTATGTGACATTCCTAGATGATGATGATTCGCTGCAGCCGGAGTTCCTCGCCACGGGGCTAGCTACAGTGGATGCGGAGACAATTGCGCTTCTGCCAATATTAGACGAGCATCCGCAACCCGATGGCAAAGCAGCCGAGCTCCTTCGTGGGCTGTTATATACGCGTATTGCTGGGATGCGTGGGCAATGCGTGCCTTTAGCGCTCGCTCCATGGGCGCTTGGTTTTAATGCATGCAAATTGGTGCCTGCGCGTTATTTGGAACGGTACCGTTACGATCAATCTTTACGTTCTGGCGAGGATGTCGCTTTTTTCGCACAGCTGCTCCAACACCCGGAGTTAAAAATTGCCGTTCCGTCATCGTTTAACGCCACTGCATATCTTCGCCGCATGCGCTCGGATTCGGTTTCTCGTAAAGGACAAAGCTTTGATTTCTCAGTTGAGCAGCGCCTTGATGTAATAGCTGCTTTACAGAGTATTTCGGTGGATGGACCGCAGCGGGAGGCAATTGATTCCTTGGTGCGTTCGCAGTTTACGTTTGTGGCTGATTACTTGGAGCGTCAGCCGGAGAAACGGGCAAATGTGGCCAGCGCCGCACTGTCTCGGGGGGTGCACGGTCTTCCGTGGTCCAGTATTGATGCCAAAAAACCTCATCACCTTGTGTTTGCCTTCTGCTTCCCGCCATTTGCTGATCCTGCGGCGAACGTGGTGGCTAAGCGAATTGCAGAGCGAGAGCAGTTAGTGGATGTCATCTGTGCCGATATGTCCCCGGTACGCCAGACAGATCCATCCAGCATGGCAATCGTGGAACCATGGCTGGTGGGCCGAAGTGTGGTTGAGGTGTATCCTTCATTTGCCTCGTGGAACCTTATTGCTCGTTTCGCCCAGGCTGCCGTGCGCAGGGCGAAAGGTTCGTACGAATCCGTGTATTCCAGAGCGCTGTGGACTGGCTCGCATGTTGCGGGGTGCTTGTACAAGTTAAAGCATCCGGCTGTTCATTGGGAAGCGGAGTTTTCAGACCCATTGTGTTTTGATGCGGAGGGTAATTTCCGTGAGGGTGAGATTTCCCGCCATCGGGTAGCGGTGAAGTTACGACGAGCGATTAAGCAGGCTGGCTGGGGTGCGCTGCCGATTGGTTCTCACTTTGCGCTTACTGAGCTTGCTACATTTGTGCTAGCCGACACATTGAGTTTCAGTAACGTAAACCAGCTCGAGGCCGTGGTAGCACCTTATCCTGGAGCACTGCAGGAATTCGTACGGGGAAAAGCTGTGATCGCTCCCCAGCCGCAGCCACCGGAAACGGCATATAGCGCTGTACCTGCAAGGGTAAATCGTCGCGCCGGTGCGTTAAACATCGGTTATTTCGGAAGCTTTTATGAGAATAGAGGACTGAAGGAGTTACTGGCTGCTGCAAGTGCGCTAGACACAGGCAAGCACGAGATAGTGCTGCATGTGTTTACGAAGCATCCGGAGGCTGTTTATGAGTATATCGCGCGAAATGGCACTTCCATAGCTGTAGAAGCGTATGGGGTCCTGCCATATTTAGAATTTCTAAATGCAGCAACGCAGTGTGATGTTTTACTGGTGGTGGACGCCGACACGAGGCGTTCTCGCTACGCATGCAATCCGTTCTTGCCGTCAAAAGTATCCGATTATGCTGGTGCGGGTGTCCCGATCTGGGCAGTGGTAGAGCCGGGTTCACCCTTAGATGGATACGCAACCGAGTATAAGTCTAATCTAGATGATGCCTCGGGCGCTGCTCGGGAGTTGGCACGTATGATAAGAACGCTGCGCTAGGAAAGAGAGGAAGCATCATGGCTGATGGGCAGGTAGTTATACGCGTTGCTGCTGGTAAGCTTCAGCCGCTACAGGCGCGTCCCCCGTTTTGGCAATACTGCCTTGAGCTATGGGAGCGACGGCACTTCATTGTTACCGACGCGCGTTTTAAGGCGTTACGTACTACGAAGGATTATCGGATGTGGCGGTTGTGGCTGATTCTGCAACCGGTCATGGACGTCGCATTTTATGGCTTGCTGTTTGGGTTAATTCTAAAGACTTCTCGAGGCATCGATAACTTTGTTGGGTTTTTAATCCTCGGCGTTATTTTTATGCGAATGCCGGTAGCCTTGATGTCCCAGGGCGTAATGCTCATTAGGAACTCGCGTGGCATGGTGCAAACGTTCCAGTTTCCTCGAGCCACGCTTGTGCTAGCTCATGGGCTCCGACATTTAATCGACAATATATTGCCGGCTACTATCGCGGTTGTCGTTGCATTGGCATTTCAGTTTGGCCAGCCTCTCCATCTTTCAATCTTGGCTGTTGTACCTCTATTCATAATGATCCATATCTTTGGCTGTGGGATTATGTTCATTTCAGCACGCTTAACTGCCGAAGTACCTGATACAAGAGCGTTGATCAACTTTTTTGGTCAAGCTTGGTTCTTTCTTTCCGGTGTGATGTTTTCAATTGATCGTTTCGTTGACCACCATTTGCTGCATACGATTATGACGTTTAATCCGGGGTATCAGTTTTTGGATGTGATTCGAGGCAGCGTGCTGTATGGGATTCCCCCGGCAGGGCAGGAGTGGCTTGTGCTCTTTGCGTGGACATTCGGAATCTTCGTCATCGGTTTGGTGTATTTTTGGCGTGCAGAGGAAAAATATGTCCGGCTTACCTAGTACCTCAGAACTAGTTGTAGATTCTCCAACTGTCGTTGTTGATAATGTGTGCAAAACTTACTTGATTGGTCGTGGTACTTCCGAAGATTTTCGTAAGACCACATTTCTTCGGGCTCGGATGCGGGTAGACGCGCTGAAAGGTGTGTCTTTCGTCGCAAAGGCGGGAGAAACCATTGGGATTATAGGGTTAAATGGATCTGGTAAGTCCACACTGCTGCGTTTGATTTCTGGAGGAGAGGAAGTCACTTCTGGACTAATTCGTGTGCGATCTAAGCCGATGCTACTGGGGGTTTCTCCGGCGTTGCAGGGAGACTTGACAGGTGAACAAAATATACTTCTTGGGTGCCTTGCTCTGGGGATGAGTCCGGCGCAAGCACAAGAACAGGTAATCGAGATTGCGCAATGGACTGAGCTTGGTGAGGCCATTAAGCGTCCAATGTCTACCTATTCCTCAGGCATGGGAGCGCGCTTGAGTTTTGCAATTTCGACTGCGGTAGAGCCAGAGATTCTGCTTATAGACGAAGCACTTTCCACTGGTGACGCGGCGTTCGCCGCAAAGGCAGAAGAGCGGATCGGCGGGGTGATCGGGCGTGCTGGCAACCTATTCCTGGTCTCCCACGCAATCGGTACGGTTGAGCAGCTGTGCGAGCGTTGTATTTGGATCCATGAGGGTGAAGTAGTGGCGGATGGGCCGACGGAATCAGTTTCGCCCGAATATCATGAGTGGGCCAGACTGATGGGCAAGGACGATAAAGCGCCGGCTTGGGAACATTTGGACCAGTTGAGAGAAGCTTACCAAAAACCGACTATTCTTTTGAGTGACTATTGTGCCTAGTGATGCGCTGCCATAACGAAGTGTGACTTTCGTTGTAGTGCTTCGTTTCATGGTCTGGCGAAGCGGTCGTATATTGCAAAACAGGTGAAAGAAACTATTCGGAGTTGAAGTGACATGAAGAAACCGATCTTGTTTGTGGTCGTCGGGACGGCGTTAACCTGCGCCACCTTCTTCGGCGTGTTTGCCCTTGTTGGATTTTTAACCACCGGTCGGATCGGACTACTACTTGGCAGTGGCGCAGTTGCTTTTGGCGCACTCGGGGGAGCGCTTTTGCTGGCGGCAATTCGCTCGGAGCGCCAGAATCAGCGAGTGAATCGTGCCATCGCATCACTGCAGGCGACTAAAAAAGACGATCAGGAACTGCTGGGGGCATTAACCCGGCATGCTGATCAGCTAGTGGCGCGTGTGGAGCGTATTCATGCAGCCAACGGTTCCGAAGTTGCGACTACAGCACAGGTCGAGACTGGTAAACCAGCCCAGTCCGCAGCTCATAAGTCATCACGGGTCGGGAATTCGCCGGAACTATTGAGTCGCGAGCAATCCGTAAAACCTGGGGATACCGTGACAGACCTAGAATACGCAGTGGATAAGGTTTTTGCCCCCTACGAGTCGGTACGCTTGAGCAAGTCGCCCATTACGATCGACATTGAACTTAACAACCATACCAGTGCAGTGTGCGACTTCACTTTGTGCACCCGTGAAGCCTTGCCGAACCAGAAGGCCGCCATTGTCGTTGCGGCGGCGCTGGATGCTAACGGGCAAGAAATTGATTTTCGGTGCCTCCCCAGCCAGTCCGACAAGTACGGAAGTTTTCGTTACCTTGCCACAAATGGTGTGAGTAGCGAGAATAAGGTAGTCGTCGCTTTGCCCTCACATGCAAGTAAATTACGACTGTCGCTGTACAGTTGGGCGGGTGAAGCTGAGTTACGAAATTTTGTACGTGTGGTATTGCATGGCATGGATTCCGTAGCTTTAGCCAAGCGTGATCCACGTGATGTGAAAGTTGCGGCGATCCTGGATGAGTTTTCCCACAACTCCTTCAAATTTGAATGCGACTTGATCGAGCTACCGTACTCTGGCTGGAAAGAAGCGCTGGATCAGTTCCAACCAGACCTGTTTCTTTGTGAGTCGGCTTGGAGTGGAGCCGACTCAGCGTTGCGCCCTTGGAAGGGACGCGTTTACGCATCTGAAAACTTCAGTTCCGAGAACCGTGGAGAGTTGCTCAAGATCTTGGACTACTGTAACCAACGGGGCATACCGACGGTGTTCTGGAACAAGGAAGATCCAGCCCATTACGAGGACAAGAAACACAACTTCGTAGACACCGCTCTCAAGTTTGATCATATATTCACTACTGATGCCGATTGTGTTGACAGATATAGTGAAGATTATGGGCACCGCAGTGTGCATGTGTTGCCCTTCGCTGTGCAACCTCGACTGTTTAATCCCGTTGAGAAGCAAATCCGCTCAGATGATGTTATTTTCGCTGGTGGCTGGTACTCGAACCATGCTGGGCGTAGTGAGAAAATGGGGCAGATTTTCGACTCAGTGCGTAACTCCGGCCGCACGCTGAAGATATATGACCGCTTTTACGAGTCCGATGACCCAAGCCACGAGTTTCCCGAGCGCTTCCAATCTGCGTTGAATGCCGCTGTCGCAGGGGATCAGATGGGTGATGTATATAAAGAATCAGAAATTGGTATTACGATCAACACAGTGACAAAGAGCCCGACGATGTTCGCTCGCCGCATCTTCGAGTTGATGGCATGTAATACCTACGTGATCTCGAACTACTCGGAGGGCGTCGATGCGATTTTCGGTTCCAACGTCCTCTACCTTGACCGCGACCCGAACGGACTTTCGAAGCTTACGCAACAAGAGCTAGAACGAGCCCGTCAGGAAAATCTAGAGTTAGTCCTCTCGCAGCACACATATCGCAAGAGGTTCGAAAAGATATTGCAGGTCAGTGGTATCCCCCATGCTGCTACTGTAGAGGAATATCCGATCGTAGTGCGCGTTAACTCTGTTGAGGAAGCTGGGGAAGCGTTTTCGATCTTGCGTGATATGGGGCAGTGGCTCGGCGCGAAGGTTCTATTGCTGGGATCAGGGTTGACGAATTTGGAGTATGCAGACGCATTAACGGAATACAACCGTGATGGCGTTCGCGTTGTGTACGAGCCGCTTCTGCTCAACGGTGAGACGGAAATGTTTGAACTATTTAGTGGAAGTACCGACGCGCTACTGGTCAGACTAAATATTTTGCGGAGTTCTTCCATTGACTCGGCCACGTTTGTGGCGGCACGCAACCATGTTCAGTACTCCGATCTTCCTGTGGTGATCACCGACTTCGATGCAGTGGGCGTAGAAGGAGCTCGGAAGTATACATTCAGTCAACGCCAGCACTTCACTGCGGTGTTCGTGCAACCTGCTAATTTGGCCGCTTTTCTTCGGCACCTTGCATCCGGGACCCCAGCTACCGTCTATAACGTATAAAGGACTGTGTCGTGACCACACTTTCGGTAATTATTCCAAGTTTTAATGTCTCGTCAAAAATATCAAAGTGTTTTGATTCCCTGGACGAACTCTACAAACAGTTGGAGAGCATCGAGATAGTCTTTGTTGACGACTGTTCGACGGACGGTACCTATGCAAAGATCCTGGAATTTGCAGCCACCCGCCCGTGGGTAAAGACATTCAGGCTAGCGGAGAATACTGGGACCCCTTCGGTCCCTCGCAACACCGGCTTGGGAATCTCTACCGGGGAGTTTGTATTTCACCTTGACCCAGACGACGAAATCCTACCAAGCGGTGTTCTAGCAGAGATCGCGATAGCGAAAGCCACTGGTGCCGACGCTGTGCGTGCGCCACTGATCCGCGATAATGGACGCGAGCGGGTAGTAATGAACCGTATAAACGGGTGGGACAAGCTTACCTCGGCTCACGAACGTGCGGTGACAATAGTTCGTGAACATAGCACTACCGTCTGTTCCCTTTACCGGCGTGATTTCTTGCTGCGGCACGATATGGAGTGGCCTACTGATCTACGTTTGGCGGAAGACGCCATCTACCTATACAGAGCGTTGAGTTACGGCAAGGTTGAATACTCGGATGAGCCAGACTTTGTGTACCATGTCGCTGTTAAAAGCGGGAACGAGTCGAGCACACAGCAGTACCAAGACCGCGAGTTGTCGAATCACGTGCGCGCATGGAGGTTATCTTCTGAGATCCTTGGAAACCTCGGGATCGACTATTTTGCACTGCGCGGTCAAGTTGCACTTTCAGCAGCAATCCAGAATATGATCCGCTTTAACACTGGTGGGTTTTCTCGATCGCAGTTTGAAAGCCTGCGCGAATTTTTTGCTGACCACGCTGAGGCAGTTGGCCAGTTTACCTATGGGTCTCGTTTTGCGGAGATTTGCCAATTCATTATCGATGGGGAGTTCGAGAAGTTCCTCGAGGCGATCAAGATTCGGTTGTTGATTGCTGGTCCTGATCTCCGGTTCATTCTTCCCTCGGTGCCAGAGCTTGAGCGCTATTACCAGGTTCGTATCGACGAATGGAAGGGCCACGAAGCTCACGACGAAAAGCAGAGCACGCGACTACTCGACTGGGCTGATGCGATCCATTGTGAATGGATGCTTGGAAACGCTGTCTGGTACTCTAAGAACAAACGGCCGAGGCAGTCGCTCACTATTAGGTTACATAGGTTCGAAACTTCGAAAAACTATGGCAACGAACTTGACCGTGAGAACGTTGACCGAATCATCACCATCGCACCTGCGATGTTCGAGGAAACTCAGCGTGTGTTTGGCTTCGATCGGGAAAAGGTAACCTATATCCCGAACTACATCGAATCTGAGAAGTACGAACGCTCTGATGATGTGAATAAGGTGTTTAACTTGGTAATGGTCGGCAGCATCCCGATTCGGAAAGGTTACCGCCGTGCGCTAGAGCTCTTGAAATCATTAAGGGCAATTGATAGTAGGTACACTTTGACCGTGTATGGCAAGCGTCCGGAAGAGCTAGGGTGGGTGTACAATGATCCCGCAGAGCGCGAGTATTTCGCCGAGTGTGAGCGGTTTGTCCGGGTTAACGGGCTAGAATCTGCAGTGCGATTCGTCGGTTGGGTGGATACCAAGACTGAGCTAGCAGACAAGGGGTTTGTCCTCTCCTTAAGCGATGCCGAAGGCTCTCACGTCGCAGCTGCTGAGGGGTTCGCAGCCGGCAATATTACGATACTCCGCCCTTGGGCGGGAGCAGAGTACATGTACCCTAACAAGTACATTTTCGATAGTCTCGACGCTATGCGGGATTACGTTTTGCGGTGTCGCGACTACTCCGTTTTTGAACGCGAAGCTGAGGAGGGGATCCGGTATGTGCAGGACCGTTACGCGATGCAGCGTTTCTTGGATTTGTATACTAAGGCGGTCCCGGTGCCGTACAGTGTGCCGTAGGATGACACTGTCATGTTTACAGGGTTAATGACTTATTGGACATTCCCAGTAGCGGAAAGACCGAATGGTATTCGCTAAAGAAAACCGCTGCGAGCTGGTTGGCGACGAGTCCCATCATGTCGACAAAGCCATCACTGCGACGGCATAGTCCAGAAAGGCGGATGAGAATCCAAGGCCACCTATGCCTGAGCAACGGTGCGTCTATAGCCGCCGATCCGCCGATCAACCTAAGGCTCAAGGAGCCCGTGCTTTAAGCCCTGGTCGCTGCCGACAGCTTCGAGAGGTTCCATGTTGCGACCGGCTATTTGGTGGCAGTGTCGTGACTATCCGGTAGCGGCTCAAGTTGCGTGGGTGATGGTTCCTGTATCCGCTTCACTCGGGTGCGGCACGTACCGGATGGAGTCCGCTGATGAATTTGGAGCTATGCCGCGGAAGCCTCCACTGTCGGCCCGACTCTTCGCCACCAAATTGAACCAAGCCCGGTTGCAGTCCATCTCGCTTCAGGAACGGCCCAAGCCCATTCTTGATGTCCGTCAGTCCGTCGATTCGGGGTAGTTGGTACCACGATTCCGCGTACTCGGTACTGCAGGGCTCCTTCATAGTTGCTTCTGGAAGTACCGTGTTTCGGTGATGCAGTGGCAGCGTGGCCTGTCATAAGTAGCCAACATCACCTTGTCGAAGCAGCGAAGCACCGTCGAACACGGTGAGGTGCCCCGTGACTGTCTCGCTCGTGACCGCAGCAGAGACCACGAGAATGATCCGCTAGAAAGTGTCCAAGAAGTCAGTGGACTCCGTGTCCAAAGACTCTATGGACATAACTGGCTTAGGACAACACCTGGGTAGCCCAGTTCTTAGGAGTCCCAGATTCCTTTAGTGTCGACGAGTTCCTTTCCCCTCAGCGACGTTGCAGATAGAGTTCTGAACTCTTTGTGGTTAACGAGCAAGACAACTACCTGGGCCTGTCTGATGGCTTGATCGGCCTCTGCCAGTTGTACGTTTGGAAATTTGGCGAGTTGTGGCGGTAGTGCCTTGATATTTGGTTCAGCAGCAAGGATCTGGCAGTCAGGGTGCGATGTCGTGATCGACTCGGCGAGTTTCAACGACGGTGACTCTCGCAAGTCATCGATGTCAGGCTTGAAAGCTAGGCCGAGCACGGCGATCTGTGTGGCGTTCGTTCGCTTGATCGCCTCGCTCACCTTTTCCAAGACCCAGTCAGGCTTAGAATCGTTGACTTCGCGTGCGGTGCGAATTAAATTCGCCTGTTCGGGGGACGAGGCAACGATGAACCAAGGATCTACTGCGATACAGTGGCCACCTACGCCAGGCCCAGGCTGCAGGATATTGACCCGGGGGTGGTGGTTTGCCAGTTCAATGAGCTCCCAAACGTTGATTCCGAAGTCATCTGCAATCATGGAAAGTTCATTGGCAAAGGCGATGTTAACATCTCGAAACGAGTTTTCCGTTAACTTCGCCAACTCTGCGGTACGAGCGTTCGTCTCCAACAACTCCCCTTCGCAGAACTGGGCGTAGATAGCTTTTGCTCGTTCGGTACCGCGTATCGTAGTACCTCCAATGATTCTGTCGTTAGTCCGGAGTTCCTCCATTGCATGTCCGGGAAGAATACGTTCGGGGCAATGCGCGAAGTGGATAACCTTAGAAGTAGTTTCGTTGTGCTCGTTTTCATGGTCAGCGGATAAGTCGGGGCGTAGCTCAAAAATGCGTTGAGCCATCTTTTCTGTGGTCATAGGCGGAGAAGTTGACTCAAGCACGATTAGTTCGTCGCCCTCGAGGTGTGGAGCGATTGCTTCAGCTGCAGAGTAGATGTACCGCATGTCCACCGCGTGATGCTCGTCAAACGGTGTTGGCACCGCGATGATGTAGGCGCTGGCGTGTGGCATCTCGGTGGTTGCGTAGAACCTGCCGGATGCAAGGGCCTCCTTGAGGGCTGTTTCGAGGCCAGGCTCAACGATCGGGACTTCGCCTGCGTTGACAGAAGTAACCTTGTCAGCCATGACGTCGACTCCGACGACGTTCAACCCTGAATTCGCCATTACCACTGCCGTGGGAAGTCCGATGTAGCCGAGTCCGACGAATGCGATATCTGGTTTCATGTAGCGCTACCTTCTCTTGAGAGTCTTGGTTGACCTGTTTGAGTATATCGGCCGTAACACATCTACTATAGTACGATCGTCTAAGTGCGCTTCCTTTGTGTGAGGGTGCTGAAGGTTGATTAACTGGCGGTAGTGCTACTCGCTCTTTGCGTACTTCGTTGTCCACAACCTTGAAAGAATTGCTATGTACTTCCTTGGCATCACGCGGTTTAGCTTGTTCTCGCCCGAGTCGGATGCGTGGTTGTCATCGCGCGCGGCTGGAAAGTCCGAGCAGGCATACATCGACTATTTGTACGCACCGGAGAGGATTGAGCCACGTTTGCAGATCTTCGGGGAACTCAGTCTTCCACTGTTAGCAGCGGCAGCAGAGAAATATTGCCTTAAGCATATCGTTCGTTATTCGGAAGAGATGCCAGAAAGATATAAAACGCAGCTTCAAAGCCTTGCAGATCGTTTTAGCTTCGTCGTACTTGAGCCTCACACCGCTGGAAAGAGCTCGGTTAATCCTTACCAGATTGGCTACGACATGAATTCGTGTGGGTTTGGAATGTACCGCCTAGACGATGATGACCTCGTTTCGGTGGACTTCTTTGATCAGGTAGCTCGCTATGTACGGCCGGAGTTTGCGGGGATGCGTGTTTCTCTGGCTCGGGGCGTGACGGCCCTTTATGAGGATGGAAGTTTCAGTCAATTTCGTGACTGTTACATGCCACAGATTGCCATCGGTCTGATGTCGATTTTTGGCGGTGTCGTCAACGGCAAAATGATAGCTCCTCCGGATGTAGCGCATAACCGGTCGGACCGTTATGGGTCTGTGGTCGTCAACGCGGAGAAGGTCTCATGGCTATGGACACGACATGTAGGTCAGGACACGGTCTATGGGGGGACTTCTCCGAAGGAAGCGGTGAAGAAGCAGCTTCTGCGATTCCCGGCACTGGACAGTCAATATGACGTTACGGAGGCGTTTCCTACGCTTGAGGGGAGAATCGTCGCCCCGAAACACGTCGAATTAGCGAGTGCTCTGAAGATTGAGGGGGAGGGGACTTGGTTTGAGCTTAAGACTGGACAGCCGACTTTCTCCATTAAAGTTGACGCAGAATATGCAGAAAGAATCTATCCAACTTCAGCACTTTTGAAATTTAAAGTTGAAGATGCGGATGGGAACATCGTTCCTGCAGGTGGAGAGGTGGAGGGATTGTGGTCATCGTCATACGAGCACATCGGATATTTCCGTTACCTTCCTACTGAACCCGGTCGGCACACACACGATTTGGAAGTTTCCTTGCCAGAAGGATATCAAATCGTGGCAATCGGAATTCAGCCGTTCGGTACCACTCCTGAGCCATTTGTGCTGCACTCGCTCGCGATCACACGAGACTAATTTGCGAACCCCAACTAAGGGTGTGAAGAACGCTAGCTATGTCATGTCTAAGGGCTTTTTGGGCAAGGAGTCCAATGACCTTTTGGACAGGATGTCTAATGGCTTTTTGGACGCCTAAGGCGGTGGAATAGTCGGATGGCTATTCCATTGCACAAGCGCGGAAAAGTCGCAGATTTCGATCCCGTTCGTGACGGCAAAACGATCACACAGTTTTGCAAAGAACTAGGCATCTCGCGGCAGACATACCACAACATCAAAAACCGGATGCACAGAAGGGACGATCTGGCACCATGCCGGATTCGACTGCCCCGAAGCACCCGGCAGGAAAATTTGATGACTCCGCTAAGATCGCGGTCATCCATCCCAGACAAACGTTGACGGAGCAGGGCTTGGATTACGGGCCCTGGTCGATTTACTATTTCTTGTTCGACTCCGTCGGTGCCGATCGCGCCCCAGCACGCTTCACAATCGCCTTGTGGCTAAATTGTTCAGACCACCGATTTAGTAACGCCATGGTGAGGATCGAGTAACGCCCGGGTGAGTATCCAGTAACACCCGGGCGTTTGGGGGTTGGGTGGGGTTAGTGGGTCAGGCGCATGTTGTCTCCTTCTAGTGGATGACACTTCTAGTGGATGATCTCCGCGCCGACGGCGAGCCGATTGAGGATTGACTCAGCGATAACAGCGTCGGTGATAAACTTGCACCATTCGATGGGGGCGAACTGGGATGTCACGATGGTCGCTCGGCGCGGTTTTCTCGTTCCGCAATGATGGTCAACAGTTGATGCCCGGTGGCTTCGTTGATCGGGGTGATGAGAAAGTCATCGAGTACGAGCACGTCGGTGTTGTGAATGGATTCGAGGAAGGACCTACCACCGTGGATACCTCTCGGCGACTGAAACGTGGCTCGCCAGCGAAGGCGTCCTCGCCATTGCCGGGTTCGCTCCGACAACCTAGGGAAAATACGAGCGCTCCCACCGCGCGCTGACCCAGTTCCTCGACGCACACGCCACCCCGCAAGCCTTACCGAGGTCAACACGTATCTCGCTGAGTATCGGCTGGTCTACAACGAGCGACGACGGCACCAATCACTGTTGGTCGGCAAGATGCACATCACCCCACGCCAGGCCTTCGACACCTTCCCCAAAGCACCTTGACCCACGCACAACCACTTGACCCTGACTAGGTCTGGGCCCGTGTACTGGCCTACAACCAGGCACACAACCCGCAGTCAGCATCCGAAGTGCAAAACGGTCCCGGGCAAGCGGCAACTTCACCCGAGACCAGCACCGATGACATGGCAGCTCAACACGGCATACCTCCCACCGATACCCCCACACTAACGGTGCCGACGACACAACCAACAAACGACTGGGGGATCCCAGACCAGGTCCGCGTGAGCAAAGACGGTGTCGTCCGAGTGTGTAGCTACGGACTCTACATCGGCTTGAGATTCAAAAACCGCGAGCTCTACGCCACGGTCACAGACGACGATGTCGCGGAGTTTTTCACAGCCCATGACGGTGAGTTCCTCTTCAGCGTGCCACTGCCGGTCACACTTCATCACAGGCCACCAGGCGGGCAAATCAACATCAACCTCGTCGAAGGGATGAAGCACCGCCAACCTCCCTGGATGAACCCGAAACTGGCCAAGCCTCGACCGAAGCGCAGGATGCAAAAATGATCCGCTAGAAAGTGGCCAAGAACTCCATGGATTCCGTGTCCAAAAACTCTATAGACACAACAGAAGAACGCTGGCTAGCGCTTCTCACGTGGCTACCTAGATGAGTATCCAAAATTTTCTTCTTTAAAAAGCGGAATGCTTAGTGCTGTGGATCGAATCGCAGGTGCTGTATCGAACCGACTTTGGAAATCGAGGACCAGATTTTGTATTCGGTTCGTTGGATTGTCTCGTCGTCCTATTGTCCAGGCGGCGAGAAATCCGTCGATATGGCCGTACACTCCTTGCTCAGCGAACTTGAGTAACTCGCTTGCTGCGTTGCGAGTGAGCGCATATGCGTCGGTGCCGATAGCAGACCGGTTTGGACCCCACAGTGCCAACAACTCCCACGGATCAACGGGGGAGGGTTGGTGCTGTGGTCCTATGCCTTGTGCCTTGCCGGACATCCGCTCATTGAGCCAGACGAAATCGTATGGGTTTTCATCCTCGAAGGACTCGATGAGTGTATCAAGCGCAGAGGAATGGAATTCAGGTAGAGCGTCGTCTTCAAGGATGATGGCCCACTCGTCTTTCCCGGCAGCGATTCGTTCCCAGACAGCGACGTGGCTCAACCAACAGCCAACCGCTCCGTATCCAAACTTGCCGAATACATCGGGTTCCGCGAGTACTGCACGGATTGCTGATGCGGGCAGCGTGGAGGCCTCAACCCCTGCTGTCACGGTGACATTCTTGTAGCCGGCGCAAGTAAGTGCACTTTCGCAAATGTGGCGTTTCCGCTCGTCTTTTCGCAGATTTACCACGTAGACGGGTCGTCGTGTAGATGGTAGCCCTGACGTGAAACTGCTGAGACGGTTGCGGAGAACCTTGGTAACCTTCGATTCTTCCAGTGAGCCGATAAAGCTGGCAGCCTCCTGTGACAATCCAAATTGAAGCAATAGCGTTGCCCAACGGCTGCGCGTGATGTCCGGTGTCGGACTGTCGCAGCACTCCTGCCACACTTGGCAAGCTAGTGAGCGGAGTTCTTCCAGTAGCCCCGCAGCAGCAAGGGCATCTCCATAGAAATAAGAGACATAAGTGTTTGATGGTTGTGCGGCGTAGATCACGGACAAGTTACTGGCACCCTGGGCGTAATCTCTGGTGGCTCGTGTGATCTTGTGACCGGCAACCGCGGCCAGCGGGGTCTCTAGGCCTTTGGTGAGAGCACCGCGGAGAAAATCAAATGCTGCAGAGGCGGAGTACTCGGTGGATATTGTGACTAGTGCATCAACAAACTCTTGACGTCGTTCAGTCTGAATGACGGAAACTGGCAACTGGACGATTTTGAAGGCTTCTGCAGCTTGGCTGCTTTGATGAATCAACTTTGGACCTACCCCGAAAGTTAGAAAATGCGACAGACGTCCCACATTTTACATACCTAGCACAAATACTGTTGTCGTTATGCGTGGGGAACTTGGGGCTGACCGGGTTGGTTGTCAGGCTGGGTGTATCTAGCTTCTTGAAAATGTCGTGGAAAGCACGACGTGCCTTGCACTTCCAAACCTGTCAAAGAATTTCTTAGACATGATATGGGCTAGCCCTGGGACCGTGCTGAGAGTCGAAGGCCGTATTAGGGTAGAGTAGCCCGTATGCAAGTAAAGTTCCCGTTACCGATAACGGACGTGCCCGCTCGACTGGCTGTCCGTGCTGATGGGGTCCTAAACTCGAAGGACTATGTTTTGAAGTTCCGGTTTCCTGGAGTTGATTCCACCCGGGAACTAGCTGAAGAAGTCAAATTACATTTTTCCGAAGGTCTCGGTGCTCTATTTCTTTACAACAGCGAGCAGGATGTGGGGCAGGTAGGGTATACGAACTATTTTCATCTGCCTGACGGAGTCGAGAGCCTTACGATTGAAATCGTGCGATGGTCTAAGCGGGAGGAACTCGCAAACATCCAAGGGGTGGATCTGCAGATTCGGACGCCGTCGCCAGTGTTCAACAAGCTAACACAAATTGGGTTTACAGCAAATGGCATCTAATGAAATAATAACTGATATGAAGCCGATAGATGTATCGGTTGTAATCGGCTTCCGAGACTGGGGCCTCCAACGGATCCGGCTGGCAGTGGAGAGCATTAAGCGGTCGTTCGGGCGTTTTAACGGCGAGGTGATCATCTCGGACTATGGATCGATGGATGCTCACGCTAACGAACTGTTGGCAAAAGAACTCGATTGCGGCTACGTTTACACCACTGACGCAGCCGTATGGTCTCGTTCACGAGCGTTGAACGCTGGATTTGCGATTAGTCATGGCAGACTTCTCGTATCCACAGACGCCGATATGGTTTTCTCGCCAACATCATTCGAGAGAATTCTTGAAATTGCGCTCGCTCAGCCACGAGCGGCATATTTTCTGCAGTGTCGAGACTTGCCTAAGGGCATGGATGACGACTGGGTGGCTGCTCATCCAAACGAGTGGGAGGTAATGGAAAAAAGCTCCCGAATTCGTCCTAGATGGGGGATGGGCGGGATGATGGCAATTTCTCGCCAGGGATTCTTTGAGATCCGCGGCTTTGATGAACGTTTCCATACTTATGGGGGTGAAGATCTCGACTTCGCCCAAAGGGCACGACGTGCGGGATTCAAAACTGTGTGGGTGAACGACCCCGATGTGCGGATGTATCACATGTGGCACCCTTCGACGCGCGCCATTGTTGACCAGACCGCGGAGGGGCGCGCCACCGTTGAGCGGAATCGGGACATTGTTTACAACGATTCAAGCTTCGTGCGCAATTATCTGCGATGGGACCATCGCCCGACAGACGCCCCGCCTCTGGTGACAGTTGCGATTTGTACCCACAACCGTGCTGACTTGATCAGGGAGTCGATCCAATCAGTTCTGTACCAAACGATCCAGGACTTCGAGATCGTCGTTATCGACGACGGCGGCGACGACAATACCAAAGAAGTATTGGATGCTTTCGGGGACGATCGCATCCGTTATTACTGGCAGGAGAATGCTGGAATTTCTGCGGCTCGCAATTTAGCAGCCGAGAAGAGTCGTGGAATCTATACTGCAGTCCTTGATGACGATGATCTCATGCATCCGCGGCGCTTGGAGTGGCAAGTTGGTGGACTTGAGCCAGGTACTGTCGGCAACGTGGGGTCTTTCATTAACTTTGACGACACTACCGGGGAACTGCACCTTATTGTGTCCAAAAAACCCACAATAGGAACAGCCATGCCTAAAGGCTCCGCTCCGGGGCACAGCACATGGATGCTTCGCACCGATGTGATTCGCAGTCTGAAGTACGACGAATCATTGACAAGCGGTGTGGACAATAACATTATGCTCAGGTTGCTTCGATCTGGATTAAAGCTTAGCCATGTTGGCAAGCCCGTAACACTTCGGCGAATGCACAGTAGACAAGTCACTGTGCTAGACAGCGACAGGCAGCTCACTAGCGCGAGTTCGGCTTTGAAGTTCATTCAATGGCGACTAAACCCGGGTGACCTTAAGAATATTGAAAACGCTGCAAAGGAATCTGGCGAGTATCCTAGAACTCCTCCTCGCGAGGAGATGCTCAAGGAAGCTGAACTTTTCCTTCCGGATCACTTGGCCAACCGAGATCTCATATTGGCGCAGCCCGTCAATACGTCTGTCCCAGATGTATGGGATGGACACCTGGTTCAAGCCGAGGTTTCCATTGGGGCCGAAGGGGTGCCGCCTGTGGCGTTGACTATTGTAAGAAATGCCACCTTCAATGATCTTGTATCAGCTAGGCAGGCCGGCCTTGATTTCTCAGTTGAGGCTCGAACAGCTCATAAAGAAACCACGCCAAGCAGTTGGAACCAAATCCAGCTGCTACTGAAAAGCGCTGGGCGGATGATCGCTGACGAGGGGCTTAAGATAGATTTTGTCTTGGTTAAGCGTGACAATGCTTCCGATGCGGGGAACTTCCCATGGAGTGTAAAGATTTGTGCTGCTGGGGAAGTAGAGCGAGCTGTAGTCGAAGACTCTGATTGGATGATCTTCGGCAACGAATACTGGGAGATTGAAAATGCGGATTAGTAAGAGTCGAACTAAGAACCGACAGATTGCTTATACAGCTGAACTATCGGAGTATGACGCTGAGCCGCCTTCGAGAACTTGGCTGCTGGATGAACTTCCCGCAATAATCAACCCAGAACTTGAAGCGGTTGCTTTGTATCTCATTTTCGGCAATTGGTCTGGTGGTGAGTTTGTCGTGCCTCAAAAGATGAGTCCCAACACTGCCGCAGCCATTAGTGCACATGCGGGAATGGATTTTTTTCCAGGCCCTATCGAATATTATCCCAAACCTATCTTCCGAGGTTCAAACGCCGTGACAGTTGCTGACAGTCTCCAAAAGGCAGGGCCTAAAACCTTGGTGGTTTTGAGTAATGCGGCTTGGAACGGAAGTCTCAAATCGACGTCGGGACTTGTTGTGCCAACCAACGCCGACGTATTTGAAGATAAAGGCGGCTATCCTACAGCGAAATTAGCGACCTCCGTTTTGCTGGCCGAAGAGCTCGATGCGGCAGAGATTTTTCTAGACTCGGATTTCCCTGCACCGGTTCGCGCTGTGTCCAACCTCGTGAGACAAGTTGGAATCGCGATTGACACTGACACGAAGGCAGGCTAGCTTCAGTTCAACTAAGCAACTGTCCGAATACTTGGCACCGTAGCTCGATGTTGGAAAGAGTTCTCGTTCGAGGTATTCAGACCATGCATATTGTCAGTTTGCCCTTTGCAGGCAACCTCAACAGTCCTCAAAATCCGCACCGTCAAGACCGCCTCCGGGGTGAGGACTCGACCGCAAAAGTCGGTGTTGCTACCCGCATCTTCGATGCGTATCGGTCCCCCGGTGAGGAGTAAGCGACAAACTGCGTGTTCTATCGGAGGATTGGGATGGGTGGCGCGAGGTGTCATGCTGGGTTCATGATCGTCCTGCCCAGCCGTGTCGGATGGTCAAGGTGGGGGGGGGGGAAGGGGGTCTCGTAGACCGTCGGGCGAGTTGGCCTGGTTCCGCTTGCGCTTCTGCCTGGCAGGCTTGTACGTGGTTTGCGCGGCCAAAGTCTTGCTCGGTTGCGAGCGCTATAGGGGTATCGCGTGCAAAAGTCGCGCGGACTTCCTTTCGGCAAGCTGCGTTGAGCAGAGCAGAGCAGTGCTTGTGCTTGGGCGAGGTAGGCCTTGCCGATGGAGGTTAGCCAAGGACGACAGACGACGACGTTCTTCCAATCCTGGCACCACCGGCATTGAGTATGTCGGGCGATTTGCTGTTTGTTGATGTTGATGTTGCGGCTGTTGCCACCCGACCTCGGCGTAATCATCCAGGCGATCACCGGTCGCAAATTTCCGCAATAAACTGGCATAAGTCAGCTATCAACAGCAGCTGCAGGTGCGCTCACCTGATTAGAGCGCCGTCCCTTTCTCAAACTGCGAAAGACTTGTATAACTACTCATCTATAGCTATCGCCTGGTTGGGGCAAGATCAAAAACGCGATTGAGGTACGCGCGGACGATTCTGGCTTCAACCCAGTCTGTTTCCGTGTAAGGAGAAAACCCCAATTCCAAGAACCTAGGTGCGATTTGTGTTGCTAAGTCGAGGGGCAGCGTTGAATAGAAGTCTGTATTAACCTTCATAAGGAAGTCTAGACTTAGTCCTTGTGCGATAGAGAATGCGCTCTCGGGAATCCTTTCGTAGAGCGGATCAATCAAATGCTCTTTGCCCTTCACTATCAGGTACAGCGTACTTAGAGCCGTTGTGTATGATGAGTCGAATGTAATAGGCTTGTCCCAACTGTCCGGGATACTTGGAAGTGGGACATCTATTCCTAACTCCTCGGCTGCCACCGTAGCTAGAATTAGTTTGAGTAGACGCTTCCTGTCTGTTTTTCCTGCTAGGGACTGAATAGCTTCAGCAACTAGGGGACCGTCGGTCTGAGCGAGAATTTTCGCTGTGCCGAGCTCAGTAATGCCATCGGTAATCGGAACGTTTCTAATACCCAGTACCTCGAGCGGAGCTACGGATCTGCGGCCTGGCTTGCGGGCGAACCGCTCACCTAAAATAGATCCAAACACGTGAAAGCCTGATTCTAAATACTCCGCCGTCAGGATTGCGCCAATGCACATAAAAGTCCAATGATTACGGGCGAATGAATCATTTTGGGAAGGAGTTCGGCGGACGTTAGTTGAGACCACTAAAGGTTTAAACTTTTCAAAAAACGTGGCCTCCCTCTCAAACCATCCGCCGAAATCAGTCGAGACTAAATGCGCAGCTCCATCCAACAAGCGGTGGGCTGCAAGCGAGTCAAATCCGCCGCTAAAGCTCAGCGTTATATTGGCGCCCAAGGGGCGGCTGGAGGCTTCGGTACCGTTGCTCGTGACTGCGGCTTTGGTGAACAATGAGAGCCTATCGACTATCTTTTTTGCAACTGGAAAATCAAAATGAATTTGATCATACTTCGTGCCGCACAAAGTTGACAAGGCCACGGCGAGGAAGTTTGTCGAGGTAGTAAGCGTCCTATCAAATTCAAACCAGAGGGGGTAGGATCCCTCGCTGTTTACTGCTTCTAAATCAATGCGACGAGGCTTTATCGAAAGATTTCGAAAAGTGATGGAACCAATGTTGTCGTTCACGCTGTGAGAGCTCCTATGATCGATAGAAAATAGAGAGAGAGTAGGACTGAAAGAAGCCGTCCCCAGCTAACCAAATGAGCTATTGGTTTGTGCGTATTCTATCTGCTAACTAGCTAAAACCATTCCAGTTGCTGTTTCTGAGGGTCTCGTATTCTTCGGGCGTGCCGCAAAGGACAGTTTGTGAATTTCGGACCAAACGATATCGAACTCGCCTGCCTTGCTCAATCAAGTAGTTGTAGATGGGTGCCACGTAGAATTCTCCGTTAACACGATCATCGTTGGCGACCATCATCCTATAACCCATCTCGAAAGTCTCGACGCAATCAAAATAATAAAGGCCGTTACTGCATAAGTCCGAAATGCGTTGCTTTTCTGCAGTCTGAAGTACCGTCGAACCCTCGCCCGGTTTTACAAAGGACCAGTGGTCGCCCACGCCGTGAAAAACGTCCAGACATCCCGAAACTCCTTCCGGGATTGCGGGCTTGGTGAAATTGTCGATGAAGCTATCCGCGTTGAAGACGACTAATTCCTCGTCAGGGGAGCTGAAGCTGCTCCGGGCAAGCATTTGCGATACGCTAGTCGCCTGGCCACTAGTAGTTGACTCAAATTCTATAATTTCAAAGCTGTTGATTCCTACTGTGTTGACCGCTCGATAAACGAAATCGGACGCATTGAAATCTTTTCGCACCCCGAAGACGAAAGAGTCGGACTCAAAGTAGGCTGCGAAAGAGTCTAGGACGTGTTCGAGTACACTTTTTTCGCCCAACAGTAGCTCATACTTGGGAACCGAATATCCAGAATTGAAGAAGCGGCTGGAGTTTCCAAGCATCGGTATCAGGATCACTGCAAACCTCCATTAGAGTTGGATTCGTAGTATTCATCGTATAGACGTAGTCCGTTAGCTAGAAGGGCCGCCTGACGGTACGGGTTATCCTGGTGAAGCGGTGGCATGGTTAAAAACAGCAGAATCATTGTCGGAATCGCGTCGTGCGCAACTGATTTGAAGCGGGGTAGCAGTTGGTAACCGAAAAATTGGTCTTTTACCGCTTGATGTGCTGATCCAATAGCTAAGTCGAGGTCGTAAGTCAACGAAAGATGATCATACTTGATCGAGAACGCGCCAGCGAGTATTAGATCGTAATACCCAATAGCTGAATGTAGGACTTTCGAAACGTCGTAGGTAATATCTCCGATCAGCTCCTCCGCACTATCGGCACCACGTGGGTCCAAAATCCTGATTCGGGAGTTTCTATAGTCGAGTAAAGTATTACTGAAACAAAGGTCACCGTGCAGGATTCCAGGCACAACCGGTTTGGCCAACGCTTCTTCCACAAGGTGCTCAGCAATTTTTGCTAGGGGAGGGAGTGTGGATCCGTTTATCACTAGGGGTGAATCTATATCGATCTGGAGCCCTTCCTTCATTGCCTCGAGGCGTTGGGCGGTTTTCTTAACGATGAGTTCATTTCGACGTCTGAGGATAACCTCCATTTGGGCTCTGTTGGCCAGTGAGGTCGACAGCTTAAACCAATCACGATAGAAATTGAGAATACGTAGCCAGTGAGCTTTATCTTGATATCCAAAAACGAAGGTGTCAGCTAATGAAGGGAATGGCAAATACTCCAGTCGGTAGATGCCATTCATTTCATCAAATTCATAGAGCGCGGGCGTATAGGGTTTTGCATCAAGCGGCAGGCTGTCGTACCAACAAGCCTCTCTTCGCATTTTAGTCAAGTCGGCGCTACTTTTCGTAACGTACCCTGCGTCAATAATGAGGCTGTTAAAGGATCTTTGGGTGGTAATTTTAGTTTTGGCGCGTAGGTAGGTGTTTAGATGCCCGCAATCCCACCAGCTATCAAAATGATGGATTGTTAATTTCCGGATTTGGAAATAGTTCTCTACGGCTTGGCGAAAATTTGAACCGGCGATTGCCAGCGATCGCACTAGCTGGGAGCCATCTTTGAAAGAAAAAACTCCGCACCACACTTCCTGTGCTCCGCTATCTTTAGTTGATTGCTCATCCCAATCGTATCCGTCTAGTGACTCGGCGACTCCTAAGAAATCGCTTTTGTCAGGGAGATGATCAACTAAGGTGTCCCCGTGGATTACTGTAATTTCGTCATCGTAAGAATTGCTGACGTTTATGACATACAAAAGTGACTCTACCAGCGATAGACTGCTGGGAACTCTGACAATTTCGGCTGACCCGATGTACTTTAAGTGTAAGTCTGTGAGCTCAAATTCTTCGGGCAGACTGACGATCGTGCGTTCGCCCTTTCTCGCGGATTCCAAGAGCTGGCGTTGCCAGTGAATCAACGGGCGGTTGCCGATCGGTAGGAAACACGGGGGTACGAGACCAAATTCGTTGCGCAGCTCATCCTTGACGTACGCTGCGGCAGTCAGAATGATAGTCATAGCGTATTAGTCAGGGTGGAGATTTCTTCAAGTGACATACTGACGAACTCATCGGGGCGAATCGCCCTATCATCCACATAAAAGCCCTCAGTCCCGCACCACGGCTTGCCAACGATGATCTCATCGAAGGGAACATCATGCCGGCGCAGCCACTCGATCAAAATCGGGACGGTGTTTGCAGTGATTTTTCCGATTGACCCCTTGTATGTACGCATATTCCGGGATGTGTGAAGAACTATCTCAAAACCTTCTCGCTGATACTCACGAAGCCGATTAATAACTTCTTCATTCGGAGTAGCCTGTGAGTAATTGCCATCATGGCAATAGCTGATGGTGCCGTCTACATCCATTATAAGTCTTTTCATTGTTCGCACACTCCCTGCTAGCTATTATCTGTCGTTAGCAGCATATCCAATTCCTCTTGCGTGGAAATCTTGTTGGAATAGAAACCGCCGTGGCCAAAGGACATCCGTGTTGGTTCGGAGCCACTGAGCCAAAGCTCGAGTCCGATGTTCTGGTGGCCGAGAAGCAAGTCTGGTTTCGCTAGTACGGAGCTTACCAGTCTGGGAACTAATTGGCCCTTGTCCCACCATGTAGAAAGAATCGGCTCCATGACCGCTGACCGTCCATAGATGACCTGATCTCCTACGCCCAGTCCGTAAGCGTCGAATTTCCAGCTCTGAGTCTCGGTTGCGATACGATGGTCTAAGCTTCTCAGGTTCTCAATCGTGAATGGTGCATCACCGGTCAGCTTGATGTCTGGACGGACCTTTATTACGTAATCGTAGTTATCGGAAAGGTAGTGCTCGCCGAGCTGGACGGGCCAGAAGCGATTGTGCCAGTACATCTTGGCGTGATTGGTCATGCGCGAAAACATCGGGTGGCTTTCATCATCGATGTTAATACCCCGCAAATTTGCGTTAGAAAGGGCAGATTCAATCTGCCGCTTCATGCATTGAGGAGCAATTCTCTCCCGTGCGATCATGCTTTCAGATAGTTGCCGCCATTGATCTTGGGTCAGCGCCTCAGCTTGCGGCCACAACGATCTAGAAAACAGTCGCTTGTACCGTGCAGGTTCAACTTTAGTGAGACCTGGCTGATCCCATGTGCTTACGAAGACATCCGGGGCGATTCCTTCGAAAGCCTTCGGGATGTTTGGGAGTGCCACATCCATGGAGCGCATCTGACCTGCAATAATCAACGCGACGCGTTGGCCTGATTCAATTCGTCTCCCCCGGGCGAAACGTTTCTTATTGGTTAGGCGAACCGATATAGCTTTTCTGATCAGCTCAATCGGTGGGCTAGAGGATGAAAGACGCGTTCGTAGCCTGCTTAGGATTTGATCTTCTTGAGATCGTGCGTGCACCGACACTGAAAGGGCGAAGGCCAACAAAAAAGCGGGCGAGAGCTGTTCCCATCGACGGGTTTGCTCGTCAAGCAAATAACTTCTTAGGCGTTCGAAGTTTTCGTCGTGTTGGAGAAACACGAAGCCATCGCGACTTGAGAATTCGGAGAGGCGCTGTTGTTCAAGCGGAAATCTTTGATCTGCCGCGGGTACGAGAGCGGCGAGATTGGCGAACTGCGGTGGACTTAGCTCATTCCCCAGTGCGGACGGGTTCTCGTTCAGCCACGCTTCCAACAGGGCCGTCGCGGCTGGCCGCCATTCCTTTCCATAGGTGGCATTTAGTTTGATAGAAAGTCGTGCGTACGTATTGTAGGCTAAGAGACCCTCTACGGTGCCTTCATTTTTAAATTCTTTATCAAGAAGCGCGCGCAGCTCGTCCAACGTAGTCACAGGATTCACCCTTGTGATTCTATAGAAGTGATGGGGGATCATCAAAGGTGACGACTCGAAAGATTTGGTACGGCGAAGCCGTATTAAATCTTTCTGGGGTGAATTCGACTTCAGTAATGGTCCTTTGTTGACTCCGGATATGACATTCGAATCTCAATGGGACCGTCGAGGCTAATGGTGAATGAAGATAACGAGTGGTCGTTCTGCAGTCTGTGTACTGGACCAACTGCCGTCTCTGCTGCGAGGGATTCAATTTCCAGAGCCGCGACATTTACCGGCTCACCATAGGTAATGTAATGGTGAAGGTCAAAGTGTGGCTGTACATTCAATTCCAAAACGACGCCGACTCGTGACGTCAGATCCGTGGTTAAGATGCCGACGCCTACGATCGGCTGAAAGGGGAGAGCTGAAGCTGCCTTTTCTGCAAGGCTAAGTAGTTCGCTGGAGATCGAACCGTAAACGTTTATAGACTCGCCTCCGCCGGTCACGTTCATTGAACGGTTTAACAGGACGATGTCTTTGTCAGGGATTACGGAAGCGCGATTTTTCCCTTGACTTTGAAGAAAACTGTCATCAATTGGTGTCCTGTATCTCTTGAGGTATGCTGACTTTTCACGATCGTTCTCGCGGCGGACAACGAGCTCCTCGAGCGTGGATTTGCCGTCACCAATGACAAAAGGGTTCACTCGACTTGCAGCAACCACTGCTTTGCCATTGATAACAATTACCCGTACATCGAAGCCTTCTATGAGATCTTCTACTAGTATCTTGGCTTTCGGATGCTTCTCTCTGATCAACGACCAAGCCTCGATAAAGGCATCCTCATCTGGCAGGGACAAGCTCACCGCAGTGCTTGTCGCCCCTGAGGATGGCTTCATAATCTTAGCTCTCGTGCTTCCAGCGAATTCGTCTACTGCTATCTGAAGGTCAGTTGGTTCATACACTTTGCCCGCGGGCACAGGCACTCCGATTGTCGAAAGTGCTAGCTTTGTGGCCTCTTTGTGGGTTGAGAGGGTACGCGCTAGATGCGCTTGGTTCGACAGAGCGTGTTCGTAGGTGCCTCCGACAACTTTGCCGTCGTCGAGAAATAGCCAGGTGCTTTTCCAAACTTGGTGGAGGGTCCAGCCTTTCTTTACTGCCTCATCGAGCAGTAGCTTCGTGCGACTTTTGAAACTCTTGTAGTTGTTTCGAGTCAATCCTGGGGAGGCAACCGTATCGGTGATCATCTTCTTGAGGTGCCTATAGTCGTTCATGGGGGCTCCATTACTCTGCGGAATCTGATCTATTTTCTTGTTTAGAGTGGGGTCGTACGTCTAGTTGACTTTTGGCAATTGGTCTAATTCTAACCAAGGGATGGTGCTCTGACCGTATCTTATCTCCAAAAACGTTTTCATATAGCTCAACTGTTGGCATCCCGAATATTTGCTTTCGCCTAATCAGGAAGAACGCGGTCGCCACTCCTAGCCAGGCGGCGAGGACAGTCAGCGATTGGGAAGAGAGGCTACTGGGGGTACCAGGAAGGTAGGACCGCATCGGCAATTGGCCAAGCGGAAAACCGCCAATCGTCAATGCTGCTCTGTGTCAGAAGTGCAGTAACTAAGATCATCGCGATGTAGATTGCCGTTGCTCCTGCGATTCCCAAAAAAAGTAATCGGCGGGCTTTCTCTGGGGAGAACGAGAATTCCCCCGCAAGCTGAGGGATACTGTCGAAACCAACGTATGCCCAAGGGGCTATTGCGACTATTGCTCCCGCCGCTGTAAAGGCGCTCAAGCCACTGGGTTGTGACTGGCTACTGAGAGCACCAGCGGAGTTGCACACTGTGGTTGTCCATACGAGAAGTGTGACAACGGTAATAATCATTATGATCACCGACATGGACTGAAAGCGTCCTGAGATTCTGGCTCCCCGAGTAGCGATTAGTGCGAAAATGACGATCGAAAGCGTTGAGAGTAGAACGTCTGACAGGTAGACTTGCCAGCCCGCGACAGTGTAAAGCGGCAATCCAGCATTTGATGTAGGGTTCAACGGCCTAAAAATCAGTGGGACTGCCGAGGTGTTCAAAGCAACTATTGAACTGTAGCCAAGGGCTAAAGACCAGCCTGCGATCGCGCAGTGGATCCTTCCGCTGGCGGCGAGCGCATGGACAACACCGCCTCCACTAACCGGGAGACACTTGACTGCAACACTATAGTTCAAGCCAATAACCGCGATCATTGAGCCGCCAATGATGAATCCGACGGTTGTGCCAATCCAACCATTTTGTTGGATCCAATCGAAAGGTAACGCGAATGCCCCCATCCGATTGCTGAACCGATAGCCATGGCAAAAACCCAGGAGGGCCTATATGAGTTTGACGTACTACTGGGGTTTTCATCGATTTTGCTCCATAAGGCTAATGCAGCTGACAAGTTGAGAGTACCCGCAGGAAGCCGGATGAGTGCGAGAAAGCCCTCGAGTATAACTACGATCCAAATAGTATTGGACCAATCGATGCAAAAGCTGAGTGGGGGAGCGAACCCAGGGCCATGATCTGCCCGCGTCGTGGCTAACCCATGGCTTGCGGTGATGCGGTGCCGGGTAGGATCGATGGGTTTTGAGGTTGGCTGTGGGTCCACGGGCCTCCAGGTTCAAGAAGCTCTCCTGCCGAGCGGGATTTCGTGACGCACTCAGAGTGGTAGCTACCACTTTTCGTAGCCAGTCTTTAAAAACGCGCACTGATAAAGCCCGGGAGTGTGGAGGCCCCGGGCTTTGGCTCCTCCAACTGGGCTCGAACCAGTGACCCTTCGATTAACAGTCGAATGCTCTGCCAACTGAGCTATGGAGGAATGCTCTGCCAGTATATGGGGACTCGGCTGCAATGGGAAATCTGGCTCGGTTGCGTCCTGGGCTGAAATTCGCCTGGAGCCCCGAGCAGGGTATAGTTCCTACAGCGCTTTGGCGTAAAGGATGGGGCTATAGCTCAGTCGGTTAGAGCCGCGGACTCATAATCCGCTGGTCGCGGGTTCGAGCCCCGCTGGCCCCACACGAGAACCGCTGGACGGGGAAGATTCCCTGCCCAGCGGTTTTTCGTTTGCACGGATGGTCCTAGAGGCCAGGGAACAGCACCTTGTTGGTTGAACCGACCTGGATGAGCGTCATCTTGACGGTGTCGAAGACGAAGAGGTCGCCGCCAGGGGCCGCGAAGACGGTGGCTCCACCGCCGGAGCGTACAGACATGGGGCTGAGCTTCTCCGGGGGCTGGGTGAAGCCCTGGTTCCAGCACATTGTGCCGACCCAGTTCTTCTCCACCTTCACTGCTGGGATAAGCGCCTGTGGCGGGTTGCACTCGGGCTGAGATTTTCGGGCCTTATCGGAGACACACAGGGTGGTGTGGCCCTGTGGGGTGTTGTAGATCTCGCAGCGCACATCGCCGCTTTGGTTGGAGTAGGTATACGTGGCGGCGTTGGCTGCAGGGGCGGTGAGAGTGATGGTCGCAAGGACAATGGTGGCACCGGCGAGGGTGGCGGTGGTACGTGTCTTCATGGTGATCTCCCGGGATAATTGGATGATATATGGCACGTGTCACTTAGGGTAGTGGTGGGTGGGGGATCTGGCAAGCGTCGAGGAGCGAAAGCCCAGGTGGATGGGTGAAGTCTTGGGTGCGGATGACGGAGCGGCGCTTGCGGAATGCGGCGGTAAGCGCGGGGACGAGGTGGTCGTGGAAGTCGAAAACCGTGGCGGAGGCCGTGGTCCCGCGAGTGACGCGGCCGATCTGCTGGATGACGTTGCCTTTGAACGCGACTGGGGCGGCAAGCACGAGGGCGTCGAGAGCCGGGAGGTCCACGCCCTCGCCGGCGATCTGAGTCATGGCGATGAGCACGAAGCGCGGAGTGGTGGTGAGCGCCTTGCGGGTGGCGCTGCGGTCTTTCGTGTGCTGCGCGCCGTGGAGCGTGAAGACGGGGACCGGGAGATCGGGGTGGTTGCGGGCGAGGAGTGCTTCTAATGTGGTGATGTGCTCGCGGCGCTTGACCAGGACGAGGACGTTCATGCCGCTGGTGGCGGCGCGGGCGATAGTCTCGGCGATCAGGGCATTGCGGGTGGGGTCGGCGGCAAGTGCGTTGTCGAGGTCGGGCCAGTAGAGGTGCGGCTCGTCGTAGGTGAACTCGGTGGTCTGCACGTTGTAGTGCTTCGGGCCGGGGCGCTCGATCTCCATGGTGTGGCGGATGGGGCCGCAGATCAGCGGTAGGAGCGCGTCGAGGCCGTCGGAGCGGAACGGGGTGGCGGTCAGTCCGGTGACGAAACGGACGTTGAGGTCTGCGAGCACGCGGGTGAGGCCGGCGGCGCCGACGCGGTGGCACTCATCGATGATGAGGTAGCCGTAGTCGGCGAGGAACTGCGTGCGAGAGTCAGTGCGGCTGATCGACTGGGCGGTGATGATGTCGATGTCGCCGCTGAGTTTCTTCGACTTGCCGCCGTGCTGGCCGATGGCGGGGTTGTTGAGGAAAGTGGTGAGTGCGTCGCGCCACTGGGCGGCGAGCTCCACGTTGGGGACGATGATGGCGGTGGGAACTTGGCGGTGCGCGATAAGTGCGCAGGCCATGACGGTTTTGCCAGCGCCGGGTGGGGCGACGAGGACGCCGGTGCGGTGCTTGCGCATTGCGTTGACGGCTTTGCGCTGCGCGGGGTAGAGCTCGCCGGTGAACTCGACAGGCATGGTGCGTGGCTTTGGGGTTTTGCTGCGGCGGGTGACGGTGTAGCCGGCGGTTTTGAGGATGTTGATGGCGTCGTCGAGGGTGCCGCGGTCGAGGGTGAGTGTGCCGTCGTGTTCGTCGAAGCGGATGATTAGGCGGGGAGTCTGGTAGGTGGACAGGCGCTGGGCCTGGCGAATGTAGAACTGCGGGTTGGGGATCGCGCCGAGGTGGCGAAGGGCAGTGGCGGTGGTGGCGTCGACGCCCTCGAGGTCGATGTGGACGCGGGAATCGTGCGTGACGCGGACCTTGCCGGAACGTTTTAAGGCTTTGAGTTCTGCTTTGGTTGGTGGTTGGGGAAGTTGGGTCTCCGGGTCGGGTTGGAGGGCCGCGGCGATCTGTTTGAGCTGTTGTTTGGAGGCCTTGGTTGTAGTGGCGAGGGCGGCGAACTGGTCGTCGGCGGGCTCGAAGTCGTGGTTGACGAAGATGGTGCGCTGCTCGGCGCGATGCTGGCCGGCGAGCGGGAGTGCGATGAGGTTGCCGAAGCCGCGGCGCTTGCCCGGCAGCGTGTCCTGGGAAGGGAAGAAGCGGTCGAAGCTGGCGAAGTACTGCTTCGGGCTGGCCTTGGCGAGCAAGCCGATGCCTACGGTGCGGGCGAGGGAGGCCGAGACGGGCTCGTCGAAGAAGAGCCAGACGTGTGCTCCGGTGCCGGAGCGGGAGAGCTCGATGAGCGGGTCGAGGCCGAACTCGCGGCAGGTGTCGGCGTAGGTGCGGGCGGCGGTGCGGAAGTCGGCGTCGTCAAAATCGCACGCCAGGAGGAAGCAAGTATCGCCCTTGCACAGCGGGTACAGGCCGACGTGGAGGGTGTTGTCACGGCGGAGGTGCTGCTCGAGGACCTGCGGGGTGAGTGGTCTGAGGTTTGGGTTGTTCCGGTCGTAGCGGCCGTAGGAGGCAGGCGACCAGCCTTTCTTCTCGCCGTTGTGCCAGGCGGTGGCGTAGACGTCCTCGCGGCCGCGGAAGTAGTCGGCGAACAGGCGGAGCTTCGCGTCGGGGGAGGAGGTGTTGGTGACTTTTGCGGGTTCGGGTGGTGTGGTTTGGGGCTGAGGTGTGGGTTCGGCGTGTGGCGCGGCTGCGGCTTGTGGCGTGAGTGCGGGGTCAAGCGGGAGCTGTGGGGCGGGGGCTTCGGCGTGGGTGGTGCTGGCGCTGCGGTTGGTTGTTGTGCGCTCTGGTTGCGCGAGGAAGGCCTCGAAGTCGTCGGTGTCGAGCAGCTTGGCGAGCGCGCGCTCGAGCAGCTGCACGCGGGCTTCGAGATCGTGCGCATCTGGCATGGGGGCTCCGCGGGATAGGGGGAGAGGGTTGTAAGAGGTCAGTGTAGTTGGGGCGGGGACGGGGATTCTGAAGTTTCAACAGTCTTTGCTCCGCGAAAGGGAGCCAGCGAACGATGAAATCGCTTTTACCTGGCAGTTATGGAGTCGAGATCGCGAGGATATATTGCCTCGGCGGAATTCTGGCTACACTTTCAGAACAAAGCTAAGAGCGTGATGGCTCGAGGGCAGACGTTCAGTTTGAATATCAAAGGGGGGCGATCATGTCGAACGTATTCGATGTCGGCCAACTGGTGACGGAACTGATTCCAAGTGTTGAAAAGATGAAACTCTATAAATTGTGCTTCTTTTCTCAAGGGTGGCACCTGGCTTGGACCGGTAGGCCCCTTTTTGAAGAGAAGTTGCTGGCTTGCTCGTAGGGGCCAGTGCCTGCGAGGCTTCGTCGAGAAGCGGATGCCGTTGCGCGTGGATGGGAGATTCCTAACGTACCCCGGGGAAACTCGGACAAACTGACGTCCTATGAACGGGCGGTGGTGTTAAGTGTTGTCAGCTTCTATGGCGGGCGGACCTCTAGAGCGCTGTCTCAAATGAGCCATGGTTTGGCGTGGAGAGAGGCTCGGACCTGACCCCCGTTAGGTAGACACCTGAT
>NZ_KV825619.1:0-457 GCF_001831515.1 Corynebacterium sp. HMSC074A01
AGGTGACTTACCCGGATGGTTCCAAGGACACCACTGAGGTGACGGTGACCGTCGAGAAGCCGAACCCGACTGATGACGAGGGCGAGGAGAACCCCGGCGAGGGCCCGAAGGATCCGGAGACCAAGCCTGGTGATGCTGATAAGGACACCACGCCTCCGGTGATCAACGAGATCAAGCCGGGTGACAAGACCGTGACCGGTAAGGGCGATCGTCCGGGTGAGGACATCACGGTGACCTTCCCGGGTGGTAAGACCGCCAAGACCACCACGGATAAGGACGGCAATTGGAAGGTTGATGTTCCGTCTGGTGTGGAGCTCAAGCCTGGTGACAAGGTCATTGCGACCGACGGCGATGGCAACGAGTCCACTGGCACGGTTGGTATTGACGCCGGTAAGTGTGCCGCTACTGCGGTCGGCTTCGGTCTCCCGCTGCTGGCACTGATCCCGATCGGTCTGGC
>NZ_KV825619.1:557-54113 GCF_001831515.1 Corynebacterium sp. HMSC074A01
TGGCACTGATCCCGATCGGTCTGGCAACCCAGATGCAGATTCCGGGTCTGTCTGACTTCGTCGCTCAGGCAAACGCCCAGATCCAGGCGGCGAACACGCAGATCCAGCAGCAGGCTGGCCTGTTCAACCCGCAGCTGGCTGCACAGGTTGATGCGGTCAACCAGCAGCTGGGCAAGTTCGGCGCTGATATTGCAACGGTCGCCGGCGGTCTCGCGCTGATCGCTGCAGGCATCCTGGCTGGCACGTTGATCTACGACAACTGCGCCCCGAACGGTGGCGGCAGCTCTGTGCAGGATCTCGAGCTGAAGGGTTCTTCTGGCAAGACCTACGCTGGTTCCTCCAAGGAGGACAACAAGCCGGCGAAGCAGGAGGGTTCTTCTGAAAAGAAGTAGCCGTCAGGCTGAGGCCTAGACTGTAGGCCTTGTGTTGGGTGTTGCCTCGTGTCCCCGGTTGGGGGGGGTGCGGGGCAACACCCTTTTGCGTGGCGTCGAAAAGCGCCGATGAGCGTGCCTGCGATGGGATTGCACTGGGCTCAAGAGCCCCGATAATTCGATCCCCAAAATATTTTGCGATCAGGTGTTGGAAGCCTTAGGGTTAACTGCATGTACCCAGGTACCTGATCGATCGATGGCGGGAGCCTGGGTGGCGCTTTGGTGTCTCATGGTGGGGCACTGTGTCCCGAAGGAATCTGTATGAAGAAGCACCCCGTCCTTCGCCGCCGTGGTACCTCAGTGGCCGCTGCCGCGTTATCTTTTGCACTTATCGCGCCGTTTGCGCAGCCGATTGCCGCTCCGCACTGTGCTGCCACCGCTTTCGCAGGCACCCCGGAGCAAACCGGCCAGCCAAACGACGCTGGTAATGGGGTCGAGTACCCGGGCGGAAACGCGGATGGCGTCTATCAATCTGCTGTGGACGAGGAACGCTACACGTTCACGGACCAGCCCGTCAGGGTCAAAGGAGCGATAGAGTCCGACGCACCGCAGGGCACGAACCAGTCTATTGAGGGCTACGTTATCCACCAGCGAAACGGCGACCTCTCGGTGTATCCGGGTTCGCGCGACCCCTGGAGGCCGATCCCGATGGAGGGCGTGCGCGTGTACGCGCAGTGGACTGAGAAGGGCGGTGTCACTTCGCCGGTCTATACGGCGACCACGCGTGAGGATGGCCGCTACACCATTCATATGCAGCCGTTCACCAACGCCAAGGGTGAGGTTGTGAAGTTCGACGCGGACCCAAATGGCCCGCAGTACGAGAAGATCCGTGTGTGGGTGGAAAACCCGGACCCGGAGAACTTCACCCAACTCTATGGGTACAAGTTCGGTTCCCTCGGTCCCGATGCGGCATCGTACGACGTCCTTGGCGGCATGAGCTGGCTCATCGGGTCGGACCGCGTGACCAACGCGCGCTTTACGTTTGGCGAGAAGATACGTAATGACATCATGCATCGCGATGATGCCACCGAGAACGCTCTGGTAGGTGGGGGAAACGCGTCACCTGGTCAGATCAAGGGCGACCTGTTTTGGAGCATCTGGACCTCCCAGGGCGCGTTCACGCCGAACCTGCTGAACAAGTACGACGGTCCGGACGTCCCTGCAACAGGGATGAAGGTCTACGCCTCGTACTTGTCTGACTACGCAGTTCGTCAGATTGAGGAGGGGTATACCAAGGAACATGGCCTCAAAGAGGTGCGCGGTTGGGGATGGACCAACCGCGATGAGGCTGCGCTGCAGAACTGGATCAAACGCAAGATGGCCGAGGAGGGCAAGGAGAAGTGGATTGCTGAGACCGCTGTCGCCACCGTCGGTAGCGATGCCGTCTACCAGCTGCAGTTCAAGGGCACGTTCGGTTTCGCGTGGAATGATCGCAGCCGGTTCACTGATCTGAACCGCAACGACGGCACCGAGGTGACGTTGTCGGATGGGAAAACGTACAAGGCGTACGACCTGTTTGGGCAAGTCGCCCCGAGTGCTGAGGATGGCACCTGGTATAAGCTCGCCACCGGCCGTGGGGCGAAGAACTTGCCGAAGCACGTGAACTGGGATTGGTTGTTCTTCTCCACAGAAGAGCTGGACGGGTTGGGGCAGTTCACGCCGTTCTACAACAACGCCTTCCTGCCACGTCGGCAGTACGTGTTCAACGGTCCAGGGAACTGGGGCGGTGGATTCGTCTACAGCGACCGTGAGCCCTTCCTGCTTGAAAACCGTATCGTCCTGTATTCGGATTACACCGTCTTTGACGTGCTCGACTACGACACGGGGGACAACCCGGCGAAGCCTGGCGACGTGGTGACCACCGAGACTGGCGGTCTTCCGAAGCGCTTCGTCGACGGCATGAAGTATGAGATCGAGTGGATCGACTCAGAAGCGGGCAAGGTCGTGAAGGTCTGCGATGCTGTGCACGCCACGAATGGAACCATTCCCGGGTGCTCGCTGGACACCGGTGACAAGACACTCTTCCCGGATGGCATGACGTCCACGATGACATTTGCGGCATATCTGTACCCGATCAACGCGGAGACGAACAGGCGCGGCCGGCCGATTGCAGTCGACGCGTTCACGGTGCGCGTCGGCTGGCAGCCGCAGTATGCGTCGACCGCTGCTCAGCCTGGTGAGGCGGCGACGTCGAAGGCACCGACCTTCGACAGCACTCAGACCGAAAACGTGCGGGAGGAGCTCACCGCCGAGGAACTCACGGCAGAGGACGCGAACCAGGAACCGACGAAGTTTGAGCTAGCGGAAGGGTTTAGCGTTCCACGCGGTTACGAGATTCTCGTTGACCCGGCTACGGGTGAGGTCTCAGTGACGTTCCCGCAGCACGCGTCGGCAAATGCCGACATTGATGTGCCGGTGAAAGTCACCTACAAAGATGGAACGTCTGCAACTGGTACCGCGCACTTCTTCCTCGAAGTAACCGACCGCACTGCTGACCAGGTGCAGCCAGAGTACGCCGTGGGCGAGGCGAAGCCGGGCGAGGGCGTGACGTCGATTCCGACCTTTAAGGAAGAAGACGAGCACGGCGATCCCACTGATACGACGGTGGCTATGCCCGAGGACACAACGTTTGCCTTGGACGCAGACCCGGAGAAGGCTCCGCGGTACACCGACCGCGAAGGCAAGGAAAAGCCGCTGCCGCTGGGTGAAGCGCCAGTGGATCCACGCACCGGTGCTGTGACTGTCACAATCCCGAGGGACGCGCAGCCGGGGACAGAAGTCACCGTGCCCGTTGAGATCACGTATCCGGATGGTTCTGGGGACCGCGCTGACGCCATGATCACCGTTGGCATCCCAGATAGCGAGAGCTTCGAGCCGGAGTACGGCAACGTGCTCGTCGTGCCTGGCAAACCGGCGACGTCCGCGCCTGCCTTGAAGGGCGGCCACGGCAGAGTAGTCGATGTGTCTGGTGGGTCGACATTTGTGCTTGCTGAAGAGTTTGAGGCGCCGGAGGGCTACACCATCGTTCGTGTCGACGAGGCGACCGGTGCAATCACCGTGACTGCCGACGCCTCCGCATTGCACAAGGACTCAGTCGAAGAGTTCGCAGCTCCGGTCACGGTGACGTACCCGGACGGTTCGGCTGACCATGTGACAGCCGCATTCCACCTCGACACCGATGGTGATGGGACTCCGGATGTTGTCGATTCGGATGATGACGGCGATGGTGTCCCGGATTCGGTGGAGAAGGTCAAGGGGTCGAACCCGAAGAACAAGGGCTCGATTCCCGCGACCCCAATTGAGCCGGGGAAGCGCAATCCGCTGGTCATCACTGACACGGTCACCGTTGTCGAGGGGCGGGAGTCTGCGCCTTTCGAGACGGCGAAGCACGTTCCGGAAGGCGGGAGGGTCTCCGTCGAGGGACTACCTGGCGTACTGACAGTTGAGGTGGAAACCGGTACAGCGATCGCGAACCCGGAAAAGTTCTACGACTGGGGCGCAGACGAGGAAACGCGCGACGTACCCGTTACGGTGACCATTGCCGATAAAGGCGGCGCGACCGTCGCTGAAGGTACAAAGGTGCTTACCGTCCAGCGCGATACTAACGGTGATGGGGTACCGGACGTTATAGATACGGATGACGACGGGGACGGAGTCCCCGATACAGAGGAGAAGCAGGCGGGCACAGATCCGAAGGATCCCAACTCCGTGCCAGCGGTGATCAGGGCAATCGGTGAAAAGTCGGGCACCGTTGGCGTACCGATTGCTCCGTTTACGCTCGAGGTCGACAACGCTCCGGCGACGGGCACGATCAGGTTTGATGGTCTGCCGGATGGAGTCGCGTTTGATCCGGAGACCGGTGAGGTTTCGGGCACCCCGGAAGTGGCTGGCACCTTCGAGGTGACGGTGACTGTGGTGGGCACACACCGCAGGCCGGTCACCGGGGCTGATGGTCAGCCAGTGGTGCGGACGTTTACGTTCAACGTCGCGGAGAAACAGCAACAACCGACAGATAGCCAGCGCTTTGCGCCGGAGTACCACGAGGTCAGCGGCAATCCTGGTGAAGACGCCAGTGTGCGCACACCGGTGTTCAAGGACAACGACGGCAACATCGTCAAGCCGCCTGCGGGCACAACACTCAGCGCAGGTGCAGGCGCGCCGACGGGGGCGACAATAAATGAGGACGGCTCAATTACCGTGGCAGTGCCTGCGAGCGCGAGGCCGGGCGAGACACTCACCATCCCGGTTCTCGTGGCGTACCCGGACGGCTCTACTGACGTAGTCGAGGCCGCTGTGCGTGTGGTGAAGCCGGACCCGACGGTGCAGCCTGCTGATACCACCACCGTTCCTGCAGACGGCGGGGAGCACGCGATTGGCGTAGTCGAGCACCCGAACGGTGATGAGGTAGGCAGGCTTATCGACGAGGGCGGCGACGTGATCCCGGGCTCAAAGGTGGTGATCGCAGAGGACGGCAGCGTCAAGGTCACGGTGCCCGAGGGCACTGACCCGCAGATAGCCGTGGTCGTGATTACTGGCGGTGGAGAAACGGTCGGCGAGATCGGTATCACCATCGTTGACCCGAACTCCGACGCAGCGAGGTTTGTACCGAACTACGGACTGACTCGCGTTGAAGCTGGCGCAACCGAGAACGCGAACCCGTTTACAGGAAAGGCTGATGTGCCGCTGAAGCGTGCGGTCGGCACACCGTCGGCGGGTGCTGAAGGCTGGGCGTTCGAGATAGCGTCGACAAGCGGCGAAATCGCGGCGACCGCGCCGAGCGCTGGGCAGGTCCGCGAGAAGGTCGCCGAGGAACTGCCGGGGATCAGGCACCAGGTGGCGTCTCAGCGGTGGGACGAGTTCGTGAAGGCCTTTACCGCGCTTGCGAGGCCGAGCGTGGAAGTGCAGTTCACCTACCAGGACGGGTCGACGAACCAGGCAACCGCCGCATTCGAGCTCAACGCCTTGCTGGATCCGGACGGCGACTTTGACGGTGACGGCATCACCAATAGCCAGGAGGTGGCAGCGGGAACGAACCCGGCAGACAGCGACACCACACCGCCGGTGATCAATGAGGTCAGGCCAGGGAATCGGGTGATCGCCGGGAAGGGCGATCGCCCTGGCGAGACCATCACGGTGACCTTCGTTGGTGGTAGGACGGTCGTGACCACGACCGGCCAAGACGGCACCTGGACCGCCAAGTTGCCGTCGGGTGTGGTGCTGCGCCCGGGCGACAAGATCACCGCGACTGATGGTGCGGGCAATACGTCGGCCACGAACGTTGGCATCGATATTGCGAAGTGCGCGGCGACCGCAATTGGTTTCAGCCTGCCGCTGGTGGCGCTGATCCCGGTTGGTTTGGCCTCCGAGTTGCAGATTCCGGGTCTATCCGGCGTTGCGGCGCAGCTCGACGCGCAGATCCAGGCCGCGAACACGCAGCTGCAGCAGCAAGCCGGGCTGTTTAACCCGCAGCTCGCCACGCAGGTTGAAGCGATAAACCAGCAGCTGGCCAAGGTCGGCGCGGATCTGGTGAGTGTCGCCAGCGGCCTCGCCCTGGTTGCCGTTGGCATCCTTGGTGGGACGTTGATTTATGACAACTGCTCGCCAAACGGTGGGAGCTCCGTGCAGGACCTTCAGCTGCAGGGGTCTTCGGGCAAGACCTACGCTGGTTCCTCGAAGGAGGAACAGGATAAGGCTGGTGCTTCGAAGGAGGACACGTCCTCGAAGCAGCAGGAAGGCTCCTCTGAAAAGAAGTAAGCCAATCCTTGCGGCCTAACTAAGGGCTCACCATGAGCCCGACGTTGTGCCCCGCATCCCCGTCTCAGGGGGGGGTGCGGGGCAACACTCTTTTCCAACCGCTTGCGTCGCAGTATGCGCTTCTACTCGCGGGCGTTTGGTAGGGGGCACAAAACCGCGGCTGAAATCACTCAGACAGCTGAGGTGCTCCAGGACAACTTGCTTTTCTGCGGCTACTCACGAGCGCTCTCGCGAAACGCGTTCGCCGCCAACACGTGTTTGCAAGGGCCGCGGGTGTCTTTGTACTTGGCAAACCAGAAACAGGTGCAAGCAAACGCAGCGGCGTCGTCATCAAGCCTCACCGTGTATGTATTGGAGCCGGAGCGCACCGTGAACTCGTCTTTGTACCCGTCGAGAGGAGTGACTGCGTTGCCGGCCAAGAGCTCTTCGGCATTGCTAAGACGTGTGTTGAGCTTGCCAATCATATTCGGGTCAAGTGGTAGCGGGCGGTGAAAATATGCGCCCAGGGTGAGGTCGTAGCCAACCTGACCGGTTGAAGCAAGGACTTGGAGCGCGTCTTCAACGCGGTCAAGGGTGAGTCCGGTCTCCGCCGCGAGGTGGGAGATGTCAATGTGCGGATCGAACGCGAGAACTGCGGAGACAAGGTCAGCATCATCGGCCGCATATCGGCTGATCAGAGACATCAGCAATGAGCCTTCACCGGAAAAACCTCGGGTCTTCATCGGGCTGAGCACTACTGTGAAGCGCGCACCAGGCAGGTCAACAACCCATGCGGATGACTTGGGCTGCGAAGATCCGTCACTCTCGGTGCTATATGCCGACAGCTTGGTCACGTACGGCAGAAGGGGGAGGAGCGGTTTCAAACGTTCCGGTCCGGGCAAACACACCGCGCCTTTCAACGGCTTCGATGCCAGGCGCAAGCCCCGTAAGGCTGGTGTGGCCCACGACACGGAGTTTGGCGTAGATGTCCCCGGCAGCGAGGTGATGAACTTTGTTGCCTCCGGCCCCGTAAGCTCCTGCTGCAGCGTCATGGTGGCGCTCATACGCTGCGATTCCGCAAGCCCTTTCACCCACCGCAGAGGTAGGTTGACCTTTTTCTCTTCCAGTGCGTTGTCCATGGTCGTGACGTGCAGCGCGTCATCGGCAATGGTGAGGTGGAGCGGCGAGCCCGGTGTGACAGTCGCAAGCGCTTCACGCAGCGGGGTGTTGATGTCTACGTTGGTCACGCCCAACTGGTGGGACTGTGCGTCAAGGTCGGTGACATCCAAGCGGGCATAGGCGCTGCAGCAGCTGGAGAAGGATTCGAACCGCAGACCTTCTGGGGTGGAGGTGACCACCGGGTCAAGAGCGGCGAGCGCCACGGTGTTTACGGGCGTGTAGAAGCGTTTCGCGGCGTAGTCTGCGACGGTAAGCACCCCGCGAGCGACGATATGCGGGTTTTCCACGAACCCGCTGAAAAAGTGCGGCTCGTCCACGTGGAAACGCGTGCCGCCACTGGTGGCAAGCTCGAGGCCCTGGTCAGTCATGGCGGATGGATGGGTGTACGTGTAGCGCATCTAGGCCTCCTTGAGCAGCGCCGCCGCTGCCTGCGCTGCCTTTGATTTGCCGCTAAAGGCTTCAAGCCATTCGCACAGTGCAGCGTCGAGTTCTCGCGAGCCGGTGTCGAGTCGCACGTTACGGAAGAGCTCGATGAGCTTGCCGAGGTCGCGTGACTTATGGTCCAGCTGAGGCAGGAGGTGTGCAAGGATGCCATGGACGTAGGTTGGGTTGAGCGTTGCAGCGTCGGCAAGCGAGGCCTCCCAACGGCCAAGGATGACGTTGCCTATCTGCGCCCATTCGCGGGCAGTGGTTTCCGCATCGATGAATTCCGGGAGCCTCGTTGCCACCAGCTCCGCAGCGATTGCGCGCATTTCGGGATCAACATTCGCCATGGCCTTGCCCAGGAACCTGGCGGTGTGCCGTGACCATGCGCCTGGGTGCCAGGTCAGTACGTCAACGATGCCGGGGTCTTGCTTCTCTGTGTAGCTCGACAACCCTCCATCTAGGTCTTCTTCCATGTCGTGGGTGTAGGCATCTACGCAGCTCGGGGCGACGATTGCGCGTTCGGCCGGTAAATGGGCTGCGCTGTACGGGCTGGAAACCAGAAATGGCAGCGCCTCCTCGCGCTGTGCGCTTCGGTCTTTCCACCCTTGTTCGGTGCGTACCCACACGCGGCTTTCGCCGCACTGGGTGCATCGGTCTTCAGGCGGAGTCCACAGGATGCAGTCGCATCCAGTTCGCACTCCCTGCACAGGCACGCAACCAGTGCTGTCGTCCTGGTAGTCCATCAATCGCAAGTGGGCAAGGAGCGCATCGTCGTGCCAGATGCCATCGCGATTTGAGTATGTGGCAAGTCGGCGGGCGAATTCCGTGTTGTCCACGAGACCGAAAGTGTCCGTCGGCGTCGAGAGCAACGTGCGCGTGGGCTGGAGCCCATGCACGATGGCAACGATCCGCAACAGCGATTCCCTACTCAGATCAGTGCTCAGCCTAAACGCGTTGGCTTCTTCCACCTCGGCAGGAGAGCAGCGGCACTGCGCCAACAGCCAGCGCGCATCGGTGACAGAAGACGCGGGGCCGTCGTTCGGCAGCACGGGTTTGAGAATCTCCAACGCCCGCGGCCCGGTTTCAGCCAGCCAGGCAAGGAGTAGTGCAAAGCCGACCGCGTCGGGCGTGGCGAGCAACTCGCGGGTGCGAAACAGGGCGTCCTCGTCCGTCCACGGGGTAACAGGCTGCGCCTCGACGTGCTGCGCTAACGATGCGGAAGGCACTCCAGGGGTGTCTGCGCCGCTGGTGTCCTGGGACCCGAACAATTCGAGTGTCATAACAGGGGACAAGGTGTCACGGGCGGCGTCGATAAGCTCGGCCCTTTTCAGCGTGCGAAGGAGTGCAGCGCTGCGGCGCACGACCTCGTCCTTTGCGTGGTAGAGGCCGGTTTGCGCGGCGTCGGCGATCCCTGCAGTCAGGTCTTCACGCTCGGCCGAGATCTTCTCTAACATTTTCAGCGCCGTGATGGCTGTCGCCTTCGAATCACTCAGGGCGTGGGCAGCGGCGGCAACAAACCCGTCTGCATCCAACTCCGATAGGCGAGAGAGCTGTTTGATAGCGAACGTGGTTGTAGAGCCCACTCCCGAACCCATCGCGGCAATCAGCAGGTGTTGGCGCTTCGTGGTTTCCTCCTCGCTCGGTGCGAAATCCTCGTAATGCTGGGTAAACCAGCGAACGCGGTGGGTGGGAAACCCTCGGTTCAGTGCTTTGAGCATCTCATCGAGCAGCCGGTCGCGGTCCAGCATCCCCTCGTTCACCAGCGCAGCAAGCGATTTTGCCCAGCCAGGCCAATACTTCTTCTCCATGGTGGTGAAGCTGACTTCCTGGGTGCCGCCGAGGGAAAAGAGCGGCCATATGAGTGCTTCCCGGAGCTCGGCGTCGTGCCAGAGGAGAAAGTCGCGCTCGAAGCCGGCCTGCCCCATCAACCCAATAAAGTATGGGTCGCCGTGCTCGATCGTGTAGCCCTCAAACAGCTCGCGCAGGCGAATCTGGATGAATGTGTCACCCCTGAATTGGTTCCACCCCTCTTGCTCGGGCTGTGTTGGGTTCTCGATGCGGTATTTGGGGTCGATCGGGAGGGCGCGAATCGTCTCGTAGGCTTCTTCCAAGGTCATGCCGGGGCGCCACCAATTGACGGTCTTCCAATGCTCTTTCTCGGCTTGCTCTTTGGAGAGTTGCTCAAAGTAGTTCACGTTGCGTCCTTTAGCGGTCGAGGTTGGTGCGGCGGCAGCTTCTTGCCCGGCATCGTGACACAGATTACGTATCCCTTCAATGGCTTCGCTATGTCGCACATCCTGGGGCCATAAGTGGCGGCCCACGTTGCTTGATCTTGGCGGGGTCGCCGCATTCGCCGCTGGTAGCCTTGTGCTTCATGGAAATGCTTATCGGTCGCGTAGTGAAATCCCACGGTATTCGGGGTGAGGTCGCCGTGGAGTTGTTGACGGAGGAATCCGAAGACCACATTGTTGTCGGAGCAGTGCTCACAGGCCGCCAAGCTGGTAAAGAGCAGCGGCTGACGGTGAAGACGGTACGTCCGCACCAAAAGCGCCTCTTGGTCAGCTTCGAGGAGGTCCCCGACCGCACCGCCGCCGACAGCCTGCGCGGCATGAAGTTTTATGCCGAACCACTTGAGCGTGACGCGGAGGATGACGGCTACTACGACCATGAGCTCATAGGCCTCGAAGTGCGCATGGATAGGGCACGCATTGGCGAGGTCACCGGTGTCATGGACACCCCGAACCGCAAGATCCTCGAAGTGGACTACCAGGGCAGGGAAGTGCTCATCCCCTTCGTCATGGACATCGTCCCGGAGGTGGACCTGGAGCATGGCTACCTGACCATCACCCCGCCGGAGGGGCTGCTCGATGTCTAGCACCCCGCAGCTGCGCCTCGACGTGGTCACCATCTTCCCCGAATACCTCGAGCCGCTGCGCCACGCGCTCTTAGGCAAGGCGATTGAGCAGGGGATCCTCGAGGTCGGCGTGCACGACCTGCGGCAGTGGGGCGAGGGCAACCACAAGTCTGTCGACGCCCCGCCCCTCGGCGGCGGGCCCGGCATGGTGATGAAACCGGAGGTGTGGGGCCCGGCGCTCGACGCAGTTGCGCACCGCGACGCCGACGTCGCAACGCTCACCTCGGCGGCGGCGCACCGCAACGACAAGGTTCGCCACGATGAGCGGCGCGGCGTCGAAGCCCGGCCCTACGAGGCACGCGACGTGCGCGAGGGCGAGGACCCCGAGGCACCGCTGCTGCTCGTGCCGACCCCGGCGGGCGCGCCCTTTACGCAAGCGGACGCGCAGGCCTGGTCGCGCGAGCACCACATCGTGGTGGCCTGCGGGCGCTACGAAGGCATCGACCAGCGCGTCTTCGAGGAGGCCACTGCCCGCTACCGGGTGCGCGAGGTCTCCATCGGGGACTACGTGCTCATCGGCGGCGAGGTCGCAGCCCTGGTCATCGCAGAGGCCGTCACCAGGCTCATCCCGGGGGTGCTGGGGAATACGCAAAGCCACGAGGACGACAGCTTCTCCGACGGGCTGCTCGAAGCCCCCAGCTACACCACCCCGCGCACCTGGCGCGGCATCACGGCACCGGAGGTGCTGACCTCCGGCGACCACGGCAAGGTGGCAACCTGGCGCAGGCAGGCTTCGCTTACGCGCACGCAAGCCACGCGCCCGGATCTCATCGCAAACGCTCGCCAGGCCGGCGAACTCGACGAGGACGACGTGTTCTTCCTCGATTCCCGCCTGGTGCGCACTGGGCTCGACGTGCTCATCGACCCGCAGGCGTGGTCCAAAGTGCGAAAGCGCATGCGCCGCGCGCTGGCCAAGACGGGCTACCGGATAGACGATGCAACACTCACTGAGCGCAAAGGTGCTGTCTGCTTCGAGCCCTCCATGCTGGAGCAGGCCTACGAAGGTGAGCACGGCCGCCCACCGCACGTCCCGCTGTGCCAGCTTGAGATCACCGGCCGCACCACCCTCAGCGACACCGAAGCCACGGAGGCCGTGGTCGCGGCCCTGCCGCGGGGCACCCAGTGGGCGGGGACAACCCGGCCAGTAGAATCGCAACAATGACATCTCTCGCAGCGACAATCGCGACAGAACTCAACGTACAACCGCACCAGGTCGAAGCAGCCTTGAAGCTGCTGGCCGAGGGCAACACCGTCCCGTTCATCTCCCGCTACCGCAAGGAAGCCACCGGCGGGCTCGACGACGCGCAGCTGCGTCACATCGAGGAGCGCCACACCTACCTCGTGGAGCTCGAAGAGCGCAAGCAGACGGTCATCGAGGCGATCGAGGAGCAGGGCAAGCTCACCGACGAACTCAGGCGCGACATCCTCGACGCGGATACCAAGGCGCGTGTGGAGGATCTCTACCTGCCGTACAAGAAACGCCGCAAGACGAAGGCGGATATCGCCCGTGAGGCCGGCCTCGAGCCGCTGTTGGACAAGCTTATCGACGCCCCCGGCACCGACCCCGAGGCGCATGCGCAGGACTTCCTCTGCGAGGGCTTCGCGGAGACGAAGGCAGCCCTCGACGGAGCGCGCGCTATCCTGGTCGACCGCTTCGCCACCGACGCGGACCTGGTCGGCGAGGTCCGCGAGCGGCTCTACACCACGGGCACGATGCGTTCCTCGGTCGTTGAAGGCAAGGAAGCAGAAGGCGCGAAGTTTAAGGACTACTTCGAGTTCAACGAGCCTTTCGAGTCCCTGCCCTCGCACCGCATCCTCGCGCTGTTGCGCGGGGAGAACGAGGGCGTGCTCACCCTCGACCTGGACGCGGGCGATGAGTCGGTCTACCAGGGCATGATCGCCGAGCGCTTCGAGCTGCCCGTCGATGACAGCGAGTGGCTGGCCAAGGCAGTCAAGTGGGGTTGGCGGACCAAGCTGCAGGTCTCGGCCAACCTGGATACGCGCGTCCGGCTCAAAGAGAAGGCCGAGGAGGGCGCGCTTGAGGTGTTCAAGACGAACCTGCGCGACGTGCTGCTTGCCGCACCTGCGGGCCAGCGCGCAACCCTCGCTTTGGATCCGGGCTACCGTAACGGCGTCAAATGCGCCGTCATCGACGGCACGGGCAAGGTGCTCGATACCACGATCGTGTACCCGCACCAGCCGCAGAACCAGTGGCAGCAGGCGGTGCAGACGCTGTCCTCGCTGTGCGCGCAGCACGCGGTGGAGTTGATCGCGGTGGGCAACGGTACCGCCAGCCGCGAATCGGAAAAGCTCGCCGGTGAAGTCGCGGACCTGATCGCCGAGGCGGGTGGCGCGCGGCCCACACCGGTCGTGGTCTCGGAGTCGGGTGCTTCGGTGTACTCGGCAAGCGAGATCGCCGCTGAGGAGTTTCCGGACATGGACGTCTCCCTGCGCTCGGCGGTCTCCATCGCCCGCCGCCTGCAGGACCCGCTCGCGGAGCTGGTGAAGGTGGACCCGAAGTCCATCGGTGTGGGCCAGTACCAGCACGACGTGAACCAGGCCGCACTCGCGCGCACACTGGATGCCGTGGTGGAAGACGCCGTGAACTCGGTCGGCGTGGACGTCAACACCGCCTCGGCGCCGCTGCTCGAGCGGGTTGCCGGGGTGAGCGCAACGATCGCGAAAAACATCGTGGCCTACCGCGACGAGCACGGCTCCTTTGCCTCGCGCAAGGAGCTGGGCAAGGTGCCGCGCCTTGGACCGAAGGCCTTCGAGCAGTCCGCGGGCTTTTTGCGCATCCAGGGCGCGGCCGATCCGCTCGACGCCTCCGCCGTCCACCCCGAGGCCTACCCGGTGGTCAACCGCATCGCCGCGTCCACCGGGCTGGATACCAAGGGACTCATTGGCAACAGTGCGGTGCTGACGAAGCTGCGCCCGGCCGATTTCGCCGACGAGACCTTCGGCGTGCCCACTGTCACCGACATCATCGCCGAGCTGGACAAGCCGGGCCGCGACCCGCGCCCCGAGTTCAAGACCGCCACCTTCAAGGAGGGCGTAAACAAGGTTTCTGACTTGACCCCGGGCATGATCCTCGAGGGCACCGTCACCAACGTCGCCGCCTTCGGCGCGTTCGTGGACGTGGGTGTACACCAGGACGGCCTGGTCCACGTCTCCGCGATGAGTCACAAGTTTGTCAACGACCCGCACGACGTGGTGCGCTCGGGCGAGGTGGTCAAGGTCAAGGTGATGGACGTTGATGTGGAGCGCCAGCGCATCGGGCTGAGCCTGCGGCTTGACGACGAGCCGGGGCAGGAACCCAAGCGCGGCAGCGGCAAGCCCGCGCAGTCGCGTGGTGGGAAGCGCCGGGGTGGGGGACGACGTGGCGTCGAGAAGCAAAAGGCCCCGGGCGGTTCGATGGCGGATGCGCTCAAGCGTGCCGGATTTGGAAAATAGGGTCTTGCCTGTGTAGACTTGCGCAGGTTGTTGTAGGCGACATGAACCAGCCGAGCGCCCTTGAATGGGAAAAGCCGCTAGGGTCCTCTGTCCTTAAACGTAAAGGATTGCTTGATATGAGCAACGGCATTATTGATCTTGTAGACGCAGGCCAGCTGCGCGACGACATTCCGGACTTCCGCCCGGGCGACACGCTCGACGTGCACGTGAAGGTGATCGAGGGTTCGGTCACCCGTACCCAGGTCTTCACCGGCTTCGTTGTGCGTCGTCAGGGTGGCGGCATCCGCGAGACCTTCACGGTCCGCAAGGTCTCCTTCGGCATCGACGTGGAGCGTACCTTCCCGGTGCACTCCCCGAACATCGAGAAGATCGAGGTTGTCCGCAAGGGTGACGTCCGTCGTGCGAAGCTGTACTACATGCGTGAACTGCGCGGTAAGGCAGCTCGTATTAAGGAGCGTCGCTAAGCTTTTTAAGCTTCGGCACACGCCCCGCACGCCAGGTATTGGTGTGCGGGGCGTTTTGCGTGGGCTGCTAAAGTGTGCGGAGTGACCAACGTGAATGGAAATCCGAGCGGCTCGACCCCGGAGCCGGAGTACCCCCGCGACACCACTGTGCCGGCAGCGCCTGCAGCGCCCGCAGCCGAGCAGGGCGCGCCTGTGGCCCAGGCCGAGGAGCCCAAGGATGAGGGCAAGAAGGACATGCCGTGGTATGTGGAAATCCCCATGGTCATCGTGCTCACGCTGGTGTTCATCTTCCTCATCCAGACCTTCATCGGGCGGCTCTACGTCATCCCCTCGGGTTCGATGGAGCCGACGCTGCACGGCGAGGACGGCTCGGGCGACCGCATCTTCGTAGAGAAGGTCACCTACGCGTTCAATGACCCGAAGCCGGGCGACGTGATCGTGTTCAAGGGCACCGACTCCTGGAATACCGGCTTTACCACCAACCGCTCCGACAATACGTTTGTCCGCGGGCTGCAGGAGGCCGGCTCCTGGGTGGGGCTCGTGCCGAAGGATGAGAACACGCTGGTAAAGCGCATCATCGCCGAAGGCGGCCAGACCGTGTCCTGCCAGGAGGGTGACTCGGCGGTCATGGTTGATGGCTCACCGATCAACCAGGACTACATGATGCAGCCGTCCTACTACCCGGTGGATCCCACAACTGGCTCGGATGCCTGCGGCGGGCCCTACTTCGGGCCGGTTGAGGTACCGGAGGATCACTACTTCATGATGGGCGATAACCGCACCAACTCCGCGGACTCGCGCTACCACATGGGCGATGGGCTTGAGGGCACGATCCCGCGCGAGAACATCCGCGGCAAGGTGTTAGGTATCGTCTTCCCGCTGAACCGCTTCGGCGGCGTGGAGAGCCCGGACATCCTGCAGTAGCGCATGGGGCGTGTTCGCAGGCTGAAGCAGCTGCGCACCTACGAGGTCGCACTGCACAAGGCGGGCCTGGGGCCGGTCGCGGGCGTCGACGAGGCAGGCCGCGGCGCCTGCTTCGGGCCGATCACTATCGCGGCGTGTGTGCTGCCGCCTGAGCCGCTGCGCGCGCTCGAGGGGCTGACGGATTCGAAGAAGCTGACGGCGCGGCGTCGAGAAGCACTCTTTGGCCCCATCATGGAGCTGAGCCTCGCGCACGCGGTCGTGCACATCCCGGCCGCCGAGATCGATCACCGGGGGATCCAAGCCGCGAACCTGGACGGGGCGCGCCGCGCGGTTGCCCAGCTTGGAGTGCAGCCGGGCTATGTGCTTGTCGACGGCTTCCGCATCCCCGGCATGCCCGTAGCGCAACTGCCAGTCATCGGCGGGGACGCCGCGGCGCGCTGCATCGCGGCGGCGAGTGTGCTGGCCAAGGTGAGCCGGGACCGGCTCATCGCGGAGATGGACGAGGCATACCCCGGCTACGGGCTGGCAGGCCACAAGGGCTACGGGACGAAGGTGCACATGGATGCGGTGCGCCGCCACGGCGCGACACCTGAACACCGTTATAGTTATGCCAACGTCAAAGAGGCGCACGAGGTCTACACAAAAGGGGTGCTTTGATGAGCGCTGAGGAACTGGATAACTACGAGGCCGAAGTAGAACTCTCGCTGTACCGCGAGTACCGGGATGTGGCCAGCCAGTTCTCCTACGTCGTTGAGACTGACCGCCGCTTCTACCTGGCAAATGCGGTCGAGCTGATCCCGCACACTGAGGGCAGGGACGTCTACTACGAGGTCCGCATGTCGGACTGCTGGGTGTGGGACATGTACCGCGCTGTGCGCTTTGTCCGCTACGTCCGCGTGATTACGTTCAAGGACGTCAACATCGAGGAGCTGGACAAGCCGGATCTCACCTTCCCGGACCCGCGCTAGAAGTTTTTCGGCGCGCAAGGGAACCGGCGGGCCTGTTTCGGAGTCTAACTAGGTACGGCGTGTGCGAACGCACCGCAAAACAAACCTAGTGACTTTGGGAGGGGCCATGCACCACACCACTTTTGCCAACCAGTACGAGCTCGGCTACGCCGGTGAAGCCAGCGCGATTTCCTTCTACGAGCAAGCCGGCTACGAGCTGCTCGCGCATCGTGCGCGATGTAGATCCGGCGAGCTCGACTTGATCTTCCTTGCGCCCGACGGGGCAGTCGTGTGCGTGGAGGTAAAAACTCGCCGCAGCACCAGCTTCGGCGGCGCGGAGGCGGTGACCTCGAAGAAACTCGCCACGATGCGGCGCTGCGCGGCCGAGTGGCTCGCGGGCTATGAGCACGACTATCGCGAGGTGCGCTTCGACGTCGTCGAGGCGCTTTTCGACGGCACCGAGTTCCACCTCCAGCGCTACCAGGGGGCCGACGATGGCGCTTGCTAGCACACAAACTGCAACGGTAGAAGGTGTCCACGCCCACCCGGTGACCGTGGAGGCCAACGTCGGCCCGGGCCTGCCGGGCATGCACATGGTGGGGCTGGGGGATGCGGCGGTGAAAGAGTCGCGCGAGCGAATCCGCACCGCGGTGGCCAATGCGGCGTTGCCGTGGCCGCGCACGAAGATCATGGTCTCACTCTCGCCCGCGCACCTGCCGAAGGCGGGCTCGCATTTCGACCTGCCCGTCGCCGTCGCGGTGCTGGGCAGTCTGGACCCGCGCGCCCAGGTGCGGCTGCGCTCGACGATGCTGCTCGGCGAGCTGGCTCTCGACGCCACGCTACGCCGGGTCGAGGCGATCCTGCCGATGCTGCTTCAGGCGCGCCAGCGTCAAGACATCGAGACCATCATCATCCCGCGCGCGAATCAGCACGAGGCCGCGCTGGTGGGCGATCCCCGTATCCGGCTGGCCGACTCGCTGGGGGAGGTCTTCGCGTTCCTTACCGGCGGGCCGGCGTTGGAGGCAGTTTCCGCGGAGTTCGCTTGCGCGGCGAGCTCGGAAGGCCCGGACTTTCGCGACATTGCGGGACAGGCGCACGAGCGCGCCGCCTTCGAGGTCGCTGCCGCGGGCGGCCACCACGTAATGCTGGTGGGCCCGCCCGGCACCGGCAAGTCCATGCTGGCCGAGCGCCTGCCGTCGATCCTGCCACCTTTGACCCAGCATGAGCGCATCGAGTGCACCTCGCTGCACCAGGCCGCCGGTATCTCGCGCGGCGAGGTCGTGGCCAACCGGCCGTTCATCGCCCCGCACCCCTCGTTGACCAAAACGATGCTGCTCGGCGGGGGAGCACACAACCCTGCGCCGGGCGCGGTAAGCCAGGCCCATCACGGGGTCTTATTTCTTGACGAGGCCTCCGAGATCCCCGCCCGAGTCCTCGACGCCCTGCGCATCCCACTCGAGCAGCAGGAGGTAAGGCTCACCCGCGGCAAGCGCACCGTGGTCTTCCCGGCCAGCTTCCAGCTCATCATGGCTGCCAACCCCTGCCCCTGCGGGCAGGAGCAAGAAAAATGCCGCTGCCACCCCAGTGAGCGGGCCCGCCACCTGGCGAACATCTCCGGCCCGTTGCGCGACCGTCTGGACGTCTTCTGCCGCACCACCCAGGCCGCCGCGGTGTTGAGCCCCGAGGGGGCCGAGTCCAGCGCGGTCATCGCCGAGCGCGTGGCCCTCGCCCGCGAGCGCGCCGCCGCCAGGTGGGGCGCAGCGTTGACGAACGCGCAGGTGGCCTCCACGCTGCTGCGCCGTGAGCACCCGGCCGACGAAGCCGGCATGACCTTCCTCGAACACCGCCTCGGCCACGGCGAGCTCACCCAGCGCGGCGTGGACAAAGTGCTCAAACTTGCCTGGACGCTCGCGGACCTCGAAGCCGCGGCCGTGCCCGATATCGACCACGTCGCCCGCGCCTGCGAGCTGCACGCCCCACGACTTGAGGAGCGTGCCGCATGAGCGCATTAACGTCTTGGGCGTACCTCTCGCGCGTCATCGAAGGCCCGTCCACCCACCTCCAGGAACTGCTGCGCGCCGGGCGCGACGCCGACGAGATCGCCCGCGGCATCCGCCACCGCGCCTCGTGGCTCGGCCCGCTCTTGCGCACCACCGAGCGCCGCTATGACTGGGACCGACCCGCAGAAGACCTGGAACAGGCGCACTCGCTTGGCTACGCCCTGCTCACCCCGGAGGCACCCGGCTGGCCCGGCGCACGCATTGAGGAGTCCTTCGTGCGCGGTGCCTTCGCCAGCCGGGAGAATATGGATAACCCCATCGCGGACGCCGCCGCCCCGCATGCGCTCTGGGTGCGCGGCGCGCACGATCTGGCGCAGCTGTGCGAGCAGTCCGTGGCGTTCGTGGGCACCCGCGCCGCCACCGCCTACGGGCACCAGGTCACCCAGGACCTGGTTACCTCGGTGGCCAAGCACCGCTACACGGTGATCTCCGGCGGGGCGCTCGGGATTGACACGGTCGCACACGAGGCGGCGCTCGCTGCGCGCACCCCGACAGTGGTGGTCGCCGCCTGCGGGCCGGGCATTACCTACCCGCGGCGCAACGAGCGCCTCTTCGACCGCATCGTGGCCGCGGGAGGCTCGATGGTGACGGAATATCCGCCAGGCGTTTCCCCGGATCGCCACCGTTTCCTTACCCGGAACCGCCTGGTCGCCGGGCTTACTCTTGGCAGCGTGGTGGTGGAGGCGGCGTTTCGCTCCGGGGCGCTGAACACCCTGAAGTGGGCGCGCTACTACAACCGGCAGGCGATGGCGGTGCCCGGCTCGATCCTGGGCGCGGGTTCCCTGGGCGCGAACCTGGCCATCCGCAACGGGAATGCCACGATGGTGCTCAACGGCGAGCAGATTCACGCTCAGCTTGGCGAGCTCGGTACGAGCGAAGGCGAGGAGCAGCTCGAACTCGAGTACGCGGCGAACCCCGTCCAGCAGCTCAGCCACAACGAGCTGCGCGTATACGACGCCACCCCGCCGAATGACGCCCAGGCGCGCGAGGCAGAGGAGATCGCAGCGAGCGCCGGGATGAGCACGGGGCTGACCGTACACCTGCTCATGGAGCTCGAGCGTCGTGGGCTGGTCCAGCGCAACCGACGGGTGTGGTCCCGCACCCAGACGTAACGTTTGGGGACCAAGTACACTCATGTGACATGAGTGATGTTGGCACGCAGTTCCTCGCCGCCGCGGCGGACTACGCCGACTACGCGCGCACCGTGCAGAACCGCTCGGAAAACACCGTCAAGGCCTACGCGGCAGACCTGCGCTCGCTTGGTGGCTACGTGCGCACGCTCGACGAGTTCACCCTGGACACGTTGCGCACCTGGCTTGCCGACGCCGCACGCGCCGGTAAAGCCCGCACCACCATCGCCCGACGTACCGCCACCGCGCGAGGCTTTTCCACTTGGGCCTACAAGCAAGGGCTTCTCGACGCCGACGTCGCCGCCCGCCTCGTCACCTCCCAGGTCTCCCGTCCGCTTCCTACCGTGGTCAACCCCGATCGCGCAGGTGCACTCGTCGAGGCCGAAACCGCCGACGACGCTCACCCCGCCGAAGCCTTACGCGACCGCGCAATGCTCGAGCTGCTCTACGCTACCGGCATCCGCGTCGGCGAACTCACCGGCTTAGACGTTGGCGACCTCGACTTCGACCGCCAGGTTGCCCGAGTTACCGGTAAGGGCAACAAGCAGCGCACCGTGCCGTTTGGCACACAGGCGAGCCTGGCCGTGCAGGACTGGCTGGAGCAGGGGCGCGACGAGCTGGCGGGGAAGACCCGTGCCCTGTTCGTGGGCAGCCGCGGTGCGCGCATCGACCAACGGCAGGTGCGCCGTATCGTAGAGCGCGCCGGGCAACGGGCAGGGTTGACTGACATCACGCCGCACACGTTGCGCCACACCGCGGCCACGCACACGCTCGAGGGCGGGGCTGACCTGCGTGTTGTCCAAGAGATGCTCGGGCACTCCAGCCTGCAGACCACGCAGATCTACACGCACGTCTCGGCTCAGCGCCTGCGCCGCGTCTACGAGCAGGCGCACCCACGGGCCTAAGCGTCAAGCGGTTTGAGCCGGATCTGCGGGGGATCCAGGAGCGTGAGCGGGTCGAAGTAGCCGTCCTTCCCGCGCAGTGCACCCCAGTGCAGCCCGAGGTGCGAGTTCGGCGCGTTTGGAGGGGAGTAGGCGAGCGTGCCGATGGCGTCGCCCTCGGCAACCGCATCGCCCTTCTTTAGTGCGGTGCGTACGGGCTGGTAGGTGGTGCGAAAACCCTCAGGGTGGTGGATGGAGAGCACCGGCGTGCCGGCGACGTTACCCGCGAAGTGGACGGTGCCGCCTCCTGCGGCGTAGATCGTGTCACCTGGTTCGGCGGCAAGATCCACCCCGCGGTGACCGGGCTGCCAGTTCTTCAAGGGGATTTCGGCGGGCCGTAACACCTGCGAGGCGTGCGATGCGGTGGTTGTGGGGTCTACCCAGGCAAGTGCCGGGGTAGAAGTGGCAACTAGGAGTAGGAGGGTAAGGAGGATGGCGGTGATGGGGGAGCGGGTGGGCGTCGATAAGCATTGCATGCGTCTATGTAAAGCAGATACTTCGCTTGTGCGGAAGAGTAAGCGAAAAATCTGTGGATAACGCGCGCGAGTTATCCACAATTAGGAGTTGCGGCATGTGGCGCGTATAGTTGTCCCGGCAGTATGCGCGCTTTTGTGCGCAGCTGACTCCGCGCGCCGACACACGCGGGCCGGGCAAAGGTCCCCTCGAGAAGGGGTGCACGGCACGCACGGTGCCAGGGTGTGGGATAAAAACCCGCACATAGACCAGTACATAACCGAACTACTTTCTCCAAAGGAGACATTCCCATGGCAGTTGTAACCATGCGCGAACTCCTCGACGCCGGTGTCCACTTCGGCCACCAGACGCGTCGTTGGAACCCGAAGATGCGTCGCTTCATCTTCACCGACCGCAACGGCATCTACGTCATCGACCTGCAGCAGACCCTGACCTACATCGACGAGGCGTTCGAGTTTGTCAAGGAGACCGTTGCACACGGCGGCACCATCCTGTTCGTCGGCACCAAGAAGCAGGCGCAGGAGTCCATCCAGGAAGAGGCAGAGCGCGTCGGCATGCCGTACGTCACCCACCGTTGGCTCGGTGGCATGCTCACCAACTTCCAGACCGTGTCCAAGCGAATCGCCCGCATGAAGGAACTGCAGGCGATGGACGCAGCCGAGGACGGCTACGCCGGCCGCGGTAAGAAGGAAGTCCTCATGCTCACCCGCGAGCGTGTCAAGCTTGAGCGCGTGCTCGGCGGCATCGCCGACATGACCAAGACCCCGTCCGCACTGTGGATCGTTGACACCAACAAGGAGCACATCGCCGTCAACGAGGCGCAGAAGCTGCGCATCCCCGTTGTTGCAGTGCTGGACACCAACTGCGACCCGGACTTCGTCGACTTCCCGATCCCGGGCAACGACGACGCCATCGGCGCAGTCAAGCTGCTCACCCACGTCGTGGGCGAGGCAGTCATCGCTGGTAAGCAGCAGCGCGAAGAGCGTCAGCTCGCCGCAGCTCGCGACGCCGCAGGCGACAACGACGCCAAGCTGCAAGCAGAGGCCACCGAGGCCGCTGCGCAGGCCGCATCCTCCGACGACGTCTCCGCTGCTGACGCAGCGAAGGCAGCTGCCGCAGCCGAGGCTGCAGCTCCGCAGGAGGTCGCACCGGTCGAGCAGCCGCACGCAGTGCGCGCCGCCGAGCAGGCTAAGCAGGAGGAAGGCTCCGACAAGGAGGCTTAAAACCTCACCCTTCATTCACCCCGCGTCTTCGGTTCACGTCCGCCCCAGCAGTTGGGCCGGGACGCGAGCGAAGCGCGGGGTGAACTGCGTGAAGGGGACTGTTAGCCGCGTCTAGCATGCCGATGATGAAGAATTCGGCTACCCTTTACACGATTACTTATCACAGCCAACTTGCGCGGCCGCCTCGCGTAGAAAAGCGTGAGGCGGGGGCGGAAGTTGCACAAACCTTAAACGAGGAGGATCGCCCAACAATGGCGAACTACACCGCAGCAGACGTGAAGAAGCTCCGTGAGATGACCGGCTCCGGCATGATGGACTGCAAGAAGGCGCTCGAGGAGACCGGCGGCGACTTCGAGAAGGCCGTGGAGAACCTGCGCATCAAGGGTGCAAAGGACGTGGGCAAGCGCGCAGAGCGCAACGCCCTCGAGGGCCTGGTTGCTGTCTCCGGCAACACCATCGTCGAGGTCAACGCCGAGACCGACTTCGTGGCTAAGAACCAGGAGTTCAAGGACCTCGCTGCCAAGATCGCTGACGCTGCCGCTGCAGTGAAGGCCAACTCCGCAGAGGAGCTTGCCAACGCTGACGTCGACGGCCAGACCGCACACGAGGCGCTCCAGGTGCTCTCTGCCAAGATCGGCGAGAAGCTCGAGCTGCGTCGCGCCGCTACCGTCGAGGGCACAAACGTTGCCAAGTACTTGCACCAGCGCTCCGCTGACCTGCCGCCGGCCGTCGGCGTGCTCGTTGCCTACACTGGCGACGACGCTGAGGCTGCGCACCAGGTTGCGCTGCAGATCGCTGCGATGAAGGCTCGCTTCCTCAAGCAGGAGGACATCCCGGCCGACGTCGTGGAGAAGGAGCGCGCGGTCCAGGAGGAGATCACCCGCAACGAGGGCAAGCCGGAAGCTGCTATTGCCAAGATCGTTGAGGGCCGCATGGGTGGCTTCTTCAAGGACGTCGTGCTGCTCGACCAGCCGTCCCTGGCTGACTCCAAGAAGACGGTGAAGCAGTTCGCCGACGAGCACAACATCGAGATCACCGACTTCGTCCGCTTCGAGGTCGGCCAGGCATAAGTTTTCACCTGCCTAGATTTTTAGCGCCCAGCTCCCTCACCAGGGGGTTGGGCGCTATTTTTGTGCGTTTATCTTCTCGTGCGCTCTCTGGCTAGAATTGTGGGCGATAACTTCCACGCACATCCGGCTTTCGTGAAAAGGAGTGTCACACTGTGACTGATATTGCCCCCGACCGCAACGGCTTCAAACGCGTCATGCTCAAGCTGGGCGGTGAAATGTTTGGCGGCGGCAAGGTTGGCATCGACCCGGACGTGGTGGAAAGCGTGGCGTCGCAAATCGCTGAGGTGGCGAAGTCCGGCACCGAGGTCGCCGTGGTCATCGGTGGCGGCAACTTCTTCCGCGGCGCTGAGCTGCAGAAGCGCGGGCTGGACCGCGCCCGCTCCGACTACATGGGCATGCTCGGCACCGTGATGAACTGCCTGGCCCTGCAGGACTTCCTCCAGCAGAAGGGCGTGGACTGCCGCGTGCAGACCTCCATCAACATGGCGCAGATCGCCGAGCCGTACCTGCCGCTGCGCGCTGCCCGCCACCTGGAGAAGGGCCGCGTGGTCATCTTCGGCGCAGGCATGGGTATGCCGTACTTCTCCACCGACACCACCGCCGCCCAGCGCGCGCTGGAGATCGGCTGCGAGGTACTGCTCATGGCCAAGGGCGTGGACGGCGTCTACGACGACGACCCGCGCACCAATCCGGACGCGAAGCTGCTCACCGAGGTCTCGCCGCGCGAGGTGCTTGAGCAGGAGCTGAAGGTGGCGGACGCGACCGCGTTCTCGCTGTGCATGGACAACAACATGCCGATCCTGGTGTTCAACCTGCTCAAGGAAGGCAACATCGCGCGTGCGGTGGCCGGCGAGCAGATTGGCACGCTGGTGGCTTAGGGGTTTTGGGAGGTGCTTGCGGAGGCTGTGAATTTTTCTACACAGCTAACGTGCAGCAACGGCATTTGCCCAGTTCGGTGATTAATAGGCTGGCTATGCTTGTAAGATCTTTCACACGTCCCGCAAAGATTCCACCTGCCACGCCAGGTTCAACAGTTCCGTCGCACTGACCGACGGCTCACCCGCCCCGCCGAGCGCGCCCAGATGGATGCCACCAACGGAAATGGCCATGCTGCCGGTGACGTTAAACACCGAGCACCAGGGCGACCACACGGTCTGCTGGTAGAAGCTTTCCTCCGGCGTGAGCGAGGGGAAATACCCCAGTTTGGGTGGCGTTCTGCTGAGCGTGGGCGAAAGCACCACGTCCACGTCCCACTGCTGCGCCAGCAGGTGGGGCAGCGCCTCGATGTGCTCGCGTGCGGCCCGCATCTCGGCCGGTGTCACGCGGGAACCCTCCTCGTTGAGCCACTGCAGATACTCGTTGTCCAACGGGTCGATGCTGGTAAAGGAGTGGCGGATGCGGTTGGAGAAGTGCTCGAAGGTCTCGCCGGCCTCGCGGTAGGAGCGGATCCGCACAACCTCGTGGTGCCGGGACAGCGCGGACGCAACCCGCTCGACTGCGTCGGCGATGGAGGGGGAGGTCTCGGAGGGGACCAGGAGGGCGTCGAGAAGCAGCCCAATGCGCAGCCGGCGGGGAGCGGCAGGCTGCATGCCGTAAAGCGCGCATTGGTCGGCCACGGTGCGGGTGAGAAAGCCGTGGGCCGCGACGTGCGGCGAGGCTGGCTTGAAGCCGACGATCCCGCAGGCCGCGGCGGGCACGCGCAGGGAGCCGCCGGCATCGGTGCCGTGGGCGGCGCGCACTTGGCCCTCCGCCACGGCGACGGCGGCACCGGTCGAGGACCCGCCGGGCGTGCAACCCGGGTGAGCGGGCGACTCGAGGACGGGCACGCCGGGGCGCTCGGCGTAGCAGGTGGCCCCCAGCTCCGAGGTGAGCGTCTTACCCGGGATGGTGGCCCCGGCGCCGAGGATCATGTGCACGATCGGGTCGGTGCGCGTGGCGGTATACGTGCGGGCTGGGTTGCCGTTGGTGGTGGGCCAGCCGGCGACATCCACCGAGTCTTTGACCGGCACCTCCCACCCGGAAAGGCGGGTGCGGGAGCGCGGCTGGGGGCCGTGGTGGGGCAGGGTGAGCTGCGCGCGGTGAGTAAACGCCGAATGCTGCATGGCATAAGTGTAGGGGGCCGGTGTCGCTGGTAGATTAGTGGGGAACGTTTACAACTACAGGTGAGGAAAACCATGATTGATGATGTTCTGTTGGACGCCGAAGAGCGCATGACCGCTTCGGTCGAGCACACCCGCGACGAGCTGGTCACCATCCGTACCGGCCGCGCAAACCCGGCGATGTTCAACGGCGTCATCGCGGACTTCTACGGCGCGCCGACCCCGATCAACCAGATGGCCACGATTTCTGTGCCGGAGCCGCGCATGCTGCTGATCAAGCCCTACGACATGTCCACCCTGCAGGAGATCGAGAACGCGATCCGCAACTCGGACCTGGGCGTCAACCCCACCGACGACGGCCAGGTCATCCGCGTGACCGTGCCGCAGCTGACCGAGGAGCGCCGCCGCGACCTGGTCAAGACCGCCAAGCAGAAGGGCGAGGAGGGCAAGATTGCCATCCGTAACGTGCGCCGCCAGGGCATGGAGTCGCTGAAGAAGATCCAGAAAGACGGCGACGCGGGCGAGGACGAGGTCAAGACCGCGGAGCAGTCGCTGGACAAGACGACCCAGACCTACGTCGCGCAGATTGACGAGCTGGTGCAGCGCAAGGAAGACGAGCTGATGGAGGTCTAGTCCTCCTGCCCAGTCCAGGTCGATCATTCAATCAGCGAGGCGAAAGTGCAATCACCGAGTTCCGAGGCGTCCAAGTGGCCACAGATCCGCCTGAAGGCTCCGACCCCGAAGAATAACGCGGGGCGTAACCTCCCGGTGGCGATCGCCACGGCGCTCGTGTTGGGGGCGTTGGTGATTGCCGCGCTGCTGATCGGCCCTTATGCCTGGTACCCGCTGGTCGCTGTCGCGGCTGCGCTGGCGATGTGGGAGGTGCTCACCCGCCTGCGCGAGGTGGGCTACCAGCAGCCGCGCACCCTGCTGATCATCCTGGGCCAAATCATGCTGTGGGCATCCGCGCCGTACGGCACGGCGGGCCTGGTCACCGGCTTCGCGTTCACAGCACTCTTCCTCATGTTCTACCGGCTGTTCCACAACGGCCGCCAGCACACACCAGAAAACTACCTGCGCGACACCGCGGTGGGCATTTTTGTGCTGGCGTGGATCCCGCTGTTCGGCAGCTTCGCTGCCATGATCTCGCTTATCGACGAGGGCTCGCTCCCCGCCAGCCGTTTCATCGCCGCTTTCATGCTGTGCGTCGTTGCCAGCGATGTCGGTGGCTACGCCGCCGGCGTCATGTTCGGCTCGCACCCGATGGCACCGGCGATCAGCCCGAACAAGTCCTGGGAAGGCTTTGCGGGTTCGGTGTGCTTCGGTGTGCTCACCGGCATCGCGGTGGTTCACTTCCTCATCCAGGGCCCGTGGTGGATGGGCATCATCCTCGGCATTGCTTTGGTGCTGTGCGCCACGCTGGGCGACCTGGTGGAAAGCCAGTTCAAGCGCGAGCTAGGCATTAAGGACATGTCCAACTTGTTGCCGGGCCACGGCGGGCTGATGGATCGCCTCGACGGCATGCTGCCGGCGGCGAGTGCAACCTACATGTTGCTGAACGCCGCAGCGATTATGAACCCGTTCTAGCGGATTAGAAAAGCGGCGCTCTACGTGCAAGAATGGCTGCATTATGAGCGATGTACCCAAGATCCAATTGCTGACGCCGAAGCGCGGCATGCCGCCAAAGCACTTCGCGGACCTGTCCAAGCAGGAGCGCATCGACGCGTTGAAAGAGCTGGGGCTGCCGAAGTTCCGTGCTGACCAGATCGCCCGCCATTACTACGGCAAATTTGAGGCTGACCCGTTGACCATGACGGACCTGCCCGAGGCGCAGCGTCAACTGGTCAAGGACGAGCTGTTTCCCACCTTGCTCAGCCCCGTCCGAACGGTCGAGACCGACGAAGGCGACACCACCAAGACGCTTTGGCGTCTCCACGACGGGATTCTTCTCGAGTCCGTCCTCATGCGCTACCCCGACCGCGCCACCTTGTGCATTTCCTCCCAGGCGGGCTGCGGCATGGCGTGCCCCTTCTGCGCCACGGGCCAGGGCGGGCTGGACCGCAACCTGTCGACGGCGGAGATCGTCGACCAGGTCCGCGCCGCGGCCGCGATGATGGCAGCAGAAGGCTCGCGCCTGTCCAACATCGTGTTCATGGGGATGGGGGAGCCGCTGGCCAACTACAACCGGCTCATGTCCGCCGTCCGCCAGATCACCCAGCCCAGCCCGGACGGCTTCGGCATCTCGCAGCGCAACGTCACCATCTCGACGGTCGGCCTGGCACCCCAGATCCGCCGGCTTGCCGACGAGGGCCTGTCCGTCACCCTCGCCGTCTCGCTCCACACGCCTGACGACGAACTGCGCGACTCCCTCGTGCCCATCAACAACCGCTACGCCGTGTCCGAGGTCCTCGACGCGGCGGCCTACTACGCCGACCAAACCGGCCGCCGCGTCTCCATCGAGTACGCCCTCATCCGCGACATCAACGACCAGGACTTCCGCGCCGACATGCTGGGCAAGAAACTGCACAATGCCCTCGGGTCCCGTGTCCACGTCAACCTGATCCCGCTGAACCCGACCCCGGGTTCCAAGTGGGATGCCTCCCCGCGCGAGCGCCAGGACGAGTTCGTGCGCCGCGTGATCGCACAGGGCGTGACCTGCACGGTCCGCGACACCAAGGGGCAAGAGATCGCCGCCGCCTGCGGCCAGCTCGCCGCCGACGAGAAGACGGGGTAGGCGCGGGCGTCGGGGGTCGCCGTTTGGGGGGATGCCTTGCGCGGCCGGGGATATGCCGCGGCATCCGTCTAAATGGAGCTAGCTCCGTTTGGCCGCAGTGCCGATTTCCGACCTGGGGATTTGCCGTGGCGTCCGTCTAAATGGAGCTAGCTCCGTTTGCACCCGTGCCAAGCAACCGACGTCACCTGCGAAAACCTCCAACGTCATCCGCCGAAGAACCGAAAACCCGGACCAACAAGACCCCACAACCACCAAAAAACCGGCCCCAACAGGGGACCGGTCTCTCGAGCTACGTCTATTTAGCGGGCAGCGTGCTTGCCGCGCGGTGCAACCTCGACAACCTCAACGCCATCGGCAGCGTCAGCAGCGCTGACAGCCTGCTGGGCGTTCAAGCCCTCGAGACGGGCGGGGTCGATGTTGAGGGCGCGCAGCTGGCGCTCGTCAAGATCGGCGTACACGCCGGAGAGGGTCTTCTGGTCGTAGGTCCAGTCCGGCTCCACGTGGCCCTGCGGCTTGTTGTGGGAGGTGACGGTGCGCACCTGGTTCAGCTTCGGCTGGGTGGCGTGCAGCACCAGGCCGAGTGCGATGAGGACGGCGAGGGTGATCAGCCAGATCGTCTCGACGTGGCCCTTGTGGTTACCAAAGTTGTAGGCGATAAGGAACAGGACGGAGACCCAGCCTGCGGCCTGGATGGTGCCGCGGCTCTGCTCGCTCCAACCGAAGCGTGCAGACGGGACGTCCGCCTCGGAAACGCCGTTGTACACCTGCGGTGCCTTATCCTTCGCGTGGGCCACTGCCATACTCCTTTGTCAGCGTCGGTGCGCTCCGGCCGTGCTGCGTGCACGCAGAATGCCGGTGCGGAAAACAATACTGGGAACTATATTGTCACACTTCGCCCCCAAACGGGGATCTCGTACCCCTAATAGGTGCAAACTTTTGACCTACCCGCGCCCACGACCCGACAAACCGGGCGCGCGTGCCACAATGGCGGGGTGAAAAGAATTGTCATCTTAGGCTCTACCGGTTCTATTGGCACCCAGGCGTGCGAGGTCATTCGCGCGAACCGTGACGCTTTTGAGGTCGTCGGCATTGCGGCGGGCGGCCGCGACCCCGAGGCGATCATCGCGCAGGCCAAGGAGTTCGGCCTGCAGCCCGACCAGGTCGCGGTGCAAAATACAACCGCCGCCACGCAGATCGGCGAGGCGCTCGGCGGCACCGTCATCTCTGGCGAGCAGGCGGCGCGCGAGCTGACTGAGTCGCACCAGGCCGACGTCGTGCTCAACGCGCTGGTGGGCGCAGCCGGACTGTCGTCCACGCTCGCCGCTCTGCGTTCCGGCGCTGTGCTTGCACTCGCAAACAAGGAGTCGCTCGTCGCCGGCGGCCAGGTCGTGCTTCGCGAGGCCCCCGAGGGCGCGCTCGTGCCGGTCGACTCCGAGCACTCTGCCATGGCGCAGGCGCTGCGCGCGGGCCGTCGCGAGGATGTCGCGTCCTTCGTCCTCACAGCCTCCGGCGGCCCCTTCCGCGGCAAGACCCGCGAGCAGATGTGGGACGTCACACCGAAGCAGGCGGTGACCCACCCGACCTGGTCGATGGGCACGATGAACACCATCAACTCGGCCACGATGGTGAACAAGGGCCTGGAACTCATCGAGGCAAGCTTGCTCTTCGACGTGGAGCCCTCGCTTATCGACGTCACCGTGCACCCCCAGTCCATCGTCCACTCCATGGTCACTTTCGTCGATGGGGCGACGATTGCGCAGGCCTCGCCGCCGTCGATGAAGATGCCGATTGCGCACGCGCTGGCGTGGCCGGGCCGCGTCGCAGGTGCGCAGCCAGCACTGGATTTCTCCACGGCGTCGGAGTGGACCTTCGAGCCGCTGGACAACGCAGCATTCCCGGCGGTCGAGCTCGCACGTCAGGTCGCGTCGCAGGGCGACCCCTACCCGGCGATCTACAACGCGGCGAACGAGGTCGCCGTCGACGCTTTCTTTGACGGTAAGATCCGCTTCCCCCAGATCGTGGATACGATCAAGGAGGTGCTGGACGGCGCGTCGGGCTACGCAGTGGCGCCTCGCTCGGTGGAGGAGATTCTGGCGGTGGATGCACGTGCGCGTCGAGAAGCAGCGGCTGCGGCGGCGCGCTTGAGCGGCGCGTAGGGGGCACCGGTGGGGATTGTTGGGATCGTACTGTTCGCGCTTGGGATCGCGGTGTCGATCGCGCTGCACGAGGCGGGCCACCTGGCGGTCGCGCGGGCGTGCGGCATGCGGGTGCGGCGATACTTCATCGGGTTTGGGCCCACAGTGTGGTCAACCACGCGCGGGCACACGGAGTACGGTGTGGCGGCGCTGCCTTTCGGCGGGTTTTGTGACATCGCGGGCATGACCGCGCAGGACGAACTGACTCCCGACGAGGCACCGCGGGCAATGTACAAGAAGCCGTGGTGGCAGCGCGTGGCGGTCATGTCGGGTGGCATTGTGATGAACCTGCTTATCGGCGTGGTGATCACCTACCTGGTGGCGGTGCTTGCCGCGATTCCCAACCCGTACGCCGATCGCACGCCCACCATCGGCGAGCTCGCGTGTACCTCCGACCAGGTCGATGCCGAGACGCTCGCGCCGTGCACCGGTCAAGGCCCCGCAGCAGAGGCCGGTCTACGCCCGGGGGACAAGGTGCTCGCGGTCGACGACCAGGACGTGGTGGCGTTTACAGACCTGCGTGACTACGTCATGGCGCGGCCCGGCGAGACCGTAGTCGTCGAAGTTGAGCGTGACGGCGAGCCGTTGACCGTGGAGGTGCAGGTGTCGAGTGTGACGCGTCTTGACCCGGGCAGCGGTCAGGCGTTCCAGGCCGGCGCGATCGGTGTGACGAGTGCTCCGGTCAAGGACGCGATGCGACAGTTCGGCCCCGGGGGAGCAGTGCCCGCCACGCTGCGGTTCACCGGCCAGATGCTCGAGGCAACCGTCGACGGCCTGATCGCGTTTCCGAGCAAAATCCCGGGCGTGGTCGCCTCCATCTTCGGTCAGGAGCGTGACGTGACCGGACCGGTGAGCGTGATCGGTGCCTCGCGCGCCGGCGGCGAGCTGGTGGAGCAGGACCTGTGGTCGGTGTTCTGGATGTTGCTCGCCAGCCTGAACTTCTTTCTCGCGCTGTTTAACCTGGTGCCGTTGCCGCCGCTGGATGGTGGGCACATCGCAGTCGTGCTGTACGAGAAGCTGCGCGATATGATCCGACGCCTCCGCGGCCTCGGCCCCGGCGGCCCGGCGGACTACCAAAAGCTCATGCCGCTGACCTACGCCATGGCCGCGGCTCTGCTCGCGGTCGGTGTCTTCGTGATGGTGGCGGATGTGGTCAATCCGATCCGGCTCGGCGGCTAAGGGGCGCACACAAGCGCGGTGCTAGAGTTGGGCACTATGAATCTCCCCATCGGACTAGGTATTCCTGAAGGCCCGCCACCCACGCTGGCGGAGCGACGCAAAACCCGCCAGCTGATGGTGGGGGACGTGGGCGTTGGCTCGGAGCACCCGATTTCGGTGCAGTCGATGACCACGACGAAGACGCACGATATCAACGCCACCCTGCAGCAGATCGCGCAGCTGGCCACCACCGGCTGCGACATCGTGCGCGTGGCCTGCCCGAAGACCGTCGACGCGGAGGCGCTGCCCGCAATTGCGGCGAAATCGCCGATTCCGGTGATTGCTGATATTCACTTCCAGCCGAAGTACATCTTCGCCGCGATCGACGCGGGCTGTGCCGCAGTGCGCGTGAACCCGGGCAACATCAAGGAGTTCGACGGACGCGTCAAGGAGGTCGCGAAAGCCGCGGGGGATGCGGGCATCCCCATCCGCATTGGCGTCAACGGCGGCTCGCTGGACAAGCGCCTGCTGGAGAAGTACGGCAAGGCCACCCCGGAGGCGCTGGTCGAGTCCGCGATTTGGGAGGCCGGGCTGTTCGAGGAGCACGGCTTCGGCGACATCGCGATTTCGGTGAAGCACTCCGACCCGGTGCTGATGGTGGAGGCGTACCGTCAGCTGGCGGAGCAGACCGACTACCCACTGCACCTCGGCGTGACCGAGGCGGGCCCGAAGTTCATGGGCACGATCAAGTCCTCGGTGGCCTTCGGCGCGCTGCTTTCGCAGGGCATCGGCGACACGATCCGCGTGTCCCTGTCGGCCGATCCGGTCGAGGAGATCAAGGTGGGCGACCAGATCCTGCAGTCGTTGAACCTGCGGCCGCGCAAGTTGGAGATCGTCTCCTGCCCGTCCTGCGGTCGCGCGCAGGTGGACGTGTACAAGCTGGCCGAGGAGGTCACCGCGGGCCTGGAGAACCTGGAGTACCCGTTGCGCGTGGCCGTCATGGGCTGCGTGGTCAACGGCCCGGGCGAGGCCCGCGACGCGGACCTGGGCGTGGCCTCCGGCAACGGCAAGGGCCAGATCTTTGTCAAGGGCGAGGTCGTCGAGACCGTGCCCGAGGCCGACATCGTGGAAACCCTGATCCGGCACGCGAACCGCATCGCGGAGGAAGAGGGCCTGGCGAAGGGCGAGGGCAGCGCGGAGGTCAAGGTCACCAACTAGACCTTTGCGTGTTGTACGCGTGGCAGCGCTGGGGAAGGCCCCGGCGCTGCTATTTTTGTGCCATGCAACGACTTCTCGCCCTGCTCACGGGCGCGGTCGTGCTCGCCTCCGCGCTCGCTGCATGCACCCCGCGCCCAAACGACGCACAACCCGCGGCGCAGGCAATGCTCGACGCGCTTGTCTCCCGCGACACTGAGGGGCTTTCCTCGCTTGTCGACGACCCCTCGTCCGCCTCCGCCTCCATCAACGCCACCTGGGACGGCCTGCAGGCCGACTCGCTGGACGCAGAGCTGACCGGACTAAGCCAGTCGGAAAACCTCGCCACCGCGACATACTCCATGCACTGGCAGCTACCCCGCGAGCGCGATTTGTCGTACGAGGCACAGATGACGCTGACCCAGACCGGGGACGATTGGACCGTGCGCTGGCAGCCGAGCGTGCTACACCCCCGCCTCGGGGCCCATCAGCACCTGGAGCTGCGTTCGATCACACCGAAAGAGGCGAGCGTGGTCTCCTCCGACGGCGTGGAGCTGCTCCGCCCAGGCATCGCCTACCGCCTGCTCGTCGACACCAACGCGATGGGTGCCGCGCCCGAGACCGCCTTCCGCATCTCGGAGGCGCTCGCCGCCGGCCATGAGGCGGATCGCGCCGTGCCGCTTCGCGACGCCGCGCAGCTGACCACCGACCTCGAAAACGCCCAAGGCACGTTCTCGGTCGCGATGGTGCCGCAAGGCGCTCAGCGTGTCGTCGAAGACAAGCTCGGCGGGCTTGCCGGTGTGCGCCTGAATGAGGAAGCAGCGATGGTGAACGCCGACCCGTCGTTTGCTCCGGACATCATGGCACGCGTGGGTGCGCTTGTCCGCGAAGACCTCGAGGGGGAGGCAGGCTGGAACGTCAGCGTGGTCAACGAGAACGGCGCTGCGTACGAGGAGCTCGAGCGTGAGGACGCCGCCCCTGCGCCCGCGGTGCACATCAGTCTGGACCACCGCGTGCAGCGGGCCGCAGAGGCCGCGCTCGAACCGGTTGCGGGCCAGCAAGCAATGATCGTGGCGATCCGGCCGTCTACCGGCGGCATCCTGGCTGTGGCACAGACGCCTGCGGCGGATAAGGACGGCAACGTGGCCACGATGGGCCAGTACCCGCCGGGTTCTACCTTCAAGATCATTACCGCCGCAGCGGGCATGGAAAAGCAGCAACTCGGCACCGGGTCGATCGTGCCGTGCCCGGGCACCATGGACATCTTTGGGCGCACGGTCACCAACTACGCGGGCTTCAGCCTGGGCGACGTGAGCCTGGAATCCGCGTTCGCGCACTCGTGCAACACCACGTTTGCTGACATCTCCACCAAGCTGGCTCCCGGCGAGCTGGCGCAGATTGGCAAACAGTTCGGCCTCGGACTGGACATGAAGATCCCGGGCCTGGATACGATCACGGGCTCGATCCCGGAAGGCGAGGAGCCCCTCGACCGCACAGAGGCCGGCTACGGGCAGGGCCTGGATTTGGCGAGCCCGTTTGGCATGGCGCTTGTCGCCGCCACTGCGGCGCATGGCGCAATGCCCGTGCCGTATCTGATCCAGGGCGAGAAGACGGAGCTGAGTGAGGAGCCCGGGGCGATGCCCCCGGAGGCCGTAGGCCAGCTGCAGCAGATGATGGCCGCGGTGACCGCGGCAGGTGGCACCGCCAACGGGATGAGCGCCGGCGGCGACATCCGCGGCAAGACCGGCGAGGCCGAAATCAACGGCGGCTCGCACTCCTGGTTCGCCGGATACCGCGCCGACGACGACATCGCGTTTGCCACCCTCATCGTGCTCGGCGGCGGCTCGGAAGCAGCCGTGGCGGTGACCGACCGGATGCTGCACAATCTGAACCCCTAACCGGCGCTTCTGAGTAAGCCATGGTGGGGGACTACCATGGCAGGCATGAATCAGAGAGGAAAACTCACTCCAGGAAAACCCACGCCGATCCGCAAGGTCCCGGCATCCATCGAGCGTCCCGAATACGCATGGAAGGACGAGGTACAAGAAAACGTCGGGGAGCCGCTTATCCAGACCGCGGAGACCATCGAGCGCATGCGCGAGACCTCGAAGATCGCCGCGAACGCTTTGGCAGTCGCAGGCGCTGCTGTGAAGCCCGGCGTGACCACCGACGAGATCGACCGCGTCGCGCACGAGTTCATGTGTGACCACGGCGCGTACCCTTCCACGCTCGGGTACCGCGGCTTTGAAAAGTCCTGCTGCGTGTCTTTGAATGAGATCGTCTGCCACGGCATTCCGGACACGACCGTCATCCAGGAAGGCGACATCGTCAACATTGATGTTACCGCTTACAAAGACGGCGTCCACGGCGACACCAACGCCACTTTCCTCGCGGGCGAGGTTACTCAAGAGCACCGCGACCTTGTCGAGCGCACCTACAAAGCCACCATGCGCGGTATCAAGGCAGCCAAGCCGGGCCGCGAGATCAACGTCATCGGTCGCGTCATCGAGTCCTACGCAAAGCGCTTCGGCTACAACGTGGTCACCGACTTCACAGGCCACGGCGTCGGCACGACCTTCCACAACGGCCTGGTTGTCCTGCACTACGACTCTGACGCCTACCGGGATGTCCTGGAACCAGGCATGACCCTGACTGTCGAACCGATGATCAACCTGGGTGGCCTCGAGTACGACATCTGGGACGATGGTTGGACCGTGCAGAACCGCGACGGCGAGTACACCGCCCAGTTCGAGCACACCATCGTCATCACCGACGACGGCAACGAGATCCTCACCATCCCAGACGAGCAGTACGCCGCCGGCCAGTTGATGCTCGGGTAGCTCGGCTGGATATTCACGGGGACTTTTGGGGTTTCGGGGGCTTGGTTCGTGAAGCCCGGTGCTGCTGGGGTGCAGTGCCGGGGACCAAGCAGGCTGGGGGAGGGGGAGTGCGTCGCGTTCTTCCGGACGCTGCGATGTCTCAACATGCTCGGTCTACATGGAGCTAGCTCCATGTGGAACGTGGCTCCATCCGCGACCAGGGGGGTCGCCACCTCGTAAACGGTAAATGGAGCTAGCTCCATGTAGAACCCGGCTCGATCCGCGACCAGAGGGTTTGCCACCCCGCAAACCGTAGATGGAGCTAGCTCGATTTGCAGGCGTTGCGCAAACCCTCACACACGCCACCAGCAACCACCAGACATATGAAAAACCTCCCACACCGAAACGGTGGGGAGGTGATTCAGGCTAGGACTTTGAGGTCCTTAGCTAGAGCTTCTTACAGCTTGATCAGACCGTTGTAGGAAGCGAAGTTGAAGCCAGCGATGACCAGGCCAACGAGAGCGCCGATGCCAGCAACGATGGTGCCGTCGATCCAGAGACGAGCCCACTGCGGCAGTGCGTCGCCCTGGGTCTCCTTGCCGAAAGCGTCAACGCCGTAGAACTTCTTGTTGCGGTCGTTGTCAGAGACGTATTGGGAAGAGCCCTTGCCACCGAAGAGGCCCTTGGTGCCGTCGCTGATGACCTGGCCAAGCTCCTTGTCATCCTCGGAGTAGCGCTTGCCGGACTGGAATGCCGGGGAAACGCCGTTCTGCTTGGTCTCCTCGCGGGTGTCGAACTGCTTGCCCTCGGAGGTGGAGCCCTGCTGCTCACCGGTGGAGGTGGAGCCCTGCTGGGTCTCCTCGGCCGGTTTCTCATCTGCCTGAGCGATTGCGGTGCCGCTGAGTGCGACGGTCAGTGCGGTTGCGGTAGCAACAGCTGCGGTGCGGAAGTTACGCATTGATGTTCCTTCTTTCGAGAAAGTCGTTGTTATCTGTGTGCGGGTTTCCGCGACTTACAGGTTCGGGAGGCCGTGGATAACGAAGTTGTAGGACGGGCCGACAACCAGGCCGATGAAAGCGGAGACTGCGGAGAACACGGTCAGCGCGTAGAAAGCCTTAGCCCATGCCGGCTGGTCACCGAAGCCATCCTTGGTGGAGCCGAAGATGGCCTTGCCGTCTGCGCCGGTGGCCTTACCGTTCTCGTCGGTTGCCTCGAAAGCGTTGCCGATCTTGCTGGAGAGGCTGCCGGCGCCCTCGGTGTCCTTGCCCGGCTGACGCTGCTCGAGCTGGGTCTCCTGCTCGTTGTTCTTGTCCTCTGCAACGGCCATGGTGGTGGAGCCGAATGCCACGGCGACTGCGGTTGCGCCTGCGAGGGCTGCCTTACGGAAATTACGCATGAAACGAAATCCTTCTCTGATAGTACTTGCAAGACGTCCGGGGATTAACGGAGAAAATCCAGGGGCCTTGGCTCCTAGGACCGAATGACAAGCCCGATGGACTCGGATCCCGGTGTCGAGGAATAACCATAATGGATACTTCCTGGCGATGCACAAGGGCCCGCCAAAAAACTTTCAAGAGTGTGAAAAATGGGACAAGTGTTATCTGGCTTCGTAGCCTATCTGTTACACAACCATTATCTGACGTGCAGATTTCCAAGCTCGCTGACACTTTTCTGGGCGAAAATATAATCCCCCGATATGGGGGTGGTCGAATGGGTTATACCTCTCGAAAGTCCAGGTCGAGACCGAGCAATGCATTCTCGACCACCTCGGGAAGTGCCGGGTGGATCCAGTATTGGCGCCGGACAAAGTCGCGGAGGTCCATGTCGTAGGCCATCACAGTGATCAATTGCTGGATAAGGGTAGAGGCTTGAGGTCCGAGTAAGTGCGCGCCAAGCAGCTTGCCAGTCTTTCGGTCCGCAATGAGTTTCACCAGACCGGTTTTATCCTCCAGTGCCCAGCCGTAGGCCACGTCGCCGTAGTTCTGCACCTTCACCGTCACGTCATGGCCTGCGTCCCGCGCCTGCTGCTCCGTCAGACCAAGGACGGCGATCTGCGGGTGGGTAAACACTGCATATGGCACGTGCTCGTGTGGCATGGGCACCAGATCGTCGGAGCCTCGCATGGTCGCGAGCACGTTGTGGGTCACGGCGCGCTGCTCGGCGTTCGCCACGTGCTTGAGCTGGAAGGGGGAGGAGACGTCGCCGAGCGCCCACACGCCCTCGGCGGTGGTGCGGCCGTACTCGTCTACCTTGACGCGACCGTGGTCGCGCAGCTCGACGCCGCCGGCCTGAGCATTCAGGCGATCGCCATTGGGTACGCGTCCGGTGGCGATGAGGAGGGCCTCGGAGGAGACTACGGTGTCGTCGTCAAGCACGAGCTCCACTTGGTCGTCCCGCTCGCGCGCGGAGCTGACGGTGCGGCCAATGTGGGTGGTGAAGCGCTCGTTTGCAAGCTCGTTGAATCGCTCGTGCAGCTCCGTGTCGAGCGCGCGCATGAGCGGCGATCGGTTCACAATCGTCACCTCGCACCCGAGGCCGTCAAAGATGTGCGCAAACTCCATCGCGATGAATCCGCCGCCCACAATTGTCAGCGACTTCGGCAGTTCCTTTAGCCGCATGATGTCCTCGTTGGTGTGGAAGGGTACGTCCTTGGCCCACTCGGGGACGAAGGGGCGCGCGCCCGCAGCCAGGATGATCGTGTCAGCGCTAATCTGCTTCTCGACGCCACCTTGTCCCGTCGCAAGCGTCTTCGGCCCAACAAAGCTCGCGTGCATGTCGTAGACCGTCACGTTGGGGCACTCGTCGCCGCGGCGGTAGGCCTCGCCGCCGGAGGCGATCTGATCGATGCGTTCTTCAAAGACGCGCTTCTGGATGGCCTGCCAGTCCGCGCCGTGGAACTCCAAGTCCACGTTGAGGCGCTTCGCCTCGCGGGCCTGGAGCGCCGCGTCGGCGGCGAGCACGAACATCTTGGTGGGGATGCAGCCGACGTTGAGGCAGGTGCCGCCGAAGGTGCCTTCCTCGATGATGGCGACCTTCTTGTCGTCGAACTCGGGCGTCAAGATGCTGTTGCCGGAGCCGGTGCCGATGATGGCGACGTCGTAATGTTCAGTTAGTGCAGACAAAAGGTTTTCTCCTTATATATAAAGGCCTGGCAGAATTTTACTTTGTTGTAAGGGTGTCGAGCCACGAGAAGCAGGCTTTGAAGGCTGCGTCGCGGGCGTGGAGGCCGGAGAGGAAGACGTCGTGTAGTGCGCCGTCGATAATTTCTACGTCCGTGTCCTCGGCAAGGTGCGGGGCCCAGTGCTTGATCTGTTCCACGTCCAGCACGGTGTCGGCGGTATCAGCGGCCGGGGAGTATTCCTCGCCGAGGTAGGAGTGCGAGGAGACAAGCGTGAGCACCGGCACTCCGGTATCGACGTCGTCGGCGTGGATGCGTTCCTGACCCTCGACGATCGCGCGGAACCAGCCGGTGTATTTCTTGTGGCCCGACAGGGGCTTCATCTTCGTGTTGAAGTCCCACTCGCCGTGGTGGTCGGCGTGGATGGACTTGCCGTAGACACCAAAGCCTCGGTCTGGGAGCGCGACGCGCGGCAGGATCCTGCCCGTGGCCTTCAAGACCGGCTTTGCAGTTTTGACCAGTAAGGGACTGAACTGCAAATCGATCCACGGGCTATTCAAGATGAGCCCCTGCACCAGCGCGTGATCTTCCGGGGACGTGCGGCGCAGGTGGTCGACCCATAGGGAGGTGATTAACCCGCCTGCAGAGTGGGCGAGCGGGACGAGGTGGCCGTGGTCATGGGTAATGACGCGGAGCGCGTCCGAAAGCTCGGGGAAGTAGTGCGCTAAGTCCTCGGTGTAGTGCCAGTACTCACCGTTTTGGCGGGAGCGGCCGCAGCGGCGCAGGTCCAAAGCGTAAAACGGGTAACCTGCGGCGGTAAAAGCTTCAGCCACGTGCGTCTGGAAGAAGTAGTCGCTCATGCCGTGGACCCACATGATGGCGGGCTTGTTCGGGTCGCGCTTGTCGGCGTTGATCGTTGCCCGCACGAGGGTGGCGCGAGTGGACTTTCCTGTATCGGGATCCTTGCCCTGGTGAAGGTAGGCGGACTCGTAGCCGTCGCCCAGAATGTCGGGGTACCAGTCCACCTCGGAGGGCGTGGTTGTTGCGTGTTTCGTCATGGCAAGTAAGTGTAGTGCGGGTTTCTTGGCTGAGGCTGGGGGTGGAGCATGTGGGCGTCGAAAAGCGAAGGGGCAAACATCGTACCATTATTTGGGGGAGGTTATAGCCACATTTGCGTGTCGCAGGCGTATTGTTGAAGGGACGTGAAAGCACAACGCTTCGAAAGAGTGAAGAGGGAAACAACGATGTCTGATACAGCAGCGAACCGCTACGACGATGAGGTGGATGTCCTCCTCATCGGCGCCGGCATCATGTCCGCCACGCTCGGCGCCATGATCCGCGAGCTTGAACCCGAGTGGAGCCAGGTCATCTACGAGCGTCTCGAAGGCCCCGCGCAGGAGTCTTCTTACGCGCTGAACAACGCCGGTACCGGCCACTCCGCGCTTTGCGAGCTGAACTACACGCCGGAGAAGAACGGCCGCATCGACGTGAACAAGGCGATGGGCATTAACGAGAAGTTCCAGATCTCGCGCCAGTTCTGGTCCCACCAGATCGAACACGACGTGCTCGGGGATCCCAGCGAGTTCATCAACCCCGTCCCGCACGTCTCCTTCGCGCAGGGCAAGGACCAGATTGACTACCTGCGCCGTCGCTACGAGGCGCTGTCGGCAAACCACATGTTCCCCAACATGCAGTTCACCGAGGACCGCGAGGTCTTCGCTGAAAAGCTGCCGCTGATGGCTAAGGGGCGCGACTTTGACGCCGAGCCGGTCGCCATCTCCTGGACCGACGCGGGCACCGACATCAACTACGGTGCGCTGTGCAACCAGTTCTTTGACGCTGCCAAGGAAGCTGGCACGGACATCCGCTACGGCCACGAGGTGACCAACCTCAAGCGCGAGGGCAACTTCTGGAAGGTCACCGTGCGCAACGTGCACACCGGCGACAAGAAGGTCACCCGCGCCCGCTTCGTCTTCGTCGGCGCTGGTGGCTACGCGCTCGACCTGCTGCGCAAGGCTGGCGTGCCCGAGGTCCGCGGCTACGCAGGCTTCCCGATCTCCGGCATGTGGCTGCGCACCACCAACCAGGAGCTCGTGGCGCAGCACAAGGCAAAGGTGTACGGCAAGGCCAAGGTCGGTGCCCCGCCGATGTCCGTGCCGCACCTTGACCTGCGCGTCATCGACGGCGAGGAGTCGCTCCTGTTCGGCCCCTACGGCGGCTGGACCCCGAAGTTCTTGAAGAAGGGCTCCTACCTCGACCTGTTCAAGTCGATCCGCCCGGACAACATCCCGTCCTACCTGGGTGTTGCCGCGACCAACTTCGGCCTGGTCAAGTACCTGGTCGAGGAGGTCTTCCGCGACTTCGACGGCAAGATGGATGTGCTCAAGGAGTACTACCCGGAGGCAGACCCGAAGGACTGGGACGTCGTCGTCGCAGGCCAGCGCGTGCAGGTGATCAAGCCCGCCCCGGCCCCGACCTTCGGCACCCTCGAGTTCGGCACCGCCCTGGTCAACGACCAGTCCGGTTCCATCGCCGGCATCCTCGGCGCATCCCCGGGCGCATCGATCACCCCGTCCGCGATGCTTGAGCTGCTCGAGCGTTGCTTCGGTGAGCGCATGATCGAGTGGCGCGACAAGCTCCACGAGATGTTCCCCACCTACGGCAAGTCGCTCAAGGAGAACAAGGCAGCCTACGACGAGCAGTGGGCCTGGACCCAGAAGACGCTGAAGCTGGAGCGCTAAACCCGCTAGCTTCCGGCGTTTAGCCCGCGCAGCCGGGGTCGTTTACGTACCGCAGAAGGTCGTAAACGGCCCCGGCTTTTCCGGTTGCGCCATCCATTCCTCGCCCGCGTCAGGGTTGTACGGGTCTGTCACTGCGGCAAGCAGGGCGAGATACGGGCCGAAGTCGCCGTCGCGCTCCGCGGCGTTGATTGCGTCCTGGAGCATGTGGTTGCGCGGGATATAGATGGGGCCAGGGTAGGGGGAGCCATCGGGGGCGTCGCCATACTCAAATGCGGTGACTCCGCCAAAAACCATTCCGTGTTCTCGGCTAAAGGTGGTGATGTCGTCGGCCTGTGCCAGCTCGTCAGCGAGATCACCAATGTAGGTTTCCCACGCCGTGTCCCACTGGCTTTGCATCGTGGACAGGATTTCCTGGGCACGCTCCTGGCCGAGTTCTGGTAGCAGTGTTTCCGCCAGGCGGACCATGTTCCAGGCCAGAATGCTGGGTTGGTTGCCAAATGCATAACGCCGCTGCGCATCGATAGAAGAGAAGGTTGCTGCGCCGTCGAAACGCTGCGTAAACGCACACGGTCCGTAGTCGATGGTTTCGCCGGAGAGCGCGACGTTGTCCGTATTCATGACGCCGTGGACAAAGCCGACGGCCATCCACCGACTCACCACATCAACCTGTCGATGAATCACCGAATCCAGCAGCCGCTCTGGCCCCTCGTACCCGGCGGCGGTGATCACGTCAGCGACCAGGTCGCGGGACTTTTGGGCGGCGTATTGCAGGGAGCCGACGCGCAGGTGCGAGGAGGCCGTGCGCACCACAATGCCCGCAGGCACCTGGCCTTGTTGGCGGATGACCTTCTCTCCAGTGCGTATCACCGCGAGCGCGCGTGTGGTTGGTATGCCGATGGCGTGCATGAATTCGCTGACCAGGTATTCGCGGAGCATTGGGCCGATCGCGCCGAGTCCGTCGGAGCCGGGGCGGGAAAACGGGGTGAGCCCGGAGCCCTTGAGCTGTATCTCGCGTCCGTTGATATCGCCGAGGAGCATCGCGCGACCATCGCCAAGCACTGGCACGAACTGGCCGAACTGATGGCCTGAGTACGCGGTGGCGTGCCCGCCCGCGGAGCCTGCGAGCCACGCGACGCCCTCGTCGCTGCGCAGCCAATCGGGATCGAGGCCGAGCTCGCGCGCGTGAGGCTCGTTGAGGACGATCAGCTCGGCATCTGGCAGGTCGGTTCCGGGCACGGGCACCGCCATGTCGGGCAGCGCGTCGGCGAATGTGTGGGCAAGCGTGGGCTGTTCCATGGGGCCAGCCTAGACTAGTGGGCCATGAGCATCGGCAAAGTCACACTCGTCGGAGGGGGCCCAGGCGAATGGGACCTGCTTACCATCCGCGGCCTGCGCGCACTCGAGGCCGCCGACGTGATCCTCACCGATCACCTCGGCCCCGCCAGCCAGCTCGAGGAATTCCTCGACGTAAAGAGCAAGCTGCTTATCGACGTCGCGAAGCTCCCCTACGGCAAACAGGTCGCCCAAACGCGCACCAACGAACTGCTGGTGGAGCACGCGCTCGCGGGCAAGCACGTGGTGCGGCTCAAGGGCGGTGACCCTTATGTCTTCGGGCGCGGCTTTGAAGAGGTGCAGGCGTGCACTGCCGCGGGCGTGCCGGTTACGATCGTGCCCGGGGTGACCAGCGCGATCTCCGTGCCCGCCGCGGCAGGCGTGCCGGTGACCCAGCGTGGGGTGACGCACGCCTTTACGGTGGTCTCGGGCCACCTGCCGCCGGCGCACCCGAACTCCTTGGTGGATTGGGAGGCGCTCGCACGCGTCGGCGGGACCATCTGCGTGATCATGGGGGTGCGCAATGTGCGTGCGATTGCGGAGACGTTGGTCGGCGCGGGGCTGGACCCGGCCACGCCAGCGGTCGCGGTGCAGGAAGGCGAGACCGCCTCCCAGCGCGTGGTGCACGCGACGGCGTCGACCTTGGCGGATGGCATGGAAGCTGAGTCGATCGCCTCGCCGGCGGTTTACGTCTTCGGGGAGGTCGCCGGCCTTGCGGACGCTCGATAGCCTGATCTGGGATGAGGCTCTCGCCGATGGGATGCCGGACACGCTGCTGATCTGCCACGACCCGACGCTGGATCTGACCCGCCAGGCAGCGCAGGCGGGCCCGCGCGTGCTGTTTCTAGATCCCGATTACGCGCGCAGCCAGGCGGCAGCGGCGACCGGTGCGGAGATCGCGGGGGATAAGCGGTTAGATGAGTTCCTCGCTGGTGCCGGTGAAGGGTCTGTGGTCGGGCTCGGCGAGATGCCGAAGTCCCTGGCCCGACTGGATTACCTTGCCCGCGCTATTGCCGGGGCGGGCTTTGACAGCGCGCGCCTGGTGCTCGGGGCGAACAACAAGCACCTGTCGCGAGGCATGAACACGGTGCTCGCCGACTCCTTCGATACGGTGCGCGGCTCCCGCGGGCGCGGCAAGTTCCGCTGCCTGGTCGCCTCCGGGTCGCGCGATGTTGCGTACGAGCCTGTGACGTCGAGCGGGCTGGTGGCTTTCGGTGGCGTGTTCTCCGGCGCGAAGCCGGACCGCGGCGGCGAGCTGCTCCGCTCTTGCCTGCCGGAAGAACCGGGCCGTCTTCTGGACCTCGGCTGCGGCAACGGCTCGGTCAGCCGCGGCATCGCCGGCGCGGTTGCCACGGATTCGGATGCCGACGCCGTCCTCTCCGCCCGCGCCATCGGACTTCACACCACGTGGGACGACGCCGGCTCGCGGCTTCCGGACGCCAGCTTCGACACCATCGCGCTCAACCCGCCCTTCCACGAAGGCACCACCATTGACGCCACCCTGGTGCAGCACCTCCTCGACGCCGCACAGCGCCTGCTCGCCGCCGACGGCGCGCTGTACGTGGTACATAACTCGCACCTGCGCTACCGCGGCGAGGTTCAGCGACGCTTCGCTGAGGTAGAGCAGGTCGCCCGCGACGCGACGTTTACGGTGCTGCGGGCGCGCCTTTAAGCAGTAATCCGCCCCTGCAGGATCCGCGGCAGCGCCTCCGCCGCCGTTGCCGGCACGACCACGCTGGCCAGGTGTGACAGCTCCGTCGGCTGCGGGGTGACCTCCACGATCGGAATCTCGCGTGCGTGCGCCATCAGCGGCAGCCCCGCGGCAGGGTAGACCACGCCAGAGGTGCCGACGATCAGCAGCGCATCCGCCGTCTTCATCCGCCGCTCCGCCTCGACCCACTCGTCCTGCGGCAGCGCCTCGCCGAACCACACCACGCCCGGCCGCACGAGCCCGCCACACACAGGACAGTGTGGCGGCGCAATCGCCTCGACGGGTTCCTCCGGCAGCGCGATCGGCTCCTCGTACGGGGTGTCGCAGTCGGTGCAGCGAAAGGCAAACAGCGAGCCGTGCAGGTGCACCACGTCTTCGCTGCCCGCACGTTCGTGCAGGTTATCAATGTTTTGCGTCGTCACCGTCACCCCACGCGCCGCCGCAATCGCCCGGTGCCCCGCATTCGGCTCCGCGCGCTGCGCCAGCTGCGCCCGCCAGAGGTACCAGGCGTACATCGTGTCGGGGTCATCGTGCCATGCGCTTATCGACGCCATCGCCACCGGATCCACCTGCTCCCACACCCCAGTCACCGCATCCCGGTACGTAGCGATACCGCTATCCGCGCTCATGCCGGCACCGGTGAAGACTTCGACGTGGTTGGCGCTTGAGAGGATCTGGTGGGCGTCGATAAGCAATTGCTCCATGGCCCTAGTCTAGGGCGTCGATGAACTCCAGGGCCTGGTCTTTGTAGGTGAAGTTGTTGGTGGCGGTGACGGCGTCGCGCATGACATCGCGGTAGAAGGCGCGGTGGCGCGGGTCCTCCGCGTGCAGCTCGCGGGCGCGGCGGGCGGTCTCGGTGGGCAGCAGGCACTCGGTCGGCACGGCGTGAATGCCCAGGTGAGCGGCGCGGGCGCGGGCCTGGGCGGCCTCCATGCGGGTGGTGTAGGCGTGGTTCGGCTCGTAGGTCACCGCGCGGGCGAGGCCGTCTGCGGCGAGCTGCTCATTGACGAAGGTGTCACCTGCGAAGACGGCGGCGAGCTCGCGGCCGTAACGGTCCTCGCGCTCCTGGTCGTGCTCGAGGCGTACGCGGGTGCCGGGCGGGGCGAGCTCGGTGAGCCGATCCGTTGCTTCCTGGTAGAGGCATTCGCCCTGTTCAGGCGTGTCGATGTTGAGCAGGCGGACGCGGACAGTCTCCCCGTCGCGGTCGACGTCGAGGGTGTCGCCGTCGACGATCTTGGTTACCGTTGGCTGATTCTGGCAGGCGGCAAGGGTCGCGGCGGCGAGGATGGTGGCGATGAGGCGGAGCGGGCGCATGTGGGTCTCGCTTACATTATGGCGGCGAAGACGATGCACACCGCGAGAGACGTAACGAGCCCGATGCCCATCCGCCACAGGTAGCGGCGAGCGTGCTCGTGCGCCGTATTGATCTGTAGCTTGCTGGGGTTGGACGGGAATACTGTGATCGGTGCCGGGTCCTGCGGCTCGCTGTAGAAGCCCATGCCGACGGTGTAGCGGAAGTACTCGTTGCGGGTCTGTTCCGCCTCGTCTGTCGGGAGTACCAGGATCTGCTTGCCGGTGTTGACGGCCAACGCGATAGCGAGCACCACGACGCCGATGGTGAACACGATCCAGACCGCAGGCATCAGCCAGCCGGACGGGGCGAGGTTCGTCGACGAGAGCACGGAGAGACACGTGCACACCGACATACCAAGGATGGTTTGGGCGACGAACGTGGCGGTTTTATCGGTGAGTAGTTCGACGCGTTTTGCGTTGGCCTCGGAAAACGGGATCGGGGAGGTGGGCGGTACGTCCGCGGTGCGTCGGACCAGGGAACGCGGTGGCACGCAGAACGCGACCGCGACGGACAGGACCGCGCCAATCCAGATCAAGGCGGTCGCGGCGAGGAACGACTTTGGTTCGTACCGGTCGGGGTTGCCGGCGCCGTCGAAATGCACCGGGATCGGATCCGGGATGGAGTCCCACCGCAGCAGTACGTACGCCAACGTGGCGAGGTAGACGAAGATCGTTGTGGCGTAGTACTGGCGGGACTGCATGGTCTGAGGGTAGCAGGGGCGGATTGGCGTGGTTGCTGACTGTGGTTGCTAAACGGAGCTAGCTCCATTTGGAGCGCGGGCGGGTGGAAAACGCCTGGTCGCGGGTCGCCGAAACTCCTAAACGGAGCTAGCTCCATTTGGACTTGGCGTGGGTGGAAAACGCCTGGTCGCAGGTTGGCGAGATCCCTAAACGGAGCTAGCTCCATTTGGATCCCATCAGGACCCCGGCGGGCCAGATGCGGGAAACCAACCAACAACCACCACTAGACGAAACAACCAATATGTAATAGAAAGAACAGTATGGATTCGAAACGGAAGCAGGAGCTGGCGAACAAGCTCATGGATAGTAATCGGCAAGAAGACAGGCTCGCACACCGGAAACGACCCGCGGCGTACCGCAAGGTCTCCACGCGGTTTTTCATCAGCGTGACGGAATGGAAGCAGCTGCGGTATCACGAAAAACGGTGGCTGGCGGCTTACGCGGTCGGTTGTACGGTGCCGCGGGCGGTGTTGTCGGGCCGGTCGGCGGCGCGGATCCTCGGGATTTGGGTGATCGCGACAACACCGGAGCCGGTGGAGCTGGTCGCGCAGCGGGGTAAGGCTCCGTCACGGAAGCAGTGGCCGCCGGGCGTGGTCTACCGCGACAGATCACCGGGCCACACGCCACCGCAAACCTTCGACCGGCTACGCACAACCGATGCGCTGACCACCGTCTTCGCCATCGCGCTGCGCCACGGCTTCGCGGAGGGCCTCGTCGCGATGGATTGGCTGCTGCGCGAGGGGATGCCGCGCTACCGGATCGAAGAAGCGGCCGCCCGTCTCGGCCGCGTCCGCAATATCGCGACCCTGCGCCAAGTCATCGCGCACGCGGTAGACATCTCGCTGTCGCCGTACGAGTCCTACGCCCGCGCGCTGCTGCTGCAGGCGGGAATCGGCGGTTGGCAGGTCAACGCGCGCATCACCATCCCGCCTCACCTGTACGTGGCTGACCTGCTGCGCGGCAGCCTCATCGTGGAGATCGACGGGGCGCAGAAATACGACGGCACCACCTTCGCCCCGACCGACACGGCGATCCGCGAGGAGCGCGAGCGCGAGAAGCACCTCCAGAACGCCGGTTATGTTGTGGTGCGGGTGTCGCCGGAGCAGCTGCTTGACGACGCCCACGGGTTCCTCACCACCGTCACCCGCATGCTCGGCTTCGCGGAAATGTACGTCACACGACCAGCGTGACCTGGGTGCCGTCGACTTCCGCGGTCATGCCGGCTTCGGTGGCGATGTGGGCGATGTCGTCGGGGGAGGTTGCGGTGGCGTCGTGAAGCGCAAGGGCCCTGGCGAGCTCACCCTTGTACTGCTTGTTGAAGTGGCTGACCACCTTGCGCGAGCCGTCGGGCTGGACGGATTCGACGCGGACGGTGGCCGCGCCGGGGACCGGGCCGAGCTTCTGGTAGGTGCCGGAGCGCAGGTCGACGATGAAGGGGAAGTCGGTAAGCACGTCGGTGATCGCGGTGCCCCACCGGGATTTCAGCGTGGCACCGCCGAGGCGTGCGCCACCCGAGAGCCGGTAGCGCGGGATCATATCACCAGCGCGCACGACACCGAAGAGCGCGGAGCCAATCGCGAGGCGCTCGAGGGCGGGTGTGGGGAGGGTGGGGGCAGACAGGGCGTCGAAAAGCACGCCGGTGTAGCGGAAAATGGCGGGCATGACCGGTGCCTCGGCGAGGTGCAGGTTTTCCTCGGCCTCGGCGCGCTTGGTGGCGGGGATCTTCAGCTGGGCCATCATCTCATCGACAGGAAGCAAAGCCAGATCCCGCATGAGCGCGCTGCGGACGGAGTCGAGCGCGGGGAAGGACACGCTCATCGGCGCGTCCTGGCCGCCGGGCGCTTTGGTCTCAGAAGGTGGGAGGACAATAAGCATGGCCCCCAACCTTAGCGCTAGGATAAACGCCATGATTACACGCCTTTCTCAGCTGTTCCTGCGCACCCTGCGCGAAGACCCCGCCGACGCCGAAGTCCCCAGCCACAAGCTGCTGGTTCGCGCCGGCTACATCCGCCGCGCCGCGCCGGGCGTGTACTCCTGGCTGCCGCTGGGGCTGCGCACGATGCGCAAGATTGAGGGCGTGGTGCGCGAGGAGATGGACGCGATGGGTGGCCAGGAGCTGCTCTTCCCGGCACTGCTGCCGAAGGAGCCCTACGAGGCGACCAACCGCTGGGACGAGTACGGCGACGATCTCTTCCGCCTGAAGGACCGCAAAGGCGCGGACATGCTGCTCGGGCCCACGCACGAGGAGATGTTCACCCAGACGGTAAAGGACCTGTACTCCAGCTACAAGGACTTCCCGGTCACGCTGTACCAGATCCAGACGAAGTACCGCGACGAGGCGCGTCCGCGCGCGGGTATTCTGCGCGGCCGCGAGTTCGTGATGAAGGACAGCTACTCCTTCGACATGTCGGACGCGGGGCTCGATGCGTCGTACGCGAAGCACCGCGAGACCTACCAGCGCATCTTCGGTCGCGTGGGCATCCGCTACGAGATCTGTAAGGCGACCTCGGGTGCGATGGGTGGCTCGGCCTCCGAGGAGTTCCTGGCGTACAGCGAAAACGGCGAGGACACCTTCGTGGTTTCCTCGGCGGGCGACTACGCGGCGAACGTCGAGGCCGTGGTCACGGTCCCGCCGGCACCGACCCCGATCGAGGGCCAGCCGGAGGCGCAGGATTATGACACTCCGGCGTCGGAGACGATCGAGGCACTGGTCACGTGGGCCAACGACGCTGGGGTGACGATCGACGGTCGCGCAGTCGAGGCCTCCGACACACTCAAGTGCATGATGATCAAGGTGGACGATCCGCGCGCGGTCGACGAGGACGGTAACAAGGTTGGCCCGCAGCTGACCGGTGTGCTCATCCCGGGTAACCGCGAGCTGGACGAGAAGCGCCTCGAGGCCTCCCTGGAGCCGGCGACCTTCGAGCTGGCCAGCGATGAGGACTTCAAGAACACCGACTTTTTGGTCAAGGGCTACGTCGGCCCGCGGGCGCTTAACGCCAACGGCGTACGTGTGCTCGCGGACCCGCGCGTGGTGGAGGGCTCGAGCTGGATTACCGGTGCGGATGCGCCGCAGAAGCACGTGGTGGGCCTGGTCGCCGGCCGCGACTTCACCGTCGACGCCTTCGTCGAGGCCGCCGAGGTCCACGAGGGTGATCCGGCACCGGAGGGCAACGGCACCGTGCAGCTGGCGCGCGGCATCGAGCTGGGCCACATCTTCCAGCTCGGCCGCAAGTACACCGAGGCGATGGACGTGCAGATCCTGGACGAGAACGGCAAGCGCGCCGTGCCGACCATGGGTTCCTACGGCATCGGTGTCTCCCGCATGATGGCGGTCGTGGCCGAGCAGCGCCACGACGAGAAGGGCCTGGTCTGGCCGGTCGCGATCGCGCCGTACCAGGTGCACGTCGCGGTGGCCAACAAGGATGCCGCCGCGCTCGAGGCCGGCGATCGTATCGCCGCGGAGCTCTCGGACGCGGGGCTCGAGGTGCTTTTCGACGACCGCCCGAAGGTTTCCCCGGGCGTGAAGTTCAAAGACGCCGAGCTCCTCGGTATGCCGTTCATCGTGATCCTGGGCCGCGCGTTCGCCGACGGCAACGTGGAGCTGCGCATCCGCGGTGGCGAGACCCTCGAGGTCCCGGCCGACGAGATCGTGGAGAAGGTGCGCGAGCTGGTCGCGGAGCAGCTCGCGGCGTAACCCGAGCTACACGCGCTGCGCGTTCGCCGCGAGCTCCACGGCCAGGTGGCGGAAAACGTCGGACTGGGCGTGGGCGGCGGTGGCGCGCCACTGGTCGATGAGCGTTTGCTGCTGCGACTGCGCGTATGCGCTAGCCGAGGCCGCATCACTCGGGGCGGGTACGCCCGCGAAGTCGTAGCCGGGTGCCGCTTCCGGCACGTCGCCGCTTGGCTCGAGCGCTTCGCGAAGGGCGAGTGCGCGGGCATCGGAGGCTTCGCGGAGCTCGTCGAGTCGCGCATCCGTGGCGTCGTCGGCGTAGGCGGTGGCCATACCGAAGCCGTACTGGGCGGCGTACTCGGCGCGCAGCATCGCGCGGGCGGCCTCGAGGTCCTCCTCGTTGTCCAACGCCTCACCGTCTACGTCTGCCGCATCCGCTTCCTGGCCCGCGCGCAAGTCAATGGCCTGCGCCACCAGAAGGGTGACGGAGTCCTCGGGGACGTTCGCGGCGGCGTCGAGTAGCGCGGCGGTAGCTAGGTGGGCTGCGGCGGAGGGGTCGGCGTTGCCGGTGGCCTCGCCGGGGCCGCGCTCGATGGCACAGGTGGTGGGTACTTCCCCGGTTTCGGTGGTGCCGCAGAGACGCTCGACCTCGTTGAAGAGTTGGGTGGCCTGGGTTTGTCGGGTGTGGGCCAACGTGGCGTCGTCAAGCACTTGCCCATCGGCAAAAGCCTGCTGCGCGAGCGCGACGAGCTCGGCGTTCGGGCGCGGGCCGACGATATCGAGTGCGTTGCAGGCGGTAAGCGGTAGGGCACAAAGCGTGACGGCGAGGAGTTTCTTCACGCGGAAAACCGTACACGATAGGGTGGTGGGCATGGCTTTTCCTACACCTGAGCAGCTGGGCGCGCTGGTCGCGCCGATTGCCCGCAACCACGAGTTGGACGTTGAGCAGATCCGTGCGGTGCGCGCCGGCAAGAAATCGCAGGTGGTCATCGCGCTCGACGGTGATACGCCCCCGACCTTAGACGAGTTGGAGGTCGTCTCCAACGAGCTCAGCGAGCTTTTCGACGCTCGCGAGGACGCCGGCGACCTCAACTTCGGAGCCGGCTACACCCTCGAGGTGACCACCCCGGGCGTGGACATGCCGCTGACAGAGCCGCGCCACTGGCGGCGCAACCGCGGCCGCGCCGTGGCGCTTCTCGACGCCGACGGCAAGAAGGAACTGTGGCGCATCGGCGCGCTCGACGAGACGGAAACCCGTGTTGCGCTGATCGAGCGCGGGGCGAAAGTGCCTGCGGTGCAGGCCCGGTTGGTTTCCGAAATGCCCAAGGCAGTGGTAGAAATTGAATTTAAAGCGCCACCGGCGGCCGAGCAGGAGCTGGTAGACGCACCGTTCGACGAAGTAGTAGACGCGTAAGCCCAACAGGCTTACCTGGGAGGAAGACAAGTGAATATTGACTTGAACGCGCTCAAAGTGATTGAGGACAAGCAGGGGATCGAGGTCGATGACCTGTTGACCACCATTGCGAGCGCGCTGTTGTTTGCCTACCTGGATTACCGCGAGGTGGATCCAGGTGAAAACACCAAGTCACGCGTGGACATCGACCCGGATACCGGCGATGTACATGTCATGGTCAGCGAGCTCGACGACGAGGGCGAAGTGCTCTCCGAGTACGATGCCACGCCGGTCAACTTCTCCCGCATCGGTGCGCCCGCAGTGCGCGACGCGATCAAGCGCCGCCTGCGCGAAGTGGAGGCCGGGCGCGTCTACACCGAGTACTCCGAGTTTGAGGGCCGCGTGGTCTCTGGCGTGGTGCAGCGCGACGCGAACGCGGAGGCCCGCGGGCTGACGATCGTGCAGCTGGGCACCGAGGCCGACCCGCAGGACGGCATCCTTTTGCCCGCGGAGCAGATCCCGGGCGAGCGGCTCACCCACGGCGACCGCGTGAAGGCCTACGTGGTGGGCGTGAACAAGGGGGAGCGCAACGTGCAGGTCAACCTGTCGCGCACGCACCCGGAGCTGGTCCGCGGCCTGTTCGCGCTCGAGGTGCCGGAGGTGGAAGACGGCTCGGTGGAGATCATCGCGATCGCGCGTGAGGCGGGCCACCGTTCCAAGGTGGCGGTGCGCGCCACCGTCAAGGGTGTGAACGCCAAGGGTGCCTGCATTGGGCCGCGTGGCTCGCGTGTGTCCAATGTCATGAAGGAGCTCGGCGGCGAGAAAATCGACATTATCGACTACTCGGACAACCCCGCGACCTACGTGGGTAACTCGCTGGCACCGTCGAAGGTGATCAAGGTTGAGGTGCTCGATGAGGAAGCCCAGGCGGCGCGCGTGACCGTGCCGGATTACCAGCTCTCGCTGGCGATTGGCAAGGAAGGGCAGAACGCCCGCCTCGCCGCGCGACTGACGGGCTGGAAGATAGATATTCACTCCGACGCGGCCACGGACTAGCGAATTTATGGGCTGAAAATGACACCGGTGTGAGCCGGTGTCGGCCCCGCTGAGCTTAGGAAGTATTTTTTAGCGCGGTTTTGGCGTAGGCTAGTACACGGCTTAATTCCCGCGTGCCGTGTCATGTACGTGCCGGTGCAGTAGCGGGTGTCTGGCCGGTGAGCTACCGCGAGGCGAAAAGGAAGGTGCTGGATGAGTGATGCGCGCAAGCGTCCCATCCGTACCCGTACCTGTATCGCCACGCGTGAGGCACTGCCAGATACGCGCCTGCTGCGGCTCGTGCAAGACCCGGACGTTCCCGGCCGCATTGTGGCCGACCCAGCCCGGAAGTTGCCGGGCAGGGGAGCGTGGATCACACCCACGCGGGACGCACTCGAGCTGGCGGAACAGCGGCGTGCCTTTGCGCGCGCTTTCCGTCTGTCCACTCCGGTGGACCTAGGTCATGTACACACGTACCTCGCCACACTGGCGAAAGACCCAACGCAAGTAAGGAAGACCGAACACTGATGAGTACACAACCGTGAAGCAGCATCAGCGATGAAAGTCATTGACCACGTCTAGGGGTCGGTACCCGTAACCGGGCACCGCGCTCCTAGCACAAACTACAAGGAGACACGTGCCCGGAAAGTTACGAGTACACGAGCTTGCAAAGAAGCTTGGAGTTACGAGTAAGGAACTGCTCGCCACGCTCAAGGAGCAGGGCGAGTTTGTAAAGACCGCCTCGTCGACCATTGAGTCGCCGGTTGTGCGGAAGATGACCGCGTTCTACGAAGCAAAGAACGAAGGACAGAACGCGGACAACGAGCCGAAGGAAGACAAGGCAGCCAAGCCTGCGGCGCCGAAGCCCGGCCAGGCCGCCAAGCCCGCAGC
>NZ_KV825619.1:54213-122381 GCF_001831515.1 Corynebacterium sp. HMSC074A01
GCCAAGCCTGCGGCACCCAAGCCCGGCCAGGCCGCCAAGCCCGCCGCGCCGAATCCGGGACAGGCTGCGAAACCTGCGGCACCGAAGCCCGGCCAGGCCGCCAAGCCCGCAGCACCCAAGCCCGGCCAGGCTGCCAAGCCTGCGGCACCCAAGCCCGGCCAGGCTGCCAAGCCTGCCGCGCCGAAGCCGGGTCAGGCTGCGAAGAAGGACGCTCCGACGCCCGGCTCCATGCCGCGTCCGGTGGCAAAGCCGGGTGGGCGCCCGAGGGTAGCCAACAACCCATTTTCTTCGAACTCCTCCGCGCCGCGCCCGGCACCGCGCCCCGGCAGCGGCCGCGGTGGTCAGAACCAGGGCGGCGGCCGTGGCCGCGGCCAGGGTGGACCACGCCCGGGGCAGGGCTCCCAGGGCCAGGGCGCACCGCGTCCAGGCGGCAACCGCTCCGGTGGTGGACGTCGTCCGTCGCCGGCAGATATGGCGGCAGCGCCCTCGCCGAAGCAGATGCCGGCAAAGGCTGCCGGCTCCCGCGGCGGTCGCAACGGTGGCGGCGGTCGTGGTCGTGGTGGCGGTCCGGGTGGCCCGCCGCGCGGTGGCGGTTTCCGCGGACGCGGCGGTCGTCGCGGCGGTACCGCAGGTGCATTCGGGCGTCCGGGTGGCGCACCGGGGCGTCGTCGCAAGTCGAAGGGCCAGAAGAGGGCCGAATATGAGGAGATGCACAAGCCGAACGTAATCGGTGGCGTGCGTCTGCCTGACGGCGACGGCAAGACGGTTCGCCTGCGTCAGGGCGCGACCCTGTCGGATCTTGCGGAGAAGATCAACACCGATGCATCCTCCCTGGTCCAGGCGCTGTTTAACCTGGGTGAGATGGTCACGGCTACGCAGTCGGTCTCCGAGGAGACGCTGCAGCTTTTGGGCGCCGAGATCAACTACGAGGTGCAGATCGTCTCTCCGGAGGACGAGGACCGCGAGCTGCTCGAGTCCTTCGACCTGCAGTTCGGCGAGGACGAGGGCGGCGAAGAGGCGCTCGAGCAGCGCCCGCCGGTGGTGTCCGTCATGGGCCACGTCGACCACGGTAAGACTCGCTTGCTGGACTCGATCCGCAAGGCAAACGTGGGTCGCGGCGAGGCCGGCGGCATTACCCAGGGCATCGGCGCCTACCAGACTGAGGTAGAGCTCGACGGCCAGCAGCGCAAGATCACCTTCCTGGATACCCCGGGCCACGAGGCGTTTACCGCCATGCGTGCCCGCGGTGCGAAGTCCACGGACTTGGCTATTCTGGTCGTTGCCGCGGACGACGGCGTCATGCCGCAGACCGTGGAGGCGATCAACCACGCCAAGGCCGCAGACCTGCCGATCGTGGTCGCAGTCAACAAGGTGGATAAGCCGGAGGCGCAACCGGACAAGATCCGTGGCCAGCTCACCGAGTACGGGCTGATCCCGGAGGAGTACGGCGGCGACACCATGTTCATCGATATCTCGGCCAAGCAGGGCACGGGTATCGACGACCTGCTGGAGGCCGTCCTGCTCACCGCCGATGCGGCGCTCGAGCTGACGGCAAACCCGGACATGGACGCCCAGGGTGTGGCCATCGAGTCCCACCTGGACCGCGGCCGCGGCCCGGTCTCCACCGTCATCGTCCAGCGCGGTACGCTGCGCGTCGGCGACTCCATCGTGGTGGGCGGCAACTTCGGCCGCGTGCGCCGCATGGTCGACGAGTGGGGCGACGACGTCGAAGAGGCAGGACCGTCCCGCCCGGTCCAGGTCCAGGGCCTCAACGGTGTCCCCGGCCCGGGCGACAACCTGCTCGTGGTCGAAGACGACCGCGTCGCACGTCAGATCGCGGCGCAGCGTGACGCGCGTCAGCGTGCCGCCATGCAGGCGCGCACGAAGAAGCGCGTGTCCCTGGAGAACCTGGATCAGGCGCTCAAGGAGACCAACCAGCTCAACCTCATCCTCAAGGGCGACAACGCCGGTTCGGTGGAGGCCCTGGAGGAGGCCCTGCTCAAGATCGAGGTGGACGACGAGGTGGAGGTGAACATCATCGACCGTGGTGTCGGTGCTGTCACCCAGACCAACGTGGTGCTCGCTGCCGCATCCGATGCGGTCATCGTGGCCTTCAACGTCCGCGCCGAGGGCAAGGCTACCGAGGAGGCCAACAACGAGGGCGTGGACATCCGCTACTACTCGGTCATCTACGACGTGATCGATCAGGTGGAAGCAGCGCTCAAGGGCATGCTCAAGCCGATCTACGAGGAACGCGAGATGGGTGCCGCGGAGATCCGCCAGATCTTCAAGGCCTCCGCCGTCGGCCTCATCGCCGGCTGCATGGTTACCGAAGGCAAGGTCAAGCGCGGTGCGAAGCTGCGCCTGGTCCGCGACGGCAACGTCATTACTCCGGATGCAACGATCGAGTCGCTGCGCCGCGAGAAGGACGACGTCACTGAGGTAGCCAAGGGCTACGAATGCGGTATGGTCCTGTCGTACCCGGACATCCAGGTCGACGACCAGATCCAGGTCTACGAGATGGTCGAGGTCCCGCGCGACTAGACCGGAGACCCCGCCGGCTCAACGCAGCTGGCGTGGGTAGACACGAAAAGCGGTGCCCCCTTCCCGGCTTTGTGCTGGGGCGGGGGCGCTGTGGCGTCGATAGGCAGTGCAAGCGTCTAAACTTGGAAGGACGCTGACGAGACACAAGGAGATGATGACATGGCTGACAACCCGCGTGCGCAACGCATGGCGAAGCAGATTCACGCGATTGTTGCTTCCGCGATCGAGCGAGAGGTCAAAGACCGGAGGTTGGAGCTGGTCACCGTCACCGATGTCCGCGTGACCGGCGACCTGCACGACGCGACCGTCTACTACACGGTGCGCGGCCGAGATATTGACGATGAGCCCGATTACGAGCAGGCCGCCGAGGCGCTGCACCGCGCCCGCGGCCAGCTGCGCAAGATCGTCGGGGACCAGCTCTCCGTGCGGTTCACGCCGACGCTCGCGTTCGAGCTGGACACCGTGCCGGAGGCTTCCGCGCGGATGGAGGAGCTGCTCAACCGCGCGCGTGCCCGCGACGAGGAGACTGCGCGCCTGCGCGAGAGCGCGAAGCCGGCAGGCGAGGACAACCCGTACAAGACGGACGGGGATAGCGGCGTAGGGACTGGCGCGTAAATGGGCGCACTGTTCCCGGGCGCGGAAGCGCAGTTCACTGAGATCGCCGAGGTGCTGCGAGCAGCCAAGAAGGTTTCGGTGGTCGCGCACATCAAGCCGGACGCGGATGCGGTCGGCTCGGCGTGCGGGCTGACCGCTGGGCTGCGCTCGCTGGGTATCGACGCGCACGTGTTCATCGGGCAGACCTACCCGCACCCCGAGAACCTGCTCACGGTTCCTGGGGTTGACGAGATCACCTACGGCGGCCAGCTGCCGGAGGACGGGCTCGTGGTGACGGTGGATTGCGCGTCGGTGGACCGCACGGGGCTGTTCCGCACGCAGATCGCGGACGACCCTTCGCGTGTGGTGGTGATTGACCACCATGAGACCAACCCGGCGTTCGGCGCGCACAACCTCATCCTCGACGCCGAGTCCACCACGACGATTATCCGCGAGCTCTTCGACTACCTGGGCGTAGAGCTGGACCACGACATGGCGTACTGCCTGTACGCGGGCCTGGTCACCGACACGGGGAACTTCCGTTGGGGCACGCCGCGCATGCACCAGCTGGCAGGCGAGCTGATGGGCTACGGCCTTGATACGCGCCAGATTTCCCTGGAATTGACGGACAAGGCTAGCGCGCGCGACCTGCAGATCATGGGCGGGGTGCTCGCCGATTTGCAGAATTTCCGCGAGGAGGGACTCAAGCTCAGCGTCTTTACCATCCGGGCGGAGGCGCTGGCGCGGATGAGCCAGACCACCGTCGAGGCGATCATCGATTACGCCCGCGCACTCGAAGGCACTGATGTCGGCATGGTGCTCAAGCAGAACGGGCCGAAGCGCTGGGCGGTGTCGCTGCGCTCGAGCGTGATCGATGTGTCCAAGCTTGCGCAGCGTTTCGGCGGTGGCGGGCACATCCCGGCGGCGGGTTATACCGCCCACGGCTCGCAGGATATGGTGGTGCGCGACCTGATCGCGGCGCTGCCGACTCGTGAGGAGCGCGCCGCACGCTAGGGGCAGCGGGCAGAGCCCGAGGCCCGTGAAGATTTGTACCGCACTCAACTTGACGTAGAAGGAGCGTGCGCGTGGCAGCGAAGTCCACATCACATTCATCGGCTCATCCGCAGACGAACCGGGGTCCGGAGGTCAGCGCGCGCACGATTCTGGGGCTCGCGCTGCCAGCGCTCGGCGTGCTCGCGGCCAACCCGCTCTACCTGCTGTTGGATACAGCGGTGGTGGGCCGCCTGGGCACCGCGCAGCTGGCGGCGCTGGCGGCGGGCACCACGATCCAGTCGACGGTGACCACCCAGCTGACCTTTCTGTCCTACGGCACCACCGCGCGCAGCTCCCGGCTCTTCGGAGCGGGCAAGCGCGACGCGGCGATTGCCGAGGGCGTGCAGGCGACCTGGGTGGCGGTGCTGGTTGGTCTGTGCCTGGCCACGATCATCTGGTTGTTCGCTGAGCCGATCGCGTTCGCGCTGACCAACGACCACGCCACGGCGGCGCAGGCCGCAAGCTGGATGCACGTGGCCGCAATTGCTATCCCGCTGACGCTGATCATCATGGCGGGCAACGGCTGGATGCGCGGAATCCAAAACACCCGCCTGCCTTTCCTGCTCACGCTGTGTGGCCTGGTGCCGGGCGCGCTCATTCTGCCGGTGCTGGTGCACCGCTTCGGGCTGGTCGGCTCGGCGGTGGCCAACGTGATCGGCATGGGGATTACCGCCACGCTTTTCCTCGTGGTGCTGATCCGCGAGCACAGTGGGTCCTGGGCACCGCGCTGGGCGGTCATGCGCGACCAGCTGGTGCTCGGCCGCGACCTCATCCTGCGTTCGCTGTCCTTCCAGATTTCGTTTTTGGCGGCAGCCGCGGTCGCGGGCCGCTTCGGCGTGGCCACGCTCGCCGCCCACCAGATCCTGCTCCAGTTGTGGAACTTCCTCACGCTCGTGCTCGACTCGATGGCGATCGCCGCGCAGACGCTCACCGGCGCCTCGCTCGGCAAGGGCCGCGTCTCTGAGGCGCGCTCGGTGGGTGCGCAGGCCACCCGCTTCTCGGTCGGCTTCGGCGTGGTGCTCGCCACGATCTTCGCGCTTTTCGACGCCCCACTGAAGTCCATCTTCACCCGCGACGGTGCCGTCCTCGACGCCCTGGTTATCCCGTGGTGGCTGCTCATCGCCATGATTCTTGTTGGCGGCGTGGTTTTCGCCCTCGACGGCGTGCTGCTGGGTGCCTCGGACGCGGCGTTTTTGCGTAACCTGACGATCGTGTCCGTGCTCGGTGCGTTTTTGCCGATTACGTTGCTTTCCGTCACCTTCGGCTGGGGGCTGACCGGCATCTGGGCAGGCCACCTCGCCTCGGTGGTGCTGCGCCTGGTGGGCGTGGTGATCCGTTTCCGTGGGGATAAGTGGGCGCGGACTGGGGCGACCGCGCGGGCGTCGTAAAGCGGCAGAAAGAGAGGAGCCGAGAATGAGCACCACACTGTGGGCCGTGAGCGATCTGCACGCGGCCGTAAAACGCAACGGGCCGAAGATCGACGCCATCCAGCCGCGCGACCCCTCCGACTGGCTGATCGTGGCCGGCGATGTCGCCGAGCGCTTGGAGCTGATCGTGCAGGTGATGGAGCAGTTGGCGCAGCGCTTCGACACGGTGATCTGGGCACCGGGCAACCACGAGCTTTTCTCGCGCTCTGCGGATCGCTACCGCGGCCGCGACAAATACACGGCGCTGGTGCAGGCGATGCGCGAAATCGGCGTGATTACGCCGGAGGACCCGTACCCGCAGTTCGGCGGCGTGACCATCGCCCCGCTGTTTACCCTCTACGACTACTCCTTCCGCGGCGCGAACATGACGGTGGAGGAAGCGATCGAGGCCGCGCACGAGAAGAACATCGTGATGACGGACCAGTTCGCCATCGCCTCGTTTGTCGACGTCCGCGCGTGGTGCTGGGACCGACTCGCCTACACCACCAAGCGGCTTTCCCGTATCAGCGGGCCGACGATTTTGATCAACCACTGGCCGCTCGTGCAGGAGCCGACGCTGCGCATGCAGTGGTCAGAAATCGCCTTGTGGTGCGGGACCCGGCACACCCGCTCCTGGCCGAAGCGCTACAACGCGCAGGCTGTGATTTATGGGCACCTGCACATGCCCGGGGTGATGGAGATCGACGGCATTGAGCACATCGAGGTTTCCCTGGGGTATCCACGCGAGTGGGAGCGCTTCCCGCGTCGCCACCCCTTCCCATACCCGGTGATGGAGGTGGGAGCGTAGATGCAGAACCTGGCACTGTTTCCGCCAGAGGCGCGCTTTGTCTACCTGCGCACCGACGGCGGCAACGACTTGAGCAAGTACGAAAACCTCCTGCCGAGCGAGCAGGCGCAGGTCAGCTGCGCGGTTGATCTGCGCAAGGGCGAGTTTGGCGACGCCCGCTGGTGCGCCCACGAAGCACTGAAAGAACTCGGCTGCGAAAACGCCGGGGCCATCCTGCGCGGGGAGAAGGGCATGCCGCTGTGGCCGGAGGGCTACACCGGCTCGCTGACGCATACCATCGGCTTCCGCGCTGCGGTGGCCGCGCCCACCAGGTGGGTGCGCTCCATGGGCTTAGACGCAGAACTTGCCGAGCCGCTGCCGGAAGGCGTGCTGGCTGCGATTACGCGCGGTGACGAGTACGAGATGGTGCGCGGGATGCAAGCCGACGGCTTCGAGTGGGCCGACCGGCTGCTGTTCTGTGCGAAGGAGGCCACCTACAAGTGCTGGTTCCCCATGACGCGGCTCTTCCTCGACTTCGACGAGGCGGACATCTGTTTGCGCCCGGACGGCACCTTCGTCTCCTACATCCTGGCCCGGCCCACGCCCACGCCTATGTTTGAGGGGCGCTGGGTGGTGGGCGACGGCTACGTGATCGCCTCGGCCTTTGTGTGTTAGCTGAGTCTGTTAGCCGAGCGTCGCCGGACGCGCGACAAACACGGTGGCCAGGCGTTTGCCTTGCTCTTTGACTAAGGCGACCACGCGCCCGTCCGGGCCCTTCGCGGCGTGGACGCCGTCGAGCCCGCGGGGTGTCAGCCACTTGCCCAGCGCGAGCGCGTCGTACTCGTCTGCGGTGACCTCGAGCACAGGCCAGGCGCGCAGCTGCGCTTCGTCGAGGGGCAGTGAAAGACTGGGGGAGTCTTGGAGGGTGGCCAGCGGCGTGGCGTCGGCAAGCGAAAATGCCCCGACGGACTCGCGGCGCAGCTGGGTGAGATGACCGCCGACGCCGAGCGCGGCACCGAGGTCGCGGGCGAGCGCGCGGATGTAGGTGCCCGAGGAGCAGTGGACGCGCACGTCGACGTCGATAAACGGGCCCTCGCGGCGGATCTCACCGATGTCGAAGCTAAAGATGGTGACCGGGCGGGCCGGGATGTCGACGTCTTTGCCCTCGCGGACGAGCTCGTGGGCGCGCTTGCCGTCGATCTTGATCGCAGAGACCGCGGTGGGTTTTTGCATGATCTCGCCGGTAAGCCGGTCTACTTCGGCTTCGATCTGCGCATCCCTGATGCGCGAGGCGTCGTGGGTGGCGGTGACCTCGCCCTCAGCGTCGTCGGTGGTGGTGGACTGGCCGAGCCGGATGGTGGCGGCGTAGCGCTTGTCGTTGGCCACGAGGTGGGCGAGCAGCTTGGTGCCGCGCTCGATGCCCACGACGAGCACGCCGGTGGCCATGGGGTCCAGCGTGCCGGCATGGCCCACCTTGCGGGTGGAAAAGGCGCGGCGCAGCTTCGCGACGACATCGTGGCTCGTCATGCCTGCAGGCTTGTCTACCACGACGATTCCAGAGGTTGCGAGGGGATCTGTCATGGTTTTCAAGTATGCCGTACGCTATTGCGCGTGGATATTTTGCACGGGCTTTCAGACGTTCCCGAACACCTCACCGAAGGCGGCAGCGTCGTCACCATCGGCGTGTTCGACGGGGTGCACCGGGGCCACCAGCTGCTGATCACCACCGCGGTGGAAAAAGCGAAAGCACAGGGTGTGCCCAGCGTCGTCATGACTTTCGACCCGCACCCGGTGGCAGTCTTCGCGCCGGAGCGCGCCCCGCTGGCGCTGTTGAGCTTGGAGGAGCGCGCCCGCCAGATCGAGGCGCTGGGCGTGGACTACCTGCTGGTCATCGACTTCCGCAAGGAGCTCGCGGGCGATAGCACCGAGCACTACGTCACCGGGGTGCTGCAGGGCACGCTCGGTGCGCGCGAAGTGGTCGTCGGCGAGAACTTCACCTTCGGCAAGGACGCCGCCGGCACCGCGCAGACGATGGCGCAGCTCGGGGAGCGCTTCGGGCTTGAGGTCACCATCGTGCAGCTGCTTAACGACGGCGACGTGCGCATCTGCTCCACCGCCATCCGCGACGAACTCACCGCCGGCAACATCAGCGTGGCCACCGACTACATGGGCAGGCCATTTTCGGTGATCTCGACCATCGAGCGCGGCGCGGGCCGCGGCGGCCGCGAGCTGGGATACCCCACGGCGAACCAGTACGTCGAGGATGTCTCCGCGCTGCCGGCCGACGGGGTCTACGCTGGCTGGCTCACCATCATTGACACCGCACCGATCGACGGCGATGTGAAACCGGGCGTGCGCTACCCGGCTGCGATCTCGGTCGGCACCAACCCGACGTTCGGGGACACGCGCCGCAGCGTGGAGTCCTACATCTTGGACCGTGACGCGGACCTCTACGACCGGATGGCGCGCGTGGAGTTCGTGGACAAGGTCCGTGACATGGTGAAATTCAACTCCGTCGAGGAACTGTTGGAGAACATGGCGCGCGACGTTGAGCGCACGCGCGAGATCCTCGGCGTGAAGTAGCATGTCCTAAAAGCCCCGTACGTCAGCGAAAGGACGCGAACCCATGTCACGCAAGCTCATCTTGGATCTGGACACCGGCATCGACGACGCGCTGGCGCTTGCCTACGCGCTCGGCTCCGAGGACGCCGAGCTCATCGGCGTGACGTGTACCTACGGGAATGTGACGGTGGAGCAGTCCGTGCGCAACACGCTCGCGCTTTTGGAGCTGTTTGGCCGCACCGACGTGCCCGTGTTCGCTGGCCCGGGCCACGCACGTGCGAAGGACTCGTTCACAGTCCAGGAGATCTCCGCGTTCATCCACGGCACAAACGGCATCGGCGAGGTGGAGATCCCTGATGCCGCACGCGGGGTAGAGGAGACCTCTGCGGTGGACTTCCTTATCGACTCGGTGGAGGCTTACGGCGATGACCTGGTGATCGTGCCGACTGGCCCGTCGACCACGATTGCCGCGGCGATCGAGGCCTCCAACGTCTTCCGAGACAACGCCCACATCGTGATGATGGGTGGCGCGCTGACCGTGCCTGGCAACGTCAACGCCTGGACGGAGGCGAACATCAACCAGGACCCCGAGGCCACGGATCTGATGTTCCGGAGCCTGCGCGACGTCACCATGATCGGCCTCGACGTCACGCTCCAGACGCTGTTGACGCGGACGGAAACTGCGCAGTGGGAAAAGCTTGGCACGCGCGGCGGAGACTTCCTCGCGGCCGCCACGAACTACTACATCGACGCGTATAAGACGACCTCCCCGCACCTGGGCGGGTGCGGGCTGCACGACCCGCTGGCAGTCGCGGTCGCGCTTGACCCGAGCTTGGTGGACACCCTCGGGATCAACATGAAGGTCGACACCGAGGGGCCGACCCGCGGGCGCACGATCGGCGACGAGACCCGACTGAACGACCCGGACAAGCATGCCGCCGTGGCCGTGCGCGTGGACACCGCGCGCTTCCTCGACGAGCTCATGCAGCGACTGACCACTTTGGCTTCTGCCACCCCGGTCGTGTAAGCTCTTTCGAGGTCTTGCGCCAATCGACTGCGGTTCGCGGCAGTTGCGGTGCAGTACAAGACTTTTGATCTAGAGCGCGAACTGAAATACCAAGGAGCATGCTCATGGCACTGTCCACTGAGAAGAAGGCTGAGATCCTCAAGGAGTTCGGCCTCCACGAGACCGACACCGGTTCCCCGGAGGCACAGGTTGCGCTGCTGACCGAGCGCATCAACAACCTGACCGAGCACCTGAAGGACCACAAGCACGATCACCACTCCCGTCGTGGTCTGCTGCTGCTGGTCGGCCGCCGTCGTGGCCTGCTGCAGTACCTGCGCGAGAACAACGTTGAGCGCTACCGCGACCTCATCGCTCGCCTTGGCCTGCGTCGTTAAGCGACTTCGCACCTTTCCCCCGCCGCACCCAGCCTTCTGGGGCGGCGGGGTTTGCGTTTCCGTGAGATCTGAAGCTGCAATACATGGAGGTGCTGGTAGAATGTGTGCCGTTGCAAAATGAACGCGATACCCGGCGGCACCGATGACCGCCTTGTCAAGACCCAAGGAGAGGGATCTTTTGAGCAGCTTTAGCCCCAAAAACTCGTACGACGTCCACGTCGATGAGGAGTTTGGCATCACCGAAGCCGTTGCCACGCTGGACAACGGCGACTTTGGTACCCGCACCATCCGTTTCGAGACAGGCCAGCTGGCCCGCCAGGCCGACGGCTCGGTGACCACCTACCTGGACGAGGACACGATGATGCTGGCCACCACCACCGCATCGAACCAGCCTCGCGAGGGTTTCGATTTCTTCCCACTCACCGTTGACGTCGAAGAGCGCATGTACGCCGCGGGCCGCATACCCGGCTCGTTCTTCCGCCGCGAGGGCCGCCCGTCCACGCAGGCGATCCTGGCCTGCCGCCTGATCGACCGACCGCTGCGCCCCACCTTTGCCAAGGGCCTGCGCAACGAGGTGCAGTGCGTGATCACTGTGCTGTCGATGGCACCGGACGAGTACTACGACGTCGTCGCCATCAACGGCGCGTCCGCCGCGACCCAGCTGTCCGGCCTGCCGGTCTCCGGCCCGGTCGGTGGCGTGCGCATGGCGCTGATTGCCGACGATAAGCACCCGCAGGGCCAGTGGGTCGCCTTCCCGAACGCGGCGCAGCACGAGCGCGCCCTGTTCGAGATGGTCGTCGCCGGCCGCATGGTCGAGCGCAAGGACGGCAAGAAGACCCGCGAAGACGTCGCCATCATGATGGTCGAGGCCGGCGCGGGCGTCAACGTGGTCAAGCTGGTCAAGGAGGGCTTCCCGGCCCCGACCGAGTCCACCGTGGCAGAGGGCCTGGAGGCGGCGAAGCCGTACATCCGCACCCTGGCCAAGGCACAGGCCGACCTGGCCGCAGAGGTGGGCAAGGAGACCAAGGAGTTCACGCTCTTCCCGCCGTACTCCGACGAGGTGTACAAGCAGTTGGAGAAGAAGGCCGCCAAGAAGCTGGGCAAGATCATGACGATCAAGTCTAAGGCCGAGCGCGAGGACGCCTCCAACGCCTACATGGAGGAGATCGAGGAGTCGCTGCTGGACAAGTTCGACGTGGACGAGGACGACCACGAGCACGCCGCCACCTCGAAGGAAATCCGCGCTGCCTACAACGCGGTGCAGAAGAAGATCGTGCGCGAGAAGATCCTCACCGAGGGCTTCCGCATTGACGGCCGCGGCGTCAACGACATCCGCGACCTGGAGGTCGAGGTCGAACTGATCCCGCGCGCCCACGGCTCCGCCCTCTTTGAGCGCGGCGAGACCCAGATCCTCGGCGTGACCACCCTGGACATGCTGAAGATGGAGCAGCACATCGACTCCCTGCACCCGGAGGACACGAAGCGCTACATCCACCACTACAACTTCCCGCCGTACTCCACCGGCGAGACCGGTCGCGTCGGTTCGCCGAAGCGCCGCGAGATCGGCCACGGTGCACTCGCAGAGCGCGCCCTGCTGCCGGTTATTCCTTCCAAGGAGGACTTCCCGTACACCATCCGCCAGGTCTCCGAGGCGCTGGGTTCCAACGGCTCGACCTCGATGGGCTCGGTCTGCGCGTCCACGCTGTCGCTGTACAACGCGGGCGTGCCGCTGGCCGCACCGGTAGCTGGCATCGCCATGGGTCTGGTCTCTGGCGAGGTTGAGGGCGAGACCAAGTACGTCGCACTGACCGACATCTTGGGTGCCGAGGACGCTTTCGGCGACATGGACTTCAAGGTGGCAGGTACCACCGAGTTCATCACCGCGCTGCAGCTGGACACCAAGCTTGACGGCATCCCGTCCGACGTGCTGGCCGCAGCCCTGGACCAGGCTTACGAGGCACGCGAGACCATCCTGGAGACCATGGCCGAGGTCATCGAGGGCCCGGACGAGATGAACCCGCTCGCACCGAAGATCACCACCGTCACTGTTCCGGTGAACAAGATCGGCGAGGTCATCGGCCCGAAGGGCAAGATGATCAACTCGATTACGGAGGAGACCGGCGCGGACATCAGCATCGAGGATGACGGCACGATCTACGTCTCCGCAACCGAGGGCTCGGCAGCGGACGCGGCGATTGAGAAGATCAACGCGATCGCCAACCCGCAGATGCCCAAGGTGGGCGAGCGCTACCTGGGCACGGTGGTCAAGACCGTCGCCTTCGGCGCGTTCGTCTCCATTCTGCCGGGCACCGACGGCCTGATCCACATCTCCAACCTGGGCGGCAACACCCGCGTGGAGAAGGTCGAGGACGTGATCAACGTCGGCGACAAGGTCGAGGTGGAAATCCGCGACATCGACAATCGCGGCAAGATCTCCCTGGTTCCCGTGGAGGACTAGTCCCCACCGCCTTTGAGCGATAGTGAAAACGCCTCCCGCAAAACTGCGGGAGGCGTTTTCTCGTGCGTGTGTGCGTACTCCCTAGGGGAGGAAGCGCAGCTTCTTGCCCAGGTTCAGCGCGGTGCTGAGCAGCGTGCCGTAGTACTTGCGTGGTAACTGGGACGGGCCGCGCATCGGCATGATGCGCTGCTCGGAGATGTTCTTCGGTTCCGTGTACTTGGTCAGCCCCTCGGCACCGTGGCGACGGGAGAGACCGGACTGCTTCACACCACCCAGCGGGGTGGAGATGGCGGCCCAGGTGGAGGCGTAACCGTCGTTGATGGTCACGCTGCCGGATTCGATGCGCTTGGCCAGCGCCCACGCGGTCTTCGGCGCACCGAAGACGGAGGCATTGAGCCCGTAGTCGAGCGAGTTGGCCAGCTCAACGGCCTCATCCATGTCGCGGACGCGCTGGACGTAGACCACCGGACCGAAGACTTCCTGGGTTTCCAGGTCGGTGTCCGGGCCCAGATCAGTCAAGATGGTGGGGGCGAAGTGGTACGGGCCGATATCCGGGCGGGCCTTGCCGCCGGTGATCAGGGTGGCACCCTTGGAAAGCGCATCGTCGACAAACGCTTGCACTCGGTCGAGCTGATCCTGGTTGATCAGCGAGCCCATCTCGTAATCCCAGTTCAGACCCGAGCCGAGCGTGATGGACTCGGTGGCCTTGCGGAAGGCGTCGATGAAGCGGTCGAAGATGGCGTCGGGCACGTAGATGCGCTCGATGGAGACGCACAGCTGGCCGGAGTTGGAGAAGCACGCGGTGGCGATGGTGTTGGCGTGCTTTTCGATGTCCGCGTCCGGCGCAATCAGCATCGCGTTCTTGCCGCCCAGCTCCGCGGAGTACCCCACAAGGCGCTCGCCGACGGTCTCGCCGAGGATCTTGCCGGTCTGGGTCGAGCCGGTGAACATGAGGTAGTCGCACTGCGTGGAGATAGCGTGACCGACTTCCCGGCCGGAGCCGGTGACGATCTGGAAAAGCTCGCGCGGCAGGCCCGCCTCAATGAGGAAGTGCAGCGCGATGAGGTTGGAAAATGGGGTCTGCCAGTCAGGCTTTGCGACGATACCGTTACCGGCAATCAGCGCCGCGATCGCATCGGACACGCCGAGAGCCAGCGGGTAGTTCCACGGGCTGATCTGGCCGACGATGCCCTTCGGTACGCGCTGCTCGACCGTCTTGGAGATCACCGGGAAGGCGCCGGCCCGCTTGGTGTCGGAGAGCAGGCCTTCCGCCTTGTTGCAGTAGTAGCGGGCGTTGTTGAGCACGTCGAGTACTTCGTCGAACGCTGCGGTGCGGTCCTTGCCGGTCTCCAGCTGGACGACGTCTGCCAAGAGGTCCTGGTTGCGGTAGACCAGGTCGTGGAAGCGGGAGAGCACTTCGACGCGCTCGCTGATCTCGCGGGCGGCCCACTGCTTCTGCGCTGCGCGGGCACGGCGGAAGGCTTCGTCGACATCAGTTTTGGTGCCAACGCCGACCCAGCCGATGGGCTCGTCGACGAACGGGGAGGTCACCTCTTGGCGCTCGCCGTTGTAGAGCGAGCCGGTGGCGTGGTTGGTGGTGAGGTTGAGCAGCATCTCGTGGAAGTGCTCCGGCAGCGGTTGTGCTTTCAGGCGCCGAATTGGCATGGGAAACTCTCCAGTGAAAAGTTGACTGTGTGCAAGGACCCACGCCCCAGGTTGCGGGTGTGCGAACCTGGGGCGTGGGGTACTGAGGTGCGAGGTTAGAACGGGCAGCCTGCGGCGCGGCGTGCAGCGGCACCGCCGTCGTCGTTGCCCTTCTCGCCCGGCTCACGCGCGGCAACGGTGATGCCGTCGGCAGCCTTGAGCTCTTCTTCCGGGTCACCGCCGTTGTTGTACGGGGCGATGTTTCGCGGCTCCTTGTACTTGCCCTCGATCATGCCGTGCTTGATCATCTGGGAGCGGCCCGGCTCCATGTAGCGCTTGTCCTCGGGCAGGATCTCGAAGACCTTCTTCACCAGCTTGGCGATGCGGTCGAAGCGCTTCTGGTCCTTCTTGGTCCACTCGAGGTCGAGGATGCGGCGCTCCTTCTCCGGCAGGGTGCCGTAGGTGAGCCAGATGACCGGGCGCATGATCGGCTTCCAAATGACCTTCCACACCTTCAGCGGCACGCCGTCGGGCGGAGTGATCATCTCTTCGCGTGCGGTGCGCAGCGCGAAGTCGACGGTCTCGTTGCGCTCCAGCACCGTGTCGACCATCTCGTCCATGTACGCCATCAGGTCGTCGTAGTTGTCGATGACCGGACGCTCGGACATCTCGTACTTATCCCACCAGGTCACGCCCTCGCGGACGATCTGGTCCTTCTCCTCGTGGGTGAAGGGGGTGCCGAAGAGCTCCTGAGCGTAGATGACGCGGTAGACGAAGGTGGCGTGTGCCCACCAGAAGGTCTCCGGGTTCATGGAGTGGTAACGCTCGCCGTTGCGCAGCTTGCCCTTAATGGTGGTGTGGTAGTCGCGGATCTGCTTGGACAGGCCCTCATCGTCATAGATAGACATGATGATCTGCGGGGTGGAACGCTCCAGGCGGGCGAAAGGCTCGTCGAAGAACTTGGAGTGATCCAGCAGGGACTGACCGATCGCGGGGTGCATGTTCTGCATGATGCCCGTGTAGCCGCGGAGGAGCTGGATTCGGTTATCGGAGCCCCACTTCCACAGGAGGGAGTCCGGGCCGAGGGGGGAGCGGCGGATTTCGCGCTTGCCGCCCTTGGGTTTGTCGGCGGAAACTGGAGTAGCCATCAGCTGCCTCTTTTCATGTGTTTGTCGACATCACGGTTGATATGTGAACGGTAGCACAACTGTTACGTCTATGGGAAGTAGGCCACACAGTTTCCGAAGCGAAAGTATTACCCGTACCTCACTATCGGTAGGGCGAGTAGCGGTAGGTGTGGGTCGTCGGGAAGTGGTAGCTGCCGTGGGGTTGCCCCGGCATGTGTTCGGGGTGCGGCGTGTCGAGAAAGTGCCGCGCACGTGCCCCGAGTGTGGCAGGATCACATGGAAATGCCACACATGCGCGATTGTGTTGGTGTACGCCACCCGAAGCGTGGTAGCGTGTGGCAGATCATACTCGATTGTGTCGTTTCGGACGCTTCGCCAGCTGGTGCAGTTCGCCTTGACGTGCGCGAAACGGGAGTGAGCAGGAGCATTACGTTCACGGTTTCCCATTGATGAAAGGTAGATCCCATGGGGAAATTCAATTGGAAGAAGACCGCAGTCGCGCTGACCGCGGGGCTGGCCGCCTTTGGCGCGACAGGCGTGGCGGTGGCCCAGGGCGGGTTGACCGCAAACCTCGCCCTGTCCGGGACGTTGTTTAAGGTGAGCATGACGCACCTTGACGGCGAAGACTTTGCGCTGTTCGTAGACAGCGAACAGATGCAGGAGGACAACACCATTCCCGTCGCGCGCCTCAAGTTCGGTCATGCCTATGCGTCGAACCTCTGCCTGTCCGCGAGCTTGCCGGATCTTCCAATGGTCGGGGAGGGCACCCTTGCCCTGCGCGCCAACGGCGACCAGAGCGTGGAGGTGCGCAACCTCCTGGTGGGAGCTAACGACATCAAGGGCGCGCTGCAGCTAACCGACGCCAACGTGGGCATCGATGCCAACCAAGTCACTCCGAAGGCCGCTCCCGGGACGTGGGGTCTGCACTCCAGCAAAGTCTCCTTGAGTGCAGACGACATCACCACTACTTCCATCGGTGTGGAGTATCTGTCCGCCTCCGGCGTGGGCGTGACCGTGGAGAGGGGACGTGAGAATGCCTGCGGCCTCTGATCCGAAAGAACCGCAAGATTCGCTTGACGACGGGGCGTCGACAAGCACTGCCGAAACCGCCGAACTCGAGCGAGTTGAGGCGGAGGACGCCGAGGAGCAGCTAAGCACTGCCCAGCGCTTCAAGCGGTGGCGTCGCAACCGGCCCTTCATTCCCGGCCTGCTCATGATGATCTCCGGGTTTGTCATCGCCGCGCCCGCCTACATCACCGTGCAACTTTCTGACATCCTGGTGATGATTTCTACGGTCTCCGGCGTCTCGACGCTGCTGATCGGCGTGCTGATGTTCATGTTCGGGCTGGGCTGCTGGCTGCAGCCAGCGACCGCCGTCTACCTCGGCGTACTCGCCATCATTGTGGCCGTGGTGGCCCTGCCCACCTCCAATCTCGGCGGCTTCGTCGTTGGCTCGCTCTTTGGCATCGTTGGCGGCTCGCTCGCGCTCGGTTGGGAGCCTGGGGAAGACGTGGACGCGCCGAAGGAGAAGCGCTCGAAGAAAAGGAGTGTCAAGGAAACCGAGCCGGAAGAGGAAGACGACGACTTCGATCCGTTCGCGGAGGAAGAGTTCGCAGGCTCGGAAGACGGCGACGAAGGCCGCGGCGGGAGCACCCGACTGGGTGGCTCGACGCTGAACTCGGTCGTCGCGCTCGCAGCAGCTACGGCAATTGTCGGCCTCCTGCTTGGCGACGCGCAGACCGTGTCCGCCGAAGAGACCGTACGCAAGGTCGCGCAACCCGCGCCGGCGGTGCAGCTCCCGCAGCTGCCGACCCCGCAGCTTGAGCTCCCGCAGCTTCCCGACGTCCCGTTGCCCTCCCTCAACGTCCCCCCGCCACCAGGCGGCGGGCAGCCGTCAGCACGCCCGAGCGGACAGGCAACAACGACGAGCGCGACCACCCCGTCGCCGAGTCCCACCCCGGGACCGGACGCCGGCGCGAGGGCCGCGGGCCCGCTCGCACCTGCGGCGACACCAGCCACGGTCACCGCTGACAAGGTCACCATTACCGGCAACGTGCACGCCACAATGGACTATGTCAACGTCGCGGGCACCCCGAAGCGCGCCCTGATCCTGACCGGTGATCGGCTCGTCGGCCGCAACCTCGGCCTGCAGATCCCGGGCTTCGGCGGCGGGGCGAAGCTGAGCACTGGCAACGTGGACACCAAGGTGATCGACGGCCCGGTCAAGATCGTCGCCACCGGCCTGACCGCAACCCCGGCAGTGCGCGACGTGCGCACCATCCCGGTGACCGTCAACCTGGACGCCGACATCAACTCGGTGCTCGACCAACTCGGCGTACCGGATCGCCACCCAGTGCCGAACATGGAGATCCCCGACATGCTGATGAAGGAAATCTCCCTGACCGGCGTGACCATGGAGATGGTCGCGCTCTACGGGACGAACTTCGACGCGCCGTCGGTGCGCCTCACGGTTCCCTAAACAGGGCGGGCTGTCCGGGTTTGTAGGGCCCGGCAGCTGCTGCCACGTGTTGGACATCGTGGGAGGGGCTGGCCGGGTCTTTTTGCTGTGGTGTGTCTCGTGCGGCTGACCCTGGTCTAAACGTTGGTTGTCTAAACGCTGGTCCAAATGGAGCTAGCTCCGTTTGGGGTTTCCGGCTTTGCGCGACCTGGGGTTTTGGTGGCGGCGCTGGTCTAAATGGAGCTAGCTCCGTTTAGGGTTGTCGGTTTTGCACGACCTGGGGTTTTGGCACCGGGGTGGTCTAAATGGAGCTAGCTCCATTTGGAGTTTTCGGTTGTGTGCGACCTGGGGATTTGTGGCCGGGGTTGGTCTAAATGGAGCTAGCTCCGTTTAGGGCACCGCGCAATGGAACCGCGCAGCGCCCCGCCGCACCCATGCAAAAGCGCCAGGCCCGCGAGATAGCGGAACCTGGCGCTTAATGGTGTATCGACAAACCTCGTACGACAAACCTAGTAGTGGAAGCCGCCCTCGGCTTCTGCCTTCTCGAAGGCGCGCGAGGCGATCGGCACCATGCGAGCCTTGCGAGGCAGGACGGAGAAGACCAGGCGCGTGCCGGTGGACAGTGCCTTGAGGCGACGGGCGTCGGACTTGGTCCACTCCCAGCCCAGGTTGTCGCGCAGCTTGTCCGGGATCATGCCGATGGCAACCCACAGGAGCAGCTTGGACACGTAGGGAGCGATCGGCTTCCACGCCCACTTCGGTACGGACGGGTCCGGGGTGTCCAGGGTCAGGCCGTTGATGATGCGGGAGCGGTCGATTGTCTCGCTGGGGCCCAGCTTGTCGATCATCGCGTCCATGTACTCGACGTATTCGTCGTAGGTCTTCGGGGCGTTGTCCGGCTCGGCGACGCCGTAGAAGCTGTACCAGGTGCGGCACTCCTGGAAGAGCTGTTCCTTTTCGGCGCGGGTCATGTCCGGCATGAAGTTGCCCGCGAGCAGGTACGGCATGGCCACGAAGGTGGCGTGTGCCCAGTAGTAGACCTCCGGGTTGAGCGAGTGGTAGCGCGAGCCGTCCGGGTGGGTGCCCTTGATGTCCTTGTGGAAGTCGCGGATCATGGAGCCGACCTCGGGGCCCTCGTAGACTGCGCGGATGATCGGGAACGCGGAGCGGACGAGGCGGGCGACTTCGTTGTCGAACACGTTGGACTGCTGCACCAGCGAGCGGCTGATGTCGCGCTGTGCGATCTGCAGCACGCCGGCGGACAGCGCGACGAAAGCGGAGCGCCAGTCGCCGAAGCGGTTCCACAGGATGGAGTCGGGGCCGAGCTCGGGCAGGCCCGCTTCCGGCGCGGCGATGTCGGTGACCGGGTCTGCCGCTGCTGCGGTGTCGGTGGTGTCGTTCTTGGGTGGGTGAACGGTAGTCATGTGTGTCTCCTTGAAGAAGCGGTGTAAGCGTTAGCCGGCGTGGGTGCGGGCGGACTTACGGGCCTCGTCCGCGTGGTTGGAGGCGCGCTGGAATGCGTGCGCGGCCGGGTCGAATTCGGACAGTTTGGAGCGGATACCGCGCACGGCACCGGGCTGGACGAGCCACTTGTCGCGCTTGACGGTCAGCGCGCCCGGGCCGCGGATCTCCAGCTGGCGTGCGTAGCGGCGGGCATAGTCGCCGCGAGCCTCAAACACGGCCAGCGGGTGGCGCTTGAGTGCGCGGTCGGTGGGGAAAGGGCCGTCGACAAACAGCGCGTTCGGCAAGCCCACAACCTCGGCACCGTAGTGGAGGTAGAGGTCGTCGGCGGCGATGTTCGGCCGTCCCGGCACCTCGATCCACGGCGAGGCCTCGCCGGTGGCGCGGATGAGGATGTCAAAGCGCTCGGTGCCGGTCGTGCCGTCGGCGCCGCTGAAGGTGACTTCCCACTGGCCTTCGCCCTCGTTGAACGCAGCCTTGGTCACGGTGGTGTTCGCGCGGAACTGTGCGCCGCCAGCGTTGACGGCCGCGGCGAGGTGGCGGGCGGCAGAAGCTGCGGAGCCGTCCACCTTGGTCACCTTCAAGTACGGGGTGCGGTAGCGGAAGTGCTTGGACACCGGCTCCGCGTCCGGGGCGGTGAGGTGGCCGCCAATCGTGCTGCGCATATCGAACAGCGTGGTGTCGAAGCCGGAGAACGAGCACTCGGCGGCAGCGGTGGCACCAGCCGGGCCGGCACCGATGACGGCCACCGTGGGCCGCCTGTACGGGTCAAACATGTTCGTTACCTTTCACAGTCGGCGCGAGTACGCCGTCGAGAGGAAGTGTGGATGAATTGTTGTAGATAATAGCGGACGATACGCAGCAATAGCGGTCACTTGCAAATTATTATGTGGCCCACGTTACCAATTCGCCGTCATGGTGCGCAGAGACAACAAAAGCGGGCATGCGGTGATCCATACCGCATGCCCGCGTGTCGCAGGGCGAAACCTAGTTTGCGTCGATATCCACGACGATCCGCGTCGGGTTCTCCAGCGTGAAGACGTGGAAACCGCGCTGGCGGTCGAGGCCGAGAAAGAACTGCGAATCCGCCTCGAAAATCGAGGCCAGGTACACGTCCTGCACACTGCGAGTGGACACACCCTTGGAACCGATCTGGGTAATCGGCTCGTCGTAGCGCATCATGTCGCCCGCAGTGCCCTGCACAATCAGCTCAAGGTGCGCCGCGCCCGGCACCTGCATCGGGTTGCCCGAGGCCTGCTGCCGCGGCGTATCCACGTAGCCGGCGAGGTAGCTGGGGGCACCGGTGCCCGCGTACTCAAACACGACCCTGTCGTAACCCTCGTGCTGGCCGACGCGAATGTCCTGCAGCATCAGATCCGCAGGTTGCGTCTGCGTCACGCGCACGTCCTCGACCTTGAAGGGGCTGCTCGCACTCGCCATGCGCTGGGGCTTCTCGCTTGTCGACGCCCCCTCGTCCCCCGCAGCCGCCGTAGTAGTCTCACTCGGCGTGCTCGCCTGCGCCTCCGCGGAGGCGGTTGTCTCGGTAGAGGAGGGGGCAGTGGTGGCGTCGTTGGAATCGGCGCTTTGTCCACACGCGGCAAGTGCGAGCGCGGAAGCGCACAGTACACCGGCGAGCGTGACGGCAGGGTGCGGACGGGACTGGTGGTGCGTGTGAGTCATGCTTTAAGTATATGGGTAGTGAGCTTGTGCTGGCCGCGACCTGTGTACGCCCGGTGCGGTGCACCTGCCGCCCGCGGGCTAGAGTTGCCAGCAACGGGTAACACGAAAAAGGCTGTAAAGGAGCACACCATGACTGCGAAGACTGTAAAAGTTGGCGTCCTCGGCGCGAAGGGGCGCGTCGGCACCGCCGTTGTCGCTGGGGTGAACAAGGCGGAGGATTTGGAGCTCGTCGCTGAGGTCGACCGCGGCGACAGCCTCGACGTGCTGGTGGACAACGGCGCGGAGGTCATCGTGGACTTCACCACTCCGGCCTCGGTGATGGACAACTTGGAGTTCTGCATCACCCACGGCATTCACTGCGTGGTCGGTACCACCGGGTTTGACGACGAGCGCTACGCGCAGGTCCGCTCCTGGCTCGACGCCAACCCGGAGGTCGGCGTGCTCATCGCGCCGAACTTCGCCATCTCCGCAGTGCTGACCATGGCGTTTGCACGCCAGGCCGCACCGTTCTTCGAGTCCGCGGAGGTCGTCGAACTGCACCACCCGAACAAGCTGGATGCGCCGTCTGGCACCGCGGTCAAGACCGCGCAGGGCATCGCCGAGGCGCGCAGGGAAGCGAACATGGCCCCGATGCCGGACGCGACCGAGCAGGCCCTCGACGGCGCGCGCGGCGCGGACGTCGACGGGGTCAAGGTCCACGCCGTGCGCATGCAGGGCATGGTCGCGCACGAGGAGGTCATCTTCGGCACGCTGGATCAGTCGCTGACTATCCGCCAGGACTCCTACGGGCGCGATTCCTTCGTGCCGGGCGTGCTCACCGGCGTGCGCCAGGTTGCCGAGCACCCGGGCCTGACGATCGGCCTGGACACCTACCTGGGGCTGTAGGCACATGGCTGTTTCTTCGCACTTGGATGTGCAGCTCATCGCCGCGACGACGTTTACGCCCCCGCAGTCGGTGGACTGGCAGCCCGAGGAGGGGGCCACGGACGCGGAGTCGCTCGTCGAGTTCGCCGGCCGCGCCTGCTACGAAACCTTCGACCGGCCCAACCCGCACACCGCGACCAACGAGGCGTACCTGCACCACATCCTCGACGTCGGCCACGATGCCCTGCTCGAACATGCCACCGCCACCCTCTACATTCGGGGCCTGTCGCGCTCTGCGGGCAACGAGCTGCTGCGTCACCGCCACTTCTCGTTCTCCCAGCTGTCGCAGCGCTTCGTGCACAACACCGACAACGAGGTCGTCGTCCCCGGTATCATCGCGCAGGACGAGGAGCTCAAGCGCATGTTCCTCGCCGCGGTGGACGACTCCCGCTTTGTCTACGAGGAGCTGCTTACGGCTCTCGACGAGCACATGGCCGCCGAGCCGAACGCGCTGCTGCGCAAGAAGAAAGCGCGGCAGGCGGCGCGCGCCATCCTGCCCAACGCTACCGAGACTCGCTTCGTGGTCACCGGCAACTACCGCACGTGGCGCGGGTTTATCGCCGCACGCGCCTCGGAGCACGCGGATGTAGAGATCCGCACGCTCGCAGTCGCGTGCCTGGAGATTCTGCGGGAGCAGGCCCCCGCGCTTTTCGACGACTTCTTGGTCAGCACGCTTGCCGACGGCACCCGCATGGCCACGAGTCCGTACGTGGCTTAAGGGGGCGTTGGCGGGGCGTCGTAAAGCAACTGCCCCGAACAAGCGGCGTGCTGTTGTACCACAACGGGGCCCAAGGGGGTAGGGTTTGTGGGCATGGGCACATCAATGAAAGCTAACCTCGGTGCAGAAGTCTTTGGCACCGTCTGCGTCGCAATGGTCACGCCGTTTGATTCTGACGGTGCACTCGACTGCGCCGCGGGCCGAAAGTTGGCAGCCCACCTTGTTGATCAAGGCATCGATTCGCTCGTCCTCGCAGGAACGACGGGGGAGTCCCCGACCACCACGGTGGAAGAGAAACTTGCGCTGCTCAAGGCAGTCAGGGAAGAAGTGGGGGACCGTGCGAAGCTGATCGCGGGCGCCGGCACGAACAACACGAAAACCTCGGTGGAGCTGGCGCAAGCCTCGCGCGACGCCGGGGCTGACGCACTGCTGGTCGTCACGCCGTACTACTCCAAACCCTCGCAAGACGGCGTGAAGGCGCACTTCACCGCGGTTGCGGAAGCGACCGAGCTGCCAGTCTGCCTCTACGACATCCCGGGCCGCTCCGGCATCCCCATTGACGGGGCCACGATCGCCGAGCTGGCGAAGTTGGACACGATTCAGGCGGTCAAGGACGCCAAGGGCGACTTCCTGGAGGCCGCACCGCTGATCCAGGACACTGGCCTGGCCTGGTATTCGGGCGACGATCCGCTGAACCTGCCGTGGCTGTCCGTGGGTGCGACCGGCATGATTTCGGTCGTGGGGCACGCGGCTCCGAGGGCGATGCGCGAGATGATCACAAGCTTCGAGGAAGGCGACCTCGCCCGCGCGCGGGAAATCAACGCCAACACCATGGCCGTCCTTGCTCACCAGCAGGGCGTGCTTGGTGGCGCAACTTTTGCAAAGGCAGCCCTGCGCCTGCAGGGCATCGACGTTGGAGCGCCCCGCCTGCCTGTCGTTGACGCGACGGAAGCGCAGCTCGAGGTGCTCCGTGAGGATATGGAAAAGGCTGGAGTCCTTTAAGTATGAACGAACCCCGTAATCGCTCCCGCAAGGTCACCCGCAAGGCGGGTCCGCCGGAGCCTGCTGAGCAGCAGCCCGCATTCAAGGCACCTGCACAGCAGTCCCCCAACAATGACGCCGACAACGGAAGCGGCAACGGACACACAGGCGGCAACAACGGTAACAATGGCGGCGGTAACGCGAAGCGCCAGGGTAACGGAAACGGCGGCAACCGCGGTGGGAACAACCGCAATCGTCGCCGCCGTGGTCGTGGTGGCTCGGGCGGCGGTCGTCGCAACCCGATGAAGTCCATGCAGGGCGCGGACCTGACCAAGCGTCTGCCGGCCCCGCCGAAGCCTGCGAAGGACACCCTGCGCATCTACGCGCTTGGCGGCATTTCTGAGATCGGCCGCAACATGACGGTCTTCGAGTACAACGGCCGTCTGCTCATCGTGGACTGCGGCGTGCTCTTCCCCAACTCCGGCGAGCCGGGCGTGGATCTGGTGCTGCCGGACTTCGGCCCCATCGAGAACAAGCTGGAAAAGATCGAGGGCCTGGTGGTCACGCACGGCCACGAGGACCACATCGGCGCGATTCCGTGGCTGCTCAAGCTGCGCCCGGATATCCCGATCTACTCCTCGCGCTTCACCAACGCTCTGATCGCGGCGAAGACGCAGGAGCACCGCCAGCGTCCGAAGCTGCACGAGGTGAACAAGGATTCCGAGGTCACGCTCGGCCAGTTCCGCCTGCGTTTCTGGCACGTCAACCACTCCATCCCGGAGTGCCTCGGCCTGTCTATCAAGACCGGCGCGGGCCACGTCGTGATGACGGGCGACGTCAAGGTCGACCAGACCCCGTACGACGGCAAGCCCACCGATATTCCGGCGCTTTCGCGGCTTGGCGACGAGGGCGTGGACCTCTTCCTCTGCGACTCCACCAACGCCACCATCCCGGGCATCTCTGCCTCCGAGGCGGGCATCGAGGACACCCTGATCCGCCTGGTCTCGCAGGCGAAGCAGCGCGTGGTCATCGCCTCCTTCGCCTCCAACGTGGCGCGCGTGCAGATGGCGGTCAACGCCGCAGTGGCGAATAACCGCAAGGTGGCCTTCAACGGCCGCTCCATGCTGCGCAACATGGAGATCGCGGAGAAGATGAGCCTGCTGAAGGCACCGAAGGGGACGATCATCCCGATCGAGGAAGCCGCGAAGATGGCACCCCACAAGACGGTGCTTATCACCACCGGTACGCAGGGTGAGCCGATGGCCGCACTGTCGCGCATGTCGCGCCGCGAGCACCGCCAGATCACGGTGCGAGACGGCGACACGATCATCCTGTCCTCCTCGCTCATCCCGGGCAACGAGGAAGCGGTCTTCGCCGTGATTAACAACCTCGCCCAGATCGGCGCGAAGGTGATCACCAATGCGGAGGAGCACGTCCACGCTTCCGGCCACGGCTACGCCGGCGAGCTGCTGCAGCTGTACAACGCTGCGCGTCCACGCAATGCGATGCCGGTGCACGGCGAGTGGCGCCACATGCGCGCCAACAAGGAGCTGGCAATCTCCACGGGCGTGCGCCCGGAGAACACCGCCCTGGCCCAGAACGGCGTGGTCGTCGACATGCAGGCCGGCAAGATCAAGGTGGTCGGCCAGTACCAGGTCGGCCAGCTCTACGTAGACGGCGCGACGATGGGCGACGTGGACCCGGACGTGCTGGCGGACCGTTCCTCGCTGGCTTCCGGCGGCGTTGTCTCCATCACCTGTGTGATCGACGACCGCACCGGCCAGCTCCTCGAGGCACCGCGCGTCTCCACCACGGGCTTCTCTGACGACGACCGCGACTTCAACAAGAAGCTCGTCGAAGCCGTCGAGAACGTGATGGGCGACCTTGCGGCCGAGGGTGAGAACGACCCGTACCGCATGGTGCAGCAGCTGCGCCGCAAGCTCTCCCGCTCGATCGAGCAGAAGTACAAGCGTGAGCCGGTGATCCTGCCAACCGTCGTGCCGATGGCGGCGGAGAACCTGCCTGTTGACGACGAGGACATCGAAGCCACCCGCGAGTCGCTCTAAGCACCACCCGCTTGGTTTCCGTACACCCCCTCGGCTTTTGGCCGAGGGGGTGACGTGTTTTTGGGCTTGGTCTGTTCGGACTTGGTGTGCGGCAGCTTACGGCCGAGCTCGTCCTGGGCGTGTCAGGTCTGGGCTGCTAAGCCTGGGCGTGCCAGGTCTAAATGGAGCTAGCTCCGTTTAGGGAAGTCGGTTTGGTGCGACCTGGGGTTTTGCAGGTGGCGTGGGTCCAAATGGAGCTAGCTCCGTTTAGGGGATTCGGTTTGGCGCGACCTTGGGTTTTGCAGGCAGCGTTGGTCTAAATGGAGCTAGCTCCGTTTGAGAAACCAAGATGAACTTTTGGACACGGAGTCCGAAGACTTCTTGGAGCACGCAGCGGTAGACTGAAAACTGCAAGGCGTGTGGAGTCTGCGACCGCAGACATTCGCGTCAAGAGCCATGCCCCGTTCACAAGCGCCTATCTGGTCGCGCAACTTGGAGGGGCATCGTGGATATGGGGAGAGCGGGCCCACCGTTTATTCGAATGAACCTTGTCCCGGCAGCAGTCTCTCCATGCAGACACATATTCAGCGAACTGCCAGACTAATTCCGCAGGGGCGGAAGTTCGGACGGGACGTTCATGCACTGGGTGCCGACAACAGCACCTTGTCCAGTAGTCTCCCAGACTATTTCCGCAGGGGCGGAAGTTTCACGCGAAAGGGATGACGCATGGCTGACAGGTGTATAGAATGTCGTGGCATGAAGACGCTTAGGAGAATGACCGCGGCGCTTCTCGCCGCCACAGTAATTTCTGTCCCTGTCATCCCTGCTGCATCAGCAGTGGAGGATGAGACCGACTGGACGGGTGGCCGCCCGCTGCCGGAAGGCACCGAGGTGCCCTACGAGCCCGGGTACGGCTCCAGCTGGAAGAACTACGACGCGATCAAGCTGGGCAACCCGGACTACCGGAACAGTGACGTCCAGGGAATCCGCGTTGTAGGCAACTATAAACCGGACACGATTATGTGCGTGATGAATTTCAAGGGCGGACTGGGCGAATGCTACGCCGACGGTAAGCAGGTTGTTGAGCTCGGCTGGGGTGCTGGCGGCAAGATCGTGACGACGGATCCGGTGGTCGCGGCGTTTGCGCCTGTCGTTCGTAGTTTTGTCTCTTTGGAGCGGCAGCTGTCTAGCTCTCGCGGCTAAGCTTGCGACGAAAGACTAGGGTAAAAGGCATGTCTTTTGCTTCTAGTGAACGGGAAAAGCTCGGCGCGCTGTTACTGGAACTCGGGCCGGACGCGCCCACGCTTCTTGAGGGGTGGCGCACTCGTGACCTAGCCGCGCACCTGTATGTGCGTGAGCAGCGCCTGCCTTGGATCGCCGGTGCGTTCGTGCCGGCGTTGGGCAAGGGTCTTGACCGGGAGATGGAAGCTGCCAAGCGCCGGCCTTATGCGGAAGTTGTCGCTGACTGGTTGGCTGGTCCCAACCCAGTGGTGGGCGCGCTTTTTGGCCCGGCGAATGAGGGTGAGCACTACATCCACCACGAGGATGTCCGCCGCGCGCAACCAGGTGCCGTGCCCCGCGAATTCAGCGCGGTGACGCAGGCGAAGCTGCTCAAGCTGGCCAAGCGTTACGGCAAGCTCACGCTGCGGAAAGCTCCGGTGCCGGTGATTTTGACTCCCGAGCATCTCCCGCCGGTGACGTTGGGGGAGCGCGCAGGGGTCGCGGACAAAGGGGACCGCGTTGTGCGCGTCTTTGGTCCGCCTGCCGAGCTGCTGCTGTGGGTGACGGGACGTACGTCGGCTGCGCAGGTGCGCGTCGATGGTGGCGGACTGCTCGCCGGTTACGACATCACTTTGGGCTAAAACGGCGCAAACTTAGCGGGGTGGTGCGGAAGAAAGTCCGCACCACCCCGCGATGCCTCTGTGAATAATGTGACTTGAGGTATTAGAGTTGCACCCATGTCTGTCAAAAATTCCGCCCCACGCTCAACCCGCCCACAGTCCGGCGGGTCGTCCGCGCGTCGCAGTGGCCCAGTGTCACTGACGCACCCACCGACTTCGTCGATGGTCGCGGCGGAAACCACCGACGAGCGCGTTGGTTCTGCCACGCGGGCGGTTGGCCGTTCGTTAGGCTCGGCCGCCCGCGGGGTGGGCAGTGCCTTCGGTTCGCTGACGAGAAAGCTCGGCAGTGCGCGCCGGAAGCACGACGATGAAGATATAGACGACGATTTCGACCTATTCGACGACGAAGAGGAGCACGTGCAACCAGACCGCAGGCGCGAGCGCAGGAGGAAAAACGGCAGCACCCTCGAGCACCCTGGCACCAGCCGCTACAGCGAGAATGCTGAGGCCAGCGAAGCCGCTGATCCGCAATACGAGGAGGCTGACGCGCACCAGTCGCGCACGCCCTACCGCGGCACCTTCGCCGAGCACGCTGATGCTTGGGGTCTCCTACTGATTGGTCTCGCCGCGGTCATCGGTGCCTCGGTGTGGTTGGATATCGCCGGCCCCATCGGCGAGCTGATCGCCAAGGCTACCCACTGGGTAATCGGGGCGGGCGCGCTCATCCTCCCGGTGCTGCTCGTAGGTGTCGCCATCGCGCTCATGCTTAACGTGCGGGCCCCGGGCGAGGTGCGCACGCGAGTCACGATCGGGCTGAGCATCATCGCTGTGGCGATGCTCGGACTCGTGCACGTCTTCGCGGGCAACCCCTCTGACTGGGAGACCCGCCGCATCGCCGGTGGCATCATCGGTGCCTACACCGGGGGTGTGCTCGCCGCCGGTTTTTCCTCCTACGTGGCGGTACCGCTCCTCGCGCTCGTGATTGTCTACGGGGCACTAAAGACCACTGGCATTACCGTGCGCGAGGCCTACGACATGGTCGTCGCGTGGGTCAACGACCTTGTTGACTCGGCCCGCAACCCAGAGGCGGATCTCGACGAGGAGTGGGACGACGAAGACGACGACCTCTACAGTCACGTCGAGCGAGATCTGGATGACATCGCGGAAGGCCGCGAGCGTCGCCGACCCCGGCCGCGTACAACGCCGCGAACGGAACGCCAGCCCCGCGAGCGCGACACCCACTACGGTGAGGACACCGAGCAGCGCCCGCGCAAACGCCGCGTGCGCAAGACTCGCACGCCACTGGACAACTACCCGGCGGACGGGCGCGATGTCGCCCCGGCGAGCGACGTTGGCGAGGAAGGTCGCGACGACTTCGGCGAGCCGGTCACGGAAGCTTTCTCGGCCCCAGAGCGCACTCAGCAAACCGAGCGCACTGAGCGGACGGAGCGCCGTGGGCGTCGTCAAGCACAGCCCGAGGAGACGAAGGTGCTCTCTCGTGGGGCGGACATTGCCGACGCCGCGGGGAAGACCGCAGCCGCAACCGTCAAGGGTGCAGGCCGGACTGCGGCGGCTGCCGCTGGTGCCGCCGGCGTGACCGCGGGCGCAGCTGCTGCCGGCAAGGCCGCAGCTGCGGGGCAGGCTGCCGAAGCCGCCGGGGACGCGGTGGCAAGCTCGCGTGACGCGGTGCGCAAGGCGATCGTGGCCCGCTCGGGTATCGACGCCGCCGCGGTGCCCGCCTCCACGCCGAAGTCGGAGCTGGAGGCCGCAGATGCCGACGCAGCGCCGACCCAGCAGTTGGCGCGGAAGGTGGCGCGGGATACGGACTACACGTTGCCGTCGACAAGCTTGCTCATCGAAGGTGACGCCCCGAAGACGCGCACCGAGACCAACGATCGCATGATCGAGGCGATTACTGATGTCTTCGAGGAGTTCAAGGTCGACGCCCAGGTCACCGGGTTCTCGCGCGGGCCGACAGTGACGCGCTATGAGGTCGAGCTTGGGCCAGGTGTGAAGGTTTCGAAGATCACCAACCTGCAGTCCAACCTCGCGTATGCAGTGGCGACGGATAACGTGCGACTGCTCACCCCGATTCCGGGCAAGTCTGCGGTGGGCATTGAGGTCCCGAACCGCGACCGCGAGATGGTGCGCCTGCGCGACGTGCTGGATGCGCCGAAGGTCGCTGCCGATGAGGACCCGATGCTCATCGGGCTGGGCAAGGACATCGAGGGCGACTTCATCGCCTCTTCGGTGCAGAAGATGCCGCACCTGCTCGTTGCGGGTTCCACCGGTTCCGGTAAGTCCGCGTTTGTGAACTCGATGCTGGTCTCGCTGCTCACGCGCGCCACCCCGGAGGACGTGCGCCTGATCCTGGTGGATCCGAAGATGGTGGAGCTGACCCCGTACGAGGGCATCCCGCACCTGATCACCCCGATCATCACGCAGCCGAAGAAGGCCGCGGCCGCGCTGCAGTGGCTGGTCGAGGAGATGGAGCAGCGCTACCTGGACATGAAGCAGGCACGCGTGCGTCACATCAAGGACTTCAACCGCAAGGTGCGCAGCGGCGATATCCAGGCCCCGCCAGGCTCCGAGCGCGAGATGCGGCCGTACCCCTTCATCGTCTGCGTGGTCGACGAGCTCGCCGACCTGATGATGACCGCGCCGAAGGAGATCGAGGAATCGATCGTGCGCATCACGCAGAAGGCACGTGCGGCCGGTATCCACCTGGTGCTGGCCACGCAGCGCCCATCGGTAGATGTGGTCACGGGCCTGATCAAGACGAACGTGCCCTCGCGCCTGGCGTTCGCGACCTCGTCGCTGACGGACTCCCGCGTCATCCTGGATCAGGGCGGCGCCGAGAAGCTCATCGGCATGGGCGACGGCTTGTTCATCCCGCAGGGGGCCGGCAAGCCGCAGCGTCTCCAGGGCGCATTCGTCACGGACGAGGAGATCCAGGCGGTTGTCGACGCCGCGAAGTCCCAGGATGAACCCGACTACGTCGAGGGCGTCACCGAGGAAAAGCAGGCGGAGAAGAAGGTCATTGACGACGACATCGGCAAGGATCTCGACGACCTGCTCGAAGCAGTCGAGCTCGTGGTCACCTCGCAGCTCGGCTCGACCTCGATGCTGCAGCGCAAGCTGCGCATCGGTTTTGCCAAGGCCGGCCGCCTCATGGACCTGATGGAATCGCGCGGCGTGGTCGGCCCCTCCGAAGGGTCGAAGGCACGCGAGGTGCTAGTCAAGCCCGAGGAGCTCGAGACCATCATCTGGATGATCAAGGGGGCCGACCCGGCCGAGGCTCCGAAGGAAGCGGATGTGGGGGACGACGGGGTGTCGGCAAGCGATGGATCGGATGCTGACGATGAGACCCGCACCGTGCAGGCAACCTACAACCCGACTGGCGGCGCGTTCTAGATGCAGCAGCGCAGCTCAAAGCGGATCTCGTTGGTTCTGTTTGACGGGTTCGAGCTGCTCGACGTGGCCGGCCCACTGGAGATCTTCTCAAAGGTTGCTGGCTGGGAAACTACGTTGCTTTCCCCTGATGGGCGGCCTGTGCGCTCGTCTCAAGGGGTTCGCTTTGAGGCCGACCGCGACTATTCGTCGCTCAGCAGCGATGTAGTGTTCGTCCCAGGAGGGAAGGGGACCCGCGAGTTGGTGCGCGACGAGTGCTTCCTCAGCCAGCTACAAATCCTGGCGCGCGAAGCTCACGTGGTGATGTCGGTGTGCACCGGCTCGGCGCTGCTAGCCGCGGCAGGACTCCTGGAAGGTCATGCGGCTACGAGCAATAAGCGAGCGTTTACCTGGGCCACCAGTTTCGGCCACGACATTGACTGGCGTCGCTCGGCCCGTTGGGTGCACGATCGCGACCGTTGGACGTCATCTGGAGTCTCAGCTGGAACAGATATGGCGATGGCGTTCGTTGCTGATGTGTGTGGTGAGGCAGTCGCTCGTGAAATCGCGAACGCGGTCGAGCTTCGTCTCCACCTGGACCCGAACGATGACCCTTTCGCTGTGTAGGCGCCACTGACCTCAGCGGACGGTGTCTTCTCGCTTCGTGCTCCCGGTGGTGTAGAGTTGGACGCGCTTGGAGGGGAGTACCCCGTAAGTGCCCGGATCGTCAGCACGGCAGCGCACCTCGCGCCCCGGTCTGGGCAGCCCCATATCAAGGGGTGGGGGAGACCTCCGGTCATTTCATCGTAACTTCTGACCGGAGGAAAGCTTATGCATGTGCCTCTTTCAATTTGGCTGCTCACCTCAGCGGTGATCCTCGGATTCTTCATCTTCGACTTCTTCTCACACGTGCGGAACGCGCACGAGCCATCGATGAAGGAGTCCGCCGGGTGGGCCGGGTTCTATATGGCCATGGCCTGCATCTTCGGCGGTATTGTCTGGTGGCTGTGGGACGCCGAGCACGGGATGCAGTTCTTTACCGGCTACATCACCGAGTTGTCGCTTTCGGTGGATAACCTCTTCGTCTTCGCCCTGATCATGGGCGCGTTCAAGATCCCTCGCGCCTACCAGCAGAAGGTGCTGCTCATCGGCATCGTGATTGCGCTGATCTGCCGCCTCGCATTCATTCTGCTCGGTGCGGTGATCATCGAGGCGTGGTCCGATGTCTTCTACCTGTTTGCCGTCTTCCTGCTGTACACCGCAATCAAGCTGGTCTACGACGAAGCGACCGACCAGGAAGACCCCGACCCGAACGACATGATGGTGGTCAAGACCCTGCGCAAGGTCATTCCGGTGACCAGTTCGTACCACGGCGACCGGCTGGTTTCGGCCACGCAGGCTGGCAAGAAGGCCGTCACCCCGCTGTTCGTGGCGCTGCTGTCCATCGGGTTTGTCGACGTGATGTTCGCCTTCGACTCCATCCCCGCCATCTTCGGCATCACGCAGGAGTCCTTCCTGGTCTTTACCGCCAACGCCTTCGCGCTGCTGGGGCTTCGCCAGCTCTACTTCCTGCTGAACGGGTTGTTGGACAGGCTGGTATACCTGCCTTACGGCCTGGCGGTCGTGCTCGGCTTCATTGGCGTCAAGCTGCTGCTGCACGCCCTGCACGAGAACAACCTGTCGTTTATCAACGGCGGCGAGGGCCTTTCCGTCCCGGAGATCGGCACAGTCACCTCGCTGCTGGTCATCATCGGCGTGCTGGCAGTGACCGCGGTTGCTTCCATGATCAAGGATCGCGCGGACATCAAGGCCGGGCGCCTCGACCCGGATGGGCCGTCGTTCCACATTGACTACGACGACCACGGCAACCGCCGCAAGGTCGACCGCGATGGCCATCACATCGAGTGGATCGACGACCCGGCAACCTCCGGTAAGGGCGACCACACGGCGACCGGCTCGCGCGAGACGGACCACTTACATGTTGCCCGCGGCGGCAAGCCGAAGCAGGGCTAGACCCGGGCTTAATCTCCGGCGAAGATGTTGCTCACCGGGTTCCACTCGTGGACTTCACGCCCGGCCAGCGCCCCTTCGACCGTGTACGGGTCAGCGTCCATGATCTCCTCAGCGTCGGCCACCGATGCGGTATCCGGCAGCTGGAGGATGATCAGTGCCTGCTCCCCGCCCGCGTAGGGGCCGGAGCCGACAATTCGGCCCAGCGAGAGCTGGCTGGAGATGAACTCGCGGTGGGCGGGACGGGTGGCGTCGACAAGCGCGGTGTCGGAGCCGTAGGTATAGGTAAATGCAAAATACTTCATGGGTGGCAGTCTAGGCCACGAGCTATGGGTGAGTAGGGTGGTGGGCGTGAACACTCAGTCCAATTGGAATTTGCCGAACGCGCTGACCTCTTTGCGCATCCTGTTTATTCCGGTGTTTGCGTGGCTCGTGCTCGCGCAACATTGGTGGTGGGCGTTCGGGCTGTTTGTGGCGCTCATGATCACGGACAAGCTGGACGGGGACATCGCCCGCGCCAGGAACATCGTGACCGACTTTGGCAAGATCGCCGACCCCATCGCCGATAAGGCGCTGATGATCACGGCGCTCGTCACGCTCAATATCGCCGGCCCGCTGCCGGTGTGGATCACGGTGGTGATCATCGTCCGTGAGCTGGGCATTACCTTCTGGCGGATGTGGATGCTGCGCCAAGGCCACGTCGTGCCCGCCTCCAAGGGTGGCAAACTCAAGACGGTGCTGCAAACCCTCGGCGTTGGCATGTACCTGTGCCCGCTGCCCGGCTGGATGGATATCCCGACGCTGATTGTCATGCTGATCGCGGTCGCCGTCACCGTGGTCACCGGCGTGCAGTACCTGGTGGATGCGCGGAAGGCCAACGATGGAGCGTGAGCTTGTCCGCTTAGCGACGGGCGCGGGTCTCACCCTCGCCTTCTGCGAGTCTCTCACTGCGGGGCTCGCTGCAGCCACCGTGGCGACTGTGCCCGGCGCCTCCGCAGTACTGCGCGGCGGGCTGGTCACCTACGCGACGGAGCTCAAGGAGACGCTCGCCGGGGTACCTCATGAGGTGCTCGCCGCGTATGGTCCGGTGAGCCCGCAGACGGCGCGCGCCATGGCTGAGGGCGCGCGCCGTACCTGCCGTGCCGACTACGGTGTCTCGCTGACCGGCGTGGCCGGGCCGGACTCCCAGGACGGCCACCCGGTCGGGGAAGTCTGGATCGGCGTGGCGACGCCTGCGCGCGGCTTCGCGGCGCCAGCTGGGGGTGACGCGCTGCTGCAGGGTTCGCGCCAGGAGATCCGGAGCGCCGCTGTGGACGCTGCGCTACGGATTCTTGTAGATACGCTGCGGGAAGATCTTTCTGCCCGCGACGGGAACAAAACAGAGACCTAGACCGTTATTACTCGTGATGGCAACAACAACTCTTGTACACGAAGCACCGATGACCCGCCCCGCCGCGCTTGCCGGCGCGGTGGATGACGCACTGCACTCGGGCGCGCCCGGGTGCGAACCGCTGCTGCGCGAAGCGCTCGGCATGTCGCTGCGCGCCTACCGCGCCGACAAGAACGTCACGCTGCGCGAGCTGGCCAAGCAGGCGCGCGTGTCCTCCGGGTACCTTTCCGAGCTGGAACGCGGCCGCAAGGAAGTCTCCTCGGAGCTGCTCGCCGCAATATGCGCTGCGCTGGACACCACGGTGGCGGAGCTGCTGATGGAAGTGGTGGCGAATATGTCGCTGCATTCCATCCAGGAGGAGCTGGCTTCCACTTCTCCGGCGGCAGCGGAAGCGTAATGGCACCGGCCGCACTACAGTAGTGACTACTTAGTGTGATCGACCAATAAACGAAAGGTCTTTGAACTCCGATGGCTAACCCATTTGTAAAGTTCTGGAACTACCTCATGGCCCTCTTCGATAACAAGATCGAAGAGAACGCTGACCCCAAGGTGCAGATTGAGCAGGCGATCAGCGAGGCGCAGCGTCAGCACCAGGAGCTCTCGCAGCAGGCTGCTGCCGTCATTGGCAACCAGCGCCAGATCGAGATGCAGCTCAACCGTCGCCTCGAAGAGGTAGAGAAGCTGCAGGCCAACACCAAGCAGGCACTGCAGCTGGCGGACAAGGCCCGCGCGAACAACGACGCGCAGAAGGCCCAGGAGTACGAGAACGCCGCCGAGGCGTTCGCTGCCCAGCTGGTCACCGCCGAGGAGAGCATCGAGGAGACCAAGCAGTTGCACGACCAGGCGCTGCAGCAGGCAGCCCAGGCCAAGCAGGCCGTCGAGCGCAACGCGGCACACCTGCAGCAGCAGGTCGCGCAGCGCTCCAAGCTGCTCAGCCAGCTGGAGCAGGCCAAGATGCAGGAGAAGGTCTCCGAGACCATGCAGTCGATGAACTCGATCACGGCGCAGGGTCCGAACCTGGACCAGGTGCGCGACAAGATCGAGCGTCGCTACGCCAAGGCGCTTGGCTCCGCAGAGCTGGCGCAGAACTCCGTCCAGGGCCGCATGGCCGAGGTGGAGCAGGCAGGCATCCAGATGGCTGGCCACGGCCGTCTCGAGCAGATCCGTGCAGAGATGGCGGGCGAGCTGTCCTCCGGGCAGAAGCCGGCGATCGAGGGTTCCGCTGATGCTGGCTCGGGCGCTGCAGATGCTTCCGGCGCGAACGTGAGCGATGACGCGGTGGCACAGCGCATGCGCGAGCTGCGCGGCGAGAGCTAAGCCGAACAGTTACAGCGCCAGGGGGAGGCTTCCCCTGGCGCTTTTTCGTTGGGTCTTTTGGGGTGGCTCGCTTGGCTCGCCTACATGACGAAACCAGGACGACGAAGACGTCGCGATTTTCGTCAATCAGCGGCCACTACGTTCGTCATGTAGCTCGGCCGCGGGCTAAACAGCGCAGATCGGAGCTCGATACCGTCGAAAATTTCGGCACTATCGAAGTGCTACTTGCGCTTTCTGCGTCAGCCTGAGTGAAAACGGCCCTAGTCCACCGCGCCCCGCGCCATGAGCGCCTCGCCAATCAGGCGGGCGCGGCGCACCGAGCGGATCACGAGCGGGATGCCGAAGGCGGCAAGGGAGAAGCCGGCGCCGCGAGCCTTGCGGGCGTCGAGTACCTCGTTCGCGGTGGCGAGCATGAGCGGGATGAGCCGGATGGTCAGGGCGATCGTCAAGCTGATGGTCTCGACCGGCACGCCGAAGCGCGCGAGCGGGGCGAGGTTGCGGTCGAGGGCGTCGAGTAGGGCCTCGACGGGCGTGGTCAGCGTGAGCAGGTTCGCCGCGGCCACGGTGGCGAGCAGCGCGAAGAACGTCGTCGCAGCGGACTGCAGCCCGTTTTGCCACCACAAAAACGCAGCAAGGAAGAGCAGGAGCGGAAGCACGGGGAGTGCTTGGTCCCAGGCGATCTTCGGCGGGATCTTCGCTACCGCATAGAGCGCGACGGTGAGACCGAAGGCGGCGAGCGCGTGCCACGGCACCGTGGGCAGCAGCGTGACGGCGAGGATGAACACCACCAGCGCGACGAACTTCTGCGTCGGGCCTGCGCGGTGGAGAACCGTGTCGCCTTCGACGTAGACACCTAGGGGGAGTGCGCGGATCATGGCTTGGAATCCATCAGGTCGGTGTAGAACGCGATGGCGTCCGGGGGTGCGCCGTCGTAGACGAGCTCGCTGTCGTCGATGCAGATGACGCGATCGAAGCCCGCGAGCATGTCGAGGTCGTGCGTGACTACGATGACCTGCTGGTCCAGCGCGCCGAGCTCCTGGATGATGCGGCGGCGGTTGCGCAGGTCGAGCAGCGTGGTCGGCTCGTCGGCGATGACCGTCTCGGGCTCGATGACCAGTACGGAGGCGAGCGCGAGCAGCTGTTTTTCGCCGCCGGAGAGCGTGTGCGGGGAGTTCTCCGCCTTCTCTCCTAATCCGAAACGCTCGAGGACCGCGTCGACACAAGCGCGGACTTCCGCGCGCGGCAGCTTGAAGCGGCGCAGGGAGAAGGCGACGTCATCGGCCACGCGCGGCATGACGATCTGTGATTCGGCGTCGGAGAAGACAAAGCCGACGCGCTTGCGCACGGTTTTGCCGTCGGTGGTCGGCGACAGGCCGTCGACAAGCACTTCGCCCTCGGTGGGCTCAATGAGCCCGTTGATCAGGCGCACCGTGGTCGATTTGCCGGAGCCGTTTGACCCGATGATGCCGATGCGGCGCTCCGTGAGCGTGAGGTTGAGCGGGGCCAGCACGGTGCGGCCGTCGTAAGCGACGGTGGCACCGCGGAACTCGATGGTGGGCATCTTAACGACGGCGCATGTCCGGGAAGGCGGCGTGGACAGCGAGCGCGATGACGATCATCAGCGCGACCTTGCCCGAATCCGGCAGCAGGAAAGGAACCTGGGCGGCCCAGGCGGCACCGAAGTTCATATCGGCGCGGAACATCAGGCCAAACACGCCGAAGAGGTACTGCAGGAACAGGCCGAGGTAGCCGGCGAGGATGAACATCCCGACGCGGGTGCCCTTGCCACCGCGCAGGCCAGCGTAAGCGATCGCACCGGCGACGGCGGCGGAGACGAGGTAGCCGACCAGGTAGCCCACCGTCGGGGAGCCGAGCGCGTAGATGGTGGTGCGCCCGCCAGCGAGCACGGGCAGGGCGAGGCCGACCAGGAGGAAGATCGCCACAGACGCGGTGCCGCGGCGTGCGCCGAGGACGAGACCCGCGAGGATCGCGGCGGCGTTCTGCAGCACGATGGGCACGCCGGCTGCGCCAACGGGGATGGAGACGAAGCCGAGGACACAGATGATCGCGGCGAAGACGGCGATATAAGCGATGTCGACTGGGGAGGTGGAGCGGGCGCCTGCTTTCTTGCTTGGCGCTGGGTTGGAGGAGGGCTGCGTACTCATGGCAGTGACATTACTGAATGGTGTTCAATCCTTCGCACTACGGGCCGGGTTTGTGTCGGCGTTTCGGTGCGGCGTGTAGGTTAGACGGCATGCGTTTGACGGAGTTCCGGCAGTTGGTGGACGACGAATTCGGTTCCGATCGGGCCGGATGGATCATCCAATCGCAAGTGCTCACGGGGGAGGGCGAGACCGCAGCCCAGATGATCGAAAACGGGGTCGACCCGAAGGAGGCCTGGGCGCGGCTTTGCGACGCCTTCGATGTCCCCGAAGAGCGCAGACTCGGTGTCGATAGGCCGGGCACCTAGTCCGGCGCTTGATGCGGCGCGCCGCGTGTGGAGTCGAACATGTATGCGTGTATGCTCTGAGAGTGTTCGCGCGCTGTTCTACTGTGTGCGGTAGTTCCCCTTGGAAGCCGGGTGAAGAAAACTTTGCGGTGTGAAGGGAACCGCCCCCTATAGTCGGTGCGTCTAATAAAGGGAACGTGGCATACCTGCCGCAAGAAGCATTGAGAAGAAGCGAAGGTTTAAGGAGCAAACAACATGGCTGCGAAGAAGAAGGCTGCCGCTGCGAGCGGCAATGATCGCCAAAATGCCCTCGATGCCGCGATGGCGATGATTGAGAAGGACTTTGGCAAGGGCGCAATTATGCGCCTGGGCGATGATAACCGCCCGCCGATTCAGTCCATCTCCTCTGGCAATACCGCGATTGACGTGGCGCTTGGCATCGGTGGGTGGCCGCGCGGCCGCGTGGTAGAGATCTACGGCCCGGAGTCTTCGGGTAAGACCACTGTGGCGCTGCATGCGATCGCGTCTGCCCAGCGCGCTGGCGGCATCGCGGCGTTTATTGACGCGGAGCACGCGCTTGACCCGGACTACGCGAAGAAGCTCGGCGTGGACACCGATAACCTGCTGGTCTCCCAGCCGGATACCGGTGAGCAGGCCCTGGAGATCGCGGACATGCTGGTACGCTCCGGTGCGATTGACATCATTGTGATTGACTCCGTCGCCGCCCTGACGCCAAAGGCGGAGATCGAGGGCGAGATGGGCGACTCGCACGTCGGTCTGCAGGCGCGCCTGATGTCGCAGGCGCTGCGCAAGATGACCGGTGCGCTGTATAACTCGGGCACGACCGCCATCTTTATTAACCAGCTGCGTGAGAAGATCGGCGTGATGTTCGGCTCTCCGGAGACCACCACGGGCGGTAAGGCGCTGAAGTTTTATGCCTCCGTGCGCTGCGATGTGCGCCGTATTCAGACGTTGAAGGACGGCCAGGACTCTATTGGTAACCGCACGAAGATGAAGGTGGTCAAGAACAAGGTTTCCCCGCCGTTCAAGATCGCCGAGTTCGACATCATGTACGGCGAGGGCATCTCGCGCGAGTCCTCCATCATTGACCTGGGCGTGGACAACGGCATCGTGAAGAAGTCCGGCTCCTGGTTTACCTACGAGGGCGACCAGCTCGGCCAGGGTAAGGAGAAGGCCCGCAACTTCCTCAAGGACAACCCGGATCTGGCCAACGAGATCGAGGACAAGATCTTCCGCGCCTTGGGTGTTGGCGCGTACGCGAACGTCAAGGACGAAGACGAGCTGTCGGACGATCCGGTGGACATGGTGCCAAACATCGACTTCGACGATGAAGAGGCCGCCGCGGCGGACGCGAAGTAGTGGCGCAGCCGGATCCGGAAAAGCTGGAGCGCCTGCAGGCGGCGCTTGCCGCATACGAGCGTGGCGAGGGCTCCAGTGAGCTGTTCGACCGCACCCGCGAGGAGGCACTCGCCCCGGTGCGCAAGCGTGCGCTCGGCCTGCTCGATCAACGCGCCCGTTCGCGCGAGGAGCTACGCGAGCGCCTGGTGCGCGCGGAGTTCGAACCGCAGGTGGTCGAGGAAGTGCTCGATGAACTTGAGCGCAACCGGCTTATCGACGACGCCGCCTTTGCCCACGAGTGGGTTCGTCAGCGCGCGAAGCGTCGCGGCAAGTCCTCTCGCGCGCTCGACCGCGAGCTTGTGCAGAAAGGCGTGGGCCGCGCGGACCGAGCCGACGCGCTCGCGCAGCTCAGCGAAGAGGACGAGGAACACACCGCCCGCGAGGTCGCTGAGAAGAAAGCCCGCCAGGTCAAGCGCGTGCCCGCCGACCGCGGCGAGTACAACAAGGTGCTGCGCCGGGTGGTGGGGGCGATGGCGCGTCGCGGCTTCCCCGAGGGCATGGCGCTGGCCATCGGCCGAGAGGTGCTTGACGCCAGGCTCGAGGAGCTGCGAGAGAGCTAGCGGTCGGGGTTGTCGATCCGCACGTAGTCCGGGTCGTGCCAGTCCACGTTGACGTTGTCCTTCGTGTCCAGGCCCTGGTCGGCTTGCTCGGGAACGAGCGCGAACGGGTTGCGGCGGGCGCGGCCTGCGCGCAGCTGGCGCTCTACGCGAGAGGCCAGGCGGGTGAGCAGGAAGTTGATCGCGATCATGATGATGCCCACCACGATCAGCGCCGGGATGTAGTTCTGGTTGGCCGACGCGACCTGGGTGCCGGAGCGAACCACTTCGATGTAGCCGATCTGGTAGCCCAGCGCCGAGTCCTTCAGGGCGATGACCATCTGGGAGATCAGCGCCGGCAGCATGGCCGCGATGGACTGGGGCAGCAGGATCTGCCACATGGTCTGCCAGTGCGACATGCCGAGCGCCTGGGCTGCCTCGGTCTGACCCTTGGGTAGGGACTTGATGCCTGCGCGGAGGATCTCGGCGATGACGGCACCGTTGTAGAGCGTCAGTGCAACCACCACGGCCCAGAAGGCGAGCCCCTTCGGCGGCACGATCTTGAATACCGCGAAGAACTGGTAGAGGAAGATCATGAGCATCAGCACGGGGATCGCGCGGAAGAACTCGATGATGACGCCGCAGAACCAGCGGACGATTTTCGCCTCCGCGAGTCGCCCGAGGCCGAAGATCACACCGAAGACGATGGCGAAGAGGATCGACAGCGCCGCTGCCTTCAGCGTGCCGAGCAGACCCGGGAGGATGTAGGTTGTCCAGGTGTTACCCTGGATAAACGGCGTCCACTTTGCGGCGCTCAGCTGCCCGTTGTCGGCGAGGGTGGAAAGCACCCACCACGCCACGGCGGCAAGTGCGAGCACCGTCAGCACCGTGTAGATGCGGTTGCGGCGGATGGCCTTTGGTCCCGGTGCGTCGTAAAGAACTGTTGCGCGGACGGACATTAGCGCTTCACCGCCAATCGGTCAGACAGCCAGCCGAGAGCAAGGCCCATCGGCAGCGTGAGGATGAGGAATCCGGCGGCGAAGACGCCGAAGATGACAAACAGTTGGTTCGCGTGAAACTCGATCGTGGACTTCATCAGCAGCGAGGCTTCGGCCACGCCGATCACGGAGGCGATCGTGGTGTTCTTGGTCAATGCAATCAGCGTATTGCCCAGCGGCACGATCGCGGCGCGCACGGCCTGCGGGAAGATGATCAGAGAGAAGATCTGCCCGAAGCTCAAGCCCAGAGAACGTGCGGCTTCCGCCTGCCCGAAGTGGACGGTGTTGATGCCACTGCGCAGCGATTCCGCCACGAAGCAGCTGGTGTAGAGGATGAAGCCGAGCACGGCGAGCCGGAAGTTCTGGTCGATGATAAACGTCGAGGAATCCCGGCTGGCCAGCGTCAGCCCGAGGTTCTGGTACAGCCCGAAGGAGCAAAACAGGATCACCAGGGTGAGCGGGGTGTTGCGCACCGTCTCAATGTAGGTGGTGGCAAGCCCGCGCAGGATGCCTACGGGCGAGACCCGCATTGCGGTCAGAATCGTGCCGAGGATCATTGCGCCGATCGCCGAATAGACGGTCAGCTTGATCGTGGTGAAAAACGCCGGCCAGAGATTCGGCAAAAGGTCGGCCCATAAGGCGTCCATGGAGTACTCCTACAAGCTGTGCGCGCGTATCGACGCCCCGTCGATACGCGCGCGGGGTGGGTGGGCTGAACTAGCTCTCCAGGAAGGAGAGATCGCCCGGGGTTGCCTCGTTGACGCCAACGCCGCCCTCGAGGTTCTCATCGACGAAGTTCTTGAAGGAACCGTCGGAGTACATCGCCTCGAGCGCCTTGTTGATCGCGTCGACTGCAGCGGTGTCGTCCTTCTGCACGCCGATCCCGTAGTTCTCGTTGGTGAACGGCTCGCCGTCCTTCTCCAGCTCGACGACCTCGAAGTCGCCCGGGGACTGGGCTGCGTAGCCGCCGAGGATGGTGGCGTCCGTGGTCAGGGCGTCAACGTTGCCGTTGCGCAGTGCCTCGACGCAGGAGGAGTAGGTGTCGTACTCCTGCAGCTGGACACCCGGCAGCGCGTCCTTGACCTTCTGTGCCGGGGTGGAACCGGTCACGGAGCAGAGGATGCGGCCGTCCAGGTCCTCGAGACCCGCGATGTCGTTGGCATCGCTGCGAACCAGCAGGCCCTGGTGGGTGAGCAGGTACGGGCCGCCGAAGCTGACGGCCTCGGAGCGGGACTCGTTGATGGTGTAGGTCGCGCCGATGGCCGCAACCTCACCGTTCTGGATGAGGGTCTCGCGCTGGGCGGACGGGGTCTCGCGCCAGGTGATCTCCGGGTGCTCCCAGCCGTTTTCGTCAGCGATGGAGTTGACCACGTAGGTCAGCACCTCCACGTCGAGGCCCGACATGGTGCCGTCGGCCTCGCGCAAGCCGAGGCCCGGCTGATCGTACTTGGTGCCGAGGGTGACGCTGCCGGCCTCGATCTGTGCGAGCAGGCCGTCGCCGGAGGCTTCGCCTTCCGAGCCGCCGCAGGCAACCAGGGTGGTGGCCGCCAGCGCGGCGACGGCGGTGGTGGTCAGGGTGCGAAGTGCGCGGTTCATGAGTGGTCTCCTTGCAAGATAAAGGGGTAAGGGTGTGGGATATGGTCCGATTAGTGCGAGAGGATCTTTGCCAGAAAGTCCTTCGCGCGACCGGACTGGGGGTTGGTGAAGAAGGACTCCGGGTCGGTGTCCTCCACGATCTCGCCGTCGGCCATAAACAGGATGCGGTCGGCTACCTTGCGGGCGAAGCCCATCTCGTGGGTAACCACCACCATCGTCATGCCGGTTGCGGCGAGCTCGCCCATCACATCGAGGACTTCTCCGACCATTTCGGGGTCGAGGGCGGACGTCGGCTCGTCGAAAAGCATGACCTTCGGTTCCATGGCGAGCGCACGCGCGATGGCGACGCGCTGCTGCTGGCCGCCGGAGAGCTGCGCGGGGTACTTTTCAGCCTGGTTGCCGATGCCGACGCGATCGAGCAGCTCCGCCGCGCGCTTCTGCGCATCGGCCTTGCTCATCTTGCGCACTTTCATCGGGCCAAGCGTGACGTTGTCGCGGATGGTCAGGTGCGGAAACAGGTTGAACTGCTGGAACACCATGCCGACGTCGGCGCGCAGTTTTGCCAGCTCCTTGCCCTCGGCGGGCAACAGCTTGCCGTCGATGTGGATCGTGCCCTCCTCGATGGTTTCGAGGCGGTTGATCGTGCGACACAGGGTGGACTTGCCGGAGCCGGACGGCCCGAGCACGACCACGACCTCGCCTTTGGGCACGGTCAGGTTGATGTCTGTCAGGGCGTGGAAGTCACCGAAGTACTTCTGCACGCCCTCCATGCGAATCATGGGTTCAGTTTCCTGTGTCATAGGTCTAACTGGTACTCCATAAACGTGACCTATGCCACCCGATTGTGAAAGTTTGTGTAAATTTCCCCCAAACTGTGGGTAACGCTGCCGCAATTTTTGCTGACGGGACCCTGGCCGCCGCGCGCGTACATACGGTTGGGTGGATTCCGCGCGCGGGGATAGACTGTTCGCCGTGACGCAGCAGAACTTTTCCCACACCACGGACCTGGCAGAAGAACCCTCGCACCCGCGTACCTACGAGGTGCGCACCTTCGGGTGCCAGATGAACGTGCACGACTCCGAGCGCCTCTCCGGCATGCTGGAAGAGGCCGGTTACGTAGCCGCGGATACGGACACGGAAGCGGACCTGGTGGTGTTTAACACCTGCGCGGTGCGGGAAAACGCCGACAAGCGCCTCTACGGCACGCTCGGTCAGCTGAAGAAGACCAAGGAGCAGCACCCGGGCATGCAGATCGCCGTCGGTGGCTGCCTGGCGCAAAAAGACCGCGACACGGTGTTGGAAAAGGCCCCGTGGGTGGATGCTGTCTTTGGCACGCACAACCTGTCTGCCCTGCCCGCGCTGCTCGACCGTGCGCGCGTGGAGGAGGAGGCGCAGGTGGAAATCGTCGAGTCGCTCGAGGTGTTCCCCTCCGTACTGCCGGCGAAGCGCGAGTCCTCGTACGCGGGCTGGGTCTCTGTCTCGGTGGGCTGCAACAACACGTGCACCTTCTGTATCGTGCCGAGCCTGCGCGGCAAGGAGGTCGACCGCCGCCCGGGCGACATCCTGGCTGAGGTACAGGCCCTGGTGGACCAGGGGGTCTCGGAGATCACGCTGCTGGGGCAGAACGTCAACTCCTACGGAGTTAACTTCGTGGACGAGGACTTAGCGCGCGACCGCTCGGCCTTTTCCAAGCTTCTGCGCGCCTGTGGCGAGATTGAGGGCCTGGAGCGGGTGCGCTTTACGTCCCCGCACCCGGCGGAATTCACCTCCGATGTGATCGACGCGATGGCCGAGACCCCGAACGTGTGCCCGCAGCTGCACATGCCGCTGCAGTCTGGCTCCGACAAGGTGCTCAAGGACATGCGTCGCTCGTATCGCACCAAGAAGTTCCTCGGCATCTTGGACGAGGTGCGCGAGAAGCTGCCGCACGCCTCGCTGACCACCGATATCATCGTCGGCTTCCCCGGCGAAACGGAAGAAGACTTCCAGGACACGCTCGACGTGGTGGAGAAGGCGCGCTTTACCTCCGCGTTTACCTTCCAGTACTCGCCGCGTCCCGGCACCCCGGCCGCGGAGATGGACAACCAGGTGCCCAAGGAGGTCGTCCAGGAGCGCTTCGAGCGCCTCATCGCGCTGCAGGAGCGCATCAGCGCCGAGGAAAACGCGAAGCTCGTCGGCACCGAGCAGGAGTTGCTCGTCCAAGCCGAGGGCGGGCGGAAGAACGACCGCACCCACCGGATGTCCGGCCGCGCCCGCGACGGCCGCCTCGTCCACTTCACCCCAGAGGGCAACCTCGATGGCGAGATCCGCCCCGGCGACGTCGTGCACGTGCGCATCACCGATTCCAAGCCGCACTTCCTCATCGCCGACGACGGGGTGCTCGCGCACCGCCGTACCAAGGCGGGCGACAACTCGGCCGCAGGTGAGGTGCCGACGACCGCGCCGGTAGGCGTCGGACTCGGCCTGCCGACGATCGGTCGGCCGGCGGCACAGGCTCCGGATTCCGCCTGCTGCGGCGGTTAGCGCTACAGTTGGGCGACATGACGAAGCTCAACACCGAGACGCTTGCCCGCGCGGAAAAGGAAGCCGCCTCTTCCGTGGTCATGGGTGCGAAGCGATGGGTACTCGCAGCCGCAGCGGCGCTCTACCTGGTGGCGGTGTTCCTGCCGTTTGTAGGTGATGCCTCCCTCTGGCAGCTGCTTGCCGCGACTGAGGCAGCGAAGGCGGCGCAGACCGCGCTTACCGAGTACCTCTTCGCCTGGATCTCCTTCATCGGCGTCGCGGTCCTGACCACGCTCGCAGTGCTCACGCAGCGCTTCGCTGTCGCCGTGCCCGCATGGATGGTCACCACGGTCTCGCTGGTGTTCTCCGTGCTGGGGATCTGGCTGCGCAATTCGAACAGCTCGGGCATTGGCCGCGGCGCCGGCTACTACCTGGCCATCCTCGCGGTGGTGATCGTGGTGTTTACCATCTTCCCGCTGATCCTGTCGCGCAACGAGGAGCAGGCCGCCGTCGCCGAGCAGCGCAGGGAGATCCAAGGCAAGGACGAGGTGGCGCTCGCGCAGCGCGCTGCGACCAGGGAGCAGGGCAACCCGCTGCTTATCGACGATCGCCGCGCCCGCGCCGCCGAACGCCACCGTAAGGACAGTGAGCGCGCCTAGCGAGCATCAGCGCTTGTGCCAGGCGGTCGTCGAAGAGACGCACTCGGCACCAAGAGCTGCAAGGAGCGCACCCGCCGCCGCGGACTCAGCGGGGTAGGAGCAGTACACCGTTTCTAGGTCCTCCCACACCTCGTGGGCGCGCGTAAGCGTTGCGCGGATCATGCCTGCGGCAAGCCCCTTTTCGCGGTGTTCGGGGAGCACGTAGATCAGGCCGAGCTCGCAGACTGTCTTATCGTCGGCGCTGTAGCGCACGAGCTCGCACAGCCCGACGATTTTCTTATCGACGTAGGCCAGGCCGGTGAGCTGGTGCCCGCCCCGGTTGCCCAGGCGCTGCCCGGCCTCCACGATGCGCGCAAGGTCCCACTCGATCGTGTCGAGCTCCAACTCTCCGCGCGGGTAGCCCTGTGAGGCGGAGGTCAACAGGTGCGCGAATTGCTCCACCTCGCCCGGGATGCCGGGACGTGTGGAGTTGAAGCCGGGGCCCTCGACGACCTCGAACGTGCCGTCGGGGTAGCAGGTGGAGTCGGGGAGTGCGGTGCGGCGTGCGATCGGGAAGGTGGCCTGGTCCTCGCGGAAAGCGGCGGTGTAGCCAAAGTCCTGCAGCGCTGGAGGGGTGTGCTCGCCCGGGGGATGGGGGATCCAGATGTGGCGGATGGGGCGAGCGAAGTGGGACGACAGGGCGTCGAGAAGCTGCAAAGCTGCCTCCCACGGTGCGGGAGGGATGGGCTCGCCGGGCAGCGGGGCGATGGCCGCGTCGAGGGTGATGTTGGCTTCGATCACCCCGCGGTCCTCCAGCAGCGGCAGTGAAACGAAGACCCAGGTGGCTACGCAGTCGAGGTCCTCGGCGAAAAGCTCCGGGTAGCCGAGCTCGGTCACGGGGCGCGGCGCGCGGGCGTCAGTGAGCGCGAAGAGGTAGGCGGCGGATTCCGCGGAAGGTGCCAAGCGGGTGCGCACGTGCGAGGCGCTGACCCCGGAGGTGGCAAGGCCGGTGATGTCCTGGATGGCCAGGGTGGCGGAAAAGGCGTACGCCCCAGTCACGGCCTCCGTAAGCTCGTCTGCACCGGGGTGAAGTACGAAAAGTTGCGGGTGCAGCACTAGTTGTCGTTGACCGCCTTGGTCGCCACGTCGGCGAACTCCTGCCACTGGGCGGCCTGCTCGCGCAGCTCGGCGGCCTTGTCAGCCTTGCCTGCGGCTTCGGCGGTCTCTGCCTGCTTCTTCAAGTCGTCTGCCTTGACCTGGAACTGGTTCGCGGTGGCCTGCGCTGCCGGGTCGGCCTTGCGCCAGCGGGATTCCTCGGCCTCAGCGACGCGCTGCTCGAGCGCGCCAATCTTGTCCTCGTACTCGCGCACTTGGCCTCGCGGCACGTAGCCGATTTCGTCCCACTTGTCCTGCAGCTCGCGGAGCTTCGCCTTCGCCCCACCCAGGCCCTTGGCTGGGTCGATCAAAGGCTCGTACTGCGCAATGAGCGCGTCCTTGGCCTCGGCGTTTGCGGCGAACTCGCGGTCGCGCTCGGCGTTGACCGCGTCGCGGGCACCGAAGAACTTGTCCTGGGCGGCGCGGAACTTCGCCCACAGCTTGTCATCGGCCTCGCGCGGGGCGCGGCCGGCGGCCTTCCACTCCTTCATCAGGTCGCGGTAGGCGCGGGCGGTCTCGTTCCAGTCCGTGGAGTCCTGCAGCGCCTCGGCGCGAACCACCAGCTCCTCCTTTGCGCGCTTGGCGGCGGCGCGGTTGCGGTCCAGCTCGGCGAAGTGGGAGCCGCGGCGACGGTTGAAGGCGTCGCGTGCGCGCGAGTAGCGCTTCCACAACTGGTCATCCGTCTTGTGGTCGATGCCGCGGATGGTGCGCCACTCCTCCAAGATGGCGCGGATCCTATCGCCCGCTGCTTTCCACTCAGTAGAGTTCTCGGCCAGGTCCTCGGCCTCGGCCGCAAGCGCTTCCTTGCGGGCGATGGCGTCGGCGCGGCGCTTCGCCTTGGCTTCCTTGGCCTGCTTGCCCGCGACATCGGAGGCGGCGATGACCGCATCCAGGCGTGCGTCGACCGCGTCGAGGTCGCCGATGACAGCCTGCTCATCCAGCGAGGCCTTGAGCTCTTCGGCGCGCTGGCGCAGCTGCGCCGCGTCGTCCGGGTGGGCGGCAAGGCGGGACTCGATCAGCTCGACCTCAGTGACCAGGTCGTCGAAGCGCTGCCCGTAGTGGGCCAGCCCCTCTTCCGGGGTACCGGCCTGCCAGGAACCGATCTGGCGCTCCGTGCCGCCGCGAGTGACAAAGACCGCGCCTTTTTCGTCGATCCGGCCGAACTTGGACGGGTCAGAGGCGGGTGCGACAGGTGCCGGGTGGGGCACTGGCGACGGGGTAGTGGACTGCGGGTTCGCCGAGCTCGGGCGCGCACCGGGCAGCGGTCCCGGCTTGGGCGCGCGGTGCGGCATTGCGGCCGGCGAGGGCTTCGCGCCCGGTGTGGGCTTTGCCTGTGGCTTCGCGTCCGCCTGGGGCGTGTTCTCCGGTGTCTGGTCCGAGGTGGTCATTGCAGGTCCTTTCCCTACGTTCAAAGTGCCGCGCGACGCGGCTGCCGGTGCCACCCGGCGCGTGCGGCGGGGCCGAAGTCGAGTACGGCCCGAAAACGCACGGCGGGTGCTGCAACAGACTCTACAGGGGACAGGCAGGAAGTGCGCCGAAAACCTGCGAAATCGCAGGGCCAGCGAGAAAGGCCACGCGACCGGGACACTAGAGTGGGGTGCGTGACTACTCGCGCCCAGATTCTGCTGATGCCCGGCTCTCCGGCCCTCGTGGACGCGCTCGCGCCCGCGCATGAGCCTTCGCGGCGGGTGCTGGAGTGCCTCCGCGCGGCCGCGCGCGACGCGTTAGAGGGCATAGAGGCCCGCGCCGTCGATATCGTCTGCCCCCTCGAGCAGCGCGACTACACCGCCCATACCGGCTCCTTTGCGGCCTGGGGTGCGCAGCAGGTCCAGCTTGGTGCCGGCAACTACCTGCCCGAGCTCGTCGCCCGCTACGCGCTGGCCCCGCTCGAGGTACAGGTGCGCGAGGTCCGCGAGCACATCGGCACCCCGGACCCGACCGTACTTACCGTGGTAGTGGTGGACGGCTCCGCGGGGCTGACCGCCCGCGCCCCGCTTGCGCTCGTGCCCGGCGCGCCCGAGCTGCACGTCCAGCTGCAGGACTTCGTCGCTGGCAAGGCCGAGTTGCCTGGCCAGCTGGAGTCCCTCGGCGTGTTCGAGCCGCGCCTGTGGGAGGAACTGGCCGGGCTTGAGACGCAGCAGCGCGAGCTGTGCTGCGCCGACGACTCCTTGGGCGTGGGCCGCTACGTCGGATTGTGGGAGGTGTGCTCGTGAGTGCACATGAAATTCGCCCGATCGCAGTCGTGGGCCCGACGGCCTCCGGCAAGTCCGACCTGGGCATCGCGCTCGCTCAACGCCTCGGCGGCGAGGTGGTCAACGTTGACTCCATGCAGCTGTATCAAGGCATGGACATCGGCACCGCCAAGCTCGCCCCAGATGAGCGCGGCGGCATCCCGCACCACCTGCTCGACATCTGGCCGGTGACCAAAACCGCGTCTGTCGCCGAGTACCAGGCGCTCGCCGTCGACACCGTCGAAGCGCTCATAGCGCGGGGCAAGGTCCCCATCCTCGTCGGCGGCTCCATGCTGTACGCCCAGTCGCTTCTCGACGCCTGGACGTTCCCACCCACCGACCCCACCGTCCGCCAGAAGTACGAGGACCGCAGGCAGGAAATCGGGACCGACGCGCTACACGCAGAGCTCGCCGCCGTTGACCCGGAGGCTGCGCGCATCATTGAGGACAAAGACCCGCGCCGCACCGTCCGTGCGCTCGAAGTTATCGAGCTGACCGGCAAACCCTTCCAGGCCTCACAGCCACCGAAGGATGCGCCCCCGCGCTGGGGTACGCGCATCCTGGGACTGCGCACCAATGCGGAGTGGCTCAACCCTCGCATCGCGCTGCGCGCCGAGCGCATGTTTGCCCTTGGGCTGATCGAGGAGGTCGAGACGCTGGTGGGCAAGGGGCTTGACCGCAACTCCACTGCGGGCCGCGCCATCGGCTACGCCCAAGTGCTCGACATGCTCGCGGGCACGCTCACGCGCGAGGAGGCGGAGGATAAAACGATTACCGGCACGCGCCGCTACGTGCGCCGCCAGCGCTCCTGGTTCAACCGCGACCACCGCATCTCCTGGCTTGATGCCGCCGCTGGCAACACACTCGAGCGGGCCTTGACGGCGCTGGACACGCCCGCGATAGACTCGCAGGCATGACATCCCCGCTGCACTTCATCAAGGCCCACGCCACGGAAAACGATTTCGTCGTACTCATTGACGTCGACGATCAGCTCGAGCTCACACCTGCGCAGGTGGCGTGGCTTTGCGATCGCCGCGCCGGTATTGGCGGCGACGGGCTGCTGCGCGTGGTGCGCACCGACGGCACGTGGTTTATGGACTACCGCAACGCCGACGGTTCCATCGCCGAGATGTGCGGCAACGGCATCCGTGCCTTCTCCCACGTGCTGAAAGCCGAGGGACTCGAAGATGCCGACGAGTTCGACGTGCACACCCGCGCCGGGCTCAAGCACATCACCGTCGAGCACGCGGACGCAGTCCACGCCCGCGTCCGCGTCGGGATGGGCCCGGTCAACGTCTTCGGCGAGTCCTGGGCGAAGGTAGGGGAGACTGCGTACGAAGGCATCGCCGTCGACGTGGGCAACCCGCACCTCGCCGCAGTGGTACCGGGGTTGACCGCGGAGGCGCTTGCAGAGATGGAGCTTGCCGCCCCGACCTTTGACCAGGAGGTCTTCCCCAACGGGGTCAACGTGGAGATCCTTACCGCCGCCCGCGACGGAGCGTGCGCGATGCGCGTGTGGGAGCGCGGCGTGGGCGAGACCCGCTCCTGCGGCACCGGCACCGTCGCCGCAGGAACCGCCGCCCTGCGCGCCAGCGGTAAGGAGTCCGGCAGCGTGACCGTCCGTGTGCCAGGCGGCGAGGTAGAAATCGAACTTGCCGAAGACGGCACCGCCATCATGACCGGACCCTCGCGCATCGTGGCGCGCGGCCAGCTCGCGGCTGAGCTTGATTAGTACTGCTACTAGGCAGGCCCGATCTGGCGCGCCGCGCGCCGGGCGTCATCCCAGGACTCGGAGAGCTCCAAAGCTCGCTCGTCGGCGACGCTGATGAGCCGCTCCAGCTGGTAGCGGTCGATGTCGGGGGACTCGAGGTAGCCGTCGATACGCGCGATGAAGCGGCGCGCGGAGGAGCTGCGCAGTAAAAATTCGCTAATCGCGTGGTGGGAGACATCGCCGTTGGCCAGGGCGGGGTAGTTGAGCGTGCGGTCGGTGACGGCCTGGGTGGAGGTGCCGTGCTGGAGGTCCTCGTAGCTTTGCAGGATCTCCGCCATGTCGTCCCGGGCGATGCGCAGCGAGGCCTTCAGCGAGGCGACTTCCGGGTTGGTGTTGTAGCGGCGGTGGACGGCAACGCCAAAGACCACCAGCAGAATCGCGATGATCAGGCCGGGCAGTCGGAAAAAGACCACCAGCAGGATCGCTAGCGCAAGGACAAGCGCCCCGTAGAGCGCTTGGAGCAAGTCTTTCCGCGAGGGATCCATCGCTGCATCGTCACCTCCTGAAAACGTACCGACCGTCGATTTCGCGCCATGGTAGCGCGAATGTCCTAGCGATGTGGAGGTCTAGTGCCCACCACAGCCGCAGGAACCGCCGCAACCGCCGCAGCCGCCGCCCGCACCCGGGGTCGGGATCGCACCGGTGAGCACGGCGCTGCCCGCGATGACGGAGTCGCGCTCCGGCAGCTCGCCGTCGGGCAGGCAGATGTCGAAGGGGAACGCCCCGTCGACGGTGGCGTGGATGAAGCGCTGGCCGGTCAGCTCAGAGGTGCGGTACTCGGCGTCCAGCACGCGGGCGGAGAACTCGGCCGCAGCATCGGGCGCGGTTGCTGCGCCATTCGCGACGGCCTCCGCACCGGGAGACAGCACCGCCCCGAGGGTGGTGCCGGGGTTGTTGGCCAAGTAGGCCTCCGTGGAGGCGTAACGCTCGTGCGCGAGCACCAGGGCGGTCAACCCCAGCTCCTGCCACTGCAGGGTCGCCTCCTCCACAATGAGCGGGCCCTGCGCCAAGTTGACGGTGACCGAGGTGATGGTGTTACCGTGCGGGTCGACGATATCGGCCAAAGACACCACGTCGTTAAGCGGTGTGATATGCGCGTACGCGCGGGTGACCGAGTCAAAGCCAGCGAAGGTGGCGAAAGGCTCCACCGCAAGAATGTTGAGCTGCGCGCCGGACGGGTCGCTGTACTGGATTAGCTGCCCGCCGCGGACCTCGCCGGTGACCGCAAGGTGCTCGGTGGCGATAGCCCGCTCGACTGCGTCCTGCCACTTGGCAAAGCCAAGGCCGATGGCGGCCAGATCAGCGTGCGTGTCAGAGTGCGTGTCTAGAGATTCGGTCATAGGCCACAGCCTAGTCCGTGGCGGCGGCAGGGCGGAAACGCGAAGCGAGAGAGGAAGCACCCAGCGGCTGGACAAAGCACGTAAGATAGCGAGAAAGCATGCTGGTGAGAACAAAGGACTCAATGACCTCAACTGTAAATACCCATCCCGAGCACGACCCACAGGAAGCTGCGCACGACGCGCTGCTGGCGGAGGCTTTTCGCCACAACGCGCCACAGCCCCCGCGAGAAGGTTCGGGCGAACCAACTACAGGCTCCCTCGACCTGGAGGCGCGCAACGCGCTGCGGCGCGTGGGCCAGCGCACCGAGATCCGCACCGACGAGGCCGAAGAAGCCTACGAGGTTGAGTACCGCAAGCTGCGCCTTGAGCAGGTCATCCTGGTCGGCGCGTGGCTGGAGGGCACCACCGCGGAGATGGAAGCAAACATGCGCGAGCTAGAGGCCTTGACCGAGACCGCGGGCGCGGAAGTCATCGACATGCTCTACCAAAAGCGCGACAAGCCCGACCCGGGCACGTACATCGGCGCGGGCAAAGTTTCCGAGCTGCGCGAGGTCGTCGAGGCCTCCGGGGCGGACACCGTTGTCTTCGACGGCGAGCTTTCCCCCTCCCAGATTGTGGCGCTGGAGGAGGCGCTGCGCGTCAAGGTGATTGACCGCACCATGCTCATCCTGGACATCTTCGCCCAGCACGCGAAGAGCAACGAGGGTAAAGCCCAGGTGTCGCTGGCACAGATGGAGTACCTGTTCTCCCGTACCCGCGGTTGGGGCGGCAACCTGTCGCGCCAGGCCGGTGGCCGAGCTGGCTCCAACGGCGGCGTGGGTCTGCGTGGTCCCGGTGAGACCAGGATTGAGGCCGACCGCCGCAGGTTGCGCGCGGACATGGCGCGCCTGCGCCACGAGCTCAAGGGCATGAAGACGGTCCGCGAGGTCAAGCGCGCCCGCCGTAATCGCTCGACCACGCCCCAGATCGCCATCGCGGGCTACACCAACGCGGGCAAGTCCTCGCTGATCAACGCGATGACGGACGCGGGTGTGCTCGTTGAGGATGCACTCTTTGCCACCCTCGACCCCGCCACGCGCCGCGCCCAGCTTGCCGACGGCCGCACGGTCGTCCTCACCGACACCGTCGGCTTCGTCCGCCACCTGCCAACCCAGCTGGTCGAGGCGTTCAAGTCCACCCTAGAGGAGGTCACCAACGCCGACCTGGTGCTGCACGTGGTGGATGGGTCCGACCCCTTCCCGCTCAAGCAGATCGAGGCGGTCAACGAGGTGCTCGCGGAGATCACCCGCGACTCGGGCGAGGAGATCCCGCCGGAGATCGTGGTGGTCAACAAGATCGACCAGGCCGACCCGCTCGTCCTCGCCGAGCTGCGCCACGCCTTCGACAAGTCCGGCCGCGACGTCGTCTTCGTTTCCGCGCTCACCGGCGAGGGCATCCCCGAACTCGAGGGTAAGGTCGAGCAGTTCCTCAACACGCTTGACGCGCACGTGGAGATGCTCGTGCCCTACACGCGCGGCGATGTCGTCTCTCACATCCACGAGGCCGGCACTGTGCGCAGCGAGGCCTACGAGGAAGACGGCACGCGTATCGACGTGCGCCTGCCGCCCGTGCTCGCCGAGCAGTACGCCGAGTTCGTCGTCGCAAAGTAGCCCCGCGCGGGATTGGGTGACACCTGGGTGCGCGCCTTAGACTCCCAGGTGTGAAACAGACACTTGGTTGGTCCCTCCATGGCGACGGCCGCACCGTCAAACCCGGTGCCGTTGTCGCCCCCGATGAACGTTTGAGCTGGTCGCGTACCGTCGGCATCGGTATGCAGCACGTCGTCGCCATGTTCGGCGCAACGCTGCTCGTGCCGACGCTGACCGGGTTCCCGGTCAACACGACACTGCTGTTTTCCGGCCTCGGTACGGTCATCTTCCTCTTGATCACCCGCAATCGGCTACCCAGCTACCTGGGATCGTCGTTCGCCTTCATCGCTCCGCTGTCTGCCTCGCAGCAGTACGGCATCGCCGCGCAGCTGGGCGGCGTGCTCGTCACGGGTGTGCTGCTCATCCTCGTTGGCGTGGTGGTGCACGTGGCCGGCAAGCGTGTCATCGACGCGGTCATGCCCCCGGCCGTCACGGGCGCGATCGTGGCGCTCATCGGCTTCAACCTTGCGCCAACCGCGGTGAGCAACGTGGAGACCCAACCCGCCGTCGCGGGCGTCACGCTCGCCACCATCGTGCTGGTCACCGTCGCCACGCGCGGCATGGCCTCGCGCCTGAGCATCCTCATCGGCGTCGTGGTCGGCTGGGCCTTTGCCGCCGCGACGGGCGGGCTTTCCGACGACGCGCTTTCCACCATCGGCGCGGCCCCCTGGGTCGGCCTGCCGGAGTTCCACAGCCCCGAGTTCCACCTCTCCGCCATCCTGGTGACGCTGCCGGTACTGGTGGTGCTGATCGCGGAAAACGTCGGCCACGTCAAAGCCGTCTCCGAGATGACGCACCGCGACCTCGACCCGCTGCAGGGCAAGGCGCTGATTGGCGACGGCATCGCCACCACCCTTGCCGGTACCTTCGGCGGCTCCGGCACGACCACGTACGCCGAGAATATCGGCGTCATGGCCGCGACCAAGGTCTACTCGACTGCTGCCTATTGGGTCGCCTCGTTGTTCGCTATCGCACTGGCCTTTGTCCCGAAGTTCGGTGCGGTGATCTTCACCATCCCGGCCGGCGTGCTCGGCGGGGCATGCCTGGTGCTCTACGGGCTCATCGGCATGCTGGGCGTGCGCATCTGGCAAGACAACCAGGTCGACTTCACAAACCCGGTTAACCTCACTGCGGCCGCAGTGGCGCTCATCGTGGGTATCGGCAACCTGTCCTTTACGGTTGGCCAGGTCACTCTGGAGGGCATCGCGATTGGTTCCGTTGGCATCATCGTGCTCTACCCGCTCATGCGGTGGGCGTACGAGACGATCGGGGAGGGGCAGTACCGCTAGGACCCAACGCTTCAAGCCCCCGGCACCAAGATCACGGTGCCGGGGGCTTGAAGCGTGCTTTTAAGCGAAGGCTTACTCCTCGTCGAGGTTCTGCTCGATCAGCGCGGCGATCTTGTCTACCGCGGCTGCGTTCTCGGACTCGACGGTGACCTCGTCGCCGAACTCTGCGCCCATCGCCATAATCATCAGCGAGGACGCGGCATCCGTCTCATCGTCCTCGTCGCCGCCGACGAGGGTGAGGATGATCTCGTCGTCGAACTCGCCGGCCGCATCGGCGATGATGGTTGCGGGGCGGGCGTGCAGCCCAACCGTGGAGCCGACCTTGACAGTCTTAGAAGCCATAGTGAGAATCCTTTCTTTTGGTGTTACGTGCCAGTCTAGGCGCGCGTGTGCTTAGGCCGCCACCGTTGCCGCGGCGGCCTTCTGAATTTCTTCGTTCGGCCAGAACTGCTTGATGGCAATCACGGCCACGGTGGCTACCGCCACGCCCGCAGCCAGGGCGATGAACATGCCCCACCACGGCTCGTAGGCGAAGATGACGAAGATACCGCCGTGCGGTGCCTGGCACCCAACGCCCAGGCCCATGGAGACCGCACCTGCGGTTGCGCCGCCGAGCATCATCGCCGGGATGACACGGAAGGGGTCAGCCGCGGCAAAGGGGATCGCGCCTTCGGAGACAAACGACAGGCCGAGCAGCCACGCAGACTTGCCGTTTTCCTGCTCCGCAGGAGTGAACAGCTGCTTGCGCAGGAAGGTAGCAATGGACAGCGCGATTGGCGGGACCATGCCGGCGATCATGACGGCGGCCATGATCTCGAAGCTTGCATCCGTGCCAGCCGACAGACCGGCGGTACCGAAGAGGTACGCAGCCTTGTTGACGGGGCCACCCAGGTCGAAGCACATCATCAGGCCGATGATGATGCCGAGCAGGATCGCCGAAGAGCCGCTCATGGACTCCAGCCAATCGGTTAAGCCCAGCATGAGCGACTCGAGCGGGCGACCGAGCAGGAGGAACATGATCAGGCCGACGACCAGCGAGGTCAACAGTGGGATGATGACCACCGGCATCAGCGAGCCCAGCCAGCGAGGCACGCGCCAGGTCTGGATCCAGTAGGCAATGACACCGGCGAGCAGACCGGTGACCAAGCCACCGATGAAGCCCGCGCCGACCATGACGGAGATTGCGCCACCGATGAAGCCCGGGGCGATACCGGGGCGGCCAGCCAGGCCGTAACCGATGTAGCCGGAGAGCGCGGCAACGACGAAGTTCATGCCCATCTGCCCGGTGGCGAAGAGCACGGCACCGAGGTAGAGGGCCCAGCCGGAGCGTTCGAAGGTCATGGCGGTGCCGTCGACAAGCACTTCATGGCCCGGCAGGTTGGTGGGCGAGTGCTGGAGCACGAGCGCCTCCCAGGCGTTGGCCATGTCGTAGCCGCCGACGAGGAAGCCGAGTGCGAGCAGGAGGCCGCCGGCGGCGACGAACGGGACCATGTAGGACACGCCGGTCATGATCGCCTGCTGCAGGCGCTTCGGCCAGGGCTGGCCGTCGCTGGCGGCGGCGGAATCCTCGCCAGCCGATTCGGAGGTGGCCTCGACGCGCTTGGCGTTGGGGTCCTTCGCGGCGGCGATGGCCTCGTCGATGAGCGCGTCCGGGCTGTTCACCCCGCGTTTGACGGGGGTGTCGACGACCGGCTTGCCCGCGAAACGACCCTTGTCGCGGACGGCGACGTCGTGGGCGAAGATGACCGCGTCGGCGCTGTCGATGAAGGACTGCTCAAGCGGGTCGCCACCCGAGGAGCCCTGGGGCTCGACGATGAGCTCGACGTTGTCGCGCTTCTGCGCGGCCTGGGTGAGTGCGTCGGCAGCCATGTAGGTGTGAGCAATACCCGTGGCACACGAGGTCACCGCGGCGATGCGGATGACCTCGGGCTTCTTCTCGGCACTTGCCGCTGGCGCAGCTGGGGTCGCCTTCTTTTTCTTCGGCTCGGCGTTGACGACTGCAAGCACGGCGTCGACAATCTCTTGCTCCGTCGTAGCGGCGCGCAGGGTCTCCACGAAGTCGCCGCGAACGAGTGCGCGGGCGAGCTTCGACAGAATCTTCAGGTGAGCCTTGCCGCCGGACTCCGGGGCGCCAATAAGGAAGACCAGCTCGGCGTCGCCGTCGGGGCCGGAGAAGTCCACGGGCGCGGATAGGCGGGCAAACGCGAGCGTCGGCTCGTTGACCGCAGCGACGCGGCAGTGCGGAATGGCAACCCGGCCGTTGACGCCGGTGCCGGCCTTTTCTTCACGAGCGGTCGCCGCAGCCGCGACCTCCGCGGCGTCAGTTGCGCGCCCGGCGGCGGCCATCAGCCCGGCGAGGTGCCCAATGACCTCACTCGGCTGGCCACCGAAATCAACATCAAGCCTGACCAGGTCAGGCGTAATCAGTGGTGCGTTCATAGTGTGTCCTTCCACTTACACGCGAGGGGATGAGGCGGGGGTATCGAGCGCGACGACCTCAACGCGCGCGCAATCAACATCCGCCGGGGAGGGAATACCGGTGCCGGGCAGGGAAGCGGCCGCAGACCCGTAGGCGACGGCCTGCTGCAGGCACTCGGCGAAAGACGTGTCTGCCACGCGCGCCATGACGTAGCCGGCCAACGAGCTGTCGCCCGCGCCGACCGTCGAGCGCACAGTCACCTTCGGCGCCGCTGCGGCCCAGGCACCGTCTGCTGTGACGAGGCACGCGCCCGCGCCGCCTAAGGTGACCAGCACTTCGGCCACGCCGCGGTCGACAAGTTCGCGGGCTGCGCGCAGAATCGAGTCGTAGTCGCCGCGGGCGGCGTCGGCTTCGAGTGTGCGCCCGTCGCCGTCGGTAAGCTGCGCGAGCTCGAAAGCATTCGGCTTCATGATGGTCGGCGCGGCGCTCTCGAGGCGCTCACCGAGCGCGCGCAACGGCGCGTCGGAGGTGTCCACCGCGATCAGCGGCACAGTGTCGCGCAGCTGAGCAGTGAGATCGGCGTACCAATCGACCGGTGCGCCGGGAGGCAGGGAGCCGGCGAGCACCGCGGCGTCGGCCTTGTGTGCATGCTCTGTTAATTGCTTTTCGACGTCCACACGTTGCTCCCCGGACAGCTCCGGGCCAAGCTCGTTGATCTTGGTGGTCGTGCCGTCGGCTTCCGTCAGCGCGGTGTTCGTGCGAACGAAGCCGTCGACCGCGATCGGTACAAACGGTACGTTGATCCGGTCTACAGCCTGCAGGAATGGATCATTCTCACCGCATGGCGCGAGCGCGAGCGTTTCCCCGCCTGCTTTGGCGATGGCGTGGGAGACGTTGATGCCTTTGCCACCGGCTTCGCGGCTGGCGGCGTGTGCGCGGACGACTTCGCCGCGGACGACCTGGTCGACGGACAGGGTGGCGTCAATACTGGGGTTTGGTGTCAATGTGATGATCACGGCGTACTCCGTACTGTCGATGTCCGGTGTTTCCTACCCCCGGTGTGTCACGCCCCGCGGGCAGTGCACTTCAAGTGCCCTTGAACAGCGACAATGCGGCCGTGTGAGCACCACGTGCTACACCCAATTATGCCCGATCGTATGGGAACATTCAAGAAAACGGGCATAAACCCACATTTGTGGGTATGTTATTCCTCTTCCTTGGTGAGGATGACTTGCACCCCGTTGCGCTCGATCTCTTCGACAAAGGAGGCCGGCGCGTCGGAGTCCGTGATGAGCACGTCGATATCGTCGATCGAACCAAAGCTGACCAGGTAGTCGTTGCCCAGCTTGGAGGAATCGCACATCACCACTACCTTGCGAGCGTTGGTTACCATGGCCTGCTTGACCGCCGCCTCCTGCGCGTCTGCGGTAGAAAGCCCGTGGTCGATGGTGAGTGCGTTCGTGCCGATGAATGCCACGTCAGCGCGCAGGATGGCGAGCGATCGCAGCGCGATATCGCCGACGACAGCCTGGGTGATCGCGCGAACGTTGCCTCCGAGCAGCTGCACGTCCTGCACGTCGGCGCTCGAGAGGTCAAGCGCGGTGGGCAGCGAGTTTGTCACGATGTGGCACTCGCGCGCTGGCGCGTGCTTCGCCATGAGCGAGGCGAGTCCGTTGATTGTGGTGCCGGAATCCAAAAAGATCGAGCCGCCGGGCTTGTCTGGCACGAAATTCAGCGCGGCGCGTGCGATGGCGAGTTTTGCAGCGGAGGCGGTCCGGTAGCGGGCGTCGAGCGGGAACTCTGTGGTGAGGAACGATTGGCTGGCCACGGCACCGCCGTGCACGCGGTGAACCAGTCCCTCGGTGTCCAGCACGGCCAGGTCGCGGCGGATCGTTTCCGCGGTTACCCCGAATTTCCCAGCGAGTTCTGTGACGTTGACCCGTCCCTCAACTGCAGTAAGCGAGGCGATCTGCCGCCGACGTTCTTCTGCGTACACGGCGCTCCTTCGGCTCCTTTGACACACTAAGCAAAAACCAACACGTTGACCGTATTGTTGCAAAAACCAGTGCCCGGTTACACCCTTTTGCTTCCGTTTCCCCCGCTTTGGGGGCGGCAAAGGCCACACCTTGTGCGGCATGCCGCCCCCGCATGAGGGGTGATCTAGAGAGTGCGGAAGACGGAGACAACGCGGCCCATGATCTCGGCATGCGTGCCGTCGATGGGCGAGTAGGCGTCATTGTGTGGCAAAAGCCACACGCCGGTGGAGTCCTTGTGGAACTCCTTTACCGTTGCCTCGCCGTCAAGCAGCGCGGCGACAAACTCGCCCTCCTCTGCCACCGGCTGCGAGCGCACCACGACCCAGTCGCCGGGCAGGATGCCTGCATCCCGCATCGACTCGCCAACAACCTGCAGCATGAACAAGTCGCCGTCTCCCAAAAGCTCCTCGGGCAGCGGGTAGTAGCTTGTCACATTCTCCTCGGCGAGGATAGGGGAGCCGGCGGCAATCTGGCCGACAACAGGAACGTAACGCGCATTCGAAGCATCTTCCGGGGCCTCCGCCGCCGGAGCCTTCTGGCGCTGCTTTGCGTTGGGGAGGTGACGAAGGTCTACCGCACGCGGTTTGTTCGGATCCCGGCGCAGGAAGCCCTTCTTCTCCAGCTCCTTGAGCTGGTATGCGACAGAAGATGTGGACTGCAGCCCCGCCGCATCTCCGATCTCGCGAATGCTCGGCGGATATCCGCGCAGCACCACCGCGTCCTGGATAACCTCCAGGATCCTGCGCTGGCGATCTGACAAAACGCTCATGTCTAAGTTCTTGTTCTCGGGTTTTTTGCGTGCCATGGGTGCTCCTTAATTGTGGAATTGGTGGCGCGTATCGCGCACTCTTTAACCTACCAGACAGGGCAAGGGTGTTCGACTTTTTCTTGGTGGGGTAGACAGCGTTGTGTCGGGGTGCTATAAATCGAACACGTAACCTAATGTCGAACATATGGGCGCGAGACCGTTCGATAATGTTCGCCCGGTTTTTAGAATGAAGAAAACGCACAAAGGAGCACAACAATGACCATCATGCACAACCGCACGTATCCGGCCGCGACGAGCGCGAAGGCACGTGGGTATCGTGGATACCCTGTTGCCGAATGGGATCTTCTGGAAAGGGAACTTCCTGCACGAGAGGTTTGTCCTGTTCGAACGCTCAATGTTTCGACACCCTCGAATCCGCAAGAGAGAAGGCAAGCGCCCGACATCGGGAAGCCCGCGAAATCTCAATTCGAATCCCGCCGCGAAAAGCGCGAAAGCGTACTGGTGGGAATCGGACTTGGGATCGCACTGATTCTGGGCTCTGCACTCGGCGGGGTGTTCTCGCCAGAGCAGTCGGGTCACACCTTGCCTACCGAGGCGGAGTTCGCCTTTTACGCACAGCATTAGGTTGCACTGTCTCTCTGGCAGCGGCACCGGGTAGCGTAGGCAAGCAAGAGGATAGATGCCTAGCTGCCGGAGGAGACCGCGATGTACTGCCCGTTCTGCCACCACGAACACTCGCGGGTGACCGACTCGCGCATGATAGACGCTGGTGCCGCAATCCGGCGCCGCCGCGAGTGCACCGAGTGCGGCGGCCGCTTCACCACGGTGGAGAAGGCGGTCCTGACAGTGGTGAAGAGAAACGGCGTGAGCGAGCCCTTCGACCGCGACAAGCTCATCGTGGGTGTGCGCAGGGCGTGCCAGGGGCGCGACGTGTCTGATGACGCGCTCAAACGGCTCGCGCAGCAAGTCGAAGAAACCGTCCGTTCGCACGGCAGCTCCCAGGTGCCCGCCAACGAGATTGGGCTGGCCGTCCTCGAGCCGCTGCGCGCGCTCGATGAGGTCGCGTACCTGCGCTTCGCGTCGGTGTACAAGTCCTTCGAGAGCGCCGACGACTTCGAATCCGAAATCCGTCTCATGCGCCGCCGCGACAAGGACGACTTCTAGGCACCTAGCGCAATTTGTCCACCATCTTCTCGATCCGGCGGGCGCTGACCGGCTTCGGTGTGCCGAGCCGCTGCGCAAAAATACTCACGCGCAGCTCCTCGATGCGCCACAGCACGTCCTTGTACGCGCGTGTTTTCTCCCGGCCCGCTGGTAGCGTCTTGCGCTTCGCCTCCAGATAGGCCTTTGCGGTGTCGATGACCTCCTGGCGGTCCGCATCGCGGTCCGGGTCCATCCACATGTCCTCCAACCGCAGGCGCATGGCCTCGATGTAGCGCGGCAAGTGCTGGAGGTTGATCAACCCGTGGATCGTCAGCGCGTTCTTCGGGAGGTAGAACGCCAGCTGCGACTTCATGTCATCGATGGCTGGGCCCTCCCACTGGGAAAGCTCGCTGGCCATGTTGGCGTACGCCACCAAGCCGGGTGCCACACCTACCACCATGCGGCGCACCGCACCCGGCACCTCCGGCTTGATACGTGCGACGAGTGCGTCGAAGTCCTCCGGCGTGCGCACCGGCCCGCCGTGCTTGATCAGCAGATCGCGGATGGAAGCGACGCGGGCGTCCTCGACCAAGCCCGCGGCACCGCCGTGCGGGTACTGGTCGACGGCGACCTTCTGACGCAGCTGCAAGCCCTTCGTCATCTGCTGCTGGGAGACCGAGATCTTGCGCAACAGCATGGTCAGCGTCGCCGTTATCATTGAGGCATCCGCCGCGGCCTTGGTGGGGAAGACCTTCACGCGCACGCCTTCGCGTGTCGCCTCGAGGGCGGGGTAGGCGTCGACCTCGTTGCCGTCGATGGTGGTCGGCACCGTCTCGGGCACTTCGCCGAGCGAGTCGGCGGTCCAGGTATGCACCGCCTTTGACTCGGAGGCGCGCCCCGCCTTGGATACCGAGGAAGAAATCTTGCCCGCCTGCCTGCGCTTGAGCGCCTCGACATCTTTGTCGTGGTCGACGATGTCGCCACGGCGATCGATCGCGGCGAAGGTGACCCGCAGGTGCGCTGGCAGTCGGCTCGGGTTGAAGTCCGAGCCGTTGACCCCGCTTGCGCCTAGGCGTTGCAGGGCGGCGGCGAAGGCGTCGACAAGCGAGGGCTCCTGCGTATCCAAAAGCAGCAGCGCACGCTGGGCGAAGTCGGGGGCGGGCACCACCGTGGTGCGGATGCCCTTCGGCAGTGTGCGGATCAGTTCGGTGAGTAGCTCCTCGCGCAGGCCTGGCACCAGCCAGTCGAAGCCGGTCGGGTCAAAGCCGGCGAGCAGTGGCACGGGGACCTCGACGGTGACACCGTCGAAGGGGTCGCCAGGCTCGAACTTGTAGCGCAGGGCGTAGTCAATGGAGCCGCTGCGCAGCGTTTCGGGGAAGGCGGCTTCGGAGGTGTCGGTGCCGGCGTCGTCAAGCAGCGCGTCCGGGTCGAAGTCCAAAAAGTGTGCGTCTTTGCGCCGCTGCTTCTTCCACCAGGAGTCGAAGTGGCGGGCGGTGGTGACGCTCTCGGGCAACTTCGCGTCGTAGAAGTCGAAGAGTGTGTCCTCGTCCACCACGAGTCCGCGGCGGCGCACCTTGTCCTCGACGTGCGCGGCCTCGTCAAGCAGCGCGTCGTTGTGCTCGATGAAACGGTGGTGGCGGTTCCACTCGCCGGCGAGCAGGGCGTGGCGGATAAACATCGCGCGCGCCGCCTCCGGGTCGACGCGGTGGTAGGGCACGAGCCGGTCGCGCACGATGGCCACGCCGTAGAGCATGGACTTTTGGTGCACCATTGCCGACGAGCGCTTCCGCGACCACACCGGCTCCGAGTAACTGTGCTTGAGCAGGTCTTTCGCGGCGCGTTCGACCCACTCGGGCTCGATCTTGGCCACATCGCGCGCCCAGAGCCGCGAAGTTTCGACGAGCTCGGCTGCCATGAGGAACTCTGGCGGTTTCTTGCTCAGGCTGGAGCCGGGGAAGATCATGAAGCGGGTGCCGCGGGTGCCCTGGAACTCCTTCGAGTTGCCGTCGCGTGCGCCGATGTTCGACAAGAGGCCGGTCAGCAGCGACTTGTGGATGGCGTCCGCGTCGCGCTCGCCGGCAACATGAGCGGGCAGCGACCAACCGAGCTGTTTGGAGACCTCGCGCAGCTGGCGCACCAGGTCGTACCACTCGCGGATACGCATGTAGTGCAGGAATTCGCGCTTCATGCGCTTGCGGAACGCGTTGCCGGAAAGCTCGTCGCGCGAGTCGTGGATGTAGTCCCACAGCTTGAGCGCGGACAGGAAGTCGGAGGTCTTGTCCTTGAAGCGGGCGTGCGCCTGGTCGGCCTGAGCCTGGTACTCCAGGGGGCGCTCGCGGACGTCTTGGATGGTCATGCTGGCGACGATCACGGAGACGTCGTCAAGCACGCCCAGCGTATTGGCCTCGACGAGCATGCGGGCCATGCGCGGGTCGACCGGAATGCGGGCGAGGTCGCGCCCGATGTCGGTGAGCACCGGTGCGCCGCCGCGCTCCTTGTCCGTGATCGCGCCGAGCTCGTGGAGCAGCAGCAGGCCGTCGCGCACCGCCTTGTGGTCCGGCGGCTGGATGAAGGGAAACTCGGCGATATCGCCGAGTCGCAGCGAGATCATTTGCAAAATCACGCTGGCGAGGTTCGTGCGCAGAATCTCCGGGTCCGTAAACTCTGGTCGCGCCTCGAAATTCTCCTCTGAGTACAGGCGGATCGCGATACCGTCGGCCACGCGCCCCGAGCGGCCCGAGCGTTGGTTGGCGCTCGCCTGCGAGACTTCTTCGATGGGCAGGCGCTGCACCTTGGTACGGGTGGAGTAGCGCGAGATACGCGCAAGCCCTGTGTCCACCACGTAGTGGATACCTGGCACGGTCAGCGAGGTCTCCGCGATATTCGTGGCCAGCACGATGCGGCGGCCCGAGTGCGGCGAGAACACGCGGTGTTGCTCGGCGTTGGACAGCCTGCCGAACAGGGGAGTGACCTCCACACCGCGCCAGTGCTTCTTCTCAATGGCCTCCATGCAGTCGCGGATGTCGCGCTCCGAGGCGAAGAAACACAGGATGTCGCCGCTGCCCTCGCGCATGAGCTCGGCGCAGGCGTCGACGACGCCGTCGATCATGTCGATGTCCACTTCCTTGCCGCCGACCTGTTCGACCAGCGGGCGGTAGCGGATCTCCACCGGGTAGGTGCGCCCGGAGACCTCGATAATCGGGGCGGGATCGCCTTGCGCATCGCTGAAGTGCTCGGCGAAGCGCTCCGGGTCGATCGTCGCCGAGGTGATGATGACCTTCAGATCCGGGCGCTTCGGCAGTAGCCGCTTGAGATACCCGAGCAGAAAGTCGATGTTGAGTGAGCGTTCGTGCGCCTCGTCGATAATGATCGTGTCGTAGGCATTGAGGAAGCGGTCGCGCTGCATCTCGGCGAGCAGAATGCCGTCGGTCATGAGCTTGACCGCCGTGTGCGCCGAAACCTTGTCGTCGAAGCGGATGGCGTAGCCGACAGATTCGCCAATCTTCTGTCCGAGCTCGTCGGCGATCCGCTCTGCAACACTGCGCGCAGCGATACGACGCGGCTGCGTGTGCCCGATCAAGCCCCTACGACCGCGGCCGAGCTCGAGCAGCATCTTCGGGATCTGCGTCGTCTTGCCCGAGCCGGTCTCGCCCGCGATGATCACGACCTGGTTGTCGCGGATCAGCTCCATGATGTCCTCGCGGCGCGCGGAAACCGGCAGCTGCTCGGGGTATTCGATTGCGGGCACAAGCGCCTCTCGCTTCTCGACGACCCGCTGCGCCTTCCCAATATCCTCACCAATCGCCGCCAGCGCCCGTGGTGCCTTGGCCTTGGCGAGCCGGCGGCGGAAGCGGCGCTCCTCGTTCAGCGGGACCTTCTCGAGGCGCTTATAGAGCTCGTCTTTCGTCGGCGCAGTCTCAGGCGCCTCGTGTGCTGCAGCAGATTCCTTCATAGATGAAGCAACAGTGTAGTCGCCCGCGCTACTTTGCCAGGACGGCGGTGCTTCGCTCGGCGGCGGCAGCGTAGGCCTGAACAATCAACCTACCGAGCGCGGCAAACTCCTCGCCGCGTGTCGACGACGCGCGGTAGGCCAGCCCGATCGTACGGTGCGCCTCCACGTCCTTGGCGAAAGTGGCGAGCCCCAGGTCAGGGCGGTCGCACTCAGTGGCCACCGCGGAAAAGGGCACGAGCGTGGCACCGAAACCGGCCATGACCAGCTGGATGATCGTGGTCAGCGACGCGGCGCGCGTATCCGAGTGTGCTGTCGAAGCGTTGCGGGCGTCGGCGCGCTTGCACAGGTCGATGACTTGATCGCGGAGGCAGTGGCCGTCATCAAGCAAAAGCAGCTCGAGGTTGCTCAGCGCATCGAGCGAGAGCCTGCGGCTGCCAGCGTGTGCGCTGTCGGTGCCGGTGACCACGACGAACTCCTCGTCGTAGAGCGGTATCTCGGTCAGCCCCGTGGCCTCGGTGGGAAGCGCGAGGATGGCCAGGTCCACGCGGCCGTCGCGAAGCTGGGCGAGCAGGTGCTCGGTCTGCTCCTCCACGATGCGCGGGCGCAGCTCGGCAAACTCCTGATTGAGAACAGGGAGTAAACCCGGCAACAGGTAGGGGGCGACAGTGGGGATCACCCCGATGGTCAGCGGACCGTGCAGTACCCCGTGCGTGCCCTTGGCGTGGGAGACAAAGGCATCGGCGGCTTCCAGGGTTGCCTTGGCGAAGGGGAGGAGCTCCTTGCCCGCCGGTGTAACGATGACCTTGCGGGTTGAGCGCTCGATGAGCTGGATGTTCAGGCCGCTTTCCAGCGCCACGAGTGCCTGCGAGAGTGAGGGTTGTGAGATGTGCAGCTTGCTCGCCGCAGTGCCGAAGTGCTTGTGCTCCGCGATGGTGACGAAGGTGCGCAGCTGTGCGAGCGTGGGTCTATATTCCTTATTGCTCATGCCTATCAGCGTACCGGAGCTTAATAAGTTTTGCTGTTGAAGAATCGTGTGGGCTGTGGCATACTTGGGATCGAAGGCGAAAACCGCCTCGCAGCAAATCCGTACCCGGCAACATTTCTACATGGAGGAATCACTATGCCGATCATGACCGTTGGAGAGCGCTTCCCGGAGTTCAACCTCACCGCACTGAAGGGCGGCAACCTCAAGGAAGCTAACGCCTCCACTCCGGACGACTACTTCGAGCAGGTTTCCCTGGATAAGTACGAGGGCAAGTGGAAGGTCGTCTTCTTCTACCCGAAGGACTTCACCTTCGTCTGCCCGACCGAGATCGCTGCCTTCGGCAAGCTGAACGAGGAGTTCGAGGACCGCGACACCCAGGTGCTCGGCGGCTCCGTTGACAACGAGTTCTCCCACTTCAACTGGCGCGCAACCCACGAGGAACTGCTGGACATCCCGTTCCCGATGTTCTCGGACATCCGCCACGACCTGATCCGCGCACTCGGCGTCGAGAACGCTGACGGTGTTGCAGACCGCGCAACCTTCATTATCGACCCGGACGGCATCGTCCAGTTCGTGTCCGTCACCCCGGACGCTGTCGGCCGCAACGTCGACGAGGTCCTGCGCGTGCTCGACGCACTGCAGTCCGAAGAGGTCTGCGCTTGCGACTGGCAGAAGAACGACCCGACCAAGAACATCGACAAGATGGCCGTGGTCCAGGAGTCCCTGAAGTAGTACTTCACCTTTAGTTCCCGTGCCGCCCCGCGCTCCGCACCGCTGGAGCGGCGGGGCGCACCTATACCAACCGAAAGGATAAACGTATGTCTATTGATAACCTGCGCAGCGCACTTCCCGAGTACGCCAAGGACCAGAAGCTCAACCTCGGCTCCCTGACCCGCTCCACCGAGCTTTCCGAGCAGCAGCTGTGGGGCACCCTCGTTGCCACCGCCGCCGCGACCCGCAACGCAACCGTGATCTCCGAGATCACCGACGAAGCCAAGGAACACCTCTCCGAGGAGGCCATTGACGCAGCCTTCGGCGCCGCCACCGTCATGGCGATGAACAACGTTGCCTACCGCGCCAAGGGCTGGCTCGGCGACGACTACGCACAGGTCAAGTTCGGCCTGCGCATGAACATCATCTCCAAGCCGGGCGTGGAGAAGGTCGACTTCGAGCTGTGGTCGCTCGCCGTATCCACCATTAACGGCTGCGAGCACTGCGCCGTCGCCCACGCTAACACCGTCCGCGAGGAGGGCCTGTCCAAGGAGCAGGTTTGGGAGGCCGTGAAGGTCGCCGGTGTCGTGCAGGCAGTCGCTCAGACCATTGAGATCGAGGACGCGCGCTAGTCGCCCGCTTATCGACGCCCCGCTCACCTTCGAGCAGGGCGTCTTTTTTATTTCCCCCAAACCTTTATTAGACGTTGCGTGTGGGTCGTTGGTTCCGTTTCGGGCCGATAATGGGTGT
>NZ_KV825619.1:122481-123323 GCF_001831515.1 Corynebacterium sp. HMSC074A01
GCGGCCGGACTTGAGCTTGCCCAATTGCAGGCACACGGCATCCAACACGACCGCGCAAAGCAGTTACGCGACACCGCGAGCGTGTTGTGCGGGAAAACCTCGCACACCAAGTACCAGGCGCGTGCCCAGGAAGGCGCGCGTGTCAACGGCCACCGGTTGGACACACTTGCCTACATCACCCGCTCCGCCCGCTCCCTCAAAGACGTAACCAAGCGCTGGCACTACATCGAGCGCTTGTGCAACACCGCCGGGGACCTGGCGCGCATCCGACGCGTCGCCGCAGAACTCAAAGCCGAGTTGCAGGCGCCTGAGCCGCGCACCCCGAAAGCACGGGTCACCCACCACGGGGATGGGTACGCCACCTTGCGCCTGACCGGCCCCGCCGCCGACGTCCAAGGCGTCTTTGATGCTGCGAAGAACGACGTGACCGGCTGGCTGAACGGCGGGTGCCCGAAAGCGGAGTACCTGGTGCGCGTGACCGCCAACCTGGACCTGGGTGATTACCTGCGCATTATCGCAGGCGAAGGCAACGACGTCCAGGTCCACTTCGACAACGGGGTAATCGTGTCCGGTGAAGAGTTTGTGCGCATGCAGCTCGAAGACATCGGCGCGATCATCCTCATCGGCGTCATGGACGGACCGGTCAACGCCTACCACGCACGCTTCGCCACCCCGAAACACCGAGAAGTCATGCTGGCGGATTCCACCACGTGCACCTGGAAAGGCTGCAAGGCACCAGCCTCGGAGTGCGATGCCCACCACATGGTCGAGCACCAACACGGAGGAGAGACCACACCCTCCAACCTTGGGTGGTTATGCAAGTACCACAACTCGCAGGCCGC
>NZ_KV825619.1:123423-141536 GCF_001831515.1 Corynebacterium sp. HMSC074A01
AAAGCCCGCGCGCCAGCAAACACTGGCGCGCCACAGGCATGCCCGGAACTAGTCCTCCCGCAGGCCCGCAGGGTCGCGGAGGACGCCGAAGCGGTGCAGGGTCGCCGAGATGGCTTGTTCGTGGAGGTAGGGGAGGAGCTCGCGGCGGCCGTCGGTAAGCACGGGCCCGTCAAGTACCGCCGTCGCGATGTCACCATAGAGCGACTCGGGCGCGCGGCCGATCACGCGCACGCGCGCGGGCTGGCCGGTGACCTCAGACCCGTCGACCTGCACGCCTGCGGCGCGCAACTCAACGGCGATCTCGTCCGGTGCGATCACGCGCAGGCGGGTGCCGGTGCGGGTGGCGGCGAGGAGTTGGCGGTAGACGTCGCGAAGCACAAAGCCCTCGCCGACGTAACACACGAGCGGTTCGAGCAGCGGGCGGTAGCGGAAGATGTTCGCCTCCGAACGCAGGCCCGCGAAGTCGTGCTCGCGGCCGAACTCGCGCTGCCACGCCAGCTCGTCGTACTCCGCGGCGCGCGAGAGCCACCCGAAGTCTTCCGCGGAGACGTGCTCCGCGAACTCGCGCAGCAGCTCGGCAACGCGCGGCGTAACGCTCACGCCCGGCGAAGGCGCGTCGATGTCGTGCCAGGTGCCCATCTGCGCGACGTAGTTCGGCCCGCCAGCCTTCGCGCCCGGGCCGACGGAGGACTTCTTCCAGCCGCCGAAGGGCTGGCGCTGCACGATCGCGCCGGTGATCCCGCGGTTGACGTAGACGTTGCCCGCCTCGACGCGGTCGAGCCAGTAGGTAATCTCCTCGCCGTCGAGGGTGTGCAGGCCGGCGGTGAGCCCGTAGCCGGTGGAGTTTTGCCACTCGATCGCTTCGTCGAGGTCGCGGGCATGCATGATGCCCAGGACTGGGCCGAAGCATTCGTTGAGGTGGAACCAGGAGCCGGGCTTGACGTGATCGCGGATGCCGGGGGACCAGTAGCGGCCTTCGTCGTCGAGTTGTTTCGGCTCGAGCAGCCAGCGCTCGCCGGATTCGAGCTGGGTGAGCCCGCGGCGGAGCTTGTCGCCGGGGGCTTCGATCAGCCCGTTCATCGTGGTGGTGATGTCGGTGCCGGGGCCCACGTTGAGGGTGCGCGTGGCGTCGATGAGCTGGTTGCGTAGGCGCTCGGAGTCGCCGGCCGCGCCGACGAGGATGACCAGGGACGCCGCGGAGCACTTCTGGCCGGAGTGGCCGAAGGCGGACTGGTAGAGGTCGGCGATCGCCAGGTCCGGGTCGGCGGACGGGGTGATGATCAGCGCGTTCTTGCCGGAGGTCTCCGCCATCACGTTGAGCTGCGGCTTCCAGGAGCTAAACAGCTGCGCGGTGTCGGAGGCTCCGGTGAGGATGACGGCGTCGACGTCTGCGTGGGTGATCAGGCGCTTGCCGGCGTCGGCCTCGTCGGCGCGCAGGTACTGCACGGTGTCGGGGTCGATGTTGTGGGCGGCGAAGGCTTCGTGGATGCAGTCGACGATGAGCTTCGCGCACGCCGTGACCTGCGGCGCCGGCTTGATGATCACCGCAGACCCCGCTGCGAGCGCCGCCGTGATCCCGCCGGTGGGGATGGCGACGGGGAAGTTCCACGGCGGCACGACCACGGTGAGCCGGTTGGGCTCGAAGCGCGCGCGGATGTCGCCCAAGCGGCGCGCGGCGTCGGCGTAGTAGGCGCAGAAGTCGATCGCTTCGGAGATCTCCGGGTCGGTTTGGTCGACCGTTTTGCCGGCCTCGTGAGCGGCGGTGGCGATGAAGTCGCCGCGACGTTTTGCGATCACGTCGCCGATGGCCTCGAGTACGGTTGCGCGCTCGTCTGCGCTGAGTGCGCCCCACGCCTTTTGCTTCGCGACGCCCACACGCACCGCCTCATCCACCCGCCCCGTATCGTGGATCTCCTCGCCGATATTGATGGCGGGCGGGTTGGCCAGGTGCTCGAGCGCCCAGGCGCGGTTGACGTGCAGGGCGGGGTCGGTGTCGGGCTCGTTGAAGAAGCGGCCGGCATGCGCGCTCGCGGCGGCGGTTGCCCGGCCGGTGTCCTCGGCCGCATCTTGGGCGCGGTCTTGGGTGTGCCGCGGGCCCGCGGCGACCTCGTGGCGGGTGGCCACGGCGTTGCGGAAGACCTGCTCCTGCGCTTCGAGCGGGGTGTGCTCGCCTTGGGCCTGGCTCGGCTCGTTAGGCGCGAACAGGGCGTAGAGGAAGTTCTGTGGCGCGGCGTTTTCCTCCAGGCGGCGCACGAGGTAGGAGACGGCGACGTCGAAGTCCTCCTTGTGCACGACCGGGGTGTAGAGGATCTGGCGGCCGTAGGCGCGGCGCACCGTGGCCTGCTGGGCTGGCGACATGCCTTGGAGCATTTCGGAGTCGATCATGTGGGCGACGTTGCGTCGAGAAGCGAGCTCCTTGGCAAAGGCCGCGGTGAACAGGTTGTGGGTGGCCACGCCGATGGAGATGGCGTCGGCGTACTCGGGGCGCAGGATGGTGTCGAGGAGGCGGTAGTAGTTCGCGTCGACGTCCTGCTTGGTGGGGTAGGGCGCCTGCGGCCAGCCGCGCAGCTCGGCGTGCGCACGCTCCATGGACAAGTTGGCTCCCTTGACAAGGCGGATCTTGATCTTCGCGCCACCCGCCGCGACGCGCTCGCGGGCGAACTCGGCGAGCTCCTCCAACGCGGCGAGCGTGTCCGGGAGGTAGGCCTGCAGGACGATGCCGCCCTCGTAGTCGCGGAACTCTTCCTCCGCGAGCAGCTGGGTGAACACGGCAATGGTCAGGTGCAGGTCGTGGTATTCCTCCATGTCCATGTTGAGGAATACGCGCGGGCTGCGGTCGCGGGCGGCGCGGTAGAGCGGCCGGATGCGGTCCTTGACGCGGGCCACGCTGCCGTCGAAGTCCCACGGATTGAGCTGCGCGACCATGGAGGAGGCCTTTACCGAGACGTAGGTCACGCGCGGGTTGCGGATCAGCGCGAGCGTGCGCTCCGCGCGGTCGGTGGCCTCGCCCTCGCCGAGGACGGCTTCGCCGAGCAGGTTGAGGTTGAGCTCCTCGCCGCGCTCGGCTGCGCGATCCAGCAGGCCGTTGAGCGCGTCCGACTCGGCGTCGAGCACGAGGTGGCCGACGAGCTGGCGCAGGCGTGCGCGCGCCGCCGGAATGACCACCTTCGGCAGGATTGGGCCGACGAACGCGCCGAGCCCGACGAGAAGGCCGTTGATTTGCCCGAGGAAGGAGGCGTCGATACCCGAAGTGATCGAGCGCAGGGCACGGGCGGCGACGCGGTCGTCTTCGGGGCGCATGACGCGGTCGACGAAGTCCATGGTGAAGCGGACGCCGTCGTCGTCGCGAAGCAGCGCGGCGAGCTGCTGGGTTTGTGAGTCGTTCGCGTCGTCCTCGGCGGTTTCCTTAATCCAGGCGTGGGCTTGGGTGGCGGCGGCCTCGACGATGGCGTCGAAATCGGTGGCGGGTTGAGCCATGGCGTACTCCTTAAAGGATCGAGAAAAACGCCCGCTTGGACGCGGGCGCAGGCGGGCGGGAGGGGATTACAGGCCGGCGAAGCGGCTGCGCAGCGGGTCGAACGGCGCGATGGTGCGGTCGATCTCGCCGGTGGCGATCTGCTTGGCCAGCATCTTGCCGGACAGCGGGCCGAGGATGATGCCCCACATGCCGTGGCCGCCGTTGGTGTAGACGTTCGGTGCCTTGGTCGCACCGACGAGCGGCAGGCCGTCCGGGGTGACGGGGCGGGAGCCGACCCACTCGTCCTGGCGGTCGTCCCAGTTGATGCCGCGGAACATCGGTGCGGTGGCGTGGATCATCGAGGCGACGCGCCCAGGCTGGAAGGCTTCGTCGGGCCCGCGGAACTCCATGGTGCCGGCGACGCGCAGGCGGCCCTGATAGGGGGTGCAGGCGATCTTCTGCTCGGGCAGGTAGACGGGGCACTCCGGGGTCTTTTCGGTCTCGACGCTAAACGAGTAGCCGCGTCCGGCCTGCACCATGGTGTTCACGCCGAGCTCGCGCGCCAGGTCCGGCATCCATGCGCCGGTGGCGACTACGACGACGTCGGCCGGCTTCCACTCGCCGGTGGACAGCTGCACTGCCGGCTTGCGGGTGGAGGGGACCTTGGTGACTTCTACGCCGGTGGTGATGGTGCCGCCGCGCGATTCAAAGGACTCGGCGATCGCCTCGCAGTAGGGGCCGGGCTCGATGAAGCGCTGGCCTTCCATCTTGTAGATGGCCTTCACCTTCTCGGTGAGCATGGGCGCGTGCTCGCGGGCTTCCTCGAGGGTAACGGGGTGGAAGGGGATCTCCTGGCCATGGCGGACTGCGCCGTCGACTTCCTTGAGGAAGCCCTTGGCCTGGCTCTCGGACTCGAAGCCGATGATGTAGGGCGCGCGGTAGGACTTGGAGGCCACGCCGCCTTCCTCGAGCTCGTCGAAAGCCGCGAGCGAAGCCATGTCGGCAGGGGTGAGTCCCGCCATGGTCTTGTCCCACGCGCGCTGGGTGGCGTGTGCCATGAACTGTGCGCAGAAGGCCCAGAGCTTTGGGTCGATGCGCATCGGCACTGAGAGCGCCGCGTTGCGGTCGAAGAGCGCGGTGGGGCCGTAAGCCCAGAGGCTGGAGTTGGACAGCGGAATGGTTTTGCCGGGGGCCAGCCAGCCGGCGTTGCCCCAGGAGGAGCCTCCTGCGACGCCGATTTTGTCGAGGACTTCCACCTCGTAGCCGTATTCTTGCAAGAACCATGCGGTGGAAAGTCCGGTCATGCCTGCGCCGATGACGATCGCACGAGTCACTTGTGTTTCTCCTCACGAATCTGCGGATTGTGTTGCGAACAACAATGTACCGCAGGCCCGCGAACGCTCACGTATCGTTCGCTACGTGATTTTCTGGACGCGCATAAAGTTTGAAGATTTGGGTTTTATGCGCATAATAACGCGGTTGGCACAGCTCAGGTACCTGTCTATACACAGAAATGGGGCATGCTTTTCGACGCCCCACTACCCCCAAAAGGGCTAATCCGCCCGGAGTTCCAGACGCGCAAGCCTTACCTCACCCGCCGCATCGGAGGCATCAAGGTCCACGACACCGTGGAATTGGAAGGCGTTGTCGCCCTCTGGATCCTTGAGAATCTGGGTGACGTGCCACTGCCGCCCGGTGGTCTCGCCGAGTCGGAAATACTCCGGCCCGCGCGCGTCCGGCCCGGTGTCCACGTCGTCGTACTCGTCGAAGTAGTCGTCCATGCCGTCGGGGAAGTCTGGGCGTTCGTCAGGCTCGAGGTAGGCAAACATCTCCTCGAGCTTCTCTTCCTCTTCGTAGGCGAAAAGCTGGGCGAGGCGGAAGAAGGTGTTGCGCACCATGATGGTAAACGCGCGTCGATTAGCGGTAAGCGCGTTGGGGTCCTCGACGCCGAAGGCGAGCTCTCGGTCCAAGGTGGCCTGGTCGATGGGGGAGTCTTCGTCGGCCATGTGGGCCCACTCGTCGATAAGCGAAGAATCCACCTGGCGAATCAGCTCGCCGAGCCAGACCACGATGTCCTCGAGTTCTTCGGTCATGTGGGCCTCGGGGACTGAGTGGGACAGCGTGCGCCAGGCGTCGGTGAGGTAGCGCAGGACGACGCCCTCGCTGCGCCCGAGTCCGTAGGTGGCAATCAGGTCGGAGAACGTCATGGCGTGCTCGATCATGTCGCGCACCACGGATTTCGGCGAGAGCTCGAACTCCTTCGCCCACGGGTTGCCCTGGCAGAAGGTGTCGAAGGCCTCGTCGAGTTCTTCGGCGAGAGGCTTGGGGTAGGTGACGTCTTCGATCAGCGCCATGCGCTCGGTGTAGTCAACGCCTTCGGCCTTAAGCTGAGCGATTTCTTCGCCGCGGGCGGCAGACTGCTGTGCTTGGAGCAGTTGGCGCGGGTCGTCCAGGATGGCCTCGAAGGTGGAAATGACATCTAGGGCGTAGGTGTCCGACTCCGGATCCAGGATGGTCAAAAACGCCAGGGCGAAGGGGGAGAGCGGCTGGTTGAGGGCGAAGTCGCGGTCCAGCTCCGTGGTCAGCGTGTAGGGCCGGTACGCCGGCGAGTCCGGGGTTCGCTCCACCACCCCCGCGTTGATCAGGCCACGGAAGAGCTCCACGGCGGTGAGGATGTCGCGGTTCTGCTTCGCGCGGGTGTCGTGGTTGGTGCGCAACAGGTGGCGCATATGCTTGTAGCCGTCGCCGGGGCGGGCCACAACGTTAAGCAGCATGGAGTTGGAGACGGAAAACTGGCTGGTCAGCTCTTCCGGCTCCGCGGTGGTCAGCCGGTTGAAGGTGTTCTCGGACCACGAGACCTCGCCCTCGCGGGCGGCCTTCTTGCGCAGCTTCTTGCGCTTCTTCGGGTCGTCGCCCGCCTTTCTGCGCAGCTTGACGTTTTCGATCTCGTGCTCCGGTGCCTGGACGACCACGGTGCCCTCGGTGTCAAAACCGGCGCGGCCCGCGCGGCCTGCGATCTGGTGGAACTCGCGCGACTTCAAGATGCGCTGGCGCGTCCCGTCGTACTTAGCCAGGCCCGTCATCACCACGGTGCGGATCGGCACGTTGATGCCCACGCCCAGCGTGTCGGTGCCGCAGATGACCTTCAGCAGGCCGGTCTGGGACAGCCGCTCGACCAAGCGGCGGTACTTCGGCAGCATGCCCGCGTGGTGGATACCGATGCCGCGGCGCACCAGCTTCGACAGTGTCTTGCCGAAGGTGGTGGTGAAGCGGAAATCCCCGATCTCCTCTTTGATGCGCTGCTTCTCCTCATCGGTGATGATCTTCATGCTGGTCAGCGCCTGCGCGCGCTCCGTGGCTTCGCGCTGGGAGAAGTGGACGACGTAGATGGGGGCCTTGCCGTCGGCAAGCAGCTCCTCGATTGTCTCGTGGATGGGGGTGAACACGTAGTGGAAATCCAGCGGGACTGGACGCTGCGAGCCGCCCACGTAGGTGGTTTCGCGGCCCGTGCGCTCGGTGAGGTCCTTTTCCAGCCAGGCGGTGTCGCCGAGGGTGGCGGACATGAGCAAAAACTGCGCCTTCGGCAGCTCCAACAGCGGGACCTGCCAGGCCCAGCCGCGGTCCGGCTCGGAGTAGTAGTGGAACTCGTCCATCACCACCTGGTCGATGCGCGCGTTTTCACCCTCGCGCAGGGCGATGTTCGCCACGATCTCCGCGGTCGCCGCGATGATCGGTGCCGAGCCGTTGACGGTGGCGTCCCCGGTCATCATGCCGACGTTCTCCGCCCCGAAGATCTCGCACAGGGAGAAGAACTTCTCGCTCACCAGCGCCTTAATCGGCGCGGTGTAGAAGGTGCGCTGGCCGCGCGCTAAGGCGATGAAGTGGGCGGCGTTGGCCACCATGGACTTGCCCGAGCCCGTCGGGGTCGCCAGGATCACGTTGTCGCCGGCGAGCAGCGCCAGCGAGGCTTCCTCCTGCGCCGGGTAGAGCGAGATACCGCGCGAGTTGGTCCAGGAGGTGAAGGAGTCCCACACCGCTTCGTCGATAAGCGAGGCGGGCACATCGGTGAGATCGGCGAGCATGTCAGATAAAGTCACGCCACCCACCGTAGCGCTACTCCTCGTCAGCCGGGGGCTCCTCCTCATCCGGGTCGATGAGGAAGTGCTCCATGAGTAGACTGTTCTCATCGTCGCCGAAAGGCAGGCTCAGCTGCTGCTCGTCCTGTCCCAGCACGCGGTCGCGGTCCTCGATGGCGGTGAGGTAGTTCTCGAACGCCTCGCTGATCTCCTCGCCTGTAGGCACCTGCGCCTCGCCCGGCATCATCGCCTGCGGGTGACGCTCGCGGTAGTCGTTCATCTCCTTGTCATAGTGCTCTTCCAAGGCGTGCACCACGTGCGCGATCTCGGCCGAGCCTTCCATCTGCTCAGTGAGCTGCTTGGTCACCCGCGTGATGTCGCCCTCGATGGCGCGCAGCGGGAACTGCAGCTTGGTCGCGTCCTCGATAGACTGCAGCAGCTGGAACGTCGCGTGCGGGTAGGGCGAGGAAGCGACGTAGTGCGGCACGTGCGCCGTAAAGCCCGCGACCGGCTTGCCCTGCTTGTGTAGCTCCCGCTCGATGAGGATCGCTGCCGCGCCGGGCACGGTGACCATCCCGTCAAAGGTGTACATGCGGCCGACGAGCTCGGCGCTGTTGCCGTGCGCGGAGACCACCAGGGGGCGGGTGTGCGGCGCGCCCATCGGGGCGGCGTAGAGGCAGATCGTCTTCGACACGTCGAAGCGCTGCACCAGATCGCTCACCGCCTTGCTAAACGCCTCCCACTTTAAGTCCGGCTCCGGGCCAGAGAGCAGCAGGAAGGACGTCCCCGTCGTGTCGCGCAGCACGCGCAGGTCGAGCTGCAGGTCATCGATGTCGGTGATCTCGTGCTGCGAGATGGTCACCGCAGGGCGGCGCGAGCGGTAATCGATCAGTTCATCGTTGCTAAAAGTAGCCAGCGTGCGGGACTCCAGCGCAGCCTTGAGGTGCTCGGCGGCACCCTCCACTGCGTGGCCGGCGTCGGCGTAGCCCTGCATCGCGATAATTAACGCTGGACCGGAGGCGTTATCACCACCCACTGAGGGTGACGGGTATTCAAGTTCGTACATGCGAGACGTGTCAGACATGTGCTTCCTCCTAAAAATCGTTCTGCTGCGCGAGTGGCTCCGGCTTGTGCGGCGGCTACTTCGTAACAGTGTTCGTATTAGTAAGCACAACCGCGCCGCGGGCGTGGCTATTCCACTGCCCTGCGCGGGTGCTCAGCCGCGCATGAGTGGCAACAAGTTTAGCGTCTCGCCCTTGCGCTATGGCGAATTCGCGCGCCGAGGGAACCGGCGGGCTGTTTTTTGCGTCCAATATGTATGACTGAATCACACGCACACGCACACCGTCCCACTAACCACTCCGCTTCCGGCCCCGGCGAGTTGATCGCCTGCATCCCGGGGGCCTTAGGCTTCTACCCGCAGGAATCCCTCGTGCTCATCGGCCTGGAGCAGCACGGTCCCGACCCCTCTGCCTTCGCACTCGGCCCGATTGTCCGCGCCGACCTTGGCAATCAGGATCAGCTTGAGCACGCGATGCGCGCGCTGGAGTTCGCCGACCAGGACGTCCACCTGGCCGTCATCATCACCCGCATCCCCAACTCCCGGCTCGCGCTCGAGGCAGCCTATTTCCTCGAGCACTCGGGCACCGAGGGAGTGCCCGGCATCGCCGCCTGCTGGCACGTCTCCGAAGTCGCCTCGGGCACGCCCTACACGCTGCTTTTCGACGCCGCCGGTGCCACCGCTACCACCGCCACCGCTGCGCCCGGTAGCCCGCTTGCCGACGCCCCGGCGAAGTACTTCTCCGGCGCAGTGCCTTCGGTCGTCGGGGCTCCGACCATGCGCGGCCTGCTGGAAAACGGCCTGCTGCCGGAACTCAACCGCGAGGAAATCGCCCTGCACTTTGAGTCGAGTTCGGGTGCGGAGACGCGCCGCTGCGAGGCGCTGTACGAGGCAGCTTATACCCAGGGCAGGCTGCTCATCGAGCAGCGGTTCACCCGGCCGGAAGCACTCCTGGCAGCGGTGGAACGCGGCTGCGCACTGCTCAACCCAGACCGGGGGCAGGGGGCAGAGTTCCCGGCTGGCAGCGCGACCAAGCCCTTGACACTCGACGAGTGCTTCGCAAGCGACGAGGACGTCCAATTACTCGCGGCGCTGCTTTCACAGAGCCACCTGCGCGATAGCCTGATCATCGACATCGTGGAAAGCCCAGGCGCTGCGGCACAGCGCTTGTTGTGCATCGCCCGCAACTTCACCGGGATGATTCGGGCAAACGCGTTGAGCCTGTGGGCGATCGCCGCCGTGGAAAGCGGGCTCGAGCCCTGGGGCTTTGCGGCGCTACGTGCTGCGCAAGAAGAGCTTCCCGGCCACTCGCTCTCAGCCGTGCAGCGCCAGCTCATGGCGATCGGGGAGTGGGAGGGCATGCTCGACACCGCAGTGGCGGGCTGCCGCCTGCTCTGGGAGGAGATCGAGGATAACTGCGTCGCCTAGCGAGTGTTTAGCGTTCGGCGCGCGCAGCCGTAAAGGCCCAGGCGTCCTCGACGATGCGGCGCAGATCCGTGCGCGTCGGGTTCCAGCCCAGCTCCCGCTTGATCTTCTCCGAAGAAGCGATGAGTACGGCCGGGTCGCCCGCGCGGCGGGGCGCGACCTCCGCGGGAATCTCGTGGCCGGTGACCTCGCGGCACATCTCCACGACTTCGCGCACGGAGTAGCCGTCGCCGGAGCCGAGGTTGTAGATCGCGTGCGTGCCCGGCGTGTTCGCCTGGAGTGCGAGCACGTGCGCGTCTGCCAGGTCGCGGACGTGGATGTAGTCGCGGACGCAGGTGCCGTCGGCAGTCGGCCAATCGTCGCCGAACATCTTGATCGCGTCCCGCTGACCCAGTGCCACCTGCAGCACGATGGGGATCAGGTGCGTCTCAGTGCGGTGCAGCTCGCCGAACTGGTTGTACGCGCCGGCGACGTTGAAGTAGCGCAGGCTCGTTGCTGCGATGCCGTAGGCCTTGCAGTAGGAGGAAATCGCGTAATCGATGGCGAGCTTCGTAGCCCCGTAGGGGTTGGTGGGCCGAGTTGGCGCGTCCTCGGTGATCGGGACGTTTTCGGGCTCGCCGTAGGTCGCAGCGGTAGAAGAGAAAACGAGCGAGCGTACGCCGTGGCGGCGCATCGCGTTGAGCAGGTACAGGCTGACCTCGAAGTTGTCGCGCCAGTACTCGTCCGGCACATCCACGGACTCGCCGACTAGAGAGCGGGCAGCGAAGTGCAGCACGCCGTCGATGTCGCCGGGGCGCAAGACCTCGTCGATGACATCGTTGATGCGGCCTTCAACGAGCATGGCACCCTCGGGCACGGCCTCGCGGTTGCCGGTGCTGAAGTCGTCGACCACGATCACCTCGTGGCCGCCTTCGAGCAGGACGGCAGCGCAGACGCTGCCCACGTAACCGGCACCGCCGGTGACAACGAGCTTCATGGAATCCCAAATACCTTTCCGGGTTTATTCAGCAATGCGCACGCGCAGCGCGTGCGCGAGCTCGGGGCTGAGCGTGAAGGCTTCGCCCTGCGCGGTGGTCAGCGTCACCGACTCGTCCTCCTCGCGCTCGAGGGTGACAGTGGTGCCGACGAGACGGGCGACGTCGAGCTCCGGGGAGATCGTGGAGCACAGCTGCTGCAAAATCTCGGCTACCTGCACCACGACGGCCTCAGTGGGCTCGGCCAACTTGAGGTCGGCGGCGCGCTCACCGTAGGCGGTCTCGGAGCTCGGGGTCGCGCCCAGTCCCTCCAGGGCAGGGATCGGGTTGCCGAAGGGGGAGCGGGTCGGGTTGTTCAGCACGGCGACGACGCGGCGCTCAACCTCCTCGCTCATCACGTGCTCCCAGCGGCAGGCCTCATCGTGGACGTGGGCGGGATCGAGTTGCAGCACGTCGGTAAGCAAAAGCTCGGCGAGGCGGTGCTTACGCATCACCGCGGTGGCGCGCTCGCGACCGGCTGGGGTGAGGGTAAGCGAACGATCCGGCTGCACGATGAGGAAACCATCACGCTCGATGCGCGCCACGGTCTGCGAGACCGTGGGGCCGGACTGCTCGAGGCGCTCGGCGATGCGGGCGCGCAGCGGCGTGATCCCCTCCTCTTCGAGCTCGTAAACCGTCCGCAGATACATTTCGGTCGTATCGACCAAGTCACGCATGTGTACTCCCTTGCATTAGGCGTAGTCGCGCAGCCGGTCGGCACGTTCGCCGACGCGCAACTTCGCCATGACTTCACGCTCAATCTGGCGCACGCGCTCGCGCGAGAGCCCGAACTGGCGCCCGATCTGGTCCAGTGTGCGAGGCACACCGTCGGTCAAACCGTAGCGCATCCGGATCACGTCCTGCTCGCGCTCCTCAAGCCCGTTGATGATGTCCTGGATATCGTCGTGCCGCAGCGTGGAGACAACCGCGTCCTCGGCGTCCGTGGCCTCGGCGTCCTCGATGAAGTCGCCCAGCGGGGCTTCTTCGTCCGCGCCGACGGGCATGTCGAGGCTGACCGGGTCGCGCGACTGGCGCAGCAACATCTCGATCTTGGACTCTTCGATGCCGGATTCCTCCGACAGCTCGTCGTTCGTGGGCTCGCGGCCCAGGGACTGGTACATCTCGCGACGGATGCGGGAGAGTTTGTTGACCTGCTCGACCAGATGCACTGGGAGGCGGATCGTGCGGGACTGGTCGGCCATACCGCGGGTGATTGCCTGGCGGATCCACCACGTGGCGTAGGTGGAGAACTTGAAGCCCTTCGCATAGTCGAACTTCTCCATCGCGCGGATCAGGCCCAGGTTGCCCTCCTGGATCAGGTCAAGCAGCGGCATGCCGCGGCCCGTGTAGCGCTTGGCCAGCGAGACCACCAGGCGCAGGTTCGCTTCCAGCAAGTGGGAGCGAGCCTTGCGGCCCTCCTTGGCCAGGATCTTCAGGTCGCGCTTCTTCGCGCGGGTGAGTTTCACCTCGGGGTCATCCAAAAGGTGCTGGGCGTAGAGACCGACCTCGATCTGCTGGGCCAGCTCGACTTCTTCCTCCGCGTTCAGCAGCGCCGTCTTGCCGATACCGTTGAGGTAGACGCGGACGAGATCGGCCGACGGGTTGTCGTTCGTCTGGTTGCGCCGACTACCGCGGTCCACATTGTCTTCGTTTGCCGCCTCGCGAGAGTGGTCCGGCTGAGTCATGAAGAGCTGCCTCCTTGAGGTTTCGAACCATCCGAACCCACAAAAGGTTCAGTCTTATACGTCCAACGGTGCAGAGCGCCCGATTGTTCCGGCTTTGCTAGATAATATTCAACCGGCCCCCAATTCGCGCCACTGTCAGGATTGCCCCAGGAGATTCACCCCTAGAACGTGGGTGGTTATCAGGGTTTGTTGCGCGCAGGGCCGCATTACGCCTCGACGAGCACCGTAAAAGGCCCACTGTTGACGCTCTCGACGTCCATCATTGCCCCGAAGCGGCCCTCTTCCACGGTGATGCCGCGCTCGCGCAGCGCGGCCGCGATCTTCGCGATCACCGGCTCGGCGATGTCGCCGGGCGCGGCATCCGACCAGGAGGGCCGCCTGCCCTTCGCGGTGCGCCCCATGAGCGTGAACTGGCTGACTAGCAGCACTGGCGCGCCGGCATCTTGGACGGAGCGCTCGCCGTCGAGAATGCGCAGCTCAGCGATCTTGCGGGCGACGGTCTCCCAGGCCTGCGGATCGTCGTCGCGGCCCACGCCCACGAGCGCGAGGATTCCGCCGGTGTCTTTGCAGTCGATCGCGCCGACGACCTCGCCATCGACGGTAACGCTCGCGCTGGTCACGCGCGTAAGTACGGCCTTCATGCTCTTCTTCCTTCCTGTTTTACGCAACAATGTCTGCGGGCAGCACGACCCCGTGGCGCACCAGGTCAACCACGATGCGCACTGCGGAGGCTTCCAGCTCGCCGACATCGCCAATGCTTTGCGACGCCGCGAGCAACCCAACCACGTCACGCAAACTCAAACCCTGCGGATGGAGCCCGGCAAGCAGCGAGCGCACCGCGGCGTCGATCTCGTGGCTAAAGCGTGGCCCGTCCGTGCGCGTGATCCGCGTGACCTCGGGCGCAAACCCCATGCCCGTTTCCGTGTCAGCGAGGCTGACCTCCTCGAGTGCGACGCCGGGGCGCACGGTGTAGCTCGCATCCAGCACCGCGTCCGCATCCGAATTGCGCAGCCATTCCGCGCGGGTGAAGTACTCTTCGACCTCCGGCCCGAGCGGGTCATCGAAGGGGTGGGAAAGCGCCTCCGCGGTGATCTCCGAGGCGTGGTCGCCGATCTCGCGCAGGAAGATCCAGCCGAAGCCGATCTGCTCGACCTCGTGAGCTCGGAAGTACTCCAGCCAGCGCTGCGTGCGCGCGATGCTCTCGGGGGAGCGGACGTCGATGGATTCGTCGCGCAACCAGGTGGAGACGTACTGGCCCGGATCCACCACGTCGCGCTGCAGCACCCACGCTGAGACTCCTTGTGCGGGCAGCCAGGAGGCCACCCGCTGGCGCCAGCTCTGACCCCGGGTGTGCGCCCACGCGCCCAGGATGCAGGCGGTGCCGCCTTCCGTAAGGTGGTCGGCCGCCTGGCTGGCGACAAGCTCGCTGGCACCGTCCAACTCCAAGCCGGAGTCGCGGTAGACGTGGCCGACCTCGGCAGGACCCACCACAAACGGCGGGTTCGCCACGATGCGGTCGAAACGCTCGCCCGCAACGGGTGCAAACCACGGGCCCTCGCGCAGCTCGACGTTCTCGACGCCGTTGGCGGCGAGCGTGGCGCGCGCAAGGTCGAGCGCCCGCGGGTGCACATCGGTGGCAACGACCTGCTGCGCGCACCCCGACTGTGCGAGCGCTTGCACGCCGGAGCCTGTGCCAAGATCCAAAACGCGCTCAGCAGGGGAGGTCGGGGTGGCCTGCAGTAGCGACAGGGAGGCCGCGCCGACGCCGAGGACGTGGTCCAGGCCCGGCACATAATCGGTCATGGAGGCATCCAGATCCGAGATGACGAAGAAGTCCCGGCCTGCAAGTACGTGCGGACGGACGTCGAGGGCCACGCTGAAGGTGTCCGGGGATGCGGCGGGGGAGAGCACGCGAGCGTCGATAAGCAGTTGCACGAGCGCAGGCGAGAGCACATCCTCGAGCGCGGGGCGGGGCGTGGGCTCGCGCACCAGGAAGATGCGGATCAGGCGCGAGAGCGCGGAGTCGTCGCACGCCGCGAGCACCACGCCTGGCTCGCCCCGGTACAGCGCCGCAGTCGCGGCCGGTCCGAGGTGCCGGGCGACGCCATCGGCGGTCAACCCGGCGCTGTGCAGCGCGGATGCGAGCTCGCGCGCGGCCTGTTCAAGGGCACCCATCGTGCTACTCCTTCTCGTCAGATTCCTCTGTATCCGCGTCGATGATAGTCGGGCCCAACTCACGCATCTGCGCGGTGCCCTGGCTCAATTGGGCACGCGCTTGCTCCGCAAGCGCGGCCTGGCGCGCCTGCTCACGCGCAACCGCAGGCTTGTACACGTTGCGCTCGCGCTTCTCGCGCACCTCACCCTGGCCGTTAGCAATCATCACCGAGACCCACGGCAGCGGAAGCGTAATTCCGAAGATGGCCGCAGCCCACCACCAGTGGCCCGCAACCGCCGCACCGATCGACAGCGCAATCAGCGGCAGGCGCAGCCCCTGCAGGATCAGGTACTGCTTCTCGCGGGACTGCCGGTTCTGCTCGGGGGTGCGCGTGGCGTCGGTAATCAGCGCGCGCCGGGAGCGCCGCCGGAAACGGCGCTTCTGTGGTGTGGGGTCGTGATCAAGCGGCGCGTCGATGACGTGCGGATCGGACTCGCCCGGTGAAGCGTCGTGAGAATAGTGCTGAGATCCGCTCATAAGGCAAAGGTTAGCGCCCCGTTGCCACAACTGGCCCCCTTTGGGGCATGATGGAGGGCGTGAATACGACGACGAAGACTCTTGAGCGCCCCGATCTTCGGGAGGACACCTCGTCAACCACCGACGACGGCACCCCGAAGTTTTTCCACTATGTAAAGAAAGACCAAATCGTCGACTCCGCCATGTCTGGCAAGCAGGTTGTCGCACTGTGCGGGGCGAAATTCCCCGTGAAGAAGCAGGCCAAGCCTGGCTCGCCCGTGTGCCCGGACTGCGAGCGGATCTACAAGGGGCTGCGCCGCAAGTGACCGCTCCGAGTACAGGGCCTCAGCTCCGCAAATGGCAGCAAGAGGCCCTTGATTCGTTTCTCCGCACGAAACCGCGTGACTTCCTCGCCGTGGCGACCCCGGGCGCGGGCAAGACGACCTTCGCGCTGACCCTGGCCAGCCGCCTGCTGGCAGATAAGACGGTCCAGCGCCTCATCGTCGTGGTGCCTACCGAGCACCTCAAGCACCAGTGGTCGGATGCCGCGAAGCGCTTTGGGCTTTCGCTCGATCCGAACTTCACCAACTCTTCGGCGGTCAACGCGGCCTACGACGGCATCGTGGTCACCTACGCCCAAGTGGGCATGCACCCCTTCAAACACCACGCGGTGGCGTCGGCGCGCCGCAGCATGGTCATCCTGGACGAGATCCACCACGCGGGCGACTCGAAGAGCTGGGGCGACGGCGTCTACGAGGCCTACAACGATGTCGAGCACCGGCTCGCGCTTACCGGTACGCCGTTTCGCTCCGACGACTCGCAGATCCCGTTCGTGCGCTACAACGAGGATGGCGAGGGCCACCTTGTCTCGGAGGCGGACTACACCTACGGCTACGCCCACGCGCTGAAAGACGGCGTGGTGCGCCCCGTCGTCTTCCTCGCCTACAGCGGCGAGACGGAGTGGCGCGACTCTGCGGGCGAGGAGTACTCGGCGCGCCTCGGAGAGCCGCTCAACGCGGAGCAAACCACGCGCGCTTGGAAGACCGCGTTGGACCCGAAGGGCGACTGGATCAGGCTCGTGCTGCAGGCCGCGCACACCCGCCTGATGAAGATCCGCGGCAACATGCCGGATGCGGGCGGCCTGGTCATCGCCACCAACAAGACGACCGCCCGCGCGTATGCGAAGATCCTGCAGGAGCTGTCCAACACGCCCGTCACGGTCGTGCTTTCCGACGAGCCCGGCGCCTCCGATCGCATCGAAGAGTTCTCCGCGTCCAAGGACGAATGGATGGTGGCAGTGCGCATGGTCTCTGAGGGCGTGGACGTGCCCCGGCTCTCCGTCGGCGTCTACGCCACGTCCGCCTCCACACCGCTCTTCTTCGCGCAGGCCATCGGTCGTTTCGTGCGCTCGCGCATGCCGGGCGAGTCGGCCTCCGTCTTCCTGCCCTCGGTGCCAGTGCTGCTCGGGCTCGCCGAGAACATGGAAGTGCAGCGCGACCACGTACTCGGCAAGCCACACCGGGAGCAGGGCTGGTCCGACGAGCTCATCGAGCAGGCGAATCGCCAGCAGAACGAGCCGGACGAGGCCCCCAGCTACGAGTCCATCGGGGCCTCGGCTGAGCTCGATTCGCTGATTTTCGACGGCTCAACCTACGGCACCGGCACCGCCGCCGGCTCCGCGGAGGAACAAGACTTCCTCGGGCTGCCCGGCCTCCTGGACGCCGAGCAGGTCAAGACCCTGCTGCGCAAGCGCCAGAGCGACCAGCTCGACGCGCGCGAAGCGGAGGAAAAAGCACGCAAAGCCGCCGAGCGCGAAGCCGCGGAGCGTGCGAAGATCCTCGGCGAGCCGCAGCCGACAAAGCAGGCACCGGGTGCCCCTAGCGGGGCGTCGGGAAGCGGGAGCACCGCGGCGGACGAGATCCCGCGTCTGCGCAAGGAGCTCAATGACCGTGTTTCCATCGTCGCGGGCAAGACGGGACGCCCGCATGGTGCGATCCACACCGAGGCGCGCAAGGCCTGTGGGGGACCGCCGACCGCGCTGTGCAGCGCCGAGCAGCTCCGCCAGCGCATTGACTACCTGCGCGGCTGGTAAGACAGACGAAAAAGCCGGTGCGGGAAGGAAAATCGGATTCCTTCCCGCACCGGCTTCGTGCTCGGCTACACCAGCGCTAATCCAGGTAGTCGCGCAGCACCTGCGAACGCGAGGGGTGACGCAGCTTGGACATCGTCTTGGACTCGATCTGGCGGATACGCTCGCGGGTGACGCCGTAGACCTGGCCGATCTCGTCTAAAGTGCGCGGCATACCGTCGGTCAGGCCAAAGCGCAGGCGCACCACGCCCGCCTCACGCTCGGAGAGCGTGTGGAGCACATCCTGGAGCTGATCCTGCAGGAGTGTGAAGGAGACCGCATCGACTGCGACGACGGCCTCGGAGTCCTCGATGAAGTCGCCGAGCTGGCTGTCGCCCTCGTCGCCAATCGTCTGATCCAACGAGATCGGCTCGCGGGCGTACTGCTGGATCTCCATCACCTTCTCCTCGGTGATGTCCATCTCCTTGGCCAGCTCCAGCGGCGTTGGCTCGCGGCCCAGGTCCTGGAGCAACTCGCGCTGGATGCGGCCGAGCTTGTTGATGACCTCGACCATGTGCACCGGGATACGGATGGTGCGCGCCTGGTCCGCCATCGCGCGCGTAATCGCCTGGCGGATCCACCACGTGGCGTAGGTGGA
>NZ_KV825619.1:141636-161398 GCF_001831515.1 Corynebacterium sp. HMSC074A01
GGATCCACCACGTGGCGTAGGTGGAGAACTTGTAGCCCTTGGAGTAGTCGAACTTCTCCACGGCACGGATCAGGCCCAGGTTGCCCTCCTGGATGAGGTCCAGGAAGGCCATGCCGCGGCCGGTGTAGCGCTTCGCCAGCGAGACCACGAGACGCAGGTTTGCCTCAAGCAGGTGGTTCTTCGCCTTGCGCCCGTCGCGCGCCACGGCGCGGAAGTCGCGCTTGACCGCAGGCGTGAGCTTGGCGTCCTTATCGCCCTCGGCGGCAGCGCGCTGCATCTCGTCGAGGCGGTGCTGTGCGTAGAGGCCGGCCTCGATGCGCTTGGCCAGCGAGACCTCCTGCTCCGCGTCCAGCAGCGCGACCTTGCCGATCTGCTTGAGGTAGGCGCGCACCGAGTCCGCCGAAGCAGTCAGCTGCGCGTCCTTGCGCGCCTGGCGCAGGGCCGCGGACTCCTCGATGTCCCAGACAGAGGAGGAGTCTTCCTCTTCTTCCTCGTCTTCGCTGTCCTCGTCCGCGTCAGCATCGTCAGCGTCATCGAGGTCCTCGTCGAGTTCGTCCTCATCGAGGTCGTCGGCGAGCTCATCGTCGAAGTCCGCCTCGTCCGCGAGATCCGGATCGTAGTCCTCGTCCTCGCGGTCGTCGGGGTTATCCGCATCGTCGAGCAGCGCGTCGGTGCGCAGCTCGTCCTCATCTACAGCGGAGCTCTCAGCGTGCGCCGCCGTCGCCTTCTTGCGCGTCGTCTTCTTCGTCTTCTTCGCAGTCTTGCGAGCGGTCTTCTTTGTCGCCTTCTTGCGCGTCGTCTTCTTGGCAGTTTTCTTCGTTGCCTTCTTGCGCGCAGTCTTCTTTACCGCTTTCTTCGCGGTCTTCTTCGCCGCCGGTGCCGCGGCGCCGCTCGACCCGTTGCCTGCTCCGCCGTCGGAGGATGCCTGTGCTGCATCGTCGACGCTGTTATTGCCTGAAGCTTCGCTGGCTACCACGTACGCCCTTTCGCCGTTTCGGTCGTTGTCCACTGCCACCACCTCACCGCGGTCCTGCGTTTAAGCTTAAGCCGCACTCCCACATAAAAGGTGGGAGCGCTGCCGCCGCAGTACCGCGCGTGCGCTGCGAACAAGGTGTGATGCACATCTTGTCGGGTTGCGCAATGGTTTCATTTATAGAACGCCCATCTTAACAGGGTGGGGGATGAATCTATTCCAGCCCCCGCCGCGAGTCTTGGCTTTTGCGTTCCTCATGGCCCACTGCGCAGCGGTTTCGCAACGCATCGTTTTAGGTCAAGGACAGTGGCTCTTGTCCGGTGCTCACCGTACATGAAAGCCGACGCGCACCGGTGAGCTGCGCGCCGCCTAGGGCGCGAGATGCGTGTGCGCGGCCATCGCGGCCCCGACGATGCCGGCCCGGTTGCGCAGCTTCGCCGGGATCACAGGCACGTCGACGGTCAGCAGGGGCACCCACTTGTCGGCCTTGCGGGAGATGCCGCCGCCGACCACAAAGGCGGCCGGGTTCAACAAGCGGGCATACTCGTGTAGCACAGCGTCGACGCGCTTGGCCCACTTCTTGTAGCTCAGGTCCTCGCGGTCCTTGGCCGCCGAGGAGGCGAGGTGTTCGGCTTCCTTCCCGTCGAGTAGGAGGTGTCCGAGCTCGGTGTTGGGGAACAGCGTGCCGTCGACAAGCATTGCGGAGCCGATGCCCGTGCCGAAGGTGAGGAAGATGACTGCGCCCTCGCGCGCCTGCGGCTCGCCGAAGGCGACCTCGGCGACACCGGCGGCGTCGGCGTCGTTGAGCACGGCGAGCTCCTCGCGGCCCAGGGCCTCGGCGAAGAGGTCGTGGACCTGTGTGCCCACCCAGGAGGGGTCGATGTTGGCGGCGGTCATGGCAACCTGCTGGCGAATCACCGACGGCAGCGTGATGCCAACCGGGCCCTGCCAGTCGTGCGCGCGCACGATCTGCGCCACGGTGTCCGCCACGGCCTGCGGGGTGGCGGGCTTGGGCGTGGCGATCTTCATCCGCTCGCCGACAAACTCGCCGGTGCGCAGATCAACCACGGCACCCTTGATGCCGGAGCCGCCTACGTCAACGCCAAAGCCCAAGGTGGGCGCGGTCGAAGCCTGGGTATTCGCTGTTGTGTCGCTCATGTACTCAACTCTACAAAACCTCTGGCCTCGGGTGCCCAGGATGCAGCTGTGACGCGGGCCGGGCACGATAGGGAGTATGAATACTGCAGCAAATCACGTTCCCAGCCCCGCCGAGTTACGCGATATGTGCGTCGACCTGGTTACCGATGCGGCCGAGTTCGTCGCGCACCAGCGCGCCTTTTTAACCAAGCATGGTTCCGTGGCGATGGTGGCGGAGACGAAGTCTTCGGAGGTCGACCCGGTCACTGCGGTGGATAAGGGCTGCGAGGCGCGCGTGGCCAAGCGCCTGGCCGAGCTTCGCCCCGACGACGGCATCATCGGCGAGGAGGGCTCGGCGGTGCCCACCCGCACAGGGGTGGAGTGGGTCATCGACCCGATCGACGGCACGGTCAACTTCATCTACGGGGTACCCGCCTACGCGGTCTCCGTCGGCGTGGCCGTCGACGGCGAGCTCGTCGCCGGCGCAGTTGCCGACGTCGCGCGCGGGGTGGTCTACCGCGCGGCGGTGGGTGAGGGGGCCAGTGTGCTTATCGACGGCACCGCGCACCCGCTGCGCGCCTCCCGGGCATCACAGCTTACGACCACGCTGCTCGCGACCGGGTTTGCCTACGATGCGGGGTGGCGGGGCCGCCAGGCCGAAATCCTGCAGCACATCCTGCCCGTCGTGCGCGACATTCGGCGTATGGGCTCGGCCGCACTTGACCTGTGTCGCGTGGCCGAGGGCAGCGTGGACGCCTACTACGAGCACGGTACCCACCCCTGGGACTACGCCGCCGGGGCGGTGATCGCGGCGGAAGCCGGTGCGGTGGTGCACCACCCGGGCTTGGTGGATCGCGGCGGGCAGGGTGCGCTGGTCACCGCGTGCGCGCCCGGGATCGCCGACGAGTTTGCGGACCTGCTGCACAAGGCGGGAGCCCAGCGGGATCTGCAGGCGTAGTTCGGCGCTGTTTTCACCCCCGAAAACCCGACAAAGGTGCAGTATGCGGGGCGAAAGTGACAGACGCAGGCCAATCATTTAGTATTCCGCTCAAACGCGTGCTGATACGACGCTAAATTCCAACGATATTTGAGCTAGGGAGTGCTTGCTATGGCCACGGATTACGATGCACCGCGCCGCCGCCTCGAGGACGATGAAATCACGACCGATTCGCTGGAGGGCCTGAAGGCCGCCGAGGTTGCGGGCAGCAGCATGGACGACGAGGGCGAAATCGTCGAGCCCGTGGAAATCCCGCCGCAGGACCTGTCCGGCGAGGAGCTCAACGTTGAGGTTAAGCCCCGTCAGGACGATGAGTTCACCTGCGCTTCGTGCTTCCTCGTGCAGAAGAAGAAGCGCTTGGCCTACACAGCGGACGACGGCTCGAAGTTCTGCCTCGACTGCGAGTAGCGCCCGCTACATAACCGGCTAGACGATCGGCGCGGGCGGGACTGGTGCCCCGTCCGGAGGCAGGACCTTCGGGTACTTCTTCGACGCTGCGGTCTGACCGGCAGCCAGCGGAGTCACGTCGGGGTTGGTTGCGGCAGCGGCTGCTGCGCCCTCGCCGGGGGCTGGGCGCCAGGGGGTGGGGTCCCAGTTGCCGTCGACAAGCTTGCGCTGCGAGAGCCAGCCAAGTGCAAAGACAGCGGCACCGCAGAGCGCAACGAGGATGAGGCCCAGGGCACCGTCGGCACGCGTTGACCAGCCCAAAAGCAGGCCGAACCAGCCGAAGTCGGCGTCACCGAAGGTGGTGTTGGCGGAGCCGAAGGAGCCGAGCACGCCCAGCAGGAACGCGGGCAAGAACGTAATCAGCAGGCCGTTGGCAAAGGCACCAAGGACCGCACCGCGGCGTCCGCCCGTGGCATTGCCGTAGACGCCAGCGGCACCGCCGGTGAAGAAGTGGGGGACCAGGCCGGGCAGAATCAGTGCGACACCAAAGGCCGGGTTGAGCCACAGGGAGAGCACCGCCAGGCCGATCAGCCCGCCGACGAAGGAAGAGATGAAGCCCACCAGCACGGCGTTCTGCGCGTAGGGGAAGACGATCGGCGCATCGAGTGCCGGGATGGCACCGGGCACCACCTTGGCGGCGATGCCCTGGAACGCCGGGACCAGCTCGCCGAGAATGGTGCGCACACCGAAGAGGATGACGGCCACGGCAACACCGAACTGCAGGCCCTGGGTAAAGGACTGCATGAGGTAGTTGCCCACGCTGGTCGCGCCGCCTTCGAAGGCGGTGAACGCTTCCTCGGTGCCCGCGCGGGCGATGAACAGCAGGGCCAGAACGATGTACATCAGCGCCATGGACAGCGCGGTGGCGACCATGGAGTCGCGGAGGAAGCGCAGGCCCTCGGGAAGCTTGAGTTCCTCGGTCGACGGCGACATTTTTGTGCCCTTGCCGCCAACCACCTTGCCCACAGCGCCTGCGGCGAGGTAGCCGGCGGTGCCGAAGTGGCCGATGGCGATCGAGTCATCGCCGGTGATGCGGCGGGTCCACGGGTGCGCGATCGCCGGCAGGGAGACCATCAAAATGCCCAGTAGGACGGCACCGAAGAGGACGACGAGCCACGAGGAGTAGCCCGCGGGGGCCAGCACCATGGTGAGCATGGTGGCCATGAACAGCACGTGGTGGCCGGTGAGGAAGACGTAGCTCATCGGCGTAAAACGGGCCAGCAGCAGCGAGACCACAAAGCCCAGGATCATGATCCAGGCGACCTGGCTGCCGAATTGCTCTTGGGCAATGCCGACGATCGCCTCGTTGGTGGGCACCACGCCCTGCGCGCCAGTCGCACCAGCGATCATGGCACCGAGTGGCTCAAGGGAAGACACCACCAGGCCGGCACCTGCGCCGATGAGCAAGAAGCCCAGCGTTGCCTTGATCGCCCCGCCAAGTACTTGGCCGGCGCCGCGGCCCATGGCCGCAAGCCCGACCGCGGTAATCAGGCCAATCAAAAAGGCTGGGACGGAGAGAATCTCATTGACAAGAAAGTTCGCGATTGCGAGGAGGAAGTCCATTTCTGTGCCGCCTTAAACGTCGTAGAGCTCGCGCAGAGCCCCATCAATTTCGGACATGTTGGTGAAGTCTTCGATGACATGGACGGGCACGCCGACGTCGCCAAGCGTGGCAGCGATCTCACCGGAGGTGAGCAGGAAGTCAGCTTCCTTCGCGCGCCCCTTCGCCGAGATCGTGTCCGTGGCTTCCACATCGAGGTACGGGCCCCAGCCCCAGGCGTCGAGCACCTGCTCAAGCGTGTTCTTGAGAAACAGTGAGGTGCCCAGCCCGTTGCCGCAGACAGTGAGGATCTTGCCTCTCGACGGCACCGAGTCGCTGCGCTTCTCCGACTGGGAGTCGCGTGGCGCGGCAGCGCCACGCGGCGCGACAGCGGCCTGTTTTGTGCTTGCGGATTTCTTCTTGCCCGCGGTGCGAAGCACCTCGCGCAGCTCCTCTTCCGTGGACACGCTGTCCAAGGCGCTGCGGGTAGCGGGCTTGCCTAAAAGTCCCGCCAATTCCTTCATGGCAGCAAGGTGCTCCGAGGAATCGCGGGCCGCCAGCGCTACCACCAGGTCGACCGGGTCGTTCGACTTGTGGCCGAACTCCACCGGCTGCGCGAGCCTGACCCAAGACAGCGCCGTGCGCTTTACAGCTTCCGACGGGTGGGCGTGCGCGAAGGCGAAACCCGGAGCGACCACGATGTACGGGCCATTGTCCTCGACGGATTGCACCATTGCATCGGTGTAGTCACGTGTGGCATCGCCGGAGCGTTCCAGCAGACTGCCTGCGAGGCGAATGGCCTCGCGCCAATTCCCCGCGCGGCCGTTGAGCTCAACGGCTCCGGGCGCAAGAAGCGTGTTGATTGTGGACATGATTTTTAGGTCCCTCGTGTTGCAGGTACCGGCCGATTCTTCGGCACAGGTCTTACCTACACGTTATTACCAGTACGGTGGTCTGCGTCAAGCTTTCCTGCTGCTAATTTCTTTCGGCTACTGGTGCAGTTGTTTCGGCACGAACGCCTTGAGGAGCGCCTCCGGATCCTTGGAGGAGACCAGCCAGTAGGGGGTGGGGTCCTCCGGGTCGTCGAGGACGATCAGCGCGTGCTCCGGCACCCAGGCGTGGGAGACAAGGTAGGCAGCGGGGTCGAGCTGGCGGCCCAACGCGTTCTGCCGGGCCGATTGCGGCACTTCCATCGCGCGCGAGACGACGGTCGCGGGCAAGTTTGCGTCGTTGACGCGCAGCCAGCGAGAGCCATCGGGGTCCTGCTCCACCGCGACGGTGGTGCGCGACAGCCAGGTCAAGTACCAGCCGATGAGGCCGCCGATGAGGATCAGCGGGATGATAAACCACCACACGTTGCGGTTCAGCGCGAACTGCGCGGCCAGCAAAAATGTCAGGAAGGCACCTGCGGCCCACCAGTACCAGGGCACCCACTGGCGCTCACGGTAGAGCACCTTCGCGGCACCTCCTGCGGTGGGGGAGGTGTGCTGTGTGGACTCGTTGGAATAGCGCGGGTTTTCAGACACGCATGCAACTTTAGTTGAGTTTGGAGCCATTGCCGTAATGTGGGCGACCATGGACGCCACCACCAACAGCCCTCGAGATCATGATGCTGAACCGCAGTCCGCGCTCGGCCCAATCCCGCTGAAGCGCTTGGACCCAGAACTGCCGCTGCCAAAAAGGGCGCACGCGGGGGATGCGGGCGCGGACCTTTACGCGGCGGAGACCGTCACGCTTGCCCCGGGCCAGCGCGCCCTGGTCGGCACGGGTGTGGCGCTCGCCTTGCCGCTGGGCACGGTGGGGCTGATCCACCCGCGCTCAGGCCTGGCCGCGAAGCACGGGCTGAGCATTGTGAACACTCCCGGCACGATCGACGCCCAGTACCGCGGCGAGCTGAAAGTGTGCATGGTCAACACTGACCGAGACGAGGCGTTTACGATCGAGCGCGGCATGCGGATCGCCCAGCTGGTCGTGCAGCGGGTGGAGCTGGTCGACTTCGTGGAAGTCGATGAGTTAGACGACACTGAGCGCGGTGCCGGCGGCTATGGCTCGACCGGCACCAACTAGGGCACAACTAGGGGGCAACAGGGGTGAGCCAGGCAGAGCTAAAGCCTTAAGACTGCAGGCTGCGCGCTAAGGTCGAAAGCGCACTACGTACCACCTACAGTGGCGTATAGGGATAGACGTACATAAAAAGGAAGCGCCGGTCGGCGCGAGGAGGACACACCACCATGGCATTGTGGCCATTTGGCAAGAAGAAGGAAAAGGCCGCACAGGAAGCACAGGCCGCCGCGCCGCAGCAGGAGCAGGACACGCAGGAGCCCCAGGCTCAGGACGTGCAGGAGAGCGCTGCGTCTGAGGCGTCGACAAGCACTGCGACTGTCGAGGCCCCGCTTGAGCAGGCCGACGGTACGACCCGGCTTGAGGATTATGACGCGGTCAACGGCAGCACCGGCCCCTTCGACGGCGACAATGTCAACATCGAAGACTTCGACTTCACCGACTTTTCCAACGCGACGCTGAACCTCGGCTCCATCAAGATCCCCTTCCCGAAGGAAGCGCAGGTGCAGGTGGAGATGGGCGAGCAAGGGCCGAAGATGGTCCACATCGTCACCCGCCACGGCCGCATTACCCCGGTGGCCTTCGCCGCCCCACGCTCGGGCGGGCTGTGGGAGGAATCCGCAGAAGAGATCGCCGAGGGCATGCGCAACGAGGACATGCCCGTGCGCTTCGAGCAGGGTCCGTGGGGCAAGGAGATCATCGGCACCGGTACTAATGGCGTGATCCGCATCATCGGCGTGGAGGGCCCGCGCTGGCTGTACCGCGTCACCCTGGCGGCACCGACCGGGCGCGAAGACGATATGGCGAAGTTGGGCCGCGAAGTGGTTGCCCGCTCCTTTGTCTACCGCGGCAATGACCCGATCCTGGCCGGAAACTCGCTCCCGGTCACCCTGCCGAAGCAGCTGGCCCAGCAGGTACAGCAGGCAGTGGAGCAGCGCGCGCAACAGGGGCAGCAGGCAGCGCAAGGCTCCGCCCCGCAGGCTGGCAACCCGAACGCGCTGAGCGATGCGCTCAAGCAGATCATCGCCCAGAACAACGACTTCAACAAAGATAAGTAAGCCGTAATACGCAATGACCAATCCCGCCATCGCACCGGGCGAGCACATTGAGGTGACCACCCGCGCGCTGGCGCACGGCGGCGAGGCCATCGGTAACGCACCCGATGGCCGCGTCGTTTTTGTGCGCGGCGCGCTGCCCGGCGAAACTGTCACCGCCACGCTAACCAAGGTGAAGAAGCGCTGGGCCCGCGCTGACCTGCTCGAGGTCACAACAGCCTCGCCGCACCGCGTGGACCCCACCTGTCCGGCCGCGGCAGCAGGGGCCGGCTGCTGCGATCTAAGCTTCATCGACCCGGCCTACCAGCTGGAGCTGAAGACACAGGTACTGCGCGGCCAGCTGCAGGCATTGGCGGGCCGTTCGAACGTCCTGCGCGGGCTCGACCTGGACGCCGCGCTTGCAACCCGCGCGCTGGCACCCGCCCGCGGCTGGCGCACCCGCGTGCGCCTGGGCGTTGACGCTGCCGGACGCGCCGGGCTGCGCAAGCTGCGCTCGAACGACGTGGTCGCGGATGCGCTATGCACACAGGCTGTACCCGGGCTTCTCGACGGGCTCGTCGGCCCCGGAGCGCGCAGCTTTACCCCTGGCGCCGAGGTCATCGCCGTGCGCGACGCCACCGGCACCCGGCACCTGGTGGAGACCCGCCGGGTGCAGCGGGGACGGCGTGCAGAGACCGTCGATAAGCGTGTGGAAGGCAGCGGGATCGTGGAAGAGCACGTGGACTCGCGTACCCTGCACTTTCCCGCGACGGCCTTCTGGCAGGCGCACGTCAACGCACCGCAGGCTTACGCCGACGTGGTGGCGGAGTGGGGCAGTGCACAGTACTCCCGGCCGGTGGCCTGGGACCTCTACGGCGGCGTCGGCATGTTCGCGCCCGCGCTCAGTTTTGCTACCGGCGGCGGGCGAGTGGAAACCGTGGATTACTCGCCAGCGGCGACCTCCTCGCCCCAGCCGGGCCTTGCGGACCTAGATCTGCACGTGACCAACGCGCGCGTCGAGGAAGCCATCGCCCAGCTGCCCGCGCCGGGGCTCGTTGTGCTCGACCCACCGCGCGCCGGTGCTGGTGCCGAGGTCGTGCGCGCGGTAGCGGCGGCGGGCCCGGAGCGCGTCATCCACGTTGGCTGCAACCCGGCGACGCTCGCGCGCGATCTGGCGAGCTGGGGCGAGGCAGGCTTTGCCGTGGAGCGCCTGCTGCTTATCGACGCCTTCCCCAACACCCACCACTTTGAAACGATGTGCCTGCTGCGACCTGCCGACCAGTAGGGCTACGGGCGCAGACGAGTCACGGTGTAAGATGACGTGAAATACAGGCTGGGCGGTGGTTTTTCGCCCACCTGCGGACGGACTGTAGGGCGAGAGAAGGAGAGCTTGAGGACAGTGGGAATGCTCGAGGGACTCACATCGCCGGCGGACATCAAGTCGCTTTCGAAAAGCGAGCTGCGCGCACTCGCGGAGGAGATCCGTCAGCTGTTGATTTCCAAGGTGTCCGCGACCGGGGGACACCTGGGCCCCAACCTCGGCGTGGTTGAACTGACGCTCGCGCTGCACTACGTCTTCAACTCGCCGGATGACCCGATCATCTTTGACACCTCGCACCAGTCCTATGTGCACAAGATCCTCACCGGCCGCGCGGGCCAGTTCGACACGCTGCGCAAGAAGGGCGGCCTATCCGGCTACACTGCGCGCGCGGAATCCGAGCATGACTGGACGGAGTCTTCGCACGCGAGCGCTTCGCTGTCGTACGCCGACGGGCTGTCGAAGGCGAAGGAGCTTTCCGGCCGCGGCTCGGACAAGGTCGTCGCCGTGGTCGGCGACGGCGCACTGACCGGCGGCATGTGCTGGGAGGCGCTGAACAATATTGCAGCGGGCGAGCGCAACGTGGTCATCGTGGTCAACGACAATGGGCGTTCCTACTCGCCGACGATCGGTGGCTTTGCCAACAACCTCACCAAGCTCCGCGGCCAGCTGGCGGCGCTGCGCATGCAGCCGGGCTATGACGAGGTGATGGAAAACGGCAAGAAGACGCTGAAATCCATGGGCTGGGTCGGCGAGCGCACCTTCGATGCGCTGCACGCGCTCAAGGAGGGCGTGAAGTACCAGGTGCTGCCCACTGAGATGTTCTCGGATCTGGGCATGAAGTACGTCGGCCCGGTGGAGGGCCACGACCTGAAGGCGCTCATCAGCGCGCTGAAGTACGCGAACAGCTACGACGGGCCGCTGATCGTGCACGTGGTGACGGAGAAAGGCCACGGTTTTGCCCCCGCGGTGAACGACGAGGCGGATCAGATGCACTCCACCGGTGTCATTGACCCGGTGACCGGTGCCTCGCTGGCCAAGTCCGCCCCGGGCTGGACCAGCGTGTTTACCGAGGAACTCCTGCGGGCAGGCCGCGAGCGCGAGGACATCGTGGCGATTACCGCCGCGATGGCTGGCCCGACCGGGCTGCAGCCTTTCGCGGAGCAGTTCCCGGACAGGTTCTTTGACGTGGGTATTGCGGAGCAGCACGCGATCACCTCTGCCGCGGGGCTCGCGCTCGGCGGGATGCACCCGGTGGTCGCGGTCTACTCCACCTTCCTCAACCGCGCCTTCGACCAGCTGCTCATGGATGCCGGCCTGTTGCACCTGCCGGTGACCGTCGTGCTTGACCGGGCCGGTGTGACCGGCTCGGACGGGGCGAGCCACAACGGCGTCTGGGACCTTTCTTTGGCCTCGATCGTGCCGGGTATCCGGATCGCAGCACCACGCGACCCGCAGCGTCTGCGCGAGGAGTTCGGCGAGGCAATCGCGGTGACCGACGGTCCGACGATCGTGCGTTTCCCGAAAGGGAAGGTGGGCGAGGACATCCCGGCCCTGGAACGTCGGGGTAACGTCGATGTGCTGCACCGCCCGGCGGAGACCGCGGAGACAGACGAGGCCCGCCTCAACGTGCTCATGGTGGCCATCGGCACCTTTGCTGCACCCGCCTGCGCGATCGCCGAAGAGCTAGGTACCGAGGGCATCGACCTGACCGTGGTGGACCCGCGCTGGGTGATCCCGGTTGCCGCCGAGCTGGTTGACATGGCAGCGGAGGCTGACCTGGTGGTGGTCTACGAAGACGGCCTGCTGCGCGGCGGCGTTGGATCCGCCGTGGCGGAGGCGCTGCACGCGGTGGGTGTGGACACGCCGCTGCGTCAGTTGGCGTTCCCCTCCGTGTTCCCGGAGCACGCCTCGCGCGACGAGGTGCTCGCGGAGTACGGGCTCGACGAGGCAAGCGCGACGGCGCAGGTGCGCCAGTGGGCGCTGGAGTTGGCTGACCGCTAAACCTGCGCCGCGAGTCCAGCACGCGCATTTCAGCACGGAACAGCGTTATGCGCGGTTCGGGGGAGTGGGCACGTCGTGCGCTTTGGCGGCCACGATAAGTGGTGCGACCATCTCGCACTGCCAGGGGCGCGCCCCGGCGTCGGCAAGCGCCGCGTACGCCTGGTCGATATCCCAGGCGGTCTCTGCTTGCATTGCTTTCCACAGCACCGTTCGCAGCGTTTTCGTGGTTATCACCGTGGACGTATTCAGGTCGAGTTCTGCCGCGAGCTTCTCAACCGCGGCCTTTGTTTCCGCGATGCACTCCCAGGCTTGTGGGTAGTGCTTCTTCAGCGTGGAGGTAGAGGGTATCCCCGAGGCACTGCGCTCTGGCCGCGGCCACGTTGCGGGGTCTTGGGCACGCGCGTCGGCAAGGACAGACGCGCAGCGCTCCGCGGCGCCGCGACGCCGGCGAGGAAACCCCGGGGTCGCGCGGATCTCGGCGACGCTGCGCGGCCGGTTCGCGGCAATGTCCACCAGCACCTTGTTCGGTAGCAGGCGCATTGGCGAGCGGTCGTGCTTGCGGGCGAGCGCATCCCGGTGCTCCCACAGCGCGCGGGCGAGCTGGAGCGATTCAGGGGAGTTGAATCGGGAGATACCTTTCACGTCGCGCCAGGTGCCTGCTTCCGGGGCCTGCGAGCGCGTGTGGAGGACGTGGGCGAACTCCTGCTCGGCGATGTCGAGCTTGCCGTCCTCGGCAAGCAGACAGGTCAGCGCGTCAGCGAGGTCGTGGAGGTAGAGCACGTCTAAGGCGGCGTAGTCCTGCCACGCCCTGGGCAGCGGGACGGTTGACCAATCTTCGCGGCCGTGGCCCTTCTCCAGGTGGATGCCCACAAACTCCTCGACCATCGCGCCGAGATTGGTGCGGTCGAAGCCCGCGATGCGCCCGGCGAGCTCAGTATCAAACAGGGAACCTGCGAAAAGGCCCAGCTCGGCTAGCGAAGGCAGGTCTTCGCCAGCGGCGTGCAGGATCCAGGTGCCGTGGTTGAGCACCGGCGCAAAAACGTCCTTGAACTCCTCGCGGTGCCCCTCGGGGGCAAGCAGAAAGGTGCCAGCCCCGGGGCGATACACCTGGACGAGGAAGGCGCGGTCGTCGTAGCGAAACGTGGAGGCGCGCTCGGTATCTACCGCAAACGGGCCGCGCCCGGCTAACAGGCGTGCGGCAGCACGATGAAACCCTGCTGGCTCATCGATGAGTTCGTACTGCAGTTGCTGTGACACTTCAAGGAAGTTTAGCGGTTCCCCAACGCGGTGACACCTTCAGGCGGCAAGCCTGCGACGTGCGCGAGCACCTTGGCAAAGGCTTCGACGTGCGCTGCGAGGTCGATGCCTTCTGCGGTCCAGGAGGCGCGCATCTCCAGCTGGTAGGCGCGCGGCGGCCCGCCGATCTCGCCGAAGCGCACGGACGCGGTGGAGGTGACGGTGCCGCCCAGGTTGGTAAAGCCGGCCCCGGTCTCGTCGAGGGATTCGTTGAGCCACTGCCACGCGACGTCGGGAAGCAGCGGGTCGGAGGCCACAGCATCATCCATGTCTGCCTGGATGTAGGCCACCAGTCGCATGGAGCCCTCCCAGGCCTCCTCCGCGTCGGGGGAGTGCAAAAGGATGAGGCGGCCGAACGCGTCGCCCTCGGAGTCGACCGGGATCGGCTCGCCGGGCTTGGTCTCCTGCGGGCGCTCGACTTCGAGGCCCACGGCGTGGCTGTACGGCGCGGGGCGCTGCGGCGGGCGGATCGTGCCCAAGGTGATCTCCGGGCGCAACTTCGCCGCGTGCATGGACTCCACCGCGGCGGAGAAGTCTGCGGGCAGGCTGGCCTGCTCGCTGTGCGTGTCGCGCGTGCCGTTGCCCGTCTGGGAGGAAGTGTCCGAATTCATCACAGGAATTAAGGTAAACGTGAACTGTGGGATCGGGTGGGAGGCGCGCCGTGGGTGAAAGCGCGTAGACTTGCATACGACTTTCGTTTGAGGTGGCCTCTTTCGGGCCACAGGAAGGGAGAAGAATCCTATGGCCAAGCTTGACTTCGATGCGCTCAACGCCATGCAGCGCTACCTGCAGTTTGCGGTTTTTCGCGCGATCCCCGGTGCGCTAGGCTCTGAGCGCGAGGAGCTGACCAAGGAAGCACAGCAGTTCTTCGCGGATCTTGAAGCGGAGGGCAAGGTCGTGGTGCGCGGCATCTACGACAACACCGGCATCCGCGCCGACGCGGATTTCATGATCTGGTGGCACGCGGAGCACTTCGAAGAGCTGCAGAAGGCACTTGCGGACTTTCGTCGCACGACCACCCTGGGTCAGCTTCTTGAGGTGGCGTGGCTGGGCAACGGCCTGCACCGCCCGGCCGAGTTCAACAAGTCGCACCTGCCCAGCTTCATTATGGGCGAGGACCCGGAGGCGTGGATTACGGTCTACCCGTTCGTCCGTTCCTACGAGTGGTACCTGCTGGATCCGCAGGAGCGTCGCCGCATCCTGGCCAACCACGGCAAGGCGGCGCGCGACTTCGCCGACGTGCGAGCGAACACGGTCGAGGCGTTCACACTCGGCGATTACGAGTGGATGCTCGCCTTCGAGGCGCCGACCCTGGCGCGCATTGAGGAGCTCATGCACACCATGCGCTACACCGAGGCCCGCCTGCACGTGCGCGAGGAGATCCCGTTCCACACGGGCCGCCGCGTCGCAGGCATCGGCGAGATCATCAAGGTCCTGCCTTAGGGGCCGATTGCTTATCGACGCGGCGGGGCAGGCTCACGCGGCGTCGATAAGCAAAGCTTTAGCGCTCCTCGAGGGTCAGCGAGATCGAGTTGATGCAGTAGCGCAGGTCGGTCGGGGTGTCGAAGCCCTCGCCTGCGAAGACGTGGCCCAGGTGCGAGTGGCAGTTCGCGCACAGCACCTCGGTGCGGACCATGCCTAAGGAGCGGTCCTCGCGCTCGATGACGGCGTCGCCCGCCAGCGGGGTAAAGAAGGCGGGCCAGCCGCAGTGGGCGTCGAACTTGGAGGAGGAGCGGAAGAGCTCCGCGTTGCAGGCGCGGCAGCGGTAGACGCCCTCGGTGGTGGTGTCGGTGTATTCGCCTACGCCCGGCGGCTCGGTGCCGGCCTCGCGCAGCACGTGGTACTCCTCCGGGGTCAGCCTTTCCTTCCACTCCTGCGGGGAAAGCGAGGCGAAGTCGGGGGTATTGTCAGCCATTGTGGGCCTCCTTAGCCGGGGTTTGCGTTTGCACCGACACTACCCACGCAGCGACCGCGACGATGAATATGGCCCACCCGGCCGTGGGCAAAAACGTCCCGAGCCAGCGGCCTGTTAGCCCCATGACCTCGGCATCGAAGCGCAGCGGGCTCACGCACAGCAGCAGGCCCAACCACACGGTGCCGGTGTGGAAGGGGCTTGCTTTGTGCAGCGCGGTGAAGGCGGCGGGGAAGAGCATCATGGTGTAGTAGGCCTGGCCCAAGGAACTGAGCAGGCAGACCCCGGCGAGCAGTACTGCTGTGGAGCAGGTGAGCCAGAGCCACTCGTCGGTAAAGCGCCAGCGGGCCAGGCCAAGCACCGCGACGGCGACGGCCGCGGCGAAGAGGACAAAACACAGGCCGTGGAGCCATCCCGGCATGCCAAAGTAGACGGCGAAGCCCGCGAGCGAGGAGTTTGCGTAGTCGCGGGTGGTGCTCAGGTACGGCACGAGCCTGCCGAAGTAGTCGCCCGCGCCCGGGGTGAGCGGCCACGCGATCGCGTTCAACAGCACGGGCACGGCGATGCCTGCGAGTACGGTGCGCAGCTGTAGTTGCATGAGCGGCAGGACCAGCAGCGGGGCGAACATCGGCTTGATCAGGATGGCCAGGCCAAGGATGACGCCCGCGTGGATGAAGCGGCGCGCGCGGTAGCTGGCCAAAAACGCGGTGAGCGCGAGAAGCAGGATGCCGTTGATGTTGGAGAACACCAGTGTGTTGGTGACGGCCTCGGTGGCGAAGGCCAAGCTGAGCGCGACGGGGAAGACCGGGCCTCGCAGGCTGCGGCCGGCCAGCGTGGTGGACCAGGCGAGTGCGGCGATGATGGCCAGCGCGTTGGCCAGGATAAACAGCGGGCGTACCGCGTTCGGGTCCGCGGCGAGCCCCAGCGGGGACAGCAGCAGGGTAGCGCCGGGGTTGTACAGGTAGTGGGGGTCCACGTAGTGGTAGACCTCGTTGTAGACCGGCACGCGCTCGACGAAGCGGCGGGCAGCTGCCCACACGGTGGTGAAGTCGTCAGTCGGGGAGCCCTGCCTGGCAAGCACGAAGACGCGATGGATGATCAACAGCACCGCCAGCGGCCAGGCGGCAGCACGGGCTGTGCGGGCGGCGGGGGACAGCGTGCGCGTCGTGGCGTTTGTGTGCGCCCCCTGCGGGGCGGGTGCGGTCCAGAAGGTGTCCAGGCGTTGGGCCCAGCCGGGTCGAGAGTCTTGCGCGTTTGTCACGCGCCTAACCGTACCGAATCAATTACCCCTCGCGGGAAGCGGCAGCGCCGGGCAAGCGGTAGCGCACGAACATCATGGAGTCCTCGCTGACGCGTACGTCCTCGACCTCGAGCGAGGTGGTGTAGTCGCCACCGCCGCCGAAAAGCGGCTTTTCCACGTTGCCCTGGAGCGTCGGGTCGATGGTCAGGTGCAGGATATCGCCCAACCCTGCGGCCAGCAGCATGCCGTAGAGCCCGGGCCCGCCCTCGCAGGAGATACGGTTGAAGCCTTGGGCGCGTAGCGCGTCGATAATCGAGCGCGCGGAGCCATCGCCAGTGGAGAGGATGCGCCCGCCTGCCTGCCGCAGTGCTTCTCGACGCCCCGCGAGCGCCGGATCGTCGACGCAGTGCTGCGGGGCGAGAAACAGCGGGGGCACTTCGGTGTCGTAGAACAACTGCGTGTCCACGTCAAAGTCGAAACTCTCGGTGATGATCGCCAGCGGCGGAACTTCCGCTTGCCCGCGCGCTCGACGCTGGGCCTTGTCGTCGGCGGTGCACTTGACCCCGAAGTAGTTTTCCGCCCGAGCGGTGCCGCCGCCGACCAACACCGCATCGGACCACACACGCAGCAGGTTGAGTAGCTCCGAGTCGATGCTGTTGCCAAGCGAGCGGGACGTGCCGTCGAGCGAGGCCGCGCCGGACACCGTCATCACCGCAAGCAGGCGCAGTTGCGGGACCGAAGGGGGCAGTACAGTGCCTAACAGTTCCGCTGGTTCAATTGTGCGGCGCGCGTCTACCATGGCGTCAAGCGTACACATCTGACCGTCGGGATTTTGGAGGAAACAGCACGTGGACGATCGCTCCCCGCTCGTAGAAGAAGCGCGGCGGGTATGGATAGACGGCGACAACCCGGACAGGCTGTTCGCCGCACTCTTTGACCCAGACGCGGCAGGCATTGGCTGGAAGCAGCACATTTGCGAGCTCGCGCATGAAGTGTTCGGTGAGACCGTTTACCGCAACATCGACGCCTTTGAAGCGATGTTCAATGCCGTCACCGACGCGACGTGGAAAGCACGCGAGTGCAACCTCGGAGAGCACAACGAGGAGTGGCTCCGGTTGCTGCCGGAATGGGCTAAGCAGTCCCGCACGGCGGAGTTCGCACTCATCCTTATCGAGCTGCAACTCCACCGCTTCAACTTCGACCACGACGGCATTCGGCGCGTACTCGACATGGCAAGCGACGCACCCCTTCGCTTCCATAACCTGTCGGTGACCGTCAACCTCAACCAGGTCTTTCTCACCTTCGCCAGGCTGCTTGCGGGGCGCAGGATTGACCCGCAGCACGTCTTCGACGCCGTGGGAGTCTCACACAGTGACGGTCAAGACACCGCCGTCTCGCAGCTGGAACCGGTGCCGCTGAAGCTTAAGCACCTCATGCTCCACGGGCTGTGGCTCTACCCAGACACCGAGTACGGGGAGCAAATTCTCGCCTTCTCCGAAGCAATCTTGCGTTACCACTCGCCAAACGACTTCGTCGCGCACTACCGGCGTGCCGAAGGCTACCGCCGCATGGCGGCTGTGGAGGCAGCGCCACGCTCCGACGTGTTCTCCGGGCATACAGTTCGCTCCCGGGACGACTTTTATGCCGAGGCATTGCACTCAGTACAAATGGCGATTAAGAACCTGCCAGCAGATGCAACAGCCCTGCACGCAGAGTTCGTCTCCTACAGGATGATGATTGCCACCGAGCGCCAAGTGCAACACTCCATCCAAGGCCGCGTTGATACGGAGCTCGCACACGTCAGCGCCGAGGTAGAGCGGATGTCGGAAAAGATCGAAGCAGAATCACGCAATAGTCTCTTACGGAGTATCGAGATCCTGTCTGTCTTCCTCGCCGTCATCGGAGTGCTGTCCTTCAACATTTCGCTCGCAGGGCTGGAGAACGTGGGCACGCTCGAGCGATTCGGCTTGATCCTTACCGCCGGGGTCATCCTGGGTGCCTTCTCCTGGATGGTGCACGTGGCCGTCTACCGCCACACGCACGCCGAGCCGGTAGTCGTGAAAACACGACGCAAACAGATACGAGAACTCCAACAGCGAATTGCAGCACTTGAGGAAAGGACGAAAGATGGCCGTGACTGATAAGGACTGCGAGTACGTCGCCGACGAACGCAGCATCGAGCCGGGCACCTACGACATCACCGAATATGCGCCTGCCAAACAGGCAATCGTCGACTACCTGCGGGCGCGCCTTGAAGCAGTACTCGAGCGCTGGCCGGGACGCCCAGTGCTCATGCTCTCCGGCGGCGTCGATTCGATCCTCATCGCCGCGGTGCTCGCCCAGCTGCGCACTGATGTTCTCGCGGTGACATTTAGCCAAGACTCCTCGCAACAAGCCGCAGAGGAGACCCGGGTGGCGCGCGAGGTAGCACACGCGCTCGGCTTTGAGCACCACGTCGTCGCACCGCGCGGAGAAGCGCTGGAGGAGCTTCTCGGGGAAACCGTCGACCGCCTTGAGTCCGCCGAGCCCTGGGAAGTGCTCTCAGGGGCTATTTTGGTGGCCGTCGATAAGCTGAGGCAGGAGCATGGTGCCGACGGGGCACTGATCACGGGCGCGGGCGCGGATGCCCTGTTTCTCGGTGGGAAAACCATCGATGCGACTGCCGAAGATTACCTCCAGCAGTGGGATGCCCAGGTCCGCCGGGGGATCGAGGCAAACTTCACCCGTGAGCGCTTCATCCCGGATTTCTACGAGCGGCTCATTGCGGAACCACAGCGCCACATCCAGGTTTGGCAGACGCACGAGGCAGTCGATCTCGCACTGCGCATCCACCCACGCGTGACCCGCGGAGCCGACCTCACACAAGACAAGGAGCTCTTCCGCCGCATCGCCGCCGACCTAGGCATCAACCCGGAGCTCGTGCAGACCACGAAGAACCCGATGCAGGTCTCGTCCGGAGGCCTAGATGCCATCGTCACGTTGGCACGGCAGCAACTGGCGCGCCGGGCGGGGGAGAAGACCTACTCCGATCCGATGAAGGAGCCTCTGGAGTTTACGGTCGCGCGCTTATTTCTCGCACAGCTGGAAGACCAGACGCGCGGCGAGTAGGCGGATTTTTCTGATCGGCAGCACTGGTGTGGGTTGGCCCGATGCCGGTTGTCCTAAAGGGAGCTAGCTCCATTTAGGCACGGGTCGTCTGGAAAACGCCAGGTCGCGCGGAGCTGACTGTCCTAAATGGAGCTAGCTCCGTTTAGGCGGGGCCTCGGGTCCGGGACCCAACTGCAAAGAAAAACTCACGCCCCCGTCAATACCGGGGGCGTGAGTGATAGTGGAGCGGATGACGAGACTCGAACTCGCGACCCTCACCTTGGCAAGGTGATGCGCTACCAACTGCGCTACATCCGCGTGGCAAACGTTGAGGTTTACCGTATGAGCCCTCTTGCGAGGACTCTGTGCGCGATACTGGGATCGAACCAGTGACCCCTACCGTGTCGAGGTAGTGCTCTACCGCTGAGCTAATCGCGCGGGCTGTTTCCAGCTTGGAGGTGGATACGGGAATCGAACCCGTGTACACGGTTTTGCAGACCGTTGCCTAACCACTCGACCAATCCACCGTGGAGCTTAACCTCCAAAAGTACCCATATGTACTTGGAGCGGATGACGAGACTCGAACTCGCGACCCTCACCTTGGCAAGGTGATGCGCTACCAACTGCGCTACATCCGCGTGGCAAACCTTTGAGATTTACCTTCCGAGCCCTCTTTCGAAGACCCTGTGCGCGATACTGGGATCGAACCAGTGACC
>NZ_KV825619.1:161498-224457 GCF_001831515.1 Corynebacterium sp. HMSC074A01
AGGTGATGCGCTACCAACTGCGCTACATCCGCATGCACTGCATTGTGCGAGATAAAACATTAACCTGTTGCTCACCAGAGTCCAAATCGTGAGGTCATGCGCGTAAAGTGGCACCTCTAGTGGTCTCGGTTGGAGGGGTGGGGATTACAACACTGTAGTTTGAAAGCCACGCCGCGTGTTTTTGGGGGGCGGAGCGCGCAAAGCGCCCCATATCCTGCGGATTCGTGGAAAAGGTCACCGGCGTTGTAAAGTACTTACTCGTTCGGTCCTATGGCTCAGTGGAAGAGCGTTCCGTTCACACCGGAAAGGTCGCTGGTTCGATCCCAGCTAGGACCACACCGAGACAGCCGCCAGCTTCTGGCGGCTGTCTTCTTTTCTGAACCCCCCATTTTGGGCGGGCATCAGGGCATCAAACAAAAGTTGGTGGGCCGGGAACTCTTTAGGGCTGTGGCCCGACTACTCTCCTAAGCGGAAACGTGAAACACACGTCCCTCCGCGCGACCAAAGAATGGAGAGCCTTTTTGATGCAACGCTTCCCGTGGCGCACGCAGTGCGCTTTGGCCGCGGCCGGCGCTGTCGCAGGTCTAGCCGCGATTGGTGCCCCGGCGGCACTCGCTCATGACTCGGTGATCGGTGGGGACCCGGAGAACGCATCTGTGGTCTCGGAGTTCCCGGATTCGATTACGTTGGAGTTCTCTGGGCAGCCGAAGGAGGGGTTTAATACCGTCGCGCTGTCTCGCGTCAGTGACGGTGAGATCCTGTTCACTGGGGAGCCCGAGTTAAACGAACGACTGGTGACTGTTGATGTCCCCGCAGAAGTGGAGGAGAACGCCGAGCCTGGCGAGTACCAGGTTGGGTTCCAGATCATCTCTTCTGACGGTCACTCAACAAAAGGCCGCACCACCTTTACTTACGAGCCGACGGCCGGAGCGCACTCCGAGAGCGCAAACGATGACGACGCGGCAGTTGATGCCGCATCCGAAGACTCTGCGACGCAGGATTCCGGCATGAGCGCCGGCGTGGTTATCGGCATCATCGTCGCGGTGATCGCTGTGCTCGGTGTCGGCATCGTCCTTATCGGCCGAAAGAATAAGTAAAACCCACTCATCCCGACAGAAAAGAGCAGAATATGTCTATCTCCCGTTCCACCACCATCGCACTTGCAGCTGTGGCAACCCTGGCGCTCGGAGCCTGCAGCCCTGCGAATGAGAACGACTCCACGCAGACCGAGGAGACCACCGCCGCATCCGAGGCAACCACCTCGAGCGCCGCAACCGAGTCCGCGGCCGCAGACTCCTCCGACTCGGCTGATGCCGAGGGCGAGCTGCTTGGCGACGGCGACCTCAAACTGGAGAACGCCACCGTGCGCGCCAAGGCCGCCGCTAATGCGGAGGACGGCACCGAGATGACCGCCATCTTCGGCACCATCCACAACACCTCGGATAACGAGATCACGGTTACCGGCTTCACCACCTCGCTGGGCGAGGCTTCCTACGAGATCCACGAGACCGTGGACGGCGTCATGCAGGAGAAGGAGGGCGGCATCACCATCCCGGCTGGCGGCACGGCAGAGCTGGCCCCTGGCGGCGACCACCTGATGGTCATGGGCTACGCCCCGGAGATTCCGGCAGGCGACACCGTTGACATCGAGTTCGAAACCGCTGACGGTGAGAGCATTGCTGTCGACGGCGTCGCGGTGCGCTCCATGCTGCCGGGCGGCGAGGATTACGGCGAAGACGGCCAGCTCGCGGGCCACAGCGCGATGAACCACGATGAGATGGACCATGGCGACATGGACCATGGCGAGATGGATCACAGCGCACACTAGTAGCAAGAGAAGCACCAGAAGCAGAACTAGAAAAGGGGAAGTGAACTTTTACGATGGCGGTTTCGCGACGGGGATTTCTCGCTGGTTCGGCGGGAGTGGCGTCGTTAAGCATGCTCGCTGCCTGCGCAGACGAACCGGAAGCCCCGCCGCTGCCGCTGCGGGAAGCAACCGTAGATTTTCACGGTGCGCACCAGGCTGGCGTGGCCACGCCTGAGCAGGCGTGCCTGAACCTCATCGGCTTCAACCTCAAAGACGGGGCCGACGCGAAGGTGGTCGCGCGGCTGATGCGGCTGTGGACTGAGGACGCGCGCAGGCTGGCCAATGGGCAGAATCCGCTGGGCAGCCTTGAGCCGGAGATGACGGCTTGGCCCGCAAGCCTTACTTTTACCTGCGGCTTTGGCGAGGGGCTTTTCGCCAAGGCGGGGATGGATAAGCCGGAGTGGCTGCACGACATTCCGGCAATGACCCGCGACAAGCTCGACCCGAAGTGGGGGCAGACCGACCTGGTGCTGCAGATTTGCTGCGACGACCCGGTGATGGGCGCGTGGGCGATGCGGCACATGACGCGCGCGGGCGTGGATTACGTGGAGACGGCCTGGGTGCAGCAGGGCTTTGTCAATGCGCGCGGGGCCACGCCGGAGGGTGAGACCCCGCGCAACCTGTTTGGCCAGGTGGACGGGACGGTCAACCCGCACACGGAGGAAGAATACAACGAGCAGGTGTGGATCCCTTCCGGCCCGTTTGCCGGTGGCACGTCGCTGGTGGTGCGCCGCATCGCCATGAATTTGGACACGTGGGAGCTTTTGGATCGCCGCTCCCGCGAAGAGGCGGTGGGCCGCACCTTAGACACTGGTGCGCCGCTGACGGGCGGGGACGAGTTTTCGGAGCCTGATTTCGAGGCCCGCGATGAGTACGGGCTGCCGGTCATTGACCGCAACTCGCACATGGCGCGCGCCCGCGCGGTGGGCACGAAGATTCTGCGCCGCCCCTACAACTACAACTTGCCGCCCGAGCCGGGGTCCGGCGAGCTGTCCAACGCCGGGCTGGTGTTCATGTCCTATCAGCGCGACCCGGACGAGAGCTTTACCCCGATGCTCGCGCACCTCGATGAGGTCGATCGTCTCAATGAGTGGATCACCCACATCGGCTCGGCCGTGTACTACATCGTGCCCGGCGTCGGTGAGAGCGACTACTGGGGTCAGTCGCTGCTCGAAGCCTAGTTCGCTTTTCGACGCTACGTGACCCCGCCAACCCGCAACCCCGCACAGCCGCGGGGTAGGATGTGCAACGACGTGTCGGGCCCTCTTTCGCGCCCGCCGCATGACGAACAGTGAACTTGAAGGGGTGCGCCCAGGTACGGCGGACCCCAGATGATGCGCAAAGGAGCGCCAATGGCCACCGATGTAGCCGATGTCAACGTGCAGGTAGAGTTCGAGCCCTTCGAGGTGCCAGCAGGCACCCCCGTGGGCGCGGCGATGCGCGAGCTGAACCTGCCCAACCGGGGCGACAACGCCGTCGTTGTCGTGAAGAACGAGGCGGGCGAGCTGGTTGATCTCTCGCACGTGCCGGATGAGACCGCAACCTTTACCCCGGTCGCTGCCAATACGGAGCTGGGCCGCTCGGTAATCCGCCACTCCTGCGCGCACGTGCTCGCGCAGGCGGTGCAGGCGGAGTTCCCGGGCACGAAGCTCGGTATCGGCCCGGCGATCGAGGGCGGCTTCTACTACGACTTCGACGTGGCTGAGCCCTTTACGCCGGAGGACCTGAAGAAGCTGGAACGCCGGATGAAGAAGATCATCAAGCAGGGCCAGAAGTTTGCCCGCGGCGTCTTCGAGTCCGCTGAGGTGGCGTCGGAAAAGCTGGCGGACGAGCCGTACAAGCTTGAGTTGATCCAGGACAAGGGCAACGTCGACCCGGATTCGGACGAGGCGACCGAGGTGGGTGCCGGTGAGCTGACCTACTACGACAACGTCAATCCGCGCACGGGCGACGTCGAGTGGTTTGACCTCTGCCGCGGCCCGCACGTACCGACCACCAAGTACATCCCGGCGTTCGCTCTGACCCGTTCTTCCGCTGCGTACTGGCGCGGCGACCAGAACAACGCTGGGCTGCAGCGCGTCTACGGCACCGCGTGGGAGTCCAAGGAGAAGCTGGACGAGTACATGACCATGCTCGAGGAGGCGGAGAAGCGCGACCACCGCCGACTGGGCAACGAGATGGACCTGTTTTCCTTCCCGGACGAGGTGGGCTCGGGCCTGCCGGTCTTCCACCCGGACGGCGGCATTGTGCGCATGGTGATGGAGGAGCACTCCCGCCAGCGCCACCTGAAGGCCGGGTACTCCTTCGTCAACACCCCGCACGTGACCAAGGGCGAGCTCTTCCAGAAGTCGGGCCACCTGGACTGGTACGCCGACGGCATGTTCCCGCCGATGCAGCTCGACGGCGAGGTCGACGAGGACGGCAACGTGACCAAGCAGGCGGTGGACTACTACGTCAAGCCGATGAACTGCCCGATGCACAACCTGATCTTCGACTCGCGCGGGCGTTCGTACCGTGAGCTGCCGCTGCGCCTGTTCGAGTTCGGTACTGTGTACCGCTACGAAAAGTCCGGCGTGGTGCACGGCCTGACCCGCGCGCGCGGGTTTACCCAGGACGATGCGCACATCTATTGCACCGAGGACCAGCTGGAAGAAGAGCTGACCAGCGTGCTGGAGTTCATCATCTCGCTGCTGCAGGACTACGGCCTGGACGACTTCTACCTCGAACTGTCTACCAAGGACCCGGAGAAGTACATCGGCGACGACGACATCTGGGAGCGCTCCACCAACATCCTGCAGTCGGTGGCGGAAAAGTCGGGCCTGGAGCTCGTTCCGGACCCGGCGGGTGCCGCGTTCTATGGGCCGAAGATTTCCGTTCAGGCGCGTGACGCCATCGGCCGCACCTGGCAGATGTCCACGGTACAGCTCGATTTCAACCTGCCCGAGCGCTTCAACCTGGAGTACACCGGCCCGGATGGGTCGAAGACCCGCCCGGTGATGATTCACCGCGCGCTGTTCGGCTCGATCGAGCGCTTCTTCGGCGTGCTGCTCGAGCACTACGCCGGTGCGTTCCCGGCGTGGCTCGCACCGCACCAGGTGATGGGTATCCCGGTCGCCGACGAGTTCGCCCCGCACCTCGACGAGGTTGTGGGCAAACTCCGCGAGGCTGGCATTCGCGCCGAGGTCGACCACTCGGATGACCGCATGCAGAAGAAGATCCGCACCCACACCACCGGCAAGGTGCCGTTCATGCTTGTGGCAGGCGCCCGCGACGTGGAGGCGAACGCGGTGAGCTTCCGCTTCCTTGACGGCACCCAGGTCAACGGCGTGCCCGTCGATGAGGCCGTGGCGCTGATCATCGATTGGGTGGAAGCTAAGCGCAACGAGCAGCCGAGCGAGGAAGCCATTGCGGCCCGCCGTGGGAACTAACGGCGAGGGTGTCGGTGACTACGTCGACCGCGGTGCGGGCGATGCGGACCGTTTGCAGCGCCTGTGGGCACCATACCGGTCCAACTACATCGCCACGGCACCGAAGCGCAGTACGGACCCCTTCGTGGAGATTCCCAAGGGCAGCGATGAGGACGGGCTGATCATCGCCCGCGGCGAGACGGTCTACGCCCTGCTCAACCTGTACCCGTACAACGCGGGCCACCTCATGGTGGTGCCGTACCGCAAGGTCGCGGAGCTGGAAGCGTTGACGGACGAGGAGACCGCGGAGCTGATGGTCTTTGCCAAGCGCGCCGTGCGCACGCTCAAAGCTGTGTCCACGCCGGAGGCGATCAACGTCGGGCTCAACCTGGGCAAGGCGGCAGGCGGTTCGGTGGGAGACCACCTGCACCTGCACGTCGTGCCGCGCTGGGCAGGCGACTCGAACTTCATGACCGTCATCGGCGGTACGAAGGTGCTCCCGCAGCTGTTGCGCGAGACGCGCCAGCTGCTTGCCGACGCCTGGCCCGGCCCCAAGGCTTGTGACAAAGGAGACAGCGATGCTTAGCGTGCACGGGCGCAAGCCCGCGGCCGTCGTGGTCAAGCCCGTGGCGCAGGCGTTGCTGCGCGTGGGGCTGACCCCGAACGTGACCACGCTGGTGGGCACCGCAGCCACGGTTGTCGCCTCGGTCGTGCTCATCCCTGCCGACCACCTGGTGTGGGCCGCGCTGCTGAGCATCTTCTTCGCCGCCTTCGACATGGTCGACGGCACGATGGCCCGCTTCTCCGGTGGCGGCACCGCCTTCGGTGCCACGCTGGACGCCAGCTGCGACCGCATTACCGACGGCGCGCTGTTTGCCGCCATCGCCATGTGGCTGGTCTACGTGGATCATGCGCACCCCGCGCACGTTGCCGCCTGCCTGGCGGTGCTCGTGCTGTCGCAGGTGATCAGCTACATCAAGGCTCGCGGCGAGGCTGGCGGGCTGCGCATCGTCGGCGGACTGATCGAGCGCCCCGAGCGGCTCATCATTGCCGTCGTTGGGCTGCTCCTTGAGGGCTTCGGCGTGGGCGGTGCCGTCGTGGTGTCCCTGTGGGTCCTGCTTGTCGGCTCCGCCATTACCGTGGTGCAGCGCCTCATTTTCGCGGCGCGCGACCCACAGTCCGCGGAGCGTCTCGCACCACCGCCGGGGGCGTAGATGGCGCGCATCGATCTGGCGACTGCGGGCTACCTGGCGGGGTGGAAGCTCGTCGGCAAGCTGCCCGCCGGGTGGACCGCCGTAATGTTCGCGCGCGGCGCGGACGCCTTTTCCCAGCAGGGGGAGGGGATGGAAATGCTGCGTCGCAACCTCTCTCGGGTCGTTGGCCCGACCGGGGTGACGCGAGCGCTGGTGCGCGAGGCGACACGTTCCTATGCACGCTACTGGCACGAGGTCTTCCGCCTGCCGCAGCTTGCGGGCGAACCAACCCTCATCCGCGAGCTCGACGCCGGTGTTGAGGGGCGGGCGCACATCGACGCCGCGCTGGACAAGGGCAGGGGCTTGATCTTGACGCTCCCGCACAGTGGGAACTGGGATATGGCGGGGATGTGGCTCGCGCACCACTACGGGGGTTTCGCCACTGTGGCCGAGCGGGTCAAGCCCGAAGCCTTGTTTGACGCCTTTGTGAACTTCCGCGAGCAGCTCGGCTTTGAGGTGCTCCCGCTTACGGGCGCGGCGACCCCGCCATTTGCGCGGCTCAAAGAGGTGCTCGCAGACGGCGGCATCGTGTGCCTCATGGGTGAGCGGGACCTGAAAGGAAGGGGCGTGAAGGTGCGGTTCTTTGGCGAGGACACCACGATGCCGGCAGGCCCGGCCAAGCTCGCCATGGAAACTGGCGCGCAGCTCGCGGTTGCGCACTCCTGGTATCCCGATCGTGCCGCACGGGGCCTGCGGTGGGGCTTCTCGGTTTCCGCCCCCGTTGAGGTGACCACGCTCGAGGCGACCGCGCAGGGGGTAGCCGATAAGTTCGCCGCAAACATTGCGCGCCACCCCCAGGACTGGCACGCGCTGCAGCCCATCTGGCCCGCCGATGCGCAGTGGCGCAACACCGCGCACCCGCGCCGTCGGCAGGCACCCGGAGGGGAGTCAGGGGGCGCAGCCTAGATGCGCATCGGCATGGTCTGCCCTTACTCCTTTGACCACCCCGGCGGGGTGCAGTCCCACGTGCTCGATCTCGCGCGCGTGTTTCGGTCTCGGGGGCATGTAGTTGGGGTGCTCGGCCCGGCGTCGGCAAGCACTGCTCTGCCAGAGTGGGTGACCCGCGGGGGCCCTGCCGTGCCGGTGCGCTACAACGGCTCTGTGGCGCGGCTGGCGTTTGGGCCGCAGGTGCGGCGCACCACCCGCGAGTTTCTCGCGCGGGGCAACTTCGACGTGCTGCACGTGCACGAGCCGAACTCGCCGAGCTACTCCATGGTCGCGACCGCGCTGGCCAGCGGGCCGATCGTGGCGACGTATCACACCTCGGCAACGCACTCCTATGCCCTGCGCGCCGCGCTGCCCCTGCTGCGCGCGAATCTGGAGAAGATCCACGCGGGCATCGCGGTGAGCGAACTCGCACGCCGTTGGCAGGTGGAGCAGGTGGGCGCGGACCCGATCGTGATCCCCAACGGTGTCGACACCGCACAGTTTCGGCAGGCGCGTGTCCCGCGCGACCCGGCGGCACCGGTGGAGATCGTCTTCCTCGGCCGTCTCGACGAGCCGCGCAAGGGGCTCGATATCTTCCTGCGCGCAATTGCGCTTCTCGACGTCCCCGTGCGCGTCACCGTCATCGGCGCGGGCCACCACATCACCGCGGTCGAGGGTGTGGACTTCGTCGGTGCGGTCAGCGACGAGGAGAAGGCACGCATCTTGGGTCGCGCCGACATCTACGTCGCGCCGAACACGTCCGGGGAGTCCTTTGGCATCGTGCTCGTCGAGGCGATGGCGGCGGGTTGCGCCGTGGTGGCCAGCGATCTCGAGGCGTTTGCGCGAGTCTGCGACGCAGACTCGGCGACACCCGCCGGGGCACTCGTGCCGGTGGGCGACCACGTTGCGCTGGCGGCGACGCTGCGCAAGCTCGTTGCAGATCCGCACGCGCGGGACGAACTCATTGCACGGGGCGGCGCGCGTGCGCTGGAGTACGACTGGGACACCGTGGCGGATCAGATCTTGACGGTCTACGAAACGGTCGTGGGCGCGGCCAACGTGAAGGGTGAGTAAGCAGTGACGGTGGTGTGGGTCGTTGTTGCAATCGCGGTGACGCTGTTCGCCGCGTGGGCGTATTTCACAGCACAGCGCTTAGACCGGCTGCACACGCGCTTGGATCGCTCGCGCGAGGCGTTGCAGGCCGCGCTGGATCGGCGCGCTGCGGTGGTGGCCGCGGTGGTGCCGCAGCTGCGGGAGCGTGCGCGTGCGATCGAAGAGGTGCGACTCGACGCACGTGACGTCGATAGCCGACTCGAGCTCGAGCGCACGTTTGCCGCTGACCTTGTGGCGCTCACGGATGAGGTGCTTGCGGCACCGGAAGTGCGCCGGGAGCTGCAGGATGCGCAGACGCGCGTGTTTCTCGCGCTGCGCTTCTATAACGAGGCGGTCTCCGACACGCGCGATTTGCGACTGCGGCCGCTGGTGCGTGTGCTGCGACTCGGTGGGACCGCGGCCCTGCCCGAATATGCCGCGCTCGAGGAACTGGAGTTGAACTGAACAGCTGGGCCGTGAGCGCGTAGTGTGAGGTGGCATGCACCACGATTTACCAACTTCTGCGTCCCAGCCCACCTATATTCAGCGGATCCTGGATCTTGAGCGCATTGACAAGAACATCTACCGCGGTGCGGCGATGCACTCGGAGAACTTTGTGCGCACCTTCGGCGGCCACGTTGCCGGGCAGGCGCTTGTCGCGGCGACGCGCACGATCGCGGATGACAAGCACGTGCACTCCCTGCACGGCTACTTCTTGCGACCTGGCGACGCCAACGAGGCCACGGTCTACCGGGTTGGCCGCCCGCGCGACGGGCGCAGCTTTGCCACACGCACCGTCGAGGCAGTCCAGGATGGCGAGGTGATCTTCTCCATGCAGGCCAGCTTCCACCGCACCGACGACGAGGGCCTGGAGCACTCCGACGAGATGCGTGCAGTGCCCAGCCCGGAAGATCTAGGAGAGGAGGCGAACCCGGAGCATTTGGGGCCGGGATCGAAGCACGATTGGAACGAGTGGGATATCCGGATTGTCCCGCAGGATCGCTACGCGCCGAACCAGTACACGCAAAGCCAGCAAGTGGTCTGGTTTCGTTCCAAGCGTCGGTTGCCGGACGAGGACACCTTCCACGCCTGCACGCTGACCTACATGTCAGATATGACGCTGCTGCATTCTTCGCTTGCGGCGCACCCGGGGCGAAAGGTGCAGCTGGCCTCGCTGGACCACGCGGTGTGGTTCTTGCGTCCTTTCCGTGCGGACGATTGGCTGCTCTACGACCAGATTTCGCCCTCGGCGCACGCTGGTCGCGCGCTCACGCACGGGCGCATTTTCGACCGCGCGGGCAACCTCGTTGCTGTGGTGGTGCAGGAAGGGCTGACGCGGAACTTGCGCGAGGGAGCGACTGCTGTGCCGGAGAAATAGGCGCGGTCCACCAGTCAAAGGGGAGTGCGCGGCGCAGGGTACGTATAATCGTCAAAGTTCATCCTCCAGCGACGAAAAGGGGTGCCATATGGCGGGCCACTCAAAGTGGGCTACGACGAAGCACAAGAAGGCTGCGAACGATGCAAAGCGTTCGAAGCTGTGGGCGAAGCTGATTAAGGATATCGAGGTGGCTGCCCGTACCGGCGGCGGCGACCCGGCAGGTAACCCCACGCTCGACGACATGATTAAGAAGGCCAAGAAGGCCTCCGTGCCGGGCGACAACATTGAGCGCGCCCGCAAGCGCGGCTCCGGCGAAGAGGCTGGCGGCGCTAACTGGGAATCCGTGATGTACGAGGGCTACGGCCCCAACGGCATTGCGCTGCTCATCGAGTGCCTGACCGATAACCGCAACCGCGCGGCCACCGAGGTGCGCACCGCGATGACGAAGAACGGCGGCAACATGGGCGACTCCGGTTCGGTTGCGTACATGTTCAAGCGCACCGGCATCGTCACCGTGAAGAAGGGCGCGCTCACCGAGGACGACATTCTTATGGCGGTGCTCGACGCCGGTGCCGAGGAGGTCAACGACCTGGGCGAGGAGTTCGAGGTTGTCTGCGAGCCGACCGACGTGCAGGCGGTGCGCGACGCGCTGAAGGACGCCGACATTGAGGTCGAGGGGGCGGACCAGGACTTCCGCGCCGACATCGAGGTCGAGGCTGACGTCTCCGCCGCGAAGAAGACGCTGAACCTGATTGATGCGCTTGAGGACGCGGACGACGTGCAGAACGTCTACACCAACATGAGCATCCCCGACGAGGTCGCCGCGCAGCTGGACGACTAGTTCCCGCACGCACCGATGCGTTCGGTGCCGATATGCCCCGCCGTGGGCCGCGTGTAACGCGGTGTCTGCGGCGGGGCTTCGCGCTGTGGCGCGACCTATGGTAGAACATGTGTGTTAGTAGGTTGTCCGTGTGTGGGAGGTAAGGCATGCACCTTGAAGGGCTGCGGGTGATGGGCGTTGACCCGGGGCTGACTCGGTGCGGCCTGTCCGTGGTGCAGGCCGGGCGTGGCAGGCAGATCTTCCCCATCTCGGTGGGGGTGGTCCGCACGCCTTCGGACGCCGAGCTGGGCGAGCGACTCCTGCGGCTCTCCCGCGCAGTTGGGGACTGGATGGACGAGTACCGCCCTGATGTGGTGGCGATGGAACGTATTTTTGAGCGCGGCAATGTGTCCACGGTGATGCACACCGCGCACGCCGTTGGGGTGCTCGTGCTCGCCGCTGCGGAGCGCGACATTCCGGTGCACATGTACACGCCCTCCGAGGTGAAGAAAGCGATCTCCGGTAGCGGTCGCGCCGATAAGAAACAGATGACGGCCATGATTACGCGTATCCTGGGCCTTTCGGAGCCGCCGAAACCAGCTGACGCGGCGGACGCGCTGGCCATCGCGGTGTGCCACTGCTGGCGCGCGCCGCTTCTCGCGCGTAGCGCGCAGGCACAGCGGTTGCAGCAGGCGCAGCAGGCAGCACAGGTAAGGAAGTGAAGGAGTACAGCATGATTGATTCGCTCAACGGAGAGGTCATCTCGATCGGGCTCGACCACGCGGTTATTGAGTGCGCGGGCGTGGGCTATCGCTTCCTGGCCAGCCCGCCGACGTTGGCCACGCTGACTCGCGGCGAAAACCGCCGTGTGCTCACGTCCATGGTGGTCAAAGATGATGGGGTGACGCTCTACGGGTTTTCGGACGACGAGGCGCGCGAGATGTTCCACCGCCTGCAAAGCGTCACGGGCCTGGGCCCGAAGCTTGCGCTCGCCTCGCTCTCCGTATTCGGCGCGGGCGAGCTCGCGGGCTTGATCTCCGAGCAGGACACCAAACGCATTCAGACGATCCCCGGGGTGGGCAAGAAGATGGCCGAGCGCATTGTGCTCGAGCTGAAGGACAAGATGGCCGGCTTCGCCACCGACCAGGACGAAACGCCGGCTCCCGCGGCGAAGTCCTCGCTGGCCACCGAGCAGGTGGTCGAGGCACTCATCGGTCTCGGCTTCCCCGAGCGCAGCGCGCGCCCCACCGTGGACCGGGTCGTCGAGGCGAACCCGGAGGCGCAAACCTCGGCACTGCTGCGTGCCGCGCTGTCCGAGCTAGGAAAGAAGTAGCCGCCCATGTCGGATGTGGAGAAAACAGAGTTCAGCCTCCCGGAAGGCATGTCGCGGCCGAGCAATTCGCTTATCGACGCCACGTCGCAGCCCGAGGAACGCGACGCCGAAAAGTCCCTGCGCCCGAAGTCCATCGAGGAGTTCATCGGGCAACCGAAGGTTCGGGAGCAGCTGAGCCTGGTGCTCGCCGGAGCGCGACGCCGCGAGGTCACGCCGGACCACATCTTGCTCTCCGGCCCACCCGGCCTGGGTAAGACGACGATGGCGATGATCATCGCGCAGGAACTGGGAACCTCGCTGCGGATGACCTCGGGCCCGGCACTTGAGCGCGCCGGCGACCTGGCGGCCATGCTGTCGAACCTGATGGAAGGCGACGTGCTCTTCATCGACGAGATCCACCGCATTGCGCGCCCGGCGGAGGAGATGCTCTACATGGCGATGGAGGACTTCCGCATCGACGTGATCGTGGGCAAGGGCCCGGGCGCGACCTCTATTCCACTCGAGATTCCTCCCTTTACGCTCGTCGGTGCCACCACGCGAGCTGGCATGCTCACCGGTCCGTTGCGCGACCGTTTTGGTTTCACCGCGCAGATGGAGTTCTACGAGGTGGACGATCTCACTCGCGTGGTGACCCGCGCGGCGACAATCCTCAACGTCAATATTGACGACGATGCTGCCGTCGAGATTGCCTCGCGCTCGCGCGGCACGCCGCGCATCGCCAACCGCCTGCTGCGCAGGGTGCGCGACTGGGCGGACGTCAACGGCGACGGGCACGTCGACCTGGCCGCTGCGCAGTCCGCACTGGCGGTATTCGACGTCGACGAGCGCGGTCTCGACCGGCTGGATCGGGCAGTGCTGGATTCGCTCATCCGTGGGCACGGCGGCGGGCCAGTAGGTGTGAACACGCTCGCCATTGCGGTGGGGGAGGAACCCTCGACCGTCGAGGAAGTCTGCGAGCCTTACCTGGTGCGCGCGGGGCTGATGGCGCGTACCGGTCGCGGGCGTGTCGCGACAGCTGCCGCCTGGGACCACCTGGGCATGACTCCGCCGCCCGAGGCGCCGGGGCAGTTGAACTTGATGTAGGGAACCGTTGGCCGCACAGGCCACTATGCAACAATGGGGCGCATGGATTTCCTCATGATTCTCGTTGTCCTGCTCATTTTCCTGCTGCCCTCCATGCTGATGATGCGTGGGCAGAAGAAGCGCCAGCGCCAGGTCCAAGAGATGCAAGCCTCGATTGCTCCGGGCGACAAGGTGGTCAACGTCGCCGGCTTCCACGCCACTGTGGTGGAGCACAACGGCGACAGCCTGCTTGTTGAGCTCGCCCCCGGCGTGCAGGTCACGATGGAGACCGCTGGTGTGATGAAGCGCGTGGAAGACCCCGCAGCACCGGCACCGGCATCCGAGCCCGCCCCGGGCGAGACCGAGCAGGAGCGCTAAAAGCACGAGTCACACCTGAGAGTTTTTCAGGGACCACGTGGCCGACCACGTGAATACGCGCACCATGCCGTAGCATAGATGCGTTGTGCGCAAGGCGCAGAACCATTCATCGGATCAATTAAGGAGTCAGCGTAAGTGTCGTCACACACTCGGCGTTCCGGCGATCTGAGGTCCAAGCGGACATGGCCAGGCAAGGCCTTGGCGTTGTTCCTCCTCATCGTCATAGGCGTGTACGCATTAGTCTTTTTCACCGGCGATAAGTCGGCGACGCCGAAGCTCGGCATCGACCTCCAGGGCGGTACCCGCGTCACGCTGGTGCCGCAGGGGGAGGAGCCGACCCGCGAGCAGCTTGACGACGCCAGGCGCATCCTGGAGAACCGCGTCAACGGCATGGGCGTTTCCGGCGCGACCGTCGTGGTGGACGGCAACACGATTGTGATCACCGCCGCCGGCGATGACACCTCGGAGGTCCGCAACATTGGGCAGACCTCGCAGCTGCTGTTCCGCCCCGTGATGGAGCCGCCGCAGCCGGACGCCGCAGCAATTGCGCTCACGCTGTTGGAGACCGCAAACGAGTGGGTCAAGTACGGCGTGATGACCAAGGAGCAGGCGCAGGGTGTGCTGGACCAGGCCGTCCAGGCTAACCAGCCCGAGGGCGAGAACGCGCCCCAGGGGCCGAAGGTCGACGCGGAGCCGCTGCCGGAGCCGGAGGGCCCGGTGGAGGCCGCCGAGCGTCGTCAGGAGGCGACGGAGGTGCTGCGCGAATCCCGCCAGTCGGAGGACCCGACCCAGCAGTTCGCCTCCATGATTCTGCTCTCGGGCGTCTGCGCCAGCCAGGACGTTGACCCGCTGGCCGGCACGGACGCGGAGGACCGCCCGCTGGTGGCCTGTGACTCCAACTCGGGCCAGCCTCTACTGCTTGATCAGGTGCCGCTGCTGCAGGGCGTGACCGACGAAGACGGCCCGCGCCTCACCGGCGAGCAGATCGACACCACGCGCCCGATCTCCGGCGGCTACAACCCGCAGTCTTCCCAGATGGAGATCAGCTTCGCGTTCAGCCAGAGCGGCGACGTGAACGGTTCCTCCACCTGGGCTGCGCTGACCAGCGAGATGATCGGCAAGCAGATCGCCATCACCCTGGACTCCCAGGTCATCTCCGCGCCCGTGATCCAGGGCGCAACCCCGGTCGGCTCTGCTACCGCGATTACCGGCGATTTTACCCAGGAAGAGGCCGAGGGTCTGGCGAACAACCTACGTTACGGCGCGCTGCCGCTGTCGTTCGCAGGTGAGAACGGCGAACCGGGTGGCACCGCGATGACGGTGCCGCCGTCACTCGGCCTTGCATCCCTTCAGGCTGGCCTCTACGCAGGCTTGGTGGGTCTTGCCCTGGTCGCCCTGTTCGTCTTTACCTACTACCGCCTCTACGGCCTGATCTCGCTGGCCACCCTGGCAGTGGCTGGTGTGCTGGTGTACGGCGCGCTCGTGCTGCTGGGCCGCTGGATCGGCTACTCACTCGACCTGTCTGGCGTGGCGGGTCTGATCATCGGTATTGGTACGACCGCAGACTCCTTCGTGGTGATCTACGAGCGCATCAAGGATGAGGTGCGCAAGGGCAAGACCTTCCGTTCTGCCACGGCTTCTGGTTGGGATCGCGCGAAGGAAACCGTCGTGACAGGCAACATGGTCACGCTCATCGGCGCGGTGATTATTTACTTCCTCGCCGTGGGTGACGTGAAGGGCTTCGCCTTTACCATGGGCCTGACCACCATCTTCGACCTGTTGGTGACCTTCCTGGTCACCGCGCCGCTGATGGTGCTGGCCTCGCGGAGCAAGTTCTGGTCCAAGCCAGGCGTCAACGGGATGTCGAAGGCTTTTGCCACCGGTGCCGCGGTGCGGGCTGGGGAAGCGGAAGAACGTGAGGCGGTGGGCGTCGAAAAGCGCGAGCCCGTAGGCACCGTAAGCGGCCACGAAGCTGAGGAGAAGTAAACATGACTAACGCTACTCTCACCGACGCCGCCGAGCACCGCTCGGAGCGGCTGCACACCGGCTACGGCGTGATCGACTTCGTCGGGCGCCGTAAGCTGTGGTACTCGATCACCGTCGGACTCATCGCGATTGCTGTGGTCGCGATGCTCGGCCGCGGCTTCAACCTGGGCATTGACTTCGAGGGCGGCACAAAGATGTCCATGCCTGCCGACGAGCTTGTCGCCGAAGAAGTCGAAGCAACCTTTATCGAAGCCACCGGGGTCACTCCGGAGCTGACCCAGATCGTGGGCGCGGGCGACGCGCGCACGCTGGAGATCAATTCCGAGCACCTCACGCAGGAGCAGATTGACCAGGCACGCCAGGCGATCTTCGAGGAGTACCACCCGAAGGATGCCAACGGCGAGGTCTCCGCGAACGCCATCGGTGACTCGACGGTGTCCGAGTCCTGGGGCGACACGATTACCCAGCGCATGCTGCTCGCAATGCTCGTGTTTATTCTGGCCGCAGCGGTCTACGTGGCGCTGCGCCTGCAGCGGCAGATGGCCGCCGCGGCGCTGCTGGCACTCGTGGTGGACGCGATCTTGATCATGGGCTTTTACGCCCTGTTCGGGCTGGAGATCACCCCGGCGATGATCATCGGTCTGCTCACCGTGCTGACCTTCTCCCTCTACGACACGGTCATCGTGTTTGACAAGGTCAAGGAAAATACCTCCGGCATTCTGGATTCGCGCAGGTCTACCTACGCGGAGCAGGCCAACCTGGCGGTAAACCAGACGGTGATGCGCTCGATTTCTACCTCGGTGATCTCGGCGCTGCCGATCATCGCGCTGATGATCGTCGCCGTGTGGATGCTCGGCGTCGGCACGCTGCGAGACCTGGCGGTTATCCAGCTCATTGGTGTGATCGAGGGCGTGATCTCCTCGCTCTTCCTTGCCACTTCGCTGCTGGTGACCTTCGTGGAGCGCAAGCCTTCCATCCGCAAACACAACGCTGCCGTTGAGGCTTTCCGCAACGGGGAGGACTCCGAAGAAGACGTCGAGGACGAGGCCGCCGGCAAGCGCACCGTTGCTTCCGTGAGCACCCCGGTCGGGCGCGCGCCTGCGCCGAGCGCCGCGCCGGAGCAGCCGCGTGGCGAGTCCTCTGGCTCCGCGACGTGGAGGCCGGGACGCTAGGCGAGCGGTTTTGGTTTCGTTGAGAGGCGAAGGATCAGTGATGACTGAACGAACTCCGCGCGCGCTTGCGGCGGTGCTGACGGCGAGCGCCCTCGCGCTGGCTGGATGCAGCACGCTTGGCGACGACAACGGGCAGCTGGACGACCAGCACTTCGGGTACCAGGTATCCGGACCGCTGCTGACCACCAACGCGGCGTCGATGCAAGGCGCGTCCACGCAGGCACAGCGGCTTTCGGGCCGCCTGTACCCGGGCGTGTTCGTCCCCGGTCCGGGCGGGGAGATGATCCCCAATACGGACCTGGTCAAGGCACAAGCGTTGCCCGGTGCGCAGCGGCGCGTAAGCTACACGCTTTCCGACGCGGCCGTCTTCTCCGACGGCACACCGGTAACCTGCGCCGACTACCTGCTCACCTTCACGGCCGGCCAGCTGCCGGAACTCTTCGGCGCGCACCTGCCGCTTTTCGACGACACCGAGTCCCTCCAATGCACCCCCGGAGCCAAGACATTCACCGTGGTCTTTAAAGAAGGTCGCGGGGATCGCTGGCGTGGCCTTTTCGACGCAGGTACAGTGCTGCCTGCTCACGCGGTGGCCAAGAAGACAGGTATGAGCGAGGAAGAACTCGTCGACGCCCTGCACTCTTTGGATCCGGCACGGATCGCGCCGGTTGCCAAGGTGTGGCGCACCGGCTTCGATTTCGCGGAGTTCGACCCTGAGCTGCAGGTCTCTTTCGGCCCCTACGTGATTGAAAGTTTCGGCGAGCAGGGTGAGGTGAATCTGGTCGCCAACGAGCACTACTACGGCGACCAACCGCAGGTCGAACGCCTTGTGGTGTGGCCTGGCTCTGCCGACAGTGCGCAGCTCTACGAGCACGACGCGCTCAAGGTCGCGGACTTAGACGAGCCGGACCCCGAGTGGTTCGACGTGAACGCGGAGAACAACCGGATCGATCTGACCACTGTGCACGGCGAGCTTACCGAGGTGCTCACGTTCCCCGACGTCGGCCCGTGGGCCGAGCCGGCACAGCGCAAGGCACTGTCGCGGTGTCTCGATCCACGCGCGGTAGCGCAGGCCTCCGGCGAGCTCGCCGGGGTAGAGGTGCCGGTTGCCCCGGTACACGTGCTGCAGCAGGACGACCCGCTCTATGGGCGCGTGATCGACGTTGCCACTCCGAACCTGGACGTGGACATCGCGGCGGCATCTCGCATCTCCGGCGCGCAGATCCGCATGGCGTACCCCTATCCCAACGCGCGGCATGCGGCGATGGTGGAGTCCATGCGGCGCACCTGCGAACCGGCCGGGATCACGATTATCGACGTGACCGAGTCCGGCAAGACGCTCGCGGACCTGCCGCACGCTACCCTCGATGACCAGGGGAACCCTGGCTATTCCGAGGGCAACATTGACGTGTTGCTGCGACCGGTTGACCCGATGAAGGAATACCCGGCAGCTGACAATAGGGCGGCTAACGTAGGTGCCCTGCGTGCGCAGGAGAAGGCGCTGTGGGAGCAGCTGCCTTCGCTACCGCTGGCCACCCAGCCGCGCACGTTTGCTGTGCACCGGGGCGTGGCCAACGTGGTGCCGTACGCGGGCATGAACGGTATCAGTTGGAACATGGACCGCTGGCGTATGTTGGCTAAGGACGATATTCCGCCCGCACCTGATCAAGGGTGACGCGAAGTGCTCGCCCTGCTAATGCACTGACGAAGATTCTCAAGCAAAGGTTTCGCTGACATGGCTACACACCCCACCCAGTACTCTTCCGCGCAGGAGGCTTTGGCGCATAAAGTGCGCCGCGTGCCCGATTTCCCATCTGAAGGCGTGCTCTTCGAGGACCTCACGCCCGTGCTCGCCGACCCGGCGGCGCTCCACGCGGTCATCCGCGAGATGGCCGAGGCCAGCCAAGACCTCGGCGCGGACCTGATCGGCGGGCTGGACGCGCGCGGATTCTTACTGGGCTCCGCAGTGGCCTTCGACATGGGCCTGGGAATTCTTGCGATCCGCAAGAAGGGCAAGCTGCCGCCGCCGGTCATTACGCAGGAGTACGAGACCGAGTACAGCACCGCCGCTCTGCAGATCCCCGCTGACGGTGTGGATCTGGCGGGCAAAAAGGTCGTGCTTGTCGACGACGTCTTGGCCACCGGCGGCACCCTGGTTGCCGCCACGAATCTCATCGAGCACGCCGGGGGCGAGGTCGTGGGTTACGTGGTGGTGCTTGAGGTAGAGGGCCTGGGCGGCCGGGAGAAGTTAGCTGGTGCGCCACTTGTCGTGCTTGATGACGGGCACCGGGTCAACGGCTAGTATCGTTGCAATATGTTCCCATCCGCTCTTTGATGGAGGATTGCGTTGACGCACGAGAAAACACCCAAGCGATCGGGGCAGACCGTGCGCAGCGTGTCGGCACGCCTTGCACGTTCACTCACGGGCGGCGGTAAACCGAAGATTAACCCGGTGCTGGACCCGCTGCTGTCTATCCACCGGCAGTACCACCCGAAGGCGAAGGTCGAACTGCTCAACCGTGCCTACGAGACGGCGGAGCGCCTGCACGAGGGCGTAATGCGCAAGTCTGGGGACCCGTACATTACGCATCCGCTGGCCGTGGCCACGATCTGCGCCGAGATCGGCATGGACACCACGACCGTGGTGGCTGCCCTGTTGCACGACACCGTCGAGGACACCGACTACTCGCTTGAGGAACTCACCAACGACTTCGGGCCTGAAGTCGCCCGGCTTGTTGACGGGGTCACCAAACTGGACAAGGTGGAGATGGGCCAGGCCGCGGAGGCCGAGACCATCCGCAAGATGATCGTGGCGATGGCGAAGGATCCCCGCGTCCTGGTGATCAAGGTCGGGGACCGCCTGCACAACATGCGCACGATGCGCTTTTTACCGCCGGAGAAGCAGGCGAAGAAGGCGCGCGAGACGCTCGAGGTCATTGCCCCGCTGGCGCACCGGTTGGGCATGGCGTCGGTGAAGTGGGAACTCGAAGACCTCGCTTTCGCGATTCTTTACCCGAAGAAGTACGAGGAGATCGTGCGCCTTGTCGCCGACCGCGCGCCCTCGCGCGACCGGGCGCTGAAAGAGCTGACCGAGGAAATCCAGGCGGAGCTGAAATCCAACGGCATTGAGGCCGAGGTGATGGGGCGGCCGAAGCACTACTGGTCGATTTACCAGAAGATGGTGGTGCGCGGCCACGAGTTCAACGAGATCTTCGACCTGGTGGGCATCCGCGTGCTGGTGGATAACGTCCACGACTGCTACGCGGCTGTCGGCGTGGTCCACTCGCTGTACTCGGCGATGCCGGGGCGCTTCAAGGACTACATCTCCAACCCGCGCTTCGGCGTGTACCAGTCGCTGCACACTACGGTGATGACGGACACGGGCCGCCCGCTCGAGGTGCAGGTGCGCACCCACGATATGCACTACAACGCCGAGTTCGGCGTCGCGGCGCACTGGCGCTACAAGGAGACGAAGGGCTCGCACAAGGGCAACCAGAACGAGGTCGACGAGATGGCGTGGATGCGCCAGCTGCTCGACTGGCAGAAGGAGGCCGCCGACCCGGACGAGTTCTTGGACTCGCTGCGCTACGACCTGACCAGCCAGCAGATCTTCGCCTTTACCCCCAAAGGCGACGTAATCAACCTGCCGGCGGGCTCGACTCCGGTGGATTTTGCCTACTCCGTGCACACTGAGGTAGGCCACCGCTGCATCGGTGCCAAGGTCAACGGCAAGCTGGTGGCGCTGGAGTCGGAGCTCAAATCCGGCGACCGGGTGGAGATCTTCACCTCGAAGGACCAAAACGCCGGGCCCTCGCGCGATTGGCAGGACTTTGTGGTCTCCCCGCGGGCGAAGGCGAAGATCCGGCAGTGGTTTGCCAAGGAGCGCCGCGAGGAGCACTTAGAGGCCGGCCGCGACGCGCTTGCGGCGGAGGTGCAGCGCGGTGGTTTGCCGATGCACCGCCTGTTTACCTCGCAGTCGATGCGCCAAGTCGCGCAGCGCCTGCACTACCCGGACGTTGATGCGCTGTACACGGCGATTGGCGCGGGGCATGTGTCCGCGCAGCACGTGAGCAAGATGCTGGTGGATCTTTTCGGGAACGAGGAGGACGCCGTCGATGCGCTCACGGACCGCGCGCCAATGTCCGAGTTGGTACGCCGCGAGTCCCGTTCGTCCACGAGCGGCGTGCTGGTCCAGGGCAGCCCCGACGTGATGGCCAAGCTGGCAAAGTGCTGCCAGCCGGTGCCCGGGGACGAGATCTTCGGCTTTGTCACCCGCGGCGGGGGAGTCTCAGTGCACCGCACTGACTGCACCAATGCGGCCAAGCTGGGCGAGGAGCCCGAGCGGCTTATCGACGTTGCGTGGGCCGACAGCACCAACGCCGGCGGTGCCTCCCTGGCGACCCTGCAAGCCGAGGCGCTCGATCGCCACGGCCTGCTCGCGGAGCTGACCGGCGTGCTCACGGAGCAGAATCTTCCCATCTTGGCACTGTCCTCGCAGGCCTCCGATGACCGGATTGCCAACGTGCGCTTCACCATCGAGGTTTCCGATACGAAGCAGCTCGGTGCGCTGATGAACCAGCTGCGCAATGTGGAGGGTGTGTTCGACATCTACCGCGTGACGTCGTAAAGCAAGCACCGGGCCTTGAGGTGAACTGCACATGAATTTTTGGCGACGGTGAGCTTGAATGCCGAGGAAAGTTCGTAAGCATCGCCGAGGTTGCGCTGCGAGGTGACTGATTTCGGGCTAGAAAACACGTAAAGACCCCCACACCGTTTGAAGCAGAGGAGCTTTTCGTGTTTTCTTACCGTCGCCTCGGTGCCCTGGTGGCTGCCACCACGTCTACCGCACTCGTTGTCACCGCTGTGCCTGCACTCGCCGCAGAAGATGAGAAGGTGCAGATCAACGTTGCCAACTTCACGGACTTCCACGGCCGCCTTGAGGCTGGCCTGAGCAAGGACCGCGAGACCGGCAAGCTCATCCCGAAGGCGGGCGATGAGATGGGTGCGGCGAACATTGCCGGCATCATCAACTACCTGCGTGCCGAGAACGAGAACCAGCTGGTGACTACCTCCGGCGACAACCAGGGTGGCTCCGCGTTCGTTTCCGCGATCTCGGACGATGAGTACACGATGGAGTTCCTTAACGCCATCGGTACGGACGCTTCTGCGGTGGGTAACCACGAGTTTGATAAGGGTTACGACGACCTGGTCGACCGTATTGTCCCGGGCACCAAGGGCGTCCAGCTCGGCGCGAACATTTACAAGGAAGACGGCTCCCGCGAGATTGACCCGTACCGCATCGTCGAGGTCGAGGGCGTGAAGGTCGCACTGGTGGGCACCACCTCGAACCTGACCAAGAGCAAGTCCAGCCCGGACCACGTCAAGGGCCTGAACATCACCGACTCTTCTGAGGAAGTGAACAAGGAGGCCAAGAAGCTCAAGGATGAGGGCAAGGCTGACGTGGTCATCGCCCTGATCCACGACCCGGTCGATACGGGCGCTCCCAAGCTCGATCCGGAGTACGTGGACTTCATGTTCGGCGGCGACAGCCACGTAAACGTGGTCGACACCGAGGCGGAGGTGCCGAATGCGCAGTCCTGGGAGTACGGCAAGGTCGTCTCTGACCTGGGCTTTACCTACAACAAGACCACCGGAGAGATCGAGGATCTCAAGGTGGACCAGTACAACGCCGAGACCTTGATCGAGCTCGATATCGCGCCGGATGCCGAGGTGGAGAAGCTCGTGGAGAAGGCTCGGGAGAAGGCCGGCGAACTGGGCCAGCAGGTCGTTGCGACGGTCGAAGATACTTACCTGCGAGGCTCCAACCCGGGCGCGAAGACTGGGTCCAACCGCGGTACCGAGTCCACCGCGAACAACATGCTCGCCCAGTCCGCGCTCGTGGCGTTGAACGCGTCACTGGAAGAGAAGATCGACCTGGGCATCATGAACGCCGGCGGCGTACGCGCTGACCTGCCCGCGGGCGAGGTGACCTACCAGCAGGCCTTCGAGGTACAGCCGTTCGGCAACGACATTTCCGTGGCCACCCTGTCCGGCAAGGCGATCAAGCAGGCACTGGAGAACCAGTGGCAGTCTGAGGAGGACGCAGCAAAGTCGGGCCGCCCGCGCCTGGACATGGGCCTGTCCGACAACGTGTCCTACACCTACAACCCGGAGGCCGCCCGCGGTGAGCGCATCACCTCGATCACCATCGACGGCGCACCGCTGGAAGACGAGAAGGACTACCGCGTTGCGGCCTCCTCCTTCCTCCTCGGTGGCGGCGACGGCTTCATCGACCCGGCCGAGGTCCGGAACGAGCTCAACGTCGGTTACAACGACCTCGCTGCTTTCGTGGACTACCTCAAGACCGACGAGGTCGGTGTGCGCAAGGGCCAGAAGGACGTCGGCGTCGTGCTGCCTGCCGAGGGTCTGAAGGCCGGCACGAAGGCCACCATCAAGCTCAGCTCCCTGAACTCCTCCTCGGAGGGCGAGCCGATGGCCAAGGAAGCAACCGTGAAGCTCGGTGAGACGACCGCCACCGCAGACATCGACGCGGCAACGACCGAGGCGGACACCGGCCTGGGCGAGCAGGGCCGCGCCGAGGTTATCCTGGACATTCCGGCTGAGCTGAGCGGTGAGCAGACCCTGACGATCACCACTGACGCTGGCACCGAGGTTTCCCTGCCGGTGACGGTCGCGGAGGCAGATGCGCAGGAGCCGGGCGAGAAGCCGGGCGAGACCCCGGAGAAGGGCAGCTCCGCTGACACGGGCACGATCTTCGGTGCGATCGCCGGTGTGCTCGCGCTGATTGGCCTGCTGAGCATTGTCTTCGCAGGCCCGATCGACCAGGTGCTTGGCCCGATCGCGAAGCTGCGCTAACGCGACTAAAAGCGCGGTAGCGCAAGACCGGCCCGAAGCCTTGTGGCTTGGGGCCGGTCTTCTTTGTTTGCCAGTTGTTTAGCCACATGCCTAGCCTCGCGCAGGCATGCAAAAAGCCCGGCCGGGGCCGGGCTTTCAAGCGAGTGTTCGCTGCTTAGAGCTTACGGACGCATGTACTTGTCCAGGAAAGCGAACAGGGTGCCGATCGCGCCGATGATGGCGGTGAAGACGGCGATCCAATCGCGAATCTCAGCCGGGGACATGTCCTTGACGGAGGAGCCGTCCTTCTTGTTGTTGTTCTTGTCGTTGGTGACGGTCGGCTTCGCCTGGGACTCCGGCTTCTTGGTCGCGGTGGTGGTCGGCTTGGTGGTGCCGTTGTCAGCCGGCTTCGACGTGGTGGTGGTCGGCGCGGTGGTGGTGGTTTCCTGCGCCTGGACGGCGACGGCACCGGTGGACATGACAGCGGCTGCGGTTGCAGCGGCGACGAGACCCTTACGGAACTGCATCTGATTCCCTATCTTTCGGAGAGGTTCGATTTGACGTTGACTACCTTAGCCAGACGCCAAGAGATACGCAACAGTTTTGTCGGCGTTTTCGGAGGATTCCCGATATTGGAGATGAACTTTGAATGAACTGGTCAGGTGGGCCTTTGCGGGAAGTGGGAGCTTCCCGAAAGGTATCTGGGCGAGTGTGCAAAGTTGCCGTATCGCCCGGTATGCGATACTTGAATGTATCGACAGGGCTACTTCACGGTAGCGGTTTTGATCTTGACTTCCTCCGCTGGTGCGCCGTCGGTGGCACCGCCTTCAACGCCCTGCTCGGCGATCTTGTCCAGGGTCTCGAGACCTGCGTCATCGATCTGGCCAAAGTAGGTGTAGAGCGGGGGCAGAACAGAGTCGCCGTAGTTCAGGAAGAACTGGGAACCATTGGTGCCCACGCCCGCGTTCGCCATCGCAATGGTGCCGCGGTCGTAACGCTTGGGACCGTTCTGTAGCGCCATCGCGCGGTACTGTTCCTTCTCTTCCTCGGAGATGCCCTCCGGCAGCTGCAGGTCAGCGTCGTCAACCTGCTCGAGCGCCTCGTCGGTGGGGAACTCGTTGGCAAACTGGAAGCCCGGGCCGCCGGAGCCGGAGCCGGTGGGGTCACCGCACTGGAGGACCTTCAGCCCGTCGCCGGTGGTGAGGCGGTGGCACACGGAGTCGTCGAAATACTTCTCCTCGGTCAGGTGCTCGATGGCGTTGACGGTGCAGGGGGCAACGCTGCGGTCGAGTTCCATCCCGATTGGGCCTGCGCTGGTATCCAGCTCGATGTTCACCTTGCCCTCGGTGGAGACGTCCTCCTCCTGCGGCTTGGAGGCAGCCTCGCCCTGGTCTGCTTGTGGGCTGTCGTTGTATGAGCAGGACACGGTCGCCGGCAGGGCAGTGGCGCGCGCGGTGCCCACTGCCTCGTACTGCGACGCGTCGAAGGTCTCCTCGGCCTCAGTGGTTTCCGAGGTCTCCTCCTCGGCAGCGGTGACCTCTTCGTCGTCATTCTGCGTCGCGGCGAAGTAGATCGCACCGCCAACAACCATGATCACCACCGCGGACAGCGCAGCGACCGTCAGCGGCTTGGACTTTTCCTTTCGGTCGCGCGAATCCAGCTCGCGCTTGAGGTGGCGCAGCGCGTCCTCGCCGCGCTTCGCGTTGTCAGTGGTGGGTGTGTTGGATGCGCTGCTGTCTGCAGCACCCGAGTTCTCAGCCATGATGTGCTTCCTCGTCCTTGTTGTGAGTATTCAGCGCGCCCGGAGCGCACCATGAAATTCCGGTTGTTAACACTAGCAGTGTGGAAGTACCGACCCTTGCGCAGTACAGCGCGCGTCCATAGAATCGCGGCCATGGCTACCGTGACTTTTCAAGGCAATGACACTACTACTTCCGGCGAGCTGCCCGCCGTCGGCGACGCGCTGCCCAACAGCACGCTTGTCGCAGGCGATTTGAGCGAGAAGTCGCTCGCAGACTATGCAGGCAAGCGTCTCGTGCTGAATATCTTCCCGTCCCTGGACACGGGCGTGTGCGCGACCTCCGTGCGCAAGTTCAACGAGCTCGCTGCATCCCTCGACAACACTGAGGTGCTCTGCATCTCCAAGGACCTACCGTTCGCGCAGCAGCGTTTCTGCGCGGCAGAGGGCATCGAAAGCGTTGAGGCGCTCTCCGCGTTCCGCTCCTCCTTTGCCAAGGACTTCGGCGTTGAGCTGGAAGGCTCTCCGCTGCAGGGCCTGACTGCCCGCGCCGTGGTCGTCACGGATGCGGACCACAAGGTCATCCACACCGAGCTCGTCTCCGAGATCACCAACGAGCCTGACTACCAGGCTGCAGAAGACGCGCTGAAGTAAGCGCCGCCCCCTTTCGCGGGGCACCCATGGCCGTCGCGTCGTGGGTGCCCCTTTTCCTTTGCCCGCCTACGATGTGGCTATGAAGCTTTCCGGTTTTGCTGCAGGCCCTTACCAGACCAACTGCTTCGTCGTGTGCGGTGAGCGCTCGCGCGAGGCGGTCATCATCGACCCGGGCATGGGCGCGTACGAGCACGCGATGCGCATCGTCGAGCAGGCAGGCGCGATACCTGCTGCGGTGCTGCTCACCCACGGCCACCTCGACCACACCCGCGATGCGGCCCAGTTCGACGTGCCCGTCTACATCCACCCAGACGACGAGTTCATGCTCGAGGGAGGCAAGGGCCTGCCGGAGAACTCCCGCACGCTTTTCGACGCCGCGTCGATGGAGCTGCCCAAAGAGGTCCGCCCGCTTGACGACGGCAACACGCTCTCCTTCGCCGACACCACCTTTACCGTCCGCCACGCCCCGGGCCACTCGCCGGGCAGCGTGCTGCTGCTCACCGAGTACGAAGGGCAGGCCGGCCCGGTCTTTTCCGGCGACGTGCTCTTCCGTGGCTCGATTGGCCGCACCGACTTTGCCAACTCGGACCCGGACGCGATGCGGGAAACATTGCGTGGCCCGGTCTGGGACTTGGACGATGAGTTGGCGGTCCTGCCCGGGCACGGTCCGACGACCACGATGGGGCAGGAGCGGGCGAGCAACCCATTTCTCCTGCAGGCCAACCCAGACCGCTAGACTGAGCAGTCGTGAGTGAATCGAAGAAGTCCGCAAAGTTCCAGCCGCTGTCGGCCCCGAAGGGCCTGCCGGATTACGTCCCGCCGCAGTCCGCGACCTTCCTGCGCGTCCGCGATGAGTTTGCCCGCCAGGCCCACCTCGCGGGCTACCAACACATCGAGCTGCCGGTGTTCGAGGACACCACCCTGTTCGCCCGCGGCGTCGGCGAATCCACCGACGTGGTGAGCAAGGAGATGTACACCTTCACCGACCGCGGTGATCGCTCGGTCACCCTGCGCCCCGAAGGCACCGCGGGCGTGATGCGCGCGGTGATCCAGCACAACCTGGACCGCGGCTACCTGCCGGTTAAGCTGAACTACTACGGTCCCTTCTTCCGTTACGAGCGCCCGCAGGCGGGCCGCTACCGCCAGCTGCAGCAGGTGGGCGTGGAGGCCATCGGTGTTGACGACCCGCTGCTGGACGCAGAGGTCATCGCGCTCGCGGACCGCTGCTTTCGATCCATCGGGCTGCGTGGCTACCGCCTGGAGCTCAACAGCCTGGGCGATGCGCAGTGCCGCCTTGCCTACCGCGAGAAGCTGCAGGAGTTCCTCTTCGCCCTGCCGCTGGACGAGGAGACTCGTGCCCGCGCTGAGATCAACCCGCTGCGCGTCCTCGATGACAAGCGCGCCGAGGTCCGCGAGATGACCGCGGACGCGCCCCTGATGGTTGACCACCTCTGCGACGAGTGCCGCGCCCACTTCGACACGGTGCGTGCCACCCTCGACGCGATGGGCGTGGAGTACGTGCTCAACCCGCGCATGGTGCGTGGCCTGGACTACTACACCAAGACCTGCTTCGAGTTCGTCCACGACGGCCTCGGCGCGCAGTCCGGCATCGGTGGCGGCGGCCGCTACGACGGGCTGATGGCGCAGATCGGCGGCCAGGACCTCTCCGGCATCGGTTTCGGCCTCGGCGTCGACCGCGCCCTGCTCGCCCTCGAGGCGGAAGGGGTGACTCTCGAGGGCGTTGAGCGCCGCGTCGACGTCTTTGGCGTCGCGATCGGCGAGGCGGCGCAGGCGCGCATGGCGCTGCTTATCGACGAGCTCCGCGCCGCCGGGCTCAGCGCCGACATGGCCTACGGCGGCCGCGGACTTAAGGGCGCGATGAAGGGTGCCGACCGTGCCGGTGCGAAGTACGCCCTCGTGCTGGGCGACCGCGAGCTTGAAAGCGGCGAAGTCGCTGTGAAGGACCTCGCCGCGCACACCCAGGAGACGGTGGAGCTGTCGGCCGCGGCGGTGCTGGAGCAGCTGCGCTAGCTGACTAGCACTCGGTGATGTTGACTGGCAGTCCGAGCTGGACTGCCAGTCCACCCATCGAGGTCTCCTTATACTTGGTCATCATGTCGCGGCCCGTTGCCGCCATGGTTTCAACGACGTCGTCGAGGGTGACGATGTTCGTACCGTCGCCAAGCTTGGCCAGGCGGGCCGCGTTGATCGCCTTCACACCGCCGATGGCGTTGCGCTCGATGCACGGCACCTGGACGAGCCCGCCGACGGGATCGCAGGTCAACCCGAGGTTGTGCTCGAGGGCGATCTCCGCCGCGTTTTCCACCTGCGCGGGTGTGCCACCGAGGACGGCGCACATGCCTGCCGCAGCCATGGAGGAAGCTGAGCCCACCTCGCCCTGGCAACCCACCTCGGCGCCGGAGATCGATGCGTTAGTCTTGATGATGATGCCGATGGCACCGGCGGTGAGCAGGAAGTCGCGCGCCTGTTCCACGCCAAAAGCACCTTCGGTGAAGTCGCGGCAGTAGTGCATGACCGCGGGGATGATCCCGGCCGCGCCGTTGGTTGGGGCGGTGACCACCTGGCCGTGGGCGGCGTTTTCCTCGTTCACCGCGAGCGCGTAAAGATTCACCCACTCCATGGCGTCGAGCCCGCGGGCCGTGGACTCCTCGTACTCCGCGGTAAGCAGCCGGTGCAGGCGGTTCGCGCGGCGCTTCACGCCGAGGCCGCCGGGGAGCACGCCTTCGGTCTTCAGCCCGTGGGCGACGCACTCCTGCATGACGTCCCACACCGCGTCGAGGTGGGCGTCGAGACGCTCGCGGCCGTGCAGGTGCTCCTCGTTGGCGCGCATCAGCTGGGCGATGGAAAGCCCGGTTTCCTCGCACAGCGCCACGAGCGTCTTCGCGTCGTCGAACTCGTAGGGCAATGGTTCACTTTCGCGCACCGTGGCCACGCCCGCCTCGTTCTCGTGCGCCTCCATGCCGGCGCGGTCCAGGATGAAACCGCCGCCCACCGAGTAGTACTCCGAGCGGGAGGCGATGCGGTTGCCGTCGGCGTCCCAGGCGTCGAAAATCAGGCAATTGGGGTGCTTGGACACCGGGGTGGGGTTGAACTGCACCTCGTAGTCCACCGAGCCCGCCGGGCCGCTAATCGTGCCCGTGGTGGGGATCGGCTCGCCGGGCTTCGGCGAAATATCCGCTGAAGTGGTCGTTGGCGTGTAGCCGACTAGGCCCAAAAGGGCTGCGCGGTCCGTCCCGTGGCCCACGCCGGTGGCGGCAAGCGATCCGCGAAGTTCGATGCGTACCGAGGCGGGCAATTGGCCGAGTGCCTCAATAAACGCAAGGGAAGCGCGCATCGGGCCGACCGTGTGCGAGGACGACGGGCCAATGCCAATACTGAAAAGGTCTACGACACTGACTGTGCTGTGGGGCATGCGCGCGATAATACAGACCTACGCGCCGGTGATGCAGCGGGCCTAGCCCTGCGCTCCCGTCTGCTGGCCCAGTAGCTGGCCAAGCGGCACAAACTCGTCGAGGTCCGTGCCGGAGCGGCGCGGCCGGGGCTGCGCTGACTCATCGAGCGAGCCCGCAAGTCCCGAGACAGCGCCTGTGGTTGCCACCAGTAGCTCGGCCAGTTCGCGTGCGGCGCGGTCCACGCGCCGTGTAAAGGCCGCGCCCTCGTCGCTGCCAAAGTCCTCAGTCGCGGCGAACAGTGAGGTCGGCACGACGTTTGCGCGGAGGTAGGTAAACAGCGGGCGTAGCGCGTACTCGGTGACAAGGCTGTGGCGCTGCGAACCGGCCGTAGCCGCGATGATGGTGGGCATGGCGTTGAGAGAATCGGTATGCAGGGCGTCGAAAAGCATCTTGAACAGCCCGCTGTAGCTGCCCTGAAACACCGGGGTCACGGCCACGAGGCCATCTGCGCTGGAGATGTCGCGCTTGAGCGCTTCGAGCGCGGGCGAATCCATCCCGGTGAGCATGAGCTGGGTGAGATCCTGGGCGTACTCGCGGACCTCCACCGTGCGGACCTCGAGGTCCTCGCCGCGCGCGGTGACCTGGGCGCGCACCGCGGCTGCGATCTGATCGGCCACATGCCGCGTGGTCGAGGGAGTGGAAAGCCCAGCGCTCACGACCATCAACTGCTTCATAGTGCTCCTTTTACTATTGACTACTCAGCAGGCGCAACGCGGAAGTGCGGCAAATCCTTCCCTTCCCGCTTCGCCTGGGCAAGGGAGGCGAACGACGGCGGATCGCTTGGGACGTGCGCAGGGCGGCGCTGCTCCATGCGACGGCGCAGCTCAGGCACGACCTCGCGGCCGAGCAGCTCGACCTGGCGCAGCGCTACCTCGAGGGGGAGGCCTGCGTGGTCGATGAGGAAGAGCTGGCGCTGGTAATCACCGACCCAGTCGGCGAACTGCATCGTGCGCTCGATGACCATTTCGGCAGTCCCCACCGTGAGCGGCGTGTGCGCCGTGTACTCCTCCAAACTCGGCCCGTGTCCGTAGACGGGAGCGTTGTCGAAGTAGGGGCGGAACTCGCGCACGGCCTGAGCTTCGGTATCTGCGATGTAGGTCTGGCCGCCTAGCCCCACGATGGCCTGGTCGGCGTCGCCGTGTCCGTAGGCCGCGAAGCGGTTGCGGTACAGGCCCACCATCTTTGCGGTGTGCTCCTTGTTCCAGAAGATGTTGTTGTGGAAGAAGCCGTCGCCGTAATACGCCGCCTGCTCCGCGATCTGCGGGGACCGGATCGAGCCGTGCCAGACAAACGGGGCCACGCCCTCAAGTGGGAACGGCGTGGTGGTAAACCCCTGCAAGGGTGTGCGGAAACGGCCCTGCCAGGTGACGTTGCGCTCGCGCCACAGGCGGCGCAGCAGGTGGTAGTTTTCTACCGCCAGGTCGATGCCGTCGCGGATGTTCTTGCCAAACCACGGGTAGACCGGGCCGGTATTGCCGCGCCCCAGCATCAAATCCATGCGCCCGTCCACCAGGTTTTGCAAGAAGGAGTAGTCCTCCGCAATGCGCACCGGGTCAGTCGTGGTAATCAGCGTGGTCGCGGTGGACAGCACGATGTTTGTGGTCTGCGCGCCAATGTAGGCCAAGTGTGTCGTCGGCGCGGAAGGCACAAACGGCGGATTGTGGTGCTGGCCGGTGGCGAAGACGTCCAGGCCAACCTCTTCCGCCTTCAGCGCGAGCTGCGTCATCGCATCAATGCGCTGCTTTTCCGTCGGTGTTTCACCGGTCGTGGGGTCGGTGGTGACATCGCCAATAGTGAAGATGCCAAACTGCATGTCTACTTCTGCCTTTCTTGCAACGTCGTGGCCACTTAGCTAGCTGCGAGCAGGGCCGGAATCTCAGTCGCGACGAGCACCGCCAAGGGCCGCTGGCGCGGGTTGCCGTTCTCTGTGATGATGGCCATCCGCGGCAGCGCGCCGGACTCCAGCGGGGTAGTCAAGGCATCCACAGCGGCAGCGGCCGTCACGTCTCGGGGCAGGAAGACCGGCTGGTCGTGGCGTCCGGAGAGCTCGAGCACCTCGTCGACCGTGGCACTGCGCAGCCGGGTGTCTTCCTCGACCTCGCGCGCCACCCAGCGGGCCAGCGCGTTGGTGGTGAGCAAACCGACGCACACGCCGTCGTCATAGATGGGGAACTGCTTGTGACCGGTCTCCCGTAGCGCGCGCAGCGGCTCGAGCACGTCGTCGTCGGGGGAGAAGGTGAGCACCTTCTCCGGTTGGATGACGTCGAGAGCAAGCGCAGGGCGCAGCAACGCCTCGCGCAGCTGCTCAATTTCCGCAACCGTTTCGGACAGCGGCTCCGCGATCGGGCGCAGATCCCGGTACTCGCCATGGGAGATCGCGTTGCGCAACTCAGCAAACTCGATCAGCGTGTCCGCCTGGTCCCTGGTGATGACCTTCTTCTTTGCCGCCAAGTTGGTCATCCACTTAAAGGAATCGGACTTCTTCGCGTTCAACTCATCGCGGAGAAACCCTTCGATGGCGTTAAACGCCGCCATAAAGGGCACCGCCCGATTCGGCGCGGGGGTAGGGGAGTTGGTGTCCTGCGTGGCGCTATCCATGCCTAATAGCGTAGTTAGCCCTCGGTGTAGACGCCGCGGTTGAGCGTATCGCACGCGGCCATCTGGCCGGTGGTGTAGCCGGACATGAACGCCTCGCTGCGCTGCTCGGAGGAACCGTGCGTCCACGCATCCGGGTCGACGTCGCCGCCGGACTTGCGCTGAATGTTATCGTCGCCAATCGCCTGCGCCGTCTGGATCGCCTGGTTGAGCTGCTCTTCTGTGATCGGCTCCAGCGCCGCATCCGGACCTTCGGAGGCATGCTTGGCCCAAATACCGGCGTAGCAGTCGGCCTGCAGCTCAATTGCTACGGCGGCCGAGTCCTCGCCCGGGTTCTTGTAGTCGCTCAAGCCCAGGGTTCCCTCGAGCTGCTGGATGTGGTGGCCCATCTCGTGCGCTGTGACGTATTCCTGGGACAGCGCGCCGTCGGAGCCGCCCAGCTGGCCGAGCTGCTCGAAGAAGGACACGTCGAGGTAGGCGGTGGTGTCGCGCGGGCAGTAGAACGGGCCAGTATCCGCCGTGGCGTAGCCACAGCCGGTGTTCACATCACTGCGGAAGAGCGTGATACCAGCTGGTTCGTATTCGAGGTTGGCCTGGCTGGGCAGGACCTCGGACCAGACCTGGTCGACGGAGCGCGCCACGGCTTCGGCGCGGCAGTCGTCGTATTCGTTCGCGGCACCCGGAGTATCGCAATGGCTCAAGTCATAGTCGCTCTGGCCCTGCGGGGAGGACTGCGAGCCCCCGCCAACCAGGCCGTCGAGACCGCCGTTGAGGAAGAAGACGAGCGCAAGCAGCAAAATGGTGCTCAGCCCGCCGCCGCCGACCGCGATCGGGATACCCACGCCACCGCCGCGCCGACCTGATCCGGAGCTGGTCTGAGCACGCCTGCCCTGGCCCTGGCCAAAATCGTTCTTAAACGTCATGGTGCAAATCTTGCCAAAAATCCAAGGCGAGCGCCGCATCGGTGTGCGTCGGAGGGGCGCTTCGGCGCGACAGTCCGGCAAAGGGTAAAGTGCTTGGGGTTAAAGTATTGCCCTCACGTGGAAGGACGTGGAAGAGACCGTGCTGCGCACTCACCTTGCGGGTGATCTCCGCAAAGACCTCGATGGACAGACCGTAACCCTGACCGGTTGGGTGGGGCGTCGCCGTGACCACGGCGGCGTCATCTTCATCGACCTGCGCGACCGCTCCGGCCTGGCGCAGGTGGTATTCCGCGAGTCCGAGGTAGCCGAGGCTGCGCACGACCTGCGCAGCGAGTACGTCATCCAGGTCACCGGCGTGGTCGAGCCCCGCCCGGCCGGCTCCGAGAACCCGAACTTGGCGTCGGGCGAGATCGAGGTCAACGTCTCCGAGCTCAACGTGCTCAACACCTCCGCCGCACTGCCGTTCCAGATCGAGGATGCGTCGTCGACGGAGGTCGGCGAGGAGACCCGCCTGAAGTACCGCTACCTGGACCTGCGCCGCGAGCGCCAGGCGGAGGCACTGCGTCTGCGTGCCAAGGCCAACCAGGCAGCGCGCCGCGTGCTGGATGAGCACGGCTTTACCGAGATCGAGACGCCGACGCTGACCCGCTCCACCCCGGAGGGTGCGCGCGACTTCCTCGTGCCGGCGCGTCTGCGCCCGGGCAGCTGGTACGCGCTGCCGCAGTCCCCGCAGCTGTTCAAGCAGCTGCTCATGGTTGCCGGTATGGAGCGCTACTACCAGATCGCGCGCTGCTACCGCGACGAGGACTTCCGCGCTGACCGCCAGCCGGAGTTCACGCAGTTGGACGTCGAGGCCAGCTTCGTGGATCAGGACGATGTGATCGAGCTCGCCGAGCAGATCCTGGTGGAGCTGTGGAAGCTCATCGGCTACGAGATCTCTACGCCGATCCCGCGCATGACCTACAAGGATGCGATGGAGAAGTACGGTTCGGACAAGCCGGACCTGCGCTTTGACATCCAGCTGACCGACTGCACCGAGTTCTTCGAGGACACTACTTTCCGCGTCTTCAACGCGGAGTACGTCGGTGCCGTGGTGATGGACGGTGGCGCATCTCAGCCGCGTCGCCAGCTTGATGCATGGCAGGAGTGGGCAAAGCAGCGCGGTGCGAAGGGCCTGGCGTACATCCTCGTCCAGGAGGACGGCACCCTGGCGGGCCCGGTGGCTAAGAACATCACCGATGAGGAGAAGGCGGGCATTGCCGACCACGTCGGCGCGAAGCCGGGCGACTGCATCTTCTTCGCCGCTGGTGAGACGAAGGCTTCCCGCGCGCTGCTGGGCGCTGCCCGCGGCGAGATCGCCAAGAAGCTGGACCTGATCAAGGACGGCGACTGGGCGTTTACCTGGGTGGTTGACGCGCCGCTGTTCGAGCCTGCCGCGGACGCGACCGCATCCGGTGACGTCGCGCTGGGCCACTCGAAGTGGACCGCTGTGCACCACGCCTTTACCTCGCCGAAGCCGGAGTACCTGGACACCTTTGATAAGGAGCCGGGCGAGGCATTGGCGTACGCCTACGACATCGTGTGCAACGGCAACGAGATCGGCGGCGGCTCGATCCGTATCCACCAGCGCGACGTGCAGGAGCGCGTCTTTGACGTGATGGGTATTACGGAGGAAGAGGCACGCGAGAAGTTCGGCTTCCTGCTGGACGCCTTCGCTTTCGGTGCCCCGCCGCACGGCGGCATCGCCTTCGGCTGGGACCGCATCGTTTCCCTGCTTGGCGGCTTCGAGTCCATCCGTGACGTCATCGCCTTCCCGAAGTCCGGCGGCGGCGTCGACCCGCTCACGGATGCGCCGGCCCCGATCACCAAGGAGCAGCGCAAGGAGACCGGCGTGGACTTTAAGCCGAAGGCTGACGCGGCGAAGAGCGCCGCGAAGGATGCTGAAGGCACAGACAAGTAACGCCTTGCGCCCGCGTCATCTTTCGGCCCCGGGGTCTCGCGTCTCAGCGTCGCCTCGGGGCTGACGCATGCGACAGCATGCCGCCACATGGCGCAGTGTGTCAGACTTAAAGCGTATCGGCAGCACGCGTGACCCAAAAAGGACGAAACCCACAAGGAGGGGTTCGGTTGGACCAGGAGACGATTATCGCCCAGGCGGAGGAAATCCTCACCCGCCGCTACGGGGGTGCGCAGAAGCTGAGCGGGGTGGATCCGCTGAGCGGCTCCGGCTTCGCCCACGTCCTCCGTGCCCGAGTGGCCACCAACCCTTTCCTGCAGCACCGGACTGTGGTGGTGAAGTACTCACCGGAGACGGGTAATGCAGTCGAGGACGCGGCTTTCTTGCGTGAGGTGGTGGCCTACCAGTTCACTACGTCGTTAAGCGAAGAAGCCCGGCCGGGCCCGGTGCTGCTTGGCTACGACGTGGATCAGCGCATCATGATCATCAGCGATTCCGGCGAGGGGGACACGCTCGCCACGCTGTTGGATCACGCGGATGCGGAGAGCCACGTGCAGATCCTGCGCAACTTGGGCACGGCACTCGGGCGGATGCATGCCGGGTCGGCGGGCCGCGAGCACGCCTTCGACGTGCTCTTTGCCCGTGCGGCGAATAGCCGTTCCGGGGCGGAGACCATTCAGCGCCTGCGGGAGCGTCTCCTGGCGCACCGGATCCGCTTCGGCTTAGAGATGCTGGAGGCAAGCGGCATCGACGTGCCGGGAGAGGTGGCGATTACCGCGACGAACGTGCAGTCGCGCCTGTTCAAAGGCGGTTCGCGGGCGTTTACTCCCTTCGACTTGTCGCCGGACAACATCATCTACGCCGACCGCACGCAGTTTTTGGACTACGAGTGGGCGGGTTTTCGGGACGTCTCCTTCGACGTGGCGTTCGTGGTCGCTGGTTTTCCCCTGTACGTCTCCGAGTGGGACTACAACGAGGAGGCCGTCGATGCGTTTATCGACGCCTGGTTGCACGAGATCCGCGACACCTGGCCCGCCTTCCAACACGAGGACACCCTGCAGGCCCGCATCACCGGGGCGATGGTCAGCTGGGCCCTGTCGAGCCTGTCAGTCATGGGACAGTTCTCCCTGGCAGAGCTGGCCGCGCGCGACGAGGCACTGGCCGAGGAGCTTGCTGCAGCGGGTATCGACGTCACTGATCAGGTAGCCGACGGCCAGTCGTCGTCGACACCGCAGGGCGCTGGTCCGGGCATCCTGCGTCCGCAGAGCCAGGGGCCGTTTACCCACGAGGAGGAGCTTGTGCGCCGCGACTTTGAGGAGACCTTTGACGCGCTCGCCGCCTATGCAGGCACGGGCCGGGACACTGCCTACCTAGTCATCGCGGAGTTTGCACGTACCGTAGCGGCGCGCTTTAAGTAGCGCTGCGAAAACTCAAGCGCTTTCAGGCAGAGCGCTTCGACAAAGGAGGAGGTGCGAAAACGTGGCGCAGGAAGACCTTTTCGGCGGTGGTCTCGGCGGTGGTCTCGGCGGGGACGAGGCAGAAACACCGGGCGCGGGGCGTCGCGGCGCAAGCTTCTTCCACGCTGGAGCGACGGCACCGCTGGCCGCGCGGATGCGACCGCGGAGCTTGGACGAGATCGCGGGCCAGACCCACCTGCTGTCAGAGGGCAAACCGCTGCGCAGGCTGGTTGAAGGCTCGGGGGCGGCATCCGTGATCCTCTACGGCCCGCCGGGGACGGGCAAGACCACGATCGCGTCGCTGATTGCGCAGACGATGGAGCAGAACTTCGTCGGGCTTTCCGCGCTGTCCTCCGGGGTCAAAGAGGTCCGCCAGGTCATTGACCAGGCGCGGCGCGACCTCATCCGCGGCGAGAAGACAGTGCTGTTTATCGACGAGGTACACCGCTTCTCCAAAACACAGCAGGACGCACTGCTTGCCGCGGTGGAAAATCGCACGGTGCTGCTGGTTGCGGCGACGACGGAGAACCCGTCGTTTAGCGTGGTGGCCCCGCTGTTGTCGCGCTCGCTGTTGCTCAAGCTGGAGTCGCTGTCGCGGGAAGAGCTGACCAAGGTCATCGACAACGCGGTGACGGCCGAGCGCGGTCTCGCCGGCACCGTCGAACTTGACGAGGAAGCCCGCGAGCAGCTGGTCACGCTCGCCGGCGGCGACGCGCGCCGCGCACTGACTTACCTCGAGGCCGCAGCCGAGGCTGTGCCGCAGGGCGGGCGGATCACCGTCGATACGCTGCGCGAGAACGTCAACCGCGCGGTGGTGCGCTACGACCGTGACGGGGACCAGCACTACGACGTGATCTCCGCGTTTATCAAGTCCATCCGCGGCTCGGACGTGGACGCGGCACTGCACTACCTGGCGCGCATGATCGAGGCCGGCGAAGACCCCCGCTTTATCGCCCGCCGCCTGGTCATCCACGCCTCCGAGGACATCGGGATGGCGGACCCTTCCGCGCTGCAGATCGCCACCGCTGCGGCGAACGCGGTGCAGCTCATCGGCATGCCGGAGGGCCGCCTCCCGCTCGCGCAGGCCACCATCCACCTCGCCACCGCACCGAAGTCGGCGTCGGTGATCCAGTCGATCTCGAAGGCCCAGGCGGACGTTGCCCAGGGCAAGATCGGTGCCGTGCCGCCGCATTTGCGCGACGGCCACTACGAGGGGGCCAAGGCGATGGGAAACGCGGTGGGCTATCAGTACCCGCACGACGATCCGCGCGGCGTGCTCGCACAGCAGTATCTGCCGGATGAGCTGGTGGGCACGGAGTACTACGAGCCCACAGATCACGGCGCGGAGAAGCGGATCAAGGATTTTCTCGGCCGCCTGCGAGGCATTCTGCGAGGCAAGGGCTAGCGCGCTTATCGACGCGCACTGGGTCCTCCGCATACCTCAGGGGTAGAGTAGTCCGGGACAAATTTGCAAGCTTTGAAAGGACACCACCTCGTGCAGACTCATGAGATCCGAGAGCGGTTTACCAACCACTTCGTGAAGGCGGGGCACACCTCCGTGCCAAGCGCGTCGTTGATCTTGGATGACCCGCAGCTGTTGTTTGTCAACGCGGGCATGGTGCCGTTCAAGCCCTATTTCTTGGGCCAGCAGAACCCGCCGTTTGCAAACGGCCTGGCCACCTCTATCCAGAAGTGCGTGCGCACCCTGGACATCGAGGAGGTGGGTATCACCACGCGCCACAACACCTTCTTCCAGATGGCGGGCAACTTCTCCTTCGGCCAGTACTTCAAGGAAGGTGCCATTACTCACGCCTGGGAGCTTTTGACTAGCGCCGTCGAGGACGGCGGCTTCGGCCTTGACCCGGAGCGGTTGTGGGTAACCGTCTACTTGGACGACGACGAGGCCTTTGAGATCTGGCGCGACAAGGTCGGCGTGCCCGCCGAGCGCATCCAGCGAATGGGCATGGAGGACAACTTCTGGTCCATGGGTGTGCCCGGCCCGTGCGGGCCGTGCTCGGAGATCTACTACGATCGCGGCCCCGACTACGGCAAGGAGGGCGGTCCTGCTGTAGATGACAACCGCTACATGGAGATCTGGAACCTCGTGTTCATGGAGTCCATCCGCGGCGAGGGCGACAAGAAGGGCGGCTTCGAGCTGCTCGGCGAGCTGCCGAAGAAGAACATTGATACCGGCCTCGGCATCGAGCGCGTGGCCTGCCTGCTGCAGGGCGTGGACAACGTCTACGAGACGGACCTGCTGCGCCCTGTCATCGACGAGGCGGTGCGCCTGACCGGCACGAAATACGATGCCGGCAAGCATGAGGACGATGTGCGCTTCCGCGTGATTGCGGACCACTCGCGCACCGGCATGATGATCATTCTCGACGGCGTGACCCCGTCGAACGAGGGCCGCGGCTACATCCTGCGCCGCCTGCTGCGCCGCATCGTGCGCTCTGCGCGCCTGCTCGGTGCCGAGGGCAACGTGCTCGAGGTCTTCATGAACACCATCATGGACACGATGACTCCGTCCTTCCCTGAGATCGCGGACAACCGCGAGCGCATCCTGCGCGTGGCGAAAGCCGAGGAGCGTGCCTTCTTGAAGACGCTGGCCTCCGGTACGACTCGTTTCGACGAGGCGGCGGCTGCGCTGCGCGAATCCGGGGCCAAGGTGCTGCCGGGCGAGCAGGCGTTCGAGCTGCACGACACCTACGGTTTCCCCATCGATTTGACCCTGGAGATGGCCCGCGAGGCAGGCCTCGACGTGGACATGGACGCCTTCGACGCGGCGATGCAGGAGCAGCGCGCACGCGCGAAGGCCGATAACAAGGCAAAGAAGCAGGGCAACGTCGATGAGTCCCTCTACCGCGAGTGGGTGGATGCGCACCCGACCGAGTTCGTCGGCTACGACCAGCTCCAGCACGAGGGTACAGTCCTCGGCCTGGTCAGCGGCGGCAAAAAGGTCACCGAGGCGCAGGCCGGCGATGAGGTTGAGGTGATCCTGGACGTCACCCCGATGTACGCCGAGGCAGGCGGCCAGATGGCCGACCGCGGCCGCATCGTGGTCGGCGATACCGTCCTCAACGTCAACGACGTGCAGAAGGTGGGCAAGAAGCTCTGGGTACACAAGGCGACGGTGGCGCAGGGCGGGCTGGACCTCGGCCAGACCGTGACCACCGAGGTGGATGGCGCGTGGCGCCACGGTGCGCGCCAGGCGCACACTGCGACACACCTGATCCACGCCGCGCTGCGCCAGGTGCTTGGCCCGACCGCCGTGCAGGCGGGCTCGCTGAACAAGCCGGGCTACCTGCGCTTCGACTTCAACTACACCGAGCAGCTTACTGACGCGCAGCTGAAAGAGATCGCCACGATCACCAACCAGGCGGTCGACGCGGACTTCGCGGTCAACACCATCGAGACTTCCCTGGACAAGGCGAAGGAGATGGGCGCGATGGCACTGTTCGGCGAGAACTACGGCAACCAGGTCCGCGTCGTCGAAATCGGCGGGCCGTTCTCCATCGAGCTCTGCGGCGGCACGCACGTGGAGCACTCTTCGCAGATCGGCCCGGTGGCCGTACTCGGCGAGTCCTCCGTTGGCTCCGGTGCCCGCCGTATCGAGGCCTACTCCGGTATGCACTCCTTCGACTACTTCTCCAAGGAAGCGGCGCTGGCCTCGGGACTCGCGGCCGAACTGAAGACGCCGACCGAGCAGCTGCCGGAGCGTATCGCCCAGCTCACCGAGCGTCTGCGCGCGGCCGAGAAGGAGATCGAGGCGCTGCACCGCCAGCAGCTGCTCTCGCAGACCTCCGGCCTGGCCGACAAGGCTGAGAGCTGTGGCGAGTTCAAGCTTGTCGCCGTGCAGCTTCCCGACGGCGTGTCCGGCGGCGACATCCGCACCATCGCGCAGGATGTGCGCGCCAAGTTCGGTGCTGAGCCAGCCGTGATCGCGCTTGCCTCCAAGGACGGCGCGAAGGTGCCGTTCGCGGTCGCGGCGAACAAGGAGGCCGTCGCCCGCGGCGTGAAGTCCGGTGACCTGGTCAAGCTCGTCGGCGGCTACATTGACGGCAGGGGTGGCGGCAAGCCGGATCTTGCGCAGGGCTCTGGGTCGAAGCCGGAGGGTATCAACGCCGGTCTGCAGGCGCTGCGAGAGGAACTGGCCAACCGCTAAGGTGGGAATATAACAAAATGGTCAAGGGACACGCCGTGCGCGTGCCCCGGCCTTTTTGTATGGAACCGGTATTTTAGCTGTGAACGCGAGCGTCGAGAAGCGGCAAGCCCCGGCGAGCCGAGCAGATCGGAGAAACTTTTGAAGGTTGAGCCTGACACCCCAGGGGTGGACGACCCGGGTCCGGGGCGGCGCCTTGGCGTTGACGTGGGCACCGTGCGCATCGGGGTCGCGTCCTCTGATCGGGATGCGAAGCTGGCAATGCCGGTGGAGACCGTCAAGCGCGTCACCGGTTTCAAAGACCGCGACGGGGCGGACATTGACCGCCTGGTGGAGCTGACCGAGCAGTACCAGGTGGTCGAGGTGGTCGTTGGGCTGCCTCGGGACTTGCAGGGCAACGGCTCGCGCAGCGTGAAGCATGCCAAGGAGATCGCGTTTCGGATCAATAGGCGCACCGGCTTGCCTGTGCGCATGGCCGACGAACGGCTGACCACGGTGGCCGCAACACACGCGATGCGGGCCTCGGGACGCAGCGAGAAAGCGCAGCGCGACGTGATTGATCAGGCCGCTGCGGTAGAGATTTTGCAGTCGTGGCTGGATGGCCGGCAGAACTATCTAAAGGAGAATGAATCGTGACATCCCGACAGAATGGCCGCCGGCGCACTCGTGGCGTGGCAGTGCTCGTTGCCTCGATTTTGCTCATCATCGGCCTGATTGCCTGGATCGCGGTGGCGCACCAGAACGGTGCCGGCAGTGATTTCCGTGGAAGCGGCAACGGCGAAGAGGAAGTCGTGGAGATCCCCGAGGGCTCGAATATCTCCGCGCTTGGCCCAGAGCTGGAGGAGCGGGGGATCGTTGCTTCCAACAAGGCGTTCCAGTCTGCTGCCGCGGCCGACCCGGACTCCGATAACATCCAGCCGGGCTTCTACCGCCTGGAGGGCGAGATGAGCGCGAAGAGCGCCGTTTCCGCGCTGCTGGACCCGAACAATAAGGTCACGCCCCTGCAGGTGTACGGCGGCGCGACGCTGATGGACATCCAGGTCGTCGGCGGCCAGACCCGCCACGGCATCCTGACCATGATCCAGGACGTGACCTGCGGCGGGAACGCCACGCACGATTGCGTGGACGTCGAGCGCCTGCAGCACGTCGCCGCTGAGGCGGACGCGGCAAGCCTCGGGGTGCCCGAGTGGGCCCGCGAAGTGGTCGACGGCCGCAAGGGTGACGCGAAGCGCCTCGAGGGTCTGATCGTGCCGGGCGAGTACATCATTGATCCGGGCGCGACCGCGGAGCAGATCCTCACCGACCTGGTGACCCGCTCGACCAAGGTGTACGAGTCCACCGATATCGAAGCACGCTCCGAGAAGGTGGGGCTGAGCCCCTACGAGCTCGTCGTCGCTGCCTCCCTGGTCGAGCGCGAGGCTCCGGCCGGCGAGTTCGACAAGGTGGCGCGAGTGATCCTCAACCGCCTGGACAAGCCGATGCGCCTGGAGTTCGACTCGACGGTGAACTACGGGCTGGAGCAGGTCGAGGTCGCGACCACCGACGAGGACCGTGAGCGGGTCACCCCGTGGAACACGTACGCGATGGACGGGCTGCCGCAGACGCCGATCGCCTCGCCGTCAGTGGAGGCCATCGATGCGATGGAGCACCCGGCCGAGGGTAACTGGCTGTTCTTCGTCACTGTGGATAAGGACGGCACGACGGTGTTCAACGACACCTTCGAGCAGCACCAGGAAGACACCCGCCGCGCCATCGACTCCGGCGTGCTGGATTCGCGTCGCTAGGGGGAGTTGCTGATGGAGAAGGAAGCAGGAGTGCCGCGCACCGTCCGGCACCGTGCGGCGGTGCTGGGCTCGCCAATCGCGCACTCGCTCTCGCCGGTGTTGCACCACGCAGGATATAAGGCGGCGGGACTGGACGATTGGGTCTACGAGCGGATTGAGTGCGCCGCCGAGGATTTGCCGTCCATCGTCGGCGAGGCTGCGCCGGAGTACCGCGGCTTTTCCGTCACCATGCCCGCGAAGTTCGCGGCACTGGAGTTCGCCACTGAGGTCACGCAGCGCGCCCGCGCGATCGGCTCGGCCAACACGCTCGTGCGCACCAGCGAGGGCTGGCGCGCGGACAACACCGACTGCGAGGGAATCCACACCGCGCTGAAGGCGCTGCTTGGCGACGAACCGCCCACGCGTGCCCTAGTTATCGGCGCTGGTGGGACGGCCCGCCCCGCGCTGTGGGCACTGCAGCAGCAGGGGGTAAGCGAGATTGTGGTGGTCAACCGTTCGGACCGCTCCGCAGAGGTGGCCGAGCTGGTCAGTGGGGTAAAGACCCGCTTTGTCGACTTTTCGGCGGACCTGTTCGCGCTCTCAGCATGGGCGGACGTGATCGTCTCAACCGTGCCCGCCGCTGGCGTGGAGCCTTACGCGCCGCAGTTGGGGCATGCGCCGGTGCTGGATGTGATCTATGACCCGTGGCCGACCCCGTTGGCGGTGCGCGCCTCCGCGAATGGGTACCCCACCGTCGGCGGGCTGACCATGCTGGCCGGACAGTCTTACTCACAGTTCGAACAGTTCACGGGCGTCGCCGCGCCGCGCACCGCGATGCGGGAGGCGCTGTTTGCGCACTGGGAGGCTTCGCACGCAGAGAGTGCGCAGGACAGGGACCAGGACAGCGACTAGGCTTTGCCCCCATGGGGAATGGGGGACTTTACATCTTCGCGCTGTGCATCTTCGCCGTCTGGAGCGCGGCGCTATGCGCATCTGATATGCGGTGGCGAAGGCTACCGAATCCACTGACCGTGCCGCCCGCGCTTGCGTGCCTGCTGGTTTGCATAACCGCGCCGGTACTTGCATGGGGGCTGGTGTGGCCAGCGCTGTACTTCGTGGCGGGCAAGGGGATAGGCGGCGGCGACGTCAAGCTTGCAGTGACACTGGGGGTTGTACTCATGGCGCTCGGCGGGCTCGGCGCAGTACTCGTCGCGGTGGCGCTTTCCGGAGCTGCGACGGTGGTGCTCGGGCTTGCCTTACGTCTGCCCAGACTTGCGCACGGGCCGCAAATGCTGGGTGCGGCCTGGGCGGTGGGAACGTTTGTTGGGCTAAACGGCTCAGTTTGAGCCAGCGTGTGAGACAATGCGTGCATGCTTCGTTGGACAACCGCTGGGGAATCCCATGGACAGGCGCTCATCGCGCTGATTGAGAACATGCCCTCAGGTGTGCCGATCACCGAAGAGGAGATCGCTCACCACCTTGCGCGTCGCCGGCTGGGGTACGGCCGCGGTGCGCGCATGAAGTTTGAGGCCGACGCGCTCACGCTGCTCACCGGCATCCTGCACGGCCGCACGCTGGGCAGCCCGATCGCCATCCAGATTGGGAACACGGAGTGGCCGAAGTGGACCACGATTATGTCGCCGCACCCGCTGGATATGGATGACCCGGAGGTGGCAAAGGCCATGTCCTCGGGGCGCGGTGCGAAGCTGACCCGCCCGCGGCCCGGCCACGCGGATTTCGCGGGCATGCTCAAGTACGGTTTCGACTCGGCACGCCCGGTGCTCGAGCGCTCTTCTGCCCGCGAGACAGCGGCAAGGGTCGCCGCCGCCGCGGTGGCGCGTTCCTTCCTGCGCGAGACGCTCGGGGTGGAGGTTTTTTCGCACGTAATCTCGATCGGGGAGTCGACACCCGCTGCGGGAGACCTTCCCACCTTTGCAGACATTGAGGCCATTGACGCCTCGCCGGTCCGCGCCTTCGATTCGGAGGCGGAGGCCTCGATGATCTCGTGCATCGAGGATGCGAAGAAGTCCGGCGACACGCTCGGCGGCGTCGTCGAGGTCATTGTCGACGGACTGCCGATCGGGCTGGGCTCGCACATCTCTGGCGAGCACCGCCTGGACGCCCAGCTGGCCGCCGCGTTGATGGGCATCCAGTCGGTGAAGGGCGTGGAGATCGGCGACGGTTTCGAAGAGGCGCGCAGGCGCGGCTCGGCCGCGCACGACGAGATGGTGCGCGACGAGACGGGTGTGCACCGCCTGACCAACCGCGCTGGTGGCCTGGAGGGCGGCATGACCAACGGCGAGCAGCTGCGCGTCCGTGCGGCCCTGAAACCGATTTCCACCGTGCCGCGCGCGCTGAAGACCGTGGACATGCGTAGCGGTGAGCCGGCGACGGGCATCCACCAGCGCTCGGACGTGTGCGCGGTGCCTGCCGGCGGCGTTGTGGCCGAGGCGATGGTGGCGCTCGTGCTCGCCCGCGCGGTGTTGGAGAAGTTCGGCGGCGATAGCCTGGAGGAGACAAAGCGTAACGTCGAGGCGTACAAGGAAGCAGTCGAGCGTCGATTAGCTTTCGAGCAAGACGGGGCGGAAGAAGGGCAGTAGCGATGACGCACACAGATCAGGGCGTGACCACGGTGCCGGAGGAGGCGCAAGCGAATTCAGCGGTCGTCGCATCGGCGCCGCGCGTCGTACTTGTCGGCCCGCCGGGTGCTGGCAAGTCCACCATTGGCAGGCGCATTGCCAGCGCGCTGAACTTGCCGATCGTGGATAGTGACCTGCTGATCGAGCAGGCGCATGGCAAGGCCTGCGGCGAGATTTTCAGCGAGCTCGGGGAGGAGCGATTCCGCGAGCTGGAAGCCGGGTGCGTGGCCCAGGCGCTGGCTACCGGCGGGGTTGTCAGCCTCGGCGGCGGTGCCGTGCTCACCCCGTCGACGCGTCAGCTGTTGCAGCGCCACACCGTGGTGTGGATCGATGTGACTGCGGAGGAGGGCATCCGCCGTACCGCGGGCTCGACGTCGCGCCCGGTGCTGCAAGCCGATGACCCGGCGCAGCACTACCGCGACCTGCTGGCCACGCGCGAGCCTTTCTACCGCGAGGTTGCGAACTACCGGGTGCGGACGGATTCCCGGCCGCCGCAGCGTGTGGTGGCCGAGGTGCTCAGCATCATCGAATCAACCGAGGAATAGTTTTTACCCACCCAAGGAGCAACCATGGCCACAGTGCAGGTAACTGGAGCAGACCCGTACACCATCCACATCGGGTACGACACCATTCGCGACGTTGCGGCGCGGGTGAAAGAAATCGGCGCGCGCAAGGCAGCGATCGTGCACCAAGGGCCGCTGCAGGCGGTAGCGCGTTCCATCGCGCAAGACCTTGAGGGCGAAGGCCTTGCCGCAGTGCTGGCACCGATCCCGGACGCGGAGGCAGGCAAGTCGCTGGAGACCGCAAGCGGGCTCTGGGATCTGGTCGGCGAGCACGGCTTCTCCCGCCAGGATGTGATCATCGGTCTGGGCGGCGGCGCGGCCACAGACATCGCCGGGTTCATCGCCGCGACGTGGATGCGTGGCATCAAAGTCATCCAGGTGCCGACCACGCTTTTGGCCATGGTGGATGCCGCGGTCGGTGGCAAGACGGGCATCAACACCTCGGTGGGTAAGAACCTCGTCGGCGCGTTCCACGAACCGGATTCGGTGTTCATCGACCTCGAGCGCATTTACACCCTGCCGCAGGAGGAGATTGTTTCGGGCTCCGCTGAGCTGGTCAAGACCGGTTTTATCGCCGACCCGAAGATCTTGAAGCTGTACCGCGCCGGCGCGGACGCGCACTGGGCGGAGTTGGTTGAGCGCTCCGTGGCGGTCAAGGCCGCCGTGGTCAGCCGCGATCTCAAAGAGTCGGGCCTGCGCGAGATCCTCAACTACGGGCATACGCTCGGCCACGCGATTGAGCGCCGCGAGAACTACACCTGGCGCCACGGCAATGCGGTGGGGGTAGGCATGATGTTCGCCGCGCACTTGGCGCACAATCGCGGGCTTATCGACGACTCCCTGCTCGCTCTCCACCACGAAGTGCTCACCGCAGTCGGCCTCCCAACCACCTACGAGGCGGGCGCTTTCGACGAGCTGTACGAGGCGATGACGCACGACAAGAAGAACCGCGACGGACAGATCCGCTTCGTGGTGCTGAACAAGCTCGGCTCGTGTACCCGTCTGGAGGACGCAACGGTCGAGGAAATGCGCGCGGCCTACGACGCGATTGCAGAGTAGCGCGCTCACACACAGGGCAAGGCTTCTAGGAAGGGACGTAAAAGCGATGAAGATTTTGGTGCTCAACGGACCCAACTTGAACCGGCTGGGCAAGCGTCAGCCGGAGATCTATGGGCACGCAACGCTCGCAGACGTGGAGCGCCAGCTTCAGGCGCGCGCGGAGGAGCTCGACGTGGAGGTTGAGCTGCGCCAGACCAACCACGAGGGCGAGATGCTCGAATGGGTCCACGAGGCGGCAGAGGCGGGCCTGCCCATCATTATCAACCCCGGCGGCTGGACGCACACCTCGGTGGCGCTGCGCGACGCCTTGGTGGAGCTGACCGACCACCACGGCTTCATCGAGCTGCACATTTCCAACGTGCATGCCCGCGAGCCTTTCCGGCACCACTCGTACCTGTCACCCATTGCTAAGGGCGTGATCGCCGGGCTGGGCACCCAGGGCTACCTGCTCGCACTTGAATACTTTGCACAGACCGAAAGCTAAGGTTTGGAGGAACACATGTCACTGGCTGATACTCGTTTTGAAACGCGGCGTCGGAAGCTTGCCTCCGCACTGGCCGCGAAGCGGATTGACGACGTGCTGATCACGCACCTCACGCACGTGCGCTACCTTTCGGGTTTTAGCGGCTCCAACGGCGCGCTGCTGGTGTCGAAGGACCGCACGGCAAAGATCGCCACGGACGGGCGCTACACCACCCAGATTGGTGAGGAAGTGCCCGACATCCCCGCGACCATTACCCGCAAGGTGGCCGAGGAGCTGCTGGCGCAGGTGGTCGAGGGCCACCGCGTGGGCTTCGAGGCGGACTACCTCAGCGTGAGCCAGCTCGAGGTGCTGAAGAAGGCATGCCCGGAAGACGTCACCCTGGTGCCGGTGTCCGGTGCGGTGGAAGACATCCGCCTGACCAAGGACGTCCTCGAGCTGCACCGTCTGGAGGAGGCCGCAGCGCTCGCCACCGAGGCGCTCGAGCAGCTTATCGACGCCGGCGAGCTCGCCGCGGGCCGCAGCGAGCGCGACATTGCCGCGGACCTGGAGTACCGCATGCGCAAGCTCGGCGCGGAGCGTCCCAGCTTTGACACGATCGTCGCCTCCGGGCCGAACTCTGCGAAGCCGCACCACGGCGCAAGTGAGCGCATCGTGCAGGAAGGCGAGCTGGTGACCATCGACTTTGGCATGCACCGCCTCGGGTTCAACTCCGATATGACCCGCACCTTTGCCATCGGCGAGCCGAATGAGTTCCTGCGCGAGATCTACGAGGTCACCCTGGCGTCCCAGCAGGCAGGTGTGCGCGCCGCGGTGGCGGGATCCAAGCTTGTCGACGTCGACGCGGCCTGCCGCACAGTGATCGAAGAGGCAGGCTACGGCGAGTACTTCGTACACTCCACCGGTCACGGCGTGGGCCTTGACGTTCACGAGGCCCCGTACGCCTCGACGACGGGCAAGGGCGAGCTGCGCGAAGCGATGACGCTGACCATCGAGCCGGGTATCTACGTGCCTGGCAAGGGCGGGGTGCGTATTGAGGACACGCTGATCATCACCTCTGGGGCACCGAAGGTGATCACGCAGTACCCTAAGGAACTGACTGTGCTGTAGCATTGTTGTGTTTGCACACGCTTTGCTGAAGTATTCAGCGGCACTTTCATGAAGGATTAGAGGAAGGTTTCACGTGGCAACTACCGCCGATTTTAAGAACGGGCTCGTACTCAAGAACGAGGGCAAGCTCCAGCAGATCATTGAGTTCCAGCACGTCAAGCCGGGCAAGGGCCCTGCATTCGTGCGCACCAAGCTCAAGGACGTCGTCACCGGCAAGACCGTGGACAAGACGTGGAACGCTGGTGTGAAGGTAGAGACCGCGAACGTTGACCGCCGCGACATGACCTACCTGTACAACGACGGCACCGCCTACGTCGTGATGGACGATAAGACCTACGAGCAGTTCGAGCTGCCGGCCGACAAGTTCGGCGAGGCGGCGCGTTTCCTGCTGGAGAACATGCGCGTGCAGGTTTCTTTCCACGATGGTGAGGCGCTGTTCGCCGAGCTGCCGATCTCGGTGGACCTGAAGATCGAGCACACCGAGCCGGGCCTGCAGGGCGACCGTTCCTCCGGTGGCACCAAGCCGGCAACGCTGGAGACCGGTGCGGAGATCCAGGTGCCGCTGTTCCTGGACACCGGCAACGTGGTCAAGGTAGACACCCGCACGGGTGAGTACCTCTCCCGCGTGAGCAACTAATGGCGGACTTTAAGCGCCACGGAGCCCGCTACCGCGCACGTCGTCGCGCGGTAGACATCCTCTTTGAGGCGGAAACGCGCGACGTTGATCCGGTCGCGATTGTTGAAGACCGCGTCGAACTGGCGAAGAACCCGCAGAACTCAGTCGCGCCCGTCGCCGAGTACACGCAGCAAATCGTGGCCGGTGCCGCTGAGCAGCTCGACGACCTGGATGACGCGATTGAGCGCTTCTTGGTCGACGACTGGGAGCTGTCCCGCCTGCCAGCGGTGGATCGCCAGATCTTGCGCGTGTGCGCCTGGGAGATCATGTTCAACGACGCGGTCGACGCGCCAATCTCCATCAAGGAGGGCGTGGAAATGGCCGCGGAGTATTCCGCCGCGCAGGCTGCGCCCTACATCAACGTGGTGCTCGACGGGGTCGCGCAGCGCGGACTCCCGGAGGCACCCTTCGCGGAGGAAGATGACGCAGAGCCAGCCCAAAGCGCAGATGACGCGCAGCGAATCGTGACCGAGACGGTGGCCGAGGCCGCTGTCCCGCCCGCGGCGAGCCCGCAGGAACCCTAAAAGCACCGCAAGGACACACCCAATGGCAAAGGTTTCCATCGAAGAAGCACAGGCCTTCAAGGTCGGCCCGGATTTCCAGATCGACGATGTGGACCCGGCAGCCACCCCGGGCGTCAAAGACGTGGGGGAGGCCTTCGAAAAGTTCGACGATGAGCTTGGCGTGCTGCAGAAGAAGCTCTATGCCAACGGGCGCGCGGGCACGCCGGGGACCGGCTCGGTGCTCTTGGTGCTCCAGGGGATGGATACTGCGGGCAAGGGCGGGATCATCCGCCACGTCATCGGCGGGACGATGGACCTGCAGGGCGTGCACATCAAGGCCTTCGGCGCGCCGACTGAAGAGGAAGCCGAGCACGACTTTCTGTGGCGGATCGCCCCGCACCTGCCGGAGCCTGGCCAAATCAGCGTGTTCGACCGCTCCCACTACGAGGACGTGCTGGTCCAGCGGGTCAAGCAGATGGCACCGCCGGAGGAGATCGAGCGCCGCTACGGCGCGATCGTGGACTTTGAGGAGAAGGCTGCGGCGCAGGGCACGAAGATCATCAAGGTCATGCCGCATATCTCGCGCGAGTTCCAGGCGGAAAACCTGCGCGAGCGCATCGAGAACCCGGAGAAGCACTGGAAGTACAACCCGGGCGACATCGATGACCGGAAGTTGTGGACGCAGTACATGGCCGCGTACCAGATTGCGTTGACGCGCACGTCGACAGATACCGCCCCCTGGTACTGCATCCCCTCCGACAACAAGAAGTACTGCCGCACCGTGGTCAAGACGCTGCTTGTCGACGCGCTCAAGCAACTCGATCCACAGTGGCCCGCCGCCGACTTTGACCCGGCGACGGAGCTTGCGCGGCTAGAGAACTCTTAGCTCTCCGTTTCCTGGGCGGCCTCGCGGGCCGAGGTGATTTCCTCGATCAGGGCGTGCATTGCGTCCTGGCCGCGCATCAGCCCGTCGAGGCTGCGCTTGAGGGCGCTGGAGAGCTGCTCGTCGGTCATGCCGGCAGCGACCTGGTTCTCCGACTCCGTGCGGATAATCAGCGTGTCCGCCTTGTTGACAACAAGCGCGCGAGCGTCCAAGAAAGAGGAGTTGACCTGGTTTGCAGCCAGGTACACGGTGGGGTCCGGCGTATCGGACGGCGTTTCCGTTGCGGCGTCGGCGCGCGCGATGAGCACCGAGTCCAGCAGGACGAACAGCACGTTGTAGCCGTTGATGTTGGCATGCGCGGCGCGGCCGGAGGCGTCGGTCTGCACGGTGACGTCGAGGTCTGCGAGCGCGTCCACGACGCGGTCGATGGTGACCAGTTGTGTTGTATTAGTGCTCATCGTGCGGATCCTCCCAAGTGACGAGGGTGGGGAATGAAGTGGCCAAGAAGACGAAGGCCTGCAGCGTGGTGTCGATCGAGCTCATGATGAACGCACCGAGCTGGTTGTAGGATGCGCCGTGCGTGATGTCAAGCGTGCGGATCGCGCTAATCGCCAGGTGGTCTTCGCCCTGCTCGAAGAATCGCAGGGTGGGCGCGAAGTGCGTCTGGTTGTGCTCGTTGGTGGCGAGCAGGATGTGCGAGGCCATGTCCTTCGGAATCTTTCCGCGCCAGAGCGACTCGAAGATGAGGTGGTCGCTGTCGAATGCCACCACGATGGCGGCGTTGATGAAGCCGGAGCGCACCGTGCCGTCCTCGACGCGGTGCTCGAGGCCCTCGGCGCTGAAGATCTCGGCGACGGCCTCCGGGGTCACCTCCTTGAGCTCGTTGTTGGAGTCAGCCTGCGCTGCGGCGTTGACCTCGGCGACGGTCTCCGCGTCCGGGGCGCTCGGAAGCTCGGCCCCGTCCGCAGCTGACTGGGACGCGTGTGGGGGTGTCGTGTTGTTGCTACTCACACAGACGACTGTACCTGCCACGCTTCGTCACGCGAGTGAGGCATAAGTGCTAAAATGCTGGGCAGTCTCAACAATCTTTCAGACCGGGACTCGGCCCGCAGTACGCGGGTTTTGCACAAGCATCCTTTAAATTCCGCACTGTGAGGCGGGGAAGGAGGCGAGATGAGTGGAGATACCCGCACGACGGTGGAGCTGCTAAGCGCAGACGACGTCGCGCGCACGATCGCACGCATTGCGCACCAGATAATTGAAAAGACGGCGCTGGACACAGCATCGCAAGATGGTACCGCGCCCGTGCAGCTGCTCGGCATTCCCTCCGGGGGTGTGCCCTTGGCGCAGCGCATCGCGGCAGCTATTGAGGAATTCTCCGGGGTGAGCGTGCCCGTCGGTAGCCTCGATGTCACCCTGTACCGCGATGACTTGCGCGACAAGCCGCACCGCGCGCTGCGCCCGACCAGCATTCCTGCACCGCTCGATGGGGCGACGGTGGTGCTCGTCGATGATGTGCTGTACTCGGGGCGCACGATCCGCGCTGCCCTGGACTCGCTGCGCGACATCGGGAGGGCAGAGACGATTCAGCTTGCCGTGCTGGTTGACCGTGGGCACCGCCAGCTGCCCATCCGCGCAGACTATGTGGGCAAGAACATCCCGACCGCGTTGAGCGAGGACGTGACCGTCACACTCACGCCGATCGACGCCGTTGACGCGGTCACGCTGCACCGGGAGGCATAAGAGATGAAACACCTCATTGATATTGCAGACCTAAGCCGGGACGAGGCGCTTGCCATCATGGACGAGGCCGACCGCTTCAAGGAGGCCCTAGACGGCCGCGAGATCAAGAAGCTGCCCACACTGCGGGGCCGCACCATCTTCACCCTGTTCTACGAGAACTCCACCCGCACCCGCTCCTCGTTTGAGACAGCGGGCAAGTGGATGAGCGCAGACGTGATTAATATCTCCGCGTCCAGTTCCTCGGTGAAGAAGGGCGAATCGCTCAAAGATACGGCGCAGACGGTCGAGGCCGTCGGCGCGGACGCGATCGTGGTGCGCCACCCGGCTTCGGGTGCGGCGCAGCTGCTGAAGCAGTGGCTGCCGGGCACTTCGATCATTAACGCAGGTGACGGCAAGCACCAGCACCCCACGCAGGCCTTGTTGGACGCGGTGACCATGCGCCAGCGCATCGGCGAGATCGCCGGGCGCAAGGTGGTCATCGTGGGCGACATCGTGCACTCGCGCGTGGCGCGCTCGAACGTCGACCTGCTCCACCTGTTGGGCGCGGAAGTCGTGCTCGTGGCTCCGCCGACGCTTTTGCCCACTGGGGTGGAGCACTGGCCGGCGCGCGTGGCCTACGACCTGGACGCCGAGATTGCGGATGCGGACGTGGTGATGATGCTGCGCGTGCAGGCCGAGCGCATGCACGGCGGGTTCTTCCCCTCGCACCGCGAGTACGCCACCCTCTACGGCTTGAGCACGCAGCGCGCCAACCGGATGAAAGAAGGCGCGATCATCATGCACCCGGGCCCGATGTTGCGCGGGATGGAAATCAACTTTGCTGTTGCGGAGCGCGACAACACCGCGGTGCTGCAGCAGGTCACCAATGGCGTCTACACCCGCATGGCCGTGCTGTTTACGCTGCTTGTGGGAGAGGAAGAGTAAATGGGAAAGCTCGTAATCAAAAACGTCCGTCCCTACGGTGAGGACGAGGTGCAGCTGCTTATCGACGGCGGCGTGATCCAAGCCATCGGTAAAGACCTCGGCCTCGATGAGACAGATGAGTCCTTCGAGGTCATTGACGCCGGCGGCAAGGTGTTGCTGCCGGGCCTGGTGGATATGCACGTCCACCTGCGCGAGCCGGGACGCGAGGACACGGAAACCATTGCCACCGGCTCCGATGCGGCAGCCAAGGGCGGGTTTACCGCGGTGTTCACCATGGCGAACACCAGCCCCGTGATCGACCAGCCTTTCCTCGCCGACGCGGTGTGGGAAAAGGGCCAGGCCTACGGCAAGTGCGACGTCTACCCGGTCGGTGCGATCACGCAGAACCTGGAAGGCACACAGCTCAGCGAGATCGGGCTGATGAGCCAAGGACACGTCCGCATGTTCTCCGACGACGGCAAGTGCGTCAACGACCCGCAGGTCATGCGCCGCGCGGTCGAATACGCGAAGGCCTACGACGTCCTGCTCGCCCAGCACGCCGAAGACCACCGCATGACCGCGGACGCGGTCGCCCACGAGGGCGAGACCGCGGCCCGGCTGGGCTTGGGCGGTTGGCCGCGCGTGGCGGAGGAATCCGTCGTCGCCCGCGACGTAATCATGACCCGCGACTACGGCGGCCGCCTGCACATCTGCCACGCCTCGACCGAGGGCACAGTCGAGCTGCTGCGCTGGGCAAAGGAACAGGGCATCAGCGTCAGCGCCGAGGCGACCCCGCACCACCTGCTGCTTACCGACGAGAAACTCGAGACCTACGACGGCGTCTACCGCGTCAACCCGCCGCTGCGCGAGCAGCGCGACACGATCGCGCTGCGCGACGCGCTGCTTGACGGCACGATCGACGTGGTGGCCACCGACCACGCCCCGCACGGCTCCGAGGACAAGTGCGTGGAGTTCGAGCACGCCAAGCCCGGCATGCTGGGCCTGGAGACCTCGCTGCCGATCATCGCGCAGGTCTTCGTGGAGTCCGGTCTGGCGGACTGGCGCTTCGTGGCGAAGGTGATGAGCGAGCGCCCCGCCGAGATCCTGCGCCTTGCAGACCAGGGCCGCCCGATCGCGGAAGGGGAGCCGGCCAACCTGGTGCTCGTCGACCCGGGTAAGGCGTGGACCGTCGAGGGCGAGAAGCTGCGCTCCAAGGCGTCGAACACCCCGTACGAGGGCACGGAATTTGCCACCAGCATCGCGTTGACGATGCTGCGCGGCGAGGTGACCTACCGGGCCGGCGAGACTGAGACCGAAACCACAACCAGCACGAAGTAGTTCAAGTAAGGAAGCAATCATGACTGAATCTCGAATCCCTGCGGCCCTCGTGCTTGGCGACGGTCACGTTTACCGCGGCTACGCCTTCGGCGCCGTCGAGCCCGACAGCGACATCGACCCTGTCTACGGGGAAGCCGTGTTTACCACCGGGATGACCGGCTACCAGGAGACCATGACGGATCCCTCGTACCACCGCCAGATCGTGGTGATGACGGCACCGCAGATCGGCAACACCGGCTGGAACGACGAGGACAACGAGTCCCGCGACGGCCGCATTTGGGTCGCTGGCCTGATCGTGCGCGATCTTTCCAAGCGCGTATCGAACTGGCGCGCCGAGCGCACGCTGGAGGAGGAGATGCGTGCCCAGGGCATCGTGGGCATATCCGGAATTGATACGCGCAGCGTGGTCCGCCACCTGCGCAACGAGGGTTCCGCGCCGGCGGGCCTGTTCGTGGGGGAGGCGTCGCAAAGCGATGTCCAAGACTTGGTGGCGAAGGTCAACGAGCAGCCGACCATGGCTGGCGCGGACCTTTCTGCCCAGGTCAGCACTGATGCGCCCTACACCATTGAGGCGGTGGGCGAGAAGCGGTTTACCGTCGTGGCCTACGACATGGGTATCAAGTCCGCCACCCCGAACCACCTGGCCCAGCGCGGCGTGGAGACGATCGTCGTGCCGGCGAACACCCCCTTCGAGGACATTGCGCAGTACTCGCCGGACGGCGTGTTCATCTCCAACGGCCCGGGCGACCCGGCGACCGCGGACGAGATGGTTGCGATTACCCGCAAGATTCTCCAGGAGAAGCTGCCGCTGTTTGGCATTTGCTTTGGCAACCAGATCCTCGGCCGCGCGCTCGGGCTTGACACGTACAAGCTGAAGTTCGGCCACCGCGGCGTCAACGTGCCGGTGAAGAACCACCTGACCTCCAAGATCGACATCACCAGCCAGAACCATGGCTTCGCGCTCGCCGCGCCCGAGGGCGTTGGTGCTGGCCAGACCTTCGACACCGAGTTCGGTCCGGCCGTGATCACGCATACCTGCCTTAACGACGACGTCGTGGAGGGCGTGGCGCTGGAAAACGGGATGGCGTACTCGGTGCAGTTCCACCCGGAGTCGGCCGCCGGCCCGCACGATGCGAACCCGCTCTTCGACCAGTTCATCGCGCTGATGAATGAGCACAGCCCGAACGCAAAGTAACCAGGAAGAACGAAAGTACTAGGGAGTATCACCGATGAAACGAGAAGACATCAACCACGTCCTGGTTATTGGCTCCGGGCCGATTGTGATTGGTCAAGCCTGTGAGTTTGACTACTCGGGTACGCAGGCGTGCCGCGTGCTCAAGGAAGAAGGGCTGCGTGTCACCCTGATCAACTCGAACCCGGCAACCATCATGACGGACCCCGAGTTTGCCGACCACACCTACGTCGAGCCGATTGAGCCGCACTACATCGACATGATCCTGGAGAAGGAGGCGAAGCAGGGCAACCCTGTCGACGCCATCCTGGCAACGCTTGGCGGCCAGACCGCGCTGAACGCTGCGATCCAGCTGGATCGCCAGGGCATCCTGGAAAAGCACGGCGTTGAGCTGATCGGTGCGAACATCGACGCGATTGAGCGCGGCGAGGACCGCCAGAAGTTCAAGGACATCGTGGAGAAGATCGGCGGCGAGTCCGCCCGCTCCCGCGTCTGCTACACCATGGACGAGGTCCACGAGACGGTCGAAGAGCTTGGCCTGCCGGTAGTCGTGCGCCCGTCGTTTACCATGGGCGGCCTGGGCTCTGGCCTGGCCTTTACGATGGAGGACCTCGACCGCATTGCCGGCGGCGGCCTGGAGGCCAGCCCCGAGGCAAACGTGCTCATCGAGGAGTCCATTCTGGGATGGAAGGAGTTCGAGCTCGAGCTCATGCGCGACGGTGACGACAACGTCGTGGTCATCGCCTCGATCGAGAACGTTGACGCGCTCGGCGTGCACACCGGCGACTCCGTCACCGTGGCACCCGCGCTGACGCTGACGGACCGCGAGTACCAGACGATGCGCGACCAGGGCATTGCCATCATCCGCGAGGTGGGCGTGGACACCGGCGGCTGCAACATCCAGTTCGCAGTCAACCCGGAAGACGGCCGCATCATCACGATCGAGATGAACCCGCGCGTGTCGCGCTCCTCGGCGCTGGCATCGAAGGCGACCGGCTTCCCGATCGCCAAGATCGCCTCCAAGCTGGCCATCGGCTACACGCTCGACGAGATCACCAACGACATCACCGGCGTGACCCCCGCCGCGTTCGAGCCGACGCTGGACTACGTCATCGTGAAGATGCCGCGCTTCGCCTTCGAGAAGTTCCCGGGCAGCGACGACACGCTCGGCACCTCGATGAAGGCGGTTGGCGAGGCCATGGGCATCGGCCGCAACTACATCCAGGGTCTGAACAAGGTCATGCGCTCGATGGAGGACAAGCCGAACGGCTTCTGGACCCGCCCGGACGCGTACTTCGCCGAAGGCCGCGAGAACGACGTGGCCGCAGTGCTCGAGGACCTGAAGGTCCCGACGGACAAGCGCATGTACGACGTTGAGCTCGCCCTGCGCCTCGGCGCAAGCGTCGATGAGGTACACGAGGCCAGCGGCATCGACCCCTGGTTCCTCGCCGAGCTGCAGACGCTCGTGGACTTCCGCCAGCAGCTTATCGACGCCCCCGTGCTCGACGCCGAACTCCTCCGCGAGGCCAAGGCTTACGGGCTCTCCGACGCCCAGATCGCGGCGCTGCGTCCGGAGCTGGCGGGCGAGGACGGCGTGCGTTCCCTGCGCTGGTCGCTGGGTATCCATCCCGTGTTCAAGACCGTCGATACCTGCGCCGGCGAGTTTGAGGCACAGACGCCGTACCACTACTCGGCCTACGAGATAGACCCGAACGCCGAGAGCGAGGTGGCCGAGACCGGCCGCGAGAAGGTCATCATCTTGGGCTCCGGCCCGAACCGCATCGGCCAGGGTATCGAGTTCGACTACTCCTGCGTGCACGCGGCGCTGGAGCTGTCGCGTATCGGCTACGAGACGGTGATGGTCAACTGCAACCCGGAGACCGTCTCCACCGACTACGACACGGCGGACCGTCTCTACTTCGAGCCGCTGACCTTCGAGGACGTCATGGAGATCTACCGCGCCGAGTCGGCCTCGGGCACGGTGGCTGGCGTGATCGTGCAGCTGGGCGGCCAGACCCCGCTGGGCCTGGCGCAGCGCCTTGCCGACGCGGGCGTGCCGGTGGTTGGTACGACCCCGGAGGCGATCGACTCGGCGGAGGACCGCGGCGAGTTCGGCGACGTGCTCGAGGCCGCAAACCTGCCGGCACCGGCCTACGGCACCGCGACCTCCTTCGAGGAGGCACGCGAGGTTGCAGCGGGCATCGGCTACCCGGTGCTCGTGCGCCCCTCTTACGTGCTCGGTGGGCGCGGCATGGAGATCGTCTACGACGAGACCAGCTTGCACGACTACATCGACCGCGCGACCGAGCTGTCGCCGGACCACCCGGTGCTGGTCGACCGCTTCCTGGATTCCGCGATTGAGATCGACGTCGACGTGCTCTGCGACGGCGAGGAGGTCTACCTCGGCGGCGTGATGGAGCACATCGAAGAGGCCGGTATTCACTCCGGCGACTCGGGCTGCGCCCTGCCGCCGATGACCATTGGTCCGGAGGACATCGCTCAGGTCCGCCGCTCCGCCGAGGCGCTCGCGCACGGCATTGGCGTCAAGGGCCTGATGAACGTGCAGTTCGCGCTGAAGGACGACATTCTGTACGTCATCGAGGCAAACCCACGCGCCTCCCGCACAGTCCCGTTCGTGTCCAAGGCGACGGGCGTGCACCTGGCGAAGGCCGCCGCCCGCATCATGATGGGTGCCACCCTTGCCGAGCTGCGCGAGGAGGGCCTCATCCCGACCGATTACGACGGCGGATCGCTGCCGCTCGACCACCCGATCGCGGTGAAGGAGGCGGTGCTGCCGTTTACCCGCTTCCGTCGCCCCGACGGCTCGCTGCTCGATACCATCCTCGGGCCCGAGATGAAGTCCACCGGCGAGGTCATGGGCCTTGCCCCGTCGTTTGGTGTGGCCTACGCGAAGGCAGAGGTTGCGGCCTTTGGCCCGCTGCCGACGGAGGGCACGGTGTTCGTTTCCGTCGCTAATCGCGACAAGCGCACGCTGATCTTCCCGATCCAGCGCCTGTTCACCATGGGCTTCAAGATCGTGGCGACCGCAGGTACCGCGCAGATGCTGCGCCGCAACGGCATTGCCTGCGAGACGGCGCTGAAAGCGTCGGAGGTGCGCGAAGGCGGCGAGGGGACCTCGATCGTCGACCGCATCAGCGAAGGCGAGATCGACTTGATCCTCAACACCCCGGCCGGGTCCTCCGGCGCTCGCCACGACGGCTACGACATCCGTGCCGCTGCTGTGGTCGCGGGTGTGCCGATCATGACGACGGTGCAGGGCGTGACCGCGGCCGTGCAGGGCATCGAGGCCATTCGCGGCAACGAGATCACGGTGACCAGCCTGCAGGAGCTGGAGCACGCGGGCGAGGAAGCGAAGGCTTAAGGCCATGGCGCAGAGTGTGGACACCCAGCCCGGCTTTGGGCAGCAGCTTGTCGACGCCGGCGCGCACCACGGCAGGCTGTGCGTAGGCATCGACCCGCACGCCGCCCTGCTCGAGCAGTGGGGCCTGAGCGACAGCGTGGAGGGACTGCGCGAGTTCTCCCGCATCTGCGTGGAGGCCTTCGCAGGCCACGTCGCGCTGGTCAAGCCGCAGGTAGCGTTCTTCGAGCGCTTCGGCTCGCGCGGGTTCGCGGTGCTGGAGGAGACGCTCGCTGCGCTGCGTGAGCGCGACACGCTCGTGGTGGCGGACGCGAAGCGCGGCGATATCGGCTCGACCATGGCTGGCTACGCCGACGCTTGGCTCGCACCAGGGTCTCCGCTCGAAGCCGACGCGGTGACGCTCACGCCATATCTCGGCGTGGGTTCTCTCGCCCCGGCAATCGAGCTGGCGGCAGCTCACGGCAAGGGTGTGTTTGTCATGTCGGCGAACTCCAACCCGGAGGCGGAGGCCTTTCAGAGCTCGCTGATAGGGGAGCGCACGGTCGCCCAGTACATGGTCGATGGTTGCGCTGCCTACAACGAGGGCGCTGCTGTCGGTCACGTTGGCGTCGTAGTGGGTGCAACGGTGCAGCACCCACCCGTGCTCGAGCACCTCAATGCGCCGGTACTCATGCCTGGCGTGGGTGCGCAGGGCGCGACGATGGAGGACGTTGCCCGCATCGCCGGCGGGCAGGCGCAGCTGGTGATTCCGAACGTGTCGCGCTCCGTGTTGAAGGCTGGACCAGACGTGGATGAACTGCGGAAACAGGCGCGCGACCTGGCGAAATAGGGTTCTTAGCGAGGGCGTTTGCGCTTTTCGCTAAAAAGCCTGGTAGTTTAGTTCCGTCAAAGCGTTGACGTGGCGAAATGCCGTACAGCGTGCGGTACGAGCTGCGGTGCCTTTCCCGGCACGTCATCAACGCGGCGGAATTAACCCAGTGCTACACTTAGCCAGAACTGAGAGTTGCAGCGGTGGTATTTTGGCTGATGTCTTCGGCCTGCTACCGTGTGGCACTCTTGGAACGACGGTTTAGGTAGGACTGGACCGAAACGTACTACTACTTTATGGAGGAACCAGTGGCACTTCCACAGTTGACTGATGAGCAGCGCAAGGCAGCACTTGCAAAGGCAGCCGAGGCACGCAAGCAGCGTGCTGAGCTGAAGGCTTCCCTCAAGCGCGGCGACACCAACCTCAAGGACGTGCTCGCGAAGGCTGAGTCCGACGAGATCATCGGCAAGACCAAGGTCTCCGCACTGCTCGAAGCAATGCCGAAGGTGGGCAAGGTCAAGGCCCGCGAGATCATGGAAGAGCTGGAGATCGCACAGACCCGCCGTCTGCGCGGCCTGGGTGAGCGTCAGCGTCGTGCGCTGCTCGAGCGCTTCGGTTTCTCCGAGGACTAAACCATGACTGAGGTATCGCCGCGAGGCAGGCTGGTCGTGCTGGCCGGCCCCTCCGCTGTAGGTAAGTCGACAGTGGTGCACAGGCTTGTGAGCGATGTCCCTGATCTGTACTTCTCCGTCTCCATGACCACCCGGGCGCCGCGCCCGGGCGAGGTCGACGGGGAAGACTACTTCTTTGTCAGTGCTGATGACTTCCAGCGCCGCATTGATGCGGGCGAGATGCTGGAGTGGGCCGACATTCATGGCGGATTGCAGCGCTCCGGTACTCCGGCTGGTCCGGTGCAGGAGGCGCTCGATGCGGGCCGTCCCGTGCTGGTGGAAGTAGACCTCGCAGGCGCGCGCAACATTAAGCGGCTGATGCCCGAGGCGTCGACTGTCTTTTTGGCTCCGCCTTCGTGGGAGATTCTGGTGCAGCGTCTCTCTGGCCGAGGCACAGAGACGGAAGACGTGATCCAGCGTCGTTTGCTCACCGCACGCGAAGAGCTCAATGCACAGCACGAGTTCGACGACGTAGTGGTCAACGATGATGTGGACACCGCCGTCGCGGCAATTGCCAGCATCCTGATGAACAGCACGAACAACGAGACAAACGAGTAGGTTTTAGTGAGCAACATTACTGAGGATCAGTCGCAGGTCACCGCGGATTCGCCGGAGCAGAAGACCTACGACACCCCGCAAGGTATTACCGCGCCCCCGATCGACGAGCTGCTGACGAAGGTGTCGTCCAAGTACGCACTCGTCATCTTCGCGGCTAAGCGCGCCCGCCAGATCAACAGCTTCTACCAGGACTCCGAGGACGGCGTCTTCGAGTTCGTTGGCCCGCTGGTCACGCCGGAACCCGGCGAGAAGCCGCTTTCGATCGCGCTGCGCGAGATCCAGGCTGGTCTGCTGGAGCACGAAGAAGGCCAGTAAGCAGACCGTAACGTTGTAACGCCCGCCCGCCGTCCCCTCGGCTGGCGGGCGTTGCGCATTGCGTATGCTTGGGGATCATGAGCGATGTGCAAGGAAAAGGCGTCAAGGCAGCCACGGATGAGTCTCGGGGGCGGCGCGTCGTCGTGGGGGTGGCCGGCGGCATCGCAGCCTACAAGGCGTGCCACCTCGTGCGGGATTTCAAAGAGGCTGGCGACGACGTCCGCGTGGTCCCCACCCCAAGCGCACTCGAATTCGTCGGCGCGGCGACCTTCGAGGCGCTGTCCGGCCACCCCGTGGACACGGGCGTGTTCTCCCGTGTCGACGAGGTGCAGCACGTGCGCGTCGGCCAGGAGGCGGACCTGGTGGTCATCGCCCCGGCTACGGCGGATGTGATTGCACGCATCGCCGCGGGTCGTGCGGATGACCTGCTCACCGCCACGGTGCTTGTCGCCACCTGTCCCATCGTGATCGCGCCGGCCATGCACACGGAGATGTGGCTGAACCCGGCCACGCAGGCGAACGTCGCCACCCTGCGCGAGCGCGGGATCACGGTACTCGAGCCCGCGCATGGCCGCCTCACTGGGAAGGACACCGGCCCCGGGCGCCTGCTGGAACCGCACGTGATCGCAGAAATGGCGCGCACAGTACTCGCCACCGGGCCGCTGTCGCAGTCGCTGTCGGGCAAGCGCGTGCTCATCAGCGCGGGCGGCACGCAGGAGAATATCGACCCCGTGCGCTATATCGGCAACCGTTCCTCGGGACGGCAGGGCTTTGCGCTTGCCGACGTCGCCGCGCACAAGGGCGCCAGCGTCACCGTTGTCGCCGGAAACACCGAGGAGCTGGAAACGCCCGCGGGAGCTGAGGTCGTGCGGGTGCGCTCCACGCGAGAGATGGAGGCGGCGATGCGCGAGCGCGCTGTTGACGCCGATGTGGTCATCATGGCCGCTGCGGTCTCTGACTACCGCCCGGAGCACGAGGCAACCTCGAAGCTGAAGAAAGGGCAGGCGAACGAAGACCTGGAGACGTTGCACCTCGTCGAAAACCCGGACATCTTGCGCGGGCTGGTTGCCATGCGCGATGCAGGGGAGACGCAGGCACGGATTATCGGGTTCGCGGCCGAGACGGATCAGCCCCTGGAGCACGGGAAGGCGAAGCTTGCGCGCAAGGGCGCGGACATGCTCATGGTCAACGACGTCTCCGGCGGCAAGGTGTTTGGCCAGCCGCGCAACTCCGGTTGGCTGCTCACTCGCGACGGGGGCGTCGCCGAGGTCGCCGATGGCACGAAGCACGAGGTCGCGGCACGGATCTGGGACGCGGTGGAGCGCTTCGAGAAGTGACGTTGGGGCATTAGGAGGCTTGGGCCTCTGGCACGCTAGTCGGGGTCAGCTTCTTTTGTGCAGGTGCAGTTTTCGCATTCGTCGTTCTGGCATGGTTTGTCGGCGAAGCTGTCGCCGTAGTCTTCGAGTTCGATTTGGAGGCGGGCGTTGTCGTCGCGTTGTGGGGTTTGTCGGTCTTTGGACACCCAGCGGGCGCCGTCGGGTGCGATGAAGTGGATTTCTGCGCCGTGGCGAATGATGAGGATCTCCCGGTCGGTGACCATGGAGTGGCATGAGGCTTGCTAATTGGTGGATAGGTGTAAACTCTTGTGGGATTGAGCCGGTAGACTCCTCCGCTACCAACTCAGGGGCTAAACATACAGGTGAGAAATGCTAATTCAGTTGAACGGGCTCCGCTCTGAAGCGTCTTGGTTTAGATCCGCTTCTTCAATGCGAGGACTGCGAGGACGATAGCCGTTTTCATTTTGGATCGGTTCTTCCCTTTTTTTTGATATCTTTTGGTGAATTAGAGGGTTGGTAACGGACCTGACCCCCGTTAGGTAGACACCTGAT
>NZ_KV825620.1 GCF_001831515.1 Corynebacterium sp. HMSC074A01
CGATGTGGCGCATTCACCCCTAGACCGGACGGCTCCAAATAGCCCTGGATATGTTCGTTCTCACCGGCGCCCTGAAGAAGTACCGTGAGGCGAAAGACCCGAAGTATTCCTTCCGTCACCACACGATGTTGGTCCACGAGGGCGTCGATACTGCTATTCACCAAGACGCAGCGCAGATGCTGCGTGAACTGTGGAGGGAGCGTGGCTATAACCTTGGCCGCCCGATTCCTGAGATGAAGGCGCTCTTCGAGACCGATCTCCTGCCCGTCATGCGAGAGGAGCGCTACAACCCCGGCTACCCATACCCCAAGCGCTACGAAGAGTTGTTGCCGTACATCAACGAAGCGTTCGCAGAGATGATGGTTGGCGTCACCGATAGTTCGGGCCCGGTGATGCAGGTAGACACGGAAGGCAACGATTCGCCGAACTTCGAGGCCGGCAAAGTCTGGAAGGTTTTAGTCGGCGGTGCGAAGCTCTCGCGTGGTTATACCGTCGAGGGGCTCACCGTCTCCTATTTCCGCCGCAGAGCCGGCAGTGCCGACACGCTCATGCAGACCGGGCGTTGGTTCGGGTTCCGCAAGGGCTACCAAGACCTCGTCCGCCTCTACGCACCTGCTGACCTAGTGGAGATGTTCGAGGCCGCCATGCACGACGAAGAAGTCTTCCGCGACAACATCAAGGCGTTCTCCGAGCTTGACGACGGCAACGCTCCCCGCCTCACCCCGATGAAACTTGCACCGCTCGTCCGGCAGTCGTTGCCGTTCCTGAAACCAACGAGCAGTTCGAAGATGTTCAACGCCTACATCATGAAGCAGGCAGCGGCACCGCACCCCGTGGAATTCAACTCCATCCCCGTCCGGGAACAGAAGGAAGCGTTGCGCCAGAACTTTGAAAATGTCGCGATCCCCATGCTTAAGACGATGAGTTCGCCCTCAGTCTCAGCTGCCTTCTACCGCAAGGAAGGAATGTGGAAAGATGAAGTGACCCACCGCCACGGCGTGAAGGACTATTACTGCGGCACGATGCCTGCCCAGCAATTCATCCAGATCCTCGACGCAATGAATTGGAACGAGTCCATCAATTACAAGCAGAACATCGTCCAACCCCTCATTGAGTACCTCCGCGGTTTGCTGGGGCGGGGACGCCACGCTGACCCCTCTCGCTCCGACCTCCTTGAGGTAGGCATCTTGCTTCCCAAGAACAAAAAGCGGGGAAATACTCCGGAAACCGTCAGCATCCCCGGCGTTCCCTTCGACGTGCCCCTCGTGGTGCGTAAACGCCGTGAAGACCGTAATGACATCACTGGTACGGACAGGAAGGACACCTATGTCCTCGAGAGTATTGCCTCCGGCAATCCAATCTCGGTCCACCGGCAGCCAGAAATCGAAGCAATGGCCAAGGCCGGTATACACGTCAATGCGGACTACACCCCAGACGCCGAGCCATTCGACGTCACAGGCGAGGAAGCCCACAAACGCGCTGCCGTGTTGTTGACCCTTTTCGACGACCGCGACCCCGCGGACGTCAAACTCGCCAAGAAGCTCGGCACCTACACAAAGCCGGACTGGTCGAAGGGCGAGATCGGCGTCGCCATTGCGGTCGGTTCGCCACACGCCGCCATCAAAGGCAGCGAGGGCTTCCTCGAGTGGGGCGTACACCTGGCCGCACCTGAGGGAGAGGAGGAATCCCCGATCGTCGACGTCAGTGCCGTCGATGGTGTGGAGTGATGGGGCAAAGCTAAAACGCCGTCGCTAACCTCCACACACAATGGGCTCGCAGCGCTTCGGAGTATTCGAGGCGGAGGTGTTTTCGTCGAGGCCTTTACCTCCTTTTCCACTTCTGCCTAATGATCTAGGCTGTTGCGACCGGCTATTTGGTAGCAGTGTCGT
>NZ_KV825621.1 GCF_001831515.1 Corynebacterium sp. HMSC074A01
ACTTCGCCAAGGCTGGGGTCGGTCACGGTGACGGTGATCGGGCCTGCCGCACCGGTGGCGGGATCGAGCTCAACCTCGCCGTTTGCGTTGAACTTGGCGGGGACGTTCTTGCCCGCTTTGTCCTTTGCGGTGACAGTGGTCTTGCCCTCGTGAACCTCGCCGACGGCGACACCTGCGGGCTGTGATCCGCGGCCCGGGTAGACGGTCTTCTCCCGGTACACGGTGACGGGAAGGAAGAAGGCCTTAGAGGTGGTGCCGTCGGCAAACTGCGCTTGGATGGGGACCTCGATCGTGCGGTGCGATGCGCCGTCGAGCAGCGCATCCTTCGCCCCGGGGTTCACGTTGATCGCGGGCTTGCCGCCCTGGTCTTCGATGCTGACCCAGTCGCGGTACGGCACGCCGTCGTCACCGGCGGGGATGAAGAATGTCGTGCCCTCTGGTGGGGCGATGCGGGGACCATCAGGGTCGCTCGCGTCGATAAAGAGCGGGGTGTCCGCCGTCTCAGTTTCGTTCATGCCGACGATGACAGCCTCATTGAGCACGGGGGAGTAGAGCCCAGCGTGGTCCACGTCCTTGATGTAGATCGGCAGGTTCACCGTGTCCCAGGAGCTCTCTGAGTAGTTGAAGGTGATTGGCAGCTCAACGTATTCGAGTGGGTTTGGGTCTTTTCCAGCGGTGATATGGATCTCAGAAAAGATCCGGTACTGCTGTTCCTCGTTCGGATCATCGCCGAGGGGCGAGCCTAGCGGCACATAGCTGATCTTGATCGTGTGGTCGCCGTCCTGGCAAGCGTCTTCATCCGCGCTGGCGTCGCAGAAGCGGTTCGCCTTGTTCTTGGCGTTGGCGAACTTTTTCTCGAACTTGGCACGCGCGTTGACGAGCAGCTCGCGCTTTTCACCCTCGATCTGGCGCTCCTCGACCAGGGGGTTGCCGTCCACGTCGGTCATCACCGGCCAGTGGCTGTCCACATGTTTTGGGTTGTTCGGGTCGAAGTCGGGATCGCTGACATCGATGACTTCGCTGTCGCCGTAGCGCACCGGGTCGCTCCACGCAACGCCGGGGATCTTCTTCGTCTCGCCGGGCTTAAGAATCAGCGGGTGTCGCTGGAACTTCGGCTGGTAGCGGACGTAATCGGGGAGATCCTCGTAGCTTAAGTTCCCCGCTTCGTCCACATACAGCGTGATTTCGGAGGTGTAGTCGCTCCCCTCCTGCCACGCCTTCACCTGCAGGGTATAGACACCCTTCGCGGCGTCTGCCGGGACTGTGCCTTCGACGCTGCCATCGGGGTGCACAGTGGCCCAGTCAGGGTTGACAAAGGGCTTCTCACCTGTCGCTACTCCCTCGTACCTGATCTCCTCCGGCGGAGTCCTGCGGTATGCATGGGGGAAGAACTCCCAGTACTCGGGCGCGTCGATGCGGAACGCTTTGCCTGGGGAGGCGGTGTAGTAGTTCGCGTAGGTGGGCTGGTAGGTCAAGAACCAGGGGAGTTTAGTTGTGCTGTACCCCGTGGTACCGATCAAGGTGCCGTCATTGTATCTGGGTAGATCCGCGAACTTGTCCAGGCGCGTTTCCGCGTTGAGCTCCCCACTAGCTTCTGCTGCCTGCGCGTAGACCGCGGTTGGCGCGACAACGCTGACTGCCGCGGTTCCGGAAATGGCCAGCGTTGCCGCCATTGATGCGGCGAGCGCCGGGCGCAGGTTGAGCGTGCGGGGAGTGGAAAACGGCCGCATTGAATTCCCTTTCTCAGATGACGGCGAGGTAAAGAGGCAAGTTGCGACGTCTCCGCCCGGCTCGGCGCACGTAAATCAAAGGCGATTGCCGTGTGAGGGAGCTGTGCGAAGTTTGTAGCAGCTTGGATTGGCCTTAAAAAGGCTTCTGTAGCGCATGGTACTTCATTGAAGCGCCATAAGCGGAAGTGAGAAGGATGACGCCTGCCCACGGAAGGGGGATACGAAAAAGCAGCGACCCAAAATCAAACGGGTCGCTGCGTGTGGCGTAGTTAGCGGCGGAAGTTGCTGATCCAGCGGTTCCAGGCCTGCTGTGCCTCGGAGGAGAAGCCTTGCTGCGGGGCTCCCGCCTCCCGCGGTGCAGGGGCCGGTGGCGCGCCCTGGTCGGCCTCAGGACCGATCTGGGTGTGTGCCTGGCCCTCCTGGGGTGCCGTGTTCTGCTCGGCCGACTGCGGTGCACCGCTCGGCGTCGGGGTGGCACCGGCCGGTGGTTCCGGCGCGGGCTCGCCGGCGGGGTCTGCGGGCTTCGGCTCCGCTGGCGTCGGCTCGGTCGTCGTCGAGCTGCCCTCGCCTGGAGCGCCCGGCGTGCCCGGCGTTTCCTGCGTGGAAGGCGCGGAGGACTCAGCGGCGCTCGGGGCTTCGGCAGCCTCGCCCTCGCCCTGCATCGCCGCGGCGGTGGTGGGCAGCACGGTGGTGGGGACCACGTTGGTGGGGCGGAAGACGCGGGTGGATGCCTGCTGCTGCGCGGTGCCTACGACCGCGTGCTGCGGGGCATAAGGGTCGGAGTTGAGGCTGTAGGCCTCGCCCTGGCCTTCCGTGCTGGGTTGTGCGAGGTTGACCTGCGGCTGCTGGGGCGCGGCGTCGGGGTTCTGCCCCGCGTCGTCGTCAGCCTGCTCGGAGCGATTATCCGAGGTCACCCGGGAGGTTTTGGAGACGGGGCTTTCCTTGCGCGGCTGCTCGCTTGTCGTCTCGGAGACGTAGCCGGCTTGGGCTGAGCGCTCGGAGGAGGAGGCGTTCCAGACGAAGAAGCCAATGACGATGGCGGCGACCATGCCTGCCGCCATAAAGATGCCGACGCGCGGCTTCTGGTTATCCACGGGTCCTCCTTCCCCGACTCAATTGTCACAACCTTATAACAATTACCCTGTTGCGCCTTTTATAGCACGCTTGTTATGAATTCTCCTGTTCAAGTGATCACAAACACATCAACACTGCCTCCGTGCCGGGTGAAGCAGAATCGTGGTAGACCTATGGCAAGTGCGCAAAATCCGCCCAAAAAGGAAAAGGAGATGCCGATGAGCGCGTGGGATGAGGAGATCTTCTCTGTCGAGGCCAATGTCGATTTTCTCGATGAGCTTGACTCGCTCGAGGAGGACGAGGCCGAGCAGGCGGTTATCGACGCCGCGTTGTTGGCCGCCAACCAAAACCCCGCCTCCGTCAGCGAGGATGAGCTGCTTAACGGCCGCGCCGCCGCGACGATCGTGGCGATCTGGGCCGGGGCTCCCTTTTCCGCCGGCGAGGTCGCCGAGACCTATCCCTTTATCCGCAACCGTCCCGCGACGGTGAGCGACGAGGCGATCGAGGCCGCGACCGCGGTGCTGGAGGGCGTCGGCGAGGAGGAGGCGGGCGCGAGCCTGGATCAGTTCCTCGAGGCGCTTGCGTAGGCGAGGGTGGCCATGATTATTGCCGTAGAAGGTATTGACGGGGCGGGAAAGCGCACCATTGTCCAGGCGATCCAGCGCGAGTACGGGGCGCGCACGTTTGCTTTCCCGCGCTACGAGGAGTCCATCCACGCGCAGCTGGCGCAGCAGGCGTTGCACGGGAAGATGGGTGATCTGACCGACTCGATTTACGGGATGGCCACCATGTTTGCGCTGGACCGCTACGGGGCGAAGGCGCAGATCGCCGAGTACGCGGAGACAGGTGTGCTGGTGTTGGACCGCTACGTGGCCTCGAACGCGGCCTACTCCTGGGCGCGTTCGGGGGAGACGGCGATCGTCGATTGGGTGGCGGAGCTGGAGTTCGGCCAGCTCGGGCTGCCAGTGCCGGACCTGCAGGTGCTGGTGGATACCCCGCCTGCGGTCGCGCAGGAGCGGGCGGTCAAGCGCGCAGCGGCGGACGAGGCGCGTGCGCGGGACCGCTACGAGCGCGACGCGTCCCTGCAGCAGGCCACCTACGAGGCGTACGTGGCGCTGGCCGAGCAGGGGTGGGCGAGCCGATGGCTTCGCACCACTGATGCAGGAACTATCATGCAAGCAGTCGAAGCCGTACGTTGAAGGAGCCCTGATGCAGCCGAAGATCCTCGTTGTTGATGATGACCCAGCCATCAATGAGATGTTGACCATCGTGCTGGAGGCAGAGGGCTTTGATACCTCTTCCGTCCAGGACGGCGCGGAAGCGGTGGAGGCCTTTCACGCGTACGACCCCGATCTGGTGCTCTTGGACCTGATGCTGCCCGGCGTCAACGGGATTGACATCTGCCGCGAGATCCGCCGGACTTCCGCGGTACCGATCGTCATGCTCACCGCGAAGACGGACACCGTGGACGTGGTGCTGGGCTTAGAGTCCGGGGCGGATGACTACATCACGAAGCCCTTCAAGCCGAAGGAGCTCATCGCCCGGATCCGCGCGCGCCTGCGCCGCGCCGACGATGAGCCTGCCGAGGTGCTCAAGATCGGAGACCTGACCATCGACGTGCCGCAGCACATGGTCAGCCGCGGCGACGAGGAGATCGCGCTGACCCCGCTGGAGTTTGACCTGCTGCTGGAGATGGCGCGCAAGCCGAACCAGGTGCACACCCGCGACGAGCTGCTGGAGACGGTGTGGGGCTACCGCAACGCCTCCGATACCCGCCTGGTCAACGTGCATGTGCAGCGCCTGCGCTCCAAGATTGAGCTGGACCCGGAGCACCCGGAGATCATCCTCACCGTGCGTGGGCTGGGTTACAAGACTGGTAAACCGGGGGTGTAGCCGATAAAGGGCAACGCAATCTGGCGGGCGAGAGAGCGCGTCGCAGAGTCGTGGCGCACCTCGCTGCAGGTGCGTTTCGTGGGCACGGTGCTCATCGTGTCCACCATCGTCATGCTCGTGTTGGGTTTCGCCATGGCCTCGGTGGTCACCCAGCGCATCACGCAGAGCAAGTTGGACGCGGCGAGCGTCGAGATCGAGCGTGCGCGCGTGGTGGTCGAGGAGCAGATCAACAACACTGGCAGCGCTTCCTCGCTGCAGGTGCGGCTGAACTCGGCACGGGCGGCGCTCACGCAGCGCTCGCAGGGCAGTTCCGAGGCAGCCAACGTCTACGACCCGGTCCTTCTGGTCAGCGGCGGCCCGGGTGCGGGCACGTCCTCGCCGGAGTCCTACTCCATCCCGGAGAAGCTCCAGGCGTTCGTGTCTGAGGGCAATGTGGCCTACCAGTTTTCCTCGGTCGAGCGCACCGACCGTTCCACCTACAGCGCGTTGATCATCGGCACGCCGACGAACGCGGACCTGCGCGACCTCGAGCTGTACTTGGTCTTGAACATGGACAACGAGGCGTCGACACTCGCGCTCATGCGCGGCCTCATCGCCTCGGCTGCGGTGATTGTGATCGTGCTGCTGGTGGGCATCGCGTGGCTGGCCTCCCAACAGATCGTCGCGCCGGTGCGCTCCGCCTCGCGCACCGCCGAGCGCTTCGCCAGCGGGCATTTGCGCGAGCGCATGCCTGTCGACGGCGAGGACGAGATGGCCGTGCTCGCGCTGTCCTTCAACAACATGGCGGACAAGATCTCCGAGCAGATCAACCACCTCGAGGAGTACGGCGACCTGCAGCGACAGTTCACCTCGGACGTCTCGCACGAGCTGCGCACCCCGCTGACCACGGTGCGCATGGCCGCGGACATGATCGCCGCCAACGAAGACGACCTCGACCCGGTGACCCAGCGCGCCTCGCAGCTGATGACCCGCGAGCTCGACCGCTTCGAGGCGCTGCTGGCCGACCTGCTGGAGATCTCGCGCCACGACGCCGGCGTGGCCGACCTGGCGCTGGCCACCATCGACGCGAAGACCCCCATCGAGTCTGCGTGGGCGCAGACCCAGCACCTGGCCGAGGAACTCGACGTGGAGGTCATCTTCGACCTGCCCGAGGAGCCGGTCAACCTGGAGGGCGACTCGCGGCGCATCGAGCGTATCGTGCGCAACCTGATTGCCAACGCCATCGACCACTCGGAGGGCAACCCGGTCGCTGTGTGCCTGCGGGCCAACGACGAGGCCGTGGCCATTACCGTCACCGACGGCGGCGTCGGGCTCAAGCCCGGGCAGGAGGAGCTGGTGTTCAACCGCTTCTGGCGCGCCGACAAGTCGCGCAAGCGCCACTCCGGCGGCACCGGCCTGGGCCTGGCGATCGCGCGCGAGGACGCGGTGCTGCACCACGGCCAGCTGGATGCGGCGGGCCAGCCCGGCGTCGGTGCGCAGTTCCGCCTCGTGCTGCCGCGCCACCCGGAGCAGGGCTACACGGAAGCCCCGCTGCCGCTGGTCGCGCCGGGCGAGGATGAGCAGAATGCGGAAGGCGAACAGGCGCGTCCGCTGGTGGCGCGTACGAAAGAGGAGGCGGCAGATGGGCGTGACTAGGAAGGCGAAGGTGGTGGCGTGGGCGTCGATAATCGCCCTGACCTCGGGGTGTACCTCCCTGCCCACAAACTCCGACCCGCACGTGCTCCACAGCTTTGACGCGCAGACGGCGGCCGAGCCCGATGCCCGCCCGATCGAGGGCCGCGAACCGGACCTGCTCCTGCGCGACTTCTACGCCGCCTCGGCGCTGCCGGCCGCGGATTACGAGGCCGCGCGCGCCTTCCTCACCGGCGACGCCCGCTCGGCCTGGGACCCGCGCGTGCAGACGCTGATCGTGGACAATATCGGCGTGACCACACTCGTGGGCGGCGCCGGGACCAAGCGCAGCTACAGCGTGCACGGCGACGTCGTCGGCGAGCTGCACGACGGCGGCGCATTCACGCCCGAGCACGGCAGCTACGAGGCCACCTTGGAGCTCGAGCTTGTCGACGGCGAGTGGCGCATCTCCTCACTCCCGTCCGGCGTCGTGCTGGAGCGCTCCGAGCTGCGCGAGCAGTACCAGCCCTACAACCTCTACTTCTTCGACCCGGCCGGCAACGAGCTGATCACCGACCGCCGCTGGGTGGTCTCGCGCCGGGAGTCGCTGCCGAGCGCCCTGATTACGCTTTTGACCGGCGGCCCGTCCGAGCGGCTCGCCCCGGCGGTGGAGGAGTCGTCCCCGGCGCACCTGACGGGGGAGAACGACGCGATCGCGTACGCGGGGATGGAAGACGGCGCGTACACCTTCACCGGCTTCGGCGGGCTCGATGAGAAGGCGCGCAAGCAGTTTGCGGCCCAGGTGGTGTGGACGTTGGCCTCTGCTGGCGTGACCGGGCCGTACAATCTGCGCGCCGACGGCGAGGTGCTTTTCGACGGCGCCGACGCGCTGACCGTCGACGACTTCGCCGAGTTCAGCCCGCTGGTGGATCTGGTTGGCGAGACGACGCTGTACTCGCTGGCCAACGGTCGCGTCTCGCGTGTCAGCGGCGGCACCGCGCACCAGGTCGAGGGCGCGCTCGGCGAGGCGGGCGACGCGCTGACCGCCGACATCTACGGCGAGAAGTACTGGGCCGGGGTCTTCGGCAAGGCCGGCGGCAACAACGAGGAGCACGACGAGGACAAGGACGTCTTCCGCGTCGGCGAGTTCGGCGGGCGCGAGGAGGACATCGTCGAGGGCACGACGTTTTCCCGGCCCACCTTCGAGCCCGACGCCGCTGCGGTGTGGGTCGTGGCCGACGGCACGAAGGTGCTGCGCACCATCCAGTCCGGTGCGACCGACGAGATCATCACCAGCGAGGTGGACGTCGAACTACCGGAGGGCGTCGAGGGCAACATTTCGGTGCTGCGCCTGTCGCGCAGCTCGGCGCGCGTGGTGATGGTGATTGATGGGCGGCTCTACACCGGGATTGTCAAGCGCGGCGCGACCGGCGAGCGCTCCGTGGTCAACGTGGTGGAGTACGCCTCCGAGCTGGGCGAGTCGGTCATCTCCGCGGACTGGCAGCCGGACGGCTCCCTGCTCGTGGGCACCTCCAGCGGGCTCTCGCCGGTGATGCGCGTCGAACAGGACGGCTCCGGCAGCACCACCTTGTCCGCGGGCAACATCTCCGCGCCGGTGGTGGCGGTGGGTACCTCGCCGAACATGCTGTACGTCACCGACTCGAACGCGCTGCTGCAGATGCCGGTTTCCGGCAGTGACAACCCGCTGTGGCGTGAGGTGCCCGGGCTGCTCGGCACCCGCGCCCTGCCGATCGTGGCGCGCAACTAGCACCATGCTGGGGGAGGTGGCGGACCTGCTGTTGCCGCGCTACTGCGCGGGCTGCGGGGAGCCCGCCGAGCGCTGGTCGGTGCTGTGCGCGCGGTGCCGTCGCCTGCTTGCGCGGCCCCCGCAGCGGGTGTTCCCGAAGGTGGCGGTGCCCGCCCCGGTCTTCGCGCTCGGACCGTACGCGGATGCGCACCGCGGGGTGATTCTGGCGATGAAGGAGCGCAATAACCTGGCGGTGCGCGCGCACGTCGGCGCGGTGCTGGCGGCGGCGCTCGAGCACTTGGAGGTGCGCGGGGACATCGCGGTCGCGGACGCGCTGGTCCCCGCCCCGACGCGCAAAGCCAACGCGCGCGCCCGCGGCGGGGACCCGGTACGTGCGGTGTGCGAGGCGAGCGGGCGCGCTACCTGCCCGGCGCTGACGCTGCGCAGCACAACGGCAGACCAGACCGAGCTGGACGAGGCCGGCCGGCGCGCGAACTTGCAGGGGGCGGTGCACGTGCGAAAACTGCCTGCCGGTAGCGTGGTGGTGGTCGACGACGTCGTCACCACGGGGGCAACGCTCGAGGCCAGCGTGGCTGCACTGCTTGCGCGCGGGGTGGGCGTAGCGGGGTGCGTCACACTCGCGGAAGCGTGAGACGCAGGAAACTGGCAGGAACTTCTTCCCCTCAAAGCAACACATTGGTTATGACCAGTTGTATAGTTGGGGTAGACCGAGTTCCTACTACTCTAGGGAGGAAGCAGATGACTTCTGCAGAGCACAACGACAGCCTGAGCCCCAACGCACAGGTGACCATCACCGGCCGAAATGTCGAGGTCCCAGAGCACTTCCAAGAGCGCGTCAACGCCAAGCTCGCAAAGATTGAGAAGCTTGACCCCTCGCTCACGTTCTTTAATGTGGAGCTGCAGCACGAGCCCAACCCGCGTCGAGAAGCACAGGCACAGCGCGTGCAGATCACCGCAACCGGCAAGGGTCACCTCGCCCGCGCCGAGGCGAAGGAGGACAGTTTCTACGCTGCCCTCGAGTCCGCACTGGGCAAGATGGAGCGCTCGCTGCGCAAGGTGAAGGTGCGTCGCCAGGTGGCGCGCTCCGGCCACCGCGCGCCGAAGTCCACCGGCAAGATCGCGGCCGAGCTGGCACGCGAGGCAGAAGAGGCACGCGCACAGGCAAAGGACAACTTCGAGACGGATCCGTACGCAGACACCGTCGAGGATGTGGTGCCTGGCCAGATCGTGCGCCGCAAGGAGCACTCCGCCACCCCGATGAGCGTGGACGATGCGCTGTCCGAGATGGAGCTGGTGGGCCACGACTTCTACCTCTTCGTGGACGAGGAGACCAACCAGCCGTCCGTGGTGTACCGCCGCCACGCCTACGACTACGGTCTGATCGCCCTGACCGCTGAGGCGAAGGAAGCCTAAGGGCTAGACCAGTACGCCCGCCACGGCCTTGTGTCGTGGCGGGCGTTTGGCGTATTCACACCAAATTGTGCGAGGTTGCGCAGACAAGCGGTTGTCAAGGCACGCTGCCTTGTGCGTACAATTGCGGGTTGGTACACCTTAAGTAACTTTTTTGTGCTCGTACTTTTGCACTGACTACCGAAGGATTCACAGAACGTGTTTGGACTTTCCAAGTTGCTCCGCGCCGGTGAAGGGCGCACCGTCAAGCGTTTGTCAAAGATTGCTGACCAAGTCATTGCGCTGGAGGGTGAGTACGAGAAGCTCACTGACGAGGAGCTCAAGGCAAAGACCGACGAGTTTAAGCAGCAGATCGAGGACGGGGCGTCGCTGGACGACCTGCTGCTCGACGCGTTCGCGACCGCCCGCGAGGCGTCCTGGCGCGTGCTGGGACAGAAGCACTACAAGGTGCAGATCATGGGTGGCGCGGCACTCCACTTCGGTAGCGTCGCCGAGATGAAGACCGGTGAGGGCAAGACCCTGACCTCGGTGCTGCCCGCGTACTTGAACGGCCTGTCCGGCAAGGGCGTGCACATCGTCACGGTGAACGACTACCTGGCTAAGCGTGACGCCGAGATGATGGGCCGTGTGCACCACTTCCTGGGCCTGGACGTGGGCGTGATTCTTTCCGAGATGCGCCCGGACGAGCGCAAGAAGTCCTACGCCGCGGCGATTACGTACGGCACGAACAACGAGCTCGGCTTCGACTACCTGCGCGACAACATGACGCGCTCGACCAGCGAGATGGTGCAGCGCGGCCACAACTTCGCCATCGTGGATGAGGTTGACTCGATTCTTATCGACGAGGCGCGTACCCCGCTGATCATTTCCGGCCCGGTCGACGGGTCGAGCCAGCTCTACACCGTGTTCTCCCAGCTCGCCCCGCGGATGCGCGAGGGCAAGCACTACGAGGTGGACCGCCGCAAGCGCACCATCGGCGTGACCGAGGAGGGCGTGGAGTTCGTCGAGGACCAGCTGGGTATTGGCAACCTGTACGCCCCGGAGCACTCGCAGCTGGTCAGCTACCTCAACAACGCGATTAAGGCGAAGGAGCTCTTCGAGCGCGATAAGGACTACATCGTGCGCCAGGGTGAGGTGCTTATCGTGGACGGGTTCACGGGCCGCGTGCTCGCGGGCCGTCGCTACAACGAGGGTATGCACCAGGCGATCGAGGCGAAGGAAAACGTCGAGATCAAGAACGAGAACCAGACGCTGGCGACGATTACGCTGCAGAATTACTTCCGCCTCTACGACAAGCTGGCCGGCATGACCGGTACGGCGGAAACCGAGGCGGCCGAGCTGCACCAGATCTACAAGATGGACGTGGTGCAGATCCCGCCGAACCGTCCGAACCAGCGCCAGGACCGCGACGACCTGATTTACAAGACGCAGGAGGCGAAGTTCGCGGCCGTGGCCGAGGACATCGCGGAGCACTCGGAGAAGGGTCAGCCGGTGCTGGTGGGTACCACCTCCGTGGAGCGCTCCGAGTACCTCTCCCAGCTGCTGACCCGCAAGGGTGTCAAGCACAACGTGCTGAATGCGAAGCACCACGAGGAGGAGGGCCGCATCATCGCCGAGGCGGGCCTGCCGGGGCGTGTGACCGTGTCCACCAACATGGCTGGTCGCGGTACCGATATCGTGCTGGGCGGCAACCCGGAAATTCTGCTGGATGCGAAGCTGCAGGAGCAGGGCCTCGACCCCTTCGAGGACGAGGAGCGCTACCAGGAGGCTTGGAACGAGCAGCTGCCGACGGCGAAGGAGCGCTCGAAGCAGCTTGGCGACGAGGTCCGCGAGGCCGGTGGCCTCTACGTCATCGGCACGGAGCGCCACGAGTCGCGCCGTATTGACAACCAGCTGCGTGGCCGCTCCGGCCGTCAGGGCGACCCGGGCGAGACCCGCTTCTACCTGTCCATGCGCGACGAGCTGATGGTGCGCTTCATGGGCCAGTCGATGGAGAACATGATGAACCGCCTCAACGTGCCGGACGATGTGCCGATCGAGGCGAAGATGGTCTCGAACGCGGTCAAGGGTGCCCAGGCGCGCGTGGAGAACCAGAACTTTGAGATGCGTAAGAACGTGCTCAAGTACGACGAGGTACTCAACGAGCAGCGCAAGGTGGTCTACGGCGAGCGCCAGGAGATCCTGGCCTCCAAGGACATCAAGGACCAGGTGCGCCGCATGATCGAGGACACCGTCGGCGCGTACGTCGACGGCGCGACCCGCGAGGGCTACGTCGAGGACTGGGATCTGCGCGAGCTGTGGCACGCGCTCGAGTCCCTCTACGGCCCGACGGTGACGGCCGAGGAGCTCATCGAGGGCTCGACCTACGGCAGCCCGGGCGAGATCAGTGCGTCCGAGCTGCGCCAGGCGCTTGTCGACGATGCGCAGGCCCAGTACGACGCCCTCGAGGAAAAGATCGCCGAGATCGGCGGCGAAGAGCAGATGCGCAACCTCGAGCGTTCCGTGATCCTGCCGGTGATCGACACCAAGTGGCGCGAGCACCTCTACGAGATGGACTACCTGAAGGAGGGCATCGGCCTGCGCGCGATGGCGCAGCGCGACCCGCTGGTGGAGTACCAGAAGGAGGGCGGCGACATGTTCGCGGCGATGAACGAGGCCATCCAGGAGGAGACCGTGCGTCAGCTGTTCTTGATGCGTAAGCAGTTCGAGAGCCAGGACGAGCAAGCGGCGCAGGCGTAACGCCCGTAGACTCACTACAAAGACGTACTAGGCGGAGAAAGGCGAGCACGCATGCAGGGACTGATTTTTGATTACGCAGGTGTCCTTGACCAGGACAAAGAGGATGAGCAGCGCTGGCGCGAGCTGATCAAGGCGGTCAAGGCCCAGGACATCAAGGTGGGCATCCTCTCCAACGAGGAGGCGGACAGCCCGCTGGCGGAGGCGATCCGCGAGTGGGAGTTCCGCGGCGACGTGGACGCGGTGGTGCTCTCCGGCGAGATCGGGATTGGCAAGCCGGACCGCGCGGCCTTCCAGGCGGCGGCGGATGCGATCGACGTGATCATCAACGACTGCGTGATGATCGACGACGATATTGTGAACGTCCGCGCGGCCGTGGAGTTCGGCATGATCGGCATCCTGCACACGGCGTTCGACCGTACGTCGGTGGAGATCCAGTCGCTGTTTGACGTCGAGGGCGAGTTTTAATGCGCGTCTACATCCCCGCCACCTTCGGGATGCTCGAGAGCCTCAACGACACGGGTGTGCTGCACGCCCGCAACGGTTGGGGCTTCGCCGCCACGGACGAGCTGACGGAGTTCTTCACCTCGGGTGACCAGGAGGAGATCGAGGCGATCGCTTTCGACGACGCGGCGTTGGCGTCAATCCGCCTGCTCGCGATTGGCGACGAGGAGCGTTTCCCGCACCGCCGCGTGGTGGTCTCCGCTGACGTGGAGGCAAGTGGCGAGCCGGACATGGGCGAGTCGGTGGTCAAGGTCGCGGGCCCGGTCGAGCTGAAGGACGTCGCCGCGGTGCACGTGGACGTGCGCGAGGCCGAGGAGGCCACGCGTAAGGCCATCGAGTGCATCGACGCCGCTGATCTGGGCGACGAAGACGCGGAGCTGACCGTGGGGGACGCCCAGGACCTTTACATGGCCTTCTTCGACCCCAGCGAGCTACCTTTCCTCATCGAGTTGCTTTAGCTCCCACTCGTTATTCGAGTGCAGCGCCACCAACAGGTGGCGCACCGCCGCCGCCCGCCTGCCTACAGGCGAGTCGGCGGCAAAGTTGTCGAGGGCGCACTCCGGGTCCGCGGGCGGTCCCAGGTGCGTGCAGCCGCGGGGGCAGTCGGCGGATGCCTCGGCGAGGTCCGGGAAGACGTCGATGATCTGATCGGGCTGCACGTGCGCAAGCCCGAAGGAGCGGATGCCGGGGGTGTCGATGATCCAGCCGCCGCCTGGCCCGTCGAGCTCGAAGGCGACGGACTGGGTGGAGGTGTGGCGACCCTTGCCCACGCCGGAGACCTCGCCGGTTGCGCGCTCGGCGTCCGGGACGATGCGGTTGACCAGAGTGGACTTGCCGACGCCGGAGTGGCCGATGAGGGCGGTGACGTGGCCGTCGATAAGCGAGCGCAGCGTTGCCAGGTCATCGGCGGTGCCGGTGCGCAGCACGGTGACGTCCATGTCGGCGATCTCGCGCTCGAATGCTTCCGGGTCTTCCAGGTCGGATTTGGTCACGCACACGACGGGGCGGACGCCGCCGACGAAGGCGGCGATCAGCGCGCGCTCGACAAAGCCGGTGCGCGGCGGGGGATCGGCGGCGGCGACCACGATGAGCAGCAGCTCCGCGTTGGCGACGATGATGCGCTCGTAGGGGTCCGTGTCGTCGGCGGTGCGGCGCAGCACCGAGGCGCGGTCGGCGCGCTTGACGATGCGCGCCATCGTATCCTTCGCGCCCGAGGTATCGCCGACGACGCCGACTCGGTCGCCGATTTCGATGCTGGTGCGCTTCAGTTGGCGTGCGCGCACACAGTTGACCAGCGTGCCGTCATCGAGCACGACGCCCCAGCGCCCGCGGTCCTTCGTGACCACCATGCCGAAGCGGGCGTCCTTGTGGCTCGGGCGGTCTTTTGAACGCGGCCGCGAGCCCTTGCCGGGGCGGACGCGGACGTCGGACTCGTCGTACTCGTCGTAGCTGGAGAAGCGACGGGCCATTAGCGCCCCACCATGGTTTCCCACATTTGCGCGAAGCCGGGCAGCGTCTTGGAGGTGGTGTCGATGTTTTCCACCTCGACGCCGTCGACGACCAGCCCGAGGATCGCGCCGGCGGTGGCCATGCGGTGGTCCGCATACGAGTACCAGGTGCCGCCGTGCAGCGGTGCCGGGGTGATACGCAGCCCGTCGGGCAGCTCCTCGCAGTTGCCGCCGAGGCGGTTGAGCTCCGTGGTCAGCGCCTCGAGGCGGTTGGTTTCGTGGCCGCGAAGGTGCGCGATGCCGGTCAGCTCGGAAGGGGTGGACGCGCACGCTGCGAGCGCGGTGACGGTGGGGGTGAGCTCGCCGATGTCACTCATGTCGATGCGGATGCCCTGCAGCTCGCCGTTCTGCGGGCCGCGGACCTCTAAGGTGTGGTCCGGGCCGGTGGCGACGAGCTCGACCTCGCAGCCCATGCGCTCCAAGATGTCGCGGATCACGTCGCCCGGCTGCGTGGTGGTAATCGGCCAGTGCGGCACGGAGACCACGCCCCCGGTCACTGCGGCGGCGGCGAGGAAGGGCGTGGCGTTGGAAAGGTCCGGCTCTATGACCCAGCGATTGGGCTGAATCTGCTGTGGCTCGACCTTCCAGGTGTTGCCCTCGGCCTGCACGCGCACCCCGGCCTGTGCCAGCATGTCCACCGTCATCTCGATGTGCGGCATGGACGGCAGCGTGCCGCCGGAGTGGGTGATCGTCACGCCGCGTTCAAAGTGCGGTGCGGCCAGCAGCAAGCCGGAGACGAACTGGGAGGAACCCGAGGCGTCGATAGTGACCTCGCCGCCGGGCGCGGACCCGGTGCCGTGCACGGTGAAGGGGAGCGAGTCGCCCGCGACGGAGACGCCGAGGTCGCGAAGGGCGTCGAGGATGGTGCCCATGGGGCGGGACTTGGCTTGCACGTCGCCGTCGAAAAGCACGGGGCCCTGCGCGAACGCGGCCACGGGCGGCACGAAGCGCATCACGGTGCCGGCGAGCCCGCAGCCCACCTCCGCGGCCTGAAGCTCGGACGGGGTCACGCGGATTCCTTCGCCTTCGCGGGCGAAGCGGGTGCCCATCGCGGCGAGTGCGGACTCCATCAGCTCGGTGTCGCGCGAGCGCAGGGCACCGACGATGAAGGATTCGCCCTGCGCGAGGGCGGCGAGGATGAGTGCGCGGTTGGTCATCGATTTGGACCCCGGCACCGCCTGCGTGTGCGAGACGGGGGCGGGGGCGTACGGCGCTGGCCACAGATCAGTCATGCGTCCATCATAATGGAGGCATGTGTGGACGTTTCGTGCTTTTCACCACCGGCGAGGCGCTCGTGGACGCGGTAGCCGCCCTGCCCGGCGCAGGCCACGTCGCCACCCCCGATGGCACCCCGCCGCCGCGCTACAACATCGCCCCGACCCAGCAGGTCGCGCTCGTGCGCTTCGACGCGTCCGGCGCGCGCATCGACGCCGCGCGCTGGGGCCTTCTCCCGACGTGGAAAAAGGACGACTCCGGCCCGTCCCTGTTCAACGCGCGCGCCGAAACCGTCGCGCAGAAGCCCTCCTTCCGCTCCGCCTTCGCCCATAAACGCGGGCTGATGCTTCTCGACGGCTACTACGAATGGCTCCCCACCGAACACGGCACAAAACAGCCGTATTTTGTCGCTGCAGAATCAGGCATGCTCTACGCCGCCGCGCTGTGGGAGACGGGCTTGGATCGCCTTTCCACCACGATGGTGACCACTGACGCCACCGAGAATATGGCGTGGCTGCACCACCGCCTCCCGCTCTTCCTCGGCGCGGATGAGGTTGCGCAGTGGGTCGACGGGACCCCGGAGGAGGCCGCGGAGCTTTTGGCACCGTCGCGGGTAGCGGACACGCTGCGCTGGCGCGAGGCGGACCCAGCGGTGGGCAACGCCCGCAACGAGTACGCCGGGCTTATCGGTGAGGGGCCGATGGGGAAGACGCGGCCCTAGTCGGTCGAGATCTCGGCGAACTTGGCGCCCGCGAGCGCGGCGAGGTCGTTTGGCGACAGCTCGAGCGAGAGTCCGCGCTGGCCGGCGGAGACGATGATGGTGGGGAAGGGGGACACGGAGGCGTCGATAAGCACTGGCAGCTTTTGTAGTGTGCCCAGCGGCGAGATGCCGCCGACGATATAGCCTGTGGCATGCTGGGCTTTCTTCGGCTCCGCGAGCTGCGCCTTCTTCCAGCCCAGCGCCTTTGCGGCTGCCTTGAGCGAGAGGTGGCCCGCGACCGGCACGCAGCACAGCGCCATCTCGCGCGGCTGCGCGGTGTTGGACACCACCAGGGTTTTCAGCGTGGCGCGCGGGTCGACGCCGAGTTGTTGCACGGAGTGCTCACCGAAATGATCCTGGCTCGCGGTGTACTCCAGCACGGTGTGCTCGACGCTGTTGGCTGCGGCGATGGCGCGGGTGCGCGCGGACATGTGAGGCTCCTTCTCGCTTGGCGTATGGGCCGATCCTACGCCTGGGAAAGTGGCCTACAATAGCGGGCATGCCCGAGCAAGATCTGAAAAACCGCTTCACCGAAGAGGCCATGCCGCTGCTAGACCAGCTCTACGGAGGCGCGCTGCGGATGACGCGCAACCCGCAGGACGCGGAAGATCTCGTGCAGGAGACCTACTTAAAGGCATACAAGGCCTTCGACCGGTTCACCCCGGGCACGAACCTGAAGGCGTGGCTGTACCGGATCATGACGAATACGTACATCAACACCTACCGCAAGAAACAGCGCCGCCCCCTGGTCACCTCGGCCGACGAGGTCACCGACAACCAGCTCTACACCTCCAGCTCGCACGACTCGACCGGGCTGGAATCCGCCGAGGTGGAGGCGTTGAAGCAGATGCCGAACTCCCGGATTTCGGAGGCGCTCAACTCGCTGAACGAGGACTACCGCATGGTGGTCTACTACGCCGACGTGGAGGGCCTGGCGTACAAGGAAATCGCCGAAGTGATGGACATTCCGCTTGGCACGGTGATGAGTCGGCTGCACCGTGGAAGAAAACAACTGCGCGAGATGTTGAAAGACGTAGCGCATGATCAAGGCATTGGGCTCGAGCGAGCGGCGACAGATGCAAAAAACGCGGAGGAGAAGTGATGGACACGCCCAACAACCACTGCGAAGCGGCTGATTGCACCGAGGTGCACGCACTGCTGTGCGAGCTGTTTGACCCGTCGACTACGCCCGAGCGGGTTGAAGAGATCCGTGTGCGCGTCAAGGCGTGTCCGCACTGCTTTGGGCAGCTGGAATCGGAGGAGGCGGTGCGCCGGATCGTCCGCTCGTGTTGCGGGCAGGCGCATGCCCCGGAGCCGTTGCGCAAGCGGATCATCGCGTCGCTCTCGTCGGTGACGTATACCGAGATCCGCTACCGATAGCGCTGTTTTTTCGACAGGTGCCCGCGACTGTGCAGGTCGCGGGCTCTTTGCGTGTGGCGGGGGTTGGGATCGTCCGTGGCGAAGAAGTGATAGCGAATCCCCGAAAACGGGGGTAATTTTCGGGGGTGGCAAATGGTGAACAATTCCGTATTGATCATTCCTAAGGAATGCCGGATTGGTGTTAGCTGAGCGTTTCATACGTAAAGGTCTTAAGGATATGGACGTTATGCTTCCCTTTTTCGAAAACTCCCAGGGTGGATGTTGAGAAATCCACAAAGTGCGGCATTCTATTTCTCGGGAAGCATAATATGCATTCACGAGTATCGTTGAACACTTTGGAGTTCGTAGACACTTATAGCGAGTTTGCTCTCAGGTATGGTGCGCCTAACGAACCGAATTTTTAACTAAGCCGCAGCCAATGGGGCTAAATGTGTTGAACAATCGCGATATAAAACAGTAAAAACCGTGAAAATAAAGCCGGTTTTCCAAGTAACTTCACAGTGCATACTCTTTCTGCATAAACTAGAGCCAGAACAAAGACAACAACTTCCGGCGTTGCCGCCGGGAGGCAGCACGAGAAGAGGAACACGAAATGGATGCCATCGCCCGCAAAGCACTTGCCGCAATGTGTGCGCTTTCTGTATTCGTTCCCGCCATCCAGACACCAGCACAGGCTGCGGTTGTCGAAGAGTCTTCCGTCGTTACGGTCACCGCTGACGAGGTCGGTCCCTTCTTCCACAACCTGGAGCTGGACAAGGGCCGTATCTCCTCGCTGAAGTTCACCGACCCGGCGTCGGTGGGTGGCACCCAGGATTCTTCCTTTTATATTGACTTCCGTTTCAACGGCCAGCGCGGCCTTGGAAACGCCGAGAACACCACGGTAGATACCCGCAAGGAGGGCAAGGTCCAGGTTGTGACTATGCGCAACCGCGACGACGCCCTCGGTGCTGCCTGGACCCGCGAGTTCCGCATCGACGGCAACAAGATCACCGTCCGCGTTGAGGTGGAAAACATCAGCGCAGAGGACGGGTACTTCCAACTGGACATGACCAATCAGGTCAACACTGCCCGCCAGCTGCAGGGCGCTTACGAGGATGGCGTCTTCACCGTCGGCCCGGAGTTCGGCGGCTACAACGCGCAACTGACCTTCGACGGTGCGTACAGCTCGGGCGTTGCTAACTCCTTCAATGACACCACCCAAGCTGGCGAGGTCGGCTTCGTCGATGAGGCGGGTGCCATGTTCCAGCGCGGCCGCTGGATCGAGGAGATCGACGCAGGCCAGACCGCAGTTGCAGAGGCCACCATCACGATGGAAACCCAGGACAGCGCAGTCGACCCTGACGGCGACGGCCTGCCGGATGTGTGGGAGGAGCAGGGGCTCACGCTTGCCGACGGCACCGCAATGCCGCTCAACGAGTGGGGTGCAGACCCGAACCGCCCCGACATCTTCCTGCAGATGAACTGGATGCCCTCGGAGTTTGAGTCGCGCGGTTGCTTTGACAACCCGCAGCAGCGCGCCTGCGCAGAGGCGAACACCAAGAGCTACCGCCCGAGCGCTGACGTCCTGCAGCAGCTGGTGGACAAGTTCGACGAGCACGGCGTGAACCTGCACATCGACGCAGGCGAGAGCTACAGCAACATCCCGAACTACGCAGAGCGCCACGGCGGCGAGTACGGCGAGTTCAAGCGCTACTACTTCCAGGGCGTCATGCCTGGCCTGAAGCTCATGGACAACATCGACGAGCTCCTCGGCAACCGCTCCGCGGTCTTCCGCAGCGGCATGATCGGTGACTCGATGGGCCCGGGCAACTACTCGGTCGGCCTCTCCCTGGTGGGCGACAACGCCTTCTACGTTGCCAACCACGAGCGGATGACCACCGACGAGCAGCTCCGCAACACGATCATGCACGAGCTGGGCCACACCCTCGGCCTGGATCACAACGGTTCGACCAAGTTTGCCAACGAGGTTCCCAAGTCGGACTACCTGCCGAACTACTACTCGGTGATGAACTACCTGTACCAGTTCAGCCACTTCGACTACTCGGATGAAGAGGCAGTCTCCGGCGGCCCGCTGCCGCAGGAGTGCAACCGCCCCGGTGTGAACTGCTACACCGGCGACTACCGGGTGCCCGCTGACTGGGACAACCTGATCATCAACACCGGCCACATCGGTCGTCCGGTTGGCGCCGCTGGTGTTGACGGCAAGGCTGTCGACGCCAAGGCGCTGCAGGCAGTGGAAGCACGCGCCAAGCAGTTCGCCGCAGCGGAAGCACAGAACGGGACCGCTGAGGTCGCACTCGATGCGAAGAAGCTGCAGGCCGGCAAGAAGGGCGAAGTCACCCTGCGGGTGAAGAACCCTGGCGCGGACCTTGACCGCTACGACATCCAGGTCGTCACCCCGAACGGCGCGTTCCACGACGCGGTCGTCCTGGGCGGTGCCTTCGGCCAGGCCGACAACGAGGTCACCGTGAAGGTGCCGGTCGTCCCGGGCAACGCAGCAGTCATGCCGGTTGACGTGAAGGTCACCAACGGCAAGGGTGCAACCGCCTTTGAGGACCGCTTCGCAGTCGACGTCGAGACCAACGCCAAGGCAGCTCCCTCCGACGCGATGGCTGGGGCCACCAACACCGGTGCGGCACAGGCACCGCGCCCGGAGAAGCAGCGCGAGACTTCGCAGACTCTGACCACCAAGGTCGAGCAGCCCGCAAAGCCTGCCGCGCAGGACAAGCAGGAGCCCGCAGAGCAGAAGCCTGCAGCTGACAGCCAGGGCAACGCCAAGGCTGAGAGCCCGAACATCGCAGCGATCGTCATCCCGATCATCGCCATCCTGGCCATCATCGGCGGCATCGCAGGCGTCGTCGGCTCGGGGATGCTGGGCTAGCGCCCTGGGAGAGAGACCCTTCGGAAGACGGCAACCCGCCCGGTTCGCAGTGAACCGGGCGGGTTGCTTTTTGGTGGGTGGGAGAGGTTGGGGCTGGGGTGCCGTTGTCTGGGGTCCCGTTCAGGGGCTCTAGATGGAGCTAGCTCCATTTGGGTCTGGGGCGGGTGGAAAACGCCTGGTCGCGTGTGGCCGGGTGTCCTAGATGGAGCTAGCTCCATTTGGGTCGGCGGCGCAGACAGCAGCGGCCGACAGCAAACAGCCCCGACACCCCGCATCCGTGAGCGCACAAAAACAACCGCCCCCTTCCCGGAACGTGCCGGGGAGGGGGCGGTTGCGCTGTTCTTAAGAGTTAGGACGCTTGCCGCGGTTTGCACTCTTCTTGCGACGGTCCTTGCGCTTACGACCACGCTTGCTCATGGGGGCCTCCTTCGAATTGGGCGATTAAAAGTACAGGTATTCTACTTTATCGCTCACACACGCCTACAGGGAAATTCTGTGCGCGTACGGTGGCGGGGCTTAGGCCGACAGGCGTGCGCGGTTGCGGGCGAGCGCCTTGTTGCGGCGCTTGATTGCGCGGCGCTCTTCCTCGGAGAGGCCGCCCCAAACGCCGGCGTCCTGGCCGGTCTCCAGTGCCCACTTCAGGCACTGGGAGGTGACGGGGCAGCGGTTGCAGACCAGCTTGGCCTGGGCGATCTGGGAGAGAGCGGGGCCGGAGTTGCCGACCGGGAAGAAGAGCTCCGGGTCCTCGTCGCGGCAAATTGCTTCGTGGCGCCAATCCATGGTGAAATACTCCTTTATATAAGCGTTGAACAGTTGTTGCGCACACCACTTCATCGCCCTCGGGGAAAGGGGCGAGTTGCAAACGAAGTTTGATTCCAGGATCCGGGCGGTGTGCTCTGGTGAGTTCCGGCTGCCGGTTTCCCTGGCGTTAACCCTGTGGTGTCTTCGGGTTAAGGGCTGTGTTACCAGCCCGTTGTTTTTGCTACCTGAGAATCATGGCATGAAATTGCAATGTTGGCTAGGGGTAAACGCGAAAATGTGATAGGAATCATACGAATTTTTGTTGCGCGGGCAGTTCATATTGGGATTCCCCAGGATTTTTCGCACCGTCCGACATGTCTCTGAACTGGGATAACGGGGAATTCTGCGCACGCATACGCGCCGGAGAAGGTCAAATCGGATACCTGTGATGTTCCTCGGGGAGATGGTTGGGCGTCGACAAGCGGCACTGCGCATGCATTTACCAAAGTGACGGATAGACTAACGCAATGTGACCAACAAAGACTCGAGTAAGCAGACCTCCAAACCCGCAATGGATCTAGATACGGCGGAGCGCCTCAGCGGAAGCGTGCCGCCGCTGATGCGCTTCGGTGCCGTCATCGTGCTGGTGCAGTGCCTGGCCATCTTCGTCTACGCGGCGAGCCTCATCTATAACCAACTGACGGGGGCGAGCGACAGCACGCTTGAATCGGATTCGGCGGCGGTCCACTTCGTCTCGCTGGGTACGGCGATCTTCCTGCTAATCATCTTTGGCTTCATCGCCTTTGTCGCCGTGTCCACGTTGCGCGGTAAGCCGCGGAGTACGGGCGCGATCGTGTTGATCGAGGCGATCCTGACCGGTGTGGCCTTCTACATGTTTTCCGGCGGCGCGATCCTGTTGGGAATCGCCACGCTGCTGTCCACGGCGCTCGTGCTCTACACCGTCTTTAACCCGGAGTCGGCGCGCTACAACGAGGCGCGCTACGAGCTCCGCAAGGCCCAGCGCTAGGGCTTACTCCTCGATCGCGAGGACGACGACCTCATCGCCGCGCTTTTCCACGATGGTCGGGCCGGCCGAGCTAATGGAGATGGGGCCGGAGTAGTCGCCGCGGTCAACCGGGATGATCTTCTCCACCGAGTTCTTGTCCCAGTTCACCACCGCGACACCTTTCGACGAGGCGTAGAGGAGGCGGTCGCCCGCGGAGAACCCGGTGCCGAGGGCACCCTGGAACACGCCCGTGACGCCGAGCTTCGCCGGGTCCATGAGCACCAGGTAGTCGTTCTGGAAGTAGCTCATGTGGTGGGGGAGGTCTTTGGTCGCGAGGATCCGCGTGCCGTCGTCAAGCGAGCTCGGCTCGCCCAGGTCTGGGATGGTCGAGGCGGTGATCTCCTTGCCGTCCATCTGGTAGGAGCGGACCTCGGAGGTGGTCGGGTCGTAGATCGCTGCGGCGTCCTGGGAGATGCCGACGAGGTATGCGCCGTCGTGAAGCTGTACCGAGCCGTGCATCTCCGGCTCGCGAGAGTCCTCCGGCGTGGTCTCCTGGAAGCGCAGGAAGGTGCCGCCGCTGCATTCCTCGGTCACCGCGAGCAGCTCGGTGCGGGTCAGCGCCGAGGTGATCGGGCACTCGTTGGGCTGCTGGTTCGGCTCCTGCGGGGCCTCGATCGTGCCGTACTCGACGGTGCGCACCATGTCCGAGCGCCACAGCTCCACGCGGTCGCGGTTCACCTGGCCGACGTGGTCGTTCGAGGCCACGGGCGTGATCTGCTCAGGTCCCGGGGCGGAGCGCGTCGAGGCGTACTCGCCGGAAAGGGCGTTGATGGCAACCACGTCGCCGCAGCCTGCGTTGCCGCGGTAGTTGGCCACCACCTTGTCCCACGCGCCGCTGAGGCCGCACAGCTCTTCTTCGCGGTGATACGTCCAGGCGGTGTTGCCCTCCGGAGTGGTCGCGGTGATCGTGCCCTCGTTGTAGGTGATCAGCATGCCAGCGACCACGAGCGGGGCGGCGTCCGGGGAGGTATCGGGCAGGCGGAAGGACTCGTGCAGCTCCTCGGGCACGATGGCCAGCTGGCCGTAGTTCTCGTGCTCCTCGGCCGCCGAGACCAGCTCGGAAGAGCGGATCGGCGCGGTGAGAAACGCGGTGCCGAGTAGGCCGACAGTCAGCGCGGTGATTACCGCAGTGGCGATCAGGTCACCCTTGGTGCGTCGCAGCGGAGCGTTCAACGCCGTTTCCTTCCCTGCTGTGGTCTCTTGGGGCTTTTGGCCGTGCGCTGTCTCGCCGGCCGGCTCCCGAGCACTTTACGCGGCCGCCCAACGGTGGCGGTAGCCGAGTCCGGAATATCGAGTGCCTCGAAGAGTTCCGGGGAGGTGGAAAACCACGACGGGGGAGTGGGTTGGCCGAGTTCGAGCTCGTCGTTAATCTGCTCCCACTTGTACATCTCATCAAAGCCGATGAGGGTGACCGCGGTGCCTGAGTGGCCGGCGCGGCCCGTGCGGCCGATGCGGTGTACATAGGTCATCGGGTCGTCCGGGGTCTGGTAATTGACCACGTGGGTGACGTCGTCGACGTCGATGCCGCGCGCCGCTACGTCGGTTGCCACGAGGATTTCCACCTCGCCGGTGCGGAATGCGTCCAGCGACTTCTGGCGCGCCTCCTGGCGCAGGTCGCCGTGCACGGTGCCGACGAGGAAGCCGCGGCGCGCCAGGTCTTCCGCCACCTGGGCGGCGGTACGCTTCGTGCGCGCGAAGATGATGGTGCGGCCGCGCCCGTTCGCCTGGAGCACGCGTGCGAGCACCTCGGGCTTGTCCATCCGGTGCGACTGGAAGACCACCTGTTTGGTGCTGGCGTGGGTGGCCGAGGCATCCTCGGATTCTGCGCGCATGTGGACCGGCGTGCGCATCATGGAGCGCGCCAGCGTGAGGATGGGCGCGGGCATGGTGGCGGAAAAGAGCATGGTCTGTACCTCTTTGGGCACCGCCGACCACAGCTTCTGGATGTCGGGCAAAAAGCCCATGTCCAGCATCTCGTCGGCCTCGTCCAGCACGAGGATGGCCACGTGCCCTAAGTCAAGGTCGCCGCGGTTGTACAGGTCGATCAGCCGACCCGGGGTGCCGATGACCACGTCCACGCCCCGCTTGAGTTCGCGCAGCTGGTCCTCGTAGGGGGTGCCGCCGTAGATGGTGGTGCAGCGAACCGGCGTGTACTTCGCGGCGCGGTCGAGGTCTTCGCCGACCTGGACGGCCAGCTCGCGAGTAGGAACGACCACGAGGGCGCGCGGCGTGCCGTCGAGCTCCGCGATGCGGGCGTCGTCGAAAACCCGGTCCAAAAGCGGGATGCCGAAAGCGTAGGTCTTGCCCATGCCCGTGCGGGCCTGGCCGATCAAGTCTCGGCCGTCTAAGGCGAGCGGTACTGCGAGCTCCTGGATGGAAAACGTGTCCGTGATGCCCTGCTCTGCAAGTGCATCGAGCAGTTCTGCGGCCACGCCCAGTGCCGCGAAGGTGGGCGCGTTGTCGTGTTCACTCTCAGCTGATCTAGGCACACGCTCATCTTAGCCCGGGGCCGTTACAATGGGGCCACTGCTCGGAGACGGGCGTGACTGAAGAGTAATTACACACATTTTAAAAGGAACGTGAGCGTCACCCATGGACATCAAGATTGGTTTGGCCGATACCCCGCGCGAGCTTGTAATCAAGCTGCCAGAGGGGCAGGAAGACTTCATCTCTACCATCGAGCAGGCGATTGACGCGGGCCAGGCCACTGTCAAGGTGGTCGATGACAAGGAGCGGACCTACCTCATCCGCACCGACCGGATTGCTTACGTGGAGCAGGGCTCGACCACCGCACGCAGCGTTGGCTTCATGCGATAGATTGTGAGGTTATGAGCAGTAGGCACAGACGTGCCGCGGCATCTGCGCCCACGGAAGCGAAAGCGGACTGGGACGAGGATGGCGCGGAGGATTTCTTCGGCGACTGGGAGGGCGACGATGACGGCGAGGGCCGTCTCGTGCGCTTTGCCCGCGAGTACGGGTGGCGCGCATACGCCATTCCGGTGCTCACTGTCCTGACTGTGCTTGTGCTGGTCAACATGTTCCAGCACCCCGGCTCTTCCGTGGTCGCGCCTGTTGGCGGCGCGGATGAGCAGACCGCCGCGGCCGCGGGGACCGAGGAGGTGGGCGAAGGCGGCGCGCATCGTGAGCCGGCCCAGCTGCCGGAGGGCGACCACGGGGTGGAGGAGCTGCCGCCCGGTGGGCCGTTTACCCCGGCGGGCGACGGCACCTACCGCACCGTGGGGGCACCCGGCCTGAACGTGGGCGAGGGCAAGGAGCTGAAAGTGCGCTACGTCGTGGAGATTGAAAACGGGGTGGACACCACCACCTACGGCGGCGACGGCGCGTTCGCGGCGATGGTGGACGCCACGCTGGCGGACCCGCGGAGCTGGACGAACGACCCCCGCTTCGGCTTCGAGCACGTGGCGGCCGACCAGGATCCGGACGTGAAGATCCGCCTGACTTCCCAGGCCACGACCAAGGAGCTGTGCGGGGTGAACCTGGACATGGAGACCAGCTGCCGCACCACTATTACTGGCGAGGACACCGTGCTGTTGAACGAGGCCCGCTGGGTGCGCGGTGCCGTGCCTTTCGAGGGCGACCTGGGCCGCTACCGCCAGTACATGATCAACCACGAGGTGGGCCACGCGCTCGGCTTTGCCTCGCATGAGGCCTGCCGTGAGGAGGGGGCGCTCGCGCCGGTGATGATGCAGCAGACGCTGAGCTTGGATAACTCCCAGCTGCATTCTTTTGACCCGGAAGAGGTGTACCCGGACGACAACAAGCGCTGCCGAACCAACCCGTGGCCGTACCCGCGCCCGGCAGCGAAGTAGAGGGGGTGTGCGCATGATTCCTGAGCACGTTGTTGCTGCATTCCAGCTGGAGGGCTCGGGCAGTCCGTTGGGCGCGCCGTGGGACTTTGGCCGCAAGTTTGGCAACGTCGTGATCGCGCCAGCGTCGCCGACCGCCGCGTGGTCCGGCAAGACCCGGGAGAAGCTGGCGGATGCCATCCCCGGCCTGCACGTCGCGCGCCCGGTGCGCGCCACCGACGGCCGCCTGGTGGTGGGCGGCTACTGCGCCAATGAGTTCGCCCCCGGGGCGCCCGCGGCCCGCGTCGATGAGGCGATGGCCGGGGCTTTGCTTCTCGACGAGGCGTTGACCCCCTTCGCCCCGCCCTCCCCAGCCTCGCGCACGGGCATGTGGGCCGATGCCGAGCGCGCCGCCTGGCGGGACTTCGACGGTGACGTGCCGACTGGCGGGCTGGTGACTGCGCACATGGACCTTCTGGCGTGCTGCCTGTTCGCGGGCAAGGACGCCCCGGTGCTGAGCGCCCTGGTGCCCTCGGTGGAGCCGCGCCCGCGCGGGTACACGGCCGCGCAAGTGATGGTTGACGGGCTGCTTGTGCGCGCGGTGGACGAGGGCGTGATCGGGCGGTGGGCGCACGTTCCACATCTGCTGGAGCTGGCCGAGCGCGCGCTGAAGTACCGCGAAATCACAGGTGAGGCCACCATCGCGAACGTGCGTTCTGATATTTCGCGGGTGCGCGAGCTCATCATGTCGGCCTAGCCTGGCACACTAGCGGCCATGAACGCACCACAGATACCGCACACCCCGCGGGCCTACTTGGTCCCACGCACGCGCGAGACCACCGCGCGCTCGTGGCCGACTGCGCTGCCAGAGTCCGGGCGGTGGAAGGTCGTCGGCGAGGCCGGTGCTGGTGTGACGAGCTTCCTGGTGGACACGGCGGTGGCCGCCGCGCTGCGGGCCGCCGAGCAGGGTGAGGATGCGAGCGGCATCGTCGTGCTCGCCTCCTCCAAGGAGGCGGCGGCGCGGATGCGCGCGGAGATCTCCGACCGGCTGGCCGAGAGCGGCTTTGTCAGCAGCGCGCCGCTGGTGCGCTCGGTGCATTCCCTGGCTTTTGCCGTCCTGCGCCAGCGATACGACCAGGAGATCCGGCTGATCTCCGGCGCGGAGCAGGACGCGGTGATCCGAGAGCTGCTGCGCGGCCAGGTAGAAGACGGGCGCGGGAGCTGGCCAGAGGAGCTGCGCCCGGCGATGGGCATGGTGAGCTTTGCCCGCCAGCTACGTGACGTGCTGCTGCGCGCCGTGGAGCGCGGCCTGGACGCGGATCAGCTCGCCGCGCTCGGCGAGCGCCACGACGTGGAGATCTGGCGTGCGGCCGCCGAGTTCCTGCACGAGTACCGGGAGGTCATGGCGCTGGCCGGGGGCAAGCGCTTCTCGGCCTCGGAGCTTGTCGCCGAAGTCTTACGCGGCGAGTTGCCGACGCTGTGGCACACCGTGATTGTCGACGATGCGCAGCACCTCGCGCCTGCCCCGGCCGAGTTCATCCGCCGCTTGCTCGCCAACGCCGAGCTGGGGGTCGTCGGCGGGGACGAGGCACAGTCGATTTACCACTTCCGTGGTGCCTCGCCGCGCTTCTTCCGCGACCTGGGCGGGTTAGACCACGAGGTCATTGACTTGGGGGAGTCGCGCAGGCAGCCGCGCCGCAGCGTGGCGATTGCGCAGGACGGGGCCACCCAGCTGGCAGCGGTGGCCGACGCGCTGCGCCGCGCACACCTGGAGGAGGACGTGGCTTACCGGGAGATGGCGGTGGTGGTGCGCTCGACCTCGCTTATCGAGCCGGTGCGCCGCAGCCTTTTGCAAGCCGGGGTGCCGGTGATGCTCAACCCCACCGACGTGGTCCTAAGCGAGCAGCGCATCGTGGCGGCGCTGCTGCTTGGCATGCGTGCGCTGCACGAGGAGCTCGCCTCCGCGCAGTGGCGCGACCTGTTGCTCGGCCCGGTCGGCGGCACCGACCCGGTCACGCTGCGTCGCCTGCTGCGCGGGCTGCGGCGGTGGGCACCGGACACGCGCGCCGAGGAGACACTGCACGCGCTGCTGGTGACCCCACAGGGGCTGCCCGACTTTGGCAGCGTGCTCACGGACCGCGAGCGCGGCCTGCTCGAGCGCGTTCGCGCGGTGCTGGACGCGGGCCGACGGGCCGAGCGCGAAGGCGGCAGCGTGGAGGACGTGCTGTGGGCGATCTGGCACGCCACCGGTCTGTCCGACCACCTGCTCGCGGTCGCGCTGCGTGGCGGTGCCAGCGGCTCCCAGGCGGACCGCGACTTGGATGCAGTGATGGCGCTTTTCGACGCCGCCGGGGACTTCACCGAGCGCCGCGCAGCCGCCGGCGTGGAGAGCTTCATCGCGGAGATCACCTCCCAGGAGCTGCCTACCGGCGTGCGCGACCGCCGGGCGGCGACGCCGGATGCGGTGGCGCTGCTCACAGCGCACGGTGTGGCGGGCCAGGAGTTCGCGCGCGTCGTCGTCGCTGGTGTGCAGGAGAATTCGTGGCCGAGCCTCGGCGAGACTGGCTCCCTGTTTCGCCAGGAGGACCTGGTGGATCTGGTGGATAACGGGGTGGACCCCGACGTGCCGGTCTCGCACACCGCGGAGCGGCTGGCAGAGGAACGCCGCCTGTTTTGGGTGGCGGTGACCCGCGCGCGCGACGCCGTGCTGGTCACCACGGTGGATGACCAAGACGGCGACGAGTTGATTGTGCCCTCGCGGTTTATCGAGGAGTACTGCGAGGACTTCGGTATCGAGCCGACCACCGTCGTGGCCCCGCCGGAGGCGCCGCAGAGCAGTGGAAGCGAGACTGCACACGATCGCGTTCGCCTCCTGGCACGCGACGAGGTGATCGCGGAGCTGCGGCGGGCGCTGGTGGCGGAAGATTCGGACGAGGCGACCCGGGGCCAGGCCGCGCGGCAGCTGGCGCGGCTGGCGCAGGCCGGTGTGGCGGGGGCGGCACCGGAGCAGTGGTGGGGGACGGCGGAGGCGTCGACAAGCGAGGCCCTGCACCACGCGACAACCCTGTCGCCCTCGCGCATCGAGGGGCTTTTGGCGTGCCCGATGCGCGAGACGCTCGGGCGCATGGTGGGGCTGGAAGAGAACCTGGCGATGATCTACGGATCGATGGCGCACGCGTACCTGGAGGCGCTGGGCGCGGGCATGGACGAGGCGGAGGCCCGCGAGGCGACGGTGACGGCCCGGCGCGAAGCGGAGCGCGGCCCGGCGTGGAAAACCGCGCGCGACGTCGACGATTTCGCAGCCCTGCTCGAGCGGCTGGGCACCTGGGTGGCGTCGACGCGCGGTACCTTTGCGCTGCTGGGCGCGGAGGTGCCGGTGCGTGTGGAGCTGGAAAGCGGGGTGCGCATTGCTGGGCGGCTCGACCGTCTGGAGCGGGAGGTCAGCGGTGAAGCGGAGGGCCCGGTGCACATCGTTGATCTGAAAACCGGGGCCACCCCGCCCACGAAGGCGGCGACTGCGGACAACATGCAGCTGGCCGCCTACCAGCTCGCGTTAGCCGGGGGTACTTTCGACGGCGAGGCGGTCGTGACCGCGCGGGAGGGGGATGCACCGCTGCGCGTCGGCGGGGCGGTGCTGGTCTACCCCAACGCGAACAAATCCACGCTGGCTACCCGCGAGCAGGCACCGAAAACGCCGGAGGAGCTCGCGGAGCTTGGCGAGCTTCTGGCCCCGCTGCCTGCACAGACGGCGGGCCCTGAGCTGCTGGCCACGGCCGGGCCGCACTGCGAGCACTGCGCGGTGCGCGCGCTGTGCCCCATCCAACCGGAAGGACAGGTGATCTACCGTGCCTAACGTGAGCAACGCCCCGATGTCGCCGACGCTTTTGTCGCGCTACCTCGGCCAGAAATTCCCGCCCACCGAGCAACAGGCCGCGGTTATCGGGGCCGAGCCCGGACCACTGCTCGTGGTGGCCGGTGCCGGGGCGGGCAAGACGGAGACCATGGCCGCGCGCGTGGTGTGGCTGGTGGCCAACGGCTACGCGCGGCCCGACGAGATCCTGGGACTCACCTTTACCCGCAAGGCGGCGCAGGAGCTGGGCAAACGCATCCGCGACCGGTTGGCCACCCTGGCTGCCAACCGCGACCTGGTGCGCCGGTTGGACCCCTCGGGCGAGCTCGCCGAGGCGCTGCAGGTCATCGCCCCGACCGTGTCCACCTACGACTCGTACGCCGGCGACCTCGTACGCGAGTACGGCCTACTGGTCCCGGTCGAGCCGGACTCACGGCTGATCACGGACGCGGAGCTGCACGCGATCGCTACCGAGGTGGTCACGGACTACGCCGGGCCGGTGATCGCCAGCGGCGGGAAGAATCCGGCCGTGGGCACCGTGGTGGGTGAGGTCCTCGCGCTGGTGACCTCGATGGGCAACGAGCTGGCCACGCCCGAGGAGGTAGACGAGCAGGCCGCCGCGTTTCTGGCGGAGACCGAGTCGCTGCCCATGGCACCGCGTGCGCGCACCGAGTTCACCCAGAAGTTGCAGAAGTGGCGCAGCACGCAGGAGGAGCGCCGGGCGTACCTGCCGCTGGCCCGCGAGCTGAACGAGGAGCTGCGGCGACGCGGGGTGGTGACCTTCAACGAGCAGATGTCCACCGCTGCGGCACTTGCGCGCGACCATGAGCGCGTCGGGCGTGCCCAGCGGCAGCGCTTCCGGGTGGTGATGCTGGACGAGTACCAGGACACTTCCCACGCCCAGCGCGTCCTGCTGCGCAGCCTGTTCGGCCAGGGTGCGGACCCCGAGCTGACGGTCACGGCGGTGGGGGATCCCATGCAGGCCATCTACGGGTGGCGTGGAGCCACCGCGGAAAACCTCGCCGCCTTTGTCGAGGACTTTCCCGTCGACGGTTCGCCCGCGCCGAAGAAGCAGTTGACCACCTCGTGGCGCAACCCGCCAGAGATCCTTGTCCTGGCCAACAGCGTGTCCGACGCGGTGCTGGGCACCAGCGAAAAGCGCACGGTCGCCCCGCTTGCGGCCCGGCCGGGCGCAGACAGCGGGGAGGTGGCCCTCGGGTTCTTCCAGACGAACGAGGAGGAGCTCGCGTTCGTAGCCGACAACCTCGCTGCTCAGTACCTCGAGACCCAGGAGCTGGGCGCGCCCTTTTCCGCGGCAGTGCTGGTGCGCAAGAACCGGCACTCCGCCGAGATCGCGGAGCAGCTGGCCGCCCGCGGCGTGCCGTACGAAATCGTCGGCGTCGGCGGGCTTCTCGACGTCCCGGAGGTCGCCGATGCGCTCGCCGTGGCCACCATGCTGGTCCGCCCCGCGGACTCCGCGGCCGCACTCCGCATCCTTGCCGGTCCCGCAGTAGGCCTTGGGCTCGCCGACCTTGCCGCGCTCGCCGCGCGCGCCAACAACCTGCGCGGTAGTACACAGGAAGAGGAGACGGCAGGCGAGGACCCAGCCGCACGCCTTGCAGCGCAGCTCGACGCACTCCAGACCCGCGCTGCGGCGCTAAACGCGGGGGCGGAAGCGCCCGCGGGGCTTGCCGACGCCGTCGCGGACTTAGGCGAGCCGGAGCGCTACAGCGAGGAGGGGCTGCGCCGGCTGCGCGAGCTCGCCGCGAAGCTGCGGTATTTGCGTACCCAGAGCCTGGGCAAGCGGCTCGTGGACTTGTTCACCGACATCATTGACGTCTTCGGCATCCGCACCGAGGTGCTCGCCCGCAGCTCTGCCGCTGGCACCGTCCACCTCGAGCGCCTCCTCAGTGCGGTCGCGGCCTACCCCGGGACCAGCCTGGAAGGCCTGCTCGACTACTTCGCGCTCGCCCGCGAACACGAGGATGGCCTGGCCCCAGGTGCCGTGGCCTCCCGCACCGATCGGGTGCAGATCCTGACCGCGCACAAGGCGAAAGGGCTGGAGTGGGACACCGTCGCAGTCCTGCACGCCGACAACGCCACCTACGCCGCCAAAGCAGAGACCTTCCTCACCTGGGTGCGCAACCTCCCGGACGCCTCCTTCGGCGACCCGGAGTACCTGGCGGACTTCGCCGAGGTGGAAAACCGGACCCAGTTTGAAAAGGCCGGTGCCGCCTGGCTGAAGCAGGTGCGCGCCGAGCTGGCGGAGGAATCCGCCCGCCTCTTTTACGTCGCCGTCACCCGCGCCGAGCGCAAGCTGCTCATCACCGGGTCGCGGACAAAACCGGAGGTTGCGCGCGAGGCGGAACCCTACGAGCACTTCGCCACCATGCGCACGCTCGTAGATGAGCCGGTGGCGTGGGCGAGCGGGGAAGAAGCCACGGAGACAGAGGCACCGGAACCAACAGAAGACACAGTGCCCACCGGCACCTGGCCCCACTTCGACCCCGAGCCGGAAACGCTCGCTGCCGCAGCCCGCGTCGACAAAGCACGCGATACGCTGCCCGCGCTCACCGAGGGCGAACTCTTTGAGCTGTGGGAGCGCGACGTCACCGCGCTGATCGAGGAACACGAGCGCGCCTCAGCCCCCGCCACCGCCGTGGTCATGCCCGCTGAGCTCACCGCCTCGGACGTGGTGGCGCTCAAGGCCGATCCGGAGCAGTTCGCGCGCCGGGCCCGCAGGCCAGTGCCGTTTAAACCGAATACCTACGCCAAGCGCGGCACTGCCTTCCACGAGTGGCTGGAGGAATTTTACGGCCAACAACCCCTGCTTACCGAGGACGAACTGCCCGGCGGCGACGAGGCGGAGGTGGATGCCGCAACGCTCAAGCGCCTAAAACGCTCCTTCGAGCAGAGCCACTGGGCGCGGCGCAGCCCTGTCCACGTGGAGCACCCCTTCGAGCTCGCGCTGGGCGAATCGGTTGTGCGCGGCCGGATGGACGCCGTATTCCGCGACGCAGATGGTGGCTGGGTCGTGGTGGACTGGAAGACCGGGGCGAAGCCCGCGCCCGCGCAGATGGAGGCGGCGAAGCTGCAGCTGGCGGTGTATGCGGAGGCGTGGCGTCGAATAGCGGGCGACGGCAAACCGGTGCGCGCCGTGTTCTTCTACGTGCGCACGGGCGAGGACTACTCCCCGTCGGAGCTGCCGGACGCGGACCGGCTCGCAGAGCTGTTGGACGCTGGCAGTGCTAGTGTTTCGGGGTTAAGTCACTCATGAGTAGAAGGGAGCAGTAGGCGATGAGGCGGCGTTACCCCTTTGCCTGGCGGGACCGCGTCCGCGACGACGTGGACCGCTCGGACGTTCCGGTGCATACGCTCCTTGATGTCATCACCATCCCTACAGAGGAACGCACCACCCCGTGGGCGCTCATTGCCCGGCGCTTCGCCTATGCCACGATGCTCATGGTCATCGTGGCGCTGATCGTGTACCTGGACACGGATGGCTACACCGAGCCGCTGACCTTTATCGACGCGCTGTACTACTCGGCGGTGTCGCTGTCTACCACGGGCTACGGTGACATCACCCCGGTGACCCAGGGCGCGCGCCTGGTCAATATCTTCGTGATCACCCCGGCTCGTGTGGCGTTCCTGATGCTCTTGGTCGGCACGACCCTGTCCGTGCTGACGGAGGATTCCCGCAAGACACTTCAGATTCAGCAGTGGAGGAGAACTGTGCGCAATCACACCATTGTGGTCGGCTACGGCACGAAGGGCCGTTCCGCTGTCGACGCCCTGCTCGCGGGCGATACCGCTCCGAGCAGCATCGTCGTCATTGACTCGGATCCGGTTGCCTTGGGTCACGCCGAGAAGCGCGGCCTGGTCACCGTCCACGGCGACGGCACGAAGTCGAGCGTGCTGCGAGTCGCCGGCATTACCCGCGCACGTTCCGTCGTGGTGGCTCCGAGCTCGGACGATACGGCCGTCCTGGTCACCCTGTCGGTGCGTGAGATGGCACCGCGCGCGATGATCGTGGCCAGCGCCCGCGAGAGCGAGAACCAGCACCTGCTGATGCAATCGGGCGCGGACTCGGTGGTGGTGTCCGCCGAGACGACCGGCCGCCTGCTCGGCCTGGCCACGGTCACTCCGCCCGTGGTGGAGATGATGGAGGACCTGCTCAGCCCTGACGAAGGCTTCGCCGTTGCCGAGCGTCCGATCGCCGACGATGAGGTTGGCTCCAACCCGCGCCACCTGGCCGACATCGTGCTGGGCGTGGTGCGCTCGGGTGAGCTGTATCGCATCGATGTGCCGGAGGCGGAGACCGTCGAGCCGGGCGACCGCCTCCTGTACGTGCGCATGACCCAGCCGCAGGAGTCGCCTGAAGCGCAGAAGCCGTCGGAGTAGCGTGCCGTTGTACCTGCTTTTCGACGCCGCGTTGCACTTCCCCCTCAACTCCCAGGGCCAACCGCTGCTCCTGCCTACCCTGCCGCCCGGCGTAAAGGTGACCACCAGGGCGCGGGTGAGCCCGGAAGTGACCGCGGTGCGGGTATCCGATGTGACCGCCGAGGAACTTGCGACGCAGGCGGCTAGTGCGCGCGAGTGGTTCGACGATCCGCTCATCGCGCGCGCTGTCGGGCTTCTCGTCGCGCACGAGCGCGGCGGCTTCGATCCGGCCGACGGCTCCCAGCTTGCCTGGGACGCCTCGGGCGCGTTTGCGCGGGGTGCCTCCGACAGGCCTGTCTTCCCGCGGATCGATCCTTGCGTGATTGGGGTGGTGGAGCACGCCGATTCCAAGCGCATCCTGTTGGGGGAGAACCGCCGCCGGCCCGGCTACTTCACCTGCATCGCCGGCTACATGGATGTGGGCGAGCGCGCCGAGGACGCCTTTGCGCGCGAGGTGTTGGAGGAAACCGGGCGCAGGATTGCAGATGTGGCGTATGTTGGGTCGCAGCCGTGGCCGCTGTCCGGGTCGTTGATGCTGGGCTTCTTCGCCAGGACCGAAGACGAGGACGCGGTGGGGGAGACCGATGGGGAGTTGAGCCGGATCATCTGGGCGACGCGCGCGGACTTGGGGCAGCTTTCACTTGCTCCGGAGGGCAGTATCGCGCGCCAGCTCATTGGCCGCTGGGCCGCGGGCGAGTTGTAGGAAGGGATGGACACGCACATGGCCGTGGACTTGAGTTTGTTGGACGAGGACCAGCGCGTCGCCGCGACCGCGCCGCGAGGGCCGGTGTGCATCCTCGCGGGCGCAGGTACCGGCAAGACTCGGACCATTACGTACCGGATTGCCAACCTGGTCGACCAAGGCATGGTGGCACCGACGAAGGTGCTCGCCGTGACCTTTACCCAGCGCGCGGCAGGCGAGATGGCCGACCGTTTGCGCACGATGGGCGTGGGCGGGGTGCAGGCGCGGACTTTCCACGCGGCGGCGCGTCGCCAGCTGCAGTACTTCTGGCCGCAGATCGCGGGCGATTTGCCCTGGAAGCTGTTGGACAACAAGTTCCCTCTGGTGGGGCGCGCAACACGGGCGGCTGGGCTGGATTCCGGCAAGGAAATGGTGCGCGACCTGCTCAGCGAGATCGAGTGGGCGAAGTCCAGCGTGATCGGCCCGGACGACTACGTCGAGCGCATCGCAGGCACCAAGCGCACCCCACCGACGGACCCGGCGAAGGTCGCGCAGGTCTATAAGCTCTACGAGGACGCGAAGACCTCCCCGGACGGCATGCTTTTGGATTTCGACGACCTGCTGCTGCACGTCGCCGGAGCGCTGGAGAACGCCCCGGCGGTGGCCGAGGAATTCCGGGCGCAGTACCAGTCCTTCGTGGTGGACGAGTACCAGGACGTCACCCCGCTGCAGCAGCGCGTGCTGGAGGGCTGGCTGGGACAGCGCGACGACCTGACGGTGGTCGGCGACGCCAACCAGACCATCTACTCGTTTACGGGGGCGACGCCGAACTACTTGCTGAGTTTCTCGCGGACGTATGAGCACGCGACCGTCGTCAAGCTGCAGCGCGACTACCGCTCCACACCTGAGATCACCGACTTGGCCAACACCGTCATCAGCAAGGCGCAGGGCCGGGTGGCGGGCACGCGCCTGGAGCTTAAGGGCATGCGCGAGCACGGCCCGCAGCCGACCTTTACCGCCTACGACGATGAGCCGACCGAGGCGCGCGAGGTGGCGATCAAGATCCGCCAGCTTCTCGACGCCGGCGTGCCCGCCCGCGAAATCGCCGTGCTCTACCGCATCAACGCCCAGTCCGCGGCGTTCGAAGCCGCGCTTGCCGACGCCGGGATCGTCTACCAAGTCCGCGGCGGGGAAGGCTTCTTCCAGCGCGGTGAGATCCGGGAAGCTATCCGCGCGCTCGTCGCCGCGGCCCGGCGCACGGATCTGCCCGACGACCCGGTTGCGGTGGCCCGCGCCGCGCTCGCGCCGATTGGGCTGACCCCGACCGAACCGGAGGGTGCGAAGGCGCGTGAGCGGTGGCAGACGCTCTCGGCGCTGGTCGACCTCATCGAGGAGATTGTGCGCAGTCAGGAGGCCTCCACGCTGCCGGACGTGCTGCGTTCACTGCGCAGGCGCGCCGAGGCGAAGCAGCCGCCCGCCGTCGACGGTGTCACGCTGGCGAGCCTGCACGCCGCGAAGGGCTTGGAGTGGGACGCGGTGTTCCTCGTCGGACTGGTGGAGAACACGCTGCCGATCTCGCACGCGATCAAGGCGGGCGACGCAGAGGTGGAAGAGGAGCGCCGCCTGTTCTACGTCGGTGTGACCCGCGCGCGTGAGCACCTCCACCTGTCCTGGGCGCTGGCGCGCCAGGAGGGCGGGCGCAAATCGCGTTCGCGCTCGCGCTTCCTCGACGGCATCGCCCCGGAGCTGGAAGTGGAGAAGACGCCGGAGCGGGTCAAGCGCAACCGCCGCTGCCGCGTGTGCGGGAACCTCTTGGCAACCCCGGCGGAGAAAACGCTGGGCCGCCACGAGGACTGCGAGCCCGGTTTCGACGAGGAGGTCTTTGCCGCGCTGAAACGCTGGCGCCGCGACGAGGCGCGCGCCGCGGGCAAGCCCGCCTACATCGTGTTTACCGACGCCACGCTCATGTCCATCGCCGAAGCCATGCCCGCCGACACCCAGGAACTCCTCGGCATCTCCGGGGTCGGGCCGGCGAAGATCGAGCAGTACGGGCAGGGCGTGTTAGACACGCTCGAAGAGTTCCGGTGATGGGGGTGGGCGATTCGATCCGCCACGAGTCTGGACAGACCTACCGGGTCATCCGCTCGGCGCGGCGTACCCGCACCATCCAGAGCAGGATCGTGGATGGGGTCGTCGAAATCCGCATCCCCGCCCGGCTGAGCAAAGCGCAGGAGACCGCGGCCGTTGAGGAGATGCTGGCGAAGATGGCCGCCAAGACCCGCTCGAGCGCTTCCAGTGATGCGGATCTGCTCGCACGTGCAGAACAGCTCAACCGGGAGGTGCTCGAGGGCAAAGCGCGCATCGGCTCCGTACGCTGGTCGGACAACCAGCGCACACGCTGGGGTTCGTGCACGACTTCTACGGGGGACATCCGGATCAGCTCGCGGCTGAAAAACGTGCCTGATTACGTGCTCGACGCCACGGTGGTCCACGAGCTCGTGCACACCTTCATTCCCGGTCACGGTCCCGAGTTTTGGGCGTGGGCGGACCGCGCCCCGTTTGCCGAGCGGGCTAAGGGCTACCTCGAGGCTTACCAGCGTTTTAGCTAGCTCCGTTTGGGGTCGCCGGGCTGGTTGCAAATGGAGCTAGCTCCGTTTGGGGTCGGCGGCGGAGTGCGACCTGGCGTTTTGTTGGCGGGCGAATCGTAAATGGAGCTAGCTCCATTTGGCTGCAGGCCGTACGCTGTACGCCACACGCCGTTTAGCCACGTTTATCCGCAGGCGTGCACAGACCGTCCGGCGGCGTAGTCGTCCATGGCGGCGACGGCCTCGTCGAGGTTCTTCACGCTGGCCACGGTCATGTCACCGGTATCGACGGTGCGTACCGCGTCGCAGTTGCCCTCCGGGGCGAGGAAGAGTTCCACGCCTGCGTCACGTGCACCGGCGAGCTTGTGGGTGATCCCGCCGATGGGGCCGACCTCGCCGGATTCGGCAATGGTGCCGGTGCCGGCGACGAATTTGCCGTGGTTGAGCTGGCCGGGGCTGAGCTTGTCGATCACGGCGAGCGAGAAGATCATGCCCGCGCTCGGCCCGCCGACGTCGTTGAGGTTGTAGTTGACCGTCACGTCACCTGCGGGCTCGGAGGTCATCAGGATGCCCATCATGGGCTCGCCCTTTTCGTGCGGGTTCTCACCCAGAGTGATGCGCACTTCCTTGGTCTGGTCCCCGCGTGAGATCTCCACGGTCAGTTCGTCGCCGGGGGCGTGGGCGCGCACGGCATCCTGGACTTCGCTGGGTTGGGTCACTTCGGTGCCGTCGACGGCGGTGAGCACGTCGCCGGGCTCAAGGGCGTCCGCAGACGGCGAGTCTTCCAGCAGATCGTGCACGATGACGCGGGTGGGTTTACCCAGGTAACGCATGGCGGCGACGGTGGCGTTGCCCTCGGAGGCGGCGAACTCGGCCTTGTTGTACTCGCGTAGCTCGTCTTCGTCCAGGTTGGGCGGGAGGATCTGGCTGATCGGGACGATGGTGTCGTCGGTGGTGGCCCAGCGGCCGATGGCCTGCAGGAGCGTCATGTTGGTGCGTACCGACACCGTTGTCATGTTCAGGTTGCCCGCGACCGGGTCGGTCTCGGTGCCTTCGATGTCGATGACGTCTTCGCCGTCGACGTCGCCAAGCGCATTAAACATCGGGCCCGGGCCCTCGGCGGCATACGGCACGGCCAGGGTGATGTCGGTGCCTGGGATGTGGTCGAGGGACAACAACACGGTGAGGGCGGCGACGGGGATCGCGCCCCACGTCACCGTCGACCAGCGCCTGCTGCGCACGTCGTTAGCTGCTTGTGCAACCTCTGCCGATTTTTTCACACAGGCAGCATAGCGCAGCCGTGTTCGCTCACAGCGTCCTGGCTGGGCGCAAAAGTAGTCGCGCAAGCGCTTGCACGCTATGTATCGTGGCGTGTATGAGTAACGGATTCGGATTCTCCTTTCCCAACGACGATGACGACGAAGGCAAGCGCAAGCGCGATGAGAACGACGCGTCGAACCCCTTCGCCGCGTTTGGCTTTAGCGGCGGCCAGGCTGGCGGTGGGTTCGGGGACATCCTGAACCAGTTTGGCCAAATGCTTAGCGGCATGGGTAACTCCTTTAACCAGGCCGAAGCGCAAGACGAGGCGGTGAACTTCGACATGGCGCTGCGCATGGCCCGCCAGCGCGTGGGCGACAAGGCCGCAGTTGCCGCGGGGGACAAGAAGGCAGTGGAAGAGTCGCTGCGCCTGGTGGATCACTGGCTGAGCGAGACGACCACGCTGCCCGCGGCCGAGTCGAAGGCGCAGGCCTGGAACGCGGACGATTGGCTGGTGGAGACGATGCCGATGTGGAAGCGCATGGTCAACCCGGTCGCCGAGCACATGAACCGGGCGCAGATGGACCAGCTGCCGGCCGAGGCCCGGGAGATGATGGGCCCGCTGGCCGGGATGATGAATTCGATGAACTCCATGAACTTCGGCATGCGGCTGGGCCACGCGCTGGGGGATTTGGCCCAGCAGGCGCTCACCGGCACCGATTTCGGTCTGCCGGTCGCGCCCAGCGGTGTGGCGTCGGTGCTGCCGAAGAACGTCACCAAGATCGCCAAGGGCCTGGAGGTTCCGGGCCAGGAGGTCATGGTCTACATCGCCGCGCGCGAGGCGGCCCGCCAGCGTCTGTTCAAGCACGTGCCGTGGCTGGTCGAACGCATCGTTGCCTCGGTGGAGGAGTACGCCGCGGGCTTGGAGATCGACACCTCCAATATCGACGAGGCGACGCGCAGCCTGAACCTGGAGTCGGGCGACCCGCAGCAGATTCAGGAGGCGCTGCAGAACCTGCAGAACATGGACCTCTCGCCGCGCGTCGGCTCCCGCAACGCCGCGGCGACCGCGCGCCTGGAGACCCTGCTCGCGCTCGTCGAGGGCTGGGTCGACGTGGTCGTGGACGCTGCCCTGGCGGAGCGGATCCCTTCTGCACCGCAGCTGGCCGAGGCATGGGCGCGCCGCCGCGCGACCGGCGGCTCGGCCGAGCAGGCCTTTGCCAACATCGTCGGCATCGAGCTGGGTGCCCCGAAAGTCCGCGAGGCCGCCGAGCTGTGGCGCCGCGTGGACAATGCGGTGGGGGTCAAGCGTCGCGACGAGGTGTGGAACCACCCCGACTTCCTGCCCACCGCGGAGCACCTGGACAACCCCGCAGCGTTTATCGACGGCCTGCTGGACGACACCACCGATACCGACTTCGACGCCGAGTTCAGCAAGCTCGAAGAGGAGCTGCGCAACAACCCTGACCTCAAGCGCAAGTACGGCGACGGCAAGGACGACGGCAGCGAGGACGGCACCGAGCTCTAGCCGCTAGCGGCGCGACGTCGTCTCGGAGGCCTTCGTGGTGGTTGTTTCCCGGGTCTTCTCCGTCGCATCCTCCTCACTCACCTCGGCGAGCCCCAGCTTGCCGATGCGCTCGCGCGGATCTTCCTGCTCAGTAGACACCAGCTGCTGCAGCACCTGGCCGCGCTCATTGTCCACCACGGTGATAATCGCGGAAGTGCCCAGGGTGGACCAGCCGACGATGCGCTCGCCGTCGTCCTCCACAATCCGGGAGGAGCGAAGCTCGGTCAAAAGCTGCGTCGTCGACGCCGCCTTCGCCTCCGAGTCGAAGAACTGGAACTGCCCGATCTCCGCCCCCGAGCAGTCATAAGAGCCGCTGACTCCTGTCGCCGCGCATGTTTCAAGCTGAGTGAACAGTGACTCCGGGGCGAGGGAAGCGAAGGTTTCCGCGACCTTCGCAACCGTCTCATCTTCCGCGTCGCCACCGCGCTTGCTTGTCGACGCCCGCGTGCTCGATTCCGTGCTTGCCTCTTGCGAAGAAGACGCCGTGGCTGTCTCCTCGGTGCTCGTCGTGGGTGAAGCGCTTTCGCTTTGCACTGTGCTCTCAGTGTTCTCCGCGTTTTCAGTGCTCTCAGTGGCTTCAGTGGCTTCGGTGGCCTCAGGCGTGTCCTCCCCGCCACCGCCGCAGGCGGTGAGCGCCACTGAAGCGGCGAGCAGGGCGGGGGCGAGGATGCGGCGATGCGACACGGAAATTGGCTCCTTAGATACGTTTACACGTGCGTTGTCTACCGATAGTACGTCAAGGGTGAAGGCGACTCCCAGCCGTTACCCCAGCTCCTCTGGCTCGCGGTCCAGGCTGTAGCGCAGAGCGGCGATCACGTTTGGCGCGACGTTCGGCCCGCCGCGCAGCTCGATCTCGTCCTGGGCGAACATCCCGCGCTCCTCCAGCTCCTCCTCGGTCAGGCGCATCTGCAGCAGGGTCTGCTCGATATCCTCGCCCCGCAGCACGCCGGAGAACAGGCGGGCAGGGCGCGGTGCTGCATCGGGGCCCGCGGAAGTGTCGCGGAAGACGATCTCCTGGGCCAGGACGACGCCCTCGACCTGCTCGGGCCAAGCGACGCGGGAGACGTAGTCGGCCAGCTCGTCGCTGCCCGGGCGGATGTGCTCGGGCAGCTCCTGAACCACCAGCGTTAAGGGGGAGTGCGCGGCGTCGTCGGCAAGCTGCGTGAGCTCGTCGACAAGCAGCTGCGTCGGCACCAGCGCGAACAGGGAAGGCGGGGCGTCCCAGCCCTCGGCGTGGACGAACTCCACAGCCTCGGTCATGGCTTTATTCAGGGCTTGCTGCGAGCTGAAATTCTGCTGCACGGGAACCTTTCTGGCTGTTTATTCGTTACACAAATTAAGCTACTTAAAGCTAGAAGCTTAATACGCACGCAAAGACTATTTCGAAGGAGCAGGATTGGCTACCCGCGTCAACCAGCCTCAACCCAACGCGAAAAAGTCGAACAAGACGATGTTGACGGCGATTATCGTCCTCGGCGTCATCTTCACGCTCGTGCCCATGCTGATCGGTCTGTACACCGATTTTCTGTGGTTCGGCGAGCTCGACTTCCGCGGGGTGTTCAACCGGGTGATCATCGCCCGGGTCGTACTATTTATCGTTTTCGCACTCCTCGGCGGGGGAATCGCTTACCTCGCGGCATGGCTGGCGTGGCGCGGTAGACCAGATGAGATGCCGGAGGCGGACCTGTTTTCGCCCAGCGCACAGTACCGCGCTTCCATCCAGCAGGGTATCCGCTCCCTGCTGGTAGCGGTGCCGCTGGTCGTCGCGGTCTTCTCCGGTCTTGCAGGCCAACGGATGTGGCGTACCTTCCTGCTGTGGTTCAACGGCTCTGACTTCGGGGTCTCGGACCCGCAGTACGGTAGAGACCTCGGCTTCTACGCCTTTGCGTTGCCGGGCCTGTCCGTGGTGGTCAGCACGCTGAGCATGCTGCTCATCGTTGCATTTTTGATCGCGCTGGTAGCGCACTACCTGCTTGGCGGCATCCGCATTGGTAACAGGGCCGTCGGGCAGACTGGCTACGTCTCCAAGGCTGCTCGCGTGCAGCTCGCGGTGACCGCCGGTGTGTGGATGCTTATCAAGGCGGTCGGGTACTGGCTGGATCGCTACTTCCTGCTCTACGGGGAAAACGACATCTTTACCGGTGCGTCGTACACCTCCATCAACGCGATGCTGCCGGCCAAGATTATCCTCACCGTCATCGCGCTGATCGTTGCCGCCGCGTTCTTCGCCTCCGTGGTGTATAAGGACTTCCGCATCCCGGTGCTGGCCACCGTGCTGATGCTGGTGTCCTCCCTGGTGATCGGTAACGTGTGGCCGGCGCTTTTGGAGCAGTTCTCGGTCAAGCCGAACCGTCAGGCCAAGGAGCGTGAGTACATCGCCCGCAACATCGAGTCCACCCGCTTCGCGTATGGGTTGACTGAAGACACGGTCACCTACGAGGAAAACTGGGGAGCGGACACGGTCTCGAATAACGAGGTCGCAGACGACTGGGCCACCATCAGCAACATCCGCCTGCTGGACCCGGAGATTTTGTCGCCCACCTTCACGCAGAACCAGCAGCTACGCAACTTCTACGGGTTCCCGGATCAGCTGGCCATGGACCGTTACGAGGTCGACGGCGAGATGCGCGACTTTGTCGTCGCCGCCCGTGAGATGGATCCGAACGCCCTGCGTGAGAACCAGCTCGACTGGATCAACCGCCACACCGTCTACACCCACGGCAACGGTTTCGTCGCCGCCCAGGCCAACACGGTGGATGAGGCAGCGCAGGACGCGGGCTCCACCCGCGGCGGCCTGCCCATCTTCACCGTCTCGGACCTGCAGTCCAACGCAAAGGCCGCGGAGAAGAAGGATGCGGAAGAGCTGGGCATCCGTGTGGACGAGCCGCGCATCTACTACGGTCCGGTGATCTCCTCTGCTAAGGACGGGCTGGACTACGCCATCGTGGGCGATAACGGCCAGGGCCCGGTCGAGTACGACACGGACAACTCCACCTACACCTACACCGGCAAGGGCGGAGTCAACATTGGCAACTGGATCAACCGCGCAGCGTACGCGGTGAAGTACCAGGAGCTGAACATGATCCTGTCGGACCGCGTCGGCGCGGACTCCAAGCTTTTGTACGACCGTGACCCGCGCGAGCGCGTGGAGAAGGTCGCTCCGTGGCTGACCACTGACTCCAAGACCTACCCGGCAGTCATTGATGGCCGCGTGAAGTGGATCGTGGACGGCTACACCACGCTGTCCCAGCTGCCGTACTCCACGCGTTCCTCCCTGCAGGACACCACACAGGATGCGCTCAACCCGGATGGCACCACCCAGCGGTTGGTCAATAACAACCTTGGGTATATCCGCAACTCGGTCAAGGCCACCGTTGACGCCTACGACGGCACGGTTGACCTCTACCAGTTCGACGAGGAAGACCCGGTGCTCGAGGCATGGATGGGTGTGTTCCCGGACACGGTGCGCCCGCACAGCGAGATCAGCGATGACCTGCGCGAGCACCTGCGCTACCCGGAGGACCTGTTCAAGGTCCAGCGTGAGCTTTTGGCCCGCTACCACGTGGACGACCCGGGCGTGTTCTTCAACAACGACGCCTTCTGGTCCGTGCCGAACGACCCGACCGCAGCAGAGGGCCGCAAGGAGCTCAACCAGCCGCCGTACTACGTGGTGGCCGCTGACCCGGAGACCAACGAGTCCTCCTTCCAGCTGATCACCCCGTACCGCGGCCTGAACCGCGAGTTCCTGTCCGCACACATGTCGGTGTCCTCGGACCCGGAGAACTACGGCAAGATCACGGTCCGCGTCCTGCCGACGAATACGCAGACGCAGGGCCCGAAGCAGGCGCAGGACGCGCTGATGTCCTCCGACCAGGTTGCGCGCGACCGCACGCTGTGGGAGGGCTCGAACGACCTGAAGAACGGCAACCTGCTCACCCTGCCGGTGGGTGGCGGCGAGATCCTCTACGTCGAGCCGATCTACTCGCAGCGCAAGGACCAGGCCTCGGCCTTCCCGAAGCTGCTGCGCGTGTTGGTGTTCTACCGCGGCCAGGTCGGCTACGCGCCGACGATCTCCCAGGCGCTCAAGCAGGTGGGCATCGACTCCAAGGCAGCGCAGGACATCGAGCTTGTCGACGAGGGCGCGTCCGACAACAAGGACGCCGAAGCCCCCGCCGATACTTCGCAGGAGGCAGAGGCCGAGGAGAAGACCCAGCCGGCCCCGGGCAACAAGGACGAGGCCATGCAGGGCATCAACGATGCGCTGCGCAACCTTGAGGGCGCTCGCGACGGCTCCTTCGAGGAGTACGGCCGCGCACTCGACCAGCTCGACCGCGCGGTGGAGGCGTACCAGAACGCCGAGTAGCGTTTAGCAGGCTAGCCGGAACGCAGGAAGCGCCGGGGACGGAAAACGTCCCCGGCGCTTTGTTATGCCTGGCTAGACCTGCGGGTTGTGCACCAGGATCCGGTCGACCTGATCCCATAGGCCCGCGAACACGGGGCGGCTGAAATCGCCAGGCAGCAACTGGTCGGCCTCGGTGAGCGCGAGCGGGTCGTCTTCCGCCCCGGCCATGCGCTCCTCTGTCACGTCGAGTAGGCGGGCCAGCCGGGCGAGGTTGAGCTGGTACGCGCCGTCGAGCGCGGGCTCCGTTACCGCCTCGATCCAACCCACCTCTTCAAACAGTGGGATGTGGGTGATGAGGATGTTGTGCCGGACCCACCCGCCCTTCCCGTTGCTCTGGCCGAAATGGGTGATGAGTCCGGTTCGGCCGGGGCGGACGGTGCCGTCGACGTTGAGAAGCGAGCCATCGTGGTCGTCGGCCAATTGTGACATTGTGCCCAGGATCCGGTGTTCTCGCCGGGTGAGCGAAGGGATCTCCACGCTGTGCACTGCGGCTCGCAGTAATTCTGCCAAGGGCGCCTCCTTGTGGTTATGCGGTGAGCAAGGAAGCGTAATTCTAGCGCCCACCCCGGACATGGGGTCGTGATCTCTCGAACGAGTGGGCGAGGTGTGCATCGGGAACTGTGCGTTATGTGGGTCTTGTAAGAACTGTGATTCTGGGCGGTGCCCAGGGGATTTGGCCTTTTGCGGGGTGATAAGTATAGTTACTTCACGTTGCCGATACGGCAGCAGGTGAAAAGAAAATATCACCCGACGCGGGGTGGAGCAGCTCGGTAGCTCGCTGGGCTCATAACCCAGAGGTCGTAGGTTCGAATCCTGCCCCCG
>NZ_KV825622.1 GCF_001831515.1 Corynebacterium sp. HMSC074A01
GGGGTGGGCAACCCATACTCACCAACCACCTGCGAAGGAGTCACCGCCTGCCCCAGCGCACCAAGACCGGCAGCAGTAAACGCATCACGCAACGTCCGCGGCAAGGGTGACTCCCCAAACCCCGGCGCCTGCGGGCTTGGCATATCCCCCACCGCAAACCCATCACCAGGAATAGAACCCAAATCCGGCAGCAGCCGATCAAACACCGGCACCACCGGCTGCAACGACGCAGTCAACCTCGGTGGAAACACCCCCAAATACGACTGCTCAAACAACGCCCGCGACGGACCTGGCAAGCCAGCCCACACCGCCATAGAACCATGTGCCATCAGCTGTTCCGCACCAGCAACCTGCGCCAGACCAGCCGCATGCCCCTGCATCAACACCGAACGGGCCACATACTCCTGGCCCACACGAGACACCTCACCAAGCTTGTTGATCGCACGGGCAACAAACTCCGTTTCCGAAGAATCAGCAAGCAAACCGGCGACCGCCGGCAACTGTGCGACCACCGACTGCACCAAGGCAGCGTTCTTCGCCCAAAATGCCGCTGCCGCTGTTGCTTGTGCGACCTGGGTGGCCATCAACTGCTGATGCAACACCGGAAGCGATCCTTGCGCACCCGCAGCAGGGCGTGGGTTGGCAAAGGAGTTCGCGTTTTCATACTGCGACAACGTCCGCCCCATCAGACCGGCTACCGCGCCAGCACCACCGGAGCGCTCCACCACACCAATCGAGCCCAACAAGCCTGCAACAGACCCATCAGCGCGGGAAGTATTCTCCGCACTGACCCGCAGCACATCAGCCACTGTTTGCAGCCACTCCCCCAACACCCGATTCGCCTCCGGCGCAGACGCCGACGACACACGCGAATGCGTCCGCCCCACACCATCCAAACCAGACACCAAAGAAAAGCCCGACATCGGCGATACGAAAAGATCAGTGCTGCCGACGCGGATTTCATCCGCCATTGCGTTGAGCATATTGGCAGCAGCCAACGCCTGGTCAAGATCCAAGTTAATATTCTTGGTCATATTTCCCCCATAAATATAAGTTTCAGCAGTTTGCCGAATCCCCTCGCTAGTGAAGCTACCTCATCTTCGTCTGCTTCGCTAGGCCTCAATTCCCCAATTAACGTACTCCAAACAGCCGTTCGAGATTTTCCGTGGCGAGTCGGCAGGTATCGTTTCTTCCCCTTTCGGCTCCTCTTTCGGCTATCCCAACACCTATCGATCCTCGGGTCGTATCAACCTGTGCGACGCAGAGGAACGGATCTTGGGCTGGATCCATCTGCGTAAAGAGTCCATCCACAACCGAGTCCGGGTGCGCAAGTACTACCCCTTCCTTCCCTGATGCCATCTCTTCATTCATTTTTGTGGCGGTTACCATTCGTGAAACCTTCGGGCGTAGCTCATCGGCTCGGCAACTGTTTGTGTCAGGGTTGCGATAACCCGTTGCAATTTCCAGGCTCTCCACCCCCGTCATCCCCGCCGCCGCGTACTCTTCTGCGGAGATTTCGGTACACGGGTCGAAGAGATCGTCGCCAAGCGTGTCCGGATCAAAATCCCCGAGCTCCAGCGTCCCACTCGCAAAATGGAACGCGGGGGCTTCAGGCTCCGCCACCTCCGCGACCTGCTCGCCGCCTTCAGCAGCACACCCCGCGAGCAGCCCAACCGCCAGAATGTACAGCGCACTCGTCGTCCTTTTCCCCATAACTTCCCCCCTGATTCACACGCGGATCCAAGCGCCACCAGTATGGCGGAGCGCCGCACCGCGCGCCACCGCAGCGCCGCTACACGCACACCTTCAGTGCGCCTGCGTCGACTGAGATTTCAACTGCGGTGACCTCGCCAACCGGGTCGCCGTCGACTTCGAAGATTTCCGGGGCGGCAAAGAAGGCCTTGACGTGGCTGCCTTCCGAATACTCCAGGTCGGCGAAGTTGACCACCGGCGGGTCGGGGTTGAGTCCTCGCAGCCGCGCGGCCTTGTTCGCCACCAGGTTCAGCCCGATCTTGGTCCACCCGATGGGCCCGCGCGGTGCCATGCCGACGGCGTTGAGCAGGCCGTCGTCGGGGCGGGCTTCGGGAAGCAGGGGGATCTCGTTGATGAGCTCCCCGCAGTTGCCAAAGATCAGGGTGTGCAGACGGGCGGCGTGGGTGCGATGCCCGTCGACGGTGTAGGTCACGTTGATCCGGTTGCCGCCGCGCAGCGAGCGCGCGATCCCGGAGATATAGGCCAGCGGGCCGATGCGCCGTTTGAGGCCCTCGTCGGTGTACTCGATCATCTGCGCGTCCAGCCCGACCCCGGCCATCACGAGAAAGCCAAGGCGTTCGTTGCTGGCGTCGGGGCGTGAGAGTTTGGCGCGGCAGACGTCGATAAGCATGTGCTCGCCGCGGAAAGCTCTGCTTACCGACGCCTCGAGCCCCAAGTCCAAGCGCAGATTGCGCGCCAACAGATTCCCGGTGCCGGTCGGCACGATGCCCAGCGCAATCCCGGAGTTGGCCAGCGCGGTGCCGACCTGGCGAACCGTGCCGTCGCCGCCGGCGACCAGCACCACATCGACGTCGGAGCGGTGCAGCGCGGCGGCCTCCGCCTCGCCAGAGTCGTCCGGGGTCGTGGCGATCCACTCGATCCGGCACTCGCTCGGCGCATGGCGCGCGACCACCGCGCGGAGGCGATCCTTATCGATCTTGGCAGGATTGAACACGACGACGGCGGCTCGTGGAGAATTCTGCATCACACCGCACAAGCATAGGGCACGGGGCCGAAACTTCCCGGTACCTTTTAGCGCATCGGCACGCCGAAGAACGCGAGTTGTGTTCGCGTGGCGAACCCGCGGGTCGTCGTCTCCGAGGTGTCGTAGGCACCGCCCGGCCAAATGTGCGGTCCGCCGGTGACTCGGTAGTGCACCAGGGGCGCGTCGCAGCCGTCCCAGCGCAGCTCGGATACCGTCTCGGAGAGAGGCTTTTCCACGTACTCGGGCGCGCAGTGGTTGCGCTGCGCGGTCTCCTCCAGCATCGCCTCGATCGACTCGTAAGCCGTGTCGTGGCGCTCGCCGCCGGAGTAGCTCATCACCGAATCGTCAGTGCCGTGGAAATCCACGTGCTTGATCGGGATGGAGGAGCAGCCCTCCGAGACCCGGTGGTAAAACGCCGCTGAGACGGAAGCGACCGCGGTAAAGTCCTGCGGGCGCTGGCAGCCCAGGTAGGTAGCAAACCCGCCGCCGTTGGACAGGCCAGTGGCAAACACGCGCGCCTTGTCCACGGAGTACTCGCTCATGACTTCCTCGCGTACCGCGTCGACAAACGCAAGGTCTTCGCCACCCGACGTCTTCGCGTACGGCGCCGGTGCCCACGCGCGTCCGACCCCGTCCAGGTAGACCACGATCGCGTCAGCGACATCAAGCCGCGAATACTTGCGTATCGACGCCGCGTCTTCCCCATAGCCGTGGAACGCAAAAATCATGGGTAGGTTCGCGCGCTGCTTAGCCCCGGGCGGGACGCTAAGCAGGTAGCTTCGCTCGCGCTCGCCAACCTGGATCTTTCGCTCGTGTGTGTCCGGCCTGCTCCACGGCTCCACCTCAGCCACATGGTCGCGCACCGAGGAGGGCACGATTTCCGAGATCTGTTCCGGCGCATCCGCGCACGCGGCACTACAAAGCACCACACCGGCCGCAGCCAGCAGGCCCGCCGTGCGCAGTGCTGTCATAGTTCCTCCCAAAACCTTCGACCCGGTACATTAGTCGATTATGAAGCCCAGTGGAAAGCAGCAACCCGCCTTCCGCGACGAGCAGCATCGCACCAGCTCAGCGCGCGCTTTTAGCGACGGAGCGACGCTCTACCACGCGGTGCGCCCCTCCTACCCGCCCGCCGTCGCCAGGCTTTTGGGCACGCTCTCTCAGCGCGCGGGCGGCACCCGCATCCTCGACGTGGGTGCCGGCACCGGCAAGCTCACCGAGCTGTTTCGCGACGCGGACCAGCACGTGTTCGCCTGCGACCCATCCGCCGACATGACCCGCGTGCTGCGTGAGCATCTGCCCGAGGTGCCCGTCTGGCGCGCCACCGCAGAGGCCACCGCGCTTGCCGACGCCGCCGTCGACGCCATCACATGCGCCCAAACCTGGCACTGGGTCGACACAGCCGCCGCCAGCGCCGAGGCCGCCCGCGTGACCAGCGAAGGCGGCAAACTGCTGCTGTGCTGGAACACGCTGGCCGTCAACCACCCGTGGGTCTTAAGGCTCAGCCGCATCATGCACTCGGGTGATGTGCAGCGCGCCGGGTTTTACCCGGAGGTCGCGCGTCCCTGGGTACTCGAGGGCGAGCTGCGCGAGACCTGGGCACAGATCGTCACCACCGACGAGTGCTTCGACCTGATGGCCTCACGCTCCTACTGGCTCCGCGCAAACCAGAAGACGCGGGAGAAGATGGTGGCCAACCTGGACTGGTACCTCCACGAGCGGCTCGGCTTCGAGCGCGGACAACGCATCCCGCTTCCCTACCGCGTCGACGCGTTCGTGTACCGGAAGCAGGGCTAGTTACTTACGACGCCGCGGGTTCCGCTCACGCACGCGCACCGCGATGCGCACCGGCGTGCCGTGGTAGCCGAAGGTCTCGCGGAACTTGCGTTCCAGGTAGCGTCGATAGCCTCCGTCCAAGAAACCGGTGGTAAACAGCACGATTGTCGGCGGGCGGGTGGTTGCCATCGTGGCGAACAGGAGCTTGGGCAGCCGGTTGTTCTTCATCGGCGGCGGGTTCGCGGCAATCGCCTCGCGCAGCCAGTTGTTCAGCTGGCCGGTGGAGATGCGCTTATCCCAGTTCTCCAGCGCCTCCGTCATCGCCTTCTCCAGACGGTGCAGGCCGCGGCCGGTTTCTGCCGAGATGTTCAGCTTGGTCACCCACGGCAGGTGGCCCATCATCTCGTCGAACTCGCGGTCAAAGTAGTACCGGCGGTCCTCCTCCATCAGGTCCCACTTGTTAAAGCAGATCACCATCGCCTTGCCCGCCTCGAGCACCATGGAGATGACGCGCTGGTCCTGCTCCGAGATCTCCTCGGAGGCGTCGATCAGCACGACGCAGACCTCGGCCGCATCAATCGTGCCGCGGGTGCGCAGGCTCGCGTAGTACTCGTGACCCTGGGCGTTCTTGACCTTCTTACGCAGGCCGGCGGTGTCGATGAACTTCCACATGTGCTCATCCAACTGGATCATCTCGTCCACCGGATCCACCGTGGTGCCTGCCACGTTATCCACCACCGAGCGGTGCGACTTGGCGAGCTTGTTCAGAAGGCTCGACTTGCCCACGTTGGGGCGGCCGACCAGTGCTACGCGGCGCGGGCCATCCGTAATGGAGGGCTTGGCGCGCGGCTCGTCCGGGAACAGGCGCAGAATCTCGTCGAGCACGTCAGCGCCGCCGCGGCCGTGCAGCGCCGAGACCGGCCACAGATCGCCCAGACCGAGCCCGTAGAACTCGGCGGCGTCGCCCCACTGCGACTCGGATTCGAACTTATTCGCCACCAGGATCACCGGCACCGGGGAGCGCTGGAGGTTGCGCGCCATCACCGCGTCCGTCTCGGTAATCGCCGTCTGTGCGTCGACCACCATCACGATCACGTCGGCGGTCTCCATCGCGGCCTCCGCCTGGCGCGCGATCGCGCCGTGGATGCCGCGGGCGTTGGGATCCCAACCGCCGGTGTCCTGGACCCAGAAGCGACGCCCGCCCCAGTCGGCCAGGTAACTCACCCGGTCGCGCGTGACACCGGGGTGGTCTTCCACCACGGCCTCCCTGCGCCCAATGAACCTGTTGACCAGGCTCGACTTACCCACATTCGGCCGACCCACGATCGCCACCGTGGGCAGGTTCTCCTCCACCACGTCGGGGCGCATGATGCCGAAGGACTCTTCGATCTCTGCCCAGTCTTCGTCGGTGTATTCGGCGAAGTCAGCATCTGAAAAGTCGCTGGTGCCAAAGTCGGCGTCGTAAAACTCGGCGTCATCCGCCCCGAGGGTTTCGGGGCTCAGCTCCTCGTAGCCGGAGGCGTCGATGCCCGGCTGGATGAACTCCGTCTCGGGTGCGTTCTCGGCACCCGTTTCCTTGTGCTCCTGGGTCACTGCGCGCTCCTTTCGATCAGCCCAATGAGGGCATCGAGCACCTCGTCGGGGGCCATTGCTGAGGTATCAATTACTTCCGCATCATCAGCGGGGCGCAGCGGACTGGTCGCGCGGGAAGAGTCCAGCTCGTCGCGGCGCTGCACGTCCGCCAGCACCGTGTCAAAATCGGCGTCGCGGCCGGCGGCGACGTCCTGGTCGTAGCGGCGCTGGGCGCGAACCTCGGCGGAAGCGGTCATGAAGGCCTTCGCGGGGGCGTCGGCAAGCACGACGGTGCCGATGTCGCGGCCCTCCACGATCGCGCGGTGCGCCTCGCGGGCGAGCTTGCGCTGCAGCTCAACCAGGTTCACGCGCACCTCGGGAATCGCAGACACCGCGGAGACGTTCCGGGTGACCTCCGGGCCGCGGATCTCGCCGGAGACGTCCTCGCCTGCCAGCAAGACCTCCTTGGCGTCCGGGTCGTCGGAGACCTCGAGCGGCAGATCCTTCGTCGCCTCAATCACGGCCTGCGTATCCGCCGGGTCGACGCCCGCGCGCAGCACTGCGAGTGTGGCCACCCGGTACATCGCGCCGGTATCCACGTACTTTGCGTCCAAGCGCTTTGCGAGCGCGCGGCAGGTGGTGGACTTGCCGGTGCCGGACGGCCCGTCGACGGCCAGGATGAGCCCGCCGTCAGGCATATTAGAAATCTGTGCGGTACCCATTTACATCTGCACCGCCTTGTACAACGAGGCCAGCTCGGAAGAATTCAGCGCGCGCATCGCGCCCGGCTTCATGTCGCCCAGCTGCACGGTGTGCACCTTGGTGCGCACCAAGCGCTGGACCGGGAAGCCGCATTCCTTGAGCATGCGGCGCACGATGTGCTTGCGGCCCTCGTGCAGCTCGACGCGGACCAAGGACTGACCGTTGTGTACGTCGACGATCTGTGCGTAGTCGGCCTTCGCCGTGCCGTCGTCAAGCACAATGCCCTCTTTGAGCTTCTTGACCAGGTCGCCTTTCGCCTCGCCCAGCACGGTGGCCAGGTAGGTCTTGGACACGTTGTACTTCGGGTGCGTCAGCCGGTTGGCCAGCTCCCCGTCGTTGGTCAGAAGCAGCAGGCCCTCCGTGTCCGCGTCCAAGCGGCCCACGTGGAACAAGCGCTGGCCAGAAGCCGTGCGCTCCGATAGGTAGGAGCCGACCGAAGTGCGATCGAACTCGTCCTGCATGGTGGTCTGCACCCCGCGCGGCTTGTTGAACGCGAAGTACTCCATCTCCTCGTTGACGTTGATGCGGGTGCCGTCCACGCGGATAATGTCCACATTCGGGTTCACGCGCGTGCCCTGCACCGTGATGATCTTGCCGTTGACCTCGACGCGGCCCTGGTCGATCATCACCTCCGCGTGACGACGCGACGCCACACCCGCCTGGGCAAGCACCTTCTGCAGCCGGATCCCGTCCGTTTTCTGCTTCCGAGCCTTCGTCTCATCGTCGTCCCACCAATTGTCTTCCAGCGGGTGCGGCTCATGCTTCTTCGCGTTTTCGCGCCGTTTGTCCAGGCGCACGTTCTGCTTCTTTGCCGGCTTTGCGTAGGAAGGGTAGAACGGCTCGTCCTTCCCCGTATCCGGTGTGCCGTCTCGGCGAGCGGGAGGAGTCATGTGTGAATCCTTTACATCCATATTGGGGTTGTGCGGGTGCCGCCAGCAAAAACGGCACCGCGCGTGTTCGCAGCAGAGTCTACCAGCGCCAACCGGCGTCTACCAGCCGCTACCACGCGTCCTCGATCGCGTCGACCTCTGGCAGCAGCGGGGCGAGATCCGGCAGCCGCGACAGCGAGTCGATCCCCAACAGCTCCAAGAACAGCTCGGTGGTGACGTAGCGGTGCGCACCTGTCGCCTCGTCCGGGTCTACCTCCGCGATCAGCCCGCGCAGCGTGAGCGTGCGCATCACCCCGTCTACGTTCACGCCGCGCACGCCGGCGACCTGCGCGCGCGTGACCGGCTGGCGGTAGGCCACCACTGCGAGCGTCTCTAGCGCCGCACGGCTGAGCTTGGACTGCGTCCCATCCAGCACAAAGGCCTCGACCGCCACCGCGTTCTGCGGGCGCGTGTACAGCCTCCACCCCTCTTGCGTCTCGCGTAAGTCGATCCCGCTACCGCGCGCGTCCAGCTCCGCGGCCCACTCGCGCAAAACCGCGTCGACATCCTCGCGGGTCGCGCCCAGCACACCCGCGACGGCCTCCGCCTCCACCGGCGTGTCCACCACCAGCAGAATCGACTCCACGCGCGAGCGCAGCTGGGAAACCATCGGCATATCCATGCCCACAGTCTATAAGGGGCTCTTGCTTGCCGACGCCCACGTGCCCGCACCGGCAGCGCGAGCCCACCTACGCCCAGTTACTCGCCGCGACGACGGCCGGATCCACCTCGAGCCCGGTCCAGGACACCTCCAGCGGACCGAGTGCTTCCTCCTGCTTCGTCTCCACAGCGCGCGCTTTGTAAAGCTCGAGCAGCGCGAGGAAGCGGCCGACAATCTCCATCGACAGCGCGCAGTCCTTCGTCAGCGAGGCGAAACTGAGCCACTGGCTCGCCCCCACCACCTTCAGCGTGTCCAGGATGCGACCGGCCTGCTCCGGCACCGAAACCTCCACCGCGTGCAGGTGGTCCACGCCGACCTCCTCCGGCGGCTTGGGGCGGAACACGCTGGCAGCCAGCTGCGCGAAGCTCGCCGGGGTGTGCCCGAGATTGACCGGCGGCAGCAGGTCCGCGAACTGCGGTTCCATGGACACCGCGCGTGGGTAGCGCCGCTGCGCGTGCTTCTGCCACTCGGCGAACTGGTCTGCCACCTGCTGGTAGGCGCGGTACTGCAAAAGGCGGGCGAAGAGCAGGTCCCTTGACTCCAAAAGCTCGATGTCCTCGATCTCCTCGTCCTCGCCGCGGGGCACAAGCCGCGCCGCCTTAAGGTCGAGCAGAGTGGCCGCGACCAGGATGAACTCGGTAATCTCGTCCAGGTTCGCGGTCTCACCAAGCGCGCGGGTGTACGCGATGAACTCGTCGGTCACTTCGGCGAGCGCAACCTCGGTCACGTCAAGTTTCTTTGAGCTAATCAGGTTTAAGAGCAGGTCGAAGGGGCCCTCGAAATTGTTGAGGACCAGCCGGAACCCGGTAATCTCCGGCTGCTCGCCCACCTGACCTTGGGTGCCGCCGCTTGCGGGGTCAGCCACGCCGCCCTACGCCGTGCCCCGCTCGGTGCGCTCGAGGAGCTCGCGCGCGAGGTTGCGGTATTGCTCCGCGCCCTGCGAACGCGGTGCCCAGGTGATGATCGGCTCGCCGGCCACCGAGGTCTCCGGGAAACGCACGGTGCGGGTGATCACGGTGTCAAAGACTCGCTCGCCGAAGACCTCCACCACGCGGTCCATGACCTCGCGCGCGTGCGTGGTGCGACGGTCAAACATGGTAACCAAGATGCCCACGATGTCCAGGTCGAAATTGATGCGGTCGCGCACCTTCTCCACGGTATCGGTGAGCAGGGCGAGCCCGCGCAGCGAGAAGTACTCGCACTCCATTGGAATGATCACGCCGTGGGAGCAGGCCAGCGCGTTGACGGTGAGCAAGCCGAGCGACGGCCCGCAGTCAATGATGATGATGTCGTACTCGTTGCGCACCGGGCGCAGCGCGCGAGCCAGGGTGTGCTCGCGCCCGACCTCGTTGACCAGCTGGATTTCCGCCGCCGAAAGGTCAATGTTGGCGGGCACCAGATCGAGACCGCTGACGTTCGAGTGCTTGATTGCGGCGTGGATGCTCGCCGTGTTGTCAAAGAGCAGGTCGTAGACCGTCACCTGCTCCTCGTCGTGGGAAACGCCCAAACCTGCAGACAGCGCGCCCTGGGGGTCTAAGTCAACCAGGAGGACTTTCCTGCCCTGCTCCGCCAGGCAGGCACCGAGGTTGATCGTCGACGTCGTCTTGCCCACGCCGCCCTTCTGGTTCACCATCGACAGCACGGTGGCCGGGCCGTGCTTGTCCAGCGGTGCCGGTTCGGGGAACTCGCGGTAGGGGCGTCCCGTGAGGAAGGTTTTCTGCTCGGAGGCATCGAACAGTGCGTCATCTGCCATTGTCGGTCCTTTCCTTCAGCCGTCGGCCCAAACGTCCAGTGAGCATCTGTACATCCAAATCCGCGCCAGCGGCGAAGCGCCCAAAGTTCCGCCGTAACGCTTGACGCGTCTATCTTACAACGTTGGCATTAACCGCGTGCGCGGGAACGGCGGACGAAGAACACAATGATCAGCGCCAGCGCAGCAAGCAGCGCGACCCCGCCGATCACGAGCGGGAGCACCGAGCTGCCCTTACTCGAAGAGTCAACGGTACCGCCTTGATCTTCCACCGGTTGCGCCCCATCCTCCGTGCCCGCAGCAGGCGCGTTCGTCGCCGTAATCTCCGCGATGAACTCTGCCTTGCCGTCGCGCACAACCTCCATGATGAAGGGGTTATCAGGGGTCTCCCCTTCCGGATACGTCAACGTCATGGTCCGCTTCGCCGCATCCACGTCGCGCTTCACACCCTTGATGATGTTGCCCTGCGCGTCCACGTAGCGCAGCTTCGCACCCTCGCGGTCCGCGTTGGCATACTTCATCAGGTCACGGGCCTTGCGCAGCGAGACCTTCACCACGAGCGTGTTGCCGTCGATCTCACCGTCAAAGGCCAGCCGCTTCGCACCAGAGGTGTCGACTTCCTCCGCCTTCTGTCGGTCGCCGCGCGCGGGTGCTGCCTCACCGCCGCCCCCGCTGCTTTGCGACGCCCCGCCGCCGCCCTCACCACCGGAGCCGCCTTCACCAGCGCCACCGGCGCTTTCACCGGAATTCTCTCCATCGCCCTCGCTGGCACTTCCGCCGCCGGTTCCGCCAGCAGCTGCGCCACCGCCGCCTTCCGCGACGTCGTCGGCGTCGGCCTGCTCGCCCTCACCGACAGCGACGAGGTTCACCGTAGCCGTCATGCCACCGGCGCTCGCGGGCACGCTCGCCGTGGCACCCGGCGTATCCGGCGCGGTGACAGAGACTTGCGTACCGTTCGAGGTGACCTGCCACCCACCGCTGGAGTAGTTCACGTCCACCGGGACGCCGAGGTCCACGGTGGTGGTCTCGCCGGCGCGGACGGTGACCTCGGAGGGAATCATGGACTGCACTTCAGCCGGGTTCACGCCCTCGGGCAGCTGTGCGGGCGCGATCGGTGCTGAGGCCAATGCCAGTGCTGCGACCGCGGCGACGCTCAGTGTTGCGCGGGCGGCTGTGCGGGAATACGTCACGGGTGCAAACCCTCCTGTGTGTGAACAAAACGTGCAAAACGGTTAATCTACATCCTCCGGCTGGCAGCGCCTGACACGGTGCGCACAGCTAACCATGAGTTAGGCGCGCGGGTGCGCCTGCTGCCACACCTCGCGCAGGTTTGCAGCGGTCACATGCGTGTAAATCTGCGTGGTGGTCACCGAGGAATGCCCGAGCAATTCCTGGACCGTCCGTACGTCGGCGCCGCCCTCGAGCAGATGGGTGGCAAAGGAGTGGCGCAGCGTGTGCGGAGAGATATCTTTCTCAATCCCAGCGCGACGCGCCGCCTGCTTCAGCACCGTCCACGCGCTTTGCCGCGACAAGGCCCCGCCGCGGGTATTCAAGAACAGCGCGTGGCTCTTCCCGGTGGCGAACGCGGGTCGCACGCGCACCAGGTATGCGCCGACGGCCGCCTGGGCGTGCGAGCCGACCGGCACCAGCCGCTGCTTGTTGCCCTTGCCGGTGACCGTGATGACGCCTTCGGTGTCGTGCACGTCGTCCACGTTCAGCGAGAGCACTTCCGAGACGCGCGCCCCCGTAGCGTACAAAAGCTCTAGCAGCGCCCGGTCCCGTACGCCGATTGGTGTCTCGGTCGGGCAAGCGTCCAGTAGCGCCTCGACTTCGTGCACGCTCAAGGTGTCGGGCAGCTTCTCCCCCTGCTTAGGCGGTGCCACCTCGGCGGCGACGTCGGCGTCGAGTACGCCCTCGGCCACGCCGAACTTGTGCAGCCCGCGGGCAACGACCAACGCTCGGGCGGTCGATGAGGTCGACAGCCCGCGCGCCCCATCTACTCCGCGGCGTAGGTCAGCCACATAGGCTTCCACGTCGCGTGCCGTCACCTGCCGCAAATCGGTGATGTCGGCGCGTTCGAGCCAGGTGAGGTAGCGATTGACGTCGCGTCGATAATTGCTCTCCGTGTGCGCCGAAACCCCGCGCTCGACGATGAGGTGGGTCAGCCAGCGCTCGGCGAGTGTGCGCGCGTCCACCTAGATCCGCTTCAGATCCGGGCCCGTACGGCGCTTGGCCAGGGACGTCGGGCGGTACTCGAAGGGGGTGTCCACCGACCGCGGGGTGGCGCGGCCTGCGGCGACCTCGCTCGCGGCCAGGACACCGGCAATCGCAATCGAGTTGACGATCTTCCCGCGCAGCACAGCATCCCGCGCCTGCTCAAGCGGCATCCAGCGCACGGTCATGTCCGCTTCCTCGTCCTCGGCTGGCGGACGCGGCACCTCGCGCAGGTCCCGGGCGAGAAAAACGCGCACCGCTTCCTCCGCAAACCCGGGCGAGGTCACCAGGTCGACCAACACGGCCCAGTTGCCAGCCTCCAGGCCGGCTTCCTCGACTAACTCGCGCTTCGCGCAGGTCAGCTCGTCCTCGCCCGACATGTCGAGCAGCCCGGCGGGCAGCTCGAGCAGGCGGCGGCGAACAGCGTGCCGGTACTGCTCCACCACGGCGATCTCACCTGCCTCGTTGAGGGCGACCACGGCGACCGCGCCGAAGTGCTCGACGATTTCTCGGTTGGCCACCTTGCCGCCCGGCATCTCGACGCGGTCGCGCCGCAGCGCCAAGATCGGCGACTGGGCAAGCAGCTCGGAGCCTGTCACAGTGAACTCGTGGGCCACGTCTAAGACTCCTCGTCCGCGGCGACGCCGAGCACCGTCCGGATACGGCCAGCCTCGGTCTCCACTGCCTCGATGAAGGTGGCCTGCTCAAGCTCCGGGGCCTTCCACGCGCCCATCTCGCGCACGCTCAGCACGGTGGTACCCGTGCCGCCGAGCGCGTCGGCGAAGTCTCCGAGCAGCTGCTGGCCGAACTCGCCGGCCTCGCCTGCATTCTCTGCGTCACCGGCATCCGCGGTGTCCCCGCCGACGATCACGATCGCATCGGCTGGAACAACGTCGCCGGAAAAGTCGAGGAAGCCGCCCTCACGCAGCGCGTCGAGCACGAACTGCCGGTCCCCGGCTGCAGCGATCCCCTCGCCGGTTTCGGGATCCGCGAACAGCGCGGCCCCCAGCGACTCGCCGGCATGCACACCGGGACGGCGCTGCTCCACCGACAGCTGCGCGCCCGCCGGCAGCGTGTTGGCGATCAGCGAGGACAACGCATCCGCGGAGTCCTGCGAGGTGAACTTCTCCGTCAGCGCGATCTCGCCGGAGTTCTTCGCGCCCGCCCGGTCGAGCAGCCAGCGCACCGCGGCGACGTCCTCGTCGGCGGCGCGCGCTGTGCGCAGTACTGTCACGTGGGCGTCGTCAAGCGTGCCGCTGACGAGTGCCGCGGAGTGGTCGCCGAGCAGGCTATCCGCATCATCGGCGTAAGATTCCGCGCGCTGCATCTCGCGCATCGAGGCGGCAGATTCCTGCCCGAAAGGCTCGCCCTCGCTGTGCATCGCAGGCGCAAGCACGAGTGCACCCGCGGCCACGCCGAGCGCGATACCCCAGCCGAGACCCGCAACGACAAGCCCGCTTGCACGTGAAGAATCAGACATATTTGGCTACCCCTTCTCCGCTATTCAAACAGGCTCTGCACCGACAACGCGATGCTGTTCCAGGTGTTAATCAAGTTCTCGCTGAAGTCGCCCGCGCCGTAGAGTCCCACGACCACGACGATCGTGGCAAACGCCACCAGGATGCCTAGAATGGCCCACGCCCACGCGACGCCGCCGTTTGACGGCACGGCGTAGAGCTGCTCAATCACCGTCGAATCCACTAGCTTGCGGCCTGCCTTCATGCGGGTCAGCAGCGCCTCCGGCTGCGTGGAGTCTGGGTCAGCAAAGATTTGGTCAAGCTCCACGGCTTCACCAACGGTGATGATCATGTCGGGATCGTGGAACACGGCGAGTAAAATCGCCAGGTCCGTCGGCGATTCCGTCGCCGCAGGGAAGGTCATCGCGCCCACCCCAAGATCCTGGATACGCTCGAGGCCCGGGGCGAAGCCGTCCGTCTCCGCAGGCAGGATCACCCGTGCGCCGCTGCGCAAGCTTGTCGACGCAATACCCGTCGGATCCCCCACGATATAGTCCGGCTCATAGCCCAGCTCCACCAGCGTGTCCGCAGCCGGCCCCACGCCGACGATGACCGGGGTGAACTCGCGGATGAAGTTCTTGATCCCCTTCAGCCGCTCGCGCGTCTCCGGCCCCGGAGAGACCACCAGCACCTTGCGCTCGAGCATGGCGTCGCCAAGGTCGGGGACGCCGAGGCCGTCGATAAGCAGCGGAGCCTCCGCATGCACAAACTCGATGGTGTTGCCGAAGTAGGCCTCCATCTGCTCCACCAGGTGCTGCTGCGCCTCAGTAAAGGTCGTGTCCAGGTCGGCGCGCTTGACCAGCTGAGCCGTCGCCGCCTGCTTCTTACCCACGGTGATCGTGCCGTCGGCGCTAATCGACGCCTTCTTCCCATCGCGCAGCTTTTCCCGGGTCGCGGTGTCGGTGCCGATGGCCTCGAACATGGTCACGTCGGCGTCGGCAAGCAGGTGCGGGCCATAGTTCGGCATCGCGCCGGTGGAAAACTGTGCCAGGTTCACCACCGCCTTCGGCTTGCGGGCAAGCAACGCCTCGGCTTGCCTGCGGGTCATGTCCGGCGAGTCAACGAGCGCGATATCGCCCTCCTGCATGCGCGACAGCCCCCGCCCCTGGGCAGTGCAATCGCGCAGCGTGCCCGTCAGCGCGGGCTGCGCAGATTCGGTGTTCCGGGAAGCAACAGTCATGCGTCATATTGTGCACCCGTGACCAGCCCGTATGGTGAAGGCGCGCGGGAGCGTCAGGCGCGCATTTCGCGCACCTCGCGCTGTGCTCGCTCGAAGAGTTCTGTGGCGTGGGCTCGGCCGGTATCAGAATCATCCAGGCCCGCCATCATGCGGGCGAGCTCGTCGATCCGGGCCGCGGCATCCAGGCTGAGCACCCCGGAGGTCACCGACTCGTCGCTGACGTCCTTGGCCACGTGCAGGTGCGTATCCGCGTACGCCGCCACCTGCGGCAGGTGCGTGACCACAATGACCTGGTTGTTGGCCGCCAAGCGCGCTAATCGACGCCCAATCTCCACCGCAGCGCGACCACCCACGCCCGCATCGACCTCGTCAAAGACCATGGTTGCCCCGCCACTGGCTCCAGACAAGATGACTTCAAGCGCGAGCATGACGCGGGACAGCTCGCCGCCGGAGGCGCTCGTGGCCAGCGGCTTCGGTTCCAGCGCGGTATTCGGTGCGAGGCGGATCTCCGCGGCATCTGCGCCACGCGGGCCGAAGTCGACCTCAGAAATCTCCACGCTCAACTGCGCCTTCGGCATGGCCAACCCGTGCAGCTCGCCGGTTACGGCCTGCCCCAGCTCCGCGGCCGCGGCCACGCGCGCCTTGGTCAGAGCCTTGGCGCGGGTGCGCATTTCCTTCTCCGCCGTCGCCACGCGCTTCTTCAGCGCCTCGATAGCCTCGTCAGAGGTATCGATCCGCGCCAAGCGCTCGGCGGCTTTAGCCCGCCACGCCAACACGCCTGCGATATCCGGCGCGTACTTGCGCGTCAGTGTTTTCAGCTCCTGCTGTCGCTGCAGGAGGCGATCAAGCTCGTCCGGGTCGCTGGGCAGTTCTGCAACGTAACTGCCGAGTTCCGCGGAGACGTCGCCAAGCAAGCTCGCGACCTCGTGCATCCTCGTGCCCAGCTCTTTCAGCACCGCGTCGCTGGCCCCGTCGAGCGCCGCCGCGGCGCGCCCCACCAGCGTGGACGCCGCGTCCTCGTCGCCGCCGTAGCCTCCGGCGGCCTCCGGCCCGTCGATCGCGGCAAGCGCAGTTTCGGCGGCCTCCCGCAGCGCGTCGACGTCCTGCAGGCGGTTGATCGTCTCGACCAGCTCGGCGTCCTCGCCCTCCTGCGGGTCGATCCCGTCGATCTCCTCCAAGGCGAACTGGAGCCGGTCCAGCTCTTGGGCGAGCTCCAATCGACGCTCCGTACGCTCCCGCAGATCCCGCGCCGCATCCCGCCACGCACGGTAGGCGCTGCGGTACTTCTCCAAAAGGCCCGCGATTTTCGGGTCGAAACGGTCCACCGCGGCGAGCTGCTCATCCGGCGACATCAGGCGCAGCTGGTCGTTCTGGCCGTGGATGGTCAGCAGCTCGCCCGCCAGCTCGCCCAACGTGGCCGCGGGCACCGTCCTCCCGCCCAGGTGGGCCTTCGAGCGGCCGGTCGCCTTCACGGAGCGGGATACGACGTACTCGCCGTTCTCATCCGCGCTCGCCCCCGCGCCCTCGGCGATCTCTTCGACGCGCGCCTGCGTGTCCTCCCCGATTCCGGCGAGGCTAAACGCGCCCTCTACCACGGCTTCCGCAGCACCGGTACGCACCCGGGATGCGTCCGCGCGGCCCCCAGTGAGCAGGCGCAGACCGGTGACCACCATGGTTTTGCCCGCACCAGTCTCGCCGGTGAGCACGGTCAACCCTGGCGCGAGTTCCGCCGAGGCGTGAGAGATCACGCCGAGGTTGCGAATGGCAATCTCTGCCAGCATGCATGCTCCTTTTCAAAAATCAGTAGCGGGGCCCGCGCCACCCGGAAACGGGCAGCTGGAACTTGTTTACCAGACGGTCGGTAAACGGACGATCATCCAACCGCACCCACCGTACCGGGCGCGAACCACGGATGACCTCCACACGGGAACCGGCCGGCATGGCAATCGAACGGAACCCGTCCATGATCACCACCGCGTCGCTCGTCGTCGGTTCGGACTCCACCGCCACGGTCGAGCGTGGCGAGACCACCAGCGGCTTCGCAAACAGCGCGTGCGCGTTATTAGGCACCACCAAAATCGCGTCGAGCGCCGGCCACATCACCGGTCCGCCCGCGGAAAAGGCGTACGCGGTCGAGCCGGTCGGGGTGGAAATGAGCACACCGTCGCACCCAAAGGAAGACACCGGCCGGAAATCCACCTCCAAGGTGGCGTCCAGCACCTGGGTGCGGTCCACGTTCTCGATGCTGCACTCGTTCAGCGCCCACCCGCGGCCGAGCTCCGTGTCCGAAGCATCGCGCACCATCACATCAATGGTCATGCGCTCCTCGACTCGGTAGGAACGCGAAATCACGTCCGCGATCACCTGCTCGAGGCTTTCCGCCTCACCTTCGGCCAAGAATCCGACGTGGCCAAGGTTGATCCCCAGCACCGGAATGTCCTGGGCGTGGGCGTAGCTCGCAGCGCGCAAGAACGTACCGTCACCGCCGAGCACCAGGACCAGCTCGCAGCCCGCCGCCGCGTCGAGTCCACCCGGGACCTGTTCGAGTTTCCGCAGTTCCGGGTCCTTGTTGATCGGGCTTTCCGCATCCTGTTCAAGCAGCCGGACGCGCAGGCCCGCGTCGGTAAGCAGCCGTGCCGCGGTGGCCGCGGAAGAAATATTGTCCGGCCGCGAGTAGTGCGGCACCAATAGGATCTCGCGCGTGGATGTCTCGCTCACGTCTCTTTGGGCCCTTCCTCTACTGCATGTGTAACCAGCGAATGTAGCTCTGCGGCATCAAGTGCGCTCGCGCCGCCGTCTTTGACCAGCCACAGGAAGTATTCTACGTTGCCGCTTGGGCCGGGGAGCCCGGACGCCGTCGCGCCCTTCACGCTCAAACCGAGCGACTGTGCAAACTCCGCGACCTCGGTGGTCACCTCCGCGCGCAACTCCGGGGAACGCACGACCCCGCCGTGCCCGAGGCGGTCCTTGCCCACCTCGAACTGCGGCTTGACCATCGGCAGCAGGTCCGCGCCCTCCGCCATGCACTCCACAATCGCTGGCAGCACCAGCTTCAGCGAGATGAACGACAAGTCGCCGACCATCAGGTCTGCCGGCTCACCCAGCTGCGTAAGCGTCAGGTGGCGGATGTTCGTCCGATCCAGCACCTGCACCCGCGGATCATTCTGCAGCCTCCAAACGAGCTGGCCATAGCCCACATCCACGGCGATGACTTCCTTCGCCCCGCGCTTGAGCAAGACATCGGTAAAGCCGCCTGTCGACGCCCCCGCGTCCAGCGCCCTGCGCCCGGCGACGTCGAGCCCCTGCGGGGTGAAAGCCTCGAGCGCGGACAGGAGCTTATGCGCCCCGCGCGAGGCCCATTCGTCCTCCTCGCCCACATCGACCTTGATCGACACGTCCGGCTCCACCACCGTGGCAGGCTTCGTTGCTGGGAAGCCGTTGACAGTTACTTTGCCTTCTTTGATCCAGGTCTGAGCCTGCTCACGCGAGCGCGCAATCTTGCGGCGAACCAGCTCTGCGTCGAGCCGTCTGCGTCCGGGTGCCACGTCCTTTTCCGTCTCCTTTTCTAGTTTTCGCGCAGCGCGTCGCTTAAGACGTCGTGGGCGCGGGCGAGTTGCGACGCTTCGTCGAGAAGCGAATCGGCAGGCTCCGCGAGGATTGCCTTCACGCGCTCGCGCACCTCCTGTGGGCTGTGCTGCGTTGTGCGCGGATCGTGCGGTTTCGGGGCGCTCACGCTACCACCACTTGGCCAGCGCGGCCTCCGCCGCAGCGGACTCAGCGCGGACATCGCTCGGAGGCGTCGGCTGCGACCAGGCGACCTCCAGCGCGGTAAGCAGCGCCTCGTGGCTGGTGGAGTCCGCGGTGCCGCCGTCGAGCACGAGCACATCGCCGCCAATGCTGGCAGAGAAACCGCCGTGCGCACCCGGGCGCAGAGAGGCGGGATCCGCAGTAAGGCCGCGCATGTCCTCCGCGATATAGGTCGGCCGCTGTTCGGCCGGGGCCTGCAAAAGTGCGCGCGGCCCAGACACACCGGTGAGCACGTGCAGGGTGGGCATGCCGGCGGCGACACCACCAGCGAGATCGGTGTCTAAGCGATCGCCGACACCCAGCGGGGCCTTCGCCCCAATGCGCTGCACGGCCTGCTGGAACATCGCGGGCTCGGGCTTGCCTGCCGAGGCGGGCACCACGCCGGTTGCCGACGTCACCGCAGCGATCATCGAACCGTTACCCACCATCAACCCGCGCTCCATGGGCAGGGTCGTGTCCCTGTTGGAAGCGAGGTACGTGGCACCGGCGCGAATAGCCAGCGCGGCCTCGGAAAGCTGCGCCCAACCCGTCTCCGGGTTGTGGCCGTGCAGGACGACTTTCGGCTGCTCGTCTGCGGAATCGACGAGGCGGTAACCGGCTTCTTGGACAAGATCGCGGAAGGACTGTGCGCCCAGCACGAGAACCGGATCGCCAGGTGCGAGCGCATCCGCTGCGAGGCCAAGCGCGGCCTGGGCCGAAGTCAGCACGTGCTCCGCGTCCGTAGGTAGGTTGATTGCCTCAAGCATCCGGGCCACCTCGGCCGCCGAGCGGGAGGCGTTGTTGGTGATGTACACGGCCGTACACCCAGAGGCGTTGATCGCTTCGACAGCGTGCGGGATCGCGCGCCCGCCCTCCCATACGGTGCCGTCGAGATCCAAGAGCAGCGCGTCGTGGAGGTCTTGCAAGGTCGCAGACATCAGCTTCTGTCTCCTCCTAGCTCAGCTCGCGGACACGTTCCTCAGCGTCCGTCATACCTTCAGCGTCTGCCTCAGCAACGGACTGGAACCACTCCTTGGCCTCATCGTTGCGCCCCACGGAGAGCAGCGCCTCCGCGTTCGCGTACGCAAGCCGCAGCTCAGAAACGGTCTCTGGGGTCTGCGTTGGTTCGAAGCGCGACAGCGTAGCCAGGGCAGACTCGTGCTGGCCCAGGTCGTGGCGAGCGCCCGCAAGCACGATGCCGAGCTCGATCCGGTCTTCCGGGGTCAGCTGGCGAGCCTCCGGAGTACGGCCAAGCTCCAGAGCCTTCTCCGGCCGACCAAGCCCGCGCTCAGCGTCCGCCATCACCGCGAGCAGACCTGGGCCGCCGCTCATGCGACGAGCCGCTCGCAGCTCGGAGAGCGCTTCCTTCCACTCGCCGGCGTGGTAGGCGACAACCCCGTTGGTCTCACGAACAACACCCACGCGACCTGCACGGTTCTTCGCCGCACGCGCGTGGCGTAGCGCAAGCTGGGGATCATCCTCCAGGACCTCGATCGCCATGACCATGTGCTGCGCTACCCGGTTCGCGTTGTCTTTCGACAGCACGCGCAAATCCTGCAGCACGGAGCGGTCGAGCTCGTTGATATCAATGCCGTCCGGCAGATCCGGCTCCTCAGCCTTCTTTGCCATACGATCTTCACGGAATCCCTGGCGGGACGGGTTCGAGCGGTCATGCCGAACCTTCTTGCCGCTAAAGCGATCGTCACGACCGTGGCCTCTACCACCACGACGGCCACCCGGCTTACCACCGCGTGGCTTTGCTCCACGACGATCACGGCCACCGCCGTATCCGCCTTCGCGCCTATGCGACGAGTGCTTCTCTTCCGACATTAATGCCCTTTCTTTTGCGTTCAACTCATTATAGGGGTTTACTGGCGCGGCCTGATGTCGGCGGCAGCCTGCGTACTTGCTGCGTGCTTGATTTCACTGGTGTGACGCGCCATTGACGCTAAAGGGGTGCGCGCGTTCGGCGTGTGGCGGTGTCGGCACGGGACGCGGGGTGCGGCGGTGTGTGGTCGTGGTGTGATGGGAATGATGTTGCTTTGGGGACCCAGCGCGTCTGGGGCGCTGATGGAGACACATCCGGGCTGATCCATCATTCAGACAGGGGTGTGCTGTACAGGTCGGTCGTCTACGCACAGACCCTGGATGAGTCGCGGGATATCGCTTCAGTTGGTTCAAAGGGCCCACCATCAGCGAGCGTTACACCACACTGGGGCGCGACTAAGATACCTTTTCATATGCGGAACACGGTGTGAACAAGAACGCCATCGTGTGTGATTGGTTGCCCATGACGAGGGCGGTCCAGGGGGCCGGAGCGTCTTTAATAGATTGCATTCTTAATTATGATGCCGGGCCACCTCTCGCAGATTTCCGTTTTGCCCACTTCCTGCAGACTGGACCCATCGGGGAACACAGTCCGCTCGTCAATCGTTGCTCCATCAAAAGTGTTCGCGTCGCAACTACACCCGTTTAAATTCGCTGCGACAAGAATCGCGCCTCGAAAATCGCACTCCTCTAATTTTGAATCCTCGAAAAGGGACATGCTCAAGTCGCACATCGTGAAGTCCGAACCACGAATATCGGCTTGTTGAACGATCAATGCGTTGACGTGTGCATGGGAAAAAGTGCACCATTTCAGACTTCCACTGAACGTCGTCGAATCGAGGTGTTGCATTCACCGCTTGAACCCGCCGGTCGACGCGCTAACCAATCGAAGCGCATTCCTGTGCAGACTGCAAAACCTCGGTCTTTCCAGAGAATGCGTGTGGTGCTTAAGTCTTCAGAAGAATCGTGGGGAGTCTAGTTTCAGAGTGAACTTTCTTTAGCATAGATGGCAATTAGTGAAGCCTCTACCCGGTTACGAGCGCCAGTAGTCCTCAGAATAGAGGACACATGAGCTTTGATTGTCCCAGGTGCTAAGTGCATAGATTGCGCGATCTCCGAATTGGTAGCGCCACGACTGAGCCGCACCAACACCTCTTGCTCTCTAGACGTAAGACGGCCAAACTTCTCCACAGCAGCTCGAACTTCTGCATAACGCGCAATCCTTTCAGGAGAAAGAAGCCTGCGTGCCACAGATGGGGAGAAAAAAGCCCCTCCCTCAGCAACCGCATGAACCGCAGTAAGCAAAAGCGACGGATCCCCCGCCTTTAGTACGAAACCATCTGCATCAAAACGAACAGCTTCCAACACATAATCGTCTTCACCAAAAGTAGTGACAATCACGCACGCTAGACGCTGTGGGCGTTGTCGAACTTTTCGCAACACATCTAAACCCGTCAGACCAGGCATCTGGATGTCCAAAAGTAAAACATCCGGTCGATACGCGTCAATCAAGTCCAGGGCCTCAGTACCGCTGGATGCCGAAGCTACCACGAAGATGGAAGAGTCAGATTCAAGCACACCCTTGATTCCAGCCTGTATAAGTGGATCATCGTCGACCACCATGACTCGCACTGGCTGCTTTTTACTACTCATCTGTCTTCTCCCCGAAGATAGTCCACCGACGACACCACATTCTCTTTGAAGCAAACCCGGTAAATATCTCCTGCAGAATCATCAAAAGTACGTGCCGTCACTGCATAATAATGGCACCCAGGTATGGGAAGGTCTCCCCGCCGAGGAGGAACCTCTCGGTCAGGTAATACACGTTCGATTTCTGCCTGATCACTACCCACCGTAATGCCTGCAAACTCTTCCGGAGGAAGCAACGCACGACTTTTCTGGAACGTAGACGCCACCTCAGTGCCAAGCAATCCAGCAACTATCAGGGAAGCGGTCAACAGCACTATCCGCTGCTGCGCATGTCTGATGCCCGGGTTAACCATCTCATTAGAAGCAGTAGACTCCTGGTCTTCAGTATTGATCAGGACACTTTGCTCGACTTGTAGAGGAATCGTCGCCTCGACCGAAAAAGTGCTCCTAGTTGCATCGACCTTTAGATCCCCGCCGCCGGCTCGAAGATCCCGAGTAAGCGCTGAAAGACCAACACCAGAGCTTCTATGCGCAACCTCTTGAACCGTCGTCGCATTAACCACTCGCGCTCGAAAGACCTCTCCAACTTCCACTAGATGAATGAAAATGTTTTCACCCGGTGCGTGCTTCATCGAATTAGTAATAGCCTCCTGGAGAAAACGGTAGAGAACTTTGTAGCCGCTTGTTTCTGCACAGATGCTGGTAGGTAAAGGATCAACAAAGATGGATGCCCCTGCATTTTGAGCATGTTTGATGAGCGCTTCGATAGAATCAGTTGCCCCGGGGGCAGGCTTGGCACCTAATCGGAGAGCAACAACTGAATCCCCCAACTGTTCGACTGCTTTGCCAAGGTCCTCGCGCGCAGAGGAGATGATGCTCCGAAGATTCTCGGGCAAAGCCGAATCCAGTTCGACGCGACTGAGATTCAAAGCTACAAGGCTGAGCGAATGGCCAAGTTCATCGTGCAAAGATTGGGCCAGTGAAAGCCGCTCAACAGATGCTTGACTTTGAAGATTAGCTACGTACTGGCGCCTTCGTAGATCTCGTTCCCGCTCAGCTCGTTTGCCCAGACTGACATACTGACGCACCGCTACCATGCACAGCCAGGGAATTCCCGCCCTGAGTATTGATGGGGGCAGTTCCCCCATCAGATAAAGCCAATGCCCGTCCTGCCAAATAGTTCTAGCCACACATGTGACTATCAAAACGACCAGTCCTGCTAGCCCAACGCTAACACCTCGTGATATCGCTCCAATTCCTACACCTAATGCTGTCAGAAAAGAAACTTCTAGGAGGCCAGGCTCTGGAACGGCTGCAATCAATCCAAAAAGTAAAGCGCAAACCATCTCCAAAAATCGCTGGGGATTTACGCGATTACGCAGAATCATATTCATAGTATGCCTGATAATCACCGTTCAGAGTACTGCCGATAGGGAGGCACTCGAGAAGTATTTCTATGCCAAAAGGCTTAGACAACTATGTCTCATCGGCAGATGTGTTGCCCATTAGACCCCCATAGCGTAAGTAACCATGAACGAAATTGATACCCAAACACACATATCGAGATCAATAACAAGACGGTCCGGACTGAAGATGGGGATGGGATGGGCGTGGATTGTCACTATCGCGCTACTCATCGGCTCCGCTATCTCATTCCCTGAGCGACAATTTCTATATTCGTCGATCGTTACGACGGTTCCGCGTATACACCTTGAAACGCTGGTCACCCTCATAGCAAGTAAAGGGCTGCTTATCCTAGTGGCAACAGCGACAGTTGTCGGCCTCTGGTGTCTTGCTCGATCGCGTGAAAGACTTTCAGTGTTTGCTTGTGCGGGAGTCGGTGTTGTCATCGCATATTTGCTGAGCGAAGGAATAAAGATTCTCGTTTCCGAGCCGAGACCATGTGCAAGCAGTATGCTCACGACCGCACTCACATGCCCAGACCCAGGTGATTGGTCGTGGCCTTCAAATCATTCAGTGCTGGCCGCGGCATTTGCTACAGCTTGCGTTCTTGCGCTATCTCGTACTAAATGGATCGTGGTACCTGTGGCAATTGTGATCGCCAGCTCCCGAGTCGCAGCTGGGGTGCACTACGTCCATGATGTGTTATCCGGACTGGCTTTAGGCGTTGTCACAGTTTGTCTGGTAGTGGTCTTGCTCCACCCGGTCTGGGTTCGCTTTGCAAACTCTGAACAAAGCAGACTTCGACACGAAGGCGGCCAAGCGTGATTACCGTAAGCAGACTAACGAAACAGTATCGAACATTCTCAGCTATCAACGATCTCACATTCACTGTCCCTGATGGCGCCATCACAGGTTTCCTAGGCCCCAATGGCGCAGGAAAATCTACGACTATGAGATGCATGCTTGGCCTAGACTGCCCAACCGCAGGCAATGTTCTCATAGACGGGCGCAAGCTTTCCCAACACGCGCAGCCGGCTAGAGCCGCTGGGGCAGTTTTAGATACATCATGGTTTCATGCTGGACGTTCAGGTTTAGCACACCTCGAAGTTGTTGCTGCATCAGCCGGGCTACCTCGTTCAGCAGTTCATGCTGTTTTGGAAGAGGTGGGGATGTCATCAGCTGCGCGTCGTCCCATGGGAAAATACTCATTGGGAATGAAACAACGACTCGGAATCGCGACAGCAATGCTTGGTCGCCCCCGGAATCTTATTCTAGATGAACCAATGAACGGCCTAGACCCCGAAGGCATGCTGTGGATGCGTTCCTACTTAACGAATCTAGCTACCCAGGGACATGCGGTATTCATCTCTTCACATCTGTTAAGTGAAATCGAGACCTTAGCCGACCGGATCCTTATCATCGGTCAAGGCCACATTCTCGGTGAATGGAACATGAAAGACTTCGTTAATTCTTCCCAGAACACCATCATAGCTACCAATGATGATTCTCGTCTGATGGGTGAGTTACGAAATTTGGGTGTCGATGTCAACAAGCTTCCAAACGGGCTTGAAGTCTCGTTTAATCAACGGATCCCAAATGTATTGGCACTGTCTCGTAAATGCCACGACGCGGACATTCTTATCACTAGCTTGGGTTCTAGCACTTCCACTTTGCAACAAGCCTTCCTAGAGCTTACTGCCACATCATCAGACTTTAACGCAAGAAGGTTTCAACCATGATTGCTGCTTTCCGCGCCGAACTGCGCCGTCTTATTTCTCTTCGCTCGACGGGTGTCTATGCGGTAATGCTTCTTGGCTGTTTTTTCGGACCGATCATCATCATGGCAGCAGTCTATGATGCCGAATACCAAGGACCTATCGATGCCAGTGATATTGGCAAATGTATCAGCATATTTCATGTTTTGGCGATAATCTTTAGTGGGGCATACACAGCTACCGAGATTCGATCTGGGTCCACAGCGATAGCTTTTCTCACTCAAACTTCTCGGTATTTGTCTTTGGTGGCGCACTATGTCGTCGAAGGTGTCTTTCTGGTCTGTGCATTTGCGATTGGTATACCGCTGGCCCTATTAGCTGGGATGTTGTACCCAGATGGATTGGAAATAGGCGTGGGAGCGCTACCGTATTGGGGGCTTTATTTGGGCATCGTATTGGTATGGTCATCGATGGCTACCTCTATCGCTGTTATTACGCGCTCTGTAGCTGCAGCCGTAGCGACCCCGATCACCTGGATGTTACTCATTGAACAACTCTTGGCGCAGATCCCAATGTTCGACGCTATAACGCCTTGGCTTCCGTTCGCGGCTTCCCACTCGCTGCTGGCTAGATCGTTGGGCGAGGCCACTAGTGTCTATCCAGCGCTTGCAACCGCGTTCGCTATCCTATCTCCTGCTTTCTTATTAGGAGTCTTGTCGTTCACCCTGCACTGCAAGCGTGATGCGCCCTAATTGGGATTTGATCTAGGTTACGAAACTCTCGGAGAGTCTGCTTTAGCAATAACTGGTTTGAAGCCTGCGGTTAGAGTGACCACTTTCTCCAGTGAAGGGATCGATCTACCAGGTCAAGACGGGAAGGTTGAGATTTTAGATCACCAGCTGCACCGCGTTTCGTCATAAATGAAGTGAAGTGCCCCGGGTTTTGTTCCTAGGCATTTGCCTTGATTTCTATTATTTCTTGGGTCGGGTTTGTTGCCCAAAACTCTGACTCAACCTCAGCAGGCGTGCGATAGTCGAGATTCTGATGGAGTCTGGTCTGGACCTGACCCCTGTTTGGTAGACACCTGATA
>NZ_KV825623.1:0-55451 GCF_001831515.1 Corynebacterium sp. HMSC074A01
ACACCCACACACCAACACAAATCCCCAGCACACAGCACGTTTTCAAGCATCGCTCAAAGCTCGTTATGTGCCCCCAGAAACGTTGCTATGCAAGCACGCGCTCAATGTGCCCGCCGAGCTCGTTGATCTGCTCGACGAACTTCGGGTAGCCGCGATCGATGTGGTGCACCTCGTGCACGGTCGTCTCCCCGTCGGCAACCAGCCCGGCGAGCACCAGGCCCGCACCCGCGCGGATGTCACTGGACCACACGTCGGTGGAAGACAGGTGGTCAACGCCACGGATGACCACGTGGTGGCCGTCGACGTTGGCGTCGGCACCCAGGCGCAGCATTTCGTCGACAAAGCGGAAGCGCGCCTCGAAGACGTTCTCGGTGATCACAGTGACGCCTTCGGCGACGGCGCTGATCGCGATGGCCATCGGCTGCAGGTCCGTCGGAAAGCCGGGGAACGGCAGGGTCTGGTAGTCCACCGCCTTGGGGCGCTGGTCCATGCGCACGCGGAAGCCGTTGTCGTAGGTCTCCACGTTCGCGCCAGCGAGCTTGAGTTTGGACAGCGCGAGGTGGAGGTGGCGCGGCGCGATGCCGGTGACCGTGATGTCGCCCTGCGTGATTGCCGCGGCGTACGCCCAGGTGCCAGCGACAATGCGGTCGCCGACCACATAGTGTTCGGTGGGGTGCAGTTCGTCGACGCCATCGATGGTGATGGTGGACGTGCCCGCGCCGCTGATGCGCGCGCCCATGGAGTTGAGCATGTCGCACAGGTCCACGATTTCTGGTTCGCGGGCGGCGTTATCCAGGACCGTCTGCCCGTCGGCAAGCACTGCGGCGGTGAGGATGTTCTCGGTGGCACCGACGGAAGGGAAATCCAGGTTGATCTTCGCGCCGGTGAGCTTGTCGGCCTTCGCCACCACGGCACCGTGCTCGATGTGCGTGGTCGCGCCCAGCTTCTCCAGCCCAGACTGGTGCATGTCGAGCGGGCGCGAGCCGATCGCGTCGCCGCCCGGGAGCGCAACGTAGGCCTCCGCGCAGCGCGCGACCAGGGGGCCGAGCACGGCGACGGAGGCGCGGAACTGCCTGACTGCCTCGAAGTCAGCGCGCGGCGAGACCCTCGCCGGGGTGGTAATACGCACGGTCGGCCCGTCGATCTCCACGTCGCAGCCCAGGCCGACAAGCACATCGCGCATCAAGGGCACGTCGAGAATCTCGGGGCAGTTGTGCAGGGTGGTCGTCCCCTCGGTAAGCAGTGCAGCGGCCATGAGTTTGAGCACGCTGTTCTTCGCGCCGTCAACCTTGACCACGCCTTCAAGTCGGTTACCGCCAGTTACAAGGAATCGCTCTTTCACGCGCCCCACTGTACTCAACTCCGCACCCGCGGCGTCAGGCGTCTTAACCCCTTAGGGCAGCGCGCCGATGCGGCGTGCGGCGTTGACCGCCTCGTAGCGGGTGTGCGCGCCCAGCTTGCGCATCACGCTGCGCAGGTAGGACTTCACGGTCTCGGCACCGATGCCCATTTCTTCCGCAGCCTCCACGTTGGTGTGGCCGAGGGCAACGCAGGAGAGCACGTCGAGCTCGCGGGCAGATAGCTTGGTCGTCTGCTTGATGCGTACTGGCGAAACCATCTGGTCACAGAGCTGCTCGAGCTCCTTGCGCAGCGCGTCGTCGTCGACGCGGTTGGCCAGCATGCGCAGCTTCGAGTGCGTCGCGCGGATCTGCTCCCACTCCGCGCCATTCATCACGCGGCCGGTCTTCGGGTTCGCCTTACCGTCGCCTGCGTTGCGCAGCGCCGAGTTCACCGCCAGCTCCTGCTCCAGGGTGCGCGCGGTCATCGCGACCTCTTCAATCACCTTGTCGCCGAGGCGCACCGGCGAGTGCACACCGACATAGAGCACGCCGCGGATCTCGCGCAGCACGATGACCGGCACCGCAACCACGGAGTGCAGCCCCTCGTCCTGAATGTGCTTGTCGTACTCGTGGGAAATCACGTTTGCGCGCGTGTAATCGGACACACCGACCGCGCGGCGAGTGCTCACCACTCGTCCACCCACGCCAGCCCCCTGCTCGAGCACCAGGTCCTGCAGCGCCGGGGTACGCAGCCCGATCCACTGCGTAATCTGCAGCCTGCCGTCGGGCAGCAGGGTCCCGTACATGGCCACGGGGATGCCGGTGGCCGTTTTCAGCGCGGTCAGTGCGGCGCGGATTGCATCATCATCGTCTTTAATCCGCTGTGCATCCATGGTCATTGCTGCGTGCCTTCCACCCATCCGTGTGCCCCCATTGGGGGCATTGGATCGAACTTGACATTGAAACACCAACATCATAACGCGCGATCGGGGGTAGTGAAAGTTCAGCCCCACGCCCCGAGCCTTTGCTTATCGACGCCACGCCACCCCCGCCTAGCCTCCAAACCAAGCAGTTCGTTTTGAATGAACTAGCCGGTCTACTTTTTGTGTGTATAGTGAGCACCACAACGCGAAAGCAAAAACAACTAAGGAGCTGATCTCCCAGTGGCAAAGATTGCTAACAACGTTCTGGAACTCATCGGCGGCACCCCGCTGGTCGAGCTGCAAGGCATTACCAAGGACTCCAAGGCCCGCGTGCTGGCCAAGCTGGAGTTCTACAACCCGGCAAACTCGGTCAAGGACCGCATCGGCAAGGCCATCATCGAGGCCGCTGAGAAGTCCGGCGACCTGAAGCCGGGCGGCACCATCGTCGAGGCAACCTCCGGCAACACCGGTATCGCGCTCGCCCTCGCTGGCGCGGCCAAGGGCTACAAGGTCATCCTCACCATGCCGGAGACCATGTCCACCGAGCGCCGCGTGGTGCTGCGCGCCTTCGGTGCAGAGATCGTGCTGACCCCGGGTGCCGCTGGCATGAAGGGTGCTGTGGAGAAGGCTGACGAGATCGTGGCCAACGACCCGGGTGCTATTCTGGCCCGCCAGTTTGAGAACGAGGCAAACCCGGCCATCCACTACGCCACCACCGGCCCGGAGATCTGGGAGGACACCGATGGTGAGGTAGACATCCTCGTCGCTGGCGTGGGTACCGGCGGCACCATCTCCGGTGCTGGCAAGTACCTCAAGGAGCAGAAGGCCGAGGTAAAGAACATCGCCGTCGAGCCGGCTGCCTCCCCGCTGCTGTCCACCGGCGAGGCTGGCCCGCACAAGATCCAGGGCCTGGGCGCCAACTTCATCCCGGGCACCTTCGACCGCAACCAGGTCGATGAGATCATCACCGTCTCCAACGAGGACGCCGTCGCCACCTCCCGCGAGCTGGCGCGCGAGGACGCAGTCCTGGCTGGCATCTCCGCTGGCGCAAACGTGAAGGCCGCGCTCGAGGTCGCTGCACGCCCGGAGAACGAGGGCAAGACCATCGTGGTCATCATCCCGGACTTCGGTGAGCGCTACGTCTCCACCATCCTCTACGAGGACATCCGCGACTAATCTGTCCCGCGCGTACTACTCGGTACGCGCATGCAATTGAGCACCGCCATCCCGGTGGTGCTCATTTTTTATTCCTGCTCCCCGCCGCCCTGACCTGCCGACTTTGAGACCGTCTGCGCGATACACCCTGGACCGTCTCACCGGGCAGGTAACGAAAGGTAAACTCTCCCGCATGCTCAGCATCTTTTCGCGCATTAAAGAGGACTTGGACAACGCGAGGGCCCATGACCCCGCCGCTCGCGGCGACGTGGAAAACGCCATCGTGTATTCCGGCCTCCACGCGATCTGGGTTCACCGCATCTGCCACTGGATGTGGCAGCGCGACATCAAGGGCCTCGCACGCATCCTCGCGCAGGCGAACAGGTTCTTCACCGGTATTGAGATTCACCCTGGTGCCACCATCGGCCGCCGCTTCTTTATCGACCACGGCATGGGCATCGTCATCGGAGAAACCGCGGAGATCGGCGATGGCGTCATGCTCTACCACGGGGTCACACTCGGCGGCCAGGTACTCACGCAGACCAAGCGCCACCCCACCATTGGCGACAATGTCACCATCGGCGCAGGCGCAAAGATCTTAGGCCCAGTCACCATCGGGTCCAATTCTGCTGTTGGCGCCAACGCCGTGGTCACCAAGGACATCCCGGAAAACTCCATCGCGGTGGGCATCCCCGCGAAGGCGCGCGAGCGCAAGGAGACCGAGGTCCGCAAGCTCGTGGACCCGGACTGCTACTTCGACAACGGGCACTACGTGATTTAGCCCGTTAGAGACGCTGGTTTACTCGACCAGATCCTTGTACTCCGGGTTCTGCACGATGTAGCGCGCCACCGCCGGGCAGGAGGGGACGACGGTGCGGCCGTCCACGCGAGCGTCGTCAAGCGCGAACTTGATCAGCGGCTTCGACAGGCCCTGGCCCCGGAACTTGGGGTCGACGACCGTGTGGGGCAGCTCGCGTGCGTCCCCATTGTCGGTGTAGGTGGCGAAACCGGCGAGCTCTCCGCCCACGTGGATCTCGTACTGGCCCTTTTCCTCGTTCTTGGAAAGCTCCGGGTTCGTTTCTGCAGTCTCCGACATGATCGCTCCTTTTGAGAATTCCGTTAGGGTTCATTGGCTCAATTGGTGGCCCAGCCTACCGAATACTCCATGGCGGCTCGTGTGCACAACACGAAGCCCCTCCACAAAGTGGAGGGGCTGGGGTGTGGCCAGAGCCAGGATCGAACTGGCGACCCCACACTTTTCAGGCGTGTGCTCTACCAACTGAGCTATCTGGCCGGAACTACACGAGGCAGTTCTGCGACCCTGACGGGACTTGAACCCGCGACCTCCGCCGTGACAGGGCGGCGCGCTAACCAACTGCGCCACAGGGCCTTATTTATTTGCTGTGCTCTCTCGGGCACGGATTGTTACTTTACATGGCACCGGTAATAGCAACAAATCCGCACCTCAGGTGGGTTTTTCATACTCCACAGGAGAACGAGAGCATCCTCTACCCGTAGACTTTCTTCCCCGCCACCCAGGTCTGCCACGTAATCGGCATACCGGGCCGGTATGCAAGGTTGATCGCGTTTTCTGCATCGAGGATATGCAAGTCTGCGGCGGCTCCCGGCACGAGTGTCCCCTTAGCAGGGCGTCCTTGGGGATCTTTGCCTTCGCCGACGTCATGGCGGCGCAAGGCTTTTGCCCCACCCGTTGTCGCTGCCTCAATAGCTTCGTCGAGCGTGAGGTACTGCTGCAGGACCGCAGTGGTCACGCAGAAGTTCATCGAGGACGTAAACGACGTGCCCGGGTTGAGGTTCGATGCGATGGCGACGGTGGCGCCGGCGTCGATAAGTTTGCGGCCCGGCGCGAGGTCCTCGCGCGTAGACAGGTCGCAGGCGGGCAGTAGCGTGGCCACAGTGTCCGAACCTGCCAGCAGCTCGAAGTCCTCGTCCGAGAGATAGTTAACGTGGTCCACGCTGGCCGCGCCCATCTCCACTGCAAGCTTCACACCCGGGCCTTCGCCGAGTTGGTTGCCGTGCACGCGCACGCCCAGGCCCACCTTCTTGCCGGCCTCGAGCACACGGCGGGACTGCTCCTCATTGAAAGCCCCGCGCTCGCAGAACACGTCGATCCACTGCACGTGGTCCTTCACGGCATCCAGCATCGGGCCGACGACCTCTTCGATGTATTCGTCAGCGTCCGCTCCTGGCGGTACAAGGTGTGCGCCTAGGAACGTCACCTCATCCACGTGCCGGGAGGCAACCCTCGCGGCTTCCGCCTCGGATTCGATATTCAGCCCGTAGCCAGTCTTGGTCTCAAACGTGGTGGTGCCACCCGCATGGCCCGCGGCGACGCGCTCCTCCACCAACTTGTCCAGGCGCTCCTCGCCGGCGGAGCGGGTCGCCTCCATGGTCACAGCGATGCCGCCGGCGGCGTAAGACTCGCCAGCCATGCGGGCATCGAACTCTTCGGCGCGGTTACCGTCGAAGACCATGTGGGAATGGGAATCCACCCAACCAGGCAGGATCGCCCGCCCGCCGATGTCGACGGTTTCAGCAGCATTTGTCGCCGCCGCGGGGGCTTCTTCGGCGGGGCCGACCCAGGCGATCACGCCGTCGTCGATAAGCAATGCTGCGTTCTTAATGGTGCCTAGCTCGGAGACCGTGCGCAGCTCGGAAATGCCAGTAATAAAAGTGCTCATGGGTGCCTTTCTAGGAGGATATGCAGAGTCCAGGTTAATGAAATAGGTCAACGCTGACGCCCCGGAAAAGGTGCGTCAGCGTTGGGAGGTGCAACTAGTCGCGTGCCTGGAACTTCATTGGGATACGCACGCCGCGCTCCTTCGCCACCTCATCGGCGCGGGAGTAGCCAGCATCCACGTGGCGGATGACACCCATGCCCGGGTCATTAGTAAGCACAGCCTTGAGCTTCGCCTCAGCAAGTTCGGTGCCGTCAGCCACGGTGACCTGACCGGTGTGGATCGAACGGCCCATGCCTACACCACCACCGTGGTGAATAGACACCCAGGTGGCTCCACCGGACACTGCGGTCATGGCATTGAGGAGCGGCCAGTCAGCCACCGCGTCGGTGCCGTCAAGCATCGACTCGGTCTCGCGGTAAGGCGACGCCACGGAACCGGAGTCCAGGTGGTCACGCCCGATGACGATAGGCGCCTTGACCTTGCCTTCCTTGACGAGGTTATTAAAGATTACGCCAGCCTTGGCACGCTCGCCGTAGCCGAGCCAGCAAATACGCGCAGGCAGACCTTCGAATTCCACGTACTCCTCGGCGGCATCGAGCCAGCGGTGCAGGTGCTCGTTGTCCGGGAAGGCTTCCTTGATGGCCTGGTCGGTGACCTTGATGTCCTCCGGGTCGCCGGAAAGCGCAACCCAGCGGAAGGGGCCAAGACCCTCACAGAAGAGCGGGCGGATGTAGGCCGGGACGAAGCCCGGGAACTCAAACGCGCGGGAGTAGCCTGCCTTGCGGGCCTCGTCGCGGATGGAGTTGCCGTAGTCGAACACCTCGGCACCCTCGTCCTGGAACTCGACCATTGCCTGGACCTGCGCGGCCATGGCCTCACGGGCTTTCTTGGTAAAGGTGGTCGGGTCCTCAGCGGCCTCGGTGTGCCAAGTTTCGAAAGGTACTTCGGTTGGCAGGTAAGACAGTGGATCGTGTGCGGAAGTCTGGTCGGTGACGATGTCCACGGTGAGCTCGCCTGCACGGTGGCGGCGCAACATCTCCGGGAACACCTCGGAAGCATTGCCGACGAGACCGACGGAAAGCGCGCGCTTCTCGTTCTTCGCGTCGGTGACCAGTTTGATTGCTTCCTCGAGGTCGGTGGTGACCTCGTCGAGGTAGCGCTTGCCCTGGCGACGCTTCAGACGGCCCTCGTCCACGTCGACGATCAGGCAGGCACCGCCGTTGAGGGTGACGGACAGCGGCTGCGCGCCACCCATGCCACCACAACCGCCGGTCAGCGTCAGCGTACCTGCGAGGGTGCCGTCGAAACGCTTCTTCGCCACAGCAGCAAAAGTTTCGTAGGTGCCCTGCAGGATGCCTTGGGTCGCGATGTAAATCCAGGAACCGGCCGTCATCTGGCCGTACATCATCAGGCCCTCGTCCTCGAGCTTGCGGAAGTGCTCCCAATCCGCCCAGTCGCCCACCAGGTTGGAGTTAGCGATGAGCACGCGCGGAGCCCACTCGTTGGTCTTCCACACGCCGACCGGCTTGCCCGACTGGATCAGCAGCGTCTCATCGGACTCGAGGTCCTTCAGCGTATCGACGATCGCGTCAAAGGCCTCCCAGCTACGTGCCGCACGGCCGGTGCCGCCGTAGACGACGAGGTCATCAGGGCGCTCCGCAACCTCGGGGTCAAGGTTGTTCTGCAGCATGCGCAGCGGAGCCTCAGTCTGCCAGGACTTTGCAGTGATCTCAGTACCTCGCGGAGAGCGAACCTCGCGTGCACCTTCGGACCAGTTCTTTGCCATGTGAAAAATCCTTTCTTGTTGCCTCATCGATCTGATGACCCGATAGTAACGGCCATCACAATCGGTTTGAAGCGGGTATTACAGTGGTATGTCTCGCATACGAGACTCATTTCAGGGTTAGAAGATCAGGTACGCCAGGGGCAGGGTCAGGATGATGGAGAGCACCACACGCTGGAACCAAATGATCACCATGTGGCTAATCTTCAACGGAATCTCTGTCGCTAGTACTGCCGGAATCATGGAAGAGAAGAAAAACACTTGACTGATAGACACCACGCCTACGGTGAAGCGCAAGACATCAGATTCGCTGTCGGCTACCAGCGTCGCGGGGAGGAAAAGCTCTGAGAGCCCAATAGCGAAAGCTTCGGATGCAAGCCACGGATCAGGCAACTGCCCCGCCCATGCGAGCGGGTAGAACAGCACACCGAGGATTCGAAACACTGGGGTATAAAACGCCAGCGCGAGACCGATGATGCCGACGGACATAATGCCTGGGATGACCTGGATGGTCATAAGCACGCCATCTTTGAAGTTGCGCCAGATCGTTTTTGGCAGCGACTCCGCCTGCGCCAAGAACGCCTTTGCTTCACGCCATGCCGCAGAGACAAGTTTTCCTTCGACTTTCTCCTCTGGCTGCGGAGTAGCACCCGGATAGTATTCATCGGGGATTGTGCTCAATGGAGGGATACGCACGACAACGGCTGTCACCAAGAAACACACGATCAGCGTTACTGCGAAATACACGCCCCAAATGTGCATAAGGTCAAGGGTGCGTGCCACCACCACCATGAAAGTGGCCGATGCCGTAGAGAATCCCGCTGCAATAATGGACGCTTCCCTCGCTGTGTACCCACCGGTCCGATACACACGGTTGGTAATGAGCAGCCCCAGAGAATACGACCCCAAGAACGAGGCCACGGCGTCCACCGCCGACTTACCCGGAGTGCGATACACCGGCCGCATAAAGCGCTGCACCATCACGCCGATGAACTCCATGAGGCCAAAGCCAACGAGTAGGCCGAGAAATACCGCGCCTACCGGGATGAGTAGACCAACGGGAATCACGAGTTTGTTCAGGATAAACGGGCCGAGGCGTTCATCGAAGAGGAAGGCCGGCCCGAAGCCAAAGACGAGCATCGCGCACAGCAGCACGGCAAACGCAGAGAGGAACGCAAAAACCATTCTTGCGACGTCCTCTCGCCACTTGCCTGAGGCGAATTGGTAGATCGCCCCTGCCGTGATCATGACGAGAGTGATGTACGGCAGTGCACCGCTGAGCGAGCCTTGCAACCACGTGACAATGTGGTCTAGCAGGATCGTATTATTTTCGCCGACTGTAAATGGAACAAAGAAGGCGAACGACCCAATTGCGCTATAGAGGAAAAACCTCCATTTATTCTTTGGTTCATTGCCACCCGTTTCTCGCTCAGGCGGAAGGGAAGGAACTGCGGTTACTTTTGCGCCAACGATGCGACGTGTACTCCCGCCTCGGTGCTGCTCCTGAGAATTATTCATGATGCTACTCCTTTACGGGACCTGTCCAGTGCGCAGCTCTTCGCTCAGCCAGCCCTCAATACAGTCATTGTGCTGTCCCAGCGTCGGTGCCGGATTCGGCGCTTCCATCCCGTCCAGCTTGAGCGGCGTAGCAAGGGTGCGAAACCCGTCTGTCTCTTCTGCGATCACACCGCGCTCCTTGGCGAAGGGGCTGCGCAATGCCTCATCCAGTTCGTAGACCCGCGCGGTAGGTACTCCATGCTCCTCGAACAATGCGATGGTTTCTGATCGGGTTTTTGTACTCAGGGCTTCTTCAATCAGCTCGCGCAACGCAACCCTGTTTTCGGAACGAGCAACTGGTTCGGCAAAGCGGTGGTCAGTGGCCAGCTCCGGCATCCCTAAAGCTGTAGCGAGCCGTTCAAACAGTCGATTCGTCGTAATCGCAATGACTACGTCGCCGTCTTTGGTGGCGTAGGTCGAGAAGGGGGCAGAAAGGCCGTGATCGTTGCCGATGCGGGTGGGCGGCGACTCGTCGTAAAGCGCGCGCATGCCCACAGATTCCATGACGGAGATCAGCGAGTCATACATGGCGAGGTCAAGATGCTGCCCCTTGCCAGAGGACTCTCGCTGGTAAAGCGCAGAAATTGTGCCGAGGGCAGCGTAGAGGCCCGGGATGAGATCACCGAGGGAGACCCCTACTCGCGTGGGCTTGCTGTTCGGCCACCCGGTGATAGACATCAGTCCACTCATCGCCTGCGCAACTAGGTCATACGCCGGTTCCTTTGCAAGCGAACCCGTTTGCCCGAAGCCGGAAATACTGGTGATCACGAGGCGCGGATTAACTTTGAGCAACTCCGCCGGTGCGAGGCCGAGCTTTTCCAGCACACCGGGACGAAAATTCTCGACGACGACATCAGCGCGCCGTACCAGATCCCGGAGGACTTCCTTATCGTCTTCATTCTTGAAGTCCAACGTAATACCCAATTTGGAGCGATTAAATAGGCGGTAGTACGCAGACTTGCCCTCAACAAACGGTCCGAATTGACGTGAATCATCACCCCACGGGGACTCAACCTTGATGACTTCTGCACCAAGATCAGCCAAGATCATCGAGCAGAATGGCCCTGCGAGCACCCGAGAAAGATCAAGAACACGGATACCAGAAAGTGGTGCGTTCATGTTTTACTCTCCCCTAAACAAATGCGGATTCACCGGTGATCGAGCGGCCAACGATGAGCTGGTTGATGTCGTAGGTTCCCTCATAGGAGTAGATAGCCTCGGCATCGTTGAAGATCTTCGCCATGCGATAGTCGGAGATAAGACCGTTGCCACCCATAATTTCGCGGCCAAGCGCCACAGTCTCGCGCATCAGCTTGGACGTGAATGCTTTCGCTAGCGCGGACTGTTCGTTGTTTGCCGACCCTCGCTCTTCCATGCGCGCCAGCTGGGCCATCATGGACTCGCTCGCGACCAAGTTGCCCTGCATCGTGGCAAGCTTGTCCTGGTTGAGCTGGAATGAAGAGATCTTCCTGCCAAACTGCATACGCTCGTCCGCGTAGCCAAGAGCGACATCGAGCGCGCCCATTTGCGTACCGACGGCCTGCCATCCCACCGTAGAGCGTGCGCTCTTAAACACTTTGTTGATGTCCTTGAAGGAATTTGCCCCCTCCAGCTTGTCGCTATCTGGCACGAACACGTTGTCAAGGGTGATGTCGGCGTTCTGCACTGCACGAATAGCAATGCGGTTTTCCATCAAGGTCGCCTTGTAGCCTTCAGCCGAGGTATCCACGATGAAGCCCTTGACCTGCTCATCCTCAGGGTCGCGGGCATATACCGCGACGTAGTCGGAGAAGGTAGCGTTCCCAATCCAACGTTTTGCGCCGTTCAGGATCCACCCGCCATCAACCTTCTTGGCAGTGGTTCGCATGCCTTGAGCGACATCGGAGCCTGCCTCCGGCTCGGTGATTGCCAGCACACCCGTCTTGCGCACGGCATACAAGTCGCCGAGCCAGCGTTCTTTCTGCTCCTCGGAGCCTAGGAGCTCAATACTTCCCGTGAACAGTCCATCTTGCCCCGAGAAAAATGTGCCGACCGAACCGTCGGCACGATGAATCTCCGCTGCTACTAGACCAGCGAGCAGCCGGGAGCGACCTTGGCCACGCACCAGGCTGATGATGTTGAGCTCCCCAATCGACGGGAGCAACTCATGGGGAAATTCTGAGCGGTTCCAGTAGTCCACTGCAATCGGGAGCACTTTCTCCTGCGTCCACTCGCGGACGCGGTAGAGAATCTCCTTCTCTTCTGTAGGGAGTTCGCTTTCGAAGTCGTAGAAGTCACCATTCGGGTAACGGCCAGCCATTGTGAGCCTCCAATCACATTCCTTGCTGAAATATGGTGTAGGTAACAGCCTAAGAAGTATTGCGCGGCTCACAATGGCGGTAATTAGCTATATGTCTGGGATACGAGACAGAGCTTCCCCTTGCTGATATAGCCAGCCCACGTCAGCGACTTCGCCCGAAGTGCCGTGCCCACTACCGCAGTTCACCCACTGCGGCCTCCACCGCAGCAACAATGTCTCCGCCTTGAACCAGCTCAACGGAAGAAGCAATCTCCGGGGCGAGGAAGCGATCGGTCGCCGGGCCATCAACGCGCTGACGAAGCACGCCGAGCGCGGCAGCTGTTCCACCGGCGGGATCTCCGTCACGCATGTCGATAGCGCGGGCAGCAGTGAGGATTTCAATCGCAAGCACCCGCTGCAGCCCATCCACACTGCGACGCAGTTTTCGACCAGCCGCCCACCCCATGGACACATGGTCCTCCTGCATTGCAGACGATGGGATCGAATCAGCAGACGCGGGTGCCGCGTTTCGCTTCAGCTCGCTGACGATGCCAGCCTGCGTGTACTGGGCAATCATATGCCCAGAATCCACCCCCGGATCGCTCGCCAAAAACGCGTTGAGCCCCCGATTACGGGCGGGGTCAAGAAAGCGATCAGAGCGGCGTTCGCTTATCGACGCCAGGTCCGCGACCACAATGGCCAAAAAATCAAGCGCATAGGCCACCGGCGCCCCATGGAAATTTCCATTGGACGATACTCGACCATCCTTCGCCACCACCGGATTGTCAATCGCGGAAGCAAGTTCACGCTCGGCCACAGTGGTGACATGCTCAAGCGTATCGCGCAAACCGCCTGCCACCTGCGGGCTACAGCGGACTGAGTACGCATCCTGCACGCGCGTGGATTTGAACTCCTCGTGCGCGGATTCGAGAATCTGCGAGCCTGCGGCAACGGTGCGAATGTTGTATGCAGCGTCAGCTTGCCCCGGATGAGGGCGGAGCTCTTGGAGGTCCTCATCAAACACAGCGAGTGTTCCGGCGAGTCCTTCTACCGCCATGGCGGTGGCGATGTCTGATACTTTGGCAGCCTCGCGCAAATCCGTGATCGCCAAACAGAGCATGCCAAGCATCCCGTCCGTTCCGTTAATGAGTGCCAAGCCTTCTTTCTCCCGCAGACTGAGCGGCTCGATACCGGCAGCAGCGAGTGCTTGACTTGCCTCGATCGCCTCACCACCGCGGACCCGCACTTCCCCCTCTCCCAATAGAGCAAGCGCACAGTGAGCCAAGGGGGCCAAGTCGCCTGAGCAACCGAGCGATCCGTATTCACGCACCACCGGTGTGATCCCCGCGTTGAGCGCAGCTGCATAGGTCGCTGCAACGACCGGCCGCACCCCGGTGCGCCCTGTGCACAGAGTAGACAGACGCAACAGCATCATCGCGCGGACGACTTCTTCTTCAACTTCGGGGCCAGAGCCAGCGGCATGAGAGCGAACAAGGGAAACTTGCAGTTGTTCGCGTCGGTCTTCGGGGATATGACGCGTCGCCAAGGCACCAAAACCAGTGGACACACCATAAACCGGGGTCGGGTCAGCAGCGAGCTCCTCAATCCTGGTCCGCGTTCTGCCTATCTCCTCCACTGCATCCGCATCAATAACGACCTCCGCACCGTAACGTGCTACGGCGACCACCTCTTCGATGGAGAGGGGGCCAATTCCAACTGAAACTTTTTGCACTGAAATCATGTGCGATATATTAGAGCAGCAATGTGGTTCATGTCATAACTCGCCGAAAAAGTGTGCTTGTAGGCGCGCAGCCGCACGCCGTAGTTCTAACGCAAGCTGCTCTGCATTCGCAGTACCTACAGAAAATGTGACCGCAAGCGCTGCGGCCGGGCGCTCCAGGTGATCAAGTACCGCCACCGCAACAGACTCCTGCCCTCGGGATACTTCTTCACGCTCGCTAGCCCACCCTTGGCGTCGATAAGCAGCAAGCTCTTCTTTGTAGTCTCGAAAGCGGAGTCGCTCACCCGAGGAATTGAAGACTGCTCGTAGCTCTGTCTCTGGCAAATGCGCCAACATGATTCGGCCCGAGGCGGTAGACAGCGCGGACAAGCGGACCCCTACTTCCGTTACCAGGGATACGGCACCCGGCGAACGAACTTCGTGCAAATACACGATTTCCGAGCCAGCAAGACGCGACAAGTGAGACGAGCCACCAGCGATCGCCGCGATCCGTTCGAGCGGACTCGTCGCGAGCCGCACCAATGGCTGCTGTGTGGTGTACGCCTGCGCCATACGGTAAGACGCCAACCCCAGCCCGTACGTACCAGCTGACCCTAAGCGCACGACAAAACCAGAGTCCTCCAACTCACGCAACAGGTGGTAGGTAGTCGAGCGCGGCAGATCAAGCTCCCGCTGGATGCGTGACGCGGAGATTGGAATATCAGTAGCAGACAGCAAAGCGAGAATGCGCAGAACGTTATGCGCAGCTGGGACTTGTCGTTTTTTCATCATGCCCAGTATGCATCGACGCTAGGCTTGGGACGCATGAACACTGTAACCGCTCCTCTGTTCTCCCCTGCCCCCGCTTGGACCGGACGCAACGATGGCCCAGGCCCAGAGCACGCACGATGGCATAGCGTCGTTGAGACCTCTGCACAGCCTTCGGCTGGCGCCGTGCACCTCATCGGGTTCGCCTCCGATGAGGGCGTTGAGCGGAATGGGGGCCGTCAAGGCGCAGCCGAAGGCCCCGCGGCACTTCGAAGCGCACTCGGATCTCTCGCCGTCCACCAACAGTGCCAACTCATCGACGTCGGCACCGTCACCACTCAGCAAAACGACCTCGAAGTCGCCCAACGCGAGCTCTCGGACCACGTACGCGAGCTGGTTAGCGCGCAAGGCGACGCAGGCATGACGGTGGTACTTGGCGGTGGACACGAAACATCGTTCGCCACGCACCGCGGCGCTTACGAAGCGATCGGGCCGATGCAGGTACTCAATTTCGACGCACACTTTGATCTCCGCGCCGCGGATCGGCCAACCTCTGGCACTCCATTCCGGCAAATCGCGGACCTCGTAGGAAGCGATTTTGACTACTCAGTGTTCGGTATCTCCCGCCCGAACAACACGTCGACGCTTTTTGATACCGCTGACCAGCTTGGGGTCAACACCGTGTTAGACACTGAGCTCGCGGAACTGAGCATCCGCGAAGCCATCGAACGCGCGCTCACGGCCGTGAGCGGGAACCGCCCGATTCATTTATCCATTGACTTGGATGTTTTACCCGCCGCAGTCGCTCCAGGTGTTTCTGCCCCCGCATCCTTTGGGGTGGAGTTCGCCGCACTTCGCGCTATGGTCTCTGCTGTCGCCGCTACCGGCCGGGTGGCACTTTTGGATGTAGTCGAGCTCAACCCTGCTTTCGATGTGGATAACCGCACCGCTAAAGCCGCAGCGCGGCTTATTAACGATGCGGTTATGGCGGCCAAAACGTCCCGCTAAAGTCCCCTCGAGTGCAAAGTCGGTGCCTAGAAAAGCAGGAGTGCTACAGGCACCGTAATGAGCACAGTGAGTACGACGCGGATGAACCAGATGATGACCATCTTCACGATGTTGAGGGGAATATCGGTCGCGAGAACCGCTGGCACCATCGCCGAGAAGAAGAAAATCTGACTCACGGAAACTACTGCGATGGTGAACTTCAACACCATATCCTCGGAACCCGCTACTAGCGTTGCGGGGAGGAACATCTCCGCAAGACCAGTTGCCAAGGCCCCGGAAGTTGCCCACGGGTCCGGTAGCTGAAGAAGCCACACGACTGGGTAGAACACAATACCCAGCGCTTTAAACACCGGAGTATAGGTAGCGAGCAAAAGCCCGATCACGCCTACAGACATGATTCCCGGTGTTACCTGTACAGCCATCGTCAGGCCGTCACGGAAGTTCGCCCACAAGACTTTGACCAAGGAATCCGCGCGCTCGAGTTCCAGCTTCGCTTCACGCCACGCGGCCTTCATACGGTTGCCAGTAATCTCCTTTTCCGGGTGAGGCTCGGCCCCCGGGTAATAGTCCTCCGGAATGCGACTGATTGGAGGGATGCGCACGATGATCGCCGTGACGATAAAAGTAATGATGAATGTGACAAGGAAATAGATGTTCCAGTACTCCATCATGTCCAGCGTTTTCGCCAGAATCACCATAAACGTGGCAGATACAGTGGAGAATCCGGATACAACAATCGCAGCTTCACGGCCGTTGTAGCTACCGTTCTTGTACATGCGGTCCGTGATCAGCAGACCGAGTGAATACGACCCAAGAAATGAAGCCACCGCGTCGACTGCGGATTTACCCGGGGTTCGGAATACCGGTCGCATAAAGGGTTGAACCATCAGGCCGATGAATTCCATCAGACCGAAGCCCACAAGTAAGCCGAGAAAAACAGCTCCAACGGGGATAAGCATCCCGACGGAAATGACGAGTTTATCCAAAACAAACGGCCCAATATCGGGATTAAGTAGCCAGGCCGGACCCACGCCAAATGTGACCATCGCGCACAACACAATTGCTACCACCGAAAGGAAAGCAAAAACCATGCGCGCATAGTCTTCTTTCCATCGTCCCGAAACGAACTGGTACACCGTGCCCACGACAATGGCGAGGAGTGCCAGATACCGAGTGCCCTGGCCGAGAGTTTCCGTGATCCAGGTGACAATGTGGTCGAGAAGAATCGTTGAGCTAGAACCGTTGATAGAAAACGGCACGAAGAATGCAAAAAGGCCAATCGCACTGTAGAGAAAGAAGCGCCACACTGCTCTCGGCTGCGGCTCGGCTCCTCGCAGAGCACTTGCATCGTCGTCCTGCTCGGATTCGCCACCAAGCGGATACGCCGCCACCGGCAAGTCCTTCACCGGCCACGCAGATGAGAATTTACGTCGCGAATGCGGTTGTTCAGAGGCCCTATCCATCGATATCCTTTCAGCTCTTCCTCTAACTGCCTTATGCCTCAATTCCACAATTAGCCAAGCTCACTTTCCGCTCGACCTGTGGTAAATAATTATTATTTCATAAATCGTGAGACAAAACACAGGATTCAACTGCGGAATCCTGACCAAAGGAGACGTCGACCTCTGAGCCTCCCGCGTACCTGGCCCCCAGCGGGATGGCCAGGTAAGCAGTAGAGCCCACACCCGCTACTGCCAGCTGTCGCTCGACTTGCGGCGCAGCACCAGTGCCACCACAGCTGCAATCAGCAGAAGCACCACTGCCCCGCCGAGCAGCATCGGTATGAGACCAAACCCGCTGGCTTCTTCCTCCGCAGCGGCTTGCTCCTGAGCCTCGCTATCTTCCGCTTCGGCAACTGAGCTTTCCGCGGTGCTTTCGGTTTCGCTCTCGGACGCCGCGTCAAACTTGATCGGCTCGTCCGCTGGCTCCGGCCCCGGATCGCTGGTGGGCACCCAGTCCGGCCCACCTTCGGCCGGCTCGCCGTCGAGGGCGACCGCAAACTCGTAGGGTTGCTCCACGCCGGTAGGTGCTGTGTTGCCGTAGACCCAATCCTGGCTGAACCAGATGTAGTAGTCGCCCTGGTAGGGTGCCTCGATCCCAGGCCAGACGCGCGCTGGCGGGGCGATCGGCCCCTCTTGGTTTTCTTCGCCGTGGAGCCCCAGCGAGGACTGGGCACGATCGTGGCGCAGTGGATCCATCACCCCGAACTTGATATTCCCAGCGGCACCCGTAAGCGATTTTCCTGACTTCACAGTCACAACGGGGCGCTGCCCGTTGGATACGGGGATCTTGTAATAGCGGTACTCACCAGGCACGATCACGCCGGAGTAGGATCCCTCCGTGATCTCTGCGGCATCGTTAAAGCTTGTGCCGCCGTTGAGCGGCTGCGGGTTTTCCACCTTCAGCTCGCCCGAATACTCGCTGGGCTGGGCGAGCGGGTTTGCTTCCCACTCCTTTTCCTGCGCCTCATCCGCGACCGGCTCGTAGAACACCTGCACCTCGACGTCTACACCTGCCGGTGCTGCATCGTCCACACCGGAAAGCTGTGTGGTCACAAGGATGTCGCTCATATCGCAATCGAGGCTCGTTCCGTGGTCTCGTTTCATTGCGAAGCCACCGGGGTGCGTCCTTCCGTGCATCTGCCTCGCGGTGACGGGTGCGGAGAGGAACCCGCAGTTTTCCTCGCGTTCATTTGTCACGTCCCTAATTTCGACCTTCGCGACGGACCAGTCCCAGTCGCCATCGGTTTGCCACATCGGCGTCACCACAACGTGACCATGGTGGCGTGGCGGGATGGAGAGACGGAAGTATTGATTCTGCTCAGAGTTTGCATCGGCCGGGATCTTCGTCCGGTATTGCCCTTCGCCCAGCCACTTCGCGTCTTCCGGGCTGTCCGCAAACTCGAAGGGCGTTCCGTCAGCCTTATAAGTGTCCACCCCGCGCTGGGCGAGGAACTTCAGCGATTCGGCCAGGCTCCCGGCGTCAGCGGCCTCGAGGAACTGCCCGCCGCCAGCCTCGGCGATGCACTCCAGCTCCGCGCGAGCCTCCTCGTCAGCCTTGAACCCAACGGTGTGGATAGCAAGGTCCACACCCTGCCCTGCCAGCTCCTTGGCCACATCGCAGACCTCCGGCGGCGCACAGGAGTCAATCCCGTCGGAGACCAGGATGATGGAGCGCTCGCCCTCATTCCCGAGCTCACCCGCGGCCTTGCGCAGCGCATTGCCCATCGGCGTGTAGCCCTTCGGCGTCAGCCCGTCGATAGCCGCACCGAATTCCTGCCTGTCCAGCGAGCCCACCGGCACGAGCGTCTGAATGTCCCGGCAGCCCTTTTCACGATTGTCCGGCGCGTTCGACTCCTGCGCACCGTAGGTGAGCAGGCCAATGTTGGCGGTATCCGGCAGGGAGCCGATCAGCTCGTGCGTCGCCTTCTTCGCCGCGTCGATACGCGGGCCGTCGGCGTCCTCCTCGACCATGGAAAAGGAGGCGTCGAGAATCAGCGCCGCTTTCGCGTCGACGGAGCCTTCGCTTGCCGACGCCCGCGTCGTCGTCCCCGGAACCGTCCTGGTCTCCGTACTGATCGCCGTACTCGACGTCGCCGGCGAGGTGGCCGTTTCCGTCGCGATCGCGGGCGCTACCCACATCAGCATGCACGCAACAGCAAGCACGAGCGCTGCTACGGCGTGACTCCCCCTTCGCGTGTGCGACATTGTTCAACTCCTGTCCGCATTGTTACTAGGGTCACAACCCACACTAAAAGCGGATCCACGCTTGCGCAACAGCTGTCTGGTTACCTTGTATGCAAAACCACCTATCAGTTGCCGCGCTGCTTACGCACGATGAAGAAGACCACTGCCGCGGCGATCAGCAGCAGCACCAGCAGGCCGCCGAGCAGCGTCGGGACGAGCCCGAAGCCGCCCTCATCCTCACTGTCCGCGGCGTTGACCTCTTGGCCATCGTCGCTCTCTTCCTGCGAGGCCGAGGTCGTTGCCTCGCCATCTACCGCGTCGAACTTGATCGGCTCGTCCGAAGGCTCCGGCCCGTCCTCATGCGTCGGCGTCCAATCCGGGCCACCGTTGGCGGGCTCGCCGTCCATGACCACCTCAAACTCGAAGGGCTGCTCTACACCAGCGACGTCGTAGCCCTCGTGCACCCAGCCCATGCCGAACCAGACGTAGTACTCGCCCTGGTAAGGAGTGTTGGTGCCGTGCCACACGTATTGGCCCAGGGTCTCCGGGCCTGACTCGGCTTCGTCCTGGAAGAAGTTCAGCCTGAAGCCTGCCACCTCGTTGCGCAGCGGGTCATAGATGCCGTACCCGAGGCTATCGGCATTGTGGGCAACCGACGCCGGCGTCTTCACGTTCATTACCGGCCGCTGCCCGTAGTCCACAGGAATCTTGAAGAACCGGAATTCGCCGGGAACGATGTTGTCGGAGTACGTGCCCTCGGTAATCTCCACCGCGTTGTTGAAGCTAGTGCCACCGGAAATCGGCTCCGGGTTCTCAATCGGCAGCTCCCCCAGGTACTCGCCCGCGCTCGTCACGCGGCCATCTACCCACTCGCTCTCCTGCTCCTCGCTGATGACCGGCTCGTAGACCACGTTCACTTCGAGCGCGATGCCCTCGGTGACCTCTTCTTCGACGTCGGAAACCTGCATCTTGACCAGGATGTCGCTCATGTCGCACTCCATGTCGTCTTTATCATTGCGCTCTACCGAGGCATTCGCAGAGTCGGCCCCATAGTCCGGCCCAGAAGAAATGAACGCGGTGTGCGTCACCGGGAACCAGCCGCACTCCTCATCACCTTTGTTGGTCACCTCCACCGGATCAATCTTCAGGTGCCCCTTTTCCCACATGCCCTCGGTCTGCCACACCGGTGTAACCACCATGCGCGCGTTGTGACGCGGCGGCACAGAAATCCGGAAGTACCGGTCCGTCGGGGTGCCCCCGTCTGGCGTCACCGTGGTCTGGTACTGGCCTTCGCCCAGCCACTTCGCGTCCTCCGGTGTTTCCGAGAACTCAAACTCAGTGCCGCCAGTCTCGTACTTCTCCACGCCTCGCTGGGCCAGAAACTTCAGCGACTCCGCCAGGCTCGCAGAGTCGGCAGCCTCCAAGAACTGCCCGCCGCCAGCTTCCGCGATGCACTCCAGCTCCGCACGAGCCTCCTCGTCCGCCTTGAAGCCGACCGTATGGATCGTCAGGTCCACGCCCTGGCCGGCCAGCTCCTTGGCCACGTCGCACACCTCCGGCGGCGCGCAGGTATCAATGCCGTCGGACACCAGGATGATGGAGCGCTCCCCCTCATTGCCCAGTTCCTCCGCGGCCTTACGCAGTGCATTGCCCATCGGTGTGTACCCCTTCGGCGTGAGCCCGTCGATAGCCGAGCCGAACTCCTGCTTATCCACCTCGCCGATAGGAACCAGGCGCTGAATATCCCTGCATCCCTTTTCTCTATTGTCCGGCGCGTTGGACTCCTGCGCACCATAGGCAAACAGGCCCATCTGCGCCGTGTCCGGCAGGGAATCGATCAGCTCGTGCGTCGCCTTCTTCGCCGCGTCGATCCGCGGGCCATCGGCGTCCTCCTCAAGCATCGAAAACGAGGCATCCAGGATCAGCGCCGCTTTCGCGTCCGCGGAGCCTTCGCTTGCCGACGCCCGCGCAGTCGAACTCGACAGCGTCGTCGTCTCCGTGCTCACCGCGGTGCTCGATTCCACGGGCCGGTTCGTCGTCGTTGCCGTCTCCGTCGCGAATGCCGGTGCGACCCACATCAGCATGCACGCGGCCGCGAGCATAAACGCAGCGACGGCACGACTTCTTTCCCTTACATGCGACATTGCTCAAGCCCTTTCCTGAATATGCCCAACAGGTACCTGGTTCTGCCCGCAGGCAACCTACTGCCAGTTCCCGCGCTGCTTGCGCACGATGAAGAAGACCACGGCCGCAGCGATCAGCAACAGCACCAGCAGGCCACCGAGCAATGTCGGGACGAGCCCGAAGCCGCCGTCCTGCTCGTCGCTCGAAGCGTTGACCTCCTGGTCATCGTCGCTCTCCTCCTGCGAGGCTGACGTCGTTGCAGCGCTGTCCGCCGCGTCGAATTTGATCGGCTCGTCCGAAGGCTCGGGGCCATTCTCATGCGTCGGCGTCCAGTCCGGGCCGCCGTTGGCAGGCTCGCCATCCAAGAGCACCTCGAACTCGAAAGGCTGATCGACGCCGGCGATCCCGTACCCCTCGGACACCCAGCCCATACCGAACCAGACGTAGTAGTCGCCCTGGTAGGGAGTATCGCTGCCGTACCACACGTACTGGTTCGCGGTTTCTGGGTCGGACTCAACCGCGTCATCAAAGAAGATCAGTTTGTTTCCTGCGACCCCATTGCGCAGTGGATCCTTCACGCCGAACGCAATGTCGTCAGCGTTGCGTGCAACCGAAGGCGGCGTCTTTGCCCGAATCACCGGGCGCTGCCCATAGGTCACCGGAATCTTGAAAAACTTGAACTCGCCGGGAACGATGTGGTCGGAATACGTGCCCTCTGAAATCTCTACAGCGTCGTTGAAACCCGTACCGCCGCTGATCGGCTGCGGATTCTCAATCGGCATCTCCTCCTGGTACTCGCCGGCGCTGGAGATACGACGCTCCTCCCACTCATCGGCCTGCTCCTCGCCAGGGATCGGCTCGTAGAAGATGCCGACTTCGATGGGGACATCCTCGGCGACCTCGTCGCGGCTATTGGAGATATGCATCTTGACCAGGATGTCGCTCATATCGCACTCCATGTCCTCATCGTCGGTGCGTTTCATCGAAGCGTATGCCGAGCCAATGCCAAAGCCCGGTCCACCCGATGCGGTCTCTCCCCAGCTGCCAGGGAACTCACCACACGCCGGGTCCCCCTCGTTGGTGACCTCCGCCGGCTCCACCTTGACCTCTGTGTCTTCCCACATGGCGTCGCCCTGCAGGACCGGAGTGAACACCACTCGTCCGTGGTGGCGCGGCGGCACGGAAAAGCGGAAATAGCGGTCTGTTTTGGAGGTTCGATCCGGCGTCACCGTCGTCAAATATTGGCCCTCGCCCAGCCACTTCGCGTCCTCGGGGTTGTCCGCAAACTCGAAAGGCGTGCCCGCTGTCTGGTACTTCACCACCCCGCGCTGGGCCAGAAACTTCAGCGACTCCGCAAGGCTGCTCGCATCAGCAGCCTCGAGGAACTGCCCACCACCGGCCTCGGCGATGCACTCCAGCTCCGCGCGGGCCTCTTCATCAGCCTTGAACCCCACCGTGTGGATAGTCAAATCCACGCCTTCGCCGGCTAGCTCCTTGGCCACGTCGCAGACCTCCGGCGGCGCGCAGGTATCAATGCCGTCAGAGACCAGGATGATCGAGCGCTCGCCCTCGTCCCCCAGCTCATCCGCGGCTTCGCGCAGCGCATTGCCCATTGGCGTGTAGCCCTTCGGCGTGAGCCCGTCGATAGCCGAGCCGAACTCCTGCTTATCAATCTCACCCACCGGGACCAGCCGCTGGATGTCCCGGCAGCCCGCTTCCCTATTGTCCGGCGCGTTCGACTCCTGCGCACCGTAAGCGAACAGGCCCATCTGCGCCGTATCCGGCAGGGAATCAATCAGCTCGTGGGTCGCCTTCTTCGCCGCGTCGATACGCGGGCCATCGGCATCTTCCTCGAGCATCGAAAACGACGCGTCCAGAATCAGCGCCGCCTTCGCATCAGCAGAACCCTGGCTCGCGTTTTCCTCGGATGCCCCAGAGGTTTTCGTCGTCGAACTCGACAGCGTCTTTGTCTCAGTACTTGTCGCGGTACTCGAGCTCGCAGGCTTACTCGTCTCGGTAGCAAATGCGGGCACCACCCACATCAACATGCACGCGGCGGCAAGCACCAGCACAGCTACGGCGCGGCTTCTCTCCCTTACATGCGACATTGCTCAAGTCCCTTTCACCATATGGCCAAGATCACAGCCCACAGTAAAATGCCGATAAGGTGACCGCAACAGATGTCCGGGAAACTTAACCAAAAATTTACGGCATGGCGGGAACGCAAAAAGCCAGCCCCCGGACTACCGGGGACTGGCTTTGCCACTGGCGACCCTGACGGGACTTGAACCCGCGACCTCCGCCGTGACAGGGCGGCGCGCTAACCAACTGCGCCACAGGGCCATCGCACTGCAACTCCCACCGAAGGGGGAATCACTGGTACCCCCAACGGGATTCGAACCCGTGTTGCCGCCGTGAAAGGGCGGAGTCCTAGGCCTCTAGACGATGGGGGCTAGCGACTTGACCTAATCTAATGCATTGCCTGTGAGAATAGCAAAACGCCTGTTCATTTCGTCTTTCTTAGCCGTGGAACTGGTCGGTTAAGATGTCTGCATGCACGATGACGACTGCCACCACGGTTACTTTGCGGAGAAGTCCCGCTATCTCGCTCGCCTCAAGCGCATCGAGGGGCAGGTGCGCGGGATTCACCGGATGGTGGACGAGGACAAGTATTGCATCGACATCCTCACGCAGATCGCCGCGATCGATTCCGCGCTGGAAAACCTTGGCTTGGCGCTCCTCGAGGACCACCTCCACCACTGCGTCTCCGGCGCGCTCGCCGCAGGCGATGCGCAGGCGGATGACAAGGTGACAGAGGCAATGCAGGCGATACGGCGGATGGTGAAGTCTTAATCCCCACCCAGCAACGCGAAAACCTCCGGCTCCTTCTAAGGATCCGGAGGTTTTCCACGGTGGGCCCTGTGGGGATCGAACCCACGACCTGCGGATTAAAAGTCCGTAGCTCTACCAACTGAGCTAAAGGCCCATGCGCAACATAGTAGCGGGCCGCGTACGTTGCGCGGTAATCACCCCGCCTGCGCGTGGCGACGCCCGCGCCACCTGCGCAAATCTTGCGGCAGGCCGCGCGGGCGTGCGGTGCACTTTAAAGGCGATTAGCCTTCTTTCTGCATCGTGCCCGTCTCCTGGATGCGGGTGTGGAAGTCGAAGGCGTGGCGCAGGTCGTGCGGGGTCGCCTGGTACTTGCTCTTCGCAGCCAGCTCGACGTACTCCTCCAGCAGCGGACGGTAGGAGGGGTGAGCGATCGAGATCATCTTCTGAACGCGGTCACGCGGTGCCAGGCCGCGCAGGTCTGCCACACCGTACTCGGTAATGAAGACCATCGCGTCGTGCTCCGTGTGGTCCACGTGCGAGACCATCGGGACAATCGCGGAGATCGCGCCGTCCTTGGCCACCGACGGGGAGATGAAGGAGGAGATGTACGCGTTGCGGGTGAAGTCACCGGAGCCACCCAGCGCGTTCATCAGGCGGGAGCCGTTGATGTGCGTGGAGTTGGCGTTGCCGTAGATGTCCGCCTCGATCATGCCGTTGGAGGCGATCAGGCCGGTGCGGCGAATGACCTCCGGGTGGTTAGAGATGGACTGCGGGCGCAGGATGATGGACTCGCGGTAGCGCGCAGCCTCATCGTTCATCTTCTCCGCGTACTCCGGGGACAGGGAGAAGGAGGTCGCGGAAGCGACGGTCATCTTGCCCGCGTCGATCAGGTCGACCATGCCGTCCTGGATGACCTCGGTGTAGGCCTGGATGTTTTCAAACTTGGAGTCCATCAGACCAGCCATCACGGCGTTCGGCACGTTGCCCACGCCGGACTGCATGACGTAGCCGTCGTAGGTGAGGCGGCCGGCCTTGACCTCGTTCTCCAAGAAGTCGAGGAAGTTGCCAGCGATCTGCTCCGACACCTCGTCCGGTGCCTTGAACGGCGCGTTGCGGTCCGGATCATTAGTCTCGATGACAGCAACGACCTTCTCCGGGTCGATCTCAATGTAGGTGGTACCGATACGGTCACCGCACTTGGTGATCGGGATCGGGATACGGTTCGGCAGCGCCGGCACGGTCCAGATGTCGTGCATGCCCTCCAGGTCCTCGGACTGCCACTCGTTGACCTCAATGATGATCTTCTTGGCGGCGTTGAGGAACTCGACGGAGTTGCCCACGGAGGAGGACGGGACGATGTTGCCCTCTTCAGTAATGCGGACTGCCTCCACGATGGCCAGGTCAACGTCGCCGAAGAAGCCCTGCTCCACCATCATGCCCGAGTGGGACAGGTGGATGTCCTGGAACTTCATCTCGCCAGCGTTGATCTTGTTACGCATCTGCGGGTCGGACTGGTACGGCATGCGGTAGCGCAGCGCGTTCGCCTCCGCGAGCACACCGTCACACTCCGGCGCGGTGGATGCGCCCGTGTAGAGGTCGATGCTGAAGTCCTGACCCTTGGCGTGCGCAGCCTTGGCCTTTTCTGCGATGACGCCCGGCATGGCCTTGGGGTACCCAGCCCCGGTAAAGCCGGACACGCCCACCTTGTCGCCATGGTTGACAAACTGGCCCGCTTCTTCAGCGGACATGACCTTGTCACGCAGTTTTGCATTGGCGATACGGTTACCCATATTCATCCCTCACTTGGATTCGTCGGTAGGTGATAACAACACCACTGTATTGTGACCTATCTTGCATTGCCACGTCTACGAGATCCATCCTCCCACCCCCACCAGCGCACGCAAATGATGTGACTATCTGCAGCTTCGCAGGTAGCTGGGGGTACGGTGTCGCATTTCGCGCCCGATTGACGGGAAACACACTCCCGAACCTCCCCAGTTTTCACCCCCACTTGGGTGTACTCGTTCGCTGACTACCTCGCGGCTACACAAATTGCACTTTCCCGCCACAACCGGGAACAATGGGGCACTATGACAGCCCCAACTACCACTCAGCACAGTACGCCCGGCGCGCCAGACGCGCCCGCACTGCGCATCGGCGCTATGGAGCTGAACTCGCCTGTCATCCTCGCGCCGATGGCCGGGGTGACCAACATGCCGTTTCGCGTGCTGTGCCGCGAGATTGAGCAGGAACTCACCGGGACAAGCTCCGGGCTCTACGTCTGCGAGATGATCACCGCGCGCGCGATGGTGGCGCGGAACCAGAAGACGCTGCACATGACCAGCTTCGCGCCGCAAGAGACGCCGCGCTCCATGCAGCTCTACACCGTGGACCCGAAGTTCACGTACGAGGCAGTGCGCATGATCGTCGAGGAGGACATCGCCGACCACGTGGACATGAACTTTGGCTGCCCAGTGCCAAAGGTCACGCGCAAGGGTGGTGGCTCCGCTATCCCCTACAAGCGCCGCCTGTTTGGCAACATCGTCGCAGCCGCCGTGCGCGCCGCCGAGGGCTCCTGCATCCCGATTACGGTGAAGTTCCGCATCGGTATCGACGACGAGCACCACACCCACCTCGACGCCGGCCGCATCGCCGCGGAGGAGGGCGCGGCCGCCGTCGCGCTGCATGCGCGCACCGCAGCAGAGCGCTATTCGGGCGCGGCGCACTGGGACGAGATCGCCCGGCTCGTCGAGCACATGGACGGCACGGGCGTGCCCGTGATCGGCAACGGCGACATCTTCGCCGCCGAGGACGCGCAGCGGATGATGGATGAGACCGCCTGTCACGGCGTGGAGGTCGGGCGCGGCTGCCTTGGACGCCCCTGGCTGTTCGCCCAGCTCGGTGCCCAGCTGCGCGGGGAGCCCATTCCCGCAGAGCCGACGCTGGGGGAAGTCTCGCGCATTATTTACCGCCACGCGGAACTGCTCGCCGCGCACGATGGCGAGGACCACGCGTGCCGTGACATCCGCAAGCACACCGGCTGGTACCTGCGCGGTTTTCCCGTTGGCGGCGAGTTCCGCAAGGAGCTTGCCCAAGTCACCTCGCTCGCCCAGCTGCGCGAGCGGCTGGCCCCAATCGCAGATTCTCAGCAGCTGGCGGAAGAAGCAGACAGCGCGCGCGGCCGCCAGGGCAGCTCCGCGAAAGTCGCGCTGCCGGAAGGATGGTTAGATGATCCCGAAGATGAGTCGGTCCCGCAGGGCGCAGAGATCGAAAACAACGGCGGATAACCCAAGCGCCGAAAACGCTGAGGCCACTGAGGCCACTGAGTCTGAGGACGAGGCGAGCGGGGACGACGGGGCGTCGACAAGCAACAAGGCTCCGGGCGTGCGCTTGCGCACCGTCTACCGCGAGCACCTCGAGGCCTTCAATGCCGACTTGCTCGAGCTTTGCGAGCGGGTGCAGGCAGCGATGCGGTTGGCGTCGGAAAGCTTGCTGACTCAGTCCCTGAGCAAGGCCGAGGATGCCCTGACCGAGGTCGACGGCATGCGCGAGATCACCACGCGCTGCGAAGAGCGCAGCGTGAGCCTCCTTGCGCTCGAAAGCCCCGTGGCCTCCGACCTGCGTCAAGTGCTTTCCTCGATTTACATCGTGGAGAATCTCTCGCGCATGGCGGCGCTGTCCATGCACATCGCCACACTCACCCGCGCCCGCCACCCGCACGCGGTCGTGCCCGAAGAGCTCAACCGCTACATCGAGGAGATGAGCCGGCTTGCCGACGCCATGGTGGAGCAGACCCGCGAGCTTTTGCTGCACCCCGACGCGGACGAGGCCGTCAAGCTGCACAGCATTGACGACGGCATGGACGACATGAAGGCCTACCTGCTCAACCTGGTCTCCGAGCCGGACTGGCCCTACAGCACGCGCGAGGCCGTGGACCTTGCGATGCTCGTGCGCTACTACGAGCGCTTCGCCGACCGCTGCGTGAACGTGGGCAACCGCATCGTCTTTCTTGTGACGGGGCTTCAGCCCGATGAGTACGTGCGCGAGGGCGAGTTTGATATGCAGGCGAAATTCCGCGAGATCGAGGCGCGGTTCAAAAACGTGCGCTAACACAGCCGCGCTAACCCAGCAACATGGAAAACGCCGCTGCCTTACACAAAGGCAGCGGCGTGCACCGAGTGGTAAACGGAGCTAGAGGCTTTAGCCGAAGCGGCCGGCGATGTAGTCCTCGGTCTCCTTCTTCTCCGGGTTCTCGAAGATGGTGGTCGTGTCATTGAACTCGACCAGGTTGCCCGGCTTACCGGTGGCCTCGAGGGAGAAGAACGCCGTCTTGTCGGACACACGGGCAGCCTGCTGCATGTTGTGGGTCACGATCACGATGGTGTAGTCGGTCTTCAGCTCGTGGATGAGATCCTCCACGGCGAGCGTGGAGATCGGGTCGAGCGCGGAGCAGGGCTCGTCCATGAGCAGCACCTCGGGGCGCACGGCGATCGCGCGCGCGATGCAGAGGCGCTGCTGCTGGCCACCGGAGAGGCCGCCGCCCGGCTTGTCCAGGCGGTCCTTGACCTCGTCCCAGAGGTTGGCACCGCGCAGCGACTGCTCAGCAACTTCCTTGAGCTTCTTCTTGTCCTTCTCGCCGGACAGCTTCAGGCCAGCGACTACGTTGTCCTCGATGGACATCGTGGGGAACGGGTTCGCCTTCTGGAACACCATGCCGATGGTGTTGCGCACGGAGACCGGGTCGACGTTCTTGCCGTAGATGTTGTGGCCGTCGAGCAGGATCTCGCCCTTAACCGAGGCGTTCGGGATGACCTCGTGCATGCGGTTGAGCGTGCGCAGCACAGTGGACTTGCCGCAGCCGGAGGGGCCGATGAAGGCGGTCACGGCCTGGGCAGGGATCTTCATGTTGACGTCGCGGACGGCGTGGAAGTCGTCGTAGTAGATATTGACGTCGTTGAGTTCGAGTTTGGACATCGGGGTTTCTCCTCTAGTGGTGGTGTGGGGCGGTTTTACTTCTTCACGGAGTACTTATTGGCAATCAGGCGGGCCAGCAGGTTCAGCACCACCACGATGACGACCAGCGTCAGCGCTGCGCCCCAGAGGCGGTCAGCGGCAAAGCCGGTGGCACCGGACTTCCACATTTCAAGCATGAACAGCGGCAGCGAGGACTGCGGTTGGCCGAAGAGCCCGAACACGTTCAGCGCCGGGGTGGATCCGACGAGGATCAGGACCGGGGCAGATTCGCCCATCACGCGGGCGATAGCGAGCATGATGCCGGTCACAATGCCGGACAGGGCGGTCGGCAACACGATGCGCGCAATCGTCTTCCACTTGGGCACGCCCAGTGCGTAAGACGCCTCACGCAGGTCCATCGGCACGACGCGCAGCATCTCTTCGGTGTTGCGCACCACGAGCGGGACCATGAGCAGAATGAGCGAGAGCGAGACGGCGAAGCCAGAGCGGTCCATGCCCAGGATGGTGATCCAGAGGGCGTAGATGAACAGCGCGGCGACGATCGAAGGCACACCCGACAGGATGTCCACCATGAAGGTGGTGAGGCGGCCCAACTTGTTGCCGTTGGAGTACTCCACCAGGTAGATGGCGGTAAACACACCGATCGGGATGGAGATAATCGAGGCGATAAACGTCTGCATCAGGGTACCGGCGATCGCGTGAAGCGCACCGCCGCCTTCCTTGGACATGCGCACGCCAACCATGTCGTTGGTCCACCAACCGGCGTCAAACACCGCCGGGGCACCGCGCACGATCACGGTGATGAGCAGCCAAAGAAGCGGAATGAGGGCGAGGATCATGCACAGCCACATCAGCCCGCCCATAAAGGAGTTCAGCGACTTGCGGCCGGGTGCGATGTCGGTGAAGGGCGTCTGCTTTGCGCCCTTGCTTGCCGACGCCGCCTTCCCGGCCCCGCCAGCGCCCGAGGTATTAGAAACTGCAGTAGACATTCGCTTGCCTGCCTTACTTCTTGTTGACGATCGCGCGGGCGATCGAGTTGACAACAAAGGTCAAAATGAACAGGACGAGGCCTGCCGCGATGTAGGCACCGGCGGAGATCGGGTTGTTGAACTCTGCAGATGCGTTCGCGATCGCGGTGGCGAAGGTGGTGCCACCGTCAAACAGCGAACCTCGGAAATCGTTGGCGGGAGCGACCACCATGTACAGCGCCATCGTCTCGCCGAGCGCGCGGCCGAGGCCGAGCATGGAACCGGCGATGAAACCGGAGAGGCCGAACGGGATGACGGTCATGCGGATGACTTCCCAGCGGGTCGCGCCGAGTGCGAGCGCGGACTCGATCTGGCCGGGAGGGGTCTGCACGAAGATCTCGCGGGCGGTTGCGGCGATGATCGGCAGGATCATAATCGCCAGCACGATGCCACCGGTGAGCATGTTGCGGGAGGTCGCGAACGGCGGGGAGTTCTGGTAGGTGGCGAACAGGAAGAAGCCGCCGCCCCAGGAGTTGATCCACTCGTAGAACTTGCCCAGGGCCGGGCCGAGCACCTGCGCGCCCCACAGACCGTAGACAATCGAGGGGACCGCGGCGAGCATGTCCACCAGGGTGCCCAGCGGGCGCACGAGCTTCTTCGGCGCGTAGTTGGACAGGAACAGCGCGATGCCAAGGGCGACCGGCATGGCCATGATCAGCGCGAGCAGCGAGATCATCACCGTGGACAGGAATAGGTTCGGGATACCGAACTGCATCGCGTCCAGGTTCGCGGTCTGCCAGTTGCCAGTGTAGGTGAAGAAGCCGAGGACCCCACCTTCGTTCCTGCTCAGCGGCGGAATCGCCTGGATGACCAGGAACAGGCCGATCGCGATAATGATGACCGTGATCAGTGCCGCCGAGGCGGTGGAGAGAATCTCAAAGACTCGGTCGCCCGGACGCTTCACGCCGGTGCGGGGATTCGCAGTCCCCGGGTTGTTGTCAGTGTTGTGGGACGGGGTGCCCGTCGAAGACGGGGCGGGCGGCTCCGCAGTCGGTGCCGCTTGACCCGCGCGAAGGCCGTCGGCCGGGGTCATATCGTTGTCAGCCATAGTTACTGATCCTTTAAGCGGTTTGGAAAAAGGTGGTGGGGCAAACTGCCGCTACGTGACTTATCAACCTGTTGGTAACGCGGTGCACACCTGGTGTTCACCATGCCCCAACATGGGCATGCCCCCCGCGACGGCTTTCGCCGTGTTGGGGGGCACCAAAGCGGCCGTGAAGCCTGTTACTGGATGGCGTTGACTGCCTCGCGCAGACGATCTGCGTGTGCGCCGGTGACCGGGATGAAGCCCTCGCCGGCCAGCTCCTCGTCCTGGGAGTCCAGGGCGACGTTGAGGAAGTCCTTGACCATGTTGGAGGTCGCCTCGTCGTAACCTGCGGAGCAGACGATCTCGTAGGTGGTCAGCACGAGCGGGTATGCACCCTCTGCGTCGGAGGCGAAGAGTGCCTCTGCGTCGACGGCCATGTTGTGGCCCTCGGTGGTGAACTCCATGGAGTCCAGTGCAGCAGCGACAGCCTCGTCGGTCAGCTCGACCGGGCCGGAGCCGAAGTCGATGTTGGCCTTCTTGTCAGCGAAGCCGGCCTCGACGTAGGTGATAGCGCCCTCGGTCGCAGCGACCTCGGAAGCCACGCCGGAGGAGCCGTTCGCGCCGGTGCCCACCTCGGACGGGAAGGCCTTGCCCTCGCCGGTCCACTTGCCGTCGGACGCAGCAGCGAGGAACTTCTGGAAGTTGTCGGAGGTGCCGGACTCATCCGAGCGGAAGAACGGCTTGATCTCCTGATCCGGCAGCTCAGCGTCCGGGTTGGATTCGGCCAGAGCCGGGTCGTTCCAGTTAGTGATCTTGCCCTGGAAGATGTCAACGATGTTGTCAACGGTGAGGTTCAGCTCGTCGACGCCCTCGAGGTTGTAGGCGATAGCAACCGGGCCGATCACGAACGGCAGGTGCCATGCCTCGTTGCCGCCGCAACGCTCTGCCGCCTTCTCCACCTCGTCGTCCTTCAGCGGGGAGTCAGAGCCAGCGAAAGCGACGGTGTTGCCCAGGAACTGCTTGATGCCGGAGCCGGAACCGGTGGCGTTGTATGCCAGGGTTGCGCCCGGAACTTCCTCAGCGTAGCGGGACGCGAAGTAGTCCATTGCGTTCTGCTGAGAGGTTGCACCCTCGGCGACCAGCTGGCCGGTCTCACCGGTCAGCTCGGAGCCAGTGCCCTCGGCACCGTCGGTGGACTCTGCGGTTGCCTCAGCGGAGGTATCTGCGGAGTCGGTGGACTCAGAGTCGCCGCAAGCAACGAGGGCTGCGGAGGAAACTGCTACGACGCCGAAGACTGCGGCGGTGCGCTTAAAGTTACGGATCACGGGGAATACCTTTCCGGTGCTTAGGTCGTTTACCACTCGAGCATCGGTGCCTTTCATCACGGCCGGCTCACCTGCGCTGAACGCAGGCGCAATCCTTTTCCGATTACTCACGGTTCAACAACCTAAGGCGCGCCGGTTAATAGTCAATGGACCGGGAGGTGAACAATCAGTGAACTTCCCAAACACGCCGCATATTGCCTGTTAGTTTCCGCATAATGCGATGAAGATCACATTACTGCCTCTTGACTCGCGCCGCATAGACCACATGCCGCTCGGCCACCTCAAACCCAAGCTGCTCGTAGCGGCGCACCGCAGGCGCGTTGTCCGCCTCCACGTACAGGATCACCTTCGGCACCCCTACCCGGCGCAGGTGGACCAGCCCCATCTGCACCAGCGCACCGCCCAGGCCCTTGCCGCGGAACGCGGAGGCCAGCCCGACGACGTAAATCTCGCCCTCCCCGCTCGGGTGTACCTTCGTCCACATGAATCCGGCCAGCTCTTCCGCCTTCTCGCCGCCGTAGAGGAAGAGCACGCCCGCCGGGTCGAACCACTCTGTATCCATCGCGCGGTGCAGGCGCGCCGTATCCCAGCCGCCCTGCTCCGGGTGCCAGGAGAAGGCCTCGTTGTTCACGCGCAGCCAATCGCGCTCGACCGCCTCGCGCCCGAACTCATCGCTCGCCTGCTCGAGCGTGAGTTCGCGCATCCCTTCCGGCAGCTCCAGCTCGGTGCCGCTCAGCAACTCGCCGGACAGGGACATCACTAACAGCTCGCGGGTGGATTCCAGGCCAAGCGATGCAGCGAGCGCCTGCGCGGCGGGCAGGTTGCCGTGGGCCCACAGTCCGGCATCGGGACGCTCGTCAAGTACCCGGCGCGCCAGCTCAGTGCCAAGGCCGCGGCGGCGGAAGTCCGGGTGGATGACAAGCTCCGCAGAACCGTCGGGGGCGATGCCGGCCAGCCCCACTACCTCACCCGGGGCGTCGGGGTTTTCGGTGGTGAGGTGGGTGTGGTGCAACGTGGCGTCGACAAGCGCTTGCTCGAAAGCCTCCGAGAAGGGGGCGACGCCGTCGGCTGCGGTGGCTTGAGAAATCAGTGCGCTGTGATCTGTCATGCCCTAAGGCTACGGTAAAAGTATGCATGTGAAGCGAAGCGTGGCCGCGGCCCTCATCGGCGCGGGCCTGGTGGCCTACCTGGCTGATACCGCCCTCGCCATGCGCGCGGAGCACGAGCTGTCGGTCCACGCCGCACAGCTCGGCGACCTGTCCACCGCGCCTGCCGCCTATGTGGGCGGACTGCCGTTTCGCAGCACGATTCCCCGCATCAGTGTTGACGCGCTCGATGTGCCCGTCGCGAGTGTGGGCGTGGGCAATGCGGGCATCGAGCTTATCGACGTCACGCTCGACCATCCCCGCTCCAGCTCCATCACCGAAGACCTCACCGGTGCCACAGCGAGCCTCGTGCGCCGCAGCGTGCGCCTCGACGGCGTGGCCTTTGGCCAGCTGCTCGGCATGACGGATTTGGACATCGCCAGCCCCTACGACATCTCGCCCTCCGGTGGTGGCGCGAGCGAGGCGCGGCTGACCGGGACGCTGCCCGACGCGGAGCAGCCCGTCACCGTGATCGTCACGCTGCGGCTGGAGGGCTCGGAGTTTGTCATGCGGCCCAGCGAACTTCTCGACGTTCCCCCGGAGCTGACTGACCAGGCTGTAGCTGCGTTTAGCCTGCGCCGCGACACCGCGGATCTCCCGCTCGGCGGGCCCGCGGACAAGGTGCAGCTGACCGGCGGGTCGATCGAGTTTTCCCGCGATCGCATCAACACCACCATCGAGGAAGACGACCTCACACCCCTTGCGCACGACGCGGCCGACGGTGCCGCCCATCAGGAGGCGAAGGATTCGCCGCTGGCCTCGGACGCGGACGAGGCGGCCGACAACTAGCAGCCAACTCGCGGGGCGCGTGCGGCGTGTTGCGGCGAGCGACTACCCTTGGGTGGCATGGCTGAGAATGAACAAACTCCCGACAACCAGCAGGCTTCGCTCAGCGGCAACGAGGCCGTGAACCTCGCCGCGGAGCAGTCGAAGAACACCGCGCACCGCAACATCCCGGAGCTGGGTTTTCCAGACTTCCCGCTCCACGAGGACACCGCGAACCTGCGCCAGGGCCCGAGCCTGCACGATGGGCTGCTCGCCCTGCTGCCGCTCGTGGGCGTGTGGACTGGCACCGGCCAGGCCAACGACAATGGCGAGGAGTACGCCTTTGGCCAGCGCTTGGTCGTCTCCCATGACGGCGAGAACTACCTGCGCTTCGAGTCCCGCATCTGGCGTCTCGACGAGAACGGGGAGGCCACCGGCGCGGACCAGCGCGAGGTCGGTTTCTGGCGCATCTCCCTCGACGACGAAATCGAGGTCACGCTGACCAACTCCCGGGGACTGGTCGAGGTGATGTACGGCGAGCCCGTCAACGAGCGCGGCTGGCAGCTGCAGAGCGCGTCCACCCTGGCTACCGAGTCCGGCCCCGAAAAGCACGGCCCGGGCAAGCGCCTCTACGGGCTCATGCCGAACAACAACTTGGGCTGGGTGGATGAGCGTCTCGTCGACGGCGAGATGGTGCCCTACATGTCCGGCGAGCTCAAGCGCATCGCGGGCTAGGCCTCACGCACGGAGGAATCCAGCGCGTCCACGATCAGCTGCTGGATCTCCTCGGCGTTGTCCGGGCGGGCAAGCTTCTTCCCGTCCAGCTTGCGCACGCGCGCGTACATGCGCGTGGAGCTAACCAGCCACACCGACTCGGCCTTGTGCAGCTCGCTGAGGTAGACTTCCTTCTGCTTGCACTTCCACCCTTGCTTTTCCGCGTGCGCGAAGAGTGCGGCCTGGGTGGTGCCGGGCAGGATGCCGGGCCCCGGCTTCGGGGTGCGCAGCCGCCCGCCCTTCTTCACAATCACCACGGTCGAGGTCACGCCCTCAAGCACACGCTCCGTCTCCGGGTCGATGTAGATCACGTCATCGTAGCCCTCGGAGCGCGCCCAGCGCAGCGCCGCCATGGACGCCGCGTAGTTCAGCGTCTTCGCGCCGACCCGCATCCAGGGCACCTCCGCCTCGCCGTCTTTGCCGCGGTTGATGCTGTAGCCGCGCGAGGTGGTCACAGCGCTCACGCCATTCTTGCGCTGGGACAGCACTTCTTCCGACAGCGGCCTGATGGTCAACCAGGCGGTGGGCACGCCGGTGGTTTCCCGGCCGCGGGACATGGTCCAGCTGCACTTCGCGTCCACCTCTTCCGGTGCCACGCCGCGCTCGCGCACAAAATCGGCGATGGCCTCGCGGGTGGCGTTACTCCAGTGCTCCGCGCAGGGCTCCGGCAGGTCGAGCGTGGCGGCGGAGCGGCGGAAACGCTCGATGTGTTTGTCAAGGTTCGCGGGCTCGCCCTTGCGGATGAGGATCGTTTCAAAGATCCCATCGCCGCGGGTCACCGCCGCATCGTCCCAGAAGATGTGGGGCGTGTTGGCGTTCTGCCTGCGGATGGAGCCGCCGAAGGGCTCGATGAGGTAAATGACGGGGGCGGGAGGAAGCAAGGAGACCATACTGTCCCATTATGCCCGTATGATCGGGATCTATGTCGTATTCGTCTGATCTTTTGCAACTGCCCGGTGCCACCCTTATCGAAGGCAACCCGCTCGCCGAGGGCGTGGCCTGGCACTACGGCAACCCGCTCGCCGAGCAGCAGGGCACCCGGCTGATCGACCGCTCGCACCGCCGCGTCATCGCGGTCGCGGGCAAGGATGCGGCGGAGTTCTTGCACAACCTGCTTTCGCAAAAGCTTGTCGACGTCCCGTCGTCCTTTTCCGCCTCAGCCCTCGACCTGGACATCCAGGGCCACATCCTGCACCACGCCGACATCGCGCTTGTCGACGGCACGTTTTACCTCGACGTACCCGCCGCCCAATTCGACTCTTTTGCCGACTACCTGCGCAAGATGGTCTTCTGGTCCGAGGTCACCGTCGAGGAGGCCAACCTAGCAGTGCTGACGATCTTGTCGCCTGACGGCGAGTTCCCGGAAGTGCCGGAAGCGGTTTTTACCCGCCGCGTCGATGCTTTCGTGCCTGCACGCATGGACTTCACTGTGCCCAGGGAGCAGGCGCTCGAGGTCGCGCAGCGCCTGCATGACGACGCCGGAGTGGACTTCGCCGGCCTGATGGCCTTTACCGCCGCGCGCGTGCGCAACGTCGAGCCGGAACTCGGCGTTGACCTGGACGACAAGGCGATCCCCCACGAGGTACCGCGCCTGATCAACCGTGGCGAGCACGTCGGCGGGGTCCATCTGAACAAGGGGTGCTACCGCGGACAGGAGACGGTCGCGCGGGTGGAAAACCTCGGCCGCTCCCCTCGCCTACTCGTCATGCTGCAGCTCGACGGCTCCGCCCCCAACGAGCCGCACCCCGGCGACACCATTACCGCAAACGGCCGCAAGGTCGGCCGCCTCGGCACCGTCGTCCACGACGCAGACTACGGCCCGATCGCACTCGCGCTGGTGAAACGCTCCGCGCTCGAGGCCCCGCTGGACATCGACGGGGTGGCCGCGAGCGTGGATAAAGACTCACTGCCCACCGACGAGGGCGAGAAACTTGGGCGCCTCGCCGTCGAGAAGCTCCGCCGCGGACAATAAGGCCTGTTCGCGGGCCGGGTGAGCATTTTTTTGACACACAGGCTATTATGTCCCCCAGGACAATAACTAATCGAAAGTATGAGGCCGCCTTCTTTGAAAGGCCGCCCTAGAACCACCTCAAGGGGGTCATGCCATGGGCCGCGGACGCGCCAAAGCAAAGCAGACCAAGGTTGCTCGCCAACTCAAGTACAACTCTCCTGAAATGGACCTCGATTCCCTGCAGCGTGAGCTGGCAGGAAAGGCTCCGCGGCGCAGTTGGGACGAGGACGAGTACGAGGTGGATGACCAGTACGCAGACTACGCGGACTGGGACTACGACGACGAAGACGACCGGAACTAAGTCCGCCCGGTCCTCCCGTACCTCTACCGTTTGGGCGTTTGAGCAAGGCACCCGGTTGGCCCGGGTGCCTTTTCTCATGCCCGCCGGGCCCTAGTACTGGGGGTGCTCGCCAACCAGGGTGGCGCGGGTGGTCTCGCCGTCCTCTGCAGCGCGGACCTCGCCCAGCACCCATGCGTCCACGTGGCGGGCGGTCAGGATGGCCAGCGCGCGGTCGCGATCCTCCGGGGCAACAACGGCGACCATGCCGACGCCCATGTTGAAGGTCTTCTCCATCTCCGCGTCCGGCACCTGGCCGACCGTCTTGATGGTGCGGAAGATCTGCCCCGGGGTCCAGGTGGCGCGGCGCATCTCCGCAACCAGGCCTTCGGGGATGATGCGCTCCATGTTGCCCGCCAGGCCACCGCCGGTGACGTGGCAGAAGGTGCGTACCTCGCACTCGGAGGCCAGCTCCAGGCAGTCGCGGGCGTAGATGCGGGTCGGCTCGAGCAGCTCCTCGCCGAGCGTGCGGTCGAATTCCTCGATGTGGCCATCCAGCGGCAGGCCGGCCTTCTCCAGAAGGACGTGGCGTGCCAGCGAGTAGCCGTTCGAGTGCAGACCGGATGAGGCCATGGCGATGATCGTGTCACCCTCGCGCACGCGGTCCGGGCCGAGCAGCTCGTCGGCCTCGACCACGCCGACGGCGGTGGCGGAGACGTCGTAGTCGTCCGGTTCCATTACGCCGGGGTGCTCCGCGGTCTCCCCGCCCAGCAGGGCGCAGCCAGCCTGGACGCAGCCTTCGGCGATGCCGCCGACGATGTCCGCGATCTTCTCCGGGACGACCTTGCCGGTAGCGATGTAGTCCTGCAGAAACAGCGGCTCCGCGCCACAGACCACCAGGTCGTCAACGCACATGGCAACCAGGTCGATGCCGATGGTGTCGTGCTTATCCATCGCCTGGGCGACAGCCAGCTTGGTGCCCACGCCGTCGGAGCCCGCAGCGAGCAGCGGCTCACGGTACTTCCCCAGCGCGAACAGTCCGGCGAAGCCGCCGATGCCGCCCTTGACCTCCGGGCGGGACGCGCGCTTCGCGTGGTCCTTCAGCAGCTCGACGGCGCGGTCACCGGCCTCGATGTCCACACCCGCGGCGGCGTAAGAAACAGCAGGATCGGGGTTCTGGTTAGTCATGGTGGGTGTCACCTTTCTGGATGCGGCGGACAAGGTCGGCGTTCGGGTTGCCGTCGGGAAGGCCGAGCGGGTACTTGCCATCAAAGCAAGCAGCGCAGAGGGTCTCGGCGGGGTGGTTGGAGGCGGCGATCATGTCGTCGATAGGCACGAATGCCAAGGAATCGGCACCGATCATCGTGCGGATGGACTCGGCGACTTCCTCGTCGGTGCCGCCGCGCCCGTGGTTGGCGATGAGCTCGCCCGGGCTCGCAAAGTCAATGCCGTAGAAGCACGGCCACTTCACCGGCGGCGAGGCAATACGCACGTGCACCTCGGCCGCACCGGCTTCGTGGAGCATGCGGATGAGCTTGCGCTGCGTGTTACCGCGGACGATCGAGTCGTCCACCACGATCAGGCGCTTGCCCTCGATGACAGTGCGCACCGGGTTCAGCTTCAGACGCAGTCCCAGCTGGCGCAGCGTATCGGAGGGCTGGATGAAGGTACGGCCCACGTAGGCGTTCTTCATCATCCCCTGCTTGAACGGGATGCCGGACTCCTCGGCGTAGCCGATCGCGGCCGGGGTACCGGACTCCGGCACCGGCATAACCAGGTCGCCGTCCACCGGCTGGACGCGGGCCAGCCTGCGGCCGATCTCCACGCGGCTGGCGTTGACCGTCTGCCCGTCCAGCACGGAATCCGGGCGGGCGACGTAGACGTACTCGAAAACGCAGCGGGCCTCACGCGGCGCTTCGGCGAAACGCTCGGAGCGGATGCCCGTGGCGTCGATGGCGACCAGCTCGCCCGGCTCGATGTCGCGGACAAACGACGCACCCACGATGTCCAGGGCGCACGTCTCGGAAGCGACGACCCAGCCGCGCTCCAGCCGGCCCAGCGACAGCGGGCGCACGCCGTGCGGGTCGCGGGCGGCGTACAAGGTGTCGCCGTCGGTGATCATGAGGCAGAAGGCACCTTCGATGCGCGGGAGGAGGTCCAACGCGGCGTCGAAAAGCGTGCGCTCATCACGGATCTCATCGGCCAGCAGCGCGGACACGACGGCCGTGTCCGAGGAAGAGCCCTGTCCCTGCACCCCGCTGGAGGGGATCAGCTTGCGGGAAATCGCCTCGGCCTGCAGCTCCTGGTAGTTGGTCAAGTTGCCGTTGTGCGCGAGCGCGACGTCGGTGCCGTTTGGCGACGTACGAAACATCGGCTGCACGTTATCCCAAGAATTGCCGCCCGCAGTGGAGTAGCGCGTGTGGCCAATCGCCACATCGCCCTGCAGCGCGTCCAAAACGGACTCGTCAAAGATCTGGCTGACCAGGCCTGTGTCCTTGAACACCACGATATTGTCGTGGTCGCCCACCGCAATGCCCGCGCCCTCCTGGCCGCGGTGCTGGAGGGCGAACAAGCCGAAATAGGACAGTTTGGAGACGTCTTCGCCGGGTGCCCACACGCCGAACACGCCGCACTCATCGCGCGGTGCGTCGTCGAGCTGGGCCCGAGAGTCCCCGCAGTTTTCCATGCTCACGGTATGCACGGCCCCTACTTTAACGGACTCGACCTAGGATCGGGCAATTACCGGCAACCCGCGGGCAATCTCTTCGGCGCGCGAGCCGGACGCCTCGATCGCGCCCGCGGCCACCTCCTGGGCAAAATCGGCTCGGCCCGTGGCCACACGCAGCCAGGTCTCCGGGGCCATCTCCACCACGTTCGGCGGAGTACCGCGAGTATGCGCAGGGCCTTCGACGCACTGCACCGCCACAAACGGGGGCACGCGCAGCTCCACCGTCTTGCCCGGAAGTTCCTCGGCGAGGGTGCGGGCGGTGCGGCGGCAGGCGTCGGCAAGCAGGGCGCGGGCGGGCTGTGGGTCATCGCCGTCGAGCCAGGCGGCGACGGCGTCAACCGCCTCGCGTGTTTTCTGCGGGTCTTGCTTGGAGCTTCTGCCAGATGCCATGCGCCCCATACTAAGATGCCTACTCATGACCAACAAGCCCCTGGTAGAGAAGTCGCCCTCCGTCACGCTGCGGTTCATGGCATCGCCCACCGACGTGCTTCACGCCGGTGCCCAAGGTGTCTCCGGCGGGCGCGTCCTCGAGTGGATCGATAAGGCCGCCTACGCCTGCGCCGCGCAGTGGTCCGCCACCTACTGCGTGACCGCGTACGTGGGTCACATCCACTTCACCCGACCCATCCCCTCCGGGCACATCGTGGAAGTGCGCTCCACCATCGCCATGACCGGGCGTAGCTCCATGCACATTGTCAACGAGGTGCTCTCCGCCGACCCCCGCGAAGGCGTGTTTACCCGCGCCTGCGACTGCCTGGTCATCTTCGTGGCGAAAGACACCAAGACCGGCAAGCCCATGGCCGTGCCCTCCTTCGTGCCGGTGACCGACGAGCAGCGCCGAGTCGAGCGCGCGGCGAAGTCCCGCATCGACCTGCGCAAAGCCATCGAGGCCTCCATGGAGGAGCAGACCTACACCGACGACTCCACCGCACCGCGCCTGGTCCACCGCTTCCTGGCCAAGCCAACGGACGTGAACTGGGGCGGCAACGTGCACGGTGGCACCGCCATGGAATGGATCGACGAGGCCGGCGTGGCCTGCACCATGGAATGGTCCGGCGAGCGCACCGTGGCCGTCTACGCCGGCGGCATCCGCTTCTACAAGCCCATCCACATCGGCGACCTCATCGAGGTGGAAACCCGCATCACGCGTACCGACTCCCGCTCAATCCACGTCTCCACCTTCGTCCGCTCCGGCGACCCCCGCGGCGGCCGCGAGCAGTTGACCAACGCCATCCACGCTACGACCACCTACATCGGCATTGATATCGACGGCAACCCGCTGCCTGCACGCCAGTTTGTGCCGGTTACCGACGAGGACAAGCGACTCTGGGAGCACACCCAAACGCTCAAGGACCTGCGCGCGCAGTACGAGCCGGAACCGCTGGTCGAGCGGCCCGAGGCGGCACAGCGGGTGGACTAGTTCGGTGGTGTGCTGAGGGGGTTGATGGCTGGGGGTTGACGGGGGTTGATGGGGGTTGCGCCGCTGGGTTTTTGCTGCGTAACCCCCTTGTCTAAATGGAGCTAGCTCCGTTTGGGGTTTACGGTCGGACGCGACCTGGGGTTTTGTGGACGGGTCTGGTCTAAATGGAGCTAGCTCCGTTTAGGGTTCACGGTTTCGCGCGACCTCGGGATTTGCGGGCGGGTCTGATCCAAATGGAGCTAGCTCCGTTTGCGTAGCCCCTAGAACGTAGCCTCCAAAGCGTAGCCTTTCGGGTAAAGCGGGTACGTGACTCGTCACAGACAAGGGTCCGACCCGAAAGACTACGTTCTAGGGGCTACGCTTTAGCCGCTACGTTGTACGCCGCCCTCCTGTAGTCGCCTCCCGCAGCAGCGTCAGCACCCGAACCTGCAGCAGCACCGGATAAAGGTGGCCGACCACCCCGACCAGCAGCAACACCGCTGCGGCCACCCACCCGCCGGCCACCGCTGCCCACACCGCGGCAACGATATGGACTACCAACGCCCACGCATGTCCGGCAGCGGCAGCCTGCATGTGCCGCGGATTCCTGCGGTCACCCGCAACGCCAGACTCACCAGCACCAGACCCGCGCATAGCCACAACCTGCCGGTTCCACCCGACCCGGGTGAGAAACGCGTTGAATCGGTCAACGCCCAAACGCCTCGAAACACCGGCGGAAAGCGAAAACCTGCCCCACACCGAGCACGGCAGCAGCCGCTGCAAAGAGTCGCCGACGAAGGGTGCCAGCCCGAACCCCAGCAGCGTCGCAGAAATGACAAAGCCCGCCGCACCGGCACCAGTGGCACCGGCAACGACGGACAGGCCGAAGACAGCGGCGAGCGTCAGCAGTACTGCAACCACGTGACGCCCGCCTGCGCGCTACACCGCTGCGTTGGGCGCGGTAGCGTGGCCGAACAGGCTCGGCAGGGTGGACGCCCAGGCGTCGCGAAGCTGGGCGATCTCCAGCTGCTCGGCGCCGAAGCGCAGGATGCCGTCGGCGTTCGTGCGGCCGATCAGCGCGGCCGGCACGCCAGCGGCACCAGCGCGCTCAACCAGGGCGTCGGCGCGATCGGTGGTCACGACGACCAGGACGCGGGATGCGGACTCGGAGAACAGCGCGGTGAACGCGTCCTCGTGCACGGCCGCGAGGTCCAGGTCAGCGCCCTTGCCGGAGGTCTGCAGCATCTCGAAGACCGCCTGCGACAAGCCGCCCTCGGACAGGTCGTGGGCGGCGGTCACGCCGCCGTTGCCCGCGGCATCGGCGAAGAACTGCGCTAGGCGCTCCTCGTTGGCCAGGTCCACCTTCGGCGGCACGCCGCCAAGGCCTGCGCCGGAGATGTCCTGCCACACGGAGCCGCCGAACTCGTCGAAGGTCTCGCCAAGCAGGACCAGGGAGAACTCCTCATCGGATGCAGGCACGTCGTGCGGGTTCGCCTTCGACACGTCCTCGATGACGCCGAGCACGCCGACGACCGGGGTCGGCAGGATCGGGGTCTCGCCGGTCTGGTTGTAGAAGGACACGTTGCCGCCGGAAACGGGGATGTTCAGCTCCGCGGCACCGTCGGCAAGCCCGTGCACTGCTTCGCGGAACTGCCACATCACGTCCGGGTTCTCAGGCGAGCCGAAGTTGAGGCAGTTGGTCACCGCGACCGGGGTCGCGCCGGTGACCGCGACGTTGCGGTAGGCCTCGGCCAGCGCCAGGCGCGCGCCCGCGTTCGGATCGAGGTAGGTGTAGCGACCGGAGGCGTCGGTAGCGATGGCGACGCCACGGTTCGTCTCCTCGTTGATGCGCAGAACACCCGCGTCCGCGCCGTGCGACTGCACGGTATTGCCGCGCACGTAACGGTCGTACTGCTGCACGATGTAGTCGCGCGAGCACAGCGCAGGCGAGGCGACCATCTTCAGCCAGGCAGCAGACAGCGCCTCTTGCTTATCGACGCCCCCACGTTCCCGAACCCCGTCAATCCAGTCCGGGCGGGCGAATGGGCGCTCGTAGACCGGGCCCTCGTCGATAGACGACGGCGGGGCGTCCAGCACGACCTTGCCGCCGTGGGTGACCACGTAGCGGTCCTTCTCGTCGGTCACCTCGCCGATGACGGCGGCGCCGACGTCCCACTTCGCGCAGATCTCCATGAAGCGATCCACGTTCTCTGGGGTGACCACGGCGCACATGCGCTCCTGGGACTCGGAGGCGAGGATCTCTGCGGCCGACATGTCCTCGGCGCGCAGCGGCACGTTGTCCAGGTTGACGCGCATGCCGCCGTCGCCAGCCGCTGCCAGCTCGGAAGTCGCACACGCCAGGCCGCCGCCGCCGAGGTCCTGGATACCCACGACCACGCCAGCGTGGTAGAGCTCCAGGCAGCACTCGATAAGCACCTTCTCCGCGAACGGGTCGCCGACCTGGACTGCGGGCAGCTTGCGCTCCTCGCCTTCCTCGAAGGTCGCCGAGCCCAGCACGGAGACGCCACCGATGCCGTCAAGGCCCGTGCGGGAGCCGAAGAGCACCACCTTGTTGCCGGTGCCGGAGGCGAAGGCGAGCTTCAGGTCCTCGACCTTCAGCGTGCCCACGCACAGCGCGTTGACCAGCGGGTTGCCCGCGTACGCCGCATCGAAGACGGTCTCGCCGCCGATGTTCGGCAGGCCCAGCGAGTTGCCGTAGCCGCCGATGCCGTGGACCACACCCGGCAGGACACGCTTGGTGTCCTCGGCGTCAGCCGGGCCGAAGCGCAGCTGGTCCATCACGGCAATCGGGCGCGCGCCCATCGCCATGATGTCGCGGACGATGCCGCCCACACCGGTCGCGGCACCCTGGTAGGGCTCCACGAACGACGGGTGGTTGTGGCTTTCCACGCGGAAGGTCACCGCGTCGCCGTCACCAATGTCCACCACACCGGCGTTTTCACCGATGCCGGCGAGGATCTTGGAGGCCATCTCCTCGGTCATGGTCTCGCCAAAGTAGCGCAGGTGCACCTTGGAGGACTTGTACGAGCAGTGCTCGGACCACATCACGGAGTAGACGGTCAGCTCAGCGTCCGTGGGTCGGCGGCCCAGGATGGACTTAATCTTTTCGTATTCTTCGTCGCGCAGCCCCAGCTCCGCATACGGCTGCTCAAGGTCGGGGGTTGCTTGCGCGTTCTCGACGGTGTCGTCGTGCACAGTCATGGTCGTCTACGCTCCGATCTTCGAAATAGCGTCGATGGCGGATTCAAACAGGCCAAGCCCGTCCGTGGACGGGCCGGTGAGCACCTCAACGGCGTGCTCCGGGTGCGGCATGAGACCGACAACGCGACCGGTCTCATTGGTCACACCGGCGATCGCGTTCGCGGAGCCGTTGAAGTTGTCCGTGTAGCGGAAGACCACGCGGCCCTCCTGCTCCAGCTGGTGCACAGTCTCCTTGTCGGCCTGGAAGCGGCCCTCGCCGTGCTTCGCGGGCACAAGGATCTTCTGGCCGGACTCAAAGCGAGAGGTCCACGCGGTGTCCGCGTTGGCGATCTCCAGGTAGGTGTCCACGCAGTGGAAGTTCAGGTGCTGGTTGCGGGTCAGCGCGCCCGGCAGCAGACCAGCCTCGGTGAGGATCTGGAAGCCGTTGCAGATACCGAGGACGGGCATACCCTTCTTCGCGGCCTCCACCACGGCACCCATCATCGGTGCCTGCGCGGCGATCGCGCCGGAGCGCAGGTAATCGCCGTAGGAGAAGCCACCCGGCACGACGACTGCGTCCACGCCGGTCAGATCATCATCGGCGTGCCAGAGCTGCTTCGGCTCGGCACCTGCGAGGCGTACGGCGCGCAACGCGTCGACGTCGTCAAGCGTGCCAGGAAACGTAATTACGCCAATGGTTGCCGTCATCGAATAACCTCAAAATCCTCGATCACAGTGTTTGCCAGCAGGGTCTCGGCCACGCGCTCGAGCTCCTCATCCGTGACGGAGTCATCCACCTCAATCTCGAAGCGCTTGCCCTGGCGGACATCCTCGACCCCGTTCACCCCGATTCGCCCCAACGCGCGCTGGACCGCTTGGCCCTGCGGATCCAAGATTTCAGCCTTCGGCATGACATTTACCACGACACGTGCCATGAGATTCCTTCATTAGTCAGAGGTCAGCAGACGTGGGCAAGTATATCCGACGCCTTAGGGGAACTTGTAGCGGTCCAAAAGGTGAACACTGGCTGAATTTTGTGTTTTCCCTGGCTCCTCGCCGTGCGGAGGCGGGCATCTGACGTTAGCTTGGCTGGGAATGTACCCGCTTTTGCCCTTTTGAAGGATTTGCCCATGCGTTCTGCCCACCGTCTCACCACCGCTTTCGTCATCGCGCTTGCCGCAGGCACCGTCACTGTGCCCACCGCCTACGCGGCTCCCGACGGCTCCAACGTGGTCATCAACGAGGTCTACGGAGGCGGCGGCAACTCCGGCTCCACTATCTCCAACGACTTCGTTGAGCTGTACAACCCCACCGATGCCGACATCGACATCACCGGATGGGTCCTCGTCCAGCAGGCCGCCAACGGCAACTCCGGCAACACGACGAAGCTTTCCGGCTCCGTGCCTGCGGGCGGCTACTTCCTGATCAAGGGTGCCGCGGGCTCCAACAAGGACAACCCGCTCGAGAACGCCGACTTCGAGAGCACCTTCAACTTCGGTGGCAAGGAAGCGAGCGCCGTGCTTCACGACGCCTCCGGTAACCAAGTCGACCTCGTCGGCTGGGGCGGAGCGAAGAACTTTGAGGGCGCGCCTGCCAAGGGCACCTCGAACTCCACCTCCGTCCAGCGCAAGGAGGTCGGCAAAGACACTGATAACAACGCCGCCGATTTCGAGGTGGCCACCCCGACCCCGCAGGGCTCCGGCAATGCTCCGGTGGAACCGGGCGAGCCTTCTGAGCCGAATGACCCGCCGGTACAGCCGCCGGCCCCGGGCGAGGTCACCCCGATCGCCGAGATCCAGGGCACCGGCACGGCCTCCCCTCTCGACGGCCAGACCGTGACCACCGAGGGCGTCGTTACCGCCGTGTTTGACGAGGGCGGCAAGAACGGCTTCTTCCTCCAGACCGCAGGCACCGGCGGCGCGGAGAAGAAGGTCGGCGACGCTTCCGACGCCATCTTCGTCTACATGGGCAGCAACCAGGACTTCCCGCAGCGGGGCGACTCCCTGAAGGTCACCGGCAAGGTCTCCGAGTACTACAACCAGACCCAGCTCACCCTGGCATCGAAGCAGAAGCTGGATGTAGCGCTCGAGGCACCGAAGGCAATCGCGATTGATGAGCTGCCGGCTGGCGACGACGCCCGCGAGCCCTACGAGGGCATGCTGGTCCGCCCCGGCACCCACACCGTGACCGACAACTACTCGCTGAACAACACCGGCGATCTCGGTCTGGTCGCAGGAGACAAGGCGCTCTACAACTTCACCGACATCAACACCCCGAGCAAGAGCGAATTCGCCACCTACGAGGCCGACGCCGCAGCGCGTGCGGTCTACCTGGACGACGGGCGCACCCGCAACTACTTCAAGACCGACAAAACTACGCCGCTGCCCTACCTGGTCACCTCCGACAAGGGTGTCAAGTCCATCCGCACCACCGATCAGGTTGAATTCCAGACCGACGTGGTGGTCGACTACTCCTTCGATAAGTGGCGTTACCAGCCACTGCAGCCGATCACCGGCAAGAACGTCGCAGACGAGCTCCCGATCACCTGGGAAGACTCGCGCGCCACCTCCATCGACGTGCCGAGCCAGGTCAAGGGCGACTACTCCATCGGCTTCTTCAACGTGCTCAACTACTTCTCCTCCCTCGGCAAGGACGAGAAGGGGTGCAAGGCCCACAACGACAAGGAAGGCAACCCCATTACTGCGAACCGTTGCAAGGTTCGCGGCGCGTACACCGCGGATGCATTCGGCAACCAGCAGGCGAAGATCGTCACTGCGATCAACACGCTCGACGTCGACGTGCTCGGCCTGTCTGAGATTGAGAACACTGCCGCTGTCACCGGCGACGTCGCCAAGCGCGACGAAACCCTGCGCAACCTCGTCGACGCCTTGAACAAGGCCGCGGGCAAGGAGCAGTGGGAGCTCGTAGCCTCCCCGACTCAGCTCGGCACCAACGAGGACGTCATCCGCGTTGCCTTCATCTACAAGAAGGACAAGGTCCGCCCGGTTGGCGAGTCCAAGATCTTCGACGACCCCGCCTACACCGGCACCGCCCGCCAACCGCTCGCCCAGGAATTTGCGCCGGTCGAGGGCGAAGGCAACTTCGTCGCCGTGGTCAACCACTTCAAGTCCAAGGGCTCCGTCGCACGAAACGACGGGGACTCCGGCGACGGCCAGGGTAACAACGCGAACGTGCGCAAGACACAGTCGCAGGCCCTTCTCGACCGCCTGAAGAAGGAAGATGCCTGGGCTGACCTGCCGACCTTCATCATCGGCGACCTGAACTCCTACTCCCGCGAGGACGCAATCACGGCGCTGGAGCAGGGCGGCTTCACCCTGGTCCACTCTGAGAAGGACTTCGACCAGGCCTCCTACCAGTTCGGCGGCCGCCTCGGCTCGCTCGACCACGTGCTGGCCAACACCGCCGCGAGCGACCTCGTGCAAGACTCCGCTGTGTGGAACATCAACGGCGACGAGTCCGTCGCCTTCGAGTACTCCCGCCACATGGCCAACGCGCAGAGCTTCCTCGGTGACGGTGCCAATCCGCTCTACGGCTACGGCAACCCGTTCCGCTCCTCCGACCACGACCCGATCAAGGTCGGCTTCAACCTGAAGGCTTCCGAGGAAGAGCCTGGCGAGGAGCCGGGTGATGAGCCGGGTGAGGAGCCCGCAGCAGATCGCAGCATCATCAAGGCTGAAGTTCGTGAAGACGGCCACCTGTGGGTCACCTACTCCGACGATGCAGACAACCCAGTCGACCTGGGCAAGGTCACCGGTGAGGACGGCAAGGACGGTGCTGACGGTAAGGACGGCGAGCAGGGTCCGAAGGGCGATAAGGGCGACAAGGGTGACGCCGGTGCCGATGGCAAGGATGGTGCCGACGGCAAGAACGGTGCAGACGGTAAAGACGGTGAGCAGGGCCCGAAGGGGGACAAGGGCGACAAGGGTGACGCCGGTGCCGACGGCAAGAACGGTGCAGACGGTAAGGACGGCGCTGCTGGCAAGGATGGCAGCGACGGCCGCGGCATCGAATCCGTCTCGATCAACGAAAACGGTGAGCTGATCATCACCTACACCGACGGCAAGTCCGAAAACGCTGGCAAGGTCACCGGGAACGACGGCAAGGACGGTAAAGACGGCGAGCAGGGCCCGAAGGGCGATAAGGGCGAAGCTGGTGCCGGTGGCGCAGACGGCGCCGATGGCAAGGACGGAGAGCGCGGCTCGAAGGGCGACAAGGGAGACAAGGGCGACGCCGGTGCTGATGGCAAGGATGGTGCCGACGGCAAGGACGGAGAGCGCGGCCCGAAGGGCGACAAGGGAGACAAGGGCGACGCCGGTGCTGATGGCAAGGACGGCACTGACGGTGCCGCAGGCGAAACCGGCAAGAACGGCGCTGCTGGTCGCGGCGTCAAGAGCTTCGAGATCGTCGACGGTGTGCTCGTAGTTGCCTACACCGATGGCACGGTGCAGAAGGTTGGCCCGATCGCTGGCAATGACGTGGCTGCAGGAAGCGACGGCGAAGACGGCAAGGACGGCCGCGGCGTAGAGAAGGTTGCAGTAGACGACGAGGGCAACCTGGTCATCACCTTCACCGACGGCACCACCCAGAATGCTGGTCAGGTGCAGCGCCCGGTGCAGGATGGCGGTGACCAGGGGACGTCGACGAACGGTAGCTCCACCTTCGGCACGGTTCTCGGCATCATCGCAGCACTGCTCGCGGCGCTCGGTCTCGGCGGTGCCGCCGCGTACCACTTCATGCCGCAGCAGGTCAACGAACTGCTGAAGCAGGTGGGCCTGCGCTAGCGGGTTCCGCCCATACGAAACGCTGACGACTGTTTTGCCAACAGCGCAAAACAGTCGTCAACGCATTTTTTAGCCGGATTCCGAAAACCTGACCTGCGGTTTTAGCACACCCGGCTCGCTGATGACTGTTTTCCAAAAAACAAAAACAGTCATCAGCGTTCAGCCGACGCGAAACCAGTCAACAACCACGCCCTACAGGAACGCCCGGTAGTCCGCGGGCTCCGCGCCGTTGGCCTGGGCGCACAGGATCGCGGCGGTGAAGTCGCGGCGGACCTTCTTTTTGTGCAGCTCGCGGGCCGAGATAGACAGTCGGATCGTGTTGCCCTTCTCCGCCCCGCGGACGGCGGCGGCGATGATGTTGCGGCGCCACCACTTGGCCGTGCCGTAGCCTTCGCCGACGGAGAGGTTGCGGCAGCGGAGGAAGGGGGTCGCGGGGTCGTCGACAAGCGAGTAGATGCCGCTGGTCGACACGGCGAGCCGGAAGCCGAACTCCGGAAGGACGGCGAGGGTACCCTCCGACATCTGCCAGCGCGGGGGCGCGAACATGTCGAGGTGGAAGCCGAGCGCCTCCATCTGCCGGGTCGCGCCCTTGAGGCGCAGGCGGGCTTCGTGCTCGCCGAGGGTGGCGAACTCGGAGCGGCGCCCCTGTACTGCCTGGTCAAACCCGTTGAGCAGGACGGCGCGGTGCTCCGCCTGTTCGAGCAGCCAGTCGCGAGTGCGCCCGTCCTTGGCCACGTGCCACCGCTTGTCAATGTGCGGCGCGACCAGCAGGGACACCGGGATCCCCTTGCGGTCGAGGCCTTTGACCAGCGGGATGACATCATCCAGGGTGTCATCAAAAATGGAGGAAATAGAGACGAGAAGGCGACCGGACATACGGGTTATTCTCCCACATCCGGGACGGCTTTGCTCTTCACCAGGGTCCACGCGTACTCGAAGGCGGTCTGCTTCCACTTGGCGTAGCGGCCGGATACCCCGCCGTGGCCCGCGGACATCTCGGTCTTGAGCAGGATCTCGCCGGCGGTGGCGTATTCACGCAGCTTGGCCACCCACTTCGCGGGCTCGACGTAGAGCACGCGCGTGTCGTTGAGGCTGGTCACGGCCAAGATGTCCGGGTAGTCCTGAGCCGTGATGTTCTCGTAGGGCGCGTAGGTGGACATGTAGTCGTAAACCTCGGGGTCGTGGTAGGGGTCACCCCACTCCTCCCATTCGCCGACTGTGAGCGGCAGCTCCGGCTTGAGAATCGAGGTCAGCGGGTCCACGAACGGCACGATCGCCTGGATACCCGCGAACTTCTCCGGCGCCATGTTCGCCACCGCGCCCATGAGCAGGCCACCCGCGGAGCCGCCCTCCGCCACGAGGTGCTCGGGGTCGGTGATGCCGAGCTCGATGAGGGTGTCGGCGCAGGCGATGAAGTCGGTAAACGTATTCTTCTTGTGCAGCATTTTGCCCTGGTCGTACCAGCTGCGCCCCATCTCGCCGCCGCCGCGCACGTGCGCGCACGCCCACACCATGCCGCGATCAAGCAGCGACAGGCGCGCGATGGAAAAGCCCGGGTCCATCGAGGCCTCATAAGAGCCGTACCCGTAGAGCAAGGTGGGGGCTACGCCCGGGGCCATTGCTTTGCGACGCACCACCGACACCGGCACCTCTACCCCATCCTCAGCCTTCGCCCAGATCCGCTCCGCGACGTAGTCCTCCGGGTTGTAGCCGCCCTCAACCTCCTGCTCCTTGAGCAGGGTGAACGTTCCATCGGCGACGTGGTAGTCCAGAAGCTGCGACGGCTGCGTATACGAGGTGTAGCCCACCCGGACAACAGGCGCGTCCCACTCCGGGTTGCCCGCCAGGCCCGCGGTGTAGAGCTCCTCGGAAAACTCCAGCTCCTTAAACGGGGCGAAGTCGCCACCAGTCAGCGACGCGACCGCCAGCCGGGAGATCCCGCCGCGTCGGTACGACATGAACATGAAGTCGCGGTAGGTGTCGATGCCCTCGATCCGCATGGTGTCCGAATGCGGCACGATGACCGGCAGGTCGCGCAGGTCAGGCAGCTCGTCGGTGGCGAGCGGGGTGGTGCTCACGGCGAAGCTCGGGCCGCGGCGGTTGTGTGTGATGACCCAGTATTCGTCCTCGCCGAGCTTGGCGTAGTCCGGGTGGTACTCCACGCCTGCGGTGCGCGGCCACAGCACCTCAAAAGGCGCGGTCGGCGCTGCAAGCGGGGTAACCCGGTACTCCGTGGTCAGCGAGGACGAGGCAATGATGTACACAAAGCGCTCCGCGCGGTCGGCACCCACACCGACGCCGAACTTCTCGTCCTCCTCCTCGTAGACCAGCACGTCGTCTGCGGCAGCGGTGCCAACCTTGTGGCGCCAGACCTGGTAGGGACGCCACGCGTCGTCTACGCGGATGTAGAACAGGTAGTCCTCGCCTGCCCAAGTCGCGCCGTAGAAGACGCCCTCGATCACGTCTGGGAGCAGCTCGCCGGTGTCTAAGTCCTTGATGCGCAGGTCAAAGCGCTCATCACCGGTGGTGTCCACCGAGTAGGCCAGCAGCCTGCCGGACGAGGTGACCGAGGATGCGCCGAGGGAGAAGAAGTCGTGGCCTTTGGCGAGCTCGTTGGCGTCGAGAAGCACCTGCTCCCCGGGCATCTGATCGGCGACCTCGGGCGGGGTCCACGGCTCGCCGGTGGCCGGCACGCGGCACGACAGGGCGTAGTCCTTGCCCTCGATCGTGCGGCCGTAGTACCACCAGTCGCCCGCGCGCTGTGGGACGGACATATCCGTCTCTTTGACGCGCGATTTGATCTCGCCGTAAATGGTGTCGGCGAGCCCGCGGAACCCCTGCGTGGCGTGCTCGGTGGCGGCGTTTTCCGCCTCCAAGTACGCAATCGTTTCGGGGCTGTTCTTATCGCGCAGCCACTCGTAATCGTCGACGAACTCGCGGCCGTGGAACGAGCGGGTAATCGGGTGTTTGGGTGCCTTCGGGAATTCCATAGGCACCCAGCCTAGGGCACGATGCTTAGGCGTTCGCGCCCGGCCAGTCCGCAAACTTCTTCCCGCTGAGACGCTCGTAGGCCTCGATGTAGCGGTCGCGCGTGGCCTCCACCACCGAGCCCGGCAGCTCCGGCGGCTGCGTGCCCTCCGCGGGACGCCAGCCCGACTTCGGGCCGGTCAGCCAGTTGCGCACGTACTGCTTGTCAAAGCTCGGCTGGTTCTGGCCCTCCTTGTACGTGTCCGCGGGCCAGTAGCGGGAGGAATCGGGGGTGAGTACCTCGTCGGCAAGCACGAGCTCCCCGTCGGCATCCAGGCCGAACTCGAACTTCGTGTCTGCCAGAATGATGCCCTTCGACTCTGCGTACTCGGCGGCGCGGGTGTAGACCTCAAGGGTGCGCTCACGCAGGCGCTCCGCCAGGTCCTGGCCCACCTTGCCCGCCATGTAGTTGAACGACACGTTCTCGTCGTGGTCGCCCTGCTCCGCCTTCGTCGCCGGGGTGAAAATCGGCTCCGGCAGCTTGGACGCCTCGACCAGACCGTCTGGCAGCTTCACGCCGCAGACCATGCCGTGCTCGTCGTACTCCTTCTTGCCCGAGCCGGTGAGGTAGCCGCGCGCGACGCACTCGAACTGGACCATGTCCAGCTTCTTCACCACCATCGCGCGCCCCAACACCTCCTCGGGGATGCGCGGGTCATCGATCGGGCCCGCGAGGTGATTCGGCACCCCGGCGAGCAGGTCAAAGAAGAACATCGACGTGGCCGTGAGAATTCGGCCCTTGTCCGGGATCGCCGGCTCCAGCGAGAAATCGAACGCGGAGATGCGGTCGCTGGCCACCATCAGCAGCGTGTCCTCATCGACCTGGTAAATCTCGCGGACCTTGCCGCCGGAAAGGTGAGTGTAGTCAGAAAGCTCTGGACGCATGGCACCAAGCATATACCCCACCACTACCATGTTCCGCATGGTCAAACGCCACGCCTCGCGCGCCCTTTCCGCCGCGCTCATCACCAGCCTGTGCGCAGCCCTTGTTGGCTGCTCGCACGAGCCCAGCGAGCAGGCGCCGGCCGCAGCTGAGAAAGTGCGCGAGGAGCGCGTCCTCGCCTTCGGGGAAAGCACCCGCAGGACCACCACGGATCCCGCCACCGGCACGCAAGTCGAGTGGGAAATCGCCGTCGAGGCACCCCAGCGCATCTCTGGCACCGAAGCCGCCAACAACATCCGCTCCCCGGAACCGCAACGCTACAGCGCGTTTTACTGCTACCCCGTCACGCTGACCCCCGTGCGCGTGGGCACCGCCCCCTCGCAGCCAACCGTCCCCGTCCCGGAGCTGACACTCGTCACAGCGCAGGAGTCCGTGGTGCGCGACGCCGACGGCGCACCCGTAACCACGACACGGCGCGCGAACTCCGTGCCGGCAGCGCCCGGCTCCGCGCACCAGCCGAGCGGGGACGCAAAGGTGGCGCTGCGCTCGGCGGCCGAGGCGTACTGCGACATAGGCAGCGGCGCGCCCACCGGCTACACGCCTGACCTGGAGGAAGGGCGCGCCTACACCACCGTGCTCGCCTCCTGGGAGCGCCGCGTGGATCCGGGCGAGCCGGCGACCGGCGTGGCGCTCGAGGACGCCAACGTGCGCTGGGAGGCACGCTAACAGCTACAGGATCTCGCCCGGGCGGTAGTTTGCTGCGTCCGGGTACTTCTGCACCACGGCGTCGATGCGCGCGAGCACCCGGTCCACCTGGGATTCCGCCGCGCCGATGAAGGCATGGCGGTCCGCCAGTGCCTCTTCGAGCTGGGCGAGGTCGAGCGGCAGGCGCTCGTCGTCAGCCAGGCGCTCGATCAGATTCTGCTCGGCGCCGCGCTCGCGCATGTCCAGCGCCATGGCGACCGCGTTTTCCTTGATCACCTCGTGTGCGGTTTCGCGGCCGACCCCGGCGCGCACTGCCGCCATGAGGATGCGAGTGGTGGCAAGGAACGGCAGGTAGCGGTCGAGCTCGCGGTTGATCATCGCCGGGAACGCACCGAACTCATCGAGCACGGTGAGGAAGGTTTCCAGCTGGCCGTCGATGGCGAAGAAGGCGTCCGGCAGCGCGACGCGGCGCACCACGGAGCAGAACACGTCACCCTCGTTCCACTGCTGGCCCGCCAGGTCGGCGACCATGGTGAGGTAGCCGCGCAGGATGACCTGGAAGCCGCCGACGCGCTCGCAGGAGCGCGCGTTCATCTTGTGCGGCATCGCCGAGGAGCCGACCTGCCCCTCCTTGAAGCCCTCGGTGACGACCTCGTTGCCCGCCATGAGACGGATGGTGGTGGCCAGCGAGGAAGGACCCGCGGCAAGCTGCACCAGCGCGGAGATCGCCTCGAAGTCCAGCGAACGCGGGTAGACCTGGCCCACCGAGTCGAAGACGGTGTCAAAGCCGAGGTGGTGCGCGACCTTGGTTTCCAGCTCGGCGAGCTTGGCCTCGTCGCCGTCCATCAGGTCGAGCATATCCTGGGCGGTACCCATCGGGCCCTTGATACCGCGCAGCGGGTAGCCGTCGAGCAGCGACTCGATGCGGGCGACCGCCACCAGGATCTCGTCGGCCGCGGAAGCGAAACGTTTGCCCAGTGTGGTGGCCTGGGCGGCCACGTTGTGGGAGCGCCCAGCCATCACGAGCGACTTATATGCATCGGCGCGGTTGCCTACAGCCTTGAGCAGCGCAACGGACTTATTGCGCACGAGCTCGAGCGCGCGCACGATCTGCAGCTGCTCGACGTTCTCGGTCAGATCGCGGCTGGTCATGCCCTTGTGGATGTGCTCGTGGCCGGCCAGCGCGTTGAACTCCTCGATGCGTGCCTTCACATCGTGGCGGGTCACGCGCTCGCGGGCCGCAATCGAGTCGAGATCGACTTGGTCGATGACGGACTCGTAGGCGTCGATAGCCTCTTGCGGGATCTCCACACCGAGCTCACGCTGCGCGCGCATGACGGCGATCCACAGCTGCCGCTCGAGGATGATCTTATGCTCGGCACTCCACAGCTTCGCCATCTCCGGCGAAGCGTAGCGGTTGGACAGGACATTGGGGTTTGCAGGCTTTTCAGTCACGCGCCCAATTATCGCACATCAGGGGCTATTGCTTCTCGACGCTCACCTC
>NZ_KV825623.1:55551-81304 GCF_001831515.1 Corynebacterium sp. HMSC074A01
CCCGCCACCGCACGCCGCCCAATATCCTTGCGATAGAAGGACCCGTGCATCTCAATCCCCTCGATGACGCGGTAGGCATCCGCCACCGCCTCCTCCAGCGTGGCGCCGTGGCCGAGCACGTTGAGCACGCGCCCGCCTGCAGAGACATAGCCTTCGTCCGTGCGTTTCGTGCCAGCGTGCAGCACCTTGTCCGGGTTGTCCAGCTCCGCGCCCGTGATCACATCGCCCTTGGCGGGGCTGGCCGGGTAGTTCTCCGCGGCGAGCACGACCGTCGCAGCGTAACCGTCCTCCCACTCCAGCGGCGCAAGGTCCGCGAGCGTGCCGGTGGCCACGGCGTAGAGCACCTGATCCAGCGGGGTCTTCAGCAGCGAGAGCACCGGCTGGGTCTCCGGGTCGCCGAAGCGGGCGTTGAACTCCACCACGGACGGGCCTTCGGCACCCCAGGCCGCGCCCACGTACAGCAGGCCCTGGTAGGGGATGCCGCGGTTGACCATCTCGCGCGCGACCGGGCGGGCGATCTCGTCGACGATGCGCTCCACGCCACCTTCGGGCAGCCACGGCAGCGGGGTGTAGGCCCCCATGCCGCCGGTGTTCGGGCCCTCGTCGTTGTCGTAGGCGCGCTTGTGGTCCTGCGCGGGCAGCAAGGGCACGACGGTCTCGCCATCAACCAGGCAGAACAGGGACACCTCGGGGCCTTCGAGGAAGGACTCGAACAGCACCGGGTTGCCCGCCTCTAGCACCGCGTTCGCGTGGGCTGCGGCCTCCGCCCGGTCGGTGGTGACCACGACGCCCTTGCCGCCGGCCAGGCCGTCGTCCTTGACCACGTAGTTCGGGCCGAACTGCTCCAGCGCAGCCTCCACGCCCGCGGTGCCCTGCTCCGGGGTGACACGCAGTGCGCGGGCCGTCGCCACGCCAGCTGCGGCCATCACGTCCTTGGCAAACGCCTTCGACCCCTCGAGCTGGGCCGCCTCCTGCGTCGGGCCAAAGACGGGGATGCCCGCCTCACGCAACGCGTCGGCAGCGCCCGCGACCAGAGGGACCTCCGGACCGATAACGACGAGCTCCGCGTCAACCTCTTTGGTCAGGTTGACGATTGGCTGGGGCGTTAAAGCGTCGATAGGCAGGCACTTCGCCAGCGATTCCATACCTGCATTGCCGGGTGCGACGAAGAGTTCGTTGCCGGCAAGTCCTTTGAGCAGGGCGTGTTCACGGCCGCCCGAACCGATAACAAGGATGCGCATGGCCTCAAACTTACAGGTACGGTTTGAGAGTATGAGCACAGTCTTCACAAAAATTATCAACGGCGAGATCCCCGGCCGCTTCGTGTACAAGGACGAGGACGTCGCCGCCTTCCTCACCATCGAACCGATCGCCTACGGCCACACGCTCGTCGTGCCAGTCAAGGAGGTGGACAAGTGGACGGATCTCGAGCCCGAACTGTGGGCCAAGATGAACGCGGTGGCACAGCGCATCGGCAATGCCATCGTCAGCGAGTTTGACTGCGAGCGCGCCGGCTACCTCATCGCCGGTTTCGAGGTCCCGCACGCGCACATCCACGTCTTCCCCGCCAACGACATGTCCGGCTACAACCTCGCCAGCGTCATGCGCGCCGACGAGACGGACCCGGCGAAGATGGACGCAGCCGCCGAGACGCTGCGGGGCGCGATCGGGTAGACGGTTAGACAGTCTTCTAAACGGAGCTAGCTCCATTTGCACGGGAGCGGCCTGGAAACCCCCAGGTCACGTGATCCCGGTTGTGCCAAATGGAGCTAGCTCCTTTTGTTGTGCCCCGCTGGCAAACCCGCAGGTCGCGGGAAACCGAAAACTCCAAATGGAGCTAGCTCCATTTACACCCACCCCACCACCAAAACCGCAGGTCGCGCGAAACCAAAAACTCCAAACGGAGCTAGCTCCATTTACACCAACGCCAAAACCGCCAGCAGGCACCACTCAAAACCCCCGGAACCGCCAGCGACCCCCTAACGCTCGCCCTCGTTGTTCTCCTTGTTCCCGCGCTTCGTACCCTTGGACTTCGACTTCGCCGTCTTACCCTTCGCCTTGTCCTTCGCACCCGCCGCAGGGGCCTCCTCCTCCACCTTGTGGAGCAGCGGCAGGGAGATGACAAAGGTCGCGCCCTCGCCCGGGGCGGTCTCCACGGTGATGGTGCCCTCGTGCTGTTCGATGAGCGACTTGGTGATGGCCAGGCCTAGGCCGGAGCCTCCGCCACCTGCACGGTTGCGGGAGGCGTCGGCGCGGTAGAAGCGGTCGAAGATGCGCGCCGCGTCTTCCTCGGACATGCCCTTGCCGTTGTCTGCCACCTCCAACACAATGCGGTCGAGGTTTTCGCGCAACGTAATCACCACGTCCACCTCGGGCCCGCCGTGTTTGAAGGCGTTGTTGATCAGGTTCATCAGCACCTGGTGGAGGCGGTCCGGGTCGCCGTTGACTTCGGCGGCACGCAGGCACTGGTCATCCACTTCGATGGAGCGCTCGGGGTACGCCGCCCGCGCTGAGGAAACGGCCGCGTCGACAACCTTCTGCATCTCCACGGTCTTTCGGTCCAGTCGGGTGCCTTCCGCGCGGGTGAGCGCCAGCAGGTCTTCGACAAGCAGTTGCATGCGGCCGGATTCTACTTCGATCTTGTCGATGACCATGTCCGCATCGGGTGCCATCCCCTTGCGGTAAAGCTCGGCGTAGCCGCGCACGCTGGTCAGCGGCGTGCGCAGCTCGTGGGAGGCGTCGCCAACAAAGCGGCGCATCTGTTCCTCTTTCGCCTGCGCGTCGTTGACGGATTCCTGCAGCTGGGTGACCATGGTGTTCACCGCGTACGAGAGCTTGCCCACCTCGGTCTCGCGCGACCACGCGGGCACGCGCCGGTCGACGTCGCCAGATGCAATGGCCAGGGCAGTCTCTTCCACCTCGCGCAGCGGCGCCAGTGAGCGCCGCACCAGCGTGCGCGCGGCCAGCGCAATACCGATCACCGCAGTAAGCCCCAGGCTGGCCTCCACCACCGCGAGCCAGCGCAGGATGCGCTCCTCGGATTCGAGTCGCTTGGCCACCAGCGTGATGGTGCCGTCGTCGCTTTTCGACGCCAACGCCCTCCACTTCACCAGCTCCTCCGAACTATCCACGTTCTTGGAGTTGATCGTCCGCGGCGAGTCCAGCACTGTGAGCTGTTCCCAGTCCGGCGGGTTGCCGCGCGGGGTGTAGCGGGAGAAGGGATACGGGTAGCCGGGGAACCACGTGGCCTGGGCGAACTCGCTAGGCACGCCGATCGACGGGATCCAGGTACCCTGCCCCGCCCAGGTGTCGATCCCCTCTTCGAGCTGCTCGTCCACGCGCTGCGTCAAGATGCCGCGCATGAGGAAGTAGACCGTGGCGAAGCTCAGCATGATGCCAAGCGTTGCCACGATGACCACCATGGTGACGAGCTGCTTCTGTAGCGGCTTGGTCGCCTGGTTGTATGACTTGGCAGTGAGGCGGTTGACCGTCATAGACCTTTTAAATTACTGGCGCGGGGTGCGCAGCACGTAGCCCACACCGCGGACGGTCTGGATCAGCGGCACGTCACCGGTGTCGATCTTGCGGCGCAGGTACGAGATGTAGGACTCGACCACGTTGCCGTCGCCGCCGAAGTCGTAGTGCCAGACGTTGTCCAGGATCTTCGCCTTGGACAGCACGACCTCCGCGTTGAGCATGAGGTAGCGCAGCAGGTTGAACTCGGTCGGAGAGAGGTCGATGATCTCGCCGGCCTTGGTCACCTCGTGCGTCTCGTCGTTGAGCGTCAGGTCGGCGTAGCGGATGGTGCCGTCCTGGTTCTCGTCGTCGGTGACGTTGCCGCGGCGCAGGATCACGCGCAGGCGGGTGATGACCTCCTCGAGAGAGAAGGGCTTGGTCACGTAGTCGTCAGCACCGATGGTCAGGCCGTGGATACGGTCCTCCACCGCGTCCTTGGCGGTGAGGAAGAGCACCGGGCCGTCGAGGCCTTCCTGGCGCAGCTTGCCCAGCAGCTCGAAGCCGTCCATACCCGGCATCATCACGTCCAGGATGTAGGCGTCCGGGCGGTACTCGCGGGCAATGGTGAGCGCCTCCTGGCCGGAGTTCGCGCTTTCGACCTCGAAGCCCTGGAACTTCAGGGAGACGGTAATCAGCTCGACGATATTCGGTTCATCATCAACCACGAGGACCTTGATGCCCTGGTTGGTATCAGCCATGTCTAGTACTCCTTTTTGTGGGAACAGCAAGTGCCCATTTAACTCCCCACCACTGTACGTTTCCTGAACGTTGTCTTGGGGGTGACGGTTAATAGCGGGGGTAAAGTCAAAGAGCACAGACGGCGAAACCCCTCACCGAAGGTGAGGGGTCCAACAGCCGAGCTGGAGACGAGACTTGAACTCGCAACCTACGCATTACAAGTGCGTTGCGCTACCGATTGCGCCACTCCAGCAGTGCCCACAAATTCTACACACCGCCCCGTGGGTGCGCGAAATAGCGCCACCAGATAGTGTTTCGGCTGTGAGGAAAGTAGAGCAGCTCTGGCAGCAGATGCGGGGGTCGCGTAGCCACGTCGCAACGATTGACGCGGCGCGTACCTCCCCGCCCCCATCGGTCCTCGCCCCGGTCGATCTCACCGACCCCACGCAGGTGGCCGCGGTGATGAACATCGGCGCCCGCATCGGCGAGATTCTCATTGCCAACGGCACGACGTCTTCGGACGCGATCGCGCAGATTCGCACGGTCATCTCCGCCTACGGCCTGCACTACTGCCACGTGGACATCACGGTCAACACGATCACGATGAACACGATCATCGGCATTGAGCGCCGCACGCCGGTCAACGTCTTCCGCGTGGTCACGATGATGAGCGAGAACTACCGCAAGCTCCAGGAGGCGGACCGGCTTATGCGCTCGATCCGCGCCGGTGCCACCCGCCCGGAGGTCGCGGAGAAGATCCTCGACGACATCGAGAACGAGCCCATCCCGCACCGCAACGCCCGCAACCTCGCGGGCTGGACGGTCATGGGCGCTTCCGTGTCCATCCTGCTCGGCGGCGACTTCCTCATGGCGCTGGTCGGCGGGCTGACCGCCTTCCTCATCATGGGCTTCAACAAGGTCCTGTCGCACAACTCGCTGCCCTACTTCTACCACTGCGTCCTCGGCGGCTTCCTCGCCACGATCCCGGCCGCGCTCTTCTACGACTTCTCCGCATCCATCGGCCACACGATCGTGCCGAGCCAGGTCATCGCCTCGGGCATTATTGTGCTGCTCGCAGGTCTCACGCTGGTGCAATCGCTTTTCGACGGCATCACGGGCTCCCCTGTCACCGCCGCCTCCCGCTTCTTCCAGACCATGTTGTCCTCCGGCGGCATCGTCGCCGGCGTGGCGATCGGCTTGTACTTCGCCGAGCGTATGGGCGTCGGGCTACCGCCGCTCGAGACCATGTTGGGCAAGCCCTCCTTGGGCAGCGCGGGCTGGCGTATCCTCGGCGGGGCGCTGGCCTCGGCGTCGTTTGCGGTGACGTGCTTTGCGGAGCGCCAGGCCGTCATCGTCTCAGGGCTGACCGCCGCGGTGGGTTCCACGATCTACTACGTCTTCCTCATCCCGCTGGGCACGGACGCCTTCCTCGCCACCACGGCCTGCGCGATCGTGATTGGCCTGGCCGGTGGTTTGATCTCTCGTAGCTTGCTGATCAACCCGGTGATTACCGCGGTCGCAGGCGTGACCCCCTTCCTGCCGGGCTCCGGCATTTACCGTGGCCTCTACGCGGTGCTCAACGAGCAGATGGTGGTGGGCCTGTCCAACGTCTTCACCGCGATCGCCACCTGTATGGCGCTGGCCGGCGGCGTGATCTTCGGCGAGTGGGTGGCACGCCGGATCCGCCGCCCGCAGCTCTATATTCCGTACCGGGCGTTTAAGCGCGCGGGCCGTCTGACTTTCCAGCAGATTCGCCGCGCGGAGGCAGCCGCCCGGCGGCCGAGGCGTCGCCGCCACTAGCTTTGGCGTAGAATCGCGGTTTGAGATTGTGTCTTATTCAAGGAGGAACCCGTAGTGCCACCGAAGATCACCGACTCCCGCCCCTCGCCAGAGGCCATCAATGAGATGGAGGAGCAGACCGCTTCCGGCGCCCGGCGAATCGTGGCAACGTACGCCGAGGACTTCTTCGACGGGGTGACCCTGATGTCCATGCTGGGCGTGGAACCGAAGGGCTTTAACTACAAGAAGTACGCCGAGGAAATCCTGGGCGACGAGGAAGAGGAAGCCACCGGCTCGACCGCCAAGAAGAAGGCGACGAAGAAGAAAGCCACCAAGAAGAAGGCGACCAAGAAAAAGGCAACGAAGAAGAAGGCCACCAAGAAGAAGGCCACGAAGAAAAAGGCTACGAAGAAGAAGGCCACCAAGAAGAAGACGACGGCGAAGAAGTCTTAAGCGTGTACGACTTTGTGGTGGTGGCCAACCGGCTGCCCGTCGACCGCGTGGGGGATCGCTGGCAGGCCTCCCCGGGCGGGCTGGTTGCCGCGCTCGCGCCGGTGCTGCGCGCCCGCGGCGGCTGCTGGGTGGGGTGGCCTGGCGAGACCAACACCTCGCTTGCCCCTTTTAGTGCGGGCGGGATCGAGCTTGTGCCCGTACCCCTCGATGAGGCGGATTACACCGACTTCTACGAGGGGTTTTCCAACTCCACGTTGTGGCCGCTCTACCACGATCTGATTGTTGCGCCGCAGTACCACCAGGCGTGGTGGGAGCGTTACGTGGCGGTGAATGAGCGTTTTGCGTCGAGCGTCGAAAAGCAAGCGGCGCACGGTGCCACGGTGTGGGTGCAGGACTACCAGCTGCAGCTGGTTCCGGGACTTCTGCGCGAGCGCCGCCCGGATCTCAAGATCGGGTTCTTCCTGCACATCCCCTTCCCTTCGCCGGATCTGTTCCGGCAGCTGCCGTGGCGCGAGGAGATCCTCGGCTCGCTTCAGGCCTGCGATCTGATCGGCTTCCAGCGCGGCACCGACGAGCAGAACTTCCGCGGGCTGCTGCTTGCCGACGCCCGCGTGCGCACCGGCACCTTCCCCATCTCCATCGACCCGCAGGCCGTGGCCCCAGGCGACCCGGCGCGGGTGCGCGAGCTGGTGGGCAACCCGGAGCTGCTCATGCTGGGCGTCGACCGGATGGACTACACGAAGGGCATCCTGCAGCGCCTCCTCGCCTTCGAGCGGATCCTCGAGGCGGGCCACCAAGCCACGCTGATTCAGCTGGCCACGCCCTCGCGCGAGCGCATCGAGCACTACCGCGAGACCCGCCGCGAGGTGGAGGCGGCGGTCGGGCGCATCAACGGGCGTTTCGGCCGCGTTGGCCGGCCGGTGATCCACTACGTCCACCACGGGGTGGGCAAGGAGGAGCTGGGCAGTTACTACGCCGCGGCCGACATCATGCTGGTCACGCCATTTAAGGACGGGATGAACCTGGTGGCCAAGGAGTACGTGGCCTGCCACCCGGATGGCAGCGGCGCGCTCGTGCTTTCCGAGTTCGCAGGTGCCGCCGTGGAGCTTGACCAGGCCTACCTGTGCAATCCTTTCGAGGTGAACTCGATCGTCCGCGCGATTGAGGCCGCGGCCGACCCCGACCCGCAGCGCATGCGCGCGATGTACGAGTGGGTGACCACGCACGATGTTGACGCCTGGGCGGCGTCGTTTTTGGAGGCATTATGAAACCCGTCCGCGCCCTCGTGCTCGCCCTCGCGCTGCCGCTCGCCGCTTGCGGCGGCGACCCCACCTGGCAGGTTGTCGCCGTCCACACGGATCCCGCCGTGCCCGGGGCCCTGCTTGCCGACGCCGCGGGGCTGGCCAACTTCCACATCTCCGAGACCGAACTCGACGGCAACACCGCGTGCGCTGACCTGCAGGCGTCGATTCGCACCGAGGACAACACCTTCACCATCGACGAGGTTGAGGTGGGTGCCCCGGGCGACTGCGAGGGCGGGGCGCGCCACGTCCACGAGCAGCTGACCAGCATCCTTGTGCCCGGCGCGCAGTTCCGCACCGAGCAGCTCACCGACACCGAGCTGCTGTGGACCTCCACCGAAGACACGGTCGAGCCGCCGAGCGTGCGGCTGATGTCGCTGTGAGCCCGCTTGACGACGCCATCGCCAACCTCGCCCACGCCGAGTCCCTCCTGGTCTGCCTAGATTTCGACGGCACGCTCGCCGAGCTCAACACCGACCCTTATGCCGTGCGCGCCCACCCGGAGGCGCTCGACGCGATCGCCTGCCTCCTTACCCTCCCGGACACGGAGGTCGCCGTGCTTACCGGCCGCCACCTCGAGGGACTCGCCGAGGTCCTTCCCGAGACGCCTTCGCTGCAGGGGTTGGTGCGCGTCGGCTCCCACGGCGCTGAGCCCGGCCCCACGCTCTTACCCGAGGACGCCGCTTACCTCGAGCGCATCGGCAACGAGCTGGAGCGGATCGCCACCCCGCCCGCCTACGTGGAGGAAAAGCCGTATCAGCGCGTGCTGCACGTCGCCCCGCTCGCGGCTTCCGACCCGGAGCGCGCCCGCGAAATGCTGCGCGCCGCCCGCGCCTTAGACACCGGTTCGCGGTCGGTCACGCCAGGCCACAATGTGGTGGAGTTCTCCGCCGTCGACGTGACCAAAGGTTCCTGGCTCGCGCAGCGCAAACGCGCCTTTGCCGCCACGCTTTTCGCCGGCGACGACACCACGGACGAAACCGCCATGGCCGTGCTCACCCAGGGCCCGGACGTGGGCGTGAAGGTGGGCGCGCAGGACAGCGCGGCGCGCTACCGGGTTGCAAACGTGGCCGAGATGGCGCGAGCGCTTAGCCAGCTGGCGCAAGCGCGACGCTCGTACCTGGCAGAAACCTCGTAGGCAACAGCGCGCGCTCGCGTCGCTGCGGGCGGCCCTCGATTAGCGAGCGCACCAGCATTGCCGCGACCTCCCCCTTGCGCCTATTGGGCTGCTCCACCGTGGTCAGCCCCGGCACGCCGATGCCGTCGAAGCCGGTCACCGACAGCTCTTCCGGGATGGCGCGGCGGCCGCGGCAGTACTCGATCACGCCGAGCGCCATGGAGTCCGTCGTACACAGCACCGCGGTCAGCTCTGGGTGAGACTCGATGAGCTCGCGTGCGCCGTCGGTGGCGGCGGCGAGGTCGTTCTGGTCGCGTGTGACCACGGGGACGTCGCTGATTCCGGCGGCGCCGAAGACATCGAGTGCGCCGCGGATGCGGGCGCGCTGGAGGTGCAGGTCGGCGGCGTCGAGAGCCGCGGGCTCCACAAAACCGTTGGTGGGGGTGCTGAACAGGCGCTTCGCCAGGATCCCGATGCGTCGGTGCCCGTTTGCGACGAGCGCTTCGGCCGCCGGCGCGATCGCGGCGGCGTCGTCGATGCCCACAAATGGTACGTCCGGGACATTCGTCGGCTGGTCGCAGATGACGAGGGGGAGGTGGCGCGTCTTGGCGTCGAGAAGCACTTGCGCGTTCTCGGGCACCGAATAGACGATGACGCCGTCCACAATCGCATCATGCACGCTCGCGCCCGTCGGGATGAGTGTGAGCGCGTACTCGCTGGAGTCCGCCACGCCGGCGAGGAAGTCGACCGAGGCGCGGTCCTCGAAGGCGAAGCTCAGGTGCTCGGTGAGCACCACCCCAAGCGTGTCGGTGTGCTGAGTACGCAGCGAGCGTGCGTGCGGGTTGGGTCCCGCGTAGCCGCGCGACTCGGCGTACGAGAGGATCCGGCGGCGCAGCGCGGGCGAGAGCTGGTCCGGGTGGTTGTACGCGTTGGAGACCGTGGTGCGAGAGATGCCGAGGTCGGCGGCGATGGAGGCGAGCGTCGCGGGCATGCAGCCATGCTACCCCGCCTCCCATTTTGAAAACCGTTTCCATTAGTGGTTGGATGGGCTGCATGATGAAACGGATCGCAGCAGTCGCCTTCGCCCTTACCCTCACCGCCTGCGGCGCGCAGGACGCCGAGCAGGACACCGCTCAGGACGCTGAGCAGGTCGGCGACGGCACCATGGTCGCCACCACCCAGGTGTGGGCCGACGTCGCGTCCGCCGCAACTGGCGACGAGGTCGAAGCGATCATCAGCAACCCCTCGACCGACCCCCACGAGTACGAGCCCCCCGCCGCCGATCTGGCCAAGATCGCCCAGGCCGCAACCGTGGTGGCCAACGGCGGCGCCTACGACGCAGCCCTCTACACGGCCGCGAAGGGCACGCTCATCACCGCGCTGCCGCCGGCCGAGGCGCACGACCACGAGCACGACCATGAGCATGACCACGAGCACGGTGAGCACGATCACGGCGAACACGACCATGATCACGCGCACGATCACGCACACGGCGAAGAAAACGAGCACATCTGGTACTCCACTGAGGCCATCCGCGACGTCGCCGCGCAGATCGGCGGTAACTCGCTCGACGACAAGCTCGCCGGCATCGACGAGTCCCTGGCCAAGCTGCCTGCGGCCAACGTGATCCAGACCCACCCGATCGCCGACGCGATCGTGGAGGAGTCCGCGCTGGTAGACGCCACCCCGGAGTCCTACCGCCACGCAACGCTGAACCACTCCGAGCCGTCCGCGGCCGCCGTCGCCGAGGCGCTCGAGGCGATCAAGGATGCTGATATCCTGATCAATAATTCCCAGTCCCCCAATGCCGTCTCCGAGCGTCTTGTCGCTGCGGCTAAGGAGGCCGGCGTGCCGGTCGTGGACATCACCGAGACCCCGCAGGACGGCAAGAATTTCTTCGACTACTTCCAGGAAATCGTTGACCAGCTCAATGCTGCAGCTGCGTAACGCAACCATTGCGCCCCTGTGGCGCGACATCACGTGTGAGCTCGCCCCCGGCGAGTTCCTCGCCATTCTCGGCCCCAACGGCTCCGGCAAATCGACGTTGCTGCGGGCCGCACTCGGCATGCAGCGCCTCGAGGCGGGCACGATCGAACTCGGCGGCCGCGTGGGCTACATCCCGCAGCAGCAGATGTTCCCCGCCCACCTCCCGGCGCGCGTGCGCGACCTCGTCTCGCTTGCCGGCGGTGAGCCCGAAGCGCTGCTCGCCTACGTCGGGGCCCCTTCGCTTATCGACGCCCACGTCGGCCGCCTCTCCGGCGGCCAACAACAACTCGTACGCCAGGCCCAAGCCTTCGCGCAAGACCCCGAGATCATCCTGGCCGATGAGCCCCTCCTCTCCCTGGACGTCGCGCGCCAACGCCAGACCATCGCCCGCTTTCAAGAATCGGGTGCGGCGGTGGCCATGGTCACGCACTCCATCGACCCCGTCATCGACATCGTGGACAAAGTCCTCTACATCGGACCGAACGGCCACGTCATCGGCACCGCCGACGAGGTCTTCCAATCCGACGTGCTTTCCGAGCTCTACGGCGCACCCGTCCAGGTCGTACGCGCCGGCGGGAAGACGGTGATCATCTGATGTGGGACACCACCGTCTACCTGCTCTCCCAGGACTTCGTCATCACCTCACTGGTGGCCTGCGCCTTCCTCGGCGTGCTCTCCGGGGTGCTCGCACCGCTGATCGTGATGCGGCAGATGTCCTTTGCCGTCCATGCCACCTCTGAGCTCGCGCTCATGGGTGCCGCAGCCGCCCTAGTCATCGGGTTCAACGTTTCCCTTGGCGCGGTGGCAGGCTCAATCGCCGCAGCCATCGCGCTCGCGCTTTTGGGATTCAAGGGCGGCAATGACTCCGCCGTCGGCGTGGTCATGAGCTTCGGCATGGGCATCTCCGTGCTGTGTATCTACCTGTACCCGGGCAACTCCAGCATCGCGATGTCGTTGCTGACGGGGCAGGTGGTCGGCGTGGCGTCGACAAGCGTGTGGGCTTTGGCGATCACCACCGTCGTGGTGGTGGCCGCGGTGGTTGCGCTGTGGCGGCCGCTGCTGTTTTCCTCGATCGACCCGGTGATGGCCGCCGCGACCGGCGTACGTGTGCGCACCATGGCGACCGTGTTTGCCGTTCTGGTTGGCCTCGCCGCGGCGAACAGCGTGCAGATCGTCGGCGTGCTGCTGGTCATGGCACTGTTGATCACGCCCGGCGCGAGCGCCGTCGCCGTGACCGCCAACCCGAAACTCGCGGTCCTGCTGTCAGTGATCTTCGCCGAGGTCGCGGCCGTCGGCGGCTTCATCCTCTCGCTCGCGCCCGGGCTGCCGGTCAGCGTGCTCGTCGCGTTCGTCTCTTTCGGGATTTACGTGGTCTGCCGCGGGATCGGGGCGTGGCAGGCGCGCCGGATTACCGGGGCTGGGGCGTAGCAGGTCAGAAGAAAGATCCAGCCCACACTTGAGAATTGCTCTCAAGGCGGGCTGAACGATTACTCCCCAGGGTAGTGGATTTCCTCCCCCACCTCTACTGCGCCGCGCGGCGCTGGCGGGCGAACTCGCTGAGCACCACACCCGCGGCAACCGACGCGTTGAGCGACTCCACCCAGTCCTCGGTGGGGATGGACATGATCACGTCGCAGTTCTCGCGCACCAGGCGGGAAATGCCCTTGCCCTCCGAACCGACGACGATGACTACCGGGTCGCACGCGCCGTCGAAGGTATCGAGCGTGTGCTCGCCACCGGCGTCCAGGCCGACGACCATGTAGCCGTTGTCCTTGAACTGCTTTATCGTGCGGGTGAGGTTGGTGGCCTTCGCCACTGGGAGGCGCGCCGCAGTACCTGCGGAGGTGCGCCAGGCCACGCCCGTGACCTGGGCGGAGCGGCGCTCGGGGATGATCACGCCGTCGCCGCCGAATGCGGCCGCCGAGCGGATCACCGCGCCCAGGTTGCGCGGGTCCGTGATGTTGTCCAGCACCACGAACATGCCGTTGCCGTCGACCTTGCTCATCAGGTCAAAGACGTCGGCGTACTTGTAGGGCTGGATCTTCAGGCCGATGCCCTGGTGCATGCCGTTGCCGGTCATCTCATCCAGCGTGCGCTTCTGCACCTCGGAGACCGGGATGCCACGCGACTGGGCGATGGCGACAGCCTCGCTTAGGCGGTCGTCGTGGCCGGTGCCCTGCGCCACGTACAGCGCCTCGGCGGGCACCTTCGCGTGCAGGCACTCGATGACCGGGTTGCGGCCGACCACCATGTCCGCAAGCTCGCGCTCGTGGCGGCCCTGGTTACGACGATCGCGCGCCTGCTTCCGCTTGTGCGCCGCGTGGTAGACGCGATCCTCCGCCTTCGGGGTTGCGCCCTTGCCGCGCAGCCCACGGCGGCGCTGCCCACCGGAGCCCTTCGTGGCCCCCTTCTTATGCGTCTTCTGCTTATCCGGACGCTGATACGGCTTTGCCATCTCGTCTCCTACTCCTTGATCTGCCAGGTCGGGCCGTCCGCGGTGTCGGTGACCTCGATGCCTGCTGCGGCGAGCCGGTCGCGTACCTCGTCGGCAACCGCCCAGTCCTTGTTCGCGCGAGCCTCAGTGCGGCGAGCGAGCTCCGCCTGCACCAACGTGTCCAGCGCGTGATGCGCCTGATCGGCCGCGCCGCCAGTTGCGTCATTGTCCCACGCGCCCGGGTCTACACCCAACACGGCAGCCATCGCGCGCACCTGGGCCGCCAGCTCGGTGGCCTTCTCAGTCTCCCCGGCGACGAGCGCGCTGTTGCCAGCGCGAACCGTGTTGTGGATTTCGGCGAGGGCTTTGGGGACCGCGAAGTCGTCGTCAAGCGCCTGCTCGAACGCCTCCGACCAGGTGGAGGGCTCCGGCGTGCCCGCGCGGTGCACAAAGTCCTCGATGCGGCGGTACCCCGCGGCCGCCTCCTGCAGCGCTTCCGGCGAGTACTCCAGCACGCTGCGGTAGTGCGCGCTGCCCAGGTAGTAACGCAGCTCGACCGGGCGGACCGCCTCGAGCATGTTGTCGATGGAGAGCACGTTGCCCAGCGACTTCGACATCTTCTCGCCAGCCATGGTCACCCAGTGGTTGTGCATCCAGTACTGCGCGAAGCCGTCGCCGGCGCCGTGGGACTGCGCCTGCTCGTTCTCGTGGTGCGGGAACTGCAGGTCAAGGCCGCCGCCGTGGATGTCAAACTCGGAACCTAAGTACCAGGTGGACATCGCCGAGCACTCCAAGTGCCAGCCCGGGCGGCCCTCGCCCCACGGGGTCGGCCAGCTCGGCTCGCCCGGCTTCGCCGCCTTCCACAGCGCGAAATCGAGCGGACCACGCTTGCCTGCGCCCGCGTCCCCGCGCGCCATGTCCTCCGGGCGGTTGCCGGACAGCGAGCCGTAATCGGAATCCTCGGCAGCGACCCAGGCGTCCACGTCGAAGTAGACGGAGCCGTCGGCGGCGTACGCGAAGCCGCGGTCCATCAGGCGCTGCATGTAGTCCACCATCTGAGTCACGTGCCCCGTGGCGCGCGGCTCCACCGACGGCGGCAGCACACCGAGCGTGTCGTAGGCGCGGGTGAACTCGCGCTCGTAGGTGGACACCCACTCCCACCAGGGACGATTGTGCTCGGCGGCCTTGTTTAGGATCTTGTCATCAATATCGGTGACGTTGCGTACAAACGCCACGTCCTGCCCCTTGGCCAAAAACCAGCGACGCACAATGTCGAAAGCCACGCCGGAGCGCAAGTGCCCGATGTGCGGTGCGGACTGCGGGGTCGCACCACACAGGTAAATGGACACATGCCCCTCGCGCAGGGGTTCGAAGTCTTTCAGTGTGCGGGTTTTGGTATCAAAGATGCGTTGAGTCACGCCCGCTAGCTTAGTTCAACCAGCGCCGTCGCAATCGCAGCCCTCCCCTGGCCCGCACCCGTAAATCCCATGTGGTCCGTGGTGGTGGCCGACACCGACACCGGCGCGCCCAGCGCCTCGCTCAAGGCCTGCTCGGCCTTCCCGCGCACCGGCCCCATTTTCGGGCTCTGCCCGATCAGCTGCGCGGAGACGTTCACCACGCGCACACCCTCGCGCTGCAGTAGCTCGCGCAGCTCTTTCAGCAGCTGGGTGCCCATGACCCCGTCGTACTCCGGGCGGCCCACACCGACGAACGAGCCCAAATCCCCCAAACCAGCTGCGGACAGCACCGCGTCCACCACCGCGTGCGCGACCACATCCCCGTCCGAGTGTCCCTCGCACCCGTCGACGCCCTCGTGCAAAATGCCCGCGATCCAGCAGGGTTTACCTTCCTGGATCTGGTGAGCATCAAAGGCAGTTCCAACGCGCAGCTTGGCAAAGTCTTGAGTCATGCCCGCCAGACTACCCGCGCTAGTTGCCTAGTACCTCGAAGATCGTGGGCTCGGCCTCGTCGGTGATGCTGGTGGCCAGGCGCAGGTCGATCGGGGTCGTGATCTTAAACGCCATCGGGTCGCCCTGCACGGTGGCAACCTCCGTGCCGAACCACTCCATCAGCGAGGCGTCGTCGGTGGCGACGAAGTCCTGCTCACCCGAAAAATACGCCTCGTTCGCCGCGCGCAGCTTGCGCAGGTCAAAGCCCTGCGGCGTCTGCACGGCACGCAGGCGCGAACGGTCCGGGGTGGCCACCACCGCACCGGTGGCGGAGACTTCCTTGATCGTGTCGGCGACCGGCAGCACCGGCACCACGGCATCGGCCCCGTCGAGGACCGCGCGGGCCACGCGCGCGATCATCCCGGGCGGGGTTAGCGCACGGGCGGCGTCGTGGACGAGCACGCAGGCGTCGGCAAGCGGGATTGCGCGGAGCGCCGCATAGATGGAGTCGGCGCGCTCGGCACCGCCGTGGACGAAGGTGACGTCGTGGCCCTGCAGGGCGCGGCGGGCGACCGGCTCCATCGCGGGGCTGACCACCACATAAATCGCGTCGACGATCTCGGCGGTCTCCATCGCGGTCACCGAACGCTCGAGCAGGCTGCGGCCGCGCAGCGGCACGTACGCCTTCGGCACATCCGCGCCCAGGCGGGTGCCCTGACCTGCGGCCGCGACAACGGCGACGACCCTACGAGACACGGCTACTTCTCGTCGTCGAAGGAGAGGTCCTCCATGTCCAGGTCATCCTCGTCATCGTCCGCAGGCTCCGGCGCGATCGAGATCCCGGCCTTGACCTGCTCATCAATGATCTTGCGGATGGCCTCTTCCATCTCCTCGACCTTCTTCTCATCCACCGGCTCGGCCAGCGCCAGCTCGCCGACGAGGATGTGGCGAGCCTTGCCCAGCATGCGCTTCTCGCCCGCAGACAGGCCCTTGCCCTGGTCACGACGCCACAGGTCGCGCACGACCTCGGCCACCTTATTAATGTCGCCGGACGCGAGACGCTCCTGGTTCGCCTTGTAGCGGCGGGACCAGTTGCCCGCCTCCTCGACGTCCTCTTCGCGCAGCACGGAGAAGACCTTCTGCAGGCCCTCCTCGTTGACCACATCGCGCACGCCGACGAGCTCAGTGTTCTTCACCGGCACGCGGACCTCCAGGTCGGATTGGAGGATTTGCAGCACCAGGTAGTCGAGGGTCTCCCCGCCGATCTCACGCTGCTCGATATCCGCGATCTTCGCCGCACCGTGGTGCGGGTAAACCACGACTTCGCCGACCTTGAATTCCATTGAAGCTCCTTCAGTCATCGTTGCCCAACCCTACCACCGTAGCGTTTTCGCACGTGCTTACTCGCGCCACGCCCACCACACCCTCCCGGCGGGCCCAAAAACCGCAACCAAAGTTTACCCCCGATTGGCCTGGGTGGCCCTGGGAAGGGCAAGGAAACTGGGAAAACCACACCAGCTCCGGCTAAGGTAAAGCGGAGAAAACTACGCGCTCTACATAAACGATGGAGGACACCCACGTGAAGTCCCTGAAGCCGCTCGCCGCTGTCGCAGTCGCCTCCGCACTGGCACTTACCGGCTGCTCCGCCGGCCAGATCACCCAGACCTCGAACCAGGTTGCTGCGGTCGACGGCGCCACCGCGTTCACCGAGGACAGGGAGCTCTCGGTGCAGGACGCCACCGTCATCCTCGCCGAGGACGGCCAGGCCGCGGTCAAGTTCACCGTGACCAACCAGGACCGCAGCATGAAGGACCACGTGCTCGAGTCCGTCACCGTCGACGGCACCCCGGTCGCGCTCGGCAACTCCCGCCCGATCCCCTACAACGCCTCGCTGGTCGCGGATTCCGCCGCGGGCCTGAAGAACATGCCGAAGTCCAAGGACGGCTCCATCCAGTACGTGGTCACCTCGCTGGAGAACCAGGACTTCGCGTACGGCGGCGTCGTGCCGGTGAAGTTCGAGTTCGACAGCACCTCGCTCGAGGTTGAGGTCGCTGTGTCCGCGCCGACGCTGCAGTCGGGCGAGCAGGAGCGCGAAGCAGATCGCTAAGAAGCCGCGCAGTATCCACACCTGTTCCGAGTGTGGGTACTCCTCGCCGAAGTGGCTCGGGCGCTGCCCCGAATGCGGGTCATGGGGGACCCTGCAGGAAAGCGCGCCAGCCCCTTCCGCACCGCTGACGCCTGCGTCAAGCGCGAAGCCCATCACGCTTGTCGACGCGGCGTCGACCCACACCATCGCCTCCGGCATCACCGAACTTGATCGGGTGCTGGGCAACGGCGTGGTCCCCGGTTCCGTCGTCCTCATGGCGGGCGAGCCGGGCGTGGGCAAATCCACCCTCCTCCTCGAAGTCGCCTCCCGCTGGGCCGAGCAAGGCCGCAAGGCGCTGTACTGCACCGCCGAGGAGTCCGCGGGCCAGGTTCGCGGCCGGGCCGAGCGCACCGGCGCGCTGAAAGACAGCCTCTACCTCGCGGCAGAATCGAACCTGGACGTCGTCTTCGGGCACGTCCAGGAGCTCAAGCCCTCGCTCTTGATCGTCGACTCGGTGCAGACCATGCAAGCCAGCGGCGTCGAGGGAGTCGCCGGCGGGGTCGCGCAGTCCCGCGCCGTGACCGCCGCACTGACCACCCTGGCCAAGACGACGAATATGCCGGTGCTGCTCGTGGGGCACGTGACCAAGGACGGCAACGTCGCCGGCCCGCGCGTGCTCGAGCACCTCGTGGACGTCGTGCTCAACTTTGAGGGCGACCGCCACTCCTCGCTGCGCATGCTGCGCGGGATCAAGAACCGCTTTGGCGCGACCGACGAAGTCGGCTGCTTCGAGCAGACCTCCGAGGGCATCCGCGAAGTACCGGACCCCTCCGGGCTCTTCCTCTCCCACCGCGGCAACACGCCGGACGGCTCCGCGGTGACCGTGGCGATGGACGGGGTGCGCCCCATCCTGGCCGAGGTGCAGTCGCTCACGGTCGATCCGGTGAACAAGAGCCCGCGGCGCGTCGTCACCGGCCTGGATTTCAACCGCGTGCCGATGGTGCTTGCCGTGCTGCAGGCCCGCTGCGGGCAGCGCACCAACGACAAGGACGCCTACGTGGCCACCGTCGGCGGTGTCCGGATCACCGAGACGGCGACCGACCTGGCGGTCGCACTCGCTACCTGGTCCAGCCTGCACGAGACCCCGCTGCCGCCGAAGACCGTGGTGATCGGCGAGGTAGGTCTTGCCGGCGAGCTGCGCCGCGTGCCCAACCTGCAGCGCCGCCTGCAGGAGGCCGCCCGCTTAGGCTACGAGCGCGCCATCGTGCCCGCGGGCGCGGAGGCTTCCGTGAACGGCATGACAATCACGGAGGCCGCAACGCTTTCCCAAGCGATTGCGGCCGTCACCCCCGCTAGGTGATGTTAAACGGCACCGGGTCCGAGGCGTTATCGCCGATCACCGCGTGCAGGAAGTAGGAGCCCGCCGGCACCGGCGCGCGGTTCTCGCACGCATCGGGCGCGGAGTTGGTGGCGGACCAGCGCGCCTCAAACCCGCGGGTCTCACCCGGCGCGAAGGTTTCGCTGCCGGTGAGCATCGGCGCGTTGCAGTCCGTGTCCGACCAGATGCGGTCGTTGGTGCCCATGGAGTACACCTCGAAGCGCAGCGGCGAGGCCTCCAGGTCGATCTCGCAGTCCACCTCGGTGGGGTTTTCCACCTCCATGTAGAGCACCGGCTCGGTGCCCGCCGGGTAGGAGGGCTGGTTCGTCATCGCGGTGATCCGCAGGTCTTTCAGCGAGCACTCGCCGGGGTTTTCCGGCGCGGCCGCCGTGGCGGTGTCCTCCTCCTTCGCCTCTTCGTTTGGTGCTGCGCTGGAAGAAGGCGAAGCGGGCGCGTCGCTCGGCTCCGGCACGGTCGGCTCGGTCACCGGCGCGTCCTCGGTGGCGGTGGCGACTGTCTCCGAGCTCTCCGGGTTTTCGTCCTTGCCCGAGCCGCCGACCGCCTTGGCGAAGGCGACCATGCCCCAGATGATTAGCGCCACCACAAGCAGAAGCAGGACGAGCGCGAGGACGCGTCGTCGCATGTAGATCTCCGGTGCGTGCTTCCGCCGCGGGGGCCGTGCTGGGGGGCGCTGGTGTGTCATGCCTTCACCTTAGTTGCCAAAGTTCTCATACACGGTCTCGACGCGGCCGTCTTCGAGCCGGTAACGCGCACCAACCATGGCGACGGTGCCCTCGTCGATGCCCTTGCGGAGTGCGGGGATACGGGCGATGAGGTGCTCGGCGGTGACCTTGGCGTGGGTGCGCTCGATCTCCGCGCTATCGACCGGGCCGTCTGCTTGGGCGCTGATTACCGACGGCGCGATCTTCTCCACAAACACGCGAGTCAGATTCGTCGGCAGGGCCGCGCTGTTCACGCCCTGGATCGCCGCGCCGATCGCGCCGCAGCGCTCGTGCGACAGGAAGAGAACGAGAGAGACACCCAGATCCTCGACGGCGAACTCCACCGAGCCACTGACCGAGGAGTCGATGCAGCCACCGGCGTTGCGGATGACGAAGACGTCGCCGAACCCGGCGTCGAAAAGCAGCTCGACGGGCACCCGCGAGTCGGAGCAGGCGATGACGGCGGCGAAGGGGTTCTGGCCGGAGGTCAGCGCGCTGCGGCGGGCGGAGTCGCGGTGCGGAGCAAGCGTGCGGTCGGTGGCGAAGCGCTCGTTGCCCGCCTTCAGTGCTGCCCACACTTCGGTGGGGGTCGACGGGTCGAGTTCTGTTTGTTCAGTCATATGTTTATTCTGTCACTCATCGTGGAAGTTTCGAAGCAATATCAGCATCTGGTCTCGTGGTATCGCCGCAACGCGCGCGACTTGCCGTGGCGCGAGGCGGGCACAAGCGCCTGGGGCGTGCTGCTTTCCGAGGTCATGAGCCACCAAACCCAGGTCGAGCGCGTCGCCCCAATCTGGGAGGAGTGGATCGCGCGCTGGCCCACCCCGCACGCTTTTGCGCAGGCTGGCACGGACGAGGTGCTGCGTGCCTGGGGCAGCCTCGGCTACCCGCGTCGGGCTTTGCGGTTGTTGGAGTGCGCGCGGGTGATCGTCGAGAAGCATGGCGGCGAGGTGCCCGCGGACGTCGACGCGCTACTCGCGCTGCCCGGCATCGGCGACTACACCGCGCGCGCCGTGGCGAACTTCGCCTTCCGCCAGGACGTGCCGGTGGTGGACACGAACGTGCGGCGCGTCCACGCGCGTGCGGTGCGCGGCGTCGCCCAGGTGCGGCCGAGTAAACGCGAGCTGACCGAAATCCCCCACGGGCCGGAACTCTCCGTCGCGCTCATGGAGCTCGGGGCGCTCGTGTGCACCTCGCGCGCGCCGAAATGCAGCGAATGCCCCGTGGTCGACTGCGCGTGGCTCGCCGCCGGCCAACCGCCCGCCGACTTCGCCCCGCGCACGCAGAAGTTCGCCGGCACCGACCGCCAGGTCCGCGGCAAGATCATGCGCGTGCTGCGCGAGGCCACCGGGCCCGTTGAGCAGTCGCTTATCGACGCCACCTGGCCCCACCCAGCCCAAACCCACCGCGCCCTGTTTTCCCTGCTCGAAGACGGCCTCGCCGTGCAAGACGCAGACGGCAGGTTCCGGCTGCCCAGCTAGGGCTATACTCATCGCATGTTCACGACCGCCCTAGCTATCACGCTGCTCGCCGGCTTATCCACCGGCCTCGGCGGCGTGCTTGTGGCGCTCAAGGGCGATATCGGGGACCGCTTCCTCGCCGGCTCGCTCGGTTTCTCTGCCGGGGTGATGATCTACATCTCGCTCGTCGAGCTTCTGCCCGAGGCAATGGAGGCGCTGGACAACGACTGGTCCGCCATCGCCGCCTTCTTTTTCGGCGTCGCACTGATCGCGGTGATCGACCGGCTGGTCCCCGACGACATCAACCCGCACGAGCCGAGCACCTCGACCGCCGCGCAGGCAACCACGCTGCGCCGCGCGGGACTGATGACCGGCATCGCGATCGCGCTGCACAACTTCCCCGAGGGTTTTGCCACCTTCATGGCCGCCTACACCGACCCGAAGCTCGCTATCCCGATCGCCGTCGCCATCGCGCTGCACAACATCCCGGAGGGCGTGGCCGTGGCGGTGCCGCTGGCGCGCCGCCGGCTGGGCCACCCTGTCCGGGCTCGCGGAACCGGCGGGCGCGCTTCTCGGCTTCGCGCTGATCTCGCCGTTCCTCGGCCCGCAGACCATGGGCTTTTCCTACGCCGCCGTCGCCGGCATCATGGTGTTCATCAGCGTCGACAAGCTCATGCCAAACGCGATCCAGACTGGCCATCACCACGTCTCCGTTTACTGGATGATGGGCGGCATGGGGCTTATGGCCGCGAGCTTGCTCATGTTGGCTTAGCATCCAAGGTGTGAAACAGACCTTTTTGCGCGCAACTGCCCTCGCCGCCGTCCTCGCGCTCGCGCCACCGGCGGTCGCGAGCGAGGCCCCCGGCACACTGATTTCCACAAGCACAGTCCCGGCGAGCGAAGGCCAGCGCATCCGCTACACCAGCACCACTGAGTCCGGCGAGACCGTCGAAGTTTCCGGCGCACTCTACGACACGCCGCACGCGCGCGGGCTCATCGCGCTCGCGCCCGGCACCCGCGGCATGGCGGATCATTGTGCGCCGTCGGCAGGCACGGCGATGCTCTCCTCGATCGAGGGCGACTCCATCGGCATCAACTACGAAGCACCCCTAGTCGGCCAGCTCACGCGCGCCGGCTACCGCGTCGTCGTCACCGACTACATCGGGCTAGGCACCCCCGGCACCCACACCTACCTCAATCGCATCGAGCAGGGCCACGCGCTTATCGACGCCGCCCGCGCCACCGCCAAAGACAACGAAGCCATCGCGTTTTGGGGCTACTCCCAAGGCGGGGGCGCGGCCGCTGCAGCCGCCGAACTTGTCGCCGACTACGCGCCCGAACTCGACGTGCGCGCCACCTTCGCCGGCGCCCCACCCGCCGACCCGCTCGCCGTGATGCAGCAGGGCACCGCAGGCATGCTCGACACCGTCGTCGGATACGCAACGGTAAGCTACGCCTCCACCTACCCTGAGTTCCGCGACGCGCTCGACGAGTACCTCACCGAGGAAGGCCACCGCTGGCTCGCCGCCCTCGAGCACCACTGCATCACCGACGCCCCCATCCCCCACGGCGACATCCTCACCGGAGGTCGCACGCTTGCCGAGCTTGCCCTGGAAGACGAACGCTTCACCCGCACCCTCAACCACAACAAACTCGGCCAAGTCGGCGTCTCCATGCCCATCATGGTCATGACCAACCCCGACGACGACCTCGTGCCCGCGCCCCAAGCCATCCAGCTGGCCAAGGACTACGAGGCACACGGCTCCGATGTGACCCACGAACTCGTCCAGCTACGCGGCACGGCATCCAATCCGCTGTCCTCCCTGACCGCCCCCGTTTTCGAGGAAGCCGGCAAGCTTGCCCGCGCCAGCTCCTACCCCATCAGCAACATCCCGGCCGCCGGGCACGCGGCGCCCCTGCTGTTCAACTACGGCGACGCGCTCAAGTGGCTGGCCACATACATGCCCGAAAAGCAGATTAACCCCGGGCAAGTCGCGGCCACGACCGTCGTGGCGATCCTCGCTGTGATCGCCGCGCTCGTGCCCGTGCTTGCACCGGGGTTCTGGCCCGCAGTGGGGCAGATGTTTACTTAGACCGGTTCGGGGCCGTTGCCCTTGTCATTCGGCTCCGGGTTCTCGGGCGTCTCGTCCGGGAACTGCGAGGCCTCGGACTCCGGCTGCTCCTTCGCAGGGTCGATCTCGCGGACCTCCTCTTCTTCGGCAGCGTCCTCGGCGCTATCGAAGGTCTCAGCCGGCAGCGGGCGCGGGCGCGGCGTGAAGGTGAACTTCGCGTTCTTCTCGTCGCCCTCCACATCGCCATCGACGTCGACGGTGATGATCTCGCCGGCACCGATCTCGCCGAACAGGATCTTCTCCGACAGCACGTCCTCCACCTCGCGCTGGATGGTGCGGCGCAGCGGTCGCGCGCCGAGCACGGGGTCGAAACCGCGCTTGGCCAGGAGGTTCTTCGCGGCGTCGCTAAGCTCGATGCCCATGTCCTGCGCGGCGAGGTTGAGGTCCACGCGGCTGATGAGCAGGTCGACCATCTGCACGATCTCCTCCTGCGTGAGCTGGCGGAAGACCACGATCTCGTCGATGCGGTTGAGGAACTCGGGGCGGAAGTGCTTCTTCAGCTCGTCGTGGACCTTGCCCTTCATGCGGTCGTACTGCGCCTCGGCGTCGGTCGAAGTGTTGCCCGTAAAGCCCAGGCCGACCGGCTTCGAGATGTCGCCGGTACCCAGGTTCGAGGTGAAGATGAGCACCGTGTTCTTGAAGTCCACGACGCGGCCCTGGCCGTCGGTGACGTGGCCCTCCTCGAGCACCTGGAGCAGCGTGTTGTAGATCTCCTTGTGGGCCTTCTCGATCTCGTCGAAAAGCACGACCGAGAACGGCTTACGACGCACCTTCTCCGTCAGCTGGCCGCCCTCCTCGTAACCGACATAGCCCGGAGGCGCGCCGAAGAGGCGGGAGGCGGTGAAGCGGTCGTGGAACTCGCCCATGTCCACCTGGATCAGCGAATCGTCGTCGCCGAAGAGGAACTCCGCGAGCGCCTTCGACAGCTCCGTCTTACCCACACCGGACGGACCGGCGAAGATGAAGGAACCGGACGGGCGCTTCGGGTCCTTCAGCCCCGCGCGGGTGCGGCGGATCGAGCGGGAGACGGCCTTGACGGCCTCGTCCTGGCCGATGATGCGCTTGTGCAGCTCGGACTCCATGTTGAGCAGGCGCGAGGACTCGGACTCGGTGAGCTTGAACACGGGGATGCCGGTCCAGTGCGCGAGCACGTCCGCGATCTGGTCCTCGCCCACTTCGGCGATGTCCTCGAGGTCGTCGGAGCGCCACTTCTTTTCCTTCTCCGCGCGCTCCTCGCCCAGTTTGCGCTCGGTGTCGCGCAGGCCGGCGGCCTTCTCGAAGTCCTGGGCGTCAATCGCCGCTTCCTTCTCCTTGCGGACCTCCGCAATCCGGTCGTCCACCTCGCGCAGCTCCTCCGGGGCGGTCATGCGCTTGATGCGCATGCGCGCGCCGGCCTCGTCGAGCAGGTCGACGGCCTTGTCCGGCAGGAAACGGTCGTTGATGTAGCGGTCCGACAGGTTCGCGGCAGCCTTGAGCGCGTCATCGGTGTAGGAGACGCGGTGGTGCGCCTCGTAGCGGTCGCGCAGGCCCTTGAGGATCTGGATGGTGTCCTCGATGCTCGGCTCGTCGACCTGCACCGGCTGGAAGCGACGCTCAAGCGCAGCATCCTTCTCGATGTGCTTGCGGTACTCGTCCAGCGTGGTCGCGCCGATGGTCTGCAGCTCGCCGCGGGCCAGCTTCGGCTTCAGCAGGGAGGCCGCGTCGATCGCGCCCTCGGCAGCGCCCGCGCCGACGAGCGTGTGGATCTCGTCGATGAACAGGATGATGTCGCCGCGCTGGTTGATCTCCTTGAGCACCTTCTTCAGGCGCTCCTCGAAGTCACCGCGGTAGCGCGAACCGGCCACGAGCGAGCCAAGGTCCAGCGAGTAGACCTGCTTGTCCTTCAGCGTCTCCGGCACCTTGCCGTTGGCGATATCCAGTGCCAGGCCCTCGACTACAGCGGTCTTGCCCACGCCGGGCTCGCCGATGAGCACCGGGTTGTTCTTCGTGCGGCGCGAGAGCACCTGCATGATGCGCTCGATCTCCTTGTCGCGGCCGACCACCGGGTCCAGCTTGCCTTCCTTCGCCGCTGCGGTCAGGTTGCGGCCGAACTGATCCAGGACCAGCGAGTTGGAGCGCTCGCCCTGCTGGCCGCCGCTGCGCGGGCCCGGGCCGGGGGCGACAGCACCGGGGCCCGCCTGCGGGGTCTCGGGGTTCTGGCTATCGCCGCCCTCGTAGCCGGAGAGCAGCTGGATGACGGTTTGGCGCACCGTCGGCAAGTCTGCCCCAAGCTTGGTCAGCACCTGCGCGGCAACACCCTCGCCCTCGCGAATCAGGCCGAGCAGCAGGAACTCGGTGCCGATGTACTTGTGCCCCATCTGCAGGCCCTCGCGCAGCGAGAGCTCAAGCACCTTCTTGGCGCGCGGGGTAAACGGGATGTGCCCGGTCACCGGCTGCGAGCCGTGGCCAATAATGTCGATGACCTCGCGGCGCACATCGTCCAGGTTGATCCCCATGGACTCGAGCGCCTTGGCGGCCACGCCCTCGCCTTCCTTAATCAGGCCGAGCAGGATGTGCTCAGTACCCATGTAATTGTGGTTAAGCTCGCGCGCTTCTTCCTGCGCAAGCACGATAACGCGCCGTGCTCTGTCCGTGAACCTCTCAAACATGGTTGCCCCTTCTACTCGTGAGTTTTCATCTACTCTAACGCGCGTTTGGCCCCGGTAGTCCCGTGTTCGCCACAGGCGAACAAGGGGCCCTTTGCTTTACGACGCCAAAACGCCCAACCCTAATTAGACGTTGAATCTGTGCCGTTGGTTCCGTTTCGGGCCGATAATGGGTGT
>NZ_KV825623.1:81404-132477 GCF_001831515.1 Corynebacterium sp. HMSC074A01
CAAGAAGGCGCGCGTGTGCATGGCCACCGGTTAGACACCCTGGCCTACATCACCCGCTCCGCCCGCTCGCTCAAGGATGTAACCAAGCGCTGGCACTACATCGACACGCTGTGCAACACATCCGGGGACCTGGCGCGCATCCGGCGGGTGGCCGCAGAGCTGAAGGCCGAGTTGCAGGCACCGGAGCCGCGCACCCCGAAAGCACGGGTGACCCACCACGGTGATGGGTACGCCACCCTGCGCCTGACAGGCCCCGCCGCCGACGTCCAGGGCGTGTTCGACGCCGCGAAAAACGACGTGACCGGCTGGCTGAATGGTGGGTGCCCGAAAGCCGAGTACCTGGTGCGCGTGACCGCGAACCTGGACCTGGGTGACTACCTGCGCATCATCGCAGGCGAAGGCAACGACGTTAAGGTCCACTTCGACAACGGTGTGATCGTTACCGGGGAGGAGTTTGTGCGCATGCAGCTCGAAGCACTCGGCTCGATCATCTTGATCGGTGCGATGGACGGGCCAGTCAACGCGTACCACGCCCGGTTCGCCACCCCGAAGCACCGAGAAGTCATGCTTGCCGACTCCACGACGTGTACCTGGAAAGGATGCAAGGCACCCGCCTCTGAGTGCGATGCCCACCACATGGTCGAACACCAACACGGCGGGGAGACCACACCATCGAATCTCGGCTGGTTATGCAAGTACCACAACTCGCAGGCCGCCCGCGGCACCCGGGGTCACACCGAAAGGCGCGACGGGCAGATCACCTACGTCTCACCCTACGGGAATGTCACCGCTACCGGTGCCGACCACAAAGCCCGAGCCGAGAACCGAAAACCACCCGACTAAACCCCGCACGCAAAAAGCCCGCGCGCCAGCAAAACTGGCGCGCGGGTAAGCATGCCTGAAAGCGCTAGAGCAGGTCGCGGAGCACCGGATCAGCGATCTTGAGGACGTTTTCGCGCGCCTCCTTGGCGGTCGGGGCGTCGACAGCGTAGTTGGCCATCTGTCGGCAAGTATCCATGTCGTGCAGGCGCAGCGCGGCGCGGACCGCGTTGACCTTCGACGGCGCCATCGACAGCGAGGTCACGCCCAGGCCGACGAGCACGAGCGCCATGAGCGGGTCGCCGCCGGCCTCGCCGCACACGCCGACGGACTTGCCGGTCGCGTGCCCGCCCTTGCCGGTGGCCTTGATCATGGTGAGCACCGGCGGCTGCCACGGGCTGAGCAGTTCGGCAAGCTCGCCCTGCATACGGTCGGCCGCCATGGTGTACTGCGACAGGTCGTTGGTGCCGATGGAGGCGAAGTCGGCGATGCTGAGTACGTGCCCGGCGCGGATCGCGGCCGCCGGCGTTTCGACCATGATGCCCACCTTGGGCAGCCCGTAGCCGCGTGCCTTGTCGCAGAACCACTGCGTTTCCTCCACGGTGGCGACCATCGGCGCCATAACCCACAGTTCCGCCTCGGGCACGTTGGCGTGCGCGTTGGCGAGCGCCTGCAGCTGGTCGTCGAGGAGGTCCTCGCGCTCCATGGACAGGCGCAGGCCGCGGCGGCCGAGCGCCGGGTTTTCCTCCTCGCCGAGGTCGGCGAAGCTCAGCGGCTTATCGGCACCCGCGTCCAGGGTGCGCACGACCACGCGGCGCTTCCCAAAGGCGCGCAGCACGCGCGTGTAGGTCTCGGTCTGCTCCTCCACGGTGGGCGCCGAATCGCGGTCGAGGAAGAGGAACTCGGTGCGGAACAGCCCGGAGCCCTCCAGGTCGAGGCCCGCGGCCTTCTCCGCATCTTCCGCGGTGCCGATGTTGGCCAGCAGCTTCACCTTGTAGCCGTCGCGGGTTGCGCCCTCACCGGAGGAGCCGGCGAGCGCGTCGGCGCGGCGGCGGGAACGCTCCTCCAGCTCGGCGACGTCGGTGTCGGCCGGGGCGACGATGACTTCGCCGACGCCGCCGTCGAGGGCGACCGGCGGGGCGTCGGCAACCGCGCCGAGGACGCCCTTGACCTGCACGGCCGCGGGGATGCCCAGCTGGGCGGCGAGGATCGCGGTGTGCGAGGTCGCGCCGCCGCCCTCGGTGACGATGCCGAGCACCATCTCCGGGTCCAGCGTCGCTGTCTCCGCGGGTGCGAGGTCGTGGGCGACCAGGATCGACGGCGCGTCGAGGTGCGGCACGCCGGGCTCGGGCAGGCCGCGCAGGCGCGCGATGGCGCGGTCGCGGATGTCGTAGAGGTCGGTGACGCGCTCGGCCATGTAGCCGCCGAGTTTGCGCAGCTTGCCGGCGTAGACCTCCACTGCGTCGTGGACGGCGCGGGTGACGCCGGTACCTTTCTTCAGTTCCTTGTTGATCCCGCGGATCAGGCCCCGGTCGGTGGCCAGCGTCGCGGTGGCCTCGAGGACCTGCTTGGAGGTTTCGGAGTTCGCGTGTTCGGCGCGCGCGGTCAGTGAGGCCGCGACCTCGTCAAGCACCCCCGCGACGCGCTCGGCGTCGCCTTCGGCCGCGGCGGGTTCCGCCTCGTCGATGCCCACGGGCGCGGTCACCACGGCGACCGGGCCCGAGGCCGTGCCTGCGGAGACGCCAATGCCGTAAAGAACAGTGCGGTCAGTCATGTGTTTCCTTTCGCTCGTTCTCCCCTCGAGACTACTCGCCCGCGTGCGGCTGGCGCAGGCGCGCGATGTGGAGGCCGAGGTAGGCCAGTTCGTCGTCGGTAAGCGACTGCCCAAAGCGCAGCTCCACCACGTGCGCGACCTTCCGCGCAACCGCCATATCCTGCGGGTATGCGCGCAACAGCTCGCGTGTGAGCGGGGAATTGCCGTGGTCGAGCTGCGCCCCGCGCGCCAGCCGCACGAAGAGGTAGCGCGCGTGCGTGATGAAGCGGGCAGTGCTTATCGACGCCCCGTCAACCCCAATCACGTCCAACATCTGCTGAATCACGCCCGTCATCTGGTAGGTGTGCGCGAGGTTTCCCGTGTTGAACCCGGCGTTGACCAGGTGGAGGGTCAGCGCGATGGCTTCCTCCTGCGGCAGCGGCTCAGCGAGCCTGCGGTTGAGGGCGTGCAGCAGGCGCTCCCCCTGCGCGGCCTCCTCCGGGTAGAGGTGGGTGACCTCGGCGCGCAGCGGGTATTCGACCGTGGTGCCCTGGCGGGCCCGTTCGGCGGCACCGATGATGTGGTCGGCGATCGCGGTGACCAGGGTCAGCCGCGTGTGCACGCCGACTTCCTCGAGCGCTGCGGCGACCTGTTCGACGGTTTCGGCGGGCAGTCCCGCGATCATTTCGCCGGCGTGGTCGGGGTCGCGGCCGTCGAGCGGGACGAAGATGCGGGCGACCTTGGCTTCGTCGATGCGCTCGCCCTGCTTGGCTTGAAAGCCGACGCCGCGGCCGGTGACCACCACTGGGTCATCGCCGCGGCGGGCGAGCACGACATTGTTATTGAACACGCGCAGGACCTGCATGCCCTCCAAGCGTAGTGCTACTTGGTCACGCCGAGGATCGGCTGGCCCTCCGCGACCGTGTCAGCTGCCAGATCGTCGACGGCAGCAAGCGTCTTGGAGTTGACCACGGTGGTGATCACGGTCGGGTCGACGCCGGCGTCGATGATCGAGGCGAAGTCCACCTCAGCCAGCGGCTCACCGGCGCGGATCTGCTGCTTCTTCTCCGCGACCGGGGTAAAGCCCTCCCCCTTCAGCTTGACGGTGTCGATGCCGATGTGGACCAGCACCTCCACCCCGTCGGCGGTCTTGATGCCGTAGGCGTGGCCTGTCTTGGCCACCGAGATGACCTTGCCGTCGACCGGGGCGACCACGGTCGCGTGATCGGCCTGCGGCGTGATGCCCACGGCGTGGCCGAGGGCACCGGAGGCGAAGGCGGCGTCGGCAAGCTTGTCCATGGCTACCGAGGCACCAGCGAGCGGGGCGAGCACCTCCTTGGTGGCAGCGGGCGCTGCGGCAGGCACGGGCGCAGCCTCGGCTGCGGGCTCTGGCTCGGCCTCAGCCTGAGCCTCTTCTTCCGCGGCAGCGCGACGCGCGAGCGCCTCCGCCTTCTCCTCCGGAGTGCGGTAGTCCGTGATGAAGATGATGGTGAACGCGGTGAAGAATGCCACCGCGATCGCGATGACGTAGACCCACGCCGGGCTGAAGACCGGGATGGTCAGCAGCGAGGTGAACACGAACGCGCTGGTCTGCACGCCGCCGAACGGGGTGCCCAGGATCGCGATGGTCAGGCCACCGGCGAAGCAGCCCACCAGCATGCGCGGGTAGATGCGCTTGAAACGCAGGTGGATGCCGTAGAGCGAGGGCTCGGAAATACCGCCGAACAGGCCGGCTGCCAGCGCGGAACCGGCGGTCTGGCGCATGAGCGGGTCCTTGTCACGCAGCGAGATGGCGAACACAGCGGCGGTCGCGCCGAAGCAGGCGAAGTTCCACGCGCCCATCGGGCCCTGGATGAAGTCGTAGCCAAGCGTTTGGATGTTCACCAGCATCAGGGCGTTGAGCGGCCAGTGCAGGCCCAGCGGCACCAGGAACGGGTAGAGCATCGGGATCAGGATGGCAAAGACGAAGGGCGCGTTGCCGTTGAGCCACGCCAGGCCGACGCCGATCCACGCGCCGAGGGCGTAGCCGAGCGGCCCGATGACCAGGGCGGTAAAGGGGATCATCACCAAGAGGGTGAGGAAGGGGACAAACACCATGTGGACCGCGGACGGGATGAGCTTCTGGAAGCCCTTGTACACCAGCGCCGCGATGGCAGCCATGATCAGCGGGACAAAGACGTTGCCGCCGTACTCGGGAAGCAGCATCGGTGCGCCGAAGACGGTCACGCGCGCGACCTCGCTGCCAAGCAGCGCGTTTTGCGACACGATCGCGTCCGGGTGCTCCGCCAGCCCGGTGAACTCCGGGGTAAACAGTGCGAACATGACCGCGGCGGGGACCCAGCCGTCGATGCGCAGCTTCTTACCCGCGTTGTAGGCCACCATCACCGGCAGGAAGTAGAACACGGAGCGCCACATAGCGTCGACGAACTGCCAGGTCGGCGTCTTGACCTCGGCGCGGAAGTCGACCAGGCCGAGCGCGTCGATGACCGCGGCAGCCGCGATGACCAGCGAGGCACCCAGCAGCACGCCCAGGATCGGGCGGAAAGAATCCGAAAGGTACTCGAAGAAGGCGTCCAGCCACGGCACCTTGCCCTTGGCCTTGGCGCGGTTTTGGGCTTTGACGTCGGCGTCGCTAAGCTGCTTCGCCCCGCGCATCTCGGGCAGGGCCTTCATCTCGTTGTAGACGTTGGCCACATCGCCGCCGATGATGACCTGGTAGTGGCTGCCGCCCTGCGGAACCGCACCCATCACCTTGGGGTTTGCTTCGAGGCGTTCCTTGTCGGCCGCCGAGGCGTCGGCAAGCTCGAAGCGCAAACGCGTCGCGCAGTGGGACATGCTCACGATGTTGTCGCGCCCGCCGATTCCGGCGAGGATGTCAGCGGCCTGCTCCTGCAGGCTCGCTTGTGTCTTTGCCATCAGTTCGCTCCTTATTTCAAAGAAAAAAGACCTGGGACGCGAAAACGTCCCAGGTCTTGCCCCGCGCTGTTTAGGCGGGTAACAACCCTGTTGTCTTTTTCCATCGTAGGCCCGCGTGCACCGCGATGGCAAAGGGCACCACGCCCCATCCGAGGGTGGCCAGCAAACTCGGCTCGCCGGGCAGCGCGAACAGGCCGGTGGTGGTCCAGATCGCGATGCCGGTGGCCCAGTTGCGCGCGGGTGAGCGCAGGTCGATCGCGGACATCGCCAGCGGGATCAACCAGATCGAGTAGTAGCCCTGCAGCAGGCCGCCGACGAGGAAGACGCCGCTAAACAGCGCGCCGAGGGTACAAAAAGCCCACACCGCGCCGAGCTCGCGGCGCTGCGGGAACATGAGCGCCACGGCGGCGAATACGCCGATGAGCACGATCGCGCTGACCACGAAGGTGCCGACCGTGCCCAGCCCCATCGCGCCGATGGCCCCGTTGTCGTAGTCGCGGGTCTCCGACAGGTACGGCACGAGTCTCTCGAGGTACCAATGCGGGTTGACCGTGGTCGCCCAGCCGATGCCGAACAGCGCCGCGTACGCCGCGACCGCGCCGACGATCACCCACCACTGCGCGAGCAGAAACGGCACGGCCGCGAGCACCACAAACTGCGGCTTGATGGTCACCGCGTAGGCGAACAGCAGCGCCGCGACGACCTTCGAGCCGCGGTAGTCGCGCAGGCAGGCGTGCACGAACGCGACCATCACCAGCAGCAGAAAACCGTTGATGTTGGTCAGGTACACGGTGGATTGGACCGGCTCGGGCGTGTTAAACGCAATCGCGATCGTCGCCAGCGTCAGCGGCACCGCCCTGTGCGGGGCGAGCATCCTCGCGGCCCAGTACACCGCGCCGCTTATCGACGCCACACTCGCCCCCACCATCGCCCACCGGCCAACCTCAAACGTGCCAAAGATCGCGAGCGGGGCCAGCACCACGTTCGCGCCCGGCCCGTAGAGGTAGTGCGGGTCGGTGGTGGAGTAATCCTCGTTGTAGACGGGGATGCCCTGGGTGTAGCGCTGCACCGCCTCCCAGATCGGCACGAAGTCGGAGCCGTATCGGGCCAGCGGCAGCGTGATCGCGACACGGATCAGGCCGATGAGTGCGGCCGCGGCGAGCAGCCACAGCGGCACGCGCCGCGGCAGAAGCGCGGTGCGTTCCGCGCTCGGCGTCACCTAGGCCTCCGGCTTGACCATCGGGAACAGGACGGTCTCGCGGATGCCCAGGCCGGTCAGCGCCATGAGCAGGCGGTCCACGCCCATGCCGCAGCCGGAGGTCGGCGGCATGCCCTGCTCCATCGCTGCGAGGAAGTCCTCGTCCAGCACCATGGCTTCCTCGTCGCCGTCGGCGGCCAGGCGCGCCTGGTCCTCGAAGCGGGCGCGCTGGATGATCGGGTCGATGAGCTCGGAGTAGCCGGTGGCCAGCTCGAAGCCGCGGATGTAGAGGTCCCACTTCTCGGTCACGCCCGGCTTGTCGCGGTGGTCGCGGGTCAGCGGGGAGGTCTCGACGGGGAAGTTGGTCACGAACACCGGATCGTAGAGCTGGTCGGCGCACAGCTCCTCCCAGATCTCCTCGACCAGCTTGCCGTGGCCCCAACCTTCGCCCTTGGGGACCTCGAGGCCGATGTGCTCGGCGATCGCGGTGAGCTCTGCAACCGTGGAGTCGATGGTGACCTCGGGCTGGCCCGGGAACTTGCGCTCCAGCGCCTCGTTGAGGCTGGGGTACATCTCCATGACCTTCCATTCGCCGGAGAAGTCGTACTCGGTGCCGTCGGCAAGCGTGACCTTCTCGGAGCCGAAGACCTCGCGGGCGCAGAACTTCACCAGGCCCTCCATCAGCTTCGCGCCGTCGGCGTAGGTGCCCCACGCCTGGTAGGTCTCCAACATGGTGAACTCCGGCGAGTGCGACTTGTCCACGCCCTCGTTGCGGAAGTTCTTGTTGATCTCAAAGACGCGCTCCAGCCCGCCAACCACGGCGCGCTTGAGGTAGAGCTCCGGCGCGATGCGCAGGTACAGGTCGATGTCCAGCGCGTTCGAGCGGGTCACGAACGGGCGGGCGGCGGCGCCACCGTGCAGGGTCTGCAGCATCGGCGTCTCAATCTCCACGAAGTCCTCGCCGGTGAGGTACTTGCGCACCGCGGCGATGACCTTGATACGCGTCATCGCGTTCTCGCGTGCCTGCTCGCGCATGATCAGGTCGGTGTAGCGGTGGCGGACGCGCTGCTCCTCGTTCATCTCCGCGAAGGCAACCGGCAGCGGGCGCAGCGCCTTGGAGGCCATTTGCCAGGATTGGGCCTGGACGGAGAGCTCGCCACGTCGAGAAGCGATGACCCGGCCCTTGACCGCGACGATGTCGCCCAGGTCGGTGTCGGACTTCCAGGCGGCGAGCGCGTCCTCGCCCACCTCGGCCAGCGACAGCATGACCTGCAGCTGGGTCCCGTCGCCCTCCTGCAGGGTGGCGAAGCACAGCTTGCCCGTGTTGCGCTGGAACATGATGCGGCCGGTCACGGCCACCACGTCCTGGGTCTCCTGGCCCGGCTCGAGCTGAGTTACGCCGTCGCCCTCGCCTTCGGGCACGGCCTGGTACTTGCTCCGCAAGTCCTTGAGGGAGGTCGTGCGCTCGACGCTGACGGGGTAGGCGTCGCGGCCCGCGTCGAGGAACTTCTGCCGCTTCTCGCGGCGGATCTGCTGCTGCTCTGAAAGATCTTGCGTAGTCACGCCCGCCTATCGTAGTCGGTCAGCGCGGTGCACTCGACTCCACGGTCACCGTTTTGCGTTTGCCGCCCACAAAGCTCACCGCCGCCAGGGCAATTATCGACGCCACGATACCCGCCACAAAGCTCACCGGCGCGGCCTCGGCCTGGCTCGCTCCTCCCGCAACGCCCAGCGACATGATGCCAATGAACACCGCGGTGCCGGCCGCGCCGCCCAGCTGCTGCAGCGTGTTGAGGATCGCGGAGCCGTGCGAGTACAAAGGCTGCGGCAAAGCCGAAAGCGAGGCCGTCATCAGCGGCGTCATCACCATGGCCATCGCAATATTGGTGAGGATGAGTGTGGTGACGATGAGCCACTGCGGGGTAGTCTCGCCAAGCGTGAGCCACAGCGTCACCTGCGCGGCGGCGAGCAGGATCGCCCCGGGGATGGCGATGGGGCGGGTGCCGACGGCGTCGAAAATGCGACCCGCGATCGGCGAGGCAATCCCCTGCGCCACCCCGCCAGGCAGCAGGATCAGGCCGGTGACCACGGTGGACAGCCCCAGCGCACCTTGCAGGTACATGGGCAGCAGGTTGACCGTGCCGAGGAAGGAGCCGAAGACCACAACGATCGCCACGAGCGAGAGCGTGAAATCGCGGTAGCGCAGCGCGTTCAGGTTCAGCAGCGCCTTGTCCACCTTGGCCAGGCGGCGTTGGCGGGCGGCGAAGATGGCGGTAAAGACCACGCCGACACCGACCGCGATCCCGGGTGCCACCGAGTCGCCGGTGACCAGCTGGGTGAAGGTGGACAGGCCGTAGACCAGCCCGCCGAAGGCGAAGACGGACAGCAGCACGGAGAGTGCGTCGAGTGGAGTCTTGCGGACTTCGCCCACGTTGGGCATGACGACAATGGCCAGGATGAGCAGCAGCGCAGGAAGCGGCACCATCACCCAGAAGATGTGGTGCCAGGTCCACCGGCTCAGCACCAGGCCCGCGAGCGTCGGACCGAGCGCCGGAGCCACCGAGATGACCACCGCGTTGAGCCCCATCACCGTGCCGCGTCGCTGCGGCGAGACGACGTTCAGCGTGACCGTGAACAGCAGCGGGATCATCACCGCCGTGCCTGCCGCCTGGATCACGCGCGCGGCGATGAGCACCCAAAACGCCGGGGCGAGCGCGGCGATGACGCTGCCGGCGAGGAAGAGCGCCATCGACAGGAAGTACAGCGTGCGCGTGGTGAGCCGGTCGATGAGGAAGCCCGAGGTGGGGATCACCACGGCCATGGTCAAAAGGAAGCCGGTCAGCAGCCACTGGGCCACGTCCGCGCTCACGCCGAATTCCGCCATGATCGCGGGCAGGGCGACGGCGACGGTGGTCTCGTTGAAGATCATCATCATCGCGCTGAGCACGAGGATGGCAAGGAGCACCGCCGGGTTTTGGGCTACTCGCACAGCGGCAGTCCCAGGCGCTTGTCCTCAGACTCGTGCCCGTTGATCACCACGAGGTACTGTTCTTTATTCTCCGGCACCATCACGAACGCCGGCGGGTAGGCCTCGGGCACCTCGTAGGAGTCGATCATGCACTCGCCGCTGCCCAGGATCACCGCCTCATCGCGGCCCGGGACCACGTCGTCGCGAGTGTCTTGCGAAACGTACTTCGACACGGAGACACCCAGGTCCTCGTTGGCGCAGCGGATCTTGCCCTCCTGGCCAGCCTCCGGGGTGGCCGACTCGCACACCAGGTCCTCCCAACCCTTGCCGCCAGCACGCTCAGAGACGAGTTGCGGGTATTCCTGGGCGATCTCGGCGTCCGCGCCTGTCCACTCCTCGCCGCGGTTGTTGTCCCACCACCACCAGAACGCGCCGAGCGCGATGAGCAGCAGGACGAGCACGGCGATGATCCACGGCCACGGGTTCATCCTGTCTTTAACCACGGCGGGGCGCGTGTACTCCCCCGTCGGGCCGTAGGCGTAGGGCTCGGGCGGCTTGCGATAGCCGTCCTGCGGGCGCGGCGCGACCGGCGTCGAGCCATCGGTGCCCACCGCGGCGGCCGCCCCGCCGGCCAAGGCGAGGAGGTAGCCGGCGCAGGAGCCGGACTCGCGCGCCAGCTCGGCGTCGGTCGATTCGCCGGTCATCTCGGACACGAGATCGCGGAAGGCGGCGCGGTTAGCGTCGATGGTCGCGGCCGCATCGGTCTCGCCGCCACCTGCGAGCGGGCCCACCAGCGCCATCTTCACCGGTACGGACGACCACGCCGGCTGCACCAAAAGCTGCGCCGGGTCGATGGAGCGCGAGACAAACTCCGGGTGGCCCTCACGGTTGTAGGCGTCGATCGCCTCGGCGGCAGGCAAAAGCAGGTCGCGTGCTTCGGCGTTGGTGAAGGTGGTGCCGGCGGCGCGTTTGTCGTCGATAAGCGAGCGCAGCGTCGAGCCCGAAGGGGCCTCGCGCAGCACGAAGAACTGGCCCTCATCGCTGATGCCGGCACCGCGCGGCTGGAAGGTGCCGGGGTGCTCGGCTTCGCTGAGCTCGCGGCCGAGTGCGTCGGTGTCGGCGGTGGCGCCGGCGTCGAAAAGCTCGACCTCCACGGCCTGGCCCTCCGCATTCGACGCGGTGAACAGCGTCGATGAGGCAGTGCGGCCCGATTGGCGGACCTGCTCGGCGGTGAAGGCGAAGCCGTAGCGCTGATTTAGCAGTGCAGCGATGTTGGACACAGACATGCCCAAGAGTGTAGCGCCTGCCTACGCCTCGATGTTTTTGAACCCAACGCCCAGCGGCACGCCCACGTTGTCGATCAGGCGCACCTCGCCCAGATCCACTGCGGCGAGCAGGCGCGCGTCCCCGGTCGCGGGGGCCGGGCGCATGGCCAGGTCGCGCAGCTCCAGGTAGGCGGGCGTGACCCCGGCGGCCGCGAGCACCCCGCGCGCGGTCTCGAGCACCGTTGCCGCGCCGTGCTCGGCGGCGTGCGCTCCGGCGGTCAGCGCCGCGCCGAGTGCAAGGGCGGCCTCGCGGTGTTCCGGAGCCACGCGCTCGTTGCGCAGGCTCACCGCGAGCCCATCGGGCATGCGCACCGTCGGCACGCTGTGCAGCTTGACCTCCATCCGCAGCGCCGAGACCGCCAGCTGGGTGGCCACGAGCAGCTCGAAGTCCTTCTCGCCGAGCACCAGGTCGGTGGCATGTGTGGCGTTACACAGGGCCAGATGCTTAGCGACGCCACGCTCCACCCCCTCCGCGTCCTCCAAACACTTCACGCCCGTGGACACCCGTGCTGCGGTCGGCAGCGTGCCGTGGAAGACGACGTCCACCTTCTCCTCGGCGAACACGTCGGGGACCTCCTCGCCCTCGAAGCTGACGAACACGTACGCGCCGAGCAGCGACTTCGCCGCGCGGATCAGCTCGATGTGTCCGGCGTGGACGCCCGTGGACAGCGGCACGAGCACCACCGACTTGCCCACCTTGCGAAACGCGCGGCCGTAGGTGGCGAGCAGTGCCTCGTCGGTGACCACGGTCGCTTTGCCCGGTTCAAACGTCATCTGGATTGTCTCCCTTCGTACTTTTCCATTGCCCATACTTGCACGGCGGTGTCCCCGGCCTGCTCAGCGGTACGGCGCTGCAGGTCGACGAACAGGCGGCGCACGCCCGGGTCCTCGATCGCGGCGTAGAGGGTTTCCAGGGTGGCGACGTCGAGCGGTGCAGCGTCTTCGGGGTCCTCGGGCGCGGGGAGGTTGGGGATGGCTTGGGTGGTGAGCGTGTGGGCGTCGGCAAGCACGGCGTGCTGGCGCGCGCGGAGCTCCTGCGCTGCGGCAAGGGTGGGACGCACCGTGTCCGCGATCGGCACGGCGGTCGCGCCCGCCTCGGCGAGCAGCATCGCGACGACCGCCTCCCCCATCTCGTCGGCGCCCGAGGTCACCCACGTGGACTCACCGATCTGGTGAGCGCACATGACGATGGCGCGGGCGGTCTCGACCTCGTCGAGCAGCTGCGCCCCGCCGAGCAGAGCCGTGTGGATGAACATCTGCTCGGCGCGCGCGTGCGGGGCGAAGCGGGCGGCCCAGGCGCGGACGGTGGCGGGATCGTGGGCGTCGATGAGCACGAGGTCGACGTGCGCGATCTGCCCCGGATCCGCCGGGTCGAGCGCAACGACGCTGTGGCCTGCGCGCTCCAGGCCTGCGGTCAGGTCTTCTGCTGGGCCAATCTTGCCGACGAGCAGCCGCGGCGTCATGAACGCTTGCTGCGCGCGATCAGCTCGGCGACGGAGAGTGCTCCCTCGCGGCCGGCGTCGCGGCGGCGACGGCCACCGGTCGACTCCTGGGCGGGCTGCTCGTGGCGGCCGACGTACTCGGGCGTCTCCGGCTCCGGCTCCGGCTGTGCAGGCTTCTGTGGTTCCGGCTTCTCCTGTTGCGCCGGCTTTTCCGCCTCCGCCTTCGCGCGCTCGCTGATCAGCGCGGACAGCGGGTTCGGCTGCTCGCGCTGCGGCATCTGGCCGATCTTGCCGGCGACGGCGTCGCTGCTCGGCGCGCCACTCGGGCGGGTGCGGCGGGTGCCTGCGGCGGTGTGTTCGCTGGTGACGCGGGTGATCTTGGCGGTCTCGTAGGTCGAGGGGCCCTTCGCCTCGGCCTTCGGCGCAGCCTGAGGCTCGCGGAACGGTGCCACCGGCTCGTGTACCGGCTCCTCCACCGGCTGGACGGCCTCACTGGGCTGCGCGGCGGTGTCCTTGGCCCACGTATCCGGAGCCGCACCTGCCTGCTCGATCTCCTGGATGCGCCGCGCCGCCGCGCGCACGGCCGCGGGTTCGTACTCGAAGACCTGTCCGCTCATCTCCTCCAGCTGGGTGCGCAGTGCCTTGATCTCGGACTGCAGTTCGCGCAGGAGTTCCTCGTCCACGGAAGGCGCGGCCGGCGCGGGGCGCGCCTCAAGTCGGGCGAGCTCTTCCTTGTGCTGCGCCTCGCTGGCTTCCAAAGCGCGGGTGGCTTCGTCGCGGTCGCGGCGGGTTTTGAAGATGATGATCAGCCCGGCTGCGGCGGCCCACAGCGCGAGGATGAGCGAGATTTTTAGCGCGTTGGCCGAGTTCGTGAAGAGCATCACCACCGTGCCCACGATCGCGAGCGCGAAAGGCACGATGACCCAGATGTTTCCGTTGTCTCTGGACGAAGATTCGGCAGTCATGGTTAGTACCTTAGCTAACCGCTTCCCCGTTGGATGGTGGCGACACCTCACACGCCTTCTCCAGCAGCACCCCGGCCACCGCGAGCGCGAGCCCACCGAGCACACCGCTGGCGAGTGCGGGCAGGTCGTCACCCGCCGCCGCAAGCACCCCGAGCCGGGGCAGTACGTAGACCAGCGGCCCGAGGTAGGCCCCGCCGGCGATCGCGCCGCCCCACGCACTGGCCTTGCCAAAGAGCATGAAGTTCGCGGCCATCATGGGGTTGAGCTGGGAACGGTCCAGCCCGATGCGCCCGTCCTCGCGCCGCTTCTTCACCACCACCACGAGGTAGCCGCAGGTCAGCGCGAGCACCCAGAGGCTCGAGGGCACAAGAATGCTTATCGACGCCACCGCGCCGTAAAACCGGCGCATCAAAATCAACGTCGCCGCAGCACAAAATCCGGCGACCCCGACGAGCGCAGCCACGGAGGTGCGCTGCATGCCGCTGCCCGGTTGTTCTGCCATGAATCTAGTCCTCCAGCCTGCGCACGCCTTCGCGCTCTTCTGCGTCGAGGCCCGCGAGCAGGTCGGCCACGCGCTCGCCGCCCAGGGTAGCGTCCGGGTCGAGCTCCAGCCAGGGTGCCAGGACGAAGGCGCGCAGGTGGGCGCGCGGGTGCGGCACCGTCAGCACGGGATCGTCTGAGGTGAATCCTTCGATGTCGACGATGTCCACGTCGAGTGTGCGCGGGCCCCATCGCTCGATACGCACGCGGTTGGCGGCGGCCTCTAGCGCCTGGCATTCGGTCAGCAGTTGGGAGGGGGAAAGCGGGGCGTCGATAAGCAAGCTCTGATTGAGAAAGTCCGGCTGATCCGTCTTGCCCCACGGCGCGGTGGCGTACAGCGAGCTTGCGGCGACGAGTACGTCGGCGAAGTGCGCGCGGACGCTCGCGAGGTGGGCGCGGGAGTCTTCCATGTTGGAGCCGGCGGAGATGACGGCGCGCATGCTACCTCCTGTGCTTGCGGTTGCGGCGGCACACGACAGCGACGTCGTCGAAGACCAGCGGGATCGGGGCGTGCGGCTTGTGCACCGTGACCTCGATGGCGTGGAGGGGGCTGAAGCGCTCCATGGCGGTGTCGGCGATCTCGGTGGCGACGGTCTCGATGAGCTGGCGCGGGGTCCCAGCGGCCACGTCGTAGGCGAGCTGGGCGAGCTCCGCGTAGTTGATCGTCTTGGTCAGGTCGTCGCCAGCTGCGGCCTCGGCGAAATCGACCCAGCAGGTGATGTCGACGGTAAAGGCCTGGCCGTGCTCCGTCTCGTGCGGGAGCACGCCGTGGTGGGCGTAGCAGACAAGGCCTTTAAGTTCGATGCGGTCGGCCATTAGTTGACGCCTCCCTGCCGCCAGCGCGCGGCGACGTCCACCGCGTCGCGGGAGACGGCGACCTCGTGGACGCGCACGCACCACGCGCCGTAGTGCGCCGACAGTGCGGTCACCGCAGCGGTGGCGGGATCGGCGTCGACCGGCCCGTGTGCAAGTCCGCGGTCCTCGCGGATCCCGCGGAGGAAGCGCTTGCGGCTCGCGCCGACCAGGACGGGGAACTCGCCGGCGATGAACTCCGGCAGCGCGTGAAGCAGCGCCCAGTTGTCCGCGGCCGTCTTGGCAAAGCCCAGGCCCGGGTCGAGCGTGATCTGGTCGTGCGCAACGCCGGCGGCAAGCGCGTTGTCGACCAGCTGGGCAAGCACCTCGTGGACGTCGCGGACCACGTCGCCGCCGTGGTCGGCGGCACCGGAGGCGTTGACAAAGGCGTCGGCGCGCCAGTGCATCAGGCACACCGGCAGCTTCGTCTCCGCCATCACGCGGTACATGTCCTCGTCCGCGAGGCCGCCGGAGACATCGTTGATCAGGTCCACGCCGGCTTCTGCGGCGACGGCTGCGGTGGAGGCGCGCATCGTGTCAATGGAGGTGCGGATGCCATCGGCGTGCAGCGCCTCGATCACCGGGCGGATACGCGCGGCCTCCACCTCCGCGGGCACGCGGGTCGCGCCCGGGCGAGTGGACTCGGCGCCGACGTCGATGATGTCCGCGCCCAGGCGCACCAGCTCGTGGGCGTGCGCGATCGCGTCGTCCGCGGCGAGCCAACGCCCGCCGTCCGAGAAAGAATCCTCCGTGACGTTGACAATGCCCATGACGGTGGTCCGCCCGGGCGCCGTCAGCTCTGCCACGCTGACCATTGCTTACCTCCTGATCAGGCTCAAGACCTCGGCGCGCGAGGCCGCGTTCTTCTGAAAGCCGCCGCGCACCGCCGAGGTGGTGGTGATCGCGCCGGGCTTGCGGATGCCGCGCATCGCCATGCACAGATGCTCGCACTCGACCACCACGATCACCGCGGAAGCGCCCAGCTTCTCGACGATCGCGTCAGCCACCTGGCCTGTCAACCGCTCCTGCACCTGCGGCCGCTTCGCGTACAGATCCGCCAGGCGGGCCAGCTTGGAAAGGCCCGTGACCTTGCCGTCTTTGCCCGGGATGTAGCCCACGTGCGCCTTGCCGTAGAAGGGCACGAGGTGGTGCTCGCAGGTGGAGTAGATCGGGATGTCGTGGACCAGCACGAGCTCCTGGTGGTTCTCCGCGAACGTCTTCTCCAGCACCTCGGTGGGGTCGGTGTGCAGCCCGGCGAAGACTTCCTCGTAGGCGCGGGCCACGCGCGCAGGCGTCTCTTTCAGGCCCTCGCGGTCCGGGTCCTCGCCGACAGCGATGAGCAGCTCGCGTACCGCGGCTTCGGCGCGCGCCTGGTCGAACTTATTGGTCATTGTTGGTGTCCTCTGGGTTGCTGGTGTCGTCGTCAGCCTTGCGGTGGCGCGGCATCTGCTGGGTCGTATCTTCCGACGGGCGGTAGTAGGAGTCGGCGGGGCGCTCGTTCTCCGGCAGGCGGAAGCCGATCTCCTCGGTCTGCTCGGGCTGCTCCGGCTCCGGTTTGTGGTCTGCTTCCGGCTTGGGCGCGTAGTTGCGCATGCCCGGGTGCTCGCTGCGCTCGGGAGCGTCGGCGGGAGCGTTGTTTGCGCCCGGGTACGTCCAGCCCGGCGGCGGGGTTGGCCCGCCGTAGGTCGGACGGGACCCGCCCTTCGGTGGAGTCCACGCGGTGGAGCCGTTGCCTGTGTGCTTGGGGCCCTTGTCGCGGGCGTCGCGCTCGCGCTGGCGGCGCTCACGTGCTGCTCGCGAGGCGTCGAGAAGCGAGAAGGGCTTCGGCGGTTCCTCGCCGCGTTCCTTCGCAAGCTCCACCGGGGTCTTGACCGGCTCGCGGCCCGGCTGCTGGCCGAAGCGGATGTCGTGGGCGGGCAGCTCGGGGCGTACCGGCTCGATGCCGTCGAAGAGCTCCTCAAGGTCCGGGCGGCGCAGCGTTTCCTTCTCCAGCAGCTTGGAGGCCAGGGCGTCGAGCTGGTCGCGGTACTTCTCCAGGGTGGAGTAGGCGACGGTATGCGCGGCGTCGAGAAGCGCCTGCATCTCCTCGTCGATCTTGGCGGCGACGTCCGGCGAATACTCGAGCGAGCCCCCGCCGCCGCGACCGGAGAAGGGATCGCCCTGCTCCTGGCCGTACTTCACCGCACCGAGCGAGGAGGTCATGCCGTATTCGGTGACCATCGCGCGCGCGATCTTCGTGGCCTGCTCGATGTCGTTGGAGGCGCCGGTCGTGGGGGCACCGAAGACGAGCTCCTCGGCCGAGCGGCCGCCCATGGCGAAGACCATGCGGGCGAAGAGCTCGTCGCGGTTGTACATGCCCTTGTCGTCCTCGTCGGCGGTCATGGCGAAGCCGCCGGTGCGGCCGCGGGCGAGGATGGTGACCTTGTAGACGCGCTCGATGTCCTTGAGCGCCCAGGCGGCGAGCGTGTGGCCGCCCTCGTGGTAGGCAGTGACCTTTTTCTCGTGCTCCGAGATGATCTTGGTGGAGCGGCGCGGGCCGCCGATCACGCGGTCGGTGGCCTCCTCCAGCGCGTCCGGGGTGATCACGTTGCCGCCGATGCGCGCGGTGAGCAGGGCGGCTTCGTTAAGCACGTTCGCGAGATCGGCACCAGACATACCGGCCGTGCGCTTGGCCAGCGCCTCCAGCGAGACGTCCTTGGCCAAGGGCTTGCCCTTCGCGTGCACCTTGAGGATCTGCTCGCGACCGGCCAGGTCCGGGTTGGTCACCGGGATCTGGCGGTCGAAGCGGCCCGGGCGCAGCAGCGCTGGGTCCAGGATGTCCGGGCGGTTGGTCGCCGCAATCAGGATGACGCCCTCGCGATCGCCGAAGCCGTCCATCTCCACCAGCAACTGGTTGAGCGTCTGCTCGCGCTCGTCGTGGCCGCCGCCCATGCCGGAGCCGCGCTGGCGGCCGACGGCATCGATCTCGTCGACAAAGATGATGCAGGGGCTGTTCTCGCGGGCCTGCTTGAACAGGTCGCGCACACGCGAGGCACCCACGCCGACGAACATCTCCACGAAGTCGGAACCGGAGATGGAGTAGAACGGCACGCCGGCCTCGCCCGCCACCGCACGCGCGATCAGCGTCTTACCGGTGCCGGGTGGGCCGTAGAGCAGCACGCCGCGCGGGATCTTCGCGCCGAGCTTTTCATAAATGCCCGGCTCCATGAGGAAGTCGACGACCTCCTGCAGCTCGTCGACGGCCTCATCCGCGCCCGCGACGTCCTCGAAGGTATTGGTCGGGTTGTCCTTAGTCAGCTGCTTCGCCTTGGACCCGCCGATGCCAAACATGCCGCCACCGGCCTGCATCCGGTACATCAGGTAGAAGATCAGGCCGAAGACGATGATCATCGGCAGCATGAAGCTGATCATGGACAGCAGGAAGGACTCCTGCGTCACATTCGTCTTGTAGGTGTCCGCCCCGGACTCGCGCACAGCGGCGAAGATCTCCGGGGTCGTGCGCGCCGGGTACTGGGCGGAAACCGCCTCGACGCCCTCGCGCTCCTCTACCGTGATGGGTTCGCGCAGCTCGATGCGGACGCGCTGTTCGCGGTCGTCGATCTGGACGTCCTTCGCGTTGCCGTCGTGAAGCTGCTGGATGGCAACGGAAGTATCTACCTGCTGGTAATTGCGCGTGTCATCGCCAAAGAGGGTGAGCACGTACAGCAGGATGAGCGCGACGGCGGCGAAGATGCCCCAGCGCAAGACATTCTTATTCTTAGTCATACAGTTTTGAGATTTTGCCTTTTCTTACTAAAAAGCTGGCGTTAAGCGTCGCTGTCCGAGTACACGCGCGGGTGCAGCGTGCCCACGTACGGCAGGTCGCGGTAGCGCTCCGCGTAGTCCAGGCCGTAGCCGATCACGAACTCGTTCGGGATGTCAAAGCCGACATCCAGCAGATCGATCTGCGCCGTCTGCACCTCCGGCTTGCGCAGCAGGGTGATCACCTCGAGGCTCTTCGGTCCGCGGCCACGTAGGTTCTTCAGCAGCCAGGACAGGGTCAGGCCAGAGTCGATGATGTCCTCGACCACGAGCACGTCGCGGTCCGCGATCTCCTTATCCAGGTCCTTGAGAATGCGGACCACGCCCGAGCTGGTGGTGGAGTTGCCGTAGGAAGACACCGCCATGAACTCCATCTCCGCCGGGATGGAAAGCTTGCGCACGAAATCGGTGAGGAAGAACACCGCGCCCTTGAGCACGCACACGAGGATGAGGTCCTGTTCCGCGTCCTTATACTTCTCCGAGATCATGTCGGCGAGCTCCTGGATGCGGGTCTGCAGCACCTCCTCGGTCAGGAGGATGGCCTCCACGTCATCGCCGTAGCGGTTGGCGGGGACGTTGAAATCCTTCTCGGTGTACAGCTCGGTCATGGTTGGGCCCTTCCATCTCCTGTTGGCTTACAACTCCTTCATACTGCCACCTATTCACCTTGTGCGACAACAAGGCCCAGGTCAACGGTCAGTGAGTTGGAGTGTGCCGTCGACGCGGCGCACCCGCACGCCCTGTGCCAGATCGACGCCGACCTGGCCGCGCCAGTGGGTGACCAGCCGCTCGATGGCGTCGAGCTGGGCACCGTTGGGGTGGACGTTGTGGTCGACGAGCCAGGCGTGGATGCGGGAGCGGCGCACGACCCCGGGCAGCGCTTTGAGGTCATCGCAGCGCATGGGGCCGGCAGGTTGGGCGAGCCCGCGGATGACGGCGTTGCTCTGCGCGATCCGGTCGGCGGTGCTCGCGAGCGCGGGGACGGCGTCGCCGCCGAGAAGCTCCGTAAGGGCCGGGATGATCTGGGTGCGGATGGCGACGCGCCGGTACGCCGGGTCCTGGTTCATCGGATCATCCCAGGTGGTAAGGCCGAGCTCGGCGCAGGCACCGACGGTGTCCGCGCGGCGCAGGTGAAGGAAGGGGCGCACGAGCCGCCCGGCGCGCGCTTCCATGCCTGCGGGGTTGCCGCGCAGCGCCCCGAGTAGCAGGGTTTCGGCCTGGTCGTCGGCGGTGTGCGCGACCCAGACCTCGTTGTGGGAAGCGAAGAGCGCGGCGTAGCGGGCCTCGCGGGCGGCGGCCTCGAGGTTGTCGCTTCTATCGACGCTCACGGCCACGACTTCGGCAGGGACGCCAAGCGCGCGGGCCTGGGCAGCGGCACGCTTAGCGACGCCCGCAGAGCCCGGCTGCAGCCCGTGGTCGACAACCACCGCGCGCGCCGGTTGTTGCTCCGCTGCTGCGGCGGCGACGAGGGCGAGCGAGTCCGGCCCGCCGGAGAGTCCGATGGTGACTTCGGCGTCGGTGTGGTGTGCGCGTACGGCGCGTCGGCAAGCGAGGAAGTGCGGCGAGGTGCGGGGCCAGAAGGGCTGCGATGCCATGGTCAGAAGGCGCGCAGGACGGAGGCGAGCTCGTCCATCCCGCGGCGGGCCTCAAGGATGGAGGAGTCGTTGGAGATGAACGCGAAAGTGTAGACGTTGCCTGCTTCGCTGGTCACGGTGCCGGCGAGCGCGGAGGTCTCGTCGAGCGTGCCGGTCTTCGCGCGTACCCAGCCGCGGCCTGGGAGATCATCGTAGCGGGTCTCCAGGGTGCCCTCGCCCGCGGCGACGGGCAGGGTATCGAGCAGGTCGCGCAGCGGGGCCTCGGTCGCGGCTTGCATCAGGATGGTGTCGAGGAGCGCGGGCGCGATCCGGTTCGTGTCGGAAAGCCCGCTGCAGTCGGCCAGCTCGGTGCCGCTGAGGTCCAGGCCGTGCTCGGCAAGCGTGTCCAGGACGGCCTGCGGCGCGTCGGTGGTGCCGCGGGCAAGCGCAACCTCGTGGCCGATGGCCTCGGCGTAGACGTTGTCCGAGTTGCGCATCATCACCCGCATCCGCTCCGTCAGCGTGGGCGACTCGACGGTGGCGAGCACCTGCGCGTCCTCCGCGACGGGCGCGTCCGCAACGCTGGCGTTGTCCGCGCCGAGGCGGTACGCCAACGCCTGCGCCACCGCGAGCGCCGGGGTATGCGAGCGCGGGACATCGCCCTCGGTGTTGCCGTCCATGCGGCCACCGGAAAGCATCGCCGGCTGCAGCGGGGCTACGTAGCCCGCGTCGATGTTCTCGGGGTCCCAGGTTTCGGGGAACTCAGTAAAACCGTCCCAGAGCGAGGTGTCGATGCTTACCGACGTGACCTGCCCTGCGTCGGAGGCCGAAACCTGCGCCGCGAGGTCATCGAGCGCATCGTCGTCGAGCCAGACGTCGCCGCCTGCGAGGATGGTCACCTCGCCGGGCTGCGCGCCGCGCACCACAGCCGTGGACAGCGTGTCCTCCGGCCCCAACTGGTACAGGGCCGCGGCAGACGTAAGGATTTTGGTTACCGACGCCGGGCGCAAAGGCTCGTCCGCGTTGCGATCCAGGACCACCTCGCCCGTGTTCACGGAAGAAATCCGAGCGTGGAAGGTGCCGAGGTCGGGGTTTGCGGCGGGGGGCGTTAGAGCGTCGATAAGCAACTGCTCGTCGATGTCACTGCCCTGCGCAGGTGCGAGCAGCGGTGGCGGGGCGGTAAGCGAGTATGCGGGGGCGTGCTCCAACGCCGCGAGCTCGCGCTGCGCTGTGACCCCGAAGCCTGCCGCCGTGCCGACCGCCGCGAGCGCGAGCGCGCCCACTACCCAAGACCATACTTTCATCGGCACCAACACTAGCCCACGTATGATGGGGAGCCGAACCATCACAAGAAGAAGGAGCAATACATGGCTACCGAGGTCATCATCGAAATCCCCAAGGGCTCGCGCAACAAGTACGAGCTCGACCACGAAACCGGCCGCGTCTACCTCGACCGCTACCTGTTCACCCCGATGGCCTACCCCGCCGACTACGGCTACATCGAGCACACGCTTGCCGACGACGGCGACCCGCTCGACGCACTGGTCATCCTCCCCGAACCCGTCTTCCCCGGTGTCACCGTGAAGGTGCGTCCGCTCGGCGTGTTCAAGATGACCGACGAGGCCGGCGGCGACGACAAGCTGCTCTGCGTCATCGACGACGTCCGCTACGAGCACTACCAGGACATCGACGACGTCTCCCAGTTCCTCAAGGACGAAATCGAGCACTTCTTCGTGCACTACAAGGACCTCGAGCCGAACAAGGAAGTTTCCGGTTCCGGCTGGGGTAACAAGGCCGAGGCCGAGAAGATCCTGCAGGACGCGATCGAGGCGTACAAGAAGTAAGGCTTCTGGCTTTTTGGGTTTTGGGCCCGGGTCTGCCGTTGTTGGTGGGCTCGGGCTTTGGTGTTTGGGGGGTGGTGGGTTTGATCGGCTAGTGCGTAGCGTCTGGAACGTAGCCTTTCGAGTAAAACGCTTGAATCGGCCGCGGGAAACGGCGGCCCACTCGAAAGACTACGGTTTGGGGGCTACAGTTCTGCCGCTACGTTGTAGGGCCTGGTTTTTCTGGAGGACGTTGGGCCCCTCAGGATGGTAATCAGCCGATGGGAACGTCAGGATGGTAATCAGCCGAGTAACTGCCGCGGGTTGGCGTGACGTTACTCGGCTGATGACCATCTTCTGGTTACCATCCTGGTTTTGGGGCGTTTAGAAGTTCGGTGCCGGAACCCCTGGGATGAGGCCGCCAGCCCAAGCCCAGCCCGCGCCGAGGACGCCGATGATTCCGAGCACCAGCGGGATTACGATCGCCGCGATAGTGCCCTTGCTGGAACCCTCAGCCGAGCCGGTTGCACTGCCCGTGGGGTCGGACCCGTCTTCTGCTGCGTTTTCTGCTGCGTTTTCTGTGGGGGTGTCGGCGGGTGCCTCCAGGGTGGTGGTCACCTGCGTCATCGTGACGGTCGGGGCGTCAACGGTTGGTGTCTCGGTCTCCGGTTCTGGTGCCGCTGGAGTTTCGGCGACAGTGCTGGTGGCTACTGCCGAAGACGGGGTTGACGTAGTTGCCGTTGTTGACGTGGGGCTGTCGGCAGGCTTTGCGGGTCGGGTCGTCCACGGCCAACGAGACTCGGACGGGGTCGGCTCTTCCACGTCGACCGGGGTGGGCGTCGTGGACGAGGTGGTGGCCACTGTGGAGGATTCGTGCGCGGTCGTGCTCGTCGGTGTGGCGGGCTTCTGTGTAGACGACTTCGGTGTGGTTGCCTGCGATGTAGTCGCCGAAGCGGCGGAAGTCGCCTTCGACGTGGTCGTCGGCGAATCCGGCTTCTGCGTCGACGACTTCGGCGTGGTTGCTTCCGTTTTAGTCGTCGAAGCAGAAGTAGTTGCACGGACGGTAGACATCTGCGACGTCGAAGACTTCGGCGCGGAGGTGGTCGCACGAGTGGTGGACTTCTGCGACGTTGTTGTCGAGACGACCGGCTTCTGCGTAGACGGCTTCTGCGTGATTTCCCGCGTAGTAGTCGTCGGCGCGGTGGTAGTTTCGCGTGCCGTGGACTTCTGCGAAGTCGTAGTCGGCGCGGACGTGGTTGCACGCGTAGTGGGCTTCTGCGAAGTCGTCGTGCTCGTTGTTGCAACGGGCTTCTGCGTAGACGACTGCGACGTAGCTGTCTGCGTGGTGGGCGTGGGCTTTGCCGTCGGGGTGACGCGGTGCGTCGTCAACGTTGGCGAAGACGTCGTGGTTGTTTTCGGTGCAGAAGTGGTGGAAGACGTTGTTGTCTGCGAAGCCAACTGCTCCCGCAGTTCTGCACGGTTAGTGTTTGCTTCGCGGAGGGCGGCGAGGTAGACGTCGGCGAGTGCCTTATCTCCCGCGGCACGAGCGCTTTGATACTTGTCCGCGTACTCCTTGACCGCGCGCTGCGCCTCTTCGAGCGTGCGCGGCTTCGGCACCGTGATCGGAGCAAGCGTTGTGCTCGTTGGCTGCGTGGTCGTGGTGGGCTCCACCGGCGGTGCCGGCTCGCTACTGGTCGGCTGGGCCGGTGCCGTGACCGTAACAGTCAGGTCACTGGGGCGTTCGCTAGTCGGCGAAGGCTGAGTCGTGGTGCGCTTCGTTGTAGTTGGCACACTCGTGCTCGTCGGGAGCTCCGGGGTGGGCTCAGGTTCTGGCGTCGGTTCAACAGACGGTTCTGGTTCTGGCGTCGGTTCAACAGACGGTTCGGGCTCCGGAGCTGGTTCAACTGACGGCTCGGGTTCCGGTTCGGGAGCAGGCTCCGGGGTCGGCACGGGTTCAGGCTCCGGGGTCGGAGTCGGCATCGGCTGGCCATTCAGGCGGCGCAGATCCGGGTGGGTCTGGATGAGCACCTGCGCGTCGAACTTCGTCGGCAGGGTGGCGAACTTGCCTCCGGTCGCACCACTCTTCATCAGCGTGTTATCGCACGAGTGCGCAAGCCCCATCGCGTGGCCCATCTCGTGAGCGAGCGTCATCACCATGCTTGCGCGGTGAATGCTTGCCGGGTTGGAATACAACGATTTGTTGAGCATGACGCGCGGGTTATTCCCGGGCATCCCCGCCTGGCGTCCAATTACCGTACCGTCGATTGGCGCAAGCTCCACCGTCACTGCCTCCGGGTCGCGGTGGTCCACATACTCGACGCGGAGCAATCCTCCGGTTTGGTCGATCCAAGCATCCATCGCCTCTTTGAGGTGCGAGCCGTAAGGGGTGGTGTTGTAGATCTTCAGCGTGTTTCCGCGGATATTGCTGTGGTGGAGGCCGAAGAAGTACCGGTTGACGTCGGTAATCTCTTTGCCCTGTTTCACCTCTCTGATCGCGGTCATGCACCGCGCATCACGCGGGTTTCTAATCTCCCCTTCGTACGCATCCGCAGACGGTGTACTAACTAAAAGCGAGCCAGCGCCCAGAGCGACAGCGCATGCGGTGGCGAGGAATTTTCGGGGAGACACGGTGAGGATAACAACCTTTTCGTAAGAAATAACTAACTAGACTCTTAGAAAGAATACAGGTTGAAATCGGCAATAGCCATTCGATGTCACCGAAAACCATGCAGGTCACGGTGGTACCGTCCTTCATCCACCGTATGACCAGAAATGCGAATACGCCGCTGCGAACACCCAGCTTGTGCTGGGATTCGCAGCGGCGATTATGCCCTCTACCCCATCGGCTTATGCCCGTGTCATATTGCGACGTCCGAGCGCGGTACCAAAGAGGATCAACACACTGCTGAGCAGCAAAGGCACTTGCAGTCCGTAGCCGCCCGTCTTAGGCAGGTTGCCCTGGCGGACGTTAGCGAGCGTCAAGATTGCGTCTCGGTCGGTCAACCCCCAAGATGACGGCGCCTTCGATAGGTCAATCTGGCGCGCCACAACACTAGCGTCGGCAAAGCGAAGGGCTACTTGCGCCGATCCGGAGTTCCCGACGATTCCGACGGAGAAATCAATAGGACGAGTGAGCAGACTGAATCCCTCAGGGGCCTGACGCTCATAGAGCCTGTACTTGCCTGGTTCCAACTCGGGGGAGCCAAAAGTGCCCCTTTCCTCGTTATAGGAGAACGGCAAGGATTTCTGGCCCTGAATCGGCTCCCAGTCATCGCCCAATGGGACAAGCTCGAATTTTGCCCTGGACAGAGTCTTCCCATTCGTCAAAATGTCGTCGCCGTTGAAATCGTCAGAGGACACCTTTGCAAGATGCAGGGACACCTTCGCCGGATTCGTCTCTGGCGGCGGGACACAAGCAATATCTTCCGCGCCCTGGACATTTACATTGTTGTACAGCGACTTCCCCGGTGCACACGTTTCAGGATCAACAGCAGTGCTCAGAGCCTTGGCATCGGTCACAAGGTATTTGACCTGCACGTGGTACTGATGAAGATTTCGTTTTCCGTCCTTTTTGATCGTGCCGCCTTTCGCAAGCTCAAATCTAAGGTCCTCCTGGTTAAGCGGCTGCTGCGCCGTTGTGGAAACGAACTGCTTTTCGTTCTCGTCTATCCCTGTCCAGGAAACTTCCTGCACCTCAATTCCCTTGGGGAAGTGGAGCGTATCGATCACTGGCCCGTAATGCATATCCGCAGCCGGGCGGGTCACCCCACCTACCTCAGTCTTCTGACGAAGCGGGTTGGTTATCTGAATTGTGTAATTGGCCGAATAGCTTCCGTTCTCGTCAGGTCCCGAAACTTCTCCTGGTTTCTTGTCAACACAAGGTGCATCCACTGCACTGTTGTTGTCCGTCTTCAGATCAATCTCATTTGGCGTCAGCGTTGCAAAGTTAGGCGAGCACACTGCCTCCTCAGGTTTTCCTGCAACGTCCGCGGACAGGTGAATTTCTACCGAGGACCGAGGCCCAAGGTAACCGTGAGTAAAGCGCATTAGCTGCTTGTTGTCCTGCGGTCCCCACTGCACCTTCCACGTGGCATCGCTGCCCACGACGGCGGTAACAACAGGGTTTTTAACAGTGTCAGGTAGAAGATCATTGAGCTCGAAGCCGCTGCTCGGCCCATAAGATTCGTTAGTCACCGTAACAACCCAACTCACCTTGGTTTGTTTTCCGTCGATCCAGGTTTCAGAACGAGTCTTCTTCACTCCCAAGTCGACATTTCTTGCCGCGATAGTACTGGCACCGTCGGTGTTATAAGACCTCGGAGCTGTGCCGTGGGAGATCAGCTCAACCTTTTCAGATTCGGTACCGGGATTCAGCACACGGAGGCGAATTGAATCGGTCGTTGCAGTCCTACCACCCGTACCAAAACCGAGATCACCGTTGCCGTATGACCAGGCTTTGCCCCAGACAGGAGCCCCATTTCGTGCAAGCTGCGACAGCTTAACACCAGTTACCGGGTCCATCAGGTCCGCGATGTTGGTGGTCCTTACTTCACCGGTTTCCAGGTCGATCCGTTCCAAGAAAATCTTGTTTTTCTCTCCTGCCGGGCTGATCCAAGGGCTCCTAATACCCCATAGGTAACGCTGAGCATTAGGGTGCGCACTCGCAGGCATTGCAGCCAAATCCTCAGAGAACGTTCGGTACCTGTCCGTGCTGATGGAAGGAGCAGAACCATTCTTTTCGGATCCGTACATCTCGGCGGACGGATTATCGAGATTAACTAGGTACATCGCTCCGGTACCACTGGATGAAGAGTTAGAAACCCAGTAACGATTCTGGTTGTCAAATACGCCAGAGTTAATGCCTCCCCACAGGTCATTCGCCGAAGTAGCTGGTGTCGAACTGTGACGGTACGACCCTTGGAAGCCGTAATCAGTATTCATGGAATGTGTCTTGCCGGAAGCGGGCTTCTTCACTTTGCCGAGATCGTGGACCTCTCCGGTCCGCGGATTAATCTGCAGAAGGTGTCCTGCTGGATAGCACGGGTCTTCCAAGTATGTGAGCCTCTTATTGGTGTCATGCCCACGAGGCTGACTGATGGCGTACAACCAGTTATCTTGCGGGTTATATGACAGCGCATTGTATACCCATGGTGTCTCATTTCCTACCTCGACAAACTGACTGCTGCCATTTTCCTGCAAGTACAGCTGTGACGAGTATCGATAGTTCAAATCGTTGTTCGCTCCCGGAGGGAGACGATCGATGTTACTCGCGATTACGTAGACTCCACCAGGATTAGCTGCGGCAATAGGTGCATGCCGTTTTTCGGGGGTAAGCGTCTCACCTTTGCACACACGCTGTCCCTTATTCGCAGGTTCGGCACCTATTTGTTGCTTATAGATCGCCGTCTGGATATTGCCACACGGCAAATCATCGTTAAGCCAAACATTCATGTACGCAAAGCCTGCAGGCCAAGTCCAACCATTTGCCTCGTAGATCTTCACAATTTCTCGAAGATCGATGACGATTTCCGACGTTCCCCAGCCACGCACAACCTGGCTACGGATTGAACTGGTGCCCGCTTGACTGTTCCTCGAGTTAGTAAATTCATAGACCACGTTGTGCTGTTTGAACACTTTTCCGTCGGTCCGCTTTAAGTGTAAGGAACCATCACGGTACGTTGAGGAATTTTCTACGTTGAATTGAACGAGCGTAGGACGGTCATCCGGCTTCGCTCCGAGACCTATTGGTGGGTTAGTTGCAGGCAGACAAATCCCCTTGCTTCCACCAGTTTCCGGGATAGAAAATGCTGAAGCGGTTGCATCTGGGAGCTCAGGCTGCACCGGCTCCTGCCCCTCTAGATCCGATTCTTTTGGCTGGGAAGGACCGGCAGCTTCCGGTGTAGATCCAGATATCTTCCAATCTGAGTTGAGTTTTCCACCGGCAAACGGCAGCGCGAAGCGCTGCCCCTCGCCAAATGTATAAGGGTCTTTAAATTTGTAAGTCAAACTCCCGTCCTGGTTTTTGTTGACGGTGACTTGCTGACCATCAAACCAGACATACCGCTGACAAGATGTCACCTGATTGCTCGGCACCTCGCGACATGCGTTAGCTAGAATCTCGAATCCAGCACCCGACGGATCTTTTTCAAGGTTTTGTCCCGAGTTAGAAAGAGTGATGCTCTCGAGAGTTACCGGACCGCCATCGACCTTGAAGTAGGCTCGGCCGGCAGGAGTCGTTGTTACGGTCTCGAAGCGAAGGCTTCCACCAGTTTTTGCTGCACTCGGATCCTCGAGGTGTTCCGGCTCCGTGAACTTTCCACCGGGCCCGGGAACTGTCCCGTTATCTTCTGGCTCAACGGAAAAATCAATGTTGCCCGGCCCCTGTGGAACTTCTGCACGCTTTGCGTTGTCGCCTTTGAGTTCCATTCGGACAGTAAGTGTTGCCCCATCAGGGATAGCAAGAGGGTCCGGCAATCCAAAGCTCGCCTTGCCGTCTAAAACTCGGCCGGAGTATTCAGCAATTACTGATCCATCCGGGCCAGCTATGGTAAGCCGAGGTTGAACGCCGCTGTCCGGGGAGTAGGCAGTCGTTCCTTTCGGGATCTCGGCGGTGATAGACGGGGTGAGGATACCGCCCTTGGTCACCTTTTGAACCATCTCCGCTTTCCAGCGGTTTTCACGAACCGAAACAATCGGCTTTGCAGTCGTACTGAGCTTGCCCTGGTCATTGTCCTCAGACCAGCTTTGTTCCTTGCGCTCGTCCTTCACACGAAATGAGCCGTAGACTTCTACCTCGTAGTTGTTCCGCAGAACATCAATGTTGCTGCTCCAACCAGGATAGTTAATGTTGCTAGCAATCTTGAGATTGTCGCTCCCCGACCAGATGAGGAATTGCCCATTGATTGGAGAGTTCCCGGACTCAGGGTCGAAAAAGCGGATTTCAACGCCCTTATCGCGGCCTTGGTTGTCTTTGACCGCGGACCCTTTTCCATAGTATTTTTCGTTCGCGTTCTTCTCTACGGCCCACTGCAGATCAGGTTTTTGGGTGCCCGTTTGAATATTACGCACCACAATCCGCGTGATACGAATATCAGGGCCATCCTGACCAGGGAATGCACCTGTCGGCTTCACCTCGATATAGCGCTTCGAACCTGTTAATCCTTCGAAGACCTGAGTACCTGCGCCAATAATGGGCGAGTCGAGCCGCTGCTCTGCAGACCAAAACGTCTCATCGCTTGCTCGCATGTTCAGGTCAGCTTGCGGAGCGTCATCATCAGCCGCGCCAAATCCCGATGCTTCCAATTCCTCAACAGTCGGGACTTCGTCGCTCTCTGCAATCTTATAATCAGCAGGTCCGGTAGTGCGTACCTTCAACTCGACGTGCTGAGGAGGAATCTCATGCAGCGCGTCCATGTCGAAGGCAAGGACGCCGCCATCGGCGTTGTTTACAAAGCCGTAGTCCGTTGAGTCGAGCGCCACACCGTCAATAGTGACCCCAGTAATTTTCTCGATTTCACCATCACCTGACCGGGTAATACCAAAGATATTCTCGTCAGATGCTTTAGCCCCGTATCCCCAAGCTTTGCCGTCGGGATCATTGACGACTACTACGTCCACATCCTCATCCCGAGTCACCTGCACCGCCTCACCTGCGGTAAACAAAGGAGGCTGTATGGGCTGTGCTGAGGTAGTCGGTACTTGCGGGGAAGCGGGTGTCGGCGTTGTTTCAGGGATAGAGTCCTCAGCAAGTGACGACGCTTCGTCAGGCGTAAATAGCGCTTCAGCCGATAGGGTTTCTAGCGCGGTCTCATCCTGTGCCTCCGCAGGGTAGGCAGCGAGGCCAGCAACCAGCGATGCCGAAGCTAAAGCAGCTACAACAGCAGACACGCCATGGTTAGTCCGGCGCGTGCGAGTGCCACGCTCCGAGCGCTTGAAAATGTTTCGCATCGTTTGTCCTTCCTAAATCCGTTTAGCGTGTGTTGTCTGCGCGGTTACGTCGAGCCAGGATCACGCCGAGCAGGACCAAGGCCAGGCCAAGCCCCGCTGCCCAAAGCACGTTCGCGCCTGTGGAGGCCAATCCGCCTCCGCCGCTGCGGCTGCCGCCGTCGGATGAGCCGCCGCCGTTATTGCCGCCACCGGGCGCAGTGGTCAGGCCGGTGGTGGTTTCCGTCGTGCGCACCGTGGAGGAATCCGTGGTGCGGTCGGTGGTGGTCTTCTCCGTAGACGAGGTCACCGTGCGGGTGCGCTCCCCCGGCGGAGGCGGCGTCTTCTCAGTCGTAGGGGTGACCGTCGGCGTGGTGGTCACCGTTGTGGTGGGCGTGGTCGTCTGCGAGGTCGAGCCGCCCGGGAGGTTGTTGCCAGGCTTGGTGACGATCACGTTGTCGTACTTAAAGCGGTCGCCCGTCGCGTTGGCGAGCGGAAGGATCAACAGCTTCGGGCTGGAGATCCGGTAGTCGTAATTGGTATCCGGAGCCGACTCCTCGAGCAGGTACAGGCCCGGTTTTAAGTCCATGAACTGCACGCGGCCATCCTCGCCCGTGGTGAGGGTGGAGATTGTGTCGAGGCCGGCGGCGCGGGCGTCGTCAAGCGACATGTTCCTGGCCGCACTGCGGCCGTCCCCGGTGGTGATGTCCACGCCGCGCACCTTCGACAGCGTGAACTTCGCGCCGGCGACGGCTGGGGGCTTCTGGCCAGCAGGAATGTCATCAAACGGGTTCGTGGGGGCCTTCCGCACGAGCAGCGAGATCGGCTCGTTGACGTCGACGCTCTCGGCCGCGATGTTGCGGTCGTTGCCGCTGATGACGCGATCGGCGGCAAGCGCCGCGGGCATCGCTGCGCTACTGAGCATTATCGACGCCGCACCAGCGACGGCGAGGGTTTTGAATGTGCGCACTAGGACTTAGACCTCCTCGTTCGAAGTGCCCGTGCGATCGTTCTTCTGCTTCTCGCGCCAGATCCACCAGGCCAAGCCGAGGAGAATCAACAGCGCCAGCAGTCCGAGCGCCCACATCCACCACTGCACGGTGCTGGTGGATTCATCGAGCACGCTCGCCTCGTCCGGATCCATTGGGACGCGCTCCGCGTGGACGAGAAGGCGGTGCGTGTTAATGCCGTAGGGGGTGCAGGTGATCAGCGTGAGCAGGTCGCGGCCCTCTTCGGCGCGGAGACTTTCCGTCTCTTCCGGGAGCACGACCTCGATGTCGTAGACCTCGTACTTCATCCGCTCGCCGAAGGTGGAGAGGTAGATGGCGTCGCCGACCTGGACGTCGACGAGGTCGTCGAAAAGCGTGGCGTTGGTCAGGCCCGTGTGACCCGTGATCACCGAGTGGAAGCCCTCGCCACCGGTGGGCAGCGCGGAGCCGTAGAGGTGGCCAAGCCCCTTCTGCAGTGTGTCGTCGCGGGTGCCGTGGTAGACGGGGAGGCGGACGTCGATAGCCGGGATGGCCAGCTGCGACATCGCGGACACGCCCTCGAGGTGCTTCTCGTACTCCTGGTAGTCCAGGTTGTCCTCGGAAATGCGCGCGAGCCACGGGTCCAGGATCGGGCCGTCCGTGTGCGAGCGGTTGTACTCCTTCGCCGCTTCGAGCGCCTGGTTGATCTGCTCGGGTGGAGCCTCGACGAGGTCCTCCTCGTATTGCTTCGCCACCTGCTCCTGCACGCGGTTGTTCCACTGGGTGGCGACAACCGGGTACATGAGCACCATCAGCCCGGCGAGGATAATGATGACCGGCAGCGCGATGCGCTGGAAAAACGACTCCTGCGCCGGCTTCTTGCGGTGCTTGCTTTCCACAGCTGTGCTCACTGCGCGATCCTTCCTCACCTGGGCACCAGGGGCATGTGTAAAAACTGGGCGGGAGTTTTACGCCTTCCCGCCTTAAGGCGTGGGTGGTGATGCTAATGGCAGACATCACCTGTAATCGGCGCGGTGGGCACCGCACCGGCTACACGTTGCGGCTTAGGCCGACTGGGAGTTGCGACGTGCTGCGTAGACACCGCCACCGATGATGGCCAGACCAGCAAGAACGATGATCAGGACACCCATGCCACCGGTGTTGGGCAGCGTATTCGGGGACTTAATGTTCTTGACGTTTGCGGCAGACTCAATAGTCTTCACCGGTGCGCCGGTCTCCTTGTTGACTTCGCCACGCTTCAGCTCAAAGGGAATCAGCTTGTCATCGGCGATGTAGCCCTTCGGTGCCTTCGTCTCCTTGAGGCAGAAGTTGGTCTTCACGTTTTCAGCAGAGTTGTTCTCAAAGTCTTCGACGTGAATACCCGAGATAGTTACCGTGCCGTCATCACCCGTAACGAATTTCTTCACCGGCTTCGTCGTGTCGCCGGTGCTGGAGTAGGCGTTCTGAGCACCGGTGTCTGCAACCTGCGTCCAGGGCTTACCTTCTCCCCCTTGGCAGCGAACAAGCTCAAACTCTGCACCAGCGAGCGGCTTCGTGCCTTCATCGGTCTTGGTTACCTTGAGATTGCCCCAGTAGGTGTGAACCTCGTTGGTCGGCTGTTCGACATCATGCTCGGAGCTGCCGTTGTTGTAGATCAGCGTGCCCTGGTTGGGGATGTGCTGGACCGCCTCTTTAGTCTTAGCCGTGATGGTGGTCTTAACCTGAGTACCGGCCTGCAGTTTCTTCCGGCCTGCCTCGGTAAACTCGACCTCGACCTTCTGGCCATCGATGTTCACCTGATAATCGGTGCCGACGGTGAAACCTTCGACCTTCACGTTTTCCTCGGTCGGTGCGGCAAGCTTTTCGTGAAGCGTATCCCGGACAACGTACTTGGTCAGCGTGCCTGCCGGTACGCCAGTAGACAGGGTGTAGGTGTACTCGTCACCAGCGTTCGCCCACTCATCCTTCACTTCCTTGGTCACCGTGTTCTCGGTGTTCTTCGGGTAAGCATGGACGTCGTAAACCCAGTCGGTACCGTCTTTGTTCGTCATCGGCACGTAAACCAGGAACGGCGCACCCGGTACGACGCCAGCAGGTGCCTTGGTCTCGACAACGCGGTACAGACCACGCTCAAGATTCTCAAACTTCACGTTGCCGCCGTTAGCGGTCGTGCCGGATGCTACATTAGCCTTTTCCGGCTCAATATTGAGAATGTCAGCAGTCTTGTTGTCCTTGTAGGTCTTTGCCGCTTCCTGCCAGTCCTGATCAGTCTTCAGAGACTTGACCAAATCAAGCTTGTATTCAACTCCGTCCAGTCCGGTTCCAGGAACGCCCTGCATCTCCTGGCCGTTCGCCTGCTCTCCAGGCTGCTGGTCATTTGCAAGCTTCTTCTTGTGCAGCGTCAGCGACAGCGATTTCGAGCTGTCAATGCCAGCGCCAGTCACGTTCGAGGTGTGCGCCGGAGTCTCCTGCGCAATCGCGTCAGTAGCAATACCGGCGGAGCCGGCGAGGGTCAGGCCCGCAGCAACTGCGATGGCTGCGGTCTTGGTAAAGGCATTGGCCATGGTGAAAGTCCTTCCGGAAAATCAGAGATCGCTGGGCCCTGTGTGGTCAGCGGTGGGAAAGCACGCCGTAACTGTTCCTGGCGTGAACTTGGGCCCAGCCTGGGCACCGCTTTGAAAAGTAGTAGCAACCTGAACACCTGTCCACTCCGCTACTAAAGCGTGTCGTCACTACTTTTAAAACTATTCATCCATACATACAACGCCTCGCACCACCAGCAACTTCCTAGCACCCCCATCCACATGCGACCTGCATAAATGCGGTGAGCGTCAACCCGCATGAGCCCGACGATGTGCCTCAGGGCACAGATAGACGTTTGAAAAAGTATTCATTACTCACAGGAAGTAGGGGGGGGGATCGGGGGTAGCTTGGCTATTTTTATTCCGATACCTGCACGATTGGCAGAGCCATCCCCAACAAGAGGCCCAACCTTAGGTCGCAGCGCGATCCACCTCGCCATCACAATCTATCTAGACCTTTAAAGCATGTAAGTGTCCCAACAGGCAAAATGCGTCGTGGGTGGGACGCGACCGGCACCGCCCCCCAAGCCGCAGGAGCTCCGGCGAAAACGCTCACACAAACCACACCCGTAATACGACACCATTACGTATCTCGAAGCAACAAAACTGCCCAGCAAGACACAACGCGATACACGATCACCCACCCCCAACGCACCAAAAAGGCGCTCCCGCAACCATGCGAGAGCGCCCACAAGACACCCCGTTCATCGCTGCCACACGCAGCGACACCGCTAGATCAGGTAGCGACGCCCCACCAGGAAGACGGCAGCACCCAGCCCGGAGGCGATCACCAGGGCGACGAGCGCGCGGAGGAACGTGTTCGAACCCGTCTCGGCGGCCATACCGCGGGCTTGCACGCCCTCGACAGCGGCACCAGCAGGTGCCGGAGCGGCCTGGTGATGCACCTCTACAGCTGGAGCGTCGGCAGCACCTGCGTCCGGCACAGCCTCCGCATCCTTGCCGCCAGCACGTGCCTCTTCCAAGCCCTGCTCGCGGACCTCGCCGGAGTGCTCAGCAACCAGCTTCGCGGATGCCTCGACTTCTTCCGGCGTCGGGGTATCGGCGACGCGGGCAATGTCGTTGACATAGGTTGCGCCGTCGGCATTGAGGTAGAAAGTCTCGCCGTTCACGCTCAGCACAGACGGCAGAGCGACGAGCCCGCCCTGGACTGGGTCCGGGTTGTTCGGATCGACGGCGTCGGCGTCCAGCACCTTCTCATTCGGTGCGCCGTCACCCTCGGGCTTGACGGGCGTGGCGACAGCGTCGCCCTTCGGAGCATCAGCGGGAGCTTCGGCCGAGGTCGAAGCGGAAGTATCCGCCGGAGCGTCGATAAGCCCGGCGATGGCGGCGCGGGTTACGTTGACCGCGCGCTCCTGGTCGGCGGCGCTTAGCTGCGCGTACGGCACGGCCACCTGAGCGGCGTCAGCGACGTAGTAGTCGCCCGCCTCGTTAAGGAAGTAGGTCGCGCCGAAGGCGTCGTGCACCTCGGCGGGCAGGTCCTGGGCTCCGGCGAGCGGCGCGGCGGAAAGGGCGAGCGCGCCGGCGAATCCGGCGGCGGCAAGGGTACGTGGGGTGCGGTGCATAGGGGTCTCCTGTCGTGCGAGAAAGACTCACTCTCAAGTTCACCTTTAGACTCTACACGCGCGGTCACACTTTTCACAGGGGCAACACGTCACACATTGGTAACGGTGGCGTCGTTAAGCAGCTCGGCCTCGGGCACGACGGCGACAAACTGCCAACCCACCACCGCATTGCGCACGGCGTCGGCAAGCAGGTTTGGCGGCTGAATGCACGAGATGGTCAGCAGCCGCCCAGGCATCGGCCCGGTGCCCCAGATCGAGGCGTCGTCGGCGAGCCCGGCCTTCTGCGGCGCGTGCACATCCGTCGCCTCGTACTTCAGCCACGCTTCGGCGGAATCCTCGGTGCGCAGGTACAACGCATCGCCGACCGACACCCGCGACGCGTCCGCCCCGCTGTCGTACAGCGCGTCGAACACCCCCGGCACGCCCGCGCCCGTGTGCCCCGCAATCACCGTCAGGTCGCCCGCACCCGGGCCAGGCAGCTCGTACGGCTTGTCCGGCGCGGTGTACACGCAGGCCTTCGTCATCGCGCGCGGATTGAGCGCCCCATCCTTGACCCGGCAGTCCCCCGTCTCAAACTCGGCGTCCAGCCCTATCGCGGGGATGCGCAGCTCCACCGGCCGCGACTGCCCCACCTGCGCGGGCGGCTCAGGCTCATTTCCCCCGCACCGCGACACCAGCGCCACAATGCCCATCAGCACCACCACCAGCACCCCCAGCACCGCGGCGCGCCGCACCCAAAACACCCACTGCGGCGGGCGTCGGTCAAGGTTCATGCAGGAAAGCGTATAGGATCGTGGCCATGCAATCAGTCAACGTCACCGAAGTGCCGCAGGGTGCCCAGCTTATCGACGTCCGCGAGCCCGAAGAGTACGCCGAAGTCCACGCCACCGGCGCCGTCAGCATGCCGATGTCCACCATCGTCGGCAACACCGGCGACATCGACCCCGACCGGGACATCTACGTCATCTGCAAGGCCGGCGGCCGCTCCCTGCGCGTCGCCGAGTACCTCGAGCAGGCGCTCGGCTGGGACAACGTGATCAACGTCGAAGGCGGCACCGAGGCCTGGGTCGCCGCAGGTCTGCCCACCGACAAGTAGACGTTCGGGGGTACGCACGCTCGTCGCGGCCAACTGTAATTGTTTGGTGTGGCCCACTAACCCTAGGATGAGGGTATGGCAACCCACGACGAGCTCCCCAGCGCGCTAATCAAATCCCCGTCCTTCCAGATCGAGCGGGTCCGTCGCCACACCAAGGACGAGGTCGAGCGCACCCTGTGCAAGCACGAGGTGTCCATGCGCGGCTTCTGGGTGCTCACCTGCGTCGCCGAAAACGCGCTCTCCCAGTCGCAGCTGTCCAGCCTGCTGGCTGTCGACGCCTCCGACATGGTCCGCCTCGTCGACTCGCTGGAGGACCTCGGCTGGGTCAAGCGCGACCGCGACCCGAAAGACCGCCGCCGCCAGATCGTCACCGCCACCAAGAAGGGCACCAAAGCCCTGAGCATGCTCGCCGACGAAGTTGCCGACGCCGAGGACCGCGCCCTCGACGCCTCCAGCAACAAGCAGCTCAAGAGCCTGAAGAAGCTCACCAAGGCCATCATGGAGGACGAGGAGTAGGGTTTGGGGCGCGCCTGCGGCGGCAGGACTGGCCAAACAGCGCAAGTTGGAGTTCGATAGTTCCGGAAATTTCAGCGACTATCGAGTTCCGATCTGCGCTGTTTAGCCCTGCTCGGCCCAATTGTCGAACCCGGGTTGTCGAACAACCTCAATTTTTTGGACGTGTTCGACAAGGCGGGTTCGACATATAGCCCACCCCAACACAAAACCCGGCCCCCATGCGGGAGAGCCGGGCTGTATAGCGCTAAAGCCTAGTCACCGATCTGGTCGCGGCCGCGCTTGACGATCAGCGGGTCCGGCTCGCCAACCACATCGTGATCCTTGTTCGTGTACTCGAACTTGCTCAGGATGTAGCGCATCGCGTTGAGGCGGGCGCGCTTCTTGTCGTTGGACTTAATGGTGATCCACGGGGACTCGTCGGTATCCGTGTAGCGGAACTGCTCCTCCTTGGCGCGGGTGTAGTCCTCCCACTTGTCCAGCGAGGCCAGGTCCATCGGCGACAGCTTCCACTGACGCACCGGGTCCACCTGGCGGATGGCGAAGCGGGTGCGCTGCTCCTTCTGCGTCACGGAGAACCAGAACTTGGTCAGCGAGATCCCGGAGCCCAGGATCATGTTTTCCAGCATCGGCACCTCACGCAGGAACTCGGCGTGCTGCGACTCGGTGCAGAAGCCCATGACGCGCTCAACGCCGGAGCGGTTGTACCAGGAACGGTCGAAGAACACGATCTCGCCGGCGGCCGGGAAGTGCTCGATGTAGCGCTGGAAGTACCACGAGGTGGACTCGCGCGGGCTGGGCTTCTCCAGCGCGACGGTGCGGGCGCCACGCGGGTTGAGGTGCTCGTTAAAACGCTTGATGGTGCCACCCTTACCGGCGGCGTCGCGGCCCTCGAAGATGATGATGTGGCGCTGGCCCGTGTCCTTGGTCCAGTTCTGCCACTTCAGCAGCTCGATCTGCAGCGCGCGCTTTTCCTTCTCGTACTCATCACGGGTCAGGCGCGCGTCGTAGGGGTAGTTCTCACGCCACGTCTGGATCGGGGTGCCGTCCGGCATCAGCAGCACCGGATCGTCTTCATCGGTATCGTCAACGACCCAGCCCTCGACCTCCGCGAGGTCGATCATCGGGAGTTCATCATCTTTGTGGTCAGCCATACTGTCGAGTTTACCGCCCACCCCCGCTTTGTGTTCAGTAACTGCGCAAGCGGGGCTAGCAAAGACCCCCGAAACGCAAAACAACCCCGCACAAAGGCGGGGCTGTAGGTGGCGGCGTCGCTTATGCGACGAGGCTGAGCAGGTCGCCCAGGTTGCCTGCCAGGCTAGCGAGCTGCTTCAGAATGCCGAGCAGTGCGCCAGCGACGTGTGCGTCAGAGGACAGGAACGCCCAGTTTGCAAGTGCTTCCACGATAATCTCCTTGTGTGAGTGACCTTTTGGGGCCAAGTACTGATGTGGTTGGGTTGCGCACCATCACTCAACAGCGCGCGAAAGAACGACTACTTGTTCGGGAGCTCCGTAGCCTTGTCCGGCAGCGAACCGAGGCTGATGAACAGGTCCGGGATACCGCGGAACAGATCAACGATGTTCTTGCCGAACTTGCTGAAGTCCTTCAGCATATCGACGATGGTAGAGAGGTCACCCATTGTTTTCCCCTTACGTGTAGGTGCCAGAATGTCTGGCTCGAGATTGACAGTGTCCTGACACCCTCTGTGGGGCATCACACGAAGTATTTTGCCACAGCTTCCAGGTTCCGCAAGGGGTTCGCGGAAGGATTTTTCCCGCCTGAGAATTCCTTACCTGGGAGCCTCGTTCACACTTTGGCAACCTTCCTCCCAGCCTCCTGCACGACCTGCATTGTTATACAAGTGTTATGGTCCGCCTAAGTTAACGCGTCTTAAACTTCGGGCGAGGGGTGTAACGGGAGGGGGTAGGGCGTCGATAAGCAGTGCCCGCTGCCAACACATCAGGCCCCCACTTCCGGGGGTGAAAAAGCCCCCACGGGACAATCCCGCGGGGGCTCGAAGCCGGACAGGCTTACATCATGCCCATGGCCTCCGGGTCCATTCCAGCGCCTGCGGCACCAGCCGGCTCCGGCTTGTCAGCAACGACGGCCTCGGTGGTCAGGAACAGACCAGCGATGGATGCCGCGTTCTGCAGCGCAGAGCGGGTGACCTTGGCCGGGTCGTTGATGCCCTCGGCGACCATGTCGACGTACTCGCCGGTGGCCGCGTTCAGGCCCTGACCTGCGGGCAGGTTGGCTACCTTGTCGGCAACCACGCCCGGCTCCAGGCCGGCGTTGAGCGCGATCTGCTTCAGCGGTGCGGAGAGCGCCTCGCGGACGATCTTCACGCCGGTGGCCTCGTCGCCGGACAGGCCGAGGTCGCCTTCGAGCTCCTTGGCGGCCTGCAGGAGTGCCACGCCACCGCCGGCGACGATGCCCTCCTCCACAGCAGCCTTGGCGTTGCGCACGGCGTCCTCGATGCGCATCTTCTGCTCCTTGAGCTCCACCTCGGTGGCGGCGCCGACCTTGATCACTGCCACGCCGCCGGCCAGCTTGGCCAGGCGCTCCTGCAGCTTCTCGCGGTCGTAGTCGGAGTCGGAGTGCTCGATCTCAGCGCGGATCTGCTTGACGCGGCCCTCGATCTGAGCCTGGTCGCCAGCACCCTGGACGATGGTGGTCTCGTCCTTGGTAATCACGGCCTTGCGTGCCTGGCCGAGCAGCTCGACGCCAGCGGTCTCGAGCGAGAGGCCGACCTCCTCGGAGATGACCTGGCCGCCAGTGAGGATAGCCAGGTCCTGCAGCATCGCCTTACGACGGTCACCGAAGCCCGGTGCCTTCACAGCCACGGACTTGAAGGTGCCGCGAATCTTGTTCACCACGAGGGTGGACAGAGCCTCGCCCTCGACGTCCTCGGCGATGATCAGCAGCGGCTTGCCGGACTGCATGACCTGCTCCAGCACCGGCACGAGCTCCTTGACGTTGGAGATCTTGGAGGAGACCAGCAGGATGTACGGGTCCTCCAGGACCGCCTCGCCGCGCTCCATGTCGGTGGCGAAGTAGGCGGAGATGAAGCCCTTGTCAAAGCGCATACCCTCGGTGACCTCGAGGTCGACACCGAAAGTGTTGGACTCCTCAACGGTGATGACGGAATCCTTGTTCACGGCACCGTTGCCGACGGCGTACATCGCCTCAGCGATCTTGGCACCGATCTCCGGGTCGGAGGCGGAAATGCCAGCGGTGGATGCGATCTGCTCCTGGGTCTCGACCTCCTTGGCGTTGTCCAGCACGTGCTTGGACACTGCCTCGGTCGCAGCCTGGATACCGCGCTTAATACCCATCGGGTTGGAGCCAGCGGCAACGTTGCGCAGGCCCTCGCGCACGAGCGCCTGTGCGAGCACGGTTGCGGTGGTGGTGCCGTCGCCGGCGACGTCGTCCGTCTTCTTCGCAACTTCCTTGACCAGCTCGGCGCCGATCTTCTCGTACGGGTCCTCGAGCTCGATTTCCTTGGCTATGGTCACGCCATCGTTGGTAATGGTCGGCGCGCCCCAGGACTTCTCCAGGACGACGTTGCGCCCCTTCGGGCCAAGGGTGACCTTGACGGCGTCTGCCAGGGTGTTCAGGCCGGATTCGAGGCTGCGGCGTGCTTCCTCGTCGAATGCAATGGTCTTTGCCATGTGAGTTTGTTGCTCCTTATATATTGTGGAACGAGTACTCAATTCGTCGGTTCAAGCAGGCGCCCGCGACGGCACGGCTGCTGAGTGGTGCAGCCTCACCCGCTTAGCACTTGGCGTCTCCGAGTGCTAGATCCCATTTTTAGCACTCACCCCCAGCGAGTGCAAGCACGCTTTTGCTTATCGACGTCTACGTGCCCCCACTGGTAGCGTCGCCTGTATGACTGACTTCACACCGGACCGCTCCCGCATCTTCTCCGACCTGGCCGCACTGGTCTCGTTCAACTCGCCCCACTCCACCCCGGAGCTGGCCGATGAGCACGAGGCCGCGTGCGCCTGGACCGTCGCCGCCCTCGAGAAAGCAGGCCTGAAAGTCACGCGCTACCCCACCGTGGACGACGCGGACACCGTTGTTGGCGTCAAGGAGCCGGAGGGCGACGCGCCGACCGTGCTGCTTTACTCCCACTACGACGTGGTGCCCGCGGGCGACCCGGCCGCGTGGACGAGCGACCCGTTCGAGCTGACCGAGCGCGACGGGCGCTGGTACGGTCGCGGTGCCGCCGACTGCAAGGGCAACCTGGCCATGCACCTCGAGGCGCTGCGCCTGCTCGAGCACAACGGCGGCACGGATCTGGGCCTGAAGGTCGTTGTCGAGGGTTCCGAGGAGCTCGGCGGCGAGGACGGGCTGGTCAAGCTCATCGAGTCCGACCCCGAGCTCTTCCGCGCCGACGTCATCCTCATCGCGGACTCCGGCAACGCCGCCGTCGGCGAGCCGACGCTCACCACCTCCCTGCGCGGCGGCGCCCAGATCAAGGTCTCCGTGGAGACTCTCGAGGGCGCAATCCACTCCGGCAGCTTCGGCGGCGCAGCGCCAGACGCGGCGCACGCCCTAGTGCGCATCGCCGACTCGCTTTTCGACGAGCACGGGCGCACCACCATCGACGGCGTCGACACCACCGCGAAGTGGTCCGGCGACGCGTACGAGCGCGACACGTTCCGCACCGACGCGGGCGTCCTCGACGGCGTGCAGCTGCTCGGCACCGTCGAGGACGAGCCGGCAGACATGTGCTGGGCACGCCCCTCCGTGACCATGATCGGTTTCACCTCAACCCCGGTCGCCGAGGCGGTCAACGCGGTCAACCCGCGCGCCGAGGCCCAGTTCAACCTGCGCGTGCCCGCCGAGCAGAGCGCCGCCGAGGTGGCGCAGAAGATGGTAGACCACATCCACGCACACACCCCCTGGGGCGCGAAAGTGGACGTGGAAGTCAGTGGTGTGAATGAGCCTTTTGCTACTGATCCGGAGCGTCCGGGCGTCGCAAAGCTTGGCGAGTGCCTGCGCGAAGCCTACGGTGCTGATTCTTTGACGGTGGTGGGTTCCGGCGGCTCGATCCCGCTGACCATTACGCTGCAGGAACAGTTCCCGGAGGCCGAGATCGCACTCTTCGGCGTGGAGGAGCCCGCCTGCGGCATCCACGGCGTGGACGAGTCGGTCGACCCCACGGAAATCGAGCGCATCGCGGTCGCCGAGGCCCGCTTCCTGCAGACCTACGGAAAATAGCAGCTAGTGGCGAACCTGTTACCTAATCGGTACAGTTGTGATCATTGGCCGCGCCTATACATTTGACGCGCCCCTTCGCGAGCGAGCAGTGCCGCGCGCATTGCTCCAGGTGTAGTAGTTCAACGATCTTCTTACGCTGCTTTGCCGCAACGTTGGGCACGGCTTGAGAACTCGATCCGAACTGCCCAAGGAGGGGTCCGCCCTGTGCTCACACTGCTTGCCGCACTGATCATCGCCACGATCTGTGCCCCGCTGTTGATCCGCACCCTCGGGCGACCGGCGTTCGCGCTGCTGGCCACGGTGCCACTGGGCGGGTTCATCTGGGTGGTCAGCCTGTTCCAGCGCGGCGTGTTTGCAAACCAGGGCGAGATTGTCGCCAGGTATCCCTGGATGCCCTCGGCGAACATGAACCTGGACTTCCGTCTCGATGCGCTCGCCGGACTTTTTAGCCTGATCATCCTAGGTGTGGGCGCGCTCGTCCTTTTGTACTGCTGGGGGTACTTCGACTCCAACCCGCGCAGGCTGGCTAAGTTCGGCGGCGAGCTGACCATGTTCGCCACCGTGATGTACGGACTGGTCATCTCGGACAGCTTCCTGTTGATGTACGTGTTCTGGGAGCTGACCTCCATCCTGTCTTACCTGCTCGTGTCGTATTACGGCGAGCGGGCGTCGTCACGCAGAGCGGCGATCCAGGCGCTGATGATCACCACCTTCGGCGGCCTGGCCATGCTGGTGGGCATCAACCTGCTCGGCTTCAACACGGGCATCTGGCGGCTCAGCCAGATCTCCCAATTCGCGGACCTGGAGAATACTCCGGCGATCTCGACGGCGATCGTGCTCATCATGCTCGGCGCGCTGACCAAGTCGGCCCAGGCCCCCTGGCACTTCTGGCTACCCGGCGCGATGGCTGCGCCGACGCCGGTGTCGGCGTACCTGCACTCCGCGGCGATGGTCAAGGCCGGCATCTACCTGGTGGCCCGCCTGGCCCCGGACATGGCGGCGGTGAACACCTGGCACCTCGTGGTGATTACCACGGGCCTGTTCACCATGCTGCTAGGCGGCTGGATGGCGCTGAAGCAGCGCGACCTCAAGCTGATCCTGGCGTACGGAACCGTCTCCCAGCTGGGCTTCATCACCGCCGTGATCGGTGTGGGCTCGCGCGAGGCGACGATGGCAGGTCTTGCCATTACCTTTGCGCACTCCATGTTCAAGGCAACGCTGTTTATGATCGTGGGCGCGATCGACCACACCACCGGCACCCGCGACATCGGCGAGCTGTCCGGCTTGGCGCGCCGCGAGCCTTTCGTCGCGGCGCTGGCGGTGGTCTCGGCGGCGTCGATGGCGGGCATTCCGCCGCTGTTCGGCTTCATTGCCAAGGAAGCAGCACTCGAGGCGATCCTGCACGAGGAGCTGCTGCACGGCATGCCGGGGCACCTGACCCTGGTGGCGCTGGTGGTCGGCTCGATTCTGACCATGGCGTACTCCCTGTACTTTTTGTGGGGCGCGTTTGCCACAAAGGAGGCGCACAAGGAGGAGGGTGTCTCGCCCGCGGTGGCCAAGATGCACCACATCGGCCCGCACCTGTCGCTCTCCCCGGCGCTGCTCACACTCGCCACCGTCACCTTCGGGCTGCTGCCCGGCTGGCTGTCGGACGCCATCAACAGCTACCTGGATGTGCGCTTCCCCACCGTGGAAGGCCACGATCTGAAGCTCTGGCACGGTATCAACACCCCGCTGGTGCTCACGATCGTGATCGTCACGGCCGGTTCGATCCTGTTCTGGCAGCGCGACCTGATCAAGCGCGCCGCGTTTCCCAAGCCCGCGCTTGGCAACGCCGACGAGCTCTGGGACGCCATCCTGCGCGTGCTGCGCAACGCCTCGCTCAAGCTCACGGCGTCGACGCAGCGCGGCTCGCTGTCGATCAATTTGGCGGTCATCTTCGCCACGCTCATGGTCGTCCCGCTCGGCGCGCTGATCCTGGGCGAGAGCAACGACATCCGCATGATCCTGTGGGATTCGCCGTGGCAGGGCATGGTGGTCTGCCTCATGTGCGCCATGGCGGTCTTCGCCACCATGCAGCGCAACCGCCTCTCCAGTGTGGTGATGGTGGGACTGACCGGCTACTCCATGGCGTTCATCTTCGCCCTGCACGGCGCGCCCGACCTCGCGCTGACGCAGGCGCTGGTGGAGACCATCGTGATGGTGGTGTTCATGCTGGTGCTGCGCAAGATGCCCACGGAGGTGGAGCCGCGCACGGACGACAACCGGCTGCGCGCCTGGCTGTCCATCGCCACCGGCGTGTCCGTAGTCATCGTGGCGATGACGGCGATCTCCGCGCGCCAGGCCACGCCGATCTCCACCCACATGCCGGATTTGGCCTACGACATCGGACACGGCCGCAACACCGTCAACGTGCTGCTGGTGGACCTGCGCGCCGCCGATACCTTCGGCGAGATCCTCGTGCTGGTCATCGCGGCCACCGGCGTGGCCAGCCTCATCTTCGGCACCGGCAAGTTCGGCCGCTCCTCGCGCCGCCCGACGCTGTCGACGAACAAGCCGCGCTGGCTCGCCTCGGGCGTGGATTCCGAGCGCGCGCAGAACCGCTCCATCATGGTGGACGTGGTCACGCGCATCTTCTTCCCGTCCATGATGCTGCTGTCTTTCTACTTCTTCTTCTCCGGCCACAACGCGCCCGGCGGCGGTTTTGCCGGCGGCCTGGTCGCCGCACTCGCGTTCACGCTGCGCTACCTGGCAGGCGGCCGCGCAGAAATCGAGGAGGCGCTGCCCATCGACCCCGCGAAGCTTTTGGGCACCGGCATCCTGCTGTCCGCCATCTGCGTCGTCGTGCCGATGTTCTACGGCAACCCGCCGCTGATGTCCGACTACGCCACGGCGTCGCTGCCGCTGATCGGCGATTTCGATGTGCCCTCGGCCCTGCTTTTCGACGCCGGCGTGTACACCATCGTCCTCGGCCTCACCATGCACATCCTCGGCTCCATGGGCGCCTACCTCGACCGCGAGGAAGACACCCGCAAGCAGCGCGCCCGCGACCGCGCCCGCCAGCTGCAGGCGAAAAACAAGCTGCGCCGCCGCCTGCAAGCCCGCCGTCGGGCGGCCCGCGCCTCCGACCGCGCTGCGGTTGGGTCGACGGGATCGAGTGCGGTGGGGGTCGACGCGGCGTCGAGAAGCAATGAGCCCAATACAGAAAGGAGCGAGTAGATGGAAGCGAACCTCTTTCTCTTGATCGGCTCCGGCGTGCTCATCGCGTCCGGCGTCTACCTCATGCTCGACCGGGCGATGACCCGCATGATCATGGGCGTGCTGCTCATCGGCAACGGCGCGAACCTGCTGCTTCTGCAGTCCGGCGGGCAGGCGGGCTCCCCGCCGATCATCGGGCGCGAGTCCAAGCTCTTTGAAAACAGCGCCGATCCACTCGCGCAGGCGATGATTCTCACCGCAATCGTGATTTCCATGGCCATGAGCGCGTTCATGCTCGCGCTCGCGTACCGGCAGTACCGCTACCGCACCGACGACATCATCGAGCGCGACGAGGAGGACCGCGCCATCGCCGCGCGGCCTTCCCTGCCCGCGGCCGCACCTGACCACGACCGCTCGGACGACCCGGAAACCGGCAAGCCCAGCGAGACCGGCGACTCTTTCGGCCCCCGCTCGTTTGAGACCCCGGTGAAGGAGGCGGATGATGAGAGCTAGCCTGATCAACTTCGCCGACGCGGCGCTCACCTCCATGCCGTACCTGATCGTCATGCCGCTGGTGCTGCCCGCCATCGCCGCGGCACTTATCCTGGTCACCGGCCGCCACGTGCAGGTGCAACGCGCGATCGCATTGATCACCCTGTTCGCGCTGGCGGTGATCGCGGCCGCGATGATCATCGTCGCCGACGTCCACGGCATCCAGACCGTACAGATGGGCGGCTGGGACGCTCCGATCGGCATCACGCTGGTGGCCGACCGTTTGTCCACCATCATGCTGTTCGTCTCGGCCATCGTGCTGTTCGCGGTGATGTGGTACGGCATTTCGCAGGGGCTTCGCGACGGCGACGATGACGACCCCGTCGCCGTCTTCCTCCCCGTCTACATGCTGCTCTGCCTCGGCGTGAACCTGTCGTTCCTCGCCGGCGACCTGTTCAACCTCTACGTCGGCTTCGAGGTCTTCCTCGTCGCCTCCTACGTCCTGCTCACGCTCGGTGCCTCGCCCGGGCGCGTGCGCAGCGGCATTAGCTACGTGATGGTCTCCATGGCCTCCTCCATGGTCTTCCTCTTCGCGCTCGCCCTGGTCTACGCCTCGGTGGGCACCGTGAACATGGCGCACGCCGGGCTACGCATGGAGGGCATCCCAGAGGGCACCCGCGCCGCCATCTTCGCCACGCTGTTGGTGGCCTTCGGTATCAAGGCGGCCGTCTTCCCGTTGGATGCCTGGCTGCCCGACTCCTACCCCACCGCGGCCTCCCTGGTCACCGCCGTATTCGCGGGCCTGCTGACCAAGGTGGGCGTCTACGCGATCATCCGCATGCGCTCCACCGTCTTTACCGACGGTGCCCTAGACACCCTGCTCATGTGGGTCGCGCTACTGACCATGATCGTCGGCGTGATGGGCGCGCTCGCCCAAAACGACATCAAGCGCCTGCTGTCCTTTACCCTGGTCTCGCACATCGGCTACATGATCTTCGGCATTGCGCTCGGCTCCATGGCGGGCCTGTCCGGTGCCATCTTCTACGCCGTCCACCACATTCTGGTGCAGACCTCGCTCTTCCTTGTGGTCGGGCTCATCGAGCGCCAGGCCGGTTCCGCACAGCTGCGTCGACTCGGCTCCCTGCTGTACACCGCCCCGGTCATCGCGCTGCTCTACTTCATCCCCGCGCTCAACCTGGGCGGCATCCCGCCGTTCTCCGGCTTCCTGGGCAAGGTCATGCTCATCCAGGCTGGCGCCGCCGACGGCTCCTGGCTGGCCTGGGTGCTCATCGCGGGCGCGGTGATCACTTCGCTGCTGACCCTGTACGCCATGATCCTCGTCTGGTCCAAGGGCTTCCTTCGCGACCGCGCCGACGCCCCCGAGGGCGACGTAGCCATGGCCCGGCCCGCGACCCTGGCAGAGCGCGACGCGACCACCCAGTTCGCCGACCGCGACGACGTCGGCCGCGTACCCACCGGCATGTTTTTGTCCACCGCGCTGCTGGTCACCACCTCCGTTGCCATTACCTTCCTGGCTGGCCCGATCTCCAACATCACCGACCGCGCCGCCGAGTCCGCACAGGACAGCTCGATCTACCGCAGCGCCGTGCTGGACACCATGCCCGGCGCAGGCGTGGATGGGGAGGTCGCCGAGCCGGAGAACCCGACACGACGGCCAGAGCGCTTCGTCACCCCGCAGGACGAGTACGGCAGCTCGGATACGCTGTACAAGCACCGCAGCCAGCGGGAGGGCACCACCAGCGAGCCCACCCAAGGCGTGAGCACTGAGACGGTGCCGACGCCGGTACGCGCCAGCGAGGCGTCGGCAAGCACGAGCCCCTCCGGAGGTGAGGACTAAATGCAGCAACTCTTCACCGGCATTAAGCACCGCTTCCGCCCCTGGTTCGTGGTGTGGCTGACGTTGATGTGGATCCTGCTCATGGGCGAGCTGAGCTGGGGCAACTTCGCCGCAGGTCTCGGGCTCGCGCTCGCGATCGTGCTTTTCTTGCCGCTGCCGCGCATCCCCAACCACGGCTACCACATCCACTGGGGTCGTCTCGTGATCTTTGTCTTCTCGTGGCTGCGCGACCTCGCCGTGGCATCGACGAAGGTCGCCTGGCTAGCGCTGCGACCCACCGAGCCGCCGCGCAACGCGATCCTCAACGTGCCCATGCGACTCAGCAGCGAGCTCGTCCTCTACTTCGCCACCTGCGCTTATAACCTGCAGCCGGGCGGCTCCGTCACCGACATCAACCTGGCCGACCGCGAGTGGACTATCCACGTCCTCGACGCCGGCAGCGAGCAAGCCATCGAGCGCGAAATCGCCAACGTGGCCAAGCTCGAGCGCCAGATGATCGAGATCTTTGAAAGCAGGAGGTAACCCATGGATCCCACCCTGTACAACGTGTTCCTCGGCATCGCCGCAGTGCTGCTTGCCGTCGGCTTCGCCCTGCTGGCCTGGCGCGTCATCGTCGGGCCCGATTCCATGGACCGCGTATTGGGCAACGACGCGATTACCGCCTCGCTCCAGTGCGCCCTGGCGCTCTACATCTGCTGGACGCTGGACACCACCGTGGTCAACGTGATGATGGTGATCGCCCTACTCGGCTTCATCGCCTCCATTTCCGTCGCCCGCTTCCGCAAGAGGGATGGTTCACTGTGAATTGGCACCTGCTTTTCGACGCCCTCTCGCTCCTGTTCATCCTCCCCGGCGCCTTCATGGTGTTCTCGGCCGCAGTGGGCACCGTCCGCTTCGGCTCCACCATGGCGCGCGTCCACGCCATTACGAAGCCGCAGACCACCGGCCTTTTGCTGATGTTCGTGGGCACCTTCATCCGGCTGGTCAGCTCCCCTGACTTCTCCGTGCACCACCGCGGCGACCTGGGCATGCTCGTCCTGCTAGTCCTGTTCGCGCTGATGACCAACCCGGTCACCGCGCAGCGCCTCGGCCGCGTCGCGCGCCGCGAGGGCCTCTACGGCGGGCCAGACCAGCTCAGCCGCAACGACCGCCCCGCCGACTACCACCCCAAGCGCGTGGACCCGGAGGGGCCGAAGGACTAGGTGTTTAGCGCGGTGGCTGGAGCGTGAACATTTCCTCGCAGGTAGCGTCCACCACCCGCTTCCAGTCGCCGGTGGCCTGGTAGATCTTGCGCTGGCGCTGGTAGCCCGCGCCGCGCTCCATGATCTCGCGGACGATCTCCATCTCCTCCACGCAGTCCAGCTCCTCGGCGATGGGGCGTAGCTCATCCAGCATGTCGTTGAGCTCGTCGGTCACCCAGCGCTCGTCCGTCTCCCGGCTGGTGATCACGAGCGCGTCGAGCCCGTAGCGCGCGCCGCGCCACTTGTTCTCCGCCACGTGCCAGGGCTGCAGGGTGGGGAGCTCCTCCCCGGCGTCGATCATGCGATCGTAGTAGACCACCAGGCAGTGCGTGAGCGCGACGATGCCGGCGAGTTCGCGCAGGTTCGACGTGGCGTCGCTAATGCGCACCTCGATGGTGCCCCACTTGGCGGCCGGGCGGACGTCGAAATGCATGCTGCCGGTGTGGCTGATCACGCCGGAGGTCTGTTGCTCGCGCATGAACTGCACCCACTCGTCCCAGTCGCGGAACTGGTACGGCATGCCCGCGGTGGGAAGCTGCTGGTAGAGCATGGTGCGGTTCGACGCGTAGCCGGTGTCGATGCCGTCCCAGCCAGGGCTGGATGCGGAGATGACCAACAGGTGCGGGTACTTCGTCATGATCGCGTTGATGATCGGCCAAACGCGGTCCTCGTGGCTAATACCCACGTGGCAGTGGATGCCCCACAGCAGCATCTGCTGGCCCCAGTACTGCGTACGGTTGATGATCTCCTTGTACGTGAGCTTCGGGCTTAAAGGCTGCTCGCGGAAATCGGAGAACGGGTGGCCGCCGCCCGCCCACAGCTTCAGGCCCTGCGACTCGGCCGCGCTGCGGATCTTGTCCAGGTCCGTGCGCAGGGCGTCGACGGCCTCGCGAGCGTTTGTACAGATGGGCGTGACCAGCTCGATCGTGTTTTGCAGGAACTCGCGCTCCAGGTGGGTGCCGGGGTGTTCCCGCTCCACCTGCTCAATGACGCGTTCGGCGTGCGGCACCAGGTCGCGCGTGTTCGGGTCGACCACGCCGACCTCCCACTCCACGCCGAGCGTCGGCGCCGTGGATCGTGCAAAATCGCGATAAGGATCCATGCGTGCAAGTCTAGGTTGCTGGGCACAAAACGCGGGAATTTGGTTTCAGGTTTGGGTTGCTGGCTTTGCTTAGCCGGCGAGGACGACCGTGATTGCGTGGCGGTTCTGCAGCGCCTCCGACGGCAGCTGGGTGTCATCACCAGGCAGGTCGTTCGTCGCACGTGGGGTGCCGCCGACGCGCTGCGCGATATCCGCCGCAACCTGCTCCGCGCCCGCGACCTGCGGGTTGTAGAAGACGAAGGTCTCCGGGAACACGCCGAAGGTCTGCTCCGGCATATTCATCGCGGCAGCGTCCTGCGACTTGTTCGCCACGCTGTACTGGCCGTCAAGCTTGCCCGCGGTCTGGTTCGCCAAATCCGGAACGCCCGAGTTGTTAAAGACGTAGACCTGCGCGTTCTGCGCCGTCAGATCCGGTGCAGCCGGGTTCGGCTGCGTTGGATTGTCGGGGTTGTTGGCGTCTGGGTTGTCGGCGTTGTTCTCGCGGTCGGCGTCGGGGTTGGCTGCGTCGCCGTTGTTTTCGCGGTCTGCGGGGTTGTTTGCGTCGGGGTTGTTGGCCGCGTTGTTGTCTGCGCCGTTGCCGTTCGGGTCGTTGGCGTTCGCGTCATTGTTTGCGCCAGGTGCATTGGCGTCATTGTTTGTGCCGTTGTCTGCAGGCTGCGACGCCTGAGTTTCCTGCGCCGCGTTCTCGGAAGAGTCTTTGCCCTGGCCCAGCGCGAAGATACCCCACAGCAGCAGGAGAAGGCCCACTGCCAGGAGAATCATTGCGAGTCCACGCTTCGGCAGCCGCGCTGCCGCGGGTGCTGCTGCCGCTGCGCCAGCACCAGCCGCTACGGCAGTCGAACCAGCCCGCGCCTCATCGGCGGAAACGTAACCGGCACCCGCCTCTTCGACCGGCTCAGCCTCGACGTACTCGGGCTCGTCGGCGTAATCCTCGTAGCCTTCGTAGTCCTCGTACGCCTCATCCGGCTCGTCGGCGCGGCGGTGGGCGCCGCGGTACTCGTCGCTCTCGCGCGGAAACTCGTCTCGTCCGCGATGTCCATCACCAGGGTTCACAGTATTCACATCCGCCACTCTAGACCCTCAAGCATCACTTGAGGGAATAATCGGCCCTGACACGCCGGGGTGTTGGCGTCGATCTTGGCCATTCGGAACCACAGGACACATTCCACGCCCCAGGGACGGTTGGCAGCGAAGCACTTCCGACGAGCAGCCGCAAATGGAGCTAGCTCCGTTTAGAGAATCCGTCGACACGCGACCTGGGGTTTTACAACCGGCGCAAGCCCAAATGGAGCTAGCTCCATTTAGAAGGACCGCCGA
>NZ_KV825623.1:132577-156662 GCF_001831515.1 Corynebacterium sp. HMSC074A01
GAGCTAGCTCCATTTAGAAGGACCGCCGACACACCACCTGCGGTTTTGCATCCAGCGCAGACCCATATGGAGCTAGCTCCATTTAGAAGGACCGCCGACACGCGACCAGGCGTTTTCTCAACGCCGCAGAGCCAAATGGAGCTAGCTCCATTTGGACCCCAATCACTCGTCAGATGGGAGCATTGGGTTCCAACGTCCGATATAGGTAGGACCGGTTCATTCCAGGTGGTGGCACTCCACCCAAGCTGTACGGATAGCAGCAATCAGCGGTCTCAGCGCTGGCACCACCCCACCATCCCCGAGAGTCAGACAGTCAGCGGGCCCATCTCCCGGGTACCAAAACTTCCGCCCCTGCGGAAGAAGCAACAGCAGAAAACACGCCGACGAACGCAACTACGCCGTCGAGCGAGAGCCCGCCAGCAGACGATCCCTGACCGCCTGCTGCACGCGGGCGTCTCCCAGCATGTACGCGTCAGCGAGAGCCTGCATTTCATCCAAGTTCTTCTGGCGAATCACGAACCCGTATTCTGCAAGCTCTTCAGAAATGTCGGTCACACCAGCCTCGTAAAGATCCTCAAGGCTTTCTACTTGGAACAGCTCTCGGCCTCCCGCAACGATTCCGAGATTGCTGGGGCCTATAAGGCTCAAACCGGCAAACGCCACCTTTCCCCGGTCAAAGATAGAGACCGTGGAATACACGAGTCCGTCCCCAAGGAAAGTAGCCTCAGAGCCGAACATTTCCTTGAATTCTTCCGAAATGAATCGTGAAAGTGCCTGGGCAAGCATAAGGCTCAGGGTTCCAGCTGAATCGAGTTCGACGACGCCCTGGTCGACAGCTCGTCGCACAGCGTTGAGATCTGCCCCGAACCCGCTAGCGATCTGCTCGACAGAAAGTCTCATCAGCCTCACCTCCCTTTTCACTCACCAAAACGGTCTTACTAAGAACATATTTGGCATTTCTCCCCGCGCACCCCCACTCACCCCCGCTCTCGCAAAGCCCGCAGCCGCCGCACGAGCTGCGGCGCGTACGCCAACGCCTCCGGCGACTCCAGCAACAGGTTCAACCGCTGGTAGTACCGCGTCGGCGTGAGCCCCAGTTCCTGCCGGATCGCTTCCTCCTTCGCACCGAGGCTGCGCGGGGCGCCGGCTTCGAAATCGAGGAGTGTTCGGTCGGAGTCGGAAAGGGTCGCAGGCATGCTTAATATAGTAGGCATGACGATTCGACCCATCGTGATTTACGGCGACCCTGTCCTGCACAACCCCACCCGCGAGGTGACTCAGCCCGTGGAGGAGCTGCAGGAGCTGATCGCGGATATGCACGAGACGATGGATGCCGCCAACGGCGTCGGCCTTGCCGCCAACCAGGTGGGCGTTGACCTGCGCCTTTTCGTGTACCACTGCCCGGACGGGGACGAGATGCGCCGCGGCACGGTGATCAACCCGGTGTTGGAGACCAGTGAGATCCCGAAGACGATGCCGCGCGATGACGGCGAGGACGACGAGGGCTGCCTGTCCGTGCCGGGCGAGGGTTTCCCCACCGGCCGCGCGGATTGGGCCAAGGTCACTGGCCTCGACGAGCACGGTAACCCGGTCGAGGTCGAGGGCACGGGTTTCTTCGCGCGCTGCCTGCAGCACGAGGTGGGTCACCTTGACGGTAAGGTGTATACCGATGTGTTGACTGGCCGCTACAAGCGCGAGGCGAAGCGCGCGATTAAGGCGAACGGTTGGACCGAGCCTGGCCGGACCTGGTTGCCGGGCACTGATGAGGATCCGTTCGGCCACTAGGCCAGTCGGGAAAGGGTTTTATGCGTACTTCTTCAGCTCTCGCCGCCGGCACGCTCATTGTCGCGTTGTCCGCGCCTTTCGCGTGGGCGCAGGAGCCAGTGGAGCAGTTGCTTATCGACGTCCACGAGCTCCACGACTCCTACACCGACACCCTCGAGACGCAGCTGGAGGACATCCAGGCCGCCGAGGAAGCCGAGGATGAGGAGGCACTGGTCGCCGCGCAGGACGCCTACCGTGAGACGTTGAAAGAGTGGCGCACCGAGCTTATCGACGCCGCCGACGAGCTCGGCACACTCCGCGAGGACGCGAAGGACAACGCTCCGGACGGCGAGCTGACTAAGCAGGAGAAGAAGGCCTTCGCCAAGACGGAGGACGCGATCCGCGAGGACCGCGCGACGGTCCGCGACCTGCGCGAGGAGGTCCTCGGCGACGACGAGGCCGTCTACCTCCCGGGCGTCATCGGCGGGCTCGGCGGCCTGTTGGGCACCACCGCTTCGGACGCGATCGAGCGTTCCGAGCAGGGCGACAAGCGCATCGCTTTCGGCCTGCCGGGCGAGGAAGAGGCCGAGGAAACCTCCGAGCCAACCACCACCGAGGTCACCACCCCGGAGGAGCCGCGGCCTTACTACCGCGCCGAGGTGATGCAGGAGAGCTCGACGACTACCTCCACGAGCCCGACGTCCTCCACCAGCGAGTCGACGACCACCAACACCGAGTCGACCACGACTAACACCGACACAGGCACCGCGACCACCACGCCCACCTCCACAACCGCCCCAGCGGAAACGACGACGGGGACTGCGGAGGAGACAACCTCGGCGACCGCGATCCTGCAAAACCGCACGACCTCGGCCAGCTCGAGCTCCTCGACGGTCACGCGCACCACGTCCAGCACCACCTCCACCACCGAGACCTCGGAGGAGACCCGCGACGGCGACCTGGCCGAGACGGGTACGCCGATGCGCAACCTGATCGTGCTCGCGGCGCTGCTGACGCTGGCCGGCGCATTCCTGGTTCGTCGCCCCGCCTAATGTCGCGCATCTTCCGCTCCGACGAGGTGGCCGTCGGCGACCGCGTCGTGGTGCGCCAGCGCCGCGGCGAGCACGCCAGCGACGTCATCGGGCACGTCCTCAGCCTGGACCCGCTGGTCATCCGCCCGCAGGAGGTCGGCGGCTTCCCGTCGCTTAAAGACGCGGTGGAGATTACGGACCTCCACATCATCAAGAAGCTATCGCCGCGCACCGTGCGCAACTCAGACATCCGCGCCATCGAAGCCGCCACCGCCCGCGCCTTCCCGGGCCAGGAGCAGTTGCTTATCGACGGCTGGCTCGCCCGCACCGGCGCCGAGATCGCCGAGCGTTCAAACTCGGCTACCCCGGTCGGGCATTCCGCTTCCCTGCAGCCGGTGCCGCTCGACGCGCTGCGGAAGTTCTACGACGCCCACGACGTCCCGCTGCAGCTGCTGGTGCCGGAGCGCATCGGCAAGCCTGCGCTGCGGCTGATCGAGCGCCACCCGGACGCCTGGGAGCTGGGCGAGGAGATCCTCGTGATGACGGCCGCATGTGAAGCACCCGACACAGCCGCAGCGACCGGCACCCAGCTGCGCGTGGATGCCCACCCCACCGACGAGTGGCTGGACATGTACCACTTCCGCGGCACCCCGCTGCCAGAGGACGCGGTGCTGGATCTCGCCGCCAACATCGATGGAAAACTCGCCTTCGCCCAGCTCATCCGGGATGGCCGGACGGTCGCGGTGACGCGCGCGACGCTGACGGAATCCGACGACGGGCGTACCTGGCTCGGATACTCGGCCGTCGAGGTCGCCGAGGACTGCCGCCGCCAGGGGCTGGGCACGCAGCTGACCCGCCAGCTGCTTGCCTGGGGCGCGTCGCAGGGTGCCGAGGCGGCGTACCTGCACTGCCGCCAGAGCAACACTATCGCGCTGGATATGTACCACAAGCTGGGCTTTATTGAGCATCACCGTCATCGTTATGCCCGGTTGGTGGGTTAGGGCTACGGGGCGTCGAGAAGCATAGCTACAGTGGTGGCATGCGAATCGCCACTTGGAACGTCAACTCGGTGCGCACCCGTACCGAGCGCATCGTCGCTTTCCTCGACCGCCAGCAGGTCGACGTGCTGGCCATGCAGGAGACGAAGGCTGCCGACGCGAAATTCCCCTACGACGCGTTCAACGACGCCGGCTACGAGGTCGCGCACGTGGGCTACAACCAGTGGAACGGCGTGGCGATTGCCTCGCGGGTGGGCCTGAGCGATGTGCGCGACCACTTCGAGCGCCAGCCCAGCTTTGCCAAAAAAGGCGAGCCGGTGCGCGAGGCGCGCGCGGTCGGCGCGAACTGCGGCGGGGTCGAGGTGTGGAGCCTGTACGTGCCCAACGGCCGCGAGATCGGCGACCCGCATTACGACTACAAGCTGCAGTTCCTCTACTCGCTGCAGGACACGGTGCGCCCGGGCGAGCTGCAGGTGCTCACCGGCGATTTCAACATCGCCCCGCGCGACGAGAACGTGTGGGACATCGACTGGTTCGACGGCAAAACGCACGTGACCGAGCCGGAGCGCGCCGCCTTCCAGATGCTCTGCGAGACCGGGCTGACCCAGCTCGAGCACGAGGAGCTCTACTCCTTCTGGGATTACAAGTCGGCCCGCTTCCAGCGCAACGAGGGCATGCTCATCGACTTCCAGCTCGCCACCGCCCCGCTCGCCGCGCTGGCCACCCGCGTGTGGGTCGACGCCGACGAGCGCCGCGGCACCGGTGCCTCCGACCACGCGCCCGTGATCGCGGACTATGACACCCGTGGGCTGGACTACGATCAAGTGCGATGAGTTTCTCGTTTGACGTCTCCTACTGGCAGTTGGTGGCCATGGCCATCGACTACGCGATCAAGTTCGTCATGATCGGTATCGTGCCAGAGAACCGCCGCCCGTCGTCGGCAAACGCGTGGCTGCTGCTGATTCTGCTGCTGCCGATCGTGGGCCTGCCGCTCTACCTGCTCATGGGCTCCACCCTCGTCTCGCGCCGCCGCCACCGCATCCAGCGCCAGGCCACCGACCTGCTCAACGACATCTTCACCGATACGCCCGACTACCCGCGCGGTGCGCAGCTCTCTACCGACGTCGCGTCGATGCTGCGCCTGAACCGCGAGCTCACCGGCTTCCCCGCCCAGTACAGCCGCGTGCGCCACACCTGGGCAGACTATGAGTTGGTGATGCAGCGGCTCGCCTCGCTTATCGACGAAGCAACCTCCTACGTCGACGTCGAAATCTACGCCGTGGCGTGGGACCAAACCACCGCCCCCGTCTTCGAGGCGATGGAGCGGGCAGTCAAGCGCGGCGTCCACGTCCGCCTGCTTTTCGACCACATCGGGTCAATGAAGTACCCCGAGTTCCGCAAACTCAAGCGCAAGCTGACCAAGGCAGGCATCGACTGGCACCTCATGCTGCCGCTGAACCTGCTGCGCGGCCGCTTCCGCAGACCGGACCTCCGCAATCACCGCAAACTCGTGGTCATTGACGGCCGCGTCGGCTTTTTGGGCTCACTCAACTTGATCGACCGCAGCTACCTCATGCCGAACCACCGCCAGGCGGGCAGGCAGTGGGTGGACATCTTCATCGAGCTGGAGGGGCCCATCGTCACCTCCATGGAGTCGCTGTTCGCCGTGGACTGGTACACGGAATCCGGCGAGCTCATCGAGCTCAAAGCGCCCGCTCCCCTGCCCAACCCGCATAACGAGGACGTCAACCTCATGCAGCTCTTGCCGTCGGGTCCGGGGTATCAGACGGAGCCGAACCTGCGCAGCTTCAACTCCCTGATCCACCACGCCCGCGGGCATCTGATCCTGTGCTCGCCGTACTTCGTGCCGGAGGAATCCCTCCTCGAGGCTGTGACGACGGCCTGCTACCGCGGCATCCGGGTCGACCTGCTGGTGAGCGAGAAGGCGGACCAGTTCATGGTCAACCACGCCCAGTCCTCCTACTACCAGCAGCTGCTCGAGGCCGGCGTGCACATCTGGGAATTCCCCGCCCCGTACATCCTGCACACCAAGTTCGCGCTCGCGGACCCGCAGACGGCGGAGGCAGTGGGCGTCGTCGGCTCCTCCAACATGGACATCCGCTCGTTCTCCCTCAACTACGAGTCCAGCCTGTTTGTGACGGCTGGCTCGCTGATCCAGGATCTAGAAAAGCTCGCGGAAAACTACCTTGCAGTCTCCCGCGAGCTCACGCCAGAGCGGTGGAACCGGCGGCCCTGGTACCGCCGGTACGTGGACAACGTGATGAAGCTGACCTCCGCCCTGCAGTAACTTTTAAGCGTCGCGCTTGTGCAGCACCACCACGCCGATGACCCACAGCGCGACGGCCCACACGCAGAAGATGACAAACGACGCCCACAGTTCGTGCGCGCCCGGCTGGTTAAGCATGAAGCTCATCAGGTTGCCAAAAGGCAGGTACTCGGCCGCCTTTGCGCCGATCTTGGGCAGGATCCGGATGATGTTCTCTGCCACCAGCAACAGGCCGAGCCCGATGACCACGGTGCCGGCGGTGTTGCGCACCAGCCAGCCCACGCCCTGGGTCAGCACCACGATGAGCGCCTGGCCCAGCGGCACGGCCCACAGCGCGCGCTGCGTGAAGTTGTTCGTCGCCCAGTTGGCGGGCACGTTGGCGGTCAGGTCGCCTGCGATGAGCGCAAGCACCATGCTCACCAGCCCGATCACAAAGGCAAGGGCCGCGCCCAGCAGCACCTTGGAACAGGCCAGCTGCCAGCGCTTCGGCACAATGCGGAAGTTGGTGCTGGCCATGCCGAAGCGGTACTCGGTGGTGACCGTCATGGATGCCTGCACCATCGTGATGATGGAAAGGGTCAGTGCGACGATCGAGACCGTCATCAGCGGAGCGTACGGCATCGCGCCGAGCTGGGAGGACCAGCCGACCAGGATGCCGTAGAGCAGCGACAGCACCAGCGCCACGATGGTGGACACCCAGAAGGAGCGGGTGGTGCGCAGTTTGGTCCATTCGGCGTTGATCTGGTTAAGCACGGCGTCCCTCCGGTGCGGTGTATTCGGCGTGGCCCTCGGTCGAGTGCATGTACGCGTCCTCGAGCGAGGCGTGACGTTCGGTGAGCTCGGCAAGCTGGATCCCCGCCTCGAAGGCGATGCGCCCGACCTCGTCGCTCGCCGTGTTGGGGACCTCCAGCATCGGGCGCTGCGCCCCGTCGACGCCGCGGCGCGTCTCACCCAGCGCGGCGGCCAGTCGCTCGAGTGCTGCCTCGTCCGCTGTGCGCACCAGGGTCGTCACCGCGGAGTTGGACGAGATGAACTCGGCCACCGAGGTGTCGGCGACCAGCTTGCCGCGGCCGATCACCACGAGATTGTCGGCGGTCTGCGCCATCTCGGCGAGGATGTGCGAGGAGACGAACACCGTGCACCCCTCGGCGGCGAGCCCTCGCAGCAGACCACGGACCCAGCGGATGCCCTCCGGGTCCAGGCCGTTGACCGGCTCGTCCAGGATCAGGTACTCCGGGTCCCCCAGCAGCGCTGCGGCGATGCCGAGGCGCTGGCCCATGCCTAGCGAGAAGCCGCCGACCCGCTTGTCGGCCACATCGCTCAAGCCCACGAGGCCGAGGACCTCATCGACGCGGTTGGCGGGCAACCCCGCGGCCTGTGCCTGCCACAGCAGGCTGTTGCGGGCCGTGCGGTTGGGGTGCACGCCCTTGGCGTCGAGAAGCGCGCCCACGCGGTGGGTGGGTTGTGGCAGGTTGCGGTAGGGCGCGCCGTCGATAAGCGCGGTGCCCTGCGTGGGAGTGTCCAGGCCCAGCATCATGCGCATGGTGGTGGACTTGCCCGACCCGTTGGGGCCCAGGAAGCCGGTGACCACGCCCGGTTTCACGCTGAACGTGAGGTCATCGACCGCCCGGACCGGACCGTAGTGTTTGGTCAGTCCTTGAACTTCAATCATGCGGACAAGTATGCCCGATGAGCCCCTCCAGCGCGGCAGCGAACCCCGGGTGCAAGTGCAGTTCACACACATCGTCCAGCGGAACCCAACGAAGCTCTTCGCTCTCCTCGTTCGCCACCGTCGGCAGCGGGGCCCCATCGACCGTGCGGGCCAGCACGGTGGTGTAGCTCCAGCCGGGCACGCGCATAGTCACGACCTCCTTGACCGGGGTGACGTGTGCCGGGTCGATGCCGCACTCCTCCACCGTCTCGCGCAGGGCGGCCTCGGTGGCGGTTTCGTGCGAATCGCGGGCACCGCCGGGGATTCCCCACGTATCCCCCTGGGCCGTCCACGCGGCGCGGTGCTGCAACAGAATCTTGTCTCCTGCCTGCAGGAAGAGGCCTGCGGCACCGAACTTTCCCCAGTATTTTTCGCCATTGGGGCCGAAGACCCATCCGTTTCCGTCGCCAAGCATGCCACCCACTGTAGCGAGACACGTTATTCTTGGGGAATGTCCCAGAACGTGCAGCGAGGCCCCGCGCCGACGCCCGACGACGCGTGGTTGGACGAGTTAGAACGCACCCCAACCCGCCGCACGTTCCGCATGGTCATGCGCGACTACGTCACCGGGCCCGCCCGCCTGGCCCGGCGCGGCGCAAGTTTCGTGGCTACCACGCCGGGCAAGCTCGTCGCGATGATGCTGGTGCTCACGCTCGCGCTGCTCGCCGCCGGTATGGCGATGAGTTCCTCGATGGCGAAGCGGCAGGACTCGCTGGACACGCTGGTCACCGCGACCGAGCCGATGAGCAACTCCGCGCACCTGCTGTTTACCTCGCTGTCGCAGGCCGACACCGTGGCGACCACCGGTTTCGTGCAGCCCGGCATGCTGACCAAGGAGGAGCGGGCGCTCTACCTGGCCTCGCTGGATCGGGCCGTGACCGCGTCCAACGACGTCTACCGTGGCTCCGTCGAGGCCGATGGCGCCCAAGACAGCGAGGAGATCATCGACCTGGTCTCCTCCATCCAGCGCCACATCCCCATCTACTCTGCGCTGATGGAGCGCGCCCTGGTCAACCAGCGCATGGGCAACCCCGTCGGCGTGGCGTACATGTCGGAGGCCTCGGGCATCATGAGGGAGCAGATGCTTGACGACGCCGACCGCCTCTATACCCTGACCCAACGCCAAGTCGCCCGCGAGATGGCCCGCCTGTCCGCGCCCCAATTCGTGCCGCTGTCCGGGCTGTTCGCCGCCCTGATCTTCCTCGTCGCCGCCCAGTGGTGGCTCTGGCGCACCTTCCGCCGCCGCCTGAACAAGGGCTTCCTCGTCGCGACCGCGTCCATGCTGGTGGCGGTGATGTGGGTGAGCGTGTCCAACCTGCAGTTGTGGCAGTCCGGCTTTGTCGGCTTCGCTCGCGCTGCAGAGCCTTGGGAGCAGCTGACCGACGCCCGCATCGACGCCCAGGAGGCCCGCACCGACGAAACCTTCGCCCTGCTGCGCCGCCAGTCGGTTGCCCAGTCCTCGCGCTCCTTCGACGCCACACACGAGAAGATCGTCGACGCCCTGCAGGCGACCAACGTGGTGCTCGCGGAGCACTCGGAGCGCCACGGCAGCGAGGCCTCTCGCGAGACCGAGCAGCTGATCACCTCCGCGCACGTCGCGCTCGCCGAGTGGCGGGACAACCACACCGCGCTGCTGTCCGCGATTGATAACGGTCAGTACCAGGAGGCCGTCGTGCTGCTGACCGGGCAGGAGCCAGGGGATGAGGGTGCCGATTCGGTTGCTGGCGAGGTCGGCGCGACCGCCTACCGGCAGCTGGACGCAAACCTGCAGGAGCTCATCGCCATCTCGCGCGTGTCCACCCGCGAGTACATCACGGCCTCGCTCGACGCGACCCGGCTGGTCTCGGGCGCGGTGGCGCTGCTGTCGCTGCTGGCGGTGCTGTGCATTTGGATTGGAATTCGTCACCGGATTGCGGAGTATCTGTGATGAAAAACGTAGCCATGGTTCTGGGAAGTGCACTGCTGCTCGCGGGCTGCGCAGGGTGCGCACCAAGTGCCCCACCCACGCCGCCGGAGGACCCGCCGTTGACCTACGAGGGCCTGCCGCTGCCGCCCGGCGCGATCGTGGATCCGGCCGGCGTCCCGCCCGCGGGCGAGTTCTCCAGCGCGGACTTCGACTGGCCCGGCTCACTCGCGCCCCTGGAGGAAGAGGACGGGATCGGCGGGGCGCTGCACAAGATCCGCGAGCGCGGCCGCCTGCTCGTGGGCATTGACCAGTCGCAGTACCTGCTGTCCTACCGCGACACCGCCGCGGGCGACCTGCGCGGCTTCGAGGTGGACCTCGCGCGCGAGATCGCCGAGGACATCCTCGGCGACCCGAACAAGGTGGACTTCCGCTTCGTGGAGTCTGCCTCCCGCTCCGAAATGCTGCAGTCGGGCGCGGTGGACGTGGTGATCCGTACCATGTCGATTACCAAGGAGCGCACCCAGCAGGTCGCCTTCTCCACCCCGTACATGATCTCGTACGTGCGCGTGCTCACCCCACGCGACCGCGGCATCCACACCATCGAGCAGCTGGCGGGCAAGCGCGTATGCATCGTCGACGGCACCAACCTGCTCAACCTCACGCGCACCGTCGCGCCCGAATCCGAGGTGCTGCGCACCCGCTCCTGGTCCGACTGCCTCATGGCCACCCAGCAGTACCAGGCCGATGCTGTGCTTGCCGACGACGCCATCCTCGCCGGCATGACCGCCCAAGACCCCCACGCCGAAATCCTGCCCGACTCGCTCGCCCGCCAGCTCTACGCCGTCGGTATCCCCAAAGGCCACGACGACCTAGTCCGCGCCGTCAACAGCACCATCGAGCGCATCCGCAGCGACGGCACGTGGACCCGCATGCACCAGCAGTGGCTCGGCGACTCGCTCGCCGAACCGACCCCGCCGCCCTTGATGTACCGCGAGGAGGAGCAGTGACCGAACCCACCAAGCGCGACGACACCACCGGTCCCGCCACCGAGGCCGTCCCGTACGACCCCTTCGCGGACGATGAGCCGGGCACCGAAGCCGTGCCCTTCGACCCGTTCGCGGACGAAGATTCAGACGGTACAGATTTCTCCGAGCTCGGCGAGATGGCGGGCCTGCTCAAAGACCTCGACGACCTGCGCCGCGGCTCCGTCAAGGAGGACACCTCCTCGCGCTCCCGCAGGCAGGCCCTGGACACCTTCCGCGAACTGCGCGGGACCCGGCGCGAAAACCGCATGGTGGCCGACGGCATGGTCGAGCTGCCCTGGGTAGAACCCACCCAACCCCGCACGGCGCTCAAAGACCCCCGCCCCGCCGAGGTGGAGAAGGGCATTCCGGCGCCCACGCTGCACCCGGGCGATATCGTCGCCGGCCAGTACGAGATCCTCGGCGTGATCGCCCACGGCGGACTCGGCTGGATCTACCTCGCGGAAGACCACAACGTCTCCGAACGCGTCGTCGTGCTCAAGGGCCTGCACTCGCAGGAGAACCCGGACGAGGCCGAAGCCGCCGCCGCGGAGCGCGAGTTCCTGGCGGACATTACGCACCCCGGCATCGTGAAGATTTTCAACTTCATCGACGATCCCCGTGTGCCCAGCGGGTTCATTGTGATGGAGTACGTGGGCGGGCCGTCGCTAAGAGCCCAGCGCAACGCCCAGCCCGACCACACGCTGCCGCCGGACGTGGCGATCGGCTACATCCTGGAGATCCTGCCCGCGCTTGGCTACCTGCACTCGCGCGGCGTGGTGTACAACGACCTCAAGCCCGACAACATCATTGTGACCGAGGACCAGGTCAAGCTCATCGACCTGGGCGCGGTCTCCGGTATCGGTGCCTTCGGCTACATCTACGGCACGCGCGGCTTCCAGGCGCCCGAGGTCGGTACGGAGGGCCCCACGATCCACTCGGACATCTACACCATCGGCCGCACCCTCGCCGCGCTGGTCATCGACCTGCCGCAGAAAGACGGCGTGTACCAGCACGGCATCCCCACGCCCACCCAGGAACCGCTGTTCCGCCGCTACATCTCGCTCTACCGCGTCATCGCCCGCTGCTGCGACCCCGTCGCCGCGCACCGCTACAGCTCGGTGCAGGACCTGCAGGCGCAGCTGCTCGGCGTGCTGCGCGAGGTGCTCGCGATTCGCGACGGCCGCACCTTCCCCGCCCAACAGTCCCAGTTCTCCCCGCAGCGCACCACCTTCGGCACGAAGCACCTGGTCTTCCGCACCGATCAGCTTATCGACGGCATCACACGCACCGTCGAGATCACCCCACAGGAAGTCGTCTCCGCACTCCCCACCCCGCTGATCAACCGCGACGACGTCGGCGCCGGCATGCTCCAGGGTTCCTCCTACTCCGAACCGCAGGAAACCCTGGAGACGCTGCGCCAAGCCATGCAGTCCGACCAGTACCAACAATCGCTGGAAATCCCCTTCGGGGTGGTCCGCTCCATGCTCGACCTTGGCCTGACCGAGCAAGCGCAAACCTGGCTCGCCAGCATGCATACCCGCCTCGACGGCAACTGGCGCTTCTACTGGTACTTCGGCGTAGTCAACACCCTGCTCGGCGATTTCCCCGAAGCCCAGCGCGACTTCGCCCGCGTCTTAAGCTTCCTGCCCGGCGAGCCCGCCCCCAAGCTCGCCATCGCCGCCGTCGACGAGCTTCTGCTCCAGCAAGCCGGCCTCCACGAGGAGCAACTGCTTAACGACGCCCTCGCACGCGCCTCCGCCGGACTCCGCACCAAACTCGACGACGTGGACAACGCCGTCTTCGAAGACCTCCACGACCGCGGCCTCATGTCCGAGAACTGGGACCTGGTCACCGACGACCCCGCCATGCTGCGCTTCCACTCCATGCGCCTGTACTCCCTGGTCTGGGTCACCAACCCCACCACCGTCTCCTCCGCTTTCGGACTCGCCCGCCAACTCATGAACGAAGGCGAAGTCGAACTCGCCATCGCCGCCCTGGACAAAGTCCCCAACTCCTCACGCCACTACCGGATGGCCCAGCTCACCTCCATCCTCTGCCTCGTCTCCGGCGACCTCACCGAATCCCGCATCCGACGCGCCGCCCGCCGCCTCGACCAGATCCCCAACACAGAACCCCGCTTCCTCCAGATCAAGGTGTTCGTCCTGCGCGCCGCCCTGACCTACCTGCGCGCCAACGGCATGCAGCGCGCCGACTCCACCATGCCGCTCTTCGAATACACCTTCAGCCTCCGCGGACTCCGCCGCGGCCTGGCCATCACGCTGCGGGAACAGGCGCGCGTCGCGCCGTACGCGCAGCACCGTTTCGCGCTCGTGGACATGGCGAACAAGGTGCGGCCCGCGACGTGGTTCTGACGGGGTTGGGGGTTTTCTGCGGCTTGTCCGCTGCTTTGCCGCAAACAGCGCAAGTTGCACCTCGCAAGTCCCGCCCAAATGGGCCATAAACGACTTCCAACTTGCGCTACCTAGCCCGATGCAGTGGCCCGCCCCAGCAAAGTGCGACCATAACGGCCTTGCAGCAATACGCCGTCCCGTCCCACCCGCAAACAGCGCAAGTTGCACCTCGCAAGTCCCGCCCAAATGGGCCATAAACGACTTCCAACTTGCGCTACCTAGCCCGATGCAGTGGCCAGCCCCCTTGCCAGCCACTACACTTCCTTGCAGAGTGCGATCGGGGGATCGTACGACAACATACTGGGGGTAACTATGGATAGACGTGCGCTAGTCGCGCTTCTAATTCGGCCCGGAAAGGCTGACGAGCTCGCTTGTAGGAAGCTTTCTGCTTCAAAGTTCATCGCGGAATCGGACTGGGAGCCGCTTAAGCCGTATGAGCGGGAGTTCTTGCGGGCATATGCGGCAGGGGCTGCGGCGCACACAGCGGTGCTGGTGGGCAGATCGGCCGCAGTAGTGAACGGTATCTGGACGCTGCCTTTACCCGAGGCCGAGGTGACGCTGGCCAATCCGGCTCATCCGGCACCTTGGAAGGCGCAGTGGCCCCGGGGCGTGAAGTACCACTCGATGCGCATTCCCAAGACCGACTCCTACACGTTCACCTCAAGCGCAGGCGACACCATCCGCACGACGACGTCGGCACGCACGGCCGTCGACATCGCGCGACTGCACGGGATCCGCCACGGCGTCGTCGCGATGGACTCGCTCTTCTACCAGGCGAAACCCTACGAGCACGAACGCATCCGCGCCGAGCTCGAAGACGCAGTCGCCAGGCTCGCGGGCAAGCGCGGCATCGCCCACGCCCGCAAGGCGCTGACCTGGTGTTCGACGAAATCCCAGTCGCCGTACGAGTCGCTGCTGCGCGTGGTGCTGCGCCAGCGCGGCGTCGAGGCGGCGGAGCAGATGTGGATCGGCCGGTACGCGCGCCCAGACCTGCTGTGGGGCCAACTGGTCATCGAGGTCGACGGCGACACACAATTCGCGGACAACGGGCAGGCGGCCGCGCTCGAGCAGCTGGCGCGCGAGAACTGGATCCGCATGCAGCACTACGACGTCATCCGCGTCACGCCGCGCGAGCTGCTGCGCAATGAGGAGCGGGTCGTGCGCGAGATCCTCGATCTGAAGGAGCACTCTTCGCTTCTCGACGCCCCACTCACCCCCGCCACACACTCCCGCCCAGTCTCCGGCGAAGACTGGCGCCGCCAGGCAGGTTAGAGCAGCCCCATCTGGGCCGCGACGCCCGCGCCGAGGCCCAGCACCGCGAGCAAGCCCAGGATAACGCCGATGGCGATCCCGGCTGTGCTCGAGCCCTGCGCAGCCGGCGCAGCAGGCGTGGGCTCACTCGTAGGCGAAGAAGGCGCACCCGTAGGCTCCGCAGGGCCGAGGTCGGTCACGCCCGGTGCGCGGGTGGGCGTGGTCAGGGCGTCGTTGGGGCGGGTCGGCACCGGCGTGGAGGTGGGGCGTCCGTGGCCGGGGTCGGGGGAGCCGAAGGCGTCTTGGGCTTGGGCGAGGAGGGGGGAATTGGTGCGCGTGAGCTCGTCGATAAGCGACTGCATCTGTGCCTTGGTGTAGGTGAGCACCGAGAACTCCTGGGTCTCGTCGGCGACGAGGCGGCCGCCTTCGTTGTAGACGCGGAACTGGATGGGCATGGTGGCTTGGGTGTAGCCGGCGGTGTTGGTGATGGGGATGGAGAGGGGGAGTTTGGAGGTGTCGGAGAGCGCGGAGGCGACTTCGACCGTGTCGGACCAGGTGCCGCCCGGGTAGGTGGCCTCGACGCGGTAGCGGTGGGGGCGCAGGCCCAGATTGGACAGCTCGACTTTGACGGTGGAGTCGGTGCGGTTGGCCACGATGACGTTGGGGTCGGTGGGGTCTTTGAGGACTCGGAAGCCTGCCTTGCCGTTGTTGAACTGGGCGGCGTTCTTCTCCAGGTCGCGGACGGTGACCTCACTCTGGTTGGTGTGCTCCGGGTCGGTGGGGTGCTCGGGTGCCGGATCGGTGCCGGTGGAGCCGCCCGCGGTGCTGGTGCCCGCCCGGCCCTCGGCGGAGCCGACGCGGCCGTTGACCAGTTCGACGTTTCGCCAGTCGGGGGCGATGTTGTAGTCGCCGTCGAAGCAGTGGATGTCGGTATCCGTGCAGGCGCGCGGCAGCGGGGCGCTGGGGTCGGGGCGCGAGGGCTCGTCCGAGTAGTCGAAGTAGGCGAACTGGTAGAGGTAGTTCATCACGGACTGGTAGTTCGGCACGTAGTCCGAGTCGGGGCGCTCCACGTTGTACGCGCCGGAGTGTGTCAGGCCCAGGTTGTGTCCGTACTCGTGCAGGATGCTGTTGCGTACCTGCTCCTGCGAGGTCATCAGGTCGTTCTTGGACACGAAGAAGGCACCGTCGCGGACCAGGCCGGTGCCCGAGGAGTAGTTGCCCGGCGACTGCTGCCCGCCAATGATGCCGACGCGGAAGACGTCCGCGCGCGGGCCGAGGAGGCGGTCGCGTTCCTGCAGCAGCTTGAGACCGGGTGGCACGCTCGGGGTGTCGCCGTCGCCGAAGAAGTACTGCGCGTAGTCCTCGGTGGGCCCGCCGTGGTGGGTGGTGTAGCCGGGGATGTTGGTGTAGTGCTCACCGGCGTCGATGTGCAGGCGGATGCCCTGCTTTTCAAAGACCTTGACCAGCTGGTTCAGGCTCGCGCGGGAGGGCTCGTAGGTGTTCGTGTTCGCGCGCGAGCAGGCGGTGAACGCCGCGAAGTCGTCTGGAGTGGGCGCGTAGTGGGTGCGGTCGGCGCAGCCGAGGGTTTCCCACTCGGATTTCATCCAGTTCAGCTGCAAAAACAGGTCCGGCGTCTGGGGGTCCGCGCCCCAGACGTTGAGGGGGAATTCGGTGCCGCCGTTGGTGGTGAAACCTTCGAGTTCCCAGCGGTCGGGGAAGCCGTCGCCGTCGGCGTCGTTAAGCGCGGCGATAGCCTGGCCGCGGAGCTTGAGGTGCGCGGTGAGGTGCTCCCCCGGCGCGACTGCCTGCGCGTATTCGCCGGCCTGGTAGCGGGCCTCCCGTGAGCCCGCCGTCCACGTGCCGCGCGCCGCGTCCTGCACCGCGGCCTCGCGGTCCGCGCCCGCGCCGAGCCGGGCCGCGCCGGAAAAGTCGGCCTGAAGCGTGTAGGCGTCGCCGATTGCCACGTCGAGCACGTCGCCGTCGCGCGTGACCATCAACTGCCGGGTCCGGTCGAGGGTGCCGTGCGCGAGCGTGACCGACAGCTCGCGGGCCGCCTCGCCCAGGTTGTGCAGCTGCACGTCCACGTCCACGGCGTCCGCGGTGACGCGGAAGGTGCGCACCATCTTGACCTGCGCGCGCTCGTCGACATGCGTGAGGGTGACCGTGTCCACGCCGTCCACCGACGAGTGCGCGACGTCGGTCTCGTTGGCCGCGTACGTCACCGGCACACCGCCGGCGGCCGCGTCAATGTAGAGCGCGTTTTGCAGCACGCTTATCGACGGGTTCGTGTGACCAAAATACAGCCACGACACCCGCCCCTTGCTCGCGTCCACAGTGTGGAAGCCGCCCTCCGCGCCGGTGGTGACCTCAACGGAGTAGTTGTGCGGCGTGATCTTCGCCTCCGCCACGCCGGGGTTACTCACGCAGGCCGCACCGAGCGCGGTGGCCACCACGAGTGCCGGCAACGTGTGTGCGCGCATGCTCATCCCCTTTCGGCGTGCGGTGCGAAACGATCGAGTATCCACCACAGACTAACGCAGTGGAAAGGCCAGGAAGGTCCGGAAGAACTCCCGGTTCTGGTACAGCCCGAAACCGATCCCGCCGGTCGCGGCAAGCACGCCGAGCACAAACGCGAGGATCCGCGCGGTGATGGTCGCGTCCGTCACCTGCGCCGGCGCACCAGCGGAGCCATTCTCGCTTGCCGACGGCAACACCGTGACCGTCGCATTCGTCACCGCCTCGGTCGTGTCCGCGAAAGTCACGCGCACCTTCACGTTGCGCACGCCGGGCTCTGCGCCGTCGACCGCTTCGACGGTCAGCGCGCCAGTAGCCTCGTCGATCCGCGTGCGCAACCCCAGCACCGCCTCCACCAGGGAGAATGCGGTGGCCTTGAACTCGGGCGTGATCGTGGCGGACTGGCCCGGGCGCACCTGCGCGGCCCCGAAGTCGGTGGGCACGGCCCCCGACATCGCCGCGACGACGGTCGCCTGGGTGGAAAGTAGGCGCCAGGAGCCGTCGCTAAACGTGGCCTTGACCTGCACGTTCGAGCTGTCGCCCGGCTTGGCTCCGGCTGGCGCGGACACGGTCAGCTCACCGGTGGACTCGTCGACGCTCGCGGGCCAAGCCAGCCCCGCGAACGTGGAGGCAAGCGCGAACCGGGTGCCTGCAGGCACGCCGTCCGCCTGCGCAGTCACCGCCACTTCACCCGTGGGCAGCACGAACGGCTCCCAGGTGATCTCCGCGTGGCGGGCGAGCGAGTCTGTAGTCAGCACCGCGTCCAGCGAGGTCTCGGACCCGTCCGGGAACTCGGCGCGCACGCCGACCGTGTACGAGGTGCCGGGGGCCGCGTCCTCGGGCAAGCGCGCGGTGATCTCGCCGGTGTGCTCGTTGACGTCCAGCGTCATCGGCACGGCACCGGAAGCCGTAAACGCCACGCCCTCGGGCACCGTGCCGCTGGGCTTGATCGTGATGTTGCCCTGGGCGTCCGCGTAGGCGGCGTCGTAGTGCAGGTCGGTTTCCTGCGCCATCGACGCCTGCTCACGCACGCCGATGACCAGGGGCACCTCCGCCTCCGAGCCGTCCGCGTAGGTGGCGATCACTGTGACCTCCAGCGGCGCGGGGTCCTCCGGCGCGGTGGCCTCCACCTCGCCAGTTTCGCGGTCCACGCGCACGTCCCAGCCCCGCAGCGTCGTGTCCTGCGCCAGGCTGAAGTCCGTGTCCGCGGGCACGTCCGCGTTGGTCTGCCGCACCGTGACGGTCTCGCCCGTGCTCGCTTGCTTATCGACGTACGCCGGCGCATACAGCTGCGCGGCCCGCGCCTTCAGCACCTCGAAGTGCGCGACGGTACGCTCGCTCGACCCGTCCGGGTAGAGCACGTCCACGTCCACCAACTTCGGCTCACCCACCGGCGCATCCAGCGGCGCGGTGTAGGTGACCGCGCCGTTTTCGTCCACGCTCACGTCCTCGCCTGCGACCTCAAAGCGCGTGCCCTCGGGCAGCGGCTCATTATTGAAGGCGGAGTTGTTCACCGTGAAGGTGGCACGCGGCGGCGCTGACGTGGCCTTTCCGCCCGCGCGCACGTAGGCCACCGTGTAGGTGGGCGTGAAGCGCTGCGCGTCGTTGGCCGCCTCGACCACGCGGACGCGGATCACGTCGTGCTCGCCGTTCGAGGTCGCCACCGGCACCTCGTACACCCCAGGGGCAGTGCTTATCGACGGCTGCACGTACACCTGGCCACCACGAAACACCGTCACCCAGTCCGGCGCGCCGGCGGTGGCGTAGACGACCACGCCCGGCTCCGCGCGCGTCGGCTCGAAGGCGTCCTCGGCACCGGCGGCGACCTCCAGCTCATCCCAGCCGAACTGGTCCAGCTCCTCCGGTTCCTCGGGGTCGACAGGCTCCACCGGCTTCTCTGGCTCCGGCTCAGGCTCCTCCCCCTCAACCACCAGGTCGAAGTTGTCCACGTAGCGCTCGCCGTCTTCCGTGATCACATCGACAGTCACGTGCGAGGTACCGGACTCCGCAGGCGTTCCTTCGATCACGCGCTCCTCGCCGTTGAAGTCCAGGCCTTCCGGCAGCCCGTCAACCTCAACCGAGGCCGCGTCATCCAGCTCCAGCGGGATCCGCACATCTTCCCCCGGAGCAAGCGGCGCGTCCGGTTTCTCGGCCAGCTCCGCTTCCTTTGCCTCCAGGCCAGCCGGGTCGCGGAAGGTGATGGTAAAGCGGCTCTCCAGCGGGCCTGCCCCGTTGACCACGAGGTTGCCGTCTCGGTCCACTACGCGCAGCGTGACCGGGTACTCCCCTGTCCCCTGCGGGCGGCCGTTGACGTAGTAGTACACGCTGTGCTTCACGCCGGGTGCCTGCACGGTGGTCCACAGCCCGTCCGGCAGGCCGTCGATTTCCAGCTTCGCGCCAGAGGGCACGTTCACGGCACGCAGGTACAGCGGCAGGATGAGCCTGCCGGACCAGTAGGTTTTGTCGCCTGGGGCAATCAGGTACGGCTCGTCCGCCAGCTCGACGTGCGCGGAATACTCACCGACTGAGCCGTCCGCGAAGTCCACGTGTACCGGCACGTCGAACTCGTCGACCATCTCCGCGGTGAAGGGGTGCGGCGGGGTCACCTCCAGGCTGCCGTCGGAGCCCAGCACGACGTCCCAGCCCTCCGGAACCGTGAACCCTTCGCCCAGCGACCACGCCTGCGGGGTACCAACTACACCAAGCGCACCGAGGATGCCGGACCCGCGCACCTCCGGCTCCGCGGAGGCGGCACCGCCGAAGGAGGGGCGCAGCGTGTCCCAGGTGATATTCGTGCGCTCTGCGTCCGAGCGCGAAAAACGTGAGGGCGCGGCCTCCGCTGTGGGCAGCGCCTGCGGGGCCGCGATCGGCTCGACGCCGACAATAACCAGTGAGGCTCCGAGGGCGCATGCGGCGAGCGTGACCCCCCGGCGTACGGTGGTGCGCCTTCCAGTGCTGCCCATGCGTGGCCCTCCTTCGATCGCCCGTGCGCTTGCAGCCCGCGGGGGTGGGTTAGGGCACACCTCGGCCATTCATGTGGTTACAAGGTTTTGCCCATCTATTCCTTACTCTACCGCCAGGTACCCAAAACGCAATGTCGGCCCGGGCGACTGCGTAACAGATCACATCCGGGCCGGCATTCAGCGCTTCAATTAGGCAAGCTGCTTGGCAATCCTGCTCGCCTTCTGCGCGATTGCCAGCTCCTCGTTCGTCGGCACGACGAGGACCTTCACGGTGGAATCGTCCGTGGAGATGATGCGCGGGCCGTCGTTCGGCTGCGCGTTTCGCTCCGGGTCAACCTTAACGCCGTACATCTCCATGTTGTCCAGCGCGTCGAGGCGGACCTGCTGGTCATTTTCGCCCACACCCGCGGTGAACGTGATGGCGTCCACGCGCCCGAGCGCAATCATGTACGCACCGATGAAGCGGCGCAGCTGGTTGATGTAGACGTTGTACGCCAGCCAAGCGTCCCCGTCTTCCTCTTCGATCATCGCGCGCAGCTCACGGAAGTCGTTCACACCAGATAGGCCCTTCACACCGGACTGGCGGTTGAGCAGGTTGTCAATCTCGTCGATAGTCATCCCGCCCTGACGCACCAGGTGGAAGATGATGCCGGGGTCGATGTCACCGGAGCGCGTACCCATTACCAGACCGGCGAGCGGGGTCAAGCCCATCGACGTATCGATGGCGTGGCCGTTCTCCACGGCGGAGCAGGACGCGCCGTTGCCCAGGTGCAGCACGATCTGGCGGGTGTGCAGCGGGTCGCGATCGATGAGCGCCGGCACCTGAGAGGAGACGAACTCATGTGAGGTGCCGTGGAAGCCGTAGCGGCGGATCTGGTTCTTCTCTGCCACCTCAGCGTTAATGGCATACAGCGCGGCGGCCGGCGGCAGGTGACGGAAGAAGCCCGTATCAAACACGGCCACGTGTGGGATGTCCGGCAGCAGCTCACGGGCGACCTCGATGCCGTCGATGTTGGCCGGGTTGTGCAGCGGGGCGAGCGGAATCAGGTCGCGGATCATGTCCACCACCGGATCCAGGATCAGCTCGGGCTCGGAGAAGACCATGCCGCCGTGCACCACGCGGTGCCCGACCGCGCTGATGTCCAGCTGGGTGGGGCCGATCCCCTTGGTTTCCAGGATGCTAAAGCTCTCCTCCAAGCCGACCTTGTGGTCCGGGATCGAGCGCTGCACCACGTACTTCTGGCCGTTGTGCTTGACGGTGATGCGGCCCTGCTGCTCACCGATCTGCTCCACCAGCCCGGAGACGAACGGGTCATCCGAGGCGCTGGCTTCCGGATCAACGATCTGGAACTTGATGGAGGATGAACCGGAATTAATGACCAGTGCGTATGCCATTTACTTTGCTCCTGCCTGAATAGCGGTGATTGCGACGGTGTTGACAATGTCCGGCACAGTCGCGCCACGGGACAAGTCATTGACCGGCTTGTTCAGCCCCTGCAGCACGGGACCGACAGCGAGCGCGCCACCGGTGCGCTGCGCGATCTTGTAGCCCGCGTTGCCAGCCTCCAGGTCGGGGAAGATGAACACGTTGGCCCGGCCCGCGACCGGGGAGTCCGGGGCCTTCTTCTTGCCCACCCCGGGGTCGCACGCCGCGTCGAACTGCAGCGGCCCGTCGACAGCCAGCTCCGGGTTCGCCGCCTTCGCGGCCTCGACCGCAGCGACGGCACGGTCCACGTCCGGGCCCGCACCGGAGGCACCGGTGGAATACGACAGCAGCGCCACCTTCGGGTCGATGCCGAACTGTGAGGCGGTCTCCGCCGAGACCACTGCGATCTCGCCGAGCTGCTCAGCAGTCGGGTTCGGGTTCACCGCGCAGTCGCCGAATGCCCACACACGGCCGCGCATGACCATGAGGAAGATCGACGAGACCACAGACGCACCCGGGGCCGTCTTGATGATCTGGAACGACGGCCTAATCGTGTGCGCCGTGGTGTGCGCCGCACCGGAAACCATGCCGTCTGCCAGGCCCTTGTGCACCATCATGGTGGCGAAGTAGGAAATGTCCTGCATGGTCTCGCGCGCCTGCTCAAGCGTGATGCCCTTCTTCTTGCGCAGCTCCGCAAACTCGGCGGCGAACTCTTCCAGCAGCTCGGATTTCGTGTGGTCAATCACCTGCGCCTTGGACAGGTCGAGCCCCTGCGCCTCCGCACGGCGAGCAATGTCATCGACGTCGCCCAGAATCGTCAGCTTAGCCACGTCCTTAGCCAGCAGCTGGTGCGCCGCCTGCAGGATACGGTCGTCTTCGCCCTCCGGCAGCACGATGTGCGCCTGGTTCTCCTTCGCCCGCCCAATCAGCCAGGACTCAAAGACCTCGGCACTCATGACGGGCTCAGCATCTGCTTCTACCTGCAGCGATTCTGCGTCAAGGGCCCCTTGCTTCACGACGCCCGCGAGCACCGTCCCCGTCTGCCCCAGCACCTCCTCCACGTGCCCGGTCTGCTCCGGAGTAGGGGTCACCAGCACAACCGGAACGCCGTACGCAGCGGCGACCTCTGCGTCGAAGGTGTAATCGCCGCTGCCGAGAATAAGCGCGTCCCCCTGCGCGAGTAGCTCCTGGCCGTACGCCTCGGCGAGGGTGTCGCCCTCGACGCGGGCGGCGCGGACACCGATCGCTGCGGCGAGTGCTGCAACGTCAACGTCATCGAGTGTGCACTTGGCTGCGGTGATGAGCAGTGAGCGGCTATTCGCCATGAGTCCACCTTTCGTGTCCAGGCGCATACTCGGCCTGGTTTGAGTTGCCATAAACAGTGACCAGTGTACCGAGGAATGGCGGTGGACAACGCCCAGTTGCACCAGCTTTGCATGTGGGATTGGGCATATAACGAAGCCGGCCCGGCACTCCCCGTAATGGGGAGCGCCGGGCCGGCGTTCAGGCTATCTACTGCGCTGCATCAGTGCAGTAGGAGCTCGGTGGACTTACTTCTCGTCCTTCTTGGAGGAGGTCCAGGTGTTACCGGAAGAACCCTTCAGGGAATCAACCTTGACCGAGCTCTTCGCGCCAGCAGGTGCGCAGTTGTCGTAGATGATCGTGCCAGCGATGATGCCAGCGGCGATCACTGCGAGACCAGCACCGACGGTAGCCAGGTCGAGGCCTGCCTTACGCAGCTGCGCATTCATCTGCGACATTGCCTGTGCAGTCTGCGGGTTGAACATGCCCAGGTTCCGCTGGATCTGAGCGTTCGCACGCTCGATATCCATGGCGACGTTCTCCACAAAGTCGGTCAGACCCGGGATGGTCAGCTGGGTTGCCAGACCGATCGGGATCAGTGCCAGCAGCGGCAGACCGAAGCCCACAGCGGAAGCGATGCACTTGCCCTGATCAGCCGGTCCCTGCTGGTCCGGTGCAGGCGCACCCGCGTCCGGCTTGCTGGACTGGTCGAACGGGTTGAAGCCCTTCTCGACCTCTTCCTTGTTCGAGACACCGTCACCGTCAGCGTCACCATTCGGATCCAGGATGGACTTGCCATCCTTGCCAACCAGCTGGAACTTCGCAACCGCGTCGTCCTTGGAGCCGTCCGCGTACTCGAACTTGACGCCGACCTTCGGCTCGGCAACCGGAGTCAGGGCCTCAACGACCTTGTTCCAGTCCTTCTCACCCAGTTCAGCGAACTGCTTCGCCAGCTCCTTGTTGTTCGGAGCCTGACCAGTGATCACACCGTTGGCGTCGTGCGTGAACTCCCAACCGGTAGCGTCCTTCGGGTCGTTCCTGGTGATGGTGGTCCCCTCCGGGGCACCCTTCTCACCGAACGGCTTCTTCGAATCCTTGGACTCGCCCGGCTTCACTGTGACCGCGTCGCCGTACTGCGGATCCTCTTCGCTCGCAGTGGTCGTCTTGTTGTTGTCGTCACGGCCCTTCTCGTGGCCCTCGACCGGAATCTCAATCTCAGCCTTGCCGTTCGGCAGATCCGGATCCTCGACAATAACCGTGATCGGGCCGTCAACATCGGTACCCGGGGTCAGCTCAATCTCACCGGTCTCAGGATTAATGACTGCAGGAACATCCTTGCCGTCCTCATCCTTCGCAGAGACCTTGGTGTCCTCACCCGGGTTGGTGACCTTCACACCAGAGCCCTGCTTCTCATCAGTCGGATCAACCGACTTCTTACCAGAATCATCAACCGTGGTCTTGTCGTCGCCAGGAGCCGGAGACTCGTCCTGCGGCTC
>NZ_KV825624.1:0-3206 GCF_001831515.1 Corynebacterium sp. HMSC074A01
GCCTTAATAAAGTTCGTGTTCGACTTTTCCATGTCGTCGTTGTACTTTTTGCGCTCTGCGCGTATCTTCTCCAGCAGCTTTTCGTTGGACTCCTTCTCCTGGAGCAGGGCGCTGCGAGCCTTCTTAGATGCTTCTGCTGCCTTGTGCAGGCTTTCGGACTCTTTCGACATTGCCTCAGATACAGCTACTTCTACCAGCGGTTCCAGGCTAGAAGTCAGGCTCGAAGTCATCTGAGCGTTCAGGCTCTGGGCTACTGCTTGGCTGGAATCCTTGTCGAGATGGATGGGGCTTTCGGCTGCTTTGAGTACCAGCTGTTGCATCCTTGTCAGACGCGACATCTGCTCGCTTATCTCGATTAGGTACCCTTTTACCCCCTCCAGGCCGTTGGGCAGATCCTCGATGTTCCTTATCAGCCCGGTGATCATCTGCTGCACTTCCATCATCGTTACTTGGAAGTGACTGCTGCTCACGTAGTTCTTGTTTGCGGCGAGATTGCTTTTTACGTTCCTTAATTCGCTTTCCGCTTGCGTCAACCTCGTCGAGAAGTCGCTGGGCAGAGAACTGAGAATGTCCCCTGTATTCTCCGGCAGACTCTTCAGTTTCTCCTGCAGCGTCTTGATAGCCTTCTCCGCCTTGTCCAGGCGTGGGCTGAGAACCTTCAAGACGCTGTCCATCTTGCCTTTCGCCGCTGTTTGGGCTAGCTTCGTCATCTCGGTCACTGACACCATGATTGAATACCTCCTGGTTGTTATAGTTTTCTTCCTCCTCGTCATCGAGAAGGCTGGAGCCGTATTTCGCCTCCAGGTCGTCATCGGTTGAATTGGCTTGAAGTGCTGCAAGCTGCCGCGCAAGAAGGGCTGATTGGGCCTCGTTAACGCGTTCGGTCACACCCTCTAGCGAGTAGCTGCGGCCCAATTTTGAGCCAGCTTTAGCTGCTTTACGCTTTCGAGTACGTCCGGCCTTCGTGGTGTTCGTGAAGTAGGCATCCTCGCCGTCGTCGTCGACCAGGGCCACGGTTAGCGACTCACCCTCGGTTTTTGAGTTGGGCTGCACTTTTAGAGACAGGTTGTATTTGCCAGCAATCTCTACTGCCTTCGCCAGTGGGTCGTCAGCATCTGCCACCTGTTTATCCGCGCACAGCTCATCCATGCGCTTGCGGGCAAAATCTGCCCACGTGGCTGCGGTCAGCTCATCCACGCCCAGGCCCGTCGAGTCTGTGGACTTGCCCTCCTTGCATGCCCTGCGCTCAGCAGGAAGCAGCGGTATTTCCGGCTCTCGCTCCAGGACACGCATCCCCAAATCGCGCATCAGCTCGTCGTTGATATTGCGCAGCTTGTACCAGTTGCGCATATCCCGAGGTGCAGCCTTCTTTGTCTGCGTATCGTGGTTGGCAAAGACGATATGGTTGTGGACACAGCCGCTTTTACTGTCGGTGTGCGTAGCCACGGTAAACGGAACTCCCGTGCCCTGCGTCAGCCGCATCGCCAGCTCTGAGCCAGCCGCATTAGCCCGAGCTACATCGGCCGGGTTATCCTTATCCAGCTCGTCTTTAGCCCACGATTGGATATAAATAATTGCTTCGTCAGTGCGCTGAGCCGGAGCATATCGCTCCATTTCTTCCACACTGGCTTCCATGAAGTCCACACCCGACCAACGGCCAGCCGTAGCCTCCGGAGAAAACGATTCAGCGTTAGGTTGAACCGTGCATAAAGCATCGGCTCGCACCTCACCCTTGCGGGCATTGTCTGCCGTTCCATAGACGGCGTAGACCGTTGCCGCGCGGATATTCTGGCTGTAGTTAATCTTGATTGTGGACAAAGTCCTTCACCTCTTTGCGAAGAGAAGAAACCTCGGAGCCAATGCTTTCTACAGCCTCAGACACGGGGGCCACGCCGTCGATATTCGCGCGGCGAGCCAACTGGTTTAGATTGACGCCAATCCGCCGCAGTTGGTCGTTCATCTCGTCCAGGCGGCGCAGCGTGTCCGGGGCCAAACGCTTTTGCGTCAGCACGCTCTCCTCCTCCGCGAGGACATAGAGAGCTTCCCGGAACACGACGGCCTTTTGCACCCCTACGACCCGTGCGACCTCCTCGACAAATCGGTCTAAATCCTTATCGAGGCGCACGGTGGTGCGCGAATATGTCGAGAACTTGTCTCGCATATCCACCTCCTACTTATCGTGCTTACTGTGGCAGGGTGGCCCCGACTGCTGATGCAGCCGGGGCCACAGTCTGTTTGTAAGGGTCACGCTTCTCCGGTGTCGGCCCCCTGAATCTGCTGCGCATCTTCAGGCGTACTCGCCACCGTCAAAGACGGCCGGGCCTGACCCCCGGAAAGTAGACACGTCGGGGGGTAGCTATGCTGCTTGGGCCGGCGTAGCTGATGTGAGTGCTTCGAAGTCATTGGGGGCTAGAAGGTTGCACCAGGAGTGCCGTCTGCGGGTGTTGTAGCGCATGCACCACCGGAAGACTTCTTGGCGACTGATGTCGAAGTGGTCGAATTTCGTGCGCGGTGAACCCGCCCGCCAGGAGGTGCTTGAAGTCGCCCTCGACTGGATCGCTCAGCGTGACGGCGTGAGTATCGACAACTAAATGGCTAAGCACCGCGATGACGACGACTGCAATGAACTGCAGACGTACTTCACCACCGTCATCGACTGGGCCGCAAGCGTGTTCAAGATGACGGTCAGTTCCATGCGTGGAATCGCATGGAACAGGCTCTATGAGCAGTACGGCGACAAGGGCTACGACGCAGCAGAGATGACCGCCGAAGCACGCGAGCTGCTTTCCGACTCGCAGGTCCAGTCGAAGAAGGGCATCTACGAGTACCTGCTCGGCGGCAAGAAAGAGACGCGGCTGCTTAGCGTGCGTGTCTTCACCGAGGCGGTCAAAAAGCGCGTGTACAAGCGCCAAACGGACGCCGCCGAGAAGAACGGTGTCTCGAACTGCTCGTATTGCGCCCTCGGTCACGAGGGGGTCAAGACGAAGATCTGGCCGCTCAAGGATATGGACGCCGATCACGTCACTGCATGGTCGAAGGGCAGCAAGACCGAGGAAAGCAACTGCGAGCTGCTCTGCAAGTCCCACAATCGCGCCAAAGGTAACGCTTAACCAGCGGCGACGCGGGGATCTAACCATGCTGCGTCGCTAGCGCTCGCACCCGGTAAGCCAAGCACAGGCTGCGCTAGCGACGCTCGGCACACATGA
>NZ_KV825624.1:3306-3562 GCF_001831515.1 Corynebacterium sp. HMSC074A01
CGTTCTTCGTCGACGACGAGGGCGTCGACACCATCCGCCTCGGCCCGGTCGCGCGGTTCGATCTGGACGAAGCTGTTGCAAAGCTCACCGAGAGCCGCGAGCGGTTCGCAGCGTGGGTCCACCACCTTGAACTCGACGCTGTTATCGCGTACATGATCAGCGATGACATTGCGCAACCGATCTTTGACGAGACGGCAACGTATCTCACTAGTGGGGCAGTGCACCTACCGCCGCTGCTCGGGGTGGTGCAGGTGCC
>NZ_KV825624.1:3662-11183 GCF_001831515.1 Corynebacterium sp. HMSC074A01
AAGACGCGCTGGCGTATATCCCGCCCATGTTCTCCGACATGCTGCAGCGTGAGTACGAACAGGCGGCGGCAGGAATCACCCAGCCGAGCACCCGCGCTGTTCGGTCTGCGTTGAAATGCTTCACCACGCCGCGCTTGCGGGACACGCTGCTGGCGGCGCTGCTCGATGAGCCGCAGGCTGGCCTTGCGTTCATAGAGAAGGTTATGCGTGCTGTCCCGACCAGCTGGCCAGGGATGCGCGCCCATCTCACCGCCACCGTTGCCGTGCTCGCTCACGCCACAGGCCAGCCGGGGCTAGCTGGCGTTGCCGCACACAGGGCCACCGAGATCAGCAGCAAAGAGACGTTCCCGTCGCTGGTGGCGAAGTTAATCGACATTGGCGAGGGCAGTCGTCTCGCAGAAGTGGTTCACGAGGGCGGTGCTCAGGCTCGCGTGCAGTTGTTCGAAAACTAGTACTTCACACCCCGTTGCAGCAGTTGCTGTAGCGGGGTTTTTCTTTTCTACCCACGCCGTGACCAGGGAAGAAGGAAATCTCCACCGAGCAGGGGAGAGGTCTCTAGACAGCAGAGCTGTCTCAAAGAACGGATTGAGAATCAATCCACGACACGGAGGCACGCCATGTACCACTACACCCACGAAGACCTAGAGCTGCTCTACCTCATGTCTGACGGCATGGATGGCGAAGACGCCGATCCGGGTGCCGCACAAGAGCTACGCGACCTGGAAGCAGCAGGGGCACATCTGCCCTGGGCAGTGCTGTAACAGCACTTACAGCAGCAGCAAAGCCGCTGCTCAAACACACAATTGAAAGACAATCACACACTCACTCATATAAGGAGAAATCACAATGTCCAACCCGTTTAACAATGGCACCATCGTTGGCAACGCAGCACGCGAGCCGAAGATCTTTGAGCACGCAAACGGCGGTGCGACGGTGAAGCTCAACGTCTACGCACGTAATACGTTCAAGAACAAGTCCACAGGCAAGGTGGAATCAGAGATTGTCGAACTCACTGGCTACGTGGCTGACGCCAAGAACCTCGGCGTCTTCGGATGCATCGGCGCTGGTGATCGCGTTGCAGTGAGCTACTCGCTGAAGACTGACAACTACACCGATAAGGACGGCAACAAGCACTATCCGCTGGTAGCGCGCATCGACACTGTGCAGCTGATCGACTCCAAGAAGGAGTCTGAGGCACGAGCAGCACGCCGCGAGAACAGCGCAGATAACGCTGCTGCTAATGACTCTGAAGAAGTGCCGTTCTAGTTGCAACAACACCCCGCAGGGAAACCTGCGGGGTTATTTTTTCAGCACAGACCACGCATAACGCCGTCGCCGTCCAGTACGGGAGCGCTGATACTCCTGCTCCAGACGCTCTGTCTCTACACAGTGCATTACATGAGCCATTACATGCGCTGTTTTACTGCACTGTGTACTAGCCATTCCATTACGCACTACGCTGGCGCACTTCAAGTTCATTTGAAATCTTCTCAGACATTAGTGGTTCTCCTTCAAGTGAAGAATGCTTTAACTGGCCCCACCTTACCGGCATTCCTCTCAAACTTGGCCTCTGTTCGCTATGAGCGTTGGGGCACAGCGCCTAAGGCGCATACGGAAGCTGGGTTAACATTTATTCATGTCTGTTTCTGAGCTGTCCACCAGTACCCAGAACTATTTGAAAGCTATCTGGGGGCTAAAGGAATGGTCATCCGAGCCCGTTACCGCCACACTTATAGCGAAACAGCTGGGACTCAAGCTCTCCTCGGTCTCCGATGCAGTGCGCAAAATGTCGAAGCAAGGGCTCGTGTCACACACGCCCTATGGCTCTGTGGAGTTAACCGAACTTGGCAGGCAGTACGCATTGGTCATGGTGCGCCGCCACCGATTGCTTGAGTCTTTTTTGGTTCAAGCATTGGATTATACGTGGGACGAGGTCCATGATGAAGCCGAAAATCTTGAACACGCGGTGTCTGACATGCTCATAGAGCGCGTGGATAAGTTCCTCAATTACCCCACTAGGGATCCACACGGCGACCCTATCCCTACGGTTGATGGACAGATCACTATCCCCAGTGCGCACCGTCTCACCGACAGCGGCGCACAACCGCAGGTGACCGTGGAACGCATTTCTGATTCCGACCCACAACTGCTGGCCTTCCTCAAAGAGCAAGGCATCGTCATTGGGGCTGTTCTTACCACGCGCGAAGGAACGTCCTTTTCAGAATCGCTCGAAGTACAGGTAGCCGACAGTACTCAGTGGGTAGTACTTGGGCGCCCAGCTACGGACGCAGTGTTTGTAGCACACCACAGCCTGTAGTCTTTCCCTTTCTCATTAATCCTGTCCCTACCTGCCCTTTTACAAACTACGGTGCGGCGTAGTTTGCAACTACGGTAGTACGTAGTTAATCTTTTCGATCATCACCTATCCCACTTATGGCTAAGGCCAGGATGAGCAGGATTGTCATGTCAGACTCACCAGATTTGGTGTACTTTTCTAGCGTTTCTGAAAACACAAAAAGATTCGTCGAACGCTTAGATAGACCCGCAGTGCGCATTCCACTGCGGCCCAAGAAAACCGGAATGATCCAGGTTTCACACCCGTACGTACTCATCGTTCCAACCTACGGCGGTGGCTCGCTCAAACGCGCAGTCCCCAAACAGGTCATCGACTTCCTCAATGACCCAATCAACCGTTCCTTTATCCGGGGCGTGATTACCTCAGGCAATACCAACTTCGGAAGCGCTTACTGCGTCGCCGGCCGCATCATTTCCGCTAAGTGCCACGTTCCAGAGCTGTATCACTTCGAGCTACTCGGCACGCAGAAGGACGTTGCCGCTGTAAAGCAGGGCCTTCACAAGTTTTGGGAGCAGCAAAGCAACTAACAATTACACCCCATTGATTTCCCACAAAATGAAGACCACATCCGCAACACGCAGATTGGAAACCACAATGCCGCCACTTAAGGCCACCCCCACACAGCCCATTGGCCCTACGCCCCGCACCGCTTCAGCAGACGATGCCGGCGGTGTCGGTAAGCGCAAGAGCTACCATGCACTCAACGCGCAGCTGAACCTATTCGACGATTCGGGAAGAATCCAGTTCGACAAGGACATTGAGGCAACACAAGACTTTTTAGCGCACCATGTCACTCCCCGCATGCATCAGTTTGAATCCACCAAGCAGCGCTTGGAGTGGTTGGTTGATAACGAATACTACGAGCGGGAATTCCTTGAGCTTTATGATGACGATTTTCTGTGCACTATGTACGACAGAGCCCACCGAGCCAAGCATCAGTTCCGCACTTTCCTCGGCGCATTTAAGTTCTTTACTTCATACGCACTGAAAACCTTTGATGGCTCGCGATTTCTGGAAGGCTACGAAGAACGCGTCGCCACCACAGCTTTGTACCTTGCACAGGGCGATGAAGAGCTTGCGGAGAAGCTGGTGGATGACATCATGACCGGACGCTTCCAGCCCGCCACCCCTACTTTTCTCAACGCAGGAAAAGCCCAGCGTGGCGAAATGGTCTCCTGCTTCCTCCTTCGCATCGAAGACAATTTGGAAAGCATTGGCCGCAGCGTGAACTCTGCACTGCAGCTTTCAAAACGCGGCGGTGGTGTGGCCTTGTTACTGAGCAATCTGCGCGAATCCGGAGCCCCAATCAAAAAGATTGAGAACCAAGCTTCCGGCGTAGTCCCAGTCATGAAAATTCTGGAAGATAGCTTCAGCTATGCCAACCAATTGGGCGCTCGACAGGGCGCTGGAGCCGTCTACCTACATGCGCACCATCCAGATATTCTTCGTTTCCTGGATACCAAGCGGGAAAATGCCGATGAGAAAGTCCGCATTAAGACTCTTTCGCTGGGAGTTGTTATTCCAGATATAACCTTCCAGCTGGCCAAAGAGAACAAGGATATGCATCTTTTTAGCCCGTATGACATCGCTCGCGAGTACGGCGTAGCCATGTCTGACATGTCTATCACCGAGTATTACGACGAGCTGGTTTCCAATCCGCGAATTTCTCATACGACTATCAAGGCCCGCGAGTTTTTCACCACGCTGGCTGAGCTTCAGTTTGAATCTGGATACCCCTACATACTCTTTGAGGATACGGTCAACCGCGCTAATCCCCTCAAAGGACATATCAATATGTCCAATCTGTGTAGTGAGATCCTCCAGGTCAACACGCCATCCACCTACGGCGCCTCAGGTAACTACACCACCGTTGGCCAGGACATTTCCTGCAATCTAGGGTCGCTCAACATCGCTAAAGCTTTTGAATCACCGGACTTTGGGGAAACTGTTGAAACCGCGGTGCGCGCTCTCACGAAGGTCTCAGACCTAACAAATATCGAAGCTGTTCCTTCCATCGCTCACGGTAATGCATCCATGCATGCCATCGGGTTGGGCCAAATGAATCTCCACGGTTTCCTGGCTTCCAAGCGTATTCCTTATGGCTGCGCCGAAGCACTGGACTTTACAAATATCTATTTCCTGACCGTGACCTATCATGCGCTCCGTGCATCCCATGCGCTAGCGGTTGAGAAAGGTCAACGATTCACTGGCTTTGAAGAATCCACCTATGCCACTGGCGTCTACTTCGACAAGTACATCGACCAAGACTGGGCGCCGGCCACTGACCACGTAAAACAGCTATTCCATGAGGCTGGCGTGCAGATTCCTCAACGCGAGGATTGGCTACGGCTCAAGAACCAAGTGATGCAAGACGGCATCTACAACGCCTACTTGCAGGCAGTTCCACCCACTGGATCAATTTCCTACATCAATGACTCCACCGCGTCCATACACCCGATTGCCTCCAAGATTGAAATACGCAAGGAAGGCCGCTTGGGGCGCGTGTACTACCCCGCACCGGAAATGACCAACGACAACTTGGAGTATTTCGATGACTCCTACACCGTGGGGTACAAAAAAATCATCGACACCTACGCTATGGCCACCCAACACGTGGACCAAGGGCTTTCCCTGACTTTGTTCTTCACCGCTGACACCACTACGCGGGACATCAACAAGGCACAAATCTATGCCTGGAAAGCCGGAATCAAGACCTTGTACTACATCCGTTTACGCCAACCTGCACTCCAGGGAACCGAGGTCGAAGGCTGCGTTTCCTGTGCTCTGTAGGAACACGGTCCTTCCTTCATTCACAACCATCCATCAAGAAAGAAAGAAGCTATGTCTTCAACATCAAACACTGCTGAGCTAACCAGCATCTCAGTTACGCCGCCAAGTTACCGGCATGACCCTTCAGCCCGCATCCGCGCCATCAATTGGAATCGGGTGAGCGATGAGAAGGATCTTGAAGTGTGGAACCGCCTCACCGCCAACTTTTGGTTGCCAGAAAAGGTTCCACTTTCAAACGATCTCCCGGCGTGGCAGAGGATGACACCGGAGGAACGCAACCTCACCATGCGGGTGTTCACGGGACTCACCACCCTGGACACCGTCCAGGCCACTGTGGGCGAAATCTGTCAGATCCAAGATGCCCGCACCGAGCACGAGGAGGCCGTGTATACCAACATCGCCTTCATGCAATCAGTCCATGCCCGTTCTTACTCTTCAGTGTTTTCTACTTTGAGCAGTACGAAAGAAATTGATGAGGCATACCGCTGGGCGGTGAATAATGACCTTCTCCAGGCACGCGCCAAAAAAGTGCTCACTCATTATTTTGGACCCGATCCACTCAAGCGCAAAGTGTCATCGACGCTGCTTTCCTCGCTGCTTCTCTACGCGGGTTTCTATCTTCCCCTGCATTTTTCCGTCCACGCCACCCTGACAAATACGGCAGACATGATTCGCCTCATTCTGCGTGACAAGGCAGTGCACGGTTACTACTCAGGCTACAAGTACCAGCGCGGACTGGAAACGTCTGCTCCACAACGGCAACAGGAGATGCATGATTTCACTATTTCCTTGCTCGAAGAGCTTTATGCCCTAGAGCTGGATTATTCCGGCGAGCTATATGAGCCGTTGGGGCTCATGGATGATGTAGCTGTATTCGTTCGCTATAACGCCAATAAGGCGCTCATGAATTTGGGCTACCCGGACTACTTCCCACCTGAAGAAACGGAAGTGAACCCGGAAATCCTCGCTGCCCTAGCACCTGGAGCAGATGAAAACCATGACTTCTTCTCCGGCTCCGGTTCCTCCTATGTCATTGGCACCGCTGAAGAAACGAGTGATGATGACTGGGATTTCTAAACCGTTTCCACGACCAGACCAAGGAAGCTGGCTTGAGACCATCGCGCTGTTTGAAGCCATCCGCGAAGGAAACCAACCAGCAGCCATGCGGCTTTTGGATACGTCCGCCGCACGGGAGGCCGTCCTCGGGGGACTGTTAGGACTCATCGAACTGTACTTCCGCCATGAAGAAGACAAAGTGGATAACTTTCTTACTGCCGCCCACGCCGCCGGGCCACCGCCTGCCTTTGGCTGCAAGCCTTTTCTCCCTTGATCGCACGTACCTACGCCCAACTAAGAAGAAAGGATTTCCTATGACCACCCCACGCATTAGTGTTATCGTCGGCAGCCTGCGCCGCGGCTCATTTGCGCGCAAGATTGCACACGAAGTGCTCACAATGATCCCTGAAAACTACCAGGCAGACATCGTTGAAATCCGTGACTTGCCGCTCTATGACTTCGACTACGATGACCCCTCGGTCACGGACAAGCCCATTCCAGCTGAGTACACCACTTTCCGCGACACCATCAAGAACTCGAGCGGCGTCCTCTTTGTTACCCCGGAAAATAACCGTACTATCCCTGCCTGTCTCAAGAATGCAGTGGACATCGGTTCCAAGCCCAACTCGGATGTGGCTTGGAAGAACCTTCCCGCAGGTATCATCAGTCACTCTGTAGGCCGCATGGGCGGCTACAGTTCACAGAAGAACCTCCGGCTCGCCCTGTCCTACTTCGATATGCCGCTTCCTGGTCAGCCCGAGGTATTCCTTGGCCAATCCCCCACCCTCTTCGAAGACTCCGGCCATCTCAATGAAGGCACCGCAGGCTTTGTCAAAGACTACGTTATACGCTTCCTGCAGTTGGTCGACATGACATTAACAGCCAAGCACAGCTAGCGACGGCGACTAACCCTAGCCACCGCCCTCTACGAAGTACTTGAAGGCTTCTAAAGGGCCTTCTCAAAGACACAAACCCCGGATTCACACTCATCCTTGAGTTACCTGAATCTGAACCCAGGACGCTTCAAAAAACACCGCTCTAATTCTTCGATTTTCGCTGAATTAGAGCGGTTTTAGCGCTGTCGCTGGACACTGACCCTGGCGACATCCTGTTAGGCCGCTACAGGGCCATACAGGGCAGGGGAGACCCCCATCTACGGCTTGCCGCCGTCGGGGGACTCCTTGTCACCGTCGGGAGACTCCTTGCCACCGTCGGGGGACTCCTTGTCACCGTCGTGGTCGCGCTGTTGCTCCTGCTGGCGGCGCTTAGCGATGCGTTCCAGCGCGCTGTTCAGAAGACTGAAATGGTAGCGGTGTGGT
>NZ_KV825625.1:0-326 GCF_001831515.1 Corynebacterium sp. HMSC074A01
CACGGCATCGACGCTGCCGAGCACGCCGACATCATCGAAGACGCGCTGGCGTATATCCCGCCCATGTTCGCAGACGTGCTGCAGCGTGAGTATGAGCAGGCAGCGGCAGGGATCACCCAGCCGAGCGCTCGCGCTGTTCGGTCTGCGCTGAAATGCTTCACCACGCCGCGCTTGCGGGACACGCTGCTTGCCGCACTGCTCGATGACCCGCAGGCGGGCCTTGCGTTCATAGAGAAGGTTATGCGCGCTGTCCCGACCAGCTGGCCAGGCATGCGCTCGCAGCTCACCGCCACTGTTGCCGTGCTCGCTCACGCCACAGGCCAGCC
>NZ_KV825625.1:426-12826 GCF_001831515.1 Corynebacterium sp. HMSC074A01
CACGCCACAGGCCAGCCGGGGCTAGCTGGCGTGGCTGCGCAGCGAGCCACCGAGATCGGGCCAGACGAGAACTTCCCGTCGCTGGTGGCGAAGCTGACCGATATCGGCCAGGGCGAGCGGATGGTCGAGCTTGTCCGCGAGGGCGCTGAGAAGACCCGCACGATCTTGTTTGCCGAGTAGCACCACACACCCCGTTGTAGCAATGCAACGGGGTTTCTTTTTCTCGCGGGGCCTTGGCTTGCGACGACAGACACCGCAACGAGGCAGGGGAGTGACCTTTAGACAGCAGAGCTGTCTCCAACAGACGGATTGACCATCAATCCGAACAAGGAGGCACGTGATGCGCGACATCACCCACACCGACCTGGAACTGCTCTACCAGCTCGCCGACGGCATCGACGGCGAGGACGCCGATCCGGGCGCAGCACAAGAACTGCGCGACCTAGAGGCGGCAGGCACACCGCTGCCCTGGGCAGTGTTGTAACGACAGCGCAACCGCCCCGCAGCAGCAAAGCAGCTGCTTAAGTACCCAAATTGCACGGCAAATCACACCCACTCACGTAAGGAGAACCAACATGTCCAACCCCTTCAACAACGGCACCATCGTCGGCAACGCAGCTCGCGCACCCAAGCTGTTCGAGCACGCAAACGGCGGCGCGACGGTGAAGCTCAGCGTCTATGCGCGCAACACCTTCAAGAACAAGTCCACCGGCAAGGTGGAAAGCGAGATCGTGGAGCTGACCGGCTACGTCCAGGACGCCGCGAACCCCGGTGTGTTCGGCTGCATCGGCTCCGGCGATCGCGTTGCGGTGAGCTACTCGCTCAAGACCGACGTCTACACCGACAAGGACGGTGTGAAGCAGTACCCGCTGGTGGCGCGCATCGACACGGTGCAGCTGATCGATTCCAAGAAGGAGTCCGCTGCTCGCGCTGCCCGTCGCGGAGGCGAGGCGGCGACCGCCGCCCTGGCTGGCGCTGAGGGCGAAGAAGTACCGTTCTAACTACGAAACCCCGCAGGGAACATACGACCTGGGGTTTTGTGAAGCGATTTCAAACGCATCTAGTGGCGCCATTTATGGTTGGGGGCATGGGCGCAGGAAAAAGTGATTTCGACGTTGTAGGTGACCGTGCGGACGATCCGGAAGAGATGGTGCGCCTGCGGTTCGATGTCGCTTACGACGGCACGGACTTCCACGGTTGGGCGCGCCAGAAACCTGCCGGTGGGGAAGAGCTCCGCACGGTGCAGGGCGTGCTGGAGGACGCGCTGAGCCTGATCCTGCGCTACCCGGTGGAGCTGACGGTGGCCGGCCGGACGGACGCGGGAGTCCACGCCGCCGGGCAGGTGGCGCATGCGGATATTCCGGTGTCGTCACTGGACCAGAGGTCGATTGAGGGGGATCCGGGGAGGTTGGTGCGTCGATTAGCGAAATTGCTTGATCCCGACGTGCGCGTTTCGGCAGTGTCCGCCGCGCCCGACGGCTTCGACGCGCGTTTCTCGGCGTTGACGCGCACCTACCGCTACCGGGTGACCACCGCGGACGGCGGCGCGCTGCCCCTGCGCGTGAGGGACACCGCGGTGTGGCCGAAGAAGGTGGACCTGGACGCGGCGCAAGAATTCGCGAATGCCGTGGTCGGGCTGCACGACTTCGCGGCGTTCTGCAAAGCGCGGCCGCACGCCACCACGATCCGGGAGGTCCGCTCGTTCGAGTGGCGCGACGTGTCCACCGGTGAGGAACCCGAGCTCTACGAGGCGGTCATCGTCGCCGACGCGTTCTGCTGGCACATGGTCCGCGCGCTGGTGGCCACGTGTCTCGACGTCGGCTCCGGCAAGCGCGACGGTGAGTGGGCCGCGGCTTTGCTGGGGGAGAAGGAACGCTCTGCCGCGGTGAGTTTGGCACCCGCAAATGGGTTGACCCTCCTCGGCGTCGACTACCCGGCAGATAACGAACTCGCAGCTCGCGCTGCAGTGACGCGCGACCGGCGCGACGCTTCGGAGGTGCACTCCGAGTCTTCCCGGGCGACGGAATAGACTGCTTGGGCAGGAATTGTCCGAACGAGTCGCCCCCGGGAGGTAGCGCATGGATGCAGTCGGTGCCGTGTGGTTGGCCATCGCTGTATTCACATTGCCGGGGCTGATCTTCGCGTGGGTCGCGGGCGCGAAACTGCCCGCTGCGGCCGCGTCGTCGCTGCCCGCGACCTTCGGCATCGTCGGGTTGGGCAGCTGGATGTACGGCGCGATGGGAATCCGCTTCGGGTGGCCGTCGTTCATCGTTTTCTTAGTGCTCATGCTGTGTCTGGCGGCCGGGTGGCGCTACGCGTTCGCGCGGCGGGCGAGAAAACGCGCGGCGAAGAATTGGGTGCGTGCCCTGTGGCCGGGCGACTGGCGGCGCGGCAGTATCGCCGACCCGTCGTGGGTGCTGCCCGGCGCCGGCGTCGTGGCTGGCGCGTGGATGCTGATCGCCAAGCAGCTCGAACTCCAGTCGAAGGTGCCCGGCCAGCTGGACAATATTGTCCAGGGTTGGGACATCCAGTGGCACGTCAATGCGGTGCGCTTCATCATGGAGGAAGGCATTGCCTCGCCCACGCGGATGGGCGAGCTGCAGAACCCCGAAACGCACATCGATCTTTTCTATCCTTCCGCTTTCCACGCGGCGACGGCGCTGTTTGCCAGCGCGGGCGACCTCGCCCCCGTGGAAGCCGTGAACCTCGCGTCGATCGTGCTGCCGAGTCTCGCCCTGACCGCCGGCGCCGCTGGTCTGGCGTGGGCGATGGCGCGCGGCCGCGGCATGGTCGCGCAGATCGCCGCGGGACTGGCCGCCATCGCGGTGTACGCCTCGCCGGTGCTGGTGTGGATCCCGGATTTCGTGGGCATGCGCCCCTACATCGTGGCGATCGGACTGTCCGGCATCGTCATCGCGTTGTTCCACCAGGTGCCGCGCTACCGCGCGCTGGCCCTGCCGACGCTGTTCGCGTTCTTAGGCATGATGCAGGTCCACCCGTCCGCGGTGCTCGTCGTGGTGCTCGCCGTGCTGCTGTACTGGCTGACCTACCTGGTGTGGCGCCCGGACCGCTCGCGTGTTAGCGATGTCCTGTGGCTGGCCATTCCGGCGCTCGGCGCGACGGTGGCGTTCCTCCCGCAGCTCATCGCCGGCCAGACTCAGGCCGAAGAGGTGAACACCTGGGACGCCAGCGAGAATGTCACTTCAGGGGAGGCCTGGGAGAAGGCGTTCAAGATGAGCACCCGCCACGTGGGCGAGTTCTTCCCCGACTTCGACCCGACCATCCTGCTGTGGCTCGCCGGCTTCGGCGCGATCGCCATGGTGGTCTGGCGCGGGCAGGTGTGGGCGCCCGTCTTCTACGGGCTCATGACGGCCAGCGCGGCGCATGCGCTGCACCCGTTCGACGGACTGTGGGAACCGCTTTTGACCCTGCTCGGGTCCCCGCACTACAACTCCGCGCACCGCATCATCACGGTCGTGGCGCTGACCGTCATCGCCGGTGCCGCTGTCGGCGCCGCGATGATCATCCGCGTGTTCACGCTCGCTCCCGTCGCTGCCCGCTACGGCACCCGCCCGTGGGTGTGGGGCACGTCGATTGCCTCCGCTATCCTCGCGGTTCTCGTCGGGTGGGGCACCGGCGCCTGGGCGTCCACCGTCGCCGTCGACGGCGCGAAGATGTCCTTCGACGCCTCCCGCCTCAACGACCGCATGGTCGACGACGACCAGCTCACGGCCTACGCCTGGCTCGCCTCCCGCCCGGAGGCTCACGAGGGCTTAGTCATGGGCGAATCCACCGACGGGTATTCCTGGGCCTACGCCATCGACGGCGTGCCCACAGTCGCCCGCCACTACCTGTGGCCCAACGGCGGCCTGGGCGTCGACTCGAACCTGCTCGCCGACCGCGCCGGCCAACTCGGCGCCGGTGAACGCGGCCGACCGAACGAGAAATCGCCCGCCGACGACGCCGCCGCCGACCTGGGCGTCCGCTTCATCGTCTCCTCCGGCAACACCTTCTGGCCCGGGCCCAAAAACTGGCAGGTGGACAAGGCCCTGTGGACCACCCCCGGCGTCACGCCCGTCTACCAGCGCGGTCGCGTGACCATCTTCGCCGTCAACGCGCAGCTCACCCCAGCTGAGATCAAGGAACTCCAGCGCGACGCCGTCGCCAACGGCGGCTCCACCGAGCTGCCTGAGCTGACTCCGACGAGTGAGGAGCTGGCGGCCGCGGGCGTCGAATAGCGTTGCGCACTTCAGTGCGCATTTTCGGGTTGAAGCCCGCCCCGCATGCGCTTAGCGTCGTTTAAAGAAGCCATTGCTAATCGACGGGGGCGTCCACATGGCTCAGCACACTCATGCCGTTTCGGGGGAGACAAAGCAGGCGCGCAGGCTGTTGCCGACGACGCGTTCGCAGGTTTCGGGGCACCGTTTCATGCGCCGGCGCGTGGAGCACGGGCTCATTTACGGGGATATCCGGATGATTCATGATCCATTGGCGGCACGGCGTCGTTCGGCGATCTTCGGGATGGTCGCGGTGGCGCTCATCGCGGCGGGATCGGGGCTGTTCGCGTGGTTGCGGCCGAATCCGGATCCGGGCGCGGCGGCGATTCTGCGGGCCAATGACGGGGCGATGTACGTGCGGGTCGGGGAGGTAGTGCACCCGGTGACGAACCTGACGTCGGCGCGACTGATCGCAGGCAGTGCGGAGGAGCCGCAGCGCGTGGGGGAGGAGCGACTCACCGAGATGCCGCGCGGTGTGCCGTTGGGTATCGCCACGGCGCCGGCGATGTTCGCGCCGGGTGATGCGGTGGATGCTGCGTGGTCGGCGTGCGAGGGGGAGGAGCGTGTCACGGTTGTCGCCGGGGAACCGGTGCAGCAGCTTGCCGACGGGCAGGCTGTCGCGGTTACTCAGGGCGGCAACGAGTGGATGCTCACCAATGAGGGGCGCGCAAAACTCCCGCCAGACAGCGATGCACAGGGCAGGCTGATCCGACGCGCCCTGGGCATCGACGCGCGGGTCGTCCGCGCAGACATCAGTGCGCCGGTGCTGTCCGCGATCCGCGAACTTCCGCCGGTCCGCCTGCCACACCCATTGCCGCGCCTGTTGCTCGCCGACGGCACCGACGAAGCATGGGCTGTCACACAGCATGGCGGCATTCAGCCCGTTTCGGAATTACAGAAGCAGTTGCTTATCGACGCCGCCGCACCCACCTCAACCTCTTCCCCCTCCCAGATTGCCGCGTATCCGGATGCCCAAGTCCCGCTAGATATCGCCGTTCCGGAGAAAGCGCCGGAGTGGGTTGATCCACAAGGATCGGCCGTGTGCGTGACGGAGTCAGGCTCTGTTGCACTCGTTGCCCCAGATTCGGATGTCTTGACCGCAGGATCGGTCGAGCTGTCCGGTGACAGCCCCGCGACCCATTTCGTCGGGTTAGCCTCCGGTGCTGTCGGCGTCGACACCGGTGCCGGCTACCACGTCGTGTCCGCTTCAGGTCAGCGCCATCTGGTGGATACCAGGGACAACCTCGACGTCGTCGGCGCACTGCACGTGGACACCGTTCCGTGGAGCATCCTCAGTCTCCTGCCCGAAGGCCCGGCCCTCACACGCGAGGCAGCGCTGACCGCGACCTACTGATAGCGCTGCGACGCCAGTCAATCTGGTCTCGGTGCACTACCTTCGCGGCGAGTTTTAGCCGTGGTGAATGGAGCGATGCCGGGGTCGGCCCTGGAGGAGTATCCGTCGAAAAGCGCCCACTGCGACAGCAAGGGCGGCGACGAGCACGACGCTTGCGACCGTGAAACTGCTTCGGTGTGGGGCAGCGGAATCAATGGTCGCAATTGGGCGCGCACGCAGCGGTGCGGTGTCGGGGCTCTGCTCGCGTTCGACGAATGGGACAGCCCGCAGTGGGTCGACGGCCCCGCCGTGCGGTTCCGCGGAGGCGGTGATCATGATAGTCAGTGCAGCTAATCAGGCGGCTTCAAAGGCATTCGGCGAGCGGTAGCCGGACCATGAGTGCAAACGTTTCGTGTTGTACCGGGTGCACCACCGAAACACATCCCGGCGGCACACCAGCTGACTTGGAAAAACAGGCTCATCCTGAAGGACTTCCCGCTTCAGTGACGCGTTGAACGACTCCGCCAACGAGTTATCCGCACTCGTCCCGATCGCTCCCATCGACTGGGTGACGCCGAACTGCTCACACAACCTCCGGTACTGCTCAGAGGTATAAACACTGCCGTGATCCGAGTGGAAAATCGCCCCATTCAGGTCTCCTCGTACCTTCCAGGCCATCGTCAGGGCTTCGGATGATAATCCGCATATCTGTGGGGTATTTGTCGAGGTTAATGCCCAGTGGTTCCCCGGCCCAGGATCGCATCCGGGAAGTGATGTCTGCGACATAAGCGTCCGTGGTGTCGCTGACCGTACCGCCCGCGCGGATGATGCCTTGTTTGATGCCCTCGCCGAGCGTGGAGGCGATGTCGCCGATCTGCCAGGTCACCGGCAACCCCACCGAATACGCCAGGCCTTGTTGGTTGAGGTGTCTCAGAAAGGCCTGGGATCCGCCGGCGGAATCCGTGCGTATCAGCAAACGCTTCCCCCACTCCTGACCATCGACGCGGTTGGGGATCGCGGCCAAGGCCTGGTCGAGGACGTCCTTGTGGTCGTCGGCGGTATTCGAGCCGACGTTGTCCGGACGCAGCAGGACGGCTGCGGGTTCACCGGTCAGCCCGTCGCCGTGGTCGATGATCGCGCACAGCGGGTGGAACCCGTAGTGCTTCTTCCAGGTCGGGGCCGCTTTTTCCTTGTCTGAGTGGGCGAGGATTTCCGTGGCGTCCAGGTCCAGAACCAACGGAGCATCGGTGCTGGCCGCGGCGGCGGGGTTGCGGGCACCGCAGGCGGTCCAGTCCGCGGTACGGGCTGTTTTCATGCCGGCCAGCACCGCGGTTGTGCCGGCACCGGCAGCTTCGTCGTCGTGGTCGGCGAGTTCCTTGCGGCGGCGGTGCACCGTGGAGTGCGACGGCACCTGGTCGACCAGGCCGGTGGCCACCAACGGGCCCAGGAGATCAACATCGCCTGCGTCGTCCCCGCTGAGGGCCAGTGCCAGGGCTAGTGCGGTCATGGTGTGCAGCAGGTTCGGGTTCTGTCACTCGGCCAGTTCCACGTCGATGGCATCGGCGACTTTGACGGCGTCGGCGGTGGCGGCCAATAACATGAGTCCGGCGTTCGAGCACAGTTGAGCAGGAGCGGGGTACCGACATGGAAGCTGGTAGTCTTCACCCTGAAGGTGATCCCTTCGAGCAGGCAAATTGTGACATCAACAACTACTAATTTGCCTGGTCAATGGTCACTTTCCTTGGATCTTCACCACATGTCAGTCGGCTTCCCGTGAAAACACCGGGTTACCTTCTCGAATATGTTGACCGACAGTGAACGACTCCTCATTTTTTAACGCAGAAGTTGACGTGATCACCCGAGGTATTGCGGACTTTTGTCCGGAACGTCCTCTTCCGCCCCCTGAATGGGGCTGACCTGCACTAATACTACTTTTGGGGGATCGACGTGAGCGTTGGCCCGGGTGATGGGGTCCGCTCAGCGCCACTCCGACATCGCGTCATCGCGCAGGAAACGGCCCGTGGCCGCCACCGCCGGTCCCGAGGACTCCGCCCCGGCGACGAAGGTGCAGAACGCAAGGTCACCCTTGATGCCGGCGAACCAGCCGTGGGCGGGCCGGTTGCCCCCGACCTCCGCGGTCCCGGTCTTGCCGCCGAGACCGTGGATGTCGCTCAGGCTGGCGGCGGTCCCGGAGTCCACCGTCTCCGCCATCATCGCGCGCAGGGCCCGCACTGTCGCCGGGTCGAGCGGCTCGGGGTCCTGATCGGCGGTGGTCTCCTCACCCTGGATCAGGGTCGGCAGCACCATCCGGCCGTTGTTGCCCAGGGAGGCCTCCATGACGGCCAGCCCGAAGGGGGAGGAGAGGACCTCGCCCTGGCCGATGGCGGCCTCCACCCGGGCCGCGCCGGGCTCGGTGACGGGGACGGAGCCGGTCACCGAGTTCATGCCGGGCGCGGTGAAGTCCACGCCCAGTCCGAGACGCGCCGCCGTGTTCCTCATGTCGTCCGGCTCCAGATCCTGGGAGATGAAACCCTGGGTGGTGTTGCAGGACTGGGCGAAGGCCTGCGTCATGGAGACGTCCCCGAGGGCGAAGTTGCCGTCGTTGGGGATGACGCGGCCATCGATCTCCGCGGTGGCGGGGCAGGCGACGGTGGAGTCGGGTACCACGGTGCCGCGTTCGAGGGCGGCGGCGGTGGTCACCGTCTTGAAGGTGGAGCCGGGCGGGTACAGCCCGCTCAGCGAGACGGGGCCGAGGGCGTCGGCGGCGTCGTTCTGCGCGACGGCGATAACCCCGCCGGTGGAGGCGCTGAGGGCGACGATCGCCGCGGGCTGCTCGATCGGCTCCAGGGCCCGCTTCGCGGCCGTCTGCACCCCGAGGTCCATCGTGGTGCGCACGGGTTCGCTCTCCGCCGGTTCCACCTGCCCCAGGATGGTCGTGCCGGTGGGGGAGGTGGCCTGGAGGGTCCAGCCGGCGTCGGCCGTGATCTTCTCCGACCAGTAGTCGCGCAGGCCGCCGTCCACCGGGGAGGCGGTGTCCCGGGTGGGGCCGAGCATGCGGCCCTCCTCCCGCAGGTCCAGTCCCTTGATCGCCCGCAGGGCGTCCCCTATCACGGCGAAGTCCCGCTCTCGGAGGGTGAACAGCCCCACCGGGGAGCCGTCCCCGGACTCGATCTGGGCGGTGACGGATTCGGCGGTGGAGGTCGGCACGACCGGGCGGACGGCGGCGGCGATCTCCCCGGCCCGCGGGATCAGCTCCGGGCCCGCGGAGACGACGGTGACAGGTGTCCAGGACAGGATGTCGGTGCCGTTGCGGTCGGTCACCGGCAGAGTGAAGGTCTTGTCGTCGGAGTAGAGGAAGCGACTGTCCCCGTTCAGCTCCGTGGAGAAGATCCGCTTGTCCCAGGTGATGAGGTCGCTGTCCTGTTCGGAGAGGGTGATCGTCCCGGTGGTAGTGGACTCATCGCCATTCGGGACGGTCCAGGTGGCGGTGATCTCGGTGGCGCCGTCCTCCTCGCCGCCGGCGTCCAGTTCCACGCTGGTCCCGCCGATGCCCGCGCGCAGCTGCTCCAGGTCGGCTGCGGCCCGGGCGGGATCGTCGCTGAGTGTGGCGGCACCGGCGTCGTCACCGGCGTTGAAGGCGGCGACGAACTCGTCCACCGCGTCCCGGAACCAGGGCACGGTGCAGGAGGAGAGCGCGAGCGCCGTAGCGGCGAGCAGGGCGGAGACACGGACAGTGGTGCGGGTGGTCATGCCGGATGAGATTAGGCCCACGGGCTCACCGCTACCACGTTCCCGCACGACTTCCGGCCAGTCGGGAGACGAATATCGCCTGCTCGGCGGGGTGTTCTCCGGTGGGAAATCTCAGCGCGACATGCGCAGTTCATCGACGAGTAACCGGGCGATGCGGCCGATCGCGGCGTCCGCGGCCGCGAGGTTCGGGCCGCTGCGGGCTGAACGGGTGATCACGGCGACGACGATGGGTGCCTCCTCGTCGACGGCCACCACGGAAACCTCGCCGCGCACGGGGCCGATCGTCCCGGTCTTGCCGTGGAAGCGCACGCCCCCGGCGGGGAAGCCGGAGGGGATCCGGTGGCCCCACACCTGCTGCCCGAGCACGGTCCGGGCGAAGGCACGGGAGACCCCGGTGAGATCCGGGCCCGTCCAGATCCAGTCCAGCAGGCGGCACAGCTGGCGTGGGGTGCTCACCGAGCGGTAGGTGGCCGGATCCTGGTGGACCCGGGGGTAGGAGACCAGCAGCCGGATCGCCTCGCTGGCCGCGGAGCCGTCCTCTGGAAGGGCCGGGAGTTCGGACTCGGTGGTGCCCGGGGCGACGATCGTGGTGTCCTCGAGATTCGCCAGGGAGACGACCTCCCCGACCAGGCCCGGTGGGAGACGCCGCTGCAGCACCCGGGCGGCGATGCTGTCGGAGAGCACCACCATCTGACGCACCAGATCCCGCAGGCTCATCGTCACGGGATCGGCGAACAGCCCCACTCCCGGGGTCCCGACCGGGCCGTCATCCGTGCTGAGCGTCACCGCGTCGAGCGGATTCAGCAGCCCGCGGTCCACGGCTAGGCAGAAGGCGGCCAGGAGGTGGACCTTGTACATCGACGAGATGCTGGTCTGACTGTCGGCGCCGACCCCGACGCCGGCCGCCTCTTCGCCGACCGGGGGCGCCCAGCACCAACCGTCACAGCCCGCGGCGACCAATTCGGTGCCGATCCGGGCCCGCAGGCTCCTGGTCATCCGGTCTCTCCCAGACGCCCGAGGGAGCGCCGCAGGGCACGGTCCACGACGTCGCGCAGATCCCGCTTTCCGACGGCCCCGCCCCGTTGCGGCGGCACCACACACCGCAGCCGCAGGTGGAAGGCCGTCGGCATCGGGAACGCGGGCAGGCCCCCGAGTTGATCGGGGGTGAGCAGCACCATCGCGCCTCCGGCACCGAGCCGCGCGGCCAGGGCCGTCCGGTCCGGCCACAGCTCGGTCTCCGGGTGCAAGCCGATGGTGAAGAAGGCGTCGGCCAGGCGTCCGGCGGCCGCCGGGCTGACGGCGGCGGTGTTGTCCAGCAGGGTGTGTCCCCGCAACGCCGCCCAGGTCGCGGGCTTTTCGGCGGGCCCGGCGAGCAGCCGGGGAACCTCGTGCAGCTGCCCGCGAGACAACTCACCCGTCGGCGCCGGGTCCTCGATGACGGCACAGTCCAGACGGCCCTCGCCCACCCGGGTGACCAGCTGCGACACCTCGGCCGTGTGCACACTGACCCGGCCGACGTCCCGCAACGCGGAGGTGAGGTCGAAGGCGATGCCCGGCGGCACCGAGGGGGCCAGCCCCACGCGTACCTCGGCCCCGGCGTCGGTGATGGCGTGGGCCATGCTCTGCAGTTCCGTGGCGTCCCGGACCAGAATCCGGGCCTGCGGGAGCAGGGACCGGCCGGCCTCGGTGAGGGTGGCACCGGTGGCGGAGCGGCGGATCAGGTCGAGGCCGAGATTCGACTCCAGACGTTTCAGCCCCTGGGACACGGGGGACTGGGTCAGCCTCAGCCGCTCCGCGGCACCGGTGACGCTGCCCTCCTCGGCCACGGCGACGAAGTACTCCCAGTGCCGGAGGGAATTCGGTCGAGTTGTCATGTGCCCCGAGCCTAGTGGAGGGGACTCTGACGAGCTGAGCGAGGTACGGGGAACAAGGGCTCACCGGGCCTGTCGTGCAGCGGATTGCCGTGGTGGGTCCAATTCAGGCGAAGATGCGTATGACAGCCGAACCGGCACCGTCCCGGGCCAGGGGAGAGACCCCTTTTCCCACGGCACCAGAACTGATCTGTGCGAGGGGGAATCGGCGAACTTCAGCTACCTGACCGCCACCCTGGATGCGTCCATCCGTGGAGCGGGACCCGCGGTCGGGGAGTGGCCGGGCAGAATCCACCGGGTGGAACCCCGGTCCCCTTCGAGGACGACCCCGACCTGACGGACAAGCGGTTTACGGGCAGTGGAGGAGATCCTCGACTGAGAGCCGCACGCCCGAGGTGGTCCGGGAGATGCGGGGCAATCCGGAAGAACTCGAACGGCTCGGCATTGAGGCGAGCAACGAACGACAACGCGGCGGGAAACCACAGGTTTCTCGCCGCGTTCGGCCTGGTTCAGACCAACTACCGGTCAGCCGCGCAGCGTCTTGAGCGCCTCCGACCAGGCGGTGACCTGGTTGAACACATCGGTGAGAGCGCCGGTGGCGCCTTCGGTCGGGGTGAACTTCGACATGTCCTCGAAGTCGGAGCTGAAGGGCAGGAACACCTGGGCGCGGACGTCGGCCATCTGCAGTTCCGCGGCGATCAGCCGCCACGCCTCCACGGAGCGGGTGCCGCCGGCGCTGCCGTAGCTGACGAAGCCGATGGCCTTGTTGTTCCACTCCGCGTACAGGAGGTCCACGGCGTTCTTCAGTGCGGCGGGCACGGAGTGGTTGTACTCCGGGGTGACGAAGACGAAGCCGTCGTAGGAGGCGATCTTCTCGGCCCAGGCCTTGGTGTGATCCTTCGAGTACTGGCCCATGGCCGGGGGCATGGGCTCATCCAGCAGGGGCAGGTTCTGGTCGGGCGATGTCCACGAGCTCGAACTCGGCGCCGCCGTGCTGCTGCGCGTGCTCGTGCACCCATTCGGCGACCTGGGGTGCCAGGCGGTTGGGGCGGGTGCTGCCGACGATGATGGCGATGCGGGTCATGGTTTTACCTCCGAATAGTGGTGGTGGTGACATTCCCGTCTCCCACGCTAGCTGGGGCCTGACCCCCGGAAAGTAGACACGTCGG
>NZ_KV825626.1 GCF_001831515.1 Corynebacterium sp. HMSC074A01
GGTCGGTCACGGTGACAGTGATGGGACCTGTCGCGCCTGCGGCGGGGTCGAGGAGGACCTCGTGGGCGTCATTGAGCGTACCGGTGACGTTGTTGCCGTTGGCGTCCTTAGCGGTGACCTTGGTCAGGCCCTCGTGGTATTCGCCGATGGTGATGCCGGTGGCCTGCTCACCGCGGCTCGGGTAGACGGTAGTTTTCGGGTCGCTGACCGTGGTTGTGGTGCCGAGCGTGACGCGCTTGGTCACTTCGCCAAGGCTGGGGTCGGTCACGGTGACAGTGATGGGACCTGTCACGTCGGCGGCGGGATCGAGGAGGACCTCGTGGGCGTCGTTCAGCGTGGCGGTGACGTTGTTGCCGTTGGCGTCCTTAGCGGTGACCTTGGTCAGGCCCTCGTGGTATTCGCCGATGGTGATGCCGGTGGCCTGCTCACCGCGGCTCGGGTAGACGGTAGTTTTCGGGTCGCTGACCGTGGTTGTGGTGCCGAGCGTGACGGTCTTGGTCACGGGGTTGCCGAGGCTGGGGTCGGCCACGGTGACGGTGATGGGGCCTGTCGCGTCGGTGGCGGGGTCGAGGAGGACCTCGTGGGCGTCGTTCAGCGT
>NZ_KV825627.1:0-93 GCF_001831515.1 Corynebacterium sp. HMSC074A01
TGGGTGCTCCCCGCGCAGGCGGGGATGAGCCCAAAGCGATTAAGGCGGCGCTCTTCGCTGGCGCGTGCTCCCCGCGCAGGCGGGGATGAGCCC
>NZ_KV825627.1:1093-1244 GCF_001831515.1 Corynebacterium sp. HMSC074A01
GTGCTCCCCGCGCAGGCGGGGATGAGCCCGGGCCGGACGTGAAGTGGTCTGACCTGCTGCGGTGCTCCCCGCGCAGGCGGGGATGAGCCCAATAGGAACCAAGCGGAACGCAGCGGAACCGAGTGCTCCCCGCGCAGGCGGGGATGAGCCC
>NZ_KV825628.1:0-109583 GCF_001831515.1 Corynebacterium sp. HMSC074A01
CTTACCAGAACCATCCTCGTAGCCCGGCTCAAGGGTTGCGGCGTCGGTCGGGTTACCCGGCTCCAGCGGGGTTGCCGGAATCGAGCCCTTATCCTTCGGGTTAGAGCCCTTCTCCTCCTCTTCCTCATCCGGGATGCCGTCACCATCATCATCCGGATCCGTCACATCAGGATCGCCGTCACCATCGGTATCCAGCTTGAAGTTCGCGTCCGTCTTGTCGGTGCTGCCATCCGGGTAGGTCACCGTAACCGGAACATCGAACTCCTCAGTGGTGTCGCCATTCAACTCCTTCGGAGCAGTGACAGTAATTACACCCGTGTTCTCGTCGATATCGACCGTGTAGCCCTCAGGCGCCTCAAAGTCATCCGAAATAGCAAACTTGGAACCCTCAGGCGCCTTGGTGTCCTTACCATCCTTATCGGTGAACGTCGGCTCAGACTCTGTCGGGGTACCCGGAACAACCAGCTTATCCTCGTAGCCCGGCTCGAACTCGTCGGCAGCATCAACAGCAACAGTAAACGGAGCCTTACCAGTTGCGGTGGTGCCATCTTCGTAGGTGACCTTCACCGGCACGTCGATCGACTTCGCATCCTCTGCAGGGAAGGTCACAGTGACCACACCAGAAGCCTCGTCGACCTTAACATCGTAGCCTTTCGGCACCGCGAAGCCCTCTGCCAGCTCGAACTTCGTCGGCTTCTTATCCGGGTCCTGCTTGGCCAGCTGCTCAGCAGTCAGCTTTTCGACCTCGTTGGTGTCGGTGCGGTCGAACGTCGGCGCATCAGAGGACTTCGTCTCACCCGGTTTTGCCTCAGTCGACTGATACTCCGGTGCCCAGTCAACCAGCACCGTAAACGCATCGGTAGCAATACGGCTGCCACGCTCACCCGTTTTAGCATTAACCGGGTACAGGTTCGCAGCAAACGTCGTCGTCTGGGTAATCCCATCCGGGAACAGGTTCTTGTCACCAGTATTCAGCGGGCACGATTCAATCGTGGTATCACCCTTAGCCGCCTGAGCCTCACACTTGTGCACGACCTCGCCGGTTGTGGTGTTGACCCACTCGATCTCGTACTTCAGACCGTCAACGAACTTCGACGGCAGACCGGACGTAAACGTTTCAGCCGTATCACCCGGCTTCGCGTAGTTCTGCTGCGTGTCGTACTCCAACACATCAAACACGGTGTAATCCGAGTACAGCGCGATATTGTTGTTCGCCAAACGGCCCGCCTGCACGGTATTCCATACGCCAGCCCAGGTCTGGTCCGTATTGACATCCGTTTTGTCAGTGTAGGCATTGGTGTGGAACGGTGTCACGACAGCAGCACCATCAACATCCTCGGTCGAAACAAACAACCAATCCCAGTTGATGTGCTTCGGCAGGTTCTCCCCACCACGACCAGAAGCATTCGACATCCAGCTACCGTAATCAGCTGCCGGTGCGACCGTGTTGAACAGGTCATACGCCTTGTGCTTCGAACCATCCGGGAAGATCGCCTCAGCATCATTATCGCGAGCAAGATCCGTGTAGATCAGCGATCCATCGTCGTAGCCACGATTATCCCAGGCCTTACCGAACGTGCCCTTAAACTGCAGGACGTAGTCGCCGTCTTCGCCAACAGTGGTCTCGGTGGTCTCAGCGATCCACTTATCCTTGCCCTCTTCGGCAATCTTGCGCTTAATCCAGTTCTGCAGCGCAGCCTCATCATCACGAGACCAGCCGGAACCGCGAATCTTCTTGCCACCCAGATCCTTCGGAGCCTCGTTGAGGATTTGCCCAACAGCGTAATCAGACAGGTACGAGCCATAAACCTTCAGGCCCTTCGCCGGCACATCCGCCTTGTTGTAGGCGACCCAATCGCTCCAACCTGCAACAGTTGCCGCACGAGTCAGATCCCAGTGCACCGTACCTGTGACCTGACCATAGGCATTTACACTGGGTTGCTTCCATGGCGCGTTTTCCTCAGACGCCTGAAGGTTGTGCATCACATCGTTTTGCGCCTTCTCACCAAACGCAAAACGAGCATTCTCAAGCCGGTCCGAACCAACAAGGTTCCTCATACCGGCCGAGAGCTCCATGGTGTTACCCAACGGGAACAGCTTGCCCTGGCCAGAGCCATAGAGCTGGGTGAACGCATCCGGATCTGGGTTCTCTGCCCAAATGCGGAACTTCTCACCCTCCGGTAGATTCGGGTCTGCGTCGAACTTGCGCACCTTGCCCAGCGAGTCCACGAAAGACTTCATCCCGATGGTGAAACGACCATCAGCACCAGTCGTGGTCGTGTAGATCGGAGAGGTAGCGCCGTCGCGCTCAACCCATTGTGCGTAAATACGCACCCCCTCCATCGGGATCGGCTTCAGGTTATTCGTACCTGGGTGCACCGACATGTTGCCGTTGCGCTGGTTAATAACATAACCCTCAATGGAGTTATTCGAACCGGCCTCGACATCAGATTCAATAGCGCCTTCAACCTTGATGGGCTGATCGCCAACGGTGTAGCGCGGTTCACCAACACCCGTCTGATACACACCCTCAGCATTCTCGCCCGGGTACTTAACACCATTGCCCTGAGCGTTGGGCTGTCCAGCCTCATCATGCGTGCCAGCATATGCTGCCGCAGCAGACTGCGGTGCAGCGATCGGCTGCGCAAACGGCGCAACCAGCGCAAAAGACAATGCCGCTGCCGCGAGTGACGTGCCGCGGCGGCGATTCACGAGATTCTTCTTCATGAAAACTCCTTCGGAAGACAGTGCCCCACGTTGAGACACATCGGTCATCCCCAGAAAACCGCAATCAAAAGATTAGACGATTCTGAGCTACCGCGTCCGATCCTAAAGCCTTGGACACTCGCTTGCAAGAAGTTTCCAAATTAAAAATACGCTACTGTTCTGTACGCCTGCTCCAATTGTTAGGAAATGCCACCGGACTGCCCGAGTAGCGTCTCACCGCTCACCCACGCAGCGCAGCCAGGACAGCCCAGCGAACCTACCCCTATTAACCTCTTACACCATCTGGGAAGCGCGTTAACTAGAGTCACCCGCACCTCTACCGCTCACACCATCGTTCACGTTGCCTCTGATGAGGCGGACAGCCGATTGGAAATGTAGCCAAACCAACATACTTTAGCTGGAACGCTAACACTCACGTTTCACACGAAATTGTATTGCACACTCAATCCTAAAAAGGCACTCGTTTGTCATTTAACTGAGAGATAGAGTATACGTTTCAAAGCCATTCAACTACGCATTCTTAGAGGAACTCTTAAGCTCCAGCCCCTTCACAAAGCTGCCTCCGCCATTCGGGGAGCAGTTGTCGTAGATCAGCGTGCCAGCAAGGATGCCAGCCGCGATCAGCACCAGACCACCAGCAACAGTAGCCAGGTCAGCACCGAACATACCCAGCTGCTGGTTGACAGCATCAACCTGCGCAGCCAGCTGCGCGTTGAACAGACCAGCCTGCTGCTGAATCTGGGTATTCGCAGCCTGGATCTGGGCATTAGCCTGACCAACGAAGTCAGACAGACCCGGGATTTGCATCTGGGTAGCCAGACCGATCGGGATCAGTGCCAGCAGCGGCAGACCGAAACCAGCCGCAGTAGCAGCACACTTGCCCGCGTCGATGCCAACCGTGCCAGTGGATTTGTTGCCATCACCGTCGGTCGCAATGACCTTGTCACCAGGCTTGAGCTCCACACCAGACGGAACATCAACCTTCCAGTTACCATTCTCATCCGTCGTGGTCGTGACAGTCTTACCACCCGGGAAGGTCACCGTAATCTCCTCATTCGGACGATCCCCCTTACCGGACACGGCCTTGTCACCCAAGTTCAGGACAGAAGGTCCATAACAAAACCCCGCTGCATGGTCGTTAAACCAATACAGCGGGGTTCGTGATGGTAGAGAATCTTAGTTCTCCTCAGCCTTCTCCTCGGAAGCCTCGGCTTCCTCAGACTCAGCCTTCTCGGCAGCCTCAGCGGCGGCAGCGGCTTCAGCCTCGGCAGCAGCCTTGGCCTCTTCCTCTTCCTTTGCCTTCTTGCGCTTCTCGGTGATGGCCTCGGCGGTCGGGCCGTTGTTGGCCTCCTCGAGTGCCTCGTTGAACAGTTCGAGCTTGGACTTCTTCTCCTCGGCAACCTTCAGGGTGCCCTCGGCGCCGTCCAGGCCCTTGTGCTTCTGCCAGTCACCGGTGATCTTCAGCAGTGCGGCAACCGGCTCGGTCGGCTGTGCGCCGACGCCCAGCCAGTACTGTGCGCGCTCCGAGTCGATGCGGATGAGCGAGGGCTCTTCCTTCGGGTGGTAGATGCCGATGTTCTCGATGACGCGACCGTCGCGACGGGTACGGGAGTCAGCGACGACGACGCGGTACTGTGCGTTGCGGATCTTGCCCACACGCTGCAGCTTGATCTTGACAGCCATGAAAATTCTTCCTTTACGGTCACTGGGCAGTGCAGACACCCGCCGTGTGCTGGCGGGCCGGTTCAACCCTTCTTCTTTAGCCTGCGCGTGACTGGCCGGTCGACCGCCCGAGTAAGACGGGTGCAGACGCTTCCGACGCGTACGCAGTATGCTGTCCCCGACATACATGCCGGGTAACTCGCAGTACTTTACCGTGGACGCAGCTGAAGACCAAAAAGCACCCAGCTCCCCCGCCTTCGGTGACATGCGTAGCGCTGCCCGCCGCGACGGTTCCGGCTTTTCTCCCGATACGCGGTAAGGTTTGCACAGTCACGGGAGCGTCCCGCGTATTGGCATGCCTGCACTTCGCAGAGCATTCGCCTGCGGATTGATGTTTCCCACACCATACCAAGAGTCAAACGGTTCGCAGAGGTTTTGAGGATAGATGAGCGCAACGACGGCGAAGCCTGCGCAGCACGATGCGGGAGAAAGTACACGAGCACGAACCTCGGCCTACCGCGTTGATATCGACGGCCTGCGTGGCTACGCCATCGGTCTCGTGGTGCTCTTCCACGTCTTCGTTGGCCGCGTCTCCGGCGGCGTGGACGTCTTCCTGCTGCTGTCCGGCTACTTCTTCCTCGGCGGGCAGCTGCGTTACGCGATGCGCCCCAACCCGAGCCTGAACCCATGGTGGCCGTTGTGGCGGACGATCCGCAGGCTGGTGCCAGCGCTCGTCGTGGTGATCCTGTCCGTGTTTGTGGCGGTGCATTACCTCACCCCAGAGCTGATGAGCGACGAGCTGGCCGCGCAGTTCACTGCCTCCATGCTCTATTACCAGAACTGGGAGCTCATGGTGCAGGCGGCAGACTACGCCGCGGCAAGCCAGGACACTTCTCCCCTGCAGCACCTGTGGTCGATGGCCGTCCAGGGGCAGTTCTACCTCTTTGGCATTTTGCTGGGCACGCTCATCGCCTTCCTTATTACCAAGTGCAACCTCCCGCGCACCTACGCCAAGCGGGGTGCGATCACGGTGCTCGCGATCATCACTCTCGCCTCACTCGCTTGGGCCTCCCGCTTCGGCTTCATTGGTACCGGCGCAAACTACTACTCCACCTTTTCCCGCGCCTGGGAGCTTTCGCTCGGCGCACTGCTGGCGTTTGTGCCCACCAGCCGCTTCCTGCCGCAGAAGACAGCCTGGCTCACTTCCGCGATCGGCATCATCTGTATCACCATTACCGGCGCGGTGGTCTCCAATACGCTGGCCTTCCCCGGCCCGATCGCCTTGCTGCCACTTATCGGCGCTGCGCTTGTCATCCTCAGTGGCGACGACAACCCCGTCTCCAAGGTGCTTGCCTCCAAGCCGATGACGTGGCTGGGTGGGATCGCCTACTCCCTGTACCTGTGGCACTGGCCGATGCTGATCATCGTCACCGTCATCGGCGGCTTTGGCACCCCGCCAGCGTGGGTTGGCGTGATCGTGATCGCGGCGTCACTCGCACTGGCGCACGTGACCCATGTGCTGCTGGAGCAGCCGCTGCGCCAGCACCGCAAGCGTCCGAAAGCCACCGATACGCCGGTTGCCGACGCCCGCCGCAGCCTGCGCACGCCCGCAGGCATCGGCCGCGCCGTCGGTGGCGTTGTCATCGCCGCACTCGTCGGCGCGGCACTGACCATCCAGCCGCTGTGGAACCAGAAGGTGGAAAACGCGAACCGTCCGCTGGACATAGAGATGTACCCCGGTGCAATGTCGATTGTCGGTACACCCGTCCCCGACGTCACGCCACAGCCGGACCCGAACCTCGTCTCCGGCATCTACCCTCCTGTCGGATCCGAGGGCTGCATGGTGTTCCAGAACGAGGACGCGGACGTCATGCCGCGCCCCGAGTGCATCTACGGCGACAAGGACGCCGAGACCACCGTGGTGATGGTCGGCGGCTCGCACATCGAGCCCTATGTCATCCCGCTCGACCGCCTCGGCCGCGAGCACGGATTCAAGGTCGTTCCTTTTGTCCGCCAGACCTGCCCGCTGACCATCGGCGGCGAGGACGGCACAGAGCTGGTCTCGGACGTGTGCTTCGAGTGGAGTCAGAACGTCTTCGAGGAAGTCGTGAACATGCAGCCGGATCTGGTGGTCTCCACCTCCACGCGCCCTGAGGGGCGCGCCGGCGACGTGGAGGTGACCGTCGACCACGTGCCGGACTCCTACCTCGTGCTGTGGGATGCGTTCGCGCAGTACGACATCCCGTTCTTGGGCTTCCGCGACAACCCGTGGATCTTTGACATCTTCGGCCAGATCATGGACCCCAACATCTGCATCGTCTCCGGCTTCACGGAGGAAGAGTGCTCGATGCGCACCGACGACGTCTACGGCCCCGTCGACCCGGCGGCTGAGTACCTCGACGGAACGAACAAGCAGTTCAGCGTGGATACCGCCCCGTGGTTCTGCGACGCCGAGCTATGCCGCCCCCAGATCGGCAACGTCTACGTCTACCGGGACCAGAACCACATCTCGAACGCCTACATGGCAACGCTGACGCCCTTGGTGTGGCAGGAGCTGCGCAAGGTTTTCGACGCCCTCGAGATCCCCTACGTAAGCACCGACGCCCCCGAGTACGAGGTCCCGCCACTGCGCCCGGACCCCAACGCCGAGATCCCCGTCGGTGAAGACGGCTCGGCCCCGGAGAACCTACCGGTCAACCCCGTCGACGGGCAACGCCAGCCGCTGGGACTCCTCGGCCAATAGGCCGGAGCCCCTCCGAACGAAAAGAGGTGGCCCCGCAACGCTTTCCAGCGTTGCGGGGCCACCTCTATCTGTTGGCTACTTGCCCTTGCCCATGCGCTTCATTGCCTCGTTGAAGTCGAGCTTGTCCAAGTCCAGGCCCTCCATGCCGGGTGGCATCTGCTCCTGCAGCTTCTTCAGCTCCTGCATGTCAGGCATACCACCACCCATGCCCGGCATTGGCGGCATACCCGGCATACCGCCGCCACTACGGCGCTTCGGCGGCTTGCGCTTGCCATTCTTGCCCCTGCGGCCCTTCGGCTTCTTCTTCGTCGCCGAACGCCCGCCGGGCATCCCCGGCATTCCGGGCATGCCGCCCATGCCGAACTGACCGGCCATCTTGCCCATCATCTTCTTCGCTTCGAAGAAGCGCTCCACAAGCTGGTTGACGTCGGAGACTTCGACGCCGGAGCCCTTGGCGATACGCTTGCGCCGAGAAGCATTGAGAATCTTCGGATCCTCACGCTCGGCAGGGGTCATACCTCGGATGATGGCCTGAATGCGGTCGAGCTGCTTCTCATCGACCATGTCGGCCATCTGGTTCATCTGCTTGCCGCCGGGCATCATCTTCAGCAGGTTGCCGATCGGGCCCATGCGGCGGATCATCAGCAGCTGGTCCAGGAAGTCCTCGAGCGTGAGCTCTCCGGAAGCCAGCTTGGTCGCAGCCGCCTCCGCGTCCTTCTCGTTGTAGGTCTGCTCCGCCTGCTCGATCAGCGAGAGCAGGTCGCCCATGCCCAGGATGCGGCTGGACATGCGATCCGGGTGGAAGACGTCGAAGTCGTCGAGCTTCTCGCCCGTGGACGCGAACAGGATCGGCTTGCCGGTGACCTCACGAATGGAGAGTGCGGCACCACCGCGGGCGTCGCCGTCGAGTTTGGTCAGCACAACACCAGTGAAGTCGACGCCGTCGGCGAAGGCCTGCGCGGTGCTTACCGCGTCCTGGCCGATCATGGCGTCAATGACAAAGAGGACTTCGTCCGGGTTCACCGCGTCGCGGATGTTGCGGGCCTGGGTCATCAAAGTCTCGTCGATACCCAGGCGGCCCGCGGTATCGATGATGACCACGTCGTGCTTGGTCTGCTTCGCATGCTCGATACCCTGCTGCGCCACCGCGACCGGATCGCCGTGGGAGGAGCCCATCTCGTGCTCGTAAGAATCGATCGAGGTGCCCGGGTCCGGCGCAAAGGTATCGACGCCCGCACGCTCGCCCACAATCTGCAGCTGCTGAACCGCGCCAGGGCGCTGCAGGTCACAGGCCACCAGCAGCGGGGTGTGCCCCTGCTTGGCCAGGTGCTTGGACAGCTTCCCGGCGAGCGTGGTCTTACCGGCACCCTGCAAACCGGCGAGCATGATCACCGTCGGCGGGTTCTTCGCCAGGTTGAGGCGGCGGGTCTCGCCGCCCAGGATGCCGGTGAGCTCCTCATCAACAATCTTGATGACCTGCTGCGCAGGATTCAGCGCCTCGGACACATCCGCGCCGAGGGCGCGCTCCTTGACGCGCTTGATAAAGGCCTTGACCACGGCAAGCGAGACGTCGGCCTCCAGCAGTGCGAGGCGGATCTCGCGCGCGGTGGCGTTAATGTCAGCCTCGGTGAGCTTGCCTTTACCACGCAGGCCACCGAGGGCGTCTTGCAAGCGGTCGGACAGTGACTCGAACAACGTAAGGTACTCCTGTTCGCTTCGTTTTATCAGCGTGCGCGGGGCGCTCGCCGTCAAAAATGTACTCGTTACAGCCTAGCGCCTAGCTGGGCGTACCCAGAACTTGCGCTAACTTGCGCTAGCCCAGCAACGCGTCGACGAAGCTTTCCACCTCAAACGGCGCGAGATCGTCCGCGCCCTCGCCCAGGCCGACAAGCTTGACCGGCACGCCCAGCTCCTCCTGCACCTGGAAGACGATGCCGCCCTTGGCGGTGCCGTCCAGCTTGGTCAGCACCACGCCCGTGATGTCCACAACCTCGCGGAAGACGCGCGCCTGCGCAATGCCGTTCTGCCCCACCGTGGCGTCGAGAACCAGCAGCACCTCGTCGACGTTGCTCTTCTTCTCCACCACGCGCTTGACCTTGCCCAGCTGGTCCATCAAGTCGGTCGAGGTGTGCAGGCGGCCCGCGGTATCAATGAGGACGACGTCCGCACCCTCCTGCACGCCGGTAGCAACAGCGTCGAAGGCCACGGATGCTGGGTCCGCGCCCTCCTTGCCGCGCACTGTGGACGCGCCGACGCGACGGCCCCAGGTCTCGAGTTGGTCGGCCGCGGCCGCGCGGAAAGTATCCGCCGCGCCGAGCACCACGGAGTGACCCATGGAAACCAGCACGCGCGCCAGCTTGCCGGTGGTTGTGGTCTTGCCGGTGCCGTTGACGCCGGCAACAAGGATGACAGCGGGCTTGCCCTCATTCGGCATCGCCTTGATGGAGCGGTCCATCTCGGGACGCGCCGCCTCGATCAGCGTCTCACGCAGCATCGCGCGCGCCTCTTCCTCCGAGGAAACCCCGCGCTCGGCGATCTTGCCCCGCAGCGTTTCGGTCACGCGCATGGTCAGGTTGGCACCGAGGTCCGCCATGATCAGCGTGTCCTCGATTTCCTCCCACGCGTCCTCGTCCAGGTCACCCGCAGTAAGGATGCCCAGCAGCCCCTGGCCGATCGCGTTCTGCGAGCGCGACAGACGCCCACGCAGCTTGCCGATGCGGCCGGCCGCAGGCTCGATCTCCTCGATGTCTTCGGTGGGCTCGTCATGCTTCTCGACGACCACATCCTCACTCACCTCAGCCACCTGAGCCTGGTCAGCCTCCAGCGCACGGGCAGCCTCCGCGCTCGCGGCAGCTGCTGCTGCGGCCGCCTCCTGCGCCTTGCGAGTCTGGTCCGCGTCTGCCTGCGGCTCCTCGGCCGGTTCTGCCTCAGGTTCCGGTGCGGGTTCCTCGGCCGGTTCCTCGGCGGCTGGTGCTTCCGGATTCTCCACCGGCGCTGCCTCATCCGGGGTCACGACGGTCTCGCGGGTCTCCGGGTCGGTCTCCGCGTCGGTGTTCACCACAACCTCGTCAGTCGGCTCCTCAACCTTGGCGGCCTTTTCTACCTTCGCAGCTTCCTCAACCTTGGCCGCCTTCTCAACCTTGGCGGCTTCCTCAACCTTCGCGGCCTTCTCGACCTTGGCAGCCTCCTCAACCGTTTCCGGCTCCGGTTCGACTACCGGTTGCGGGGCCTGGGCAGCCGCCTGCTGCTCTTGTGCAGGCTTCGGCTCGCGCGGCTCGTCGATACGCACCGGCTCCTTCTCCGGCGTGCTGGGGGCTGCAGCCGGCGCGAAGTTAAAACCGCCCTTGGCCTGGTAATTGCCCGACTTTTCCTGCTGTGTAAGCTCCTTCGGCTCCTCCGTCTTAGCAAAAGAGACAGTCTTCTCTTCTTTGCGCTTGCGCCCCACCACGACGATGCCCACAACGATGAGGGCAACGACGATGATGGCGACAACGATCCACAGAAGTGGCGAGTTCATTGCAAGTTCCATATCCATGGCACCCATAGTGCCATAGTGAATCGAACGGGCAGGCTAGCGATGTTATGTCCAAAGAGTTTTTGGACACGGAGTCCCGTGACTTATTGGACAAGGAGTCCATCGGGTTCCTGGGCAACCACAAATGGAGCTAGCTCCATTTAGGAACACCGCCGACCCGCGACCAGGGCTTTTACAACCGGCGCAACTCCAAATGGAGCTAGCTCCTTTTAGACAAACTGCCAACCCGCGACCAGGGATTTTACAACCGGCGCAGACCCAAATGGAGCTAGCTCCATTTAGAAAGCCCCGTGTGAGGAACCGCGCGTTAAGACACCCGCGTCAGCAAACCCGCGACAAACCCCCTAGTCAGCCGCCGGCTGCATGCGCTGCGAAAGCACGCGCGTCACACCGTCGCCGCGCATGGTCACGCCGTAGAGCACGTTCGCCACGTCCATCGTCGGCTTCTGGTGCGTGATCACGATCAGCTGCGAGTCCTCCCGTAGTTCTTTGAGGAGGGCGATGAGGCGGCGGAGGTTGACGTCGTCGAGCGCGGCCTCGACCTCGTCGAGCACGTAGAAGGGACTCGGGCGGGCCCGGAAGATGGCTACGAGGAACGCGAGCGCGGTGAGCGACTTCTCGCCGCCGGAAAGCAAGGACAGACGCTTGACCTTCTTGCCGGGCGGGCGGGCCTCGATCTCGATGCCGGTGGCAAGCATGTCCTCGGGCTCGGTGAGGATGAGGCGGGCCTCGCCACCCGGAAAGAGCGTGTGGAACACACGCGGGAATTCGGCCTCGACGTCTTTCCAGGCGTCGGTGAACAGCTGGAGGATCTGTCCGTCCACGTCATTGATCACGCCGATCAGGTCCTCGCGCGCCTGGATCACGTCATCAAGCTGCGTGGACAAAAACGCGTAACGCTCCTCGAGCGCCTTGAACTCCTCCAGCGCGAGCGGGTTGACCTTGCCAAGTGCCCGCAGATCCTTTTCCGCCTGCGCCAGGCGCGCCTTCTCCGACGCCTCGTCGAAGTCCTCGCCCGGCGTGTAGTCCCGCAGCAGATCCGGAATCGCGATGCCGAGCGATTCGGTGATCTTCTTCTCCGCCTCGTCGATACGCACCTGCGCCTGCGACTGCGCGATCTCCGAATTGTGCGAGCTCTCCGTGAGCCGCTTCAGCGTCTGCCGCGCCGCCGAGACCTGGCTGCGGGCTTGCTGCAACTGAGCCTGCAGCTTAGCGACGCCCGCCTGCCACCGGTCCCTCTCACTCCCCGCGCGGACAAGCGCGTCCTGGACGCGGGCGGCCACGTCGCGCCCCTGCTCCGCCACCGCCTGGGCCAGCTCGGCCTGCGCGCGACGCTTCTGCATCGCCGCGTCGTGGCGGGCCTTCGCCTGCTTCTCGTGCTCCGCTTGGCGACGCAACGCGTCTCCCCTACCGGCGCGCTGTTCCGCGGCCTGCTGGGCGGTACGCGAGGCGAGCGTGGCCTCCATCTCCATCGCCTTGACCTGTGCCAGCTCCTGCTGGGCAGCATCGCGCTGGGCCGAGGACGGCTCCTCGCTTGGCTGGTCCTCCGCGTTCACGCGCGCAAGACGGTCGCGGGTCTGCGCCAGCTCCTCGCGGCGGGCGGCGAGGCGGCCCTCTGCCTCGGTGGCGCGCTGGGCTGCGCGCTCGTGTTCACTGCTGTTGGCCTGCCACTGCTTCTCCAGGCGCTCGTGGTCGCGGCCCAGGCGCTGGGCTTCGGCGTCGTGCTCGCGCAGGGCGGCCTTGGCTGAAGCCGCGGTCACGCGCGCGTCCTCGGCGGCGATCTTTGCGCCCTCCAGCGTGCCCGAGAGCTCCTCGAGCTGGGCCTGCGCGATCTCAAGTTCGCTGCGGGCCTGCTCGATTTGAGCGGTGACCTCCACCGCGGTGGTGGTGCCCGTCCCGGCGGCGACCCAGCCTTCACCGACGAGGACGCCGTCGCGGGTCACGGCGCGCAGGCGCGGGTCTTCGGCAACTAGTTCGCGGGCGGTCTCAAGCGTGTCCGCGACCACCACGTCTACCAGCAGGCGGGTCACGGGGCCGAGGACGGAGTCGTCCACGCGCACATGGTCGAGTAGCCAGTCCACCTTTGCGTCGGTGTCGAGGCGCCAGGTGGTGCCGCCGTTGGTGTCGATGATGATGGTGCGCGCGGCGTCGGCAAGCTGGGCCACGGCGTTGGCGTTGACCTCACCGGTGAGCGCTTCCGCGTGCGCGCCGAGTGCTGCGGCCAAGGCTCGGTCCATACCTTCATCGGCGCGGAGCAGCCCGGCGAGCGGGGCGAAGTCTGCGAGCGTGTCCGCGGCCTTTGGGCGCGGGGCCTGCTCGACAAGCGTGGCAATGCGGGATTCGAGCGTGAACACGGCGCGTTCGCGCTCGCGCTGCTCGGCGCGGAGCTGTTCCAGGCGCTTATCGGCGGCATCCGACTCGGTGTAGGCACGCACGTGTTCCTCATCGAGCGGGGCGCGCTGCGTGTCCACCTCTGCGAGCGCTTCCGCGGCCTCGCGGGCTTCCTGTTCGGCTGCGCGGGCGCGAGCGCGGGTTTCTTCCAGAAGTTCGGTCAGTCGCGCGACCTCGTCTTCGGCCGCGGTGATCGCCGCCTGCTGCGACTCCTCTTGCGCGAGCAGTCGCACCACGCCCTCGCGCCGGTCGGCGATCGCGCGGACCTGCGCCATGTGCTCGCGCTCCGCGTCGTCAAAGGCTTCCTGCTTTTCGGCGACCTCTTCGCGCAGCGTCTCGAGCTTCTCGGCGGCCTCCTCGGCGGCTTCGAGCGCTTCGGCGTACTCCTCGTCGGCGAACTCGGCGCGGCGCAACAGCTGGTCCGGGTCCTGGCCCGCGTATGGCACCTGCGCCCCGGAATGCTGGGCGCGCTCGGTGGCGATGCGCACCGTGGCGCTGACCCGCTCCGCCAGGGTGGAAAGCTCAAACCACACCTTTTGTGCCTGCTCCGCCTGCGGCTGGGCTTCTTCCTGCTCGAACTCGATCTCGGCCTGCGCCTGCTCGGCTTCCTCGAGTACGGCCGTTGCGGTTTCGACTTGCTCGGCGAGTGCTTGGGCGGCGGCGGTGGCGTCGTGAAGCGAGGCGCGCAGGGTGACCACCTGGTGTCCGGCGAGTGAAAGGCGGGCCTCGCGCAGGGTGGACTGCACGGTGGCGGCGCGCTTGGCGGCCTCGGCCTGGCGGGCAAGCGGCTTGAGCTGTTTACCCAGCTCCTCGGTCAAATCGCTGAGGCGATCCAGGTTGGCCTGCATGCCGGTGAGCTTGCGCTGCGCCTTCTCCTTGCGGCGGCGGTGCTTGAGTACGCCGGCGGCTTCCTCGATAAACGCGCGGCGCTCCTCCGGGCGCGATTCCAGGATTTCCGAGAGCTTGCCCTGGCCGACGATGATGTGCATCTCACGGCCGATGCCGGAATCCGACAGCAGCTCCTGGATGTCCATCAGGCGGGCCTTGGCACCGTTGATCTCGTACTCGGAGGCACCGTCGCGGAACATGCGGCGAGTAATGGCCACCTCGGTGTACTCGATTGGCAGGTGCTTATCGGTGTTGTCGAAAGTCAGCGTGACCTCGGCGCGCCCCAGCGGCTTGCGGTCGCCAGCACCGGCGAAGATGACGTCCTGCATCTTGCCGCCGCGCAGATTCTTCGCGCCCTGCTCCCCCATCACCCATGCGAGCGCGTCCACCACGTTCGACTTGCCCGAGCCGTTGGGGCCGACGACGGCGCAGATGCCCGGCTCGAACTTCATCGTGGTCGCCGAAGCGAAGGACTTGAATCCTTTAAGCGTCAGCGATTTCAGGTGCATTGCCGTGAGTTTACCTGTCCGGTCTCGCGCTCGTTACTCAGCGCTCGTCGAAGCCGGAAGCACCGCGGGGCTCGCCGTACTGCTCGCCGACGAAGTCGACCCGGCCGGGCCGACGCGTGGTCGTTGGCTCCTCGCGCAGCAGCGCAAGCAGCGCGTCTGTGTGCTCGCGGGTTCCCTCGGCGACGACTTCCACGCGGCCGTCGGCAAGGTTCTTCGCGTAGCCGGCAAGCCCCAGCTCGAGGGCGCGGGAGCGGGTCCACCAACGAAAACCCACGCCCTGGACGTGTCCATGGACGTGGGCGGTGAGACGTACTCGTGTGTTGTCAGTGTGTGCGGTCATGCTCCCACACTAGTGGGGCTTACTTGTCCGGGCGGCCTGCAACCTTCAAATCCTCGACGCTGCGGCGGGTGACCGGGTCGGAGCCATCCCAGAACTCCACGTTTTTCAGCTCCGGCAGCATATCGCGGTGGAAGACAGGGTCGAGGCCCTTGGTGCGCTGCTCGCTGAAGTTGCGCAGCAGCTTGAAGGCCACGCCACCCAGCGGCACGATCGCGATGATGTTGATGATCGCCATGGTGCCTGCCATCGTGTCGCCGAGTGCCCACACCAGCGGCAGGGAGCCGAAGGCACCGAAGATAACAAAACCGATCACGCCGAGGCGGAAGATGGTCATGACAGCCTTGGAGCTGGTGAGGTACTCCACGTTGGCCTGCGCAAGGTAGTAGTTACCAATCACGGAGGAAAACGCGAGGAAGAAGAGGATGAACGTGATCGCGTGCGCGCCCCAGGCACCGACGGAGTCCGCCAGCGCGGATTGGGTCAGCGCAGCGCCCTGGATGTCATCCGTACCGTAGTTCACCGCCGGGCCGAGCAGCACGACGAAGGCGGTGATGGTGCACACCACGAGCGTGTCGAAGTACACGCCGAGGGTCTGCACCAGCCCCTGCTTGACCGGGTGGGACACGGTTGCGGTCGCCGCGGCGTTCGGAGCGGAGCCCTGACCGGCCTCGTTGGAGAACAGGCCACGGCGCATGCCGAAGGCGAAGGCTGCACCCACCGTGGCGCCAGCGACCTGCTGCAGGCCGAGCGCATGGCCGACAATCAGGCTGATCATGCCCGGAACCTCGGAGATGTTCATGATGACCACGACAAGGCCAATGAGGATGTAGGCGGTCGCCATGAACGGCACGATGATCTGCGTGGCGCTGGCGATACGGGTCACGCCGCCAAAGATGATCAGGGCAGTCAGCGTGGCGAGCACGGCGGCGACGATCACCTTCAGGGTCATCGAGTCGGTCTGCAGGGAGCCACCGACTGCCTCAACAATCGAGTTGGTCTGAATGGCGTTGAACACAAAGCCGTAGGTCAGCGACAGGGCAACGGCGAAAATGATGGCGAGCGGACGCCAGTTCAACCCGCGCGTCATGTAGTAGGCGGGCCCGCCGTGGTAGTTGCCGTCCTCGTCTTTCGTCTTCCAGAGCTGCGCCAGAGTGGACTCGACGAACGCGGTTGCGCCACCGACGATGGCGATGATCCACATCCAGAACACAGCACCCGGACCGCCCACGGAGATGGCCAGCGCCACACCGGCGATGTTGCCGGTCCCCACGCGCGAAGCAGCCGAGATCGTGAAGGCTTTGAACGCGGAAATGCCGCCGTATTCCTCGTCCAGGTCACGACCCTGGCGGTCCTTGCCCTGAGGCTTTTCGGTGACAGCCTTGAACATCTCGGGCAGGAGACGGACCTGTACGAAGATGGTGCGAAGGCCGAAGTAAATACCGGCTGCCAGCAGCAGCCAGGGAACGATTTCCCAGATCACGCCGTTGAGCGTGTCGTTTACAAAGGAAGTTGCGGAATCCATGGCGAGAATCTTATCTGGTGAGACAGAATCTCTTGCAACTTAAATGTTGGCTCCCCCACATTCGTGGGCGGAGTGGTGCGCAGCTACAGGACCTGGCAAGCCGGGCAGTAGTAGCAGGAGCGCCCGCCGACCACGCGCTTTGCAATCTCGGTGCCGCACCGGGCGCACGGCCGACCCGCCTGCCCGTAGGCATTAAGCGAGCGGGAGAAATAGCCGGAGGCACCGTTGACGTTGACGTAGAGCGAATCGAAGCTCGTCCCGCCTTGTGCAAGGGCGCGTTCCATTACCTCGCGCGCGTGGACCAACACCTCGACGGCGTCGCGCTGGCGCAACGTGCGCGCCATCCGCCACGGCTTCACGCGCGCGGCCCACATCGCTTCGTCGGCGTAGATGGAACCGATCCCGCTGACCAGTTCCTGGTTCAGCAGTACCGTCTTTAACGCCGAGCGCCTCGTGCGCAGGGCCCGCGCGGTGGCGGTGAGGTCGAAGTGTGGGTCGAAGGGGTCGCGCGCGATGTGGGCGACCGGTGCGGGCACCTCGCCGTCAAACGGCGCGTACTGCCACATGCCGAAGGTGCGCTGGTCCACAAAGTCGAGCTGGAGCTCCCCCAGGCGTGCGCGGATGCGCACGTGTGGGCTTTGTACCCCGCCGGGCGGGCCGACGAGCATCTGCCCGCTCATGCGCAGGTGGACGACGAGTGCGGCCGCGTCGTCAAGCGTGAGCCACAGGTACTTGCCGCGCCTACCGGTACCGGTAATCGTTCTGCCGGGCAGGATCTGGGCGAGGTCTTCGGTGTTTCCGCGCACCGCGCGCGGGTGCAGCACCTCAACGGTGTCAAAGGTGCGCCCCACCACGTGGTTGTCTAGGCCCCGGCGCACCACCTCTACCTCGGGCAGCTCCGGCACTTAGGCCTCCTCGGCGTTGCCAGCGACCCGCTCCGGGTGGTTGTGCAAAAAGCGCATGGCCGCACGTGCCGCTTCCTGCTCCGCGAGCTTCTTGGCGGTACCGCGACCGCGGCCCAGCAGCGTCTCGCCGGAGCGCACCTCGCAGTGGAAGAGCTTCTGGTGGTCCGGGCCGGTGGAGGTCGACGAGTACTCCGCCACCTGCGCGTCCAGCTCGGCGAGTCGCTCCTGCAGCGACGTCTTCCAGTCGCGGTGGGCGCTGGAGGCGGTTGCACCGCGGAGCTTCTCGTCGAAGAGGTCGAGGATGACATCGCGGGCGTACTCGAAGCCGTGAACCAGGTAGATCGCGCCAAGGAGCGCCTCGGTCGTATCCGCCAGGATCGAGTCCTTGTCCCGTCCGCCGCCGAGCTCCTCACCTCGGCCCAGCAGAACATGTTCGCCGAGGTTGATCTCGCGCGCGACGTCGGCAAGCCCGTAGCGCGACACGATGGAGGCGCGCATGGGCGACAGATCCGACTCAGGGCGCGAGGGGTAGAGCTCGAAGAGCTTCGTCGCCACGGTCAGTCCGAGCACTGCATCGCCCAGGAACTCGAGGCGCTCGTTGTTCGGCAGGGTGCCGTGCTCATTGGCAAAGGAACGGTGCGTCAGTGCGTGGCGCAGCTGATCCCTGCCCAGCTGCACTCCGATGCGGTCCAGCAACGGCTGGTGGTCTACGGCGGCAAACGCCTCCTGCCAGGCCTGCTCGTTGGAGATCCGCTTCTTCTTCGAGCGGCTCACAGGAACTTCTCCAGGTCCGCCCACCGCGGGTCAACCAGGTTGTTCTCCTCGCCCGAGACCCCGTCGGGGGCCGGGACGTCGGTGTCGCCCGCGCATTCAGGTTCGCAGACTGGGTTAAACGGCAGGGTCAACCCCGCCTCGTCGACAAACGCCTGCTCCACATCCACCGTCTCGTTCTCAATCCGGTGGATCTCGTCACCCGAGCCCTTGTCCTCCTCGGTCTCCTCGTCGCCGACGATGAAGCCGTCCTCGGCCTCGAAGACCTGGGAGATGGACAGCGTGTGGGTGGGCGTGAGCGTCTTCAGGCAGCGCACGCACTGGCCTTCGAGCTGGGCGGTCACCGATGCGTCGACAAGCACGCCCGCGCCCAGCGGGGTAATCGTTGCCTCCAGCTCAACCGGCTGGCCCTGCGGGATGGCAATCATCTCGGGGCCGATCCGCGAGGGGCTTTCGCCGGTGCGGTTCACGGTCACTGCCATGCCGTCGCCGTGCAACGCATCGGCGACATTAATGATGAAAGGATTCGTAGCCATAACAGCCCCTACCCTACAACCACTGCGGCCCGAAAGCGCTGCTAGTACTGATCCCGCTGCTCGCCGCGGGAACGGCGCGGGTAGCGGCGCGGTTCGTAGTGGCCAGTCTGCTCCTGGCGCTCGTTGCGACGCCCGCCGGACTCGCCCGCCGCACCAGCAACTCCGGCCCCGCGGCGCAGCGCCGAGCGGTCGGAGGCCACGGTGCGCAGGACCGAAGACAACGCCTCTTCGAACTCGGCCAGCTTGGAGTCGACGTACTCGTCGCACTCGCGGCGCAGGCGGGAGGACTCGGAGTGCGCGTTCTCCACTAGACGGTGGGCCTCCTCGTCCGCACGGCGCATGACCTCGGACTCGGAGATCAGGTGCTCCTGCTGGGCCAGGCCCTCGTCCACAGAGCGCTGGTACTGCTGCTTGCCGTCCTCCACCAAGCGCTCCGCCTCACTGTGGGCGGCGCTGAGTGCGGATTCGGCCTCCTCGCGTGCGTCGGCGACCAAGCGGTCGGCGTCCTCCTCGGAACGCGAAAGCAGCGCGGTGGCCTGCGCCTGTGCATCGTGCAGGACGGAATCAGCCTGGGCGTGGGCGTCGTCGACAAGTTGCTTGGCCTCGGCCTCCGCATCGCCGACGAGCTGGTGGGCGCGGTCCTCGGCACCCCGCAGGATCTCATCCTGGTTATCTAAAACGTCCTGGGCGTCGTCGATCTCGTCGGGCAGGGCTTCCCGGATATCGTCGAGAAGCGTGAGCATCTCGCTGCGCGGGACCATGCAGTTCGAAGTCATGGGCACGCCCATGGCGGCCTCGACGGTTTCAACGAGCTCATCTAGTGCTTCAAAAACGCGATACATAGCTCCTAAGCCTACTGCGTTACGCATACGGAAGGGCCCGCGCCACGAGGCACGGGCCCACAAGGTGTACGTTTACACCGTTTCTTTACACAACACCCTGGGCGAGCATCGCGTCGGCGACTTTCTTGAAGCCGGCGATGTTCGCGCCCACGACGTAGTCACCAGCGCGGTCGTACTCCTCCGCGGTATCGGCGGCAACGTTGAAGATGCCGGACATGATTTGGTGCAGACGACCGTCGGTGTAGTCGAAGGTCCAGGAATCGCGCGAGGCGTTCTGCTGCATCTCCAGCGCGGAGGTAGCCACGCCACCGGCGTTGGCGGCCTTACCCGGGCCGAAGGAAACCTTCTTCTCGCGGAAGACTTCGACGGCCTCCGCGGTCGACGGCATGTTCGCGCCCTCGGCGACGTACTTCACGCCGTTGGCAACCAGGGTCTTGGCGTGCTCGCCGTCGAGCTCGTTCTGGGTCGCGCACGGCAGGGCCACATCAGCCTTGAGGTCCCAGATGGAGCCGCCCTCGTGGTAGGTCGCACCGTCTGCCTCCTTGGCGTAGTCGGACACGCGGGCGCGGCGGACCTCCTTGATGTCGCGCAGCAGCTCGACGTCCACGCCGTTAGGGGTGTCTACCCAGCCGGAGGAATCGGAGAAGCCCACGACGGTTGCGCCGAGCTCCTGCGCCTTCTGGATGGCGTAGATAGCCACGTTGCCGGAGCCGGAGACGATCACCTTCGAGCCGTTGAGGGACTCGCCCTTGGCCTTCATCATCTCCTCGGTGAAGTAGACGCAGCCGTAACCGGTGGCCTCGGTGCGCACCAGCGAGCCGCCCCAGGTCAGGCCCTTGCCGGTGAGTACGCCGGACTCGTGCTGGTTAGCCAGGCGACGGTACTGACCGAAAAGGAAGCCGATCTCGCGGCCGCCGACGCCGATGTCACCGGCAGGCACGTCGCGGTACTCGCCGATGTGGCGCCACAGCTCGGTCATAAAGGACTGGCAGAAGCGCATGATCTCGCCCTCGGACTTACCCTTCGGGTCGAAGTCGGAGCCGCCCTTGCCGCCGCCGATGGGCAGGCCGGTGAGCGAGTTCTTAAAGATCTGCTCGAAGCCCAGGAACTTGATGATGCCCAGGTTCACGCTCGGGTGGAAGCGCAGGCCACCCTTGTAGGGGCCGAGTGCGGAGTTGAACTGGACGCGGAAGCCGCGGTTGACGCGGATCTCGTTGTTGTCATCCATCCACGGCACGCGGAAGATGATCTGACGCTCCGGCTCGCAGAGGCGCTCGATCAGGCCGTAGTCGGCGTAGTGCGGGTCCTTCTCCAGGACAATCTTCAGTGAGTCCAGCACCTCGGCGACGGCCTGGTGGAACTCCGGCTCACCAGCGTTGCGCTGCAACAGCTTGTCGTAATAGCCGGCTACCTCTTGTTCGATCGAGCTCATGAGCGTTCCTTTCAATACCTGTTAGGCAGTAGGTTTTAAGGTCGTGCAATAGCTTACAACAGGTTTCGGTCTTGCGATAGAAAACAGATCGCACTTCTGCGGATCGCGGCAGATAGAATGCCTGCAATGTCCCCCACACCCTCGAAAAAAGGCAGAACTATGAGCTTGATCACACAAGGCACGGAAGGTGCCGAAGCACCCTCCCCGCGCATCCTGATCGCCCCCGACTCCTTTAAGGGCACGGCTACCGCACAGCAGGCCGCCGAGTGGCTCGGCGAGGGCGTGCGCAGCATCATCCGGGACGCCGAGATCACCCTGCTGCCCATGGCCGACGGCGGCGAGGGCACCTCCAGCCTCTTTAGCGGCGAGCAGATCACCCTGCCCACCACGGATGCCGCAGGCCGCCTCACCGAGGCCACCTACACCTACGACGCCGAGACCACTACCGCGTTTATCGACGTCGCCGCCGCCTCCGGCCTCCCCGCCGTCGCCGACCGGCCAGTCCCGATGACCGGCGATACCTACGGCACCGGCGTGCTCATTGCCGACGCCGAGACCCGCGGCGCAACCCGCATCGTGCTAGGGCTCGGCGGCTCCGCCACCATCGACGGCGGCACCGGCATCCTCGTCGCCCTCGGCGCAAACCCGCTCGACGAGCGCGGCTACCAGCTTGCCCCCGGCGGCGGCTCACTGCACAAGCTCGGCGACTTCGACACCGCCAAAGTCAACATCCCGGCCGGCGCGCTCGAGTGGCATTTGCTTTACGACGTCACGTCCCCGGCCACCGGCCCGCAGGGCGCAGCATCCGTCTTTGGCCCGCAGAAGGGCGCCACGGAAGAGGACGTCGCCGTCCTCGATGCAGGCCTTGCTCGTTTCTGCGAGTTCGCGGGCATCGACCCCGCCACCCCGGGCATGGGCGCGTCCGGCGGGGTGGCCATCGGCATTACCTGGCTGTCGAGCCTGCTCCACGGCACGGCCGACCACGTCCACCTGCAGCCCGGCGCGCGCATGGTCGCCGAGGCGAATGGCCTGGCGGACGCGCTCGGCGAGGCATCCCTGGTGATTACGGGTGAGGGCCGCTTCGACGCGCAGACCGCCACTGGCAAGGTCGTTGCCACGGTGTGCGATTTGGCCCGCGAAGTCGGCGAGCACGCACCGACGGTCGCCGTGGTGGCGGGAAGCTTCGACGGCGAGCCGGACGAGGGGGTCCTCGCCGTGGAGCTCGAGGAGATAGTAGATACCCGCGAGCAGCTGATCCGCGCGGGCAAACAGGCGGCGGTGGCCTACCTCAACGCCGGCGCACGCTAGCGCAGGATAGTCACGGTCCAGGGGAATAGCGCCGGGACCTCGAAGCGGTCCTGCTGCTCCAGCGCGACGGGGTCTCGCGGCAGCTCCGCCTTCGGGGTGAGGATGCGCGAGAGCCCCATGGCCAGCCGGTTGTAGCTGTCCACGCCATCGGCGTCGATAAGGAAGCGGTGTACCTCGGCACCCTCTTCGTCGGCGGTGTAGCCGCGGTCAGCTTCGTAGGTTTGGGTGAGTTCGGCGGCTACGTTGGCGTCGATAAGCACTGGGCCCTGTGCCTCGAGCGAAGCGGAGCTGAGCTTGCCGCGGCGGACGAGGATGTCGAGTGCGCGCTGGAAGGCCTCGGCGAGTTCGCCGGCGTGGGCGGGCGGGACGAGGACATCGAATTGGATTCTGGGCATGCGCTAAGCCTAACCAAAGGTCTACGCTGGAGCGCATGAGCTTTCCCCTGCCCTCGTACAGAGATGCACTGTCCACCATGGCCGACGGGACGATCAAGCAGGTCAACCCGTTTTCCGGCACGCAAGTGTGGACGGTGCCGGGGCGCGGCAACCGGCCGCTGAGCAAGCCTTCGGGCGAGGCGCAGCCGGTGCGGGAGGAAGATTTCACCCACGCCTGCAACTTCTGCGAAGGCAAGCTGCTGGCCACCCCGCCGGAGAAGTCGCGCATGGTGCGCACCGAGGCGGGGTGGGAGATCCTGCGCAACCAGATGCCGCACGAGCTTGAGGCCACCCGCGCGGAGTTTCGCCGCGTGCCCAACCTCTTCGAAATCGTCTCCTACCAGTACTGGAAGGAGAACTACGGCTACGACATGTCGGCGGCGCAGCGCGAGCACATGGAGCACTACCTGGCAGATCACGCAGGCCGCGAGCACATCTTCCAGATCGTGCGCACGCGCCTGAACGCCTCCGGCTTTGTCGGCGAGCCGACCGAGGAGGAGCTGCTTGAGTACCTGCCGGCCTACTTCGCCGGCGGGCACGACGTGATCATTGGGCGCCGCCACTTTGTCGACGGCGCGGAAAACGACTCCCAGCTCGCCGGCTCCGGCACGCTCACCCCGGATGAGCACAACGCCTTTATCACCTTCACCATCGACGCGCTGCGCGACCTTGTCGACGAGAACCGCTACTCGCCATACGTGGTGGTCTTCCAGAACTGGCTGGCACCCGCCGGCGCCTCCTTCAATCACCTGCACAAGCAGCTGGTGGCTATCGACGAGCGCGGGGTCCAGGCCGAGCTCGAGATCTCCAAGCTGCGGCAGAACGTGAACATGTACAACGAGTGGGGGGTGAACTACGCCAGTTACCACAACCTGGTGGTCGCAGAGAACGAGGACGCGATCGTGGTGGTGGGCATCGGGCACCGCTACCCCACCTTGAGCGTCTATTCGAAGTCGCCGGTGTGCGAGCCGTGGCTGCAGTCCGAGCGCGAGGTGCGCAACATGTCCAACCTGCTGCACGCCGTGCACGCGGCAACGGGCACGGAGGTCTCCACCAACGAGGAGTGGCACTACCGGCCCGTCGACCTGGATCTGCCGATGCCGTGGCGGATCAACATCAAGTGGCGCATTTCCACGCTCGCCGGGTTTGAGGGCGGCACGAAGATCTACGTCAATACACTCTCGCCCTTTGATATCCGCGACCGCGTGGTGTCCAACATGTACCGCCTGCGCGACGAAAGGCGCATTGACCAGGACATCCGCATTGCCACGGAGTGCGCGCCGGCGCGCAACACACTGCGCTATAACCCGGCGGTTGGGTAGGCCTCCTTTTGCACTCCCCGGCCCCGCGACCTGGGCGACGATGGTAGACATGTAGCAACACCGAAGAAACCATCGAGCGCGCGGGCTAACTCCGCGCGGAGGAGTGACCTTGAGCGACACGAGCACGATCGCGTCCATCATCGAATCCTATGAGATCGATCCGGCCTGGCAGCGCCGGCTCTACGAGCTGCTGCACGCTAACCCGGAGCTCTCCCTCCAGGAGGAGGAGACCCACCAGCGCCTGCTGCTGGAGCTCAGCTACCTCGACTGCGAGGTCATCGCCCCGATTGGTAAGTACGGCATCTGCGCCATCTTCCGCAACGGCGAGGGCCGAACCGTGCTGCACCGCGCGGACTTTGACGGCCTGCCGGTCACCGAGCAGACCGGCGTGCCGTATGCCTCGCACAAGAAGGTCACCACCAAGGACGGCGAGGTCGTCGGCACGATGCACGCCTGCGGCCACGACATTCACACCGCGGCGCTGGTCGGCATGTGCCACCACTTAGACAACACGCGCGACAAGTGGTCTGGCACCTTCATTGCCTTATTCCAGCCGGGCGAGGAGATCGGCGCGGGTGCCGAGGCGATGGTGGACGACGGCTTGGTGGACAAGATCCCCTTCCCCGAGGTCTGCTTCGGCCAGCACGTCATGCCGGGCCGCGCGGGCCAGGTGATGTCCAAGGCCGGCCCGCAGTTCGCGGCCTGTGATTCCATCCGCATCCGGATCCCCGGCCGCAGCGCGCACGGCTCCATGCCGCACAACGCGATCGACCCCACCTACACCGCGGCGATGATCATCGCCCGCATGCAGGCTGTGGTGGGCCGCGAGGTCGACCCGAACGACTTCGCGGTAATCACTGTGGCCAGCATGCACGCAGGTACCACCAACAACATCATCCCGGGGCATGCAGAGCTGGTGCTCAACTGCCGCTTCTACAGCGAGCGCACCAAGGCGCGCGTGTACGCCTCCATCGAGCGTGTCGTCCACGCCGAGGTACTGGCGTCCGGTTCCACCGAGGCACCGACGATTGAGTACTTCGCGCACGGCGAGCTGATGAGCAACGACGCGATCGTCTACAACAAGGTCCGCGCCACTTTCGACGACGTCTTCGGCACCGAAAGCGTCAACGCCGCACGCAAGACCGTCTCGGAGGACTTCCCCGTCCTGCCGCAGGCCTTCGGCGTGCCCTACTTCTTCTGGCTCATCGGCTGCACGCCGCAGGAGCAGTGGGACAAGGCAGTCGCCGCCGACCGCGTGGAGCAGGACGTGCCGGTCAACCACATGTCCACCTTCCTGCCCGAGTACGAGCCCACCATCAAGGCAGCGACGAACGCAGGGCTTGCCGCAGTGCTGACGTACTTGGCAAAGACGGAAGACGTCGAGGACGACTGCGAGGACCCCGAGGATCCGGCCGACGCCGCACGCGCCGACATCGGGGAGCTCGGCCTGCCGGAGGCGGAGGCGCGCTGAGCGGGGGCTGAGCAGGGGGCTGTGCGCGCGGGCAAGCACAGTCGCGGGTCAATCTGTAGGCTCGGACAGCAGTGACGCGCATACAGCACGTAGCAGCCAATTGAAGGTGGAATGAGGTTCTTTTTAGGATGAATACCCCCGCACACGCCCCCGCGCTCAACGAAGCGCTCGCCGGACACGTCCGCGCGTTCGGCGGCCGCACCCCGGAAAACGCCACGAACAAGAAGTTCTGGACCGGCCTGTCCGCAGCCGTGATGGAACAGCTCGCCGATAACTGGGACGCCACCCGCAGCGCGTACGCGGGCACCCGCCAGGCAGCGTACTTCTCCGCCGAGTTTCTGCAGGGCCGTGCGCTGCTGAACAACCTGACCAACCTGGGCCTGGTGGACGAGGCCAAGGCCGCAGCGAAGGCCAACGGGCACGAACTCTCGGACGTGCTTGAAGCGGAGCACGACGCCGCGCTCGGCAACGGTGGCCTGGGCCGCCTTGCCGCCTGCTTCCTCGATTCGGCTGTCACGCAGGACTACCCGCTGACCGGCTACGGCCTTCTGTACCGCTACGGCCTGTTCCGCCAAGAGTTCGTCGACGGGTTCCAGAAGGAGCACCCGGACGCCTGGAAGGAGTCCTTCTACCCATTCATCGTGCGCCACGGCTCGCAGCAGCGCATCGTCAAATTCGACGACATGCACGTGCGCGCTATCCCGCATGACATGCCGATCACCGGCTACGGCACGGACAACGTCGGCACCCTGCGCCTGTGGGATGCCTCCCCGATGCACGAGTTTGATTACGACGCGTTTAACCACCAGCGCTTCACCGACGCGATCCTGGAGCGCGAGGCGGTCCACGACATCACGCGCGTGCTCTACCCCAACGACTCCAGCTACGCCGGCAAGCTGCTGCGCGTGCGTCAGCAGTACTTCTTCGTCTCCGCCTCCCTGCAGGAGCTGGTGGAGAACTACATCGAGCACCACGGCGAGGACCTGAGCAACTTCCACAAGTACAACTCGATCCAGCTCAACGACACCCACCCGGTCCTGGGCATCCCGGAATTGATGCGCCTGCTCATGGACGAGCACGACATGGGCTGGGACGAGGCCTGGGCGGTCACCTCCAAGACCTTCGCCTACACCAACCACACCGTGCTGCAGGAGGCGCTGGAGACCTGGGAAGAGTCCATCTTCAAGCAGCTGTTCTGGCGCATTTGGGAGATCGTGCAGGAGATCGACCGTCGCTACCGCCTCGACATGGAAGCCCGCGGCATCGCCCCGGAGACCGCGCACCACTACTCGCCGGTGCACGACGGCGCGATCCACATGGCGTGGATCGCCTGCTACGCCTCCTATTCCGTCAACGGCGTGGCCGCACTGCACACCGAGATTCTCAAGCGCGATACGCTGAACTACTGGTACGAGATGTACCCGGAGCGCTTCAACAACAAGACCAACGGCGTGACCCCGCGCCGCTGGCTGCGCATGTGCAACCCGCGCCTGTCCGAGCTGCTCGACCGTCTCGCTGGTAACGACGAGTGGGTCACCGACCTCGCCAAGCTGCGCGAACTGCGCCACTTCGCCGAAGATCCGGAGGTGCTGCGCGAGCTGCGCGAGATCAAGGCCGCCAACAAGCGCGACTTCGCCGAGTGGATCGCGCAGCGCCAGGGCGACGAGGTGGACCCGGACTCCATCTTTGACACCCAGATCAAGCGCCTGCACGAGTACAAGCGCCAGCTGATGAACGCCCTGTACATCCTGGACCTGTACTTCCGCATCACCCAGGACGGCGAGCGCGACGTACCGAAGCGCACCTTCATCTTCGGCGCGAAGGCGGCACCGGGCTACACGATGGCCAAGGGCATCATCAAGCTCATCAACGCGATCGGCCAGCTGGTCAACAACGACCCGGTCGCCTCGCAGTACCTGCACGTGGTCTTCGTGGAGAACTACAACGTCTCCCCGGCGGAGCAGATCATCCCGGCCACCGACGTCTCCGAGCAGATCTCCACCGCGGGCAAGGAGGCCTCGGGCACCTCGAACATGAAGTTCATGATGAACGGCGCACTGACCCTGGGCACCATGGACGGCGCGAACGTGGAAATCGTCGATGCCGTCGGCGAGGACAACGCCTACATCTTCGGCGCCCGCGAGGAGGAGCTGCCTGAGCTCAAGCGCAGCTACGACCCGAAGGCCGTCGCCGCGGAGACCCCCGGTTTGATGCGCGTGCTCGATGCGCTTGTCGACGGCACGTTGGAGGACAACGGCAGCGGCGCCTTCCACGACATCCGGGCCTCCCTGCTCGACGGCTTCGGTTTCGATGACCCGGACGTCTACTACGTCCTCGGCGACTACGCGGACTTCCGCGCCACCCGCGACCGCATGGCCAACGAGTACTACGCGGACCCGGACCACTGGGCAAAGATGTGCTGGATCAACATTTGCGAGTCCGGCCGCTTCTCCTCCGACCGCACCATCCGCGACTACGCAGAAGAGGTCTGGAAGCTCGACCCGACCCCGATCAACTAGCCCTGCTGGGCCGAGGGTGGGCGGAGTCGCCCCGGCAGTAAGATCAACGGCGCTATGATCTTGCTGCTGGATAACCGCGACTCCTATACCTTCAACCTCGCCCACCTCGTCGCCGAGGCCACCGGTATCTCACCGCTCGTCGTGGCCTGCGACGATCCGGCAGCTGACACGCTCCCCGCACGCATTCGTGCCGGGGAGTTTTCCCATATCCTCATCTCCCCTGGCCCGGGCACTCCTGCGCGCGAGGAAGACTTCGGTACCTCCCGACGCGTGATCGAGGCCGCTGCCGACGCCGGCATTCCGCTGCTTGGCGTATGCCTGGGCCACCAAGGGCTCGCGATGCTCGCCGGTGCGGCCGTAACGCGCGCGCCCGAGCCGCGCCACGGCTTCGTCTCCACGATCACGCACTCCGGCGAGGGCATCTTCGCCGGCATCCCGCAGGACTTCGAGGTGGTGCGCTACCACTCCCTGCATGTGGACGAGGAGGTAGAAGGCATCACGGTGCACGCTCGCAGCGAGGACGGCGTAATCCAGGCGCTCAAGGTCGACGGCCTGGACCACTGGGGCGTGCAATTCCACCCCGAATCCGTGCTCACCCAGCACGGTGCGGCGCTGATCCGCAACTTCATCGGCGGGTGGCGGCTCATCCACCGCGAGGTGCCCGGCGTGCTCGACTGCCAGCGCGTCTTCAACGCGATCAAACGCGAGAGCAACGATGCGTTCTTCCTCGACTCCGCCGACGCCCGCGGCAAGTACTCCATCCTCGGCGATACCGCAGGCGAGCTGTCGCGGACGTTTCGCTACGCGTTCGGCGATACCCCCGATATCCTCACCACTCTTGAGGCGGAACTTGCCACGCCCATTGTTGACGCCCCCGACCTGCCTTTCACCGGCGGGCTCATCGGCTACCTCGGCTACGAGTGCGCGCAGCTGACCTTGCCGATCACGCTGCAACACCGCTCGGAATATCCGGACGCCTATTTCGTGCGCCCCCAATCCTTCATCGTCTACGACCACGCCGCTGAGGTCGCGCACCTATGCGCGCTGGCAGGTGACGGCGCAGACGTGCTCCTTGACCGTCTCGAGAAGGCGCTTGCGGGCGCGGATGGTGGGCAGGGGGCGTCGATAAGCGAGGGCGTATGGGCCAACCCGGACTACCTTGGCAGCATCCGGGAAGCACAGGACCAGCTGCGCGCGGGCGAAAGTTACGAGGTGTGCCTGACTGATACCTACACGGCAGAGGCTCACGGCGATATCTACCGCGAGCTGCGCGAACACAACCCCGCGCCCTATGCCGCGCACCTGTTTTTTGACGGCGTGGAGGTTGCCAGCGCCTCGCCCGAGCGTTTCCTCACCGTGCGCGGGCGCGACGTGGAGGCCAAGCCGATCAAGGGCACCATCGCCGCCGACGAAGACCCGGCGCTGCTGAGTGACGCCAAGACTCGCGCCGAGAACCTCATGATCGTTGATCTGCTGCGCAACGACCTCTCGCGCGTCTGCGAGCCGGGCACCGTGCGCGTGCCCCGGCTCATGCAGGTGGAAAGCTACGCGACCGTCCACCAGCTCGTCTCCACCATCACCGGGCGACTTCGCGAGGGACGCACGGCCGTCGACGCAGTGCGGGCGGCGTTCCCGCCGGGTTCGATGACCGGCGCGCCGAAGCTGCGCACCTGCGAGATCATCGACCGGCTCGAGTGCGCCCCGCGCGGGGTGTACTCCGGCGCGCTGGGCTACTTCGGCTTCGACGGGCAGGCCGACCTCTCGGTGGTCATCCGCACTGCGGTGCGCGCGGGCAACACCGTGACAGTGGGCGCGGGTGGCGCGATCGTGCTCGATTCCGACGCGCACGCCGAGCTTGCCGAGCGCAACCTCAAAGCCCAGTCCGTGCTGGGGGCGTGGGATGCGTAAGTACGCCTGGCACGGCTCGTTCGTCGAGCGGGACTTCCCCGACGGCCCCCTCGACGTCGTCGACTCCTGGCGGCACTCCTCCGGCCGCGCGCACGGCCTCGAGGCGCACCTCGCTCGCTTTGCTCGCGCGGCAGGCCCGCTGCCCGCAGGTTTCGTCGATGCCATGCTGCCACTGCTCGCGGAAGGCGAGCTGTTTCCCCGTATCGCGCTGTCCCAAGACCTGTTGCTTCTCGACGTCCGCCCCGCCCCCTCCCCTCGCCCGCAGACCACCCTGACGTACGTCGTGGCCGACGACCCCCGCACGAAACCCGAGATCAAGGGACCGGACTTCCCCGCCTTCCACGCCTACCGTTCGCGGTATCAGGTAGATGGCACCGACGACACCGTTATCGTCGATGCGGGTGGCGCGATGCTTGAGACCACCACGGGTGCGCTAGTGATGTGGGATGGTACGACCCTGTGCGTCCCTGACGGTGTGAAGTTGCCGAGTATCACGCTGCACCAGGTCATCGAGCGTGCGGAACAGCTGGGCCTGCGAGTGGAATGCCGCCAATTGTTTCCCGACGCCGCGGCCTCACACCCCCTCTGGTTCCTCAACTCCCTGCACGGCATCAGCCCAGTCAGCGAGCTACATCTCGGCACGCGCGTGCTCACTCCCCCGGCGCACCCGGACGTCGACGCCTGGCGCGCCTGGTGGTGGGACGGCTTCCAGCCGGTGTAGGTCCCAAATGGAGCTAGCTCCATTTAGACCCGCGCCGCCCGCAAAACACCAGGTCGCGCAAAACCGCCGACCCCAAACGGAGCTAGCTCCATTTAGAACAACGCATCTAGACCCGCGCCGCGCGCTCGACGAGCACCCGCCCCGTCGGCGTGTCGCACGCAGCCAGCTCCGCCGGAGTACCAGAAGCAACCACCTGACCGCCCTCGGCACCCGCGCCCGGGCCCATCTCGATGATCCTGTCGGCCTGCGCGAGTACCGAGGTGTCGTGCTCGACCACAATGACGGTCTGGCCTGCGTCGACGAGGCTGTTGAGCTCGGTGACCAGCAGGGCGACGTCGGCGGGGTGGAGGCCGGTGGTCGGCTCGTCAAGCAGGTACACGGTGTGTCCGCGGCGTGAGTTGCGGGAGCGCTGCAGCTCGGTGGCCAGCTTGATGCGTTGCGCCTCGCCGCCGGACAGCTCGGGCGCGCCCTGGCCAAGCCGCAGGTACCCCAACCCCACGGCCTGCAGCGTTTCTACCGCGCGCAGGATCTTCGGCTCGTCGTCAAACACGTCCGCGGCCTCGTCGACGGTCAGGTCCAGCACCTCGGCGATGGTGCGGCCCTCCCAGGTCACCTCGAGGGTTTCGTCGTTGTAGCGCGCGCCCGCGCAGTCCGGACAAGTCGTGTACGAACCCGGCAGAAACACCAGCTCGACCTCGATCTTGCCGGCACCGCCACAGGTCGGGCACTGCCCCTGCTTCACGTTGTAAGAAAAGCGCGAAACCGTCCACTTGCGCCGTTTCGCCTCGTCAGTTCCCGCGAAGAGTTTGCGGACACCATCGAAGAGCCCCGTATACGTCGCCAGCGTCGAGCGCGGCGTGCGCCCGATCGGCTTCTGGGTGATCTGCACGACCCGGCGCACCGCGTCGAAGCCGGAATGCTTCTCGACGCTCCACTCCCCCGCCTCCTCACCGCTGTCCTCATCCACGACAGACGAGGCCACCTGCCGCAGAACACCCGCAAGCACCGTGCTTACCAGGGTGGACTTGCCGGAACCGGACACGCCTGCCACGGCGGTGAACTGGCCCAGACCGAAGGCAACGTCCAACCCGTCGATAGAACGTGCCTGCACGCCGGACAACTCAAGCGAACCGGCAGCATCGCGGGGCGCGCCGTTGAGCGACAGCGCCCGGTTGGCAAGCGCGCGGGCCGTCGGCGCATCACCTGCGTACTCGCTGGTGGGCCCCGAGTAGAGCACCTTGCCGCCGCCCTCACCGGCGAGCGGTCCGACGTCGACGAGCCAGTCGGTTTGGGCAACAAGCTCCATGTCGTGCTCGACCAAAAGGACGGAGTTGCCGGCCTCGATGAAGCGGCGGCAGATGTCCAGCACGGCTCCGCGCTCGGCGGGGTGCAGGCCGGCGGAGGGCTCGTCGAGGACGTAGGTGACGCCGAAGAGCCCCGAGCGCAGCTGGGCGGAAAGCCGGATGCGCTGCAGCTCGCCGGCAGACAGCGTGCGAGCGGGCCGGTCCAGGCTTAAGTGCGCAAGGCCGAGATCGAGCGCAGACTGCAGCGCAGGCAGGATCTGCTTGAGCAGCAGGTCCTCGGCCGAGCCCTCGGACGGTTCCTGCGCGGCCAGCACCTCGTAGACGCGGTCGAGCGGCAGGGCGCCGAGCTCGTCGATAGGCATCCCCGCGTAGGTGACCTTGAGCGCCTCCGGGTTGAGGCGGCGGCCGTGGCAAGTCTCGCACACGCGCGACTCCATGTAGGACAGCACGCGTTTGCGCAGCGTGTCCGATTGGGTCTCGGCGAGCGTGTTGGTCAGGTACGAGGCCACCGAGCGCCATGTGCCCTGGTAGTTGCGCTGGATCTGGTCCGCGCCGCGTAAGGGTTTGACGGTGACGACGGGGCGCTCGTCGGTAAACAGGATCCACTCGCGGTCCTTTTTGGGCAGCTCCTGCCAGGGCGAATCGAGGTCGTAGCCCAGGGTGGCCAGGATGTCGTGGAAGTTCTTGCCCGCCCACGCGCCCGGCCAGGCGGCGATGGCGCCGTCCTCGATGGACAGCGTGGGATCCGGCACCATGGATTCCTCGGTCGGCTCGTGGACCACGCCGGTGCCCTGGCAGGTCGGGCACATACCCTCGGGCGTGTTCGGGGAAAAGGAATCGGAGTACAGGCCATCCGGGTTCTCGCCGCAGCGTGAGTACAACAGCCGGATGCTATTCGACAGCGCGGAGACCGTACCCACAGTCGAGCGCGCCCCACCGCCCGAGGTCGACTGCTCGAGTGCGACCGTCGGCGGCAAGCCGTCGACGGAGCCGACCTGCGGATCCACCGCCGAGCCAATCAGCCGACGGGCAAAGGGCGCGACCGACTCCAGGTAGCGGCGCTGACCCTCGCCGTGGATGGTGCCAAAAGCGAGCGAGGACTTGCCCGATCCGGACACACCCGTGACCGCGACAAGCGTGCCGCGCGGGATATCCACATCCACGTTGCGCAGGTTGTGCAGGTGGGCGTCGCGTACACGGATGTCTCGGTTGTCATGCATACGCCCCACCCTACGCGCGCGGTGGGGCACCGCCTCCTAGTGGCTGGTGGTGTCCTCGCCCAGCTCGTGGACGCGGATGGTGTTCGTGGTGCCCGGAATCCCCGGCGGGGTGCCGGCGACCACCACGATGGTGTCCCCCTCGTTGTAGTCATCCAGTGCGAGCAGCGACTCGTCCACCACGGCGATCATGTCGTCGGTGGTCTGCGTGCGGCGGCACAGGAAGGTGTCGGTACCCCAGGTCACTGCGAGCTGCGAGCGCACCTGCTGGTTCGGGGTAAAGGCGAGCAGCGGCAGGTCCGGGCGCAGGCGTGCGACGCGGCGCGCCGTGTCACCGGAGGTGGTGAACGTGATGATCGCCTTGGCGTGCAGGTTGGTCGCGATGTCCTTGGCGGCGTACGCCACCACGCCGCGCTTGGTGCGAGGCACGTGCTGCAGCTTCGGCTCGATGCCGGAGTCCTCGGCGGAGCGGACGATGCGGCTCATGGTGCGCACCACGTTGTGCGGGTCCACGCCCACGGAGGTCTCGCCGGAGAGCATGACGGCATCCGCACCGTCGATGACCGCGTTGGCCACGTCGGAAGCCTCGGCGCGGGTAGGGCGCGAGTTCTCAATCATGGAGTCGAGCATCTGCGTTGCCACGATCACCGGCTTGGCGTTCTCGCGGGCGATCTGGATGACGCGCTTCTGCACCGCGGGGACCTCCTCGAGCGGGATCTCCACGCCCAGGTCGCCACGAGCCACCATCACCGCGTCGAAGGCGAGAATGATCGACTCGATCGCGTCGACTGCCTCGGGCTTCTCCAGCTTGGCGATCACGGGGACGCGGCGGCCAACCTCGTCCATGATCTCGTGGACCAGGTCCACGTCGGCCGGCGAGCGCACAAACGACAGGGCGATCAGGTCCACGCCCATGCGCAGAGCGAAGCGCAGGTCGTCCTTGTCCTTCTCGCTGAGTGCTGGAACCGAGATGTTCATCCCGGGCAGGGACACACCCTTGTTGTTGGAGACCGGGCCGCCCTCGGTCACGCGGCAGACCACGTCGTTGCCGTCAACCTCGACGCAGACGAGGCCGACCTTGCCATCGTCGACAAGCAGGCGATCGCCCGGGGAAGCATCACGCGCCAGGCCCTTGTACGTGGTGGAGACACGGTCGTGCGTGCCCTCGACATCGTCGGTGGTGATGCGGACGATCTCGCCGTCTTTCCACTCAGTCGCGCCTTCTTTGAAGCGGCCGAGGCGGATCTTCGGGCCCTGCAGGTCCGCGAGCACGCCCACGGCTTGCCCCGTCTCGTCGGTGGCCTCGCGCACCCAGTCGTAGTTCTGCTGGTGGTCGGCGTGGTCGCCGTGCGAGAAGTTCAGGCGCGCGACGTTCATCCCGTCGCGCACGAGGCCCACGATAGCTTCCTTGCTCGCCACAGCTGGGCCGAGCGTACACACGATCTTTGTTCTTCTATCCATGTTTATGCACCTACTTGGATGTAGCGAACGTACTGGGCCGAAATCAGACGTGTGTGTTGTTTCGTCCCTGTCTTGCAAGAGACCAGGCTACTCCCTTTCACACAATCATGCCCGATCGGACATAATCAGGCATTGTTCTCACCCGTCGTTCGCACTGCGCTCGCCCGCCTGTGCTTGCCGACGCGGGTCGACCTCCTCCGGCGTCTCTCTCCCCTTCGCACTGAAAAAGAAGAGCACAATAGCGATGAGGAAGACCAGCGCCGAAACCCAAGAGTTGACCCGCTGCCCGAGAATGAGCGTGGCCTCGTCGGTGCGCATCAGCTCGATGAAGAAGCGCCCGAAGGTATAACCGGCCACGTACAGCCAAAACACGCGGCCATGGCCCAGCCTAAAGTAGCGATCCGCCCAGATCAGCAGGCAGAAGACGGCCACGTTCCATATCAGCTCGTACAGGAAGGTCGGGTGCACGCTGGCAAGCACTTCCCCGGTTGAGCGGCCGGTCAGCGGCGCGAAGTTGCCGGCCTCGTCGACGCGGTAGTAGATGTCCAGCGCCCATGGCACATCCGTTTCCGCACCGTAGAGCTCCTGGTTGAACCAGTTGCCCAGTCGTCCGATGCCCTGGGCGAGTACGACTCCGGGCGCGAGCGCGTCGGCAAGCGGGGCAAACGGCACGTTGCGGTAGCGCATCAACGCCCACACCGCGAGCGTGCCAAGCGCGACCGCACCCCAGATCCCTAGGCCCCCGGCGGTGATATTGAAGGCCTGCCAGGGGTTTTTGCCCTCGCCGAAGTACTTATCGTAATCCGTGATCACGTGGTAAAGGCGGCCGCCGATGATGCCCGCGGGGATCGCCACAATCGCCGCGTCCCACACCACATCCGCGTCCCCGCCGCGCGCCGTGTAGCGACGCACGCCGATCCACAGCGCAACGAGAATGCCCGTGATGATGCACAGCGCGTAGGCGCGAATGGGAATTGGGCCGACGTGCCACACGCCCTGCGGCGGGGAGGGAATATTTGCCAGAATGTAGGTTTCCACGTCACACAGTGTGCCTGAGCCCGCCTGGAATTTCGAACACTGCCCCCGGTGCCCCCGCGGGCACTTAGCGACGCGACGGGCACGCCGGGTGCTGCCCCGCCGCAGCCAACGCGCGGGTGGCCTGGCAGATGTCGCCGCCGCTCATGATCGCCTCGGCGGCCAGCACCGCGTCCGCGCCGCACGCGGCGGCGTTGATGAGGTCGCGCGGGGTGGTCACGCCGCCAAGGCTGATCTTGATGACTTCGCTGGGCAGCCCCGGGGCGATCTCCGCGAAAGCCTCCGGGTTGCGCGAGTTTGTCTCAAAGGTCCACGAGTTCACCGCGATCACGCTCGCGCCGGCGGCGAGCGCGCGGTCCGCATCCTGGGGTGTGCGTACCTCGGCCATCACCACCATGCCGAGCGACTCCGCCCGGTCGATCAGCGACGCCAGGCGCGCCTGGTCCAGGATGCCCACCTGCAGCGGCAGCACGTCGGCGCCGAAGCAGCGGGCCTCGTGGATCTGATACGGGTCCACGATCACGTCGCGGCACACCATCGGCAGCTCGACGGCGGCGCGGGCGGCGGCCATATCGGTCAACGAGCCGTCGAAGCGCAGGCGCTCCGTCTGGCACGCGATCAGGTGCGCCCCGCCCTCTTCGATGGCATGAGCGACCTCTTCGATCGAGCGGTACTTCGCGGCGGTCGGCCCGTAGACGGGCGAATTGCGCTTGATTTCCGCGACCACGCCGCACCCCGGGCGCAGCAGGGCGGCGCGCGCATCCCTCGTGGGGGCCATGTCGCGCGAGCGCGCCTTGATCTCCTGGAAAGGCACGTCGGCCTCACGGCGTGCCACGTCGCGCAGCACGCTCGTCACGATCGCCTCGGCGACCTCCGCGATGCCTGCGGTGTCGGCAGTGTGAGGAACCACCATGACTACCTCCAGGAGTATTGACTCTTGTCAACAGAATAGACAACGCACACAGGTGCGCGAAATTCTCCCCTGCTTCTTAAGGGGACTTCCCGTCACGCGCGGGGTCTTCCGTCGGATCGATGTCCGCATCAAGTGCGTCCCACAGCACACGGCCTGAGTCCGGCTGGGATTCTAAGTCATCCCGGATCTTCTCGCGCCGTACCGTCTCCTGCTCGTACTTGTTCAGCTTCGCCGAGTCCTGCCCGGGACGCAGTGCGAGCGCCAGCCCGCCGAGCAGGGCGCACACGCAGCCGGCGAGCGCGCCTGCCGGGCCGGTAGCCGCCACCGTCGTCGCGGTGATCTCCGCCCAGTCCGCGATCGTGGCGGTGTCTGTGCTCTGGGCGGCCTGTGCGGCGTCGCTGCCGACGGTCAACAGCGCGTGCACCCGCTCGTACGAGATCGGGCCCGCCAGCACCGCGGCCGGGGAGACGGCCGCGCCGATACCGGCCAGCGCGCCGACCACGCCGATGATCCGTCGGCCAGTGCGCCGCAGCGCCAGCCCCGCAATCATGCCGACGACGAGTAAGAGTGCAAGCGCCGTCGTCTCCGTCGACCAGTCGGCCCCGGTGATTTCTGCCGTGCCGCTGCCGGCGAGGCTATCGTCGTACGCCGCCTCGATCCACGGCATGCGGGCGAAGAGCCACAGCGCGGACCCGCCGATGCCCAGCGCGGCCGCGCCCGGCTTCGACCAGCCTTTGTCCACGGCCTGATTGTCCACCTCAGCCATCTACAGCAACCTTTCCGCGTCAAAGCAGGTGCGATCCCCGGTGTGGCAAGCGCCGCCTTCTTGGTCGACGACGAGCAGGATCGTATCCCCGTCGCAATCCAGGCGCACCTCGCGCACGTACTGGGTGTGACCGCTGGTCAACCCCTTGATCCAGTACTCTTTGCGCGAGCGCGAGTAGTAGGTGCCACGCCTGGTGGCCAGCGTGTACGCCAGCGCGTGGTCATCCATCCAGGCGAGCATGAGCACCTCGCTGCTGCCTGCGGCCTGCACCACGGCGGGTACAAGGCCCGCGTTGTTGCGCTTCAGCTTCGCGGCGATGTCGGGGTCAAGCTCATACGATTCGGGGGTATCCGGGGCGGCCGACACTAGCGGACCTCCTGCCCTGCAGCCTTGAGCGCCTCCTTGACCTCGGCGATCGAAACTTCGCCGAAGTGGAAGATGGACGCCGCCAGCACCGCATCCGCGCCGGCCTCGACGGCGGGCGGGAAGTGCTCCGCTTTGCCCGCCCCGCCCGAGGCGATCACCGGGATGGACACCGCCTCGCGCACCAAGCGCAGCAGCTCCAAGTCGAAGCCCTCCTTGGTGCCGTCTCCGTCCATGGAGTTGAGCAGGATCTCGCCGACGCCTAAGTCCTGGCCGGTGCGGGCCCACTCGATGGCGTCGATACCCGCAGATTTGGTGCCGCCGTGCGTGGTGGCCTCGAAGCCGGAGGGTTGCGGGACTCCGCCTTCGGGCACGCGGCGCGCGTCGACAGACAGCACGATGCACTGCGCGCCGAACTCCTCGCTGAGCTCGCGCAACAGGTTCGGGTTGGCAATCGCAGCGGTGTTCACGCTGACCTTGTCCGCCCCTGCCCGCAGGAGCTCGCGCACGTCGTCAGCCGAGCGCACCCCGCCGCCGACGGTGAGCGGAATGAAGACCTGCTCGGCGGTGCGGCGCACCACCTCAATCATGGTGCCGCGGCCTTCCTTGGAGGCGGACACGTCTAAGAAGGTCAGCTCGTCGGCGCCCTCGGCACCGTAGCGCTTAGCCAGCTCGACCGGGTCGCCCGCGTCCTTCAAGTCGGCGAACTTCACCCCCTTGACCACGCGGCCATTGTCCACGTCCAAACACGGAATTACACGGATGGCAACAGACATCGTCTACAGCACTCTTTCTACAACGTATTGGGGCCAGGGGTGGGCGTATCACGCACGTCCCTCATGCTACCCAGCATCATTTCGTGCGCTGCGGCGGTCCCCACCACCACGCCCACGGACTCCGGTGTCCACGCGCTCCCGTCCGGCGTGCTCACAGTCGCGCCCGCGCTGCGCGCGAGGCACACACCGGCCGCGTTGTCCCAAATGTAGGGCGAAAAGCTCACGGCGGCCTGGTAAACGCCCTGTGCGACAAAAGCCAAGTCGACGCCGACCGAGCCCGAAATACGCGGGCGCAGGTCCACCTTTGCCAGCGCGCCGAGGAGCCCCAAACGCATGCTCGCGGGAAAAGCCTGCCGGTCGTCCGAGCCCACGGAGCCGACACCAACCTGCCAGGCCGCCACCGTGGTGTGGTCCACCGGCGGCAGCGGTTCGTGGTTAAGCAGCACCGGCGAACCCGCGTGGCAGGACAGCTGGGTGCGAAAAAGCGGGATGTCGGTGACCGCGACGACGGGCTCACCTCTCAACAGCAGGGAGACAAGGATGGCGCAGTTGGGGTTGCCAGATGAGTAGTTCGACGTACCGTCGATCGGGTCGACCACCCAGCAGGCTTCACTATTGAGCGTCCCGCCCTGCTCCTCCCCGAAAACCGGGATGCCGGTGGCCGCCTCGAGCCGACGGCGCAGCAGCTTCTCGATGGCCAGGTCGGCCTCAGTGGCAAAATCTCCTTTGCCCTTGTACAGGGCTGGGGCCGCACCCAGGTGCGCGAGGAAGATCTCCCGCGCCTCGGCGACAACCTCGTGCGCAACCCCCAGGTATTCCTCAAGCTGGTGCGCTGTGTTCGACTCTGCGGGCACGTGCCTTACGCCTTACTCGTCCGACGCCGGGGTGGCACCGGCGACAGCCTTGAGCGCCTCGTCGAGCGTGAACTTGTGCTCGTAGAGCGCCTTGCCAATAATCGCCGAGTCGATCCCCTCGTGTGCGTAAGAAGCCAACTCCACCACGTTGTCCAGGGTGGCAATGCCGCCGGAGGCCGTGACATATGCGTCGCAGGCCGCGGAGACCTCGCGCAGCAGGTCCACGTTCGGTCCGGTAAGCATGCCGTCCTTGCTCACGTCGGTGACCACGAAGCGGGAGCACCCGGCGGAGTCGAACAGTTCGAGCACCTCCCACAGGTCGCCGCCGTCCGAGGTCCACCCGTTGCCCTTCGTGCGCCACTGGCCGTCCTCTTCACGCACAGCCAGGTCGATGGCCACCTTGTCGCCGTAGCGAGAAATCACGTCGACCATCCACTCCGGGTGCTGCAGCGCTGCGGTGCCGATGTTTACCCGACGCGCGCCGGTGGCCAGGGCGCGCTCAAGCGAAGCATCGTCCCGAATGCCGCCAGTCAGCTCCACGTTGATGTCGAGCTTTTTGACCACGTCCGCCATCATCTCGTGGTTGGAGCCACGACCGAATGCGGCGTCCAGGTCCACGAAGTGCAGCCAGGTCGCACCCTGCTCCTGCCAGCGCAGCGCGGCCTCAAGCGGGTCACCATAGCTCTTTTCGGTGCCGGCCTCGCCCTGATCGAGGCGAACGGCCTGGCCATTGACTACATCCACGGCGGGCAACAGAGTGAAATCCATGAAGCACATGGTAGCAGCGTGACCACACGCACCGTGCAGTGTTGCCGCACCCGCTCAGCGCTGAATCGGAACCGATTCAGCGACGGATTACCTCAGCGTACCCACCCAGTTTTCCAACAGGTGCAGGCCTGCATCCCCGGACTTTTCCGGGTGGAACTGGGTCGCGCACAGCGGGCCGTTTTCCACCGCCGCCAAAAAGCGGCTTGCGCCGTGGGTTGCCCAGCTCAGCTTGGGGTAGGCGATGAACTCGTCGGCGACAAGCGGGAACTCGCGCACCCCGTAGGAGTGGACGAAGTAGAAGCGGGTATCTGAGTCTAAGCCTGCAAACAGCTCACTGTCCTTGGCCATCTCAACGGTGTTCCAGCCCATGTGCGGCAGCACCGGGGCATCAAGTTTTTCCACCACGCCCGGCCACTCGCCGAAACCTGCGGTATCTACCCCGTGTTCGACACCGCGCTCGAACATCACCTGCAGACCCACGCAGATCCCCAGCACCGGGCGCGAGCCTGCAAGCCGCTGGCCGATCACGCGGCCGCCGTCAACGCGGTTTAGCCCCCGCATGCACGCATCAAAGGCGCCGACGCCGGGCACGACCAGGCCCGCGGCCTCGGTGGCCACGTACGGGTCCGTGGTCACTGTGACCTCGGCACCGACGTGTTCGAGGGCGCGCTGGGCGGAGCGGATGTTTCCCGCGCCGTAATCTAAAAGGGCAACCTGCGTTAAGGGGCGAGCGACGTTCATGGTGGAGTATTCTACTGTCCGCCTGAGCGCTTTTTGCCGCCGCGGTTGTAACGCCGCGGCGCCTGGACGGATTGCAGGCGCGCGGCCAGGTTGTTTACCTCCACCACGCGGTGGCGTCCAAGCTGCCGGTCGAGCAGCGTGACTACCAGCCCCAGCACGATCACGCCCGAGGCGATACCGAACATCGGTGCAAACGCCATCGTGGTAAGCAACATGCCGTAGAAGGTCGAGCCCATGCCCGTGCCTCCGTCGTAAGCAATGTTCCAAATGGCGGCGGCCTCCGAAGTCTTCGAGCGCGGCAGTCGGTAGAACATCATGGTCAGCGCCTCGTTCTGCACCGCGCCGAAACCTGTGCCGTAGAGCAGCGCGGCGAGCGCCATCCACCACACCGGCAGGTCTAAAAATAGGATGCCCGCCATGACGAAAACGCCGAGTGCGGAGATGATCTGGAAGCGGATCATCACCGTGCCCGGCTGGCCTACCTTGTCCATCACCCGGCCCGCGTAGTAGCGCGACAGCATGGAGGCAAAGTTCATCAGACCCAGCATCAACCCGCCGAGTGTGGCACCGGTCGCTGCGTCGAGCTCGCGCATCGACGCCGGCAGGAAGTTCGTAATCGCGCCGTAGGCGGTGGTGACAAACATGAGCGCCAGGGCGGGCACGAGCACGAGCCGCCACATGGGGACGTGGATGTGGTCGGTCTCGGAGGACTTCTCGGTCGGTGGCGGGATCGGTGGGATGCCTTGGCAGGCCACCAGGGCAAGCAGACCAATACCGCCCGCGATGAGGTACACGGCGTCGTAGCCGATCCGCTGTACCAGCGCCATGCCCGCTGGCAACGCGATCATCTGCGCCAAACCAATCATGATACCGACCAGCCCGGTGGCGCGGCCCAGCAGCCGAATCGGCACGAGCTCGGCCACGATCGCCGCCTCCGCCACGGTCAGCGCGCCGAAGCCCACGCCACGGATCGCGGACACGGTCAGTACCGCCGGAGCGCTCATACCCAGCAGATAGCCCACGGCGGGAAAGCCGAGGAGGAAGGCAGAGACTGACAGGACCGTGGTATATCCCACCTTGCGCAAAAGCATGGGCGTGAAGATCTGGGTGACCACGGTAAAGAGCATGAACACACCAGTGGTCAGCCCTGCGAGGGTTTCGGACCCACCCGCGTCAAGCACCGCGGTCGGCACCACCGGCAAAAGGAGGGCCCATGCGCCGAAGGCGCAGATCATCGCCAAGAAGACGGGCTTAAGTCCGCGCGCCCGCCACACGCTTGTCAATGAGTTAACTTCCTCCGCAGTCACGGGACGACGGGAAAAGAGTGCCACCTTACACCACCTTTGCCATGTTGAACAGGGCGAATGCGAAAGCAATGACGGCGCACAGCGCCAGGATCACGGTGACGGCCTTCGAGCCGTTCTGGTAGGCCGACCACACCCCGCCGACGAGCATGCCGGCGAGCAGGAAGAGGATGACCACCCACATGCCGGCGGCGACGTTAAACATCTACAGCGCCCCCTTCGTGGACGGCACCCCCGTGATCTTCGGGTCGCGCTCCACGGCCTGGCGCAGGCTGCGGGCAACGGCCTTGTATTCCGCCTCGGTGATGTGGTGCGGGTCGCGCCCGTAGCGCACGTTGACGTGGAGAGTCATGCGCGCGTTGTACGCCAGCGTCTCGAAGAAGTGGCGGTTGATCACCGTGGCGTAGTGGCCGCCGATGACCTGCCAGTCCATGTGCTCGGGCTCGCCGTGCATGACAAAGTAGGGACGGCCGGACAGGTCCACCACGCCCTCGACGAGGGTCTCGTCCATGGGCAGCAGCATGGAGCCGAAACGGCGGATGCCGCGCTTGTCCCCCACGGCGTCGATAAGCGCCCAGCCCAGGGTAATGGCAGTGTCCTCTACCGTGTGGTGGGCGTCGATATGGGTATCGCCTGTGGCCTGGACCTTCAGGTCGAACGCGCCGTGGGTGCCGAAGGCGGTGAGCATGTGATCAAAAAAGGGCAGGCCCGTATCCACCTCGACGTTGCCGGTGCCGTCCAGGTTGATCTCGACGGCGATGTCGGACTCGCTGGTGGTGCGAGTCGCCGTGCCGATACGCGGCTCCAATTGTGCGTCCTTACGCGAGTTCTTCAGCATTGCGTACCTCCTTCGCTGCCTTAAGGAATGCGTCGTTTTCGTGCGGCAGGCCGATCGTGGTGCGCAGGTGGCCTGCCACCCCGACGTCGCGGATGAGCACCCCGCGGTCCAAGAATGCCTGCCACGCCTCGTGCGTTTTTTCGGTAGTCGAGCCGAAAGGTCCGAAGAACACGAAGTTCGACTCGCTCGGCACGACATCGTAGCCCATCGCCTCAAGTTCGGCCTGGACGCGCTTGCGCTCCTGCGCGAGTGTGTCCACGCTGGCCAGCGTCTCGTCGGCAAAGCGCAGCGCCACGCGTGCGGCAGCCTGCGAGAGCACCGAGAGGTGGTACGGCAGGCGCACGAGCATCACGGCCTCGATGAACGCAGGCGCGGCGACGAAGTAGCCCAGGCGCCCGCCCGCGAAGTCGAAAGCCTTAGACATGGTGCGCGACACCACCAGCTTTTCCGGGTACTTCTCCAGCAGGGTGGTCGCGGAAGCGCTCGGCGAGAACTCTGCGTAGGCCTCGTCCACGATCACGATGCCCGGCGCGGCCTTTAACAGCCGCTCGATGTCGTCCAGACTGGTCACATCGCCCGTCGGGTTGTTCGGGGTGGTGATAAATATTACGTCCGGCGCATGCTTTTCGACGCCCGCCAGCGCCGCCGCCATATCAATCCGGAAATCCTCCCCACGCGGGATCGGAATGAACTCCGTCTGCGTGCCTGCAGAAAGGATCGGGTGCATGGAGTAGCTGGGCACAAACCCCATGGCGCTGCGGCCCGGGCCGCCGAAGGCCTGCAGCAGCTGCTGCAAGACTTCGTTGGAGCCGTTGGCCGCCCACACGTTGTCGCGGGTGACGTGTACCCCGGTCTGGCGGGAGACGTAGGCGGCGAGGTCCTCGCGCAGCGCAACCGCGTCGCGCTCCGGGTAGCGGTTGAGCCCCTTGGAGACGCGGGCGACTTCGTCTACGAGGGCGTCGATAAGCTGCTGCGAAGGTGCGTACGGGTTCTCGTTCGTGTTCAGCGCGACCGGCACCTCGAGCTGCGGGGCACCGTAGGCGGATTTACCGCGCAGCTCCTCACGCAGCGGCAGCGCGCCAAGTTCGGTGTCGGCGGCGAGGGTGTTGTCCTTCAATTGCATTAGCTTTCCTTCCCCATGCGTGCGCGGATAGATTCGCCGTGCGCGGGTAGTTGCTCGTCGGTTGCCAGCGCGATGATCTCCGCGCCGATGTCCTGCAGGGCCTTCCTGTCGTACTCGATGAGGTTGACCGGCTTGAGGAAGGTGTGCGTGGACAGGCCCGCAGAAAACCGCGCCGTGCCGGAGGTGGGCAGCACGTGGTTCGAGCCTGCGGCGTAGTCGCCCAGCGGGACCGGCGAGTACGGGCCGACGAAGATCGCGCCGGCGTTGATGATGCGCTCGGCGACCTCGCGGGGGTTTTCCGTGTGGATTTCCAGGTGTTCGGCGGCGTAAGCGTTGGCCACGTCGATCGCCGCATCCAGGTCGGAAACCAAGACGATGCCGGACTGCTTGCCGCCGAGTGCGCTGCGGGCGCGCTCCGCGTTGATCGTTGCTTGCGAGCGCTCCTCCACCAGTGCGTCGACGCGGGCGGCGAAGTCTTCCGAGTCCGTGATGAGCACGCTGGCGGCCTGCTCGTCGTGCTCGGCCTGCGAGATGAGATCGAGCGCGACGTACTCTGCGTTGGCGTGCTCGTCGGCAATCACGGCGATCTCGCTGGGACCCGCCTCGGCGTCAATGCCGACGATGCCGTTGACCACGCGCTTTGCTGCGGTGACGAAGATGTTGCCGGGGCCGGTGACCATGTCCACCGGTTCCAGCCCGCACTCGTCGTCGCCGTAGGCCATCAGCGCAACGGCCTGCGCGCCACCGACGGCCCACACCTCGTCGACGCCCAGGAGCTGACAGGCGGCCAGCGTGGTCGGGTGCGGCCAGCCACCGAACTCCTCCTGCGGCGGGGTACACACCACCAGCGAGCTCGCACCCGCGGCCTGGGCGGGGATGACGTTCATCAGCACGCTCGAGGGGTAGACGGCCTTGCCGCCGGGCACGTAGAGGCCGACGCGGTTGACCGGGATGAACTTCTCGGTCACCAGCGCGGTCTCAGCCAGCCGAGTTGTGTGGCTTTGCGGCTTCTGTTCCTCGTGCACCTTGCGGATGCGCGCGATCGCCACCTCGAGCGCGTCGCGCACCGCCGAATCGAGTGCGTCGGTGGCCTGCTGGATCACCTCGGCGGGTACGCGCACCGCGGTCGGGCGCACATGGTCGAACTGCTCGCCGTAGTCCAGCGCGGTGGCGGCGCCGCCTTCGCGCACCGCTTCCACGATTGGTGTGACGGTGGGTAGCACCGCGTTGACGTCGGTACCGCCGCGCGGCAGGACCCGGCGCAGCTCGGACGTGGACGGGGTGCGGCCCCGTAAGTCTGTGACGTGCAGCATGAATTCTCCAGGAGTTGTGCTCTATGAAATGCTCTGTGATGCGTGCTTCGGGGCGTGTGCAGCCGAACGGAAGTGCCGGTACACTTGCACCCCAAGACAACACACAGTCTAGGGGGCGGGCTGACCACGCGTGGGGTGCGGGTGGTCCAACATGAGCGCACCGTGCGTGCCCCGTCAGCGAACACAACGAGGAGGCACCAATGGCGACACCGCAGTACGACACCGACCACGACGACAGCCAGCCACAGGGACTCACCACGCGGGTGACGCTTCCGCGGGTTGCACTCGCACTCGCCGAGCTGGGCTACGACCCGCTCGAGCGCGAAGATCGCCTGGTCATCGGCCTGCCCGGCTACATCCTGACCTGCTGGATGGAGCCGCAACTGCCCGCCTCGCTGCATCTGGACGGCCAGCTGCGCGTCCCGCTGCCATTAGCAGAGTCCAGCACACTCACCCGCATCCTCAACACCTACAACGGGCAGTCACCGGGGCCGGTGGCCAGCTACCGCGTCACCGACGCGGGCACGCTCGCCGTGCGCATGCGCGCGGGCACGTTCATCTCCGATGGGTTGAGCGAGGAGCAGCTGCACAACTGGCTGCGCACGCTTATCGACGCCACCGCGCACCTCGTCCACGAACTCGACCGCCTCTTCCCCGAAGCGGACATCTTCGCCCCACTTCCCGAGCCGCTGCGCACCGAGCAGGACTACGCCCAGCTGACCGGCAAGCACCCGAAGTGGCGCCACCGGGCGGAAACTCCCCGCAGGACCTGGACCCCAGAGCTGGACGAGTTCACCTACACCGACGCAGACCTTGCGAAGCAGGCACGGCTGCGCCCCAAGTGGCTCACCGAGCAGATGCTGCGCGAAGCCGTCGGCGGCCTCGGCGTGGTCTACGGCATCCGCGAAGACAACGTGCTGCTCACCACGATCAACGGCATGTCGATTTCCGTGGAGTCGCTCATTGGGCAGTGGGTGCGCGTCTACGGCATCTGGTTTACCGACTTGCCGTCAAAGGAGCACGCGACCAACCTCGCGCTGTTGTGCAACGAGGCCAACGACCGCACCCTGATGGAGGCCTGCAGCGTGTTTTCCGATGCGGAGCATGCCATCGTGGTGATCAGCTCGCATTTGCTTATCGACGCCGGCGTCTCCCCCGCCCAGCTATTCACCCACATCCAGTACGCGAACCGGTACCACATGGACATGCTGGACTACATCTCCACCCAAGCCACGGGCGAGTGCTGCATCGACTGGCCGCAGGAGTACCCCGACGACCCGCCGCGCTAACTTGCGCTTAGACGATTTCTGCTGCGCTGTCTCCTGCGCTGTCCCCCGACACGAAGGCGTACACGTTGGCCAGCCAGTAGGACAGGGCCGCGGTAAAGGGACCCACGCACCAGGCCACACCAAGGCTGACCGGCGGCACCACCTGCAGCGACTGGCCGTCAGCAAGCTCGGCAAACCCCTGCTGCTGCAGGCTAATCACCAGGTTGCCGGTGGTGTAAAGAGCAAAGGCCGCAGCAGCCGCGCAGACAATCAGCCACACCAGCGTGCTGACGCCACCGCGTCTCTCGCCACGGGAAGACTGCCGGAGCGCAACCACGGCGAGCACAGCGCCAATGACGGCGTTAAGCAGGCTAAACCAGCCGAGCGCGGCGAACTCCACGTTCGCGGGGCTGGCGATCTGGTCAACGGCCACCCCGCCGTGGGCGGCGGTGCCCACGTAGGCGGGCCGCAGCCACGCCCAGCCCAGCCCGCCAATGATGCCGAGGCCGAGCGCGCACGCGACAAGGCCCGCCCCTGCCCCAAGGCGTGCGAGAACTGCGCGCGCCCGACGGCGGGAGGCGGGCTTTGCCGCAGGTTCACTGCCCGCGGCAGAAACGGTTACAGCGGTACTCAACGCGATTAGTTACAGAGCTTCCAGCGGCCGTCCTCGCGCTGGAAGAGCTGCGTCTGTGTATCCTCGCCGGAATCATTGCGGGCGGTGACCGAGGCAGAAGCCCGGTCGCCGTCGACGCGCACATCCGCCAGCGAGATCTCCGAGCGCGGCAGCTCAATGCCCATACCGGCCTCTTCCTGCATGCGGGCGGCCTCTTCGACGGACTCGAGCGTCATGCCTTGGCGCTCCAGCTCCTCCATCGCCGGGTCGGTCACGGCCTTGCAGGAGTTATCCAAGATGACCCGGGTCCAGCTGGCCAGCGACTCCGGGTTGGAGACAGCCTCGACCACCTTGGTCATCTCATCAATGTCAGCCTGGGAAGCCTCCTGGCCGCCGGCGATGGGCTCGTGCGTGACCTGCTCGTACTGGCCGTCAGCAAACGGGTTGGCGATCGTGGGTACCTCGCCCGCGTCACCGGACTCGCCGGACTCGCCGTCCTTCTTCTCCGACTTCTGCTCTTTCTTGCCGTCGGTGTTCTTTTCCTTGTCGGCTTTTTCCTTGTCGCCCGAGTTCTCCTCGGACTTATTGGCAGCGCCGTCAACGGACTCGGTCGCCTCCGGGGCCTCGGCTGCGGTGGAGAGGCCGGAGCTGGTGGTTTCCTTGTCGGAGCCACATGCGGCAAGCGGAAGGACCAACGCCAACGCGGTCATGCCTGCTGCAGCAGCCTTCGATGTCTTGGTAGAAAACCTCACGTACTAACCTCTCTTTGTTTTCCGGCGACACATCAACGCCGGCCTCACGCAAAAGCCTTGCCGGTTCGTGAGTCCAGGTTCGTGGATCGACCCGCACGGCTCACGTGAGTTGCAAATACATTGTGTTGTTTCAAGCCATCTTAACAACGCTCAACTGGGTCACGGTTTCACTACAGGTGCTAACTCTCTGAGCGGTCTCTGTGAGGTTACATGGCACTCGTCTCTCAGTCGGCGTGTACAAAGCTGCCAAACGCCCCAACTCCGTCCTTGGCTAACCACTACGATGGAGGGCCATGCAGCTGTCCCGCGAAACGATTACCGCCGCCGCCCTTTCCATCCTGGGCGAGTACGGGCTGGGAGACGTTTCCATGCGCCGCGTCGCCACCGCCCTCGGCGTCGCCCCCGGCGCGCTGTACTGGCACATAGAAAACAAGCAGGAACTGATCGCCAGCCTCGCGGCCGAAATTGTGCGCCCGGTTTCCGCAGACGCGGCAGCCGCTGAAACTACCGACACAGCAGCGCTTGCCGCCTCGCTGCGCGCGCATGTGCTCGAAGTACGCGACGGCGCGGAGGTGGTCCTGGCCGCGCTCAGCCAGCCCGACGCCCCGGTGCGCGAGGAGCTCATTGCGGTGTTTGTGGCGCAGGTGCGTGCGGAGTGGGGCGAGCGGGCGTCGGCAAGCAAGGCGCGCGCGGCGGCCGCGAACCTGGTCTACATGACGCTGGGGGCCGCAATGGTCTACCAAGCTGGCGCGCAGCTGGCCTCGCTCACGGGCGAGGCCCCGGCGATTAGCGCTGCTGACGCCGCCAAAGAGCACGCCGAGGGGGTGGCACTGCTCCTGGCGGGCCTGCGCGCGCCGGGCGCACCGGGCACGGAGACCGGATTGGACTAGAATCGGCTCCCATGACTGAATCTGCAGCGACATCGCAATCCCCCGAAGCCCCGATCGTGTGGCCGGGGTCCGCCTACCCGCTGGGCTCAACCTACGACGGCGCTGGTACCAACTTTGCCCTCTTTTCTGGCGTAGCCGAGCGCGTCGAGCTGTGCCTGATCGACGACGACGGCGCGGAGACCCGCGTGGAGCTCGAAGAAGTGGACAACCACGTCTGGCACGGCTACCTGCCCACCGTCAGCCCGGGGCAGCGCTACGGCTACCGCGTGCACGGGCCGTGGGACCCGGCGAACGGCAAACGCTGTGATGCGAACAAGCTGCTCATCGACCCTTACGCGCGTGCCTTCGACGGCACCTTCGACACGCACAGCTCCCTGTTCTCCTACGACACCACCGCAGATGAGCCCGGCACCGGCCGCAACGAGGAGGACTCGCTGGGCCACACCATGCTCTCGGTGGTGATCAACCCGTTCTTCGACTGGGGCGATGACCGCAACCCGCGCATCCCGGACGAGGAGACCGTGATCTACGAGTGCCACGTCAAGGGCATGACGCAGACCCACCCGGAGGTCCCAGAAAACCTGCGCGGCACCTACGCCGGCATGGCACACCCGGCCGTGGTGGACTACCTCAAGGACCTGGGTGTGACCTCGGTAGAGCTGCTGCCGGTGCACCAGTTCTTCCAGGACGACCGCCTCAAAGAGCTGGGCCTGCGCAACTACTGGGGCTACAACACCTTCGGCTTCTTCGCACCCGAGCACCACTACGCCTCGAGCTCGAACCCGGGTGACGCGGTCGCCGAGTTCAAGCACATGGTGCGCGCCTACCACGACGCGGGCATGGAGGTCATCCTGGACGTGGTGTACAACCACACCGCCGAGGGCAACCACTTGGGCCCAACGATCGCCTTCCGCGGCATTGACAACGAGGCCTACTACCGCCTGGTGGAAGACGACAAGTACCACTACATGGACTACACCGGCACCGGCAACTCCTTTAACGTACGCGACCCGCACTCCCTGCAGCTGATCATGGACAGCCTGCGCTACTGGGTCACCGAGATGCACGTCGACGGGTTCCGCTTCGATCTGGCCTCCACGCTCGCGCGCGAGTTCTCGGACGTGGACCGCCTGGCCACCTTCTTCGACCTGGTGCAGCAGGACCCGGTGGTCAGCCAGGTCAAGCTCATCGCCGAGCCCTGGGACGTGGGCGAGGGCGGCTACCAGGTGGGCAACTTCCCCGCCCTGTGGAGCGAGTGGAACGGCAAGTACCGCGACACTATGCGCGACTTCTGGCGCGGCGAGCCCTCCACGCTCGGCGAGTTCGCCTCACGCCTGACCGGCTCCTCGGATCTGTACCAGCACAACGGCCGCCGCCCGACGGCCTCGATCAACTTCATCACCGCCCACGACGGCTTTACCCTCAACGACCTGGTCAGCTACAACGAGAAGCACAACGAGGCCAACGGCGAGGACAACCGCGACGGCGAGAGCCACAACCGCTCCTGGAACTGCGGTGTGGAGGGCCCCACGGATGATCCGGAGATCCGCCAACTGCGCGCCCAGCAGCGCCGCAACTTCCTGACCACGCTTCTGCTTTCGCAGGGCACCCCGATGATTTCGCACGGCGACGAGTTCGCCCGCACCCAGGGCGGCAACAACAACGTCTACTGCCAGGACAACGAGATCGCGTGGATGAACTGGGACCGTCTGCAGGAGGCGGACGAGCTCCACGACTTCACCAAACGCCTCATCGCGATCCGCCAGGCCCACCCGGTCTTCCGCCGCCGCCGCTTCCTCTCCGGCGGTGCGCTGGGCGAGGACGTGCTCGACCGCGAGATCGCGTGGCTGGTCCCGGATGGTCAGCTCATGGAGCAGAAGGACTGGGATTTCGCCTTCGGCAAGGCGCTGATGGTCTACCTCAACGGCGACGCTATCACCGAGCCGGACGCCCGCGGCCGCCAGGTCACCGACGATTCCTTCGTGTTGATGTTTAACGCCCACTACGAGGACATTGAGTTCCGCATCCCGCCGCAGAAGTTCGGCGCGAAGTGGGAGGTCCTCATCGACACCACGGAGCCGTTGGGCTACCCGGTCGGCTTCGCCCCGGCGGAGGCAGAGGGCACCCTGACGGTGCCCGCCCGCTCGACGATCGTGCTCAAGCAGATCGAGCCGCCGGTGATGTCCTAGGGCAACTGCTTATCGACGCCGCGTAGTCCCCGCTAGACTACCGCCTATACGTGCCCACTGTGATTGGAGAGTTTTCGACGTGATTGCTGCCCACGGCGCCCTGGTATCGGTGACGAACACCGAGGTGGTGGTCCGCCCCTCCCCGCTGTTCGCCGCCCTTTCCGGTCACAGCGCCGAGCGCAGCGTGGCAATCGACGACATCGCCGAAGTGCACGTGCACGCCGGCGATGGGGTCAGCGAGTACCGCGTCGAATGCGCGCTGCGCAGCGATTCCGAGCACCCGCTGATGCTGCGTTTCGCTCCCGGTGCGGCGGAGGAGGTCGGCGAGCTGGTCGAACTGCTCGAGCTGGCACGCCAGGGCAAGGCCCCCGAGGTGGACACGGTTGAAGCCGGCGGGAGTACTGCAGGTGTGCCGGGGCTGAGCTTTGTCGGCTTCGACGTGGAGACGGCGAACCCGCACTGGGGCTCAATCTGCCAGATCGGCCTGGTCAAGATCGTCGACGGCGAAGAAGTCGAGCGCGCCTCCTGGCTGTGCCAGCCGCCTGAAGAGTACAACTTCTTCGAGCCGGGCAACGTGGCCATCCACGGGATCCGCGCCGAGGATGTTGCCGACGCCCCCGGCGTGCGCGACCGCATCGACGAGCTGGTCGACTTTGTGGGCGACCTGCCACTCGTGGCGCACAACGCCCAGTTCGACGCCTCCGCGCTGCATTCGGCGTGCATCGCTACCGGCCGCGAGGTGCCCCCACTGGTGTTTGCGTGTACGCTCGCCCAAGCCCGCGCCAAGAAGCTCGGCGTGCGCAACCACCGCTTGCCGACGCTCGCGGAACACTTCGGCACCCCACTGGACAATCACCACGACGCCTGCGCTGATGCGGCGGCGTGCGCTGGCATCATGCTCGGCTTGGTCCGCGAGGCGGGCTACACCGGTTCGCTGATGGGCTTTGTCCACGATTCCGGGTTCGCCATGGGCACCATCGAGCAGGCGAAGGTCTCGCCGGTGGTGCGCGACCGTTCCGGTGAGAAGCGTGCACTGCAGGCCGAGCGCTTCGCCGAGGGCGGGGCGCGCACGGTGGTCGAGGCCGCTGCGGCTCCCCGGGGTAGTAACCAGGCGGGGCCGCAGCGTCGAGAAGCGGGCGCTTCTCGCGGCGAGTCTGCGCAGCGCAGGCCCGCGCCCTGGCAGTCCGTGGCCACCCCGGATACCGTGCCGGAGCCGAACCCGGACGCGAGCCCGGACTCTGCTCTGTTTGGCGAGCACGTCACGCTCACCGGCGAATTCGAGCCCTTTGACAAGGGCACGCTGTGGAATGGCATCGCCGAGCTCGGCGGCCAGGTGGGCAAGAACGTGACGAAGAAGACGACCATTCTGGTGGTCGGCGCGTGGAACTCGGTGACCTCGAAGGAAAAGCGCGCCAACGAGCTCAACGAGAAGGGCCAGGGCATCCAGATCTGGCAGGCAGACAAACTGCTCAATGTGCTGGGTCTGGACGAAACCCCGCCGTTTTAGGACCGGTTTTGCGGGCGCGAGAAAATTTCTTGCCCGCGGAGGGAACCGGAGCCACTTTGGCTGCGTCTAACTATGTATGACGCATTCCACCACCACTCTGTCTCCTGCCCACCGACCAACGCTGAAGGCTCCCGCTGTGATTCCACGGCTCGCGTGGCGCGACGAGCGCTACGGCACGGGCCCCTACGCCTGGATCACCGCGGGCCTGAACACCTCGACCGCCTATGTGCGCCTGTCGCGCGGACTCGCCTGCGTCTTTGATACGAAGGAGCACGGCGCGCTGTCCCACCAGCAGGTGGGCCACTTAGGCTTTAACGAACACCAGCTGTGGAACGCCGTAGGCGCGCACCTGGCGGGCCTGGCCGATACCTTCTGGGTGCGCCCCGCCTTGGGCAGTGATCCTGGGCAGCTGCTGAAAGGTGTCGAGGTCCAAGCGCGCGGGCACACCGCCGCGGGCTGGCTCGCCCACCCGCAGTCCTTCCAGAAGCTTCACCAGCACCTGGTTGCCACGCTGCGCCCGCGCCACGAGCTGACCTACTACGTGGGCGATGGCGACACGCTTTTTGCCTTCGATGCGACCGCGCGCCAGGTCGCGCAAACGCTGGGCTGGGATCGCCTCATGCGCTACTCGCTCGGGTTTCCGCTGCTGGCCGTGCCGCCCCGGACCCCGATGCGTTTTACCTAGTCCCCGGTTGTTCGCCCCGCTTTTCACTACAGTGTAGTGGGGTGTACTGGCACCGCGGAGGTGCCGCGAGACAAGCAAGCCCGCACAAGGAGCGAGACGTCATGCGTCAACCGATCACTTCCACCTACCGCTTGCAGCTGCGCGGACCCGGCGCGGATCCCTCCGGGCGCGCCTTCGGTTTCGCCGAGGCCGCCGAGCTCATCCCTTACCTGCGCACGCTCGGGATCTCGCACCTGTACCTCTCCCCCATCTTTACGGCCATGCCGGATTCCAACCACGGCTACGACGTGCTGGATCCCACCGAGGTCAACCCGCAGCTCGGCGGCATCGAAGGACTGCGCGCGCTCGCGTCCGCGGCCAAGGAGGCGGGCTTGGGGCTGATCGCCGATCTCGTGCCCAACCACGTCGGCGTGGAGGTGCCGCGCTACAACCGGTGGTGGTGGGACGTGCTCAAGCGCGGCCAGGACTCCGAGTACGCCTCTTTCTTTGATATCGACTGGCACGAGGACAACGGCGCGGGTGGCAAGCTGGGCATGCCGGTGCTGGGCAAGGAGGGCGACGAGGCGCAGCTGCGCCTTGTCCACCTGCCCGCCGAAGAGTTCCCGGCAGGCCTTGCGCCCGAGGGCGAGGACGTGCTTGCCTACTTTGACAACTACTTCCCGCTCGCCCCTGGCTCCTACGACAGCTTGGAGGACGACCCGCAACAGGTCTACGACCGCCAGGCCTACCGCCTGATGTTCTGGCGCGACGGAGTGATCTCCTACCGGCGTTTCTTCTCAGTCAACGGGCTCGCCGGGGTGCGCCAGGAGGACCCGCTGGTGTTCGAGCACACGCACCGACTGCTGCGCCAGCTCATCGCGGAGGACCTTCTCGACGGGGTGCGCGTCGACCACCCGGACGGGCTCACCGACCCCTTCGGCTATCTCTCCCGACTTCGCGATCTCGTCGGGCCAGACCGCTGGCTGGTGGTGGAGAAGATCCTCGAGGTCGACGAGCCGCTGGACCCGCGCCTGCGCGTCGACGGCACCACGGGCTACGACGCGATGCGCGAGCTCGACGGCATCTTCCTCAACCGTTCCGCCGAGGACACACTCAGCATGCTGGCGCTGCAGCAGTCCGGCTCCACCTGGAATGACGAAGCGATCGCCGCGAGCGCGCAGCAGCTCAAGCGCGACGTCGCCAGCTCCGAGCTCGCCGCAGAAATCCGCCGCCTCGTGCGTGCAATCCGGCGCGATAACTTCTCCGCGGCCTCTGCAGCGACAGCAGAGTCCGCGACCGCGGACTCAGATACCCGGGATACCGTCTCGGACGAGGAACTGGCCGCCACCGTCATCGAGCTCGTCGCCGCCATGCCCGTCTACCGCGCGGACTACCGCTCGCTGTCCCGCATCACCTCCACCGTGATCGCGGAGATGTCCAAACGTTTCCCCTCGCGCCGGGGCGCGCTCGACCTCATCTCCTCGGCCTTCCTCGCCTCCGGGGAAGCAAAGAACCGGTTTGCCCAAGTCTGCGGCGCTGTGATGGCCAAGGGCGTGGAGGACACCCTCTTCTACCGCGCCAGCCGACTCGTCGCCCTGCAGGAGGTCGGCGGCGCACCGGGTCGCTTCGGGGTGGGAGCAGCCGAGTTCCACCTGCTGCAGCACGAGCGGGCCAGCCTCTGGCCGCAGGCGATGACCTCGCTGTCCACGCACGACACCAAGCGCAGCGAGGACACCCGCGCCCGCATGCTCGAGCTTGCGGAGGTCGCCAACGATTTCGCCGAGCTGGTGCGCCAGGTCACGGCGATGGTTCCGCCGCCGGACGCCGCCACGGGCCACTTCCTGCTGCAGAACATCCTCGGGGTCTGGCCCTACAACGGGGAGATTACCGACGCGCTGCAAGCACGCCTGCACGCCTATGCGCTGAAGGCGGTGCGCGAAGCCGCGCTGCACACCACCTGGTTTGATCAGAACGAGCGCTACGAAAATCGCATCATCGACTGGGTCGATGCCGTGCTCTACGGCCCCGCGGCAGCCAAGCTCACTGAGTTTGTCCAGCAGCTGCACCCGGGCGCGGTGCAGGTGAGCCTGGGCAGGAAACTGCTGCAGCTGGTGGGCCCGGGCATCCCAGATACCTACCAGGGCCAGGAGTTCATGCAGCTCACACTGGTGGACCCGGACAACCGCGCGTTTGTGGACTACACCGCCAGGACCCAGGCGCTGCAGCAGTACGACGAGGCGCGCGCAGAAACCGACTTCTCGCTCGCACGTTTCCTCTACGGCGACCGTGAGCCCTCGCCGGAGGCGCTTGCCGACGCCGCCGACTGGGCCAAGCAGTGCGTCACCGCCGAAGGACTGCGCCTGCGCAAGGAGCTGGCCGAGGTCTTCCAATCCGGCACCTACCGCGCCGTGTTCGCCACCGGCGAGGCAAAACACCACCTCGTCGGCATGGCGCGCGGGCATGCAGGCGGCGAAGCACCAGAGAACACCGAGGTCATCGGCCTTGCCACCCGCGAGCCGCTCAAGCTTGCCCGCACCGGCGGGGGGGGTGAGACTTCCGTGGCACTGCCGCCCGGGGTGTGGGTCGACCGGATGACCGGCACCACGCATTCAGGTACTGCGGAGGTCGCGCAACTTTTCGCCACGCTGCCGGTCGCGCTGTTGGTGCGCGCCGAAAGGGACTAAGGGCGAGTATGCTGTAGCCTCTGATGGCTAAGGATCGAGAAAAGCGGCAAGGGGCGGATGGTGCCGCGTCGAAAAGCACAAAAAGCTCGAAGGGCTCGAAGCAGAAGGTGCCCGACGCGACCATCGCCAGCCTCGGCAACACCTACTTCACCTGGGTGAATGCCCACGAAGACGCGGCGACGACGTTCCGCCACGCGCTGCACGAGCTGATGCGCGACGCCGCGGTGAACTTTGATCGCGTCGACGCACGCATAAAAACGTGGCCCTCGCTGAAAGAGAAAGCTCGCAAGATTCGCGACGGCAAGCCGGTGTACCCGGATCCGTGGAACGACATTAAAGACATCATCGGCACCCGAATTACCGTGCTGCACTCCACCGAGATCCCAGCGGTGCAGCGGCTGCTTGCCGAGGAGTTCGAGGTGCTGCGCAGCGTGGACAAGGCCGAGGAGACGCGCGTGGCCGGCGGGTTCGGCTACGGCTCGCACCACCTCGTGCTGCGCGTGCAGGAAACTTCCGAGGGGCTGGAAGACTACGTGGGCCAAGCCTTCGAGGTGCAGATCCGAACGGTGCTGCAGCACGCGTGGGCCGAGTTTGAGCACGACGTGCGCTACAAGCGCTCCGCGGGCGAAGTCGACCCGCAGGTGGATCGCGCCTTCACCCTGGCCGCCGGGCTCATCGAGCTGGCGGACCAGCAGTTCGACCAAATCGCGGGCCTGACCGATCTGCAGCCCGGCGGAACGACCGACGAGGACTCACAGATCGCCCCGGAGACCCTGCCCGGCATTCTGACCATGCTGCTGGGCTCGCGCTACCCGCTCTCGCGCGCGGGCGATTACCGCTTCCTCAACGAGCTGCTGCGCGCGCACGGGCTCGAGCGGGTCTCGCAGGTCGCGGAGCTGATCAACCCCGCAGATCTCGAGGCCGTGTCCAACAGCCTGGCCTACACCTTCGTGCCCGGGCAGGTGCGGCTTGTCGACGACCTGCTACTCAACCGCTACGGCACCGACCACATCGAACGCACCTGGGACTCCGGTAACCGGCCGAAAGTACGCAAGGTGCGCCTGACCCGGCGTTTGGAGCAGTTACGCTCGGCGGGTTAGGGCTGTCTAGCGCCGTCGGCCGAGGAGGCGGTCGGTCTCGCGACGCTCTTTCTTCGTCGGCCGCCCCGCGCCCCGGTCGCGCTTCGGCATGCTAGCGAAGATGTCCATCGGCGGGGGCGGCGGCGAGTGGTCCACGTAGCACTGCTTCGCGACCGGCGCGCCCACCCGCTTGCGCACCGTCGCGGTGACCTCCAGGTCCCGGTAGCGGTGGTCCTTCCACACCCGCACCTCATCGCCCGGCACCACCTGGGCGGCAGGCTTGACCGACTGGCCGTTGAGCTTCACGTGCCCGGCGCGCACTGCTTCGGCGGCCAACGTGCGGGTTTTAAAGATGCGAACGGCCCACAGCCAGGCGTCGATCCGCACCGCTTTCCCGTCGGGCTGGGTCATCTAGTACACGTCTTTGTGGTTGACGATCTTCTGTACCTTCATCCAGTTGCCCACACCGCCAACCACGGCCACGACCAGGCCGAGGGCCAGAATGGCCCAGGAGCTGAAGATAAGTCCGAGTGCGATGCCGCCGACGACACCGCCGCCGGCCCACAACACGGCGTTGCGGCTATAGGTGCGCACCGCCTGCTTGCGGCGTTCGATCGGATTATTGGGGCGTGGCTGCATCGTCATGCTGCATAGTCTAGCGCCTCCGTGGTTTCGGTTCCCTAGCGTCCCGCGGTGAACGCGCCGGGGCCGTGCGAACTCGTGGTACCAACCGGGGTACCAACCGGAGTGCCAAACGGAGCTAGCTCCATCTAGCGCAGCGCCGCCCCTAAAACCCCAGGTCGCGTTCTCCTCGGAGACACAAACGGAGCTAGCTCCATTTGGGCCCTACCAGGCCGCAAAAACCCAGGTCGCCAACACACGTCGCATGCAAACGGAGCTAGCTCCATTGAGGAGGCTGCGGAAACTGCAAGCCCCGGCGACCACACGCGCCGCTAGCTGCCCGCCTCCACCCAGCGATGGCCCGCGTCCTTCGTCTCCGCGGTGCCCTGGGTGGAGGCGGCGAGCTGAGCGTCGACGCGCTCGCGCTCCCCCGGCGCGAACGCCAGCGTGTAGGTGGCTTGCGCGCCGTAGGCGATGTCCACGACCTCGATGCCGGCGTTGCGCAGCTCAGATTCGATCCGCCCGGCCTCGGCGTGCGGCAGGTTCACGGTGACCAGTTCCCGCAGGTTCCGCGTTGCCCGCGGCGTGACTTCCAGCGTGTCGGAAACGGCGTTGGTGTATGCGCTGACCAGCCCGCCGGTGCCCAGTTTGGTCCCGCCGAAGTAGCGGATGACCACGGCGCACACGTTCATCAGCCCCGAGCCTTTCAGCACTTCCAGCATCGGCGTGCCGGCGGTGCCGGAGGGCTCGCCGTCGTCGGAGGAGCGCTCGATTGGCAGCGCGCCGTCGACATGCACGATGAAGGCGGAGCAGTGATGTCGAGCGTCGGGAAACGCTTCGCGGGCGGCGTGGATGAACTCGCGGGCTTCTTCCTCCGATTCGACCCGCCCGACCCAGGTGATGAAGCGGGAGCGTTTAATTTCAAGCTCGCTGGTGGCGGGCGCGCCGGCGGCTGGCAGGTCGTAGGAGGTCAGCATAAGCCCTTAAGTGTAGCGAGTCATTGCAGCGCCTCTGTCACCTCCTTAGGCTTGGGGCCATGGTTGAATCACATGTTGCTCCTGCCCGCTTCGAGGTGTGGGCCCCCCGCGCGCACCAGGTTCGCGTCCACCTCGAAGGCACAGACTTCGCGCTTGCAACCGACAGTGCGCGCGAGGGCTGGTGGGTGCTCGACGACATCGCGCCGCAGCCCGGCACGCGTTATTCTTTCTCGCTGTATAACGGCACGCAGTGGTCGCATCCCATGCCGGATCCCCGCACCCGCGCGCAGCCCGACGGCGTGCACGGGCCTTCCGAGGTGGTCAGCACCGAGTTCTCCTGGACCGACAGCGCATGGGCGGGCATCGAGACCAAAGACCTGCGCATCTACGAGCTGCACGTGGGCACCTTCAGCCCGGAGGGCACCTTCGCGGGCGTGATAAGCAAGCTGGATCACCTGTCTGAGCTTGGGATTAACGCCATTGAGCTGATGCCTGTGCAGCCTTTCCCCGGCACGCGCAATTGGGGCTACGACGGCGTCGACTGGTTCGCCGTCCACGAGGCCTACGGTGGGCGCGAGGGGCTGAAAAAGCTTATCGACGCCGCGCATTCCCGCGGCATCGCCATCCTCCTCGACGTGGTGTACAACCACTTCGGCCCGGAGGGCAATTACAACAACGCCTTCGGCCCCTACCTCGCGGGCGGGCGCACCGGCTGGGGCGAGGTGATTAATCTTTCCGGCCCGGGCTCCGACGAAGTGCGCGCCTACGTGCTCGATGCGGTGCGCCAGTGGTTGGATGAGTTCCACGTTGACGGGCTGCGCCTGGACGCGGTGCAGACGTACGACGACCGCCGCGCGTTTTCCATCATGGAGGAGATCACCCGCCTCGCTGACGAGATTGCCGCCGAGACGGGCATTCCGCGCACTGTCATCGCTGAATCCGACCAGAACGACCCGCGCCTGATCAGCGACGTCGATCGCGGCGGCTACGGTTTGTCCGGGCAGTGGCTCGACGACGTCCACCACGGCATCCACACCCTGGTTACCGGCGAGAATCAGGGCTACTACGTGGACTATGGCACGATGGATATCCTCGCCGACACGCTGCGCCACGGTTACCGCTTCCGCGATTCCTACTCGCGGTACCGGGGCCGCACCCACGGCCGCGAGCTGGACCTAGCCCACGCCGCGCCCTGGAAGCTGGTCACCTACACCACCACCCACGACCAGACCGGCAACCGGGCGGCCGGGGATCGTCCGAGCCAGAACCTTACGCCTGCGCAACTGGTGCTCAAGGCCGCGGTGGTCTTCCACTCCCCGTTTACCCCGATGCTGTTTATGGGCGAGGAGTTCGCCGCGCAGACGCCCTTCCCCTTCTTTGTCTCGCATACCGATGAGGGCCTGCTCGAGGGCACTCGCCTGGGCCGTCTCGAGGAGTTCTCGCGACAAGGCTGGGACGCGACAGATGTCCCCGACCCCGCGAGCCCTGACACCTACGAGCAGGCGAAACTCGACTGGGAGTTCTCGGAGCAGCAGCAAGACGTCCTTGACGCCTACCAACGCCTACTGCAGCTGCGCAGCGAGCACAGCTGCAACCGCGAGGACCTGCGCAACTTACGCGTCGAACACGGTGAACGGTGGCTGACCATGGCCAACGACAGTGATGACGCCGTCGTCCTCGCCGCGAACTTCAGCGACGATCCGGCCACCGTGCCCGTCGGCGGCACGCTTGTGTACTCCTTCACCTCTCCTGAGGTCGGCGCGGACGAGACCGTGCTCGATCCGTGGGGTTTTGCCTATATCAAGCGCTAGCCCGCGACGATGAACTCGTACTCCGGGGTGCCGGGCTTGAGCTGGCGGCACTCGATGACCGAGTCCGCCATGCGCTCCAGCAGCGGCTCGAGATCGCTGGCGCGGGTCAGCTCAATGCCGACGAGCGCCGCCCCGGTCTCGCGGTTGTTCTTCTTCAAGTACTCGAACAACACGATGTCGTCGTCCTCGCCCAGGATGTCGGTGAGGAAGGTGCGCAGCTGGCCCGGTTCCTGCGGGAAGTTGACCAAGAAGTAGTGCTTCAGACCGCGGTGGACGAGTGAGCGTTCCATGACCTCGGCGTAGCGCAGTACATCATTGTTGCCGCCGGAGATCACGCACACCACAGTGCTACCCGGCTGGATCTTCATGCCAGCCAGACCAGCAACCGAGAGGGCACCGGCCGGCTCGGCGATGATCCCCTCGTTCTGGTACAGCGCGAGCATCTCCGTGCACACCGCGCCCTCGTCGGCGCGCAGCAGGTGGGTGCGCCCCTGGTTGTGCTCAATGACCTCGAAGGGGAATTCGCCGATGCGCTTGACCGCCGCGCCGTCGACGAAGGGGTCAATATCAGTCAGGGTGACCGGGCTGCCATGCTCGAGGGCGGCGTGCAGCGAGGCCGCGCCGCTCGGCTCCACGCCAACGACCGCAGTGCGCGGGGACATATCGGCAACGTAGGAGACGATGCCGCCGAGCAGGCCGCCGCCGCCGACGGGCACCATGATGGTGTCCAGCTCGCGGCCGAGGCCGGTCAGCTGCGCGAGGATCTCGGCGGCGACGGTGCCCTGGCCGATCACGGTGTCGCGCGCGTCAAAGGGCTCGATCATGGTCGCGCCGCGCTCCGCCGCGTCCGCGCGGGCGGCCTCCGCTGCCTCGTCGAAGGTGTTGCCGGTGACAACGAGTTCTACGAAGTCCCCGCCGTGGACCAGGATGCGGTCGCGCTTCTGCTTCGGCGTGGGCTTCGGCACGAAAATCTTGCCCTGGATGCCCATCGCCCGGCAGGCATAGGCCACGCCTTGTGCATGGTTGCCTGCCGACGCCGCCACCACGCCCGCAGCACGCTGTGTGTCGCTGAGACGCGAGATGTTGTAGTACGCGCCCCGGATCTTGTAGGAGCGCACGTCCTGCAGGTCCTCGCGCTTGAGGTAGATATCAGCCTCGTACTGCTGCGACAGGCGCGGGCAGTACTGCAGCGGGGTGGGCTCAATCACCGAGGAAATCTTTGCCTGAGCTGCCTGAATATCTGCCGCGTGGACCGGCTGGTAGTTGCTCGTGGATGGCTGTGTGTGCTCGGTGCCTGCATTCATGGTGGATAAGTCTATCCCTTCGCAGGCAGTGGTGTGTCGCGACCTCGGATTCCACTTGAACGTGCGGTGGTTCACCGAGAGTTCACCCCAGATTTTCCTGGCAACTACCTGGCGAAAATACGCTGGCTCCAAGCTTCAATTACGCAGAAAGGTGCCCCATGTCCACGCTTCCCCGTTCCTCCCGCCGCGCGCTGACGCTTCCTGCCGTCGCAGCGCTCGCGGCCGGTCTCGTCGCTGTCGCACCGGCCGATGCCGCAGTCGTCGCCCAGCCTGTCTACGACCAGGCCGCGGATTCCAGCGTCGCGGTCAAGACCCTGGGGTCCTACGGCACGGGCGTGTTCGATGAGTCGGCGGCGGAGATTGTGGCCTACCACGCGGCGTCGAAAAGGCTGCTCACGGTAAACGCGAACTCTGGCAAGATCGACGTGCTGGACGTGTCCAACCCTGCTGCGCCGACCAAGGTCGGCGAAGTCGACGGCGGCAAGGACACCACCATCAACTCCGTCGCCGTGCGCGCCGACGGCCTTGCCGTAGCCACCGTCGAGCCCAACGCGGATAAGACGGCTCCGGGCGAGGTGATTTTCTTCGACGCCGGTGCGGAAACACTCGGCGAGGTGCTCGGGCGCGTGGGCGTCGGCCCCCTGCCGGACATGGTCACCATTACCCCGGAGGGCGACTACGCCCTGGTGGCTAATGAGGGCGAGCCCGCCGAAGACTACTCGGTCGACCCAGAGGGCACGGTGTCGGTGATCAGCCTGCCGAAGGACCTCGCCGCGCCTGCGGCAGACGCCGTGCGCACCGCCGATTTCCGCGCGTTCGAGGGCACGTTGGCGAACAAGGGCGTGCACATCTTCGGGCAGGTGGGGGCGTCGACAAGCGAGGCGCAAAACCTCGAGCCGGAGTACATCGCGGTCGACAGGGGCAAGGCGTACGTCACGCTGCAGGAAAACAATGCGGTCGCCGTCGTCGACATCGCTTCTGCCAAGGTGGAGGACGTCTGGCCGCTGGGCTACATCGATCGCCGCGAGGTGCCTTTCGACGCCTCCGATAAGGACGGCAAGATCAACATCACCAACTGGCCGGTCAAGTCGATCCTGCAGCCAGATTCCATCGCTGCCTACAACGTCGACGGGAAAACCTACCTGGTGCTGGCCAACGAAGGCGACGCCCGCGACTGGGACGGCTACTCCGAGGAGGCACGTCTGAAGAAGTTCGGCTCCAAGGGCATCGCCCCGATCTGCGAGGACTACGCGGGCCTTTCCGCCGACGAGCTGGACACACTCCAGTCCGACGAGCAGCTGGGTCGGCTGAACATGACCACCGCCTTCGGCCTCAACGAGGAAAAGGGCTGCTACGACGACCTGTACGCCTTCGGTGGCCGCAGCTTTTCCATCTTCACCGCCGACGGCACGCGCGTATTCGACTCCGGGGCCGACTTCGAGGAGATCACCGCTCGCGTCCTGCCGGACAACTTCAACTCCAACCACACTGAGACTTCCTTTGAGACCCGCTCGGACGATAAAGGCCCGGAGCCGGAAGGCGTCACTGTCGGCGAGGTCAACGGCCGCACCTACGCGTTTGTCGGCTTCGAGCGGCTCGGCGGCGTGATCGTCTACGACATCACCGACCCAAAGGATGCGAAGTACCAGGCCTACATCAACAACCGCGACTTCTCCATCAACATGGAGGAGCTCGAAGAAGAGGCGCTTGCCGACGGGCTGTCGGAGGTCGGCGACCTCGGGGCCGAAGGCCTCATGTTTATCCCCGCCGCGGACTCACCCAATGGCGAGGCGTTGTTGGCAGTGGGCAACGAGGTTTCCGGCACCACGACCCTGTTTTCGGTCACCTCCCTGCTGGAGAAGCCAGTCAACCCGGGTGCGGACCAGAGTGAGGGCAAGGACGGCTCCTCGACCGCGGGCAAGGTCGCAGCAGCCATCGCCGGCGTGCTCGGCGTCATCGCTGCGGTTGTTGCCGCGGGCGTGTCGATGGGGTGGCTGCACAACCCTATCGACCAGATCCTCAGCCAGCTGCCACAGTTGCCAGGCCTTCCCCGCTAATGGGGTGTACGGGTGCCCACATAGTTTTGCAGTAAAAGCCAGTTGAGCTGCGACGGGTGTGGGCATCCCGCCTGGTAGCGCCACTGCACTATCCAAATCGTTATAAACCTGCTACTTTTTCTAACGACCTTGCTGTAATCGTCCAGTCGATTCACGGCTAAGCACAGAGATTCCCACGAGGAGCACACAACTATGAAGCGTATTTCTACCGCCGTTGTCGCCGCCGCGACCGCACTGGCCATGACCGCAACCCCGGCATTCGCTGCCGAGGAGAACCAGAACGACCAGAACGTCACTGGCACTGACCAGGGCACCGAGAACACGGGAGAGTCTGAGACCCCGGAGAACCAGGGCGAGGGCTCCGAGGAGGGCGAAGGCTCCGAGGACCAGGAGAAGCCTGAGACCCCGGAGAACCCCGAGAAGCCGGGCGATACTGGCAACCAGGGCGGCAACACCAACAAGACGCAGGGCTCCGCTGGTTCCTCCAACGGCCACGTCGTGGGCATCACCTCTGGCCTGGCTGGCGCTACCGTGACCCTCGCGCTGATCATCGGCTCCAACCCGACCGGTCTGAACAAGATCATCGACTACCTCAACGCAAACTTCCAGCTGGGTCTGCCGCACCTGCACGTGCCGAAGGTACAGCTGCCGAACATCCCGAACTTCTTCTAAGTTCGTTGTAGTGTCTTAGACGGCACTGTCGGCGGGGCGCTGTTTGGTGCGCCCCGCCTTTTCTTTTCTCATTCTCCGGAAGGACTCAAGACGTGAAGGCTACTTACCCCGTTGCGGCCGCGACTGTCGCAGCACTTGCCGTCGCTGGGCTCAGCCCCGTCTCGGCGCAGGACAAACCGCAGACTTCTCCTACCCCAGCCGCCACAGCGACTGCGACGCCGAGTGCGACTGCAACGCCGACGACCACCACGCCGACGTCGTCAGCCACGCCCGAGGGCCCGACCCCGGTCACCGTGACCGTCACCGCCCCCGCCGTGACCGCCACCACGACGCCGTTCCGTGCAACGGGTCCGAGCTCCGAGTGGATCAACAAGGGTGCGCTGGATGAGCGAGGCCAGGAGATCTTCACCTACATCTCCTTCGCCCTCAGCATGATCGGTGGCTTGCTGCAGGCTGCGGCCTTCGTGGCGGCCGCCTCCCCCAATATGCAGGCGCAGTTGAAGGCGATGCTTGCGCGCGTCGGCATCAAGTAGCCGCTTGCCTCACGAAAAACGCACCGCCCGTGGTACTGCAGCAAAGCAGTGCCACGGGCGGTGTGCGTTCTGTACCGCTGTCCTAACCCAAAATGCCCATGCCCATGGTGGCCTTGAGGTCACCCATCAGGTTGGCGGAGCGCTCCACGCGCAGGTGATCGCCAAGCACCATCATCTGCGTGTGGTCCCCGTTGACCAGGTTCAAGTACACGTCCGAGTCGCCGGGGTTGTTCTGCAGCACGCCTTTTAGACGCGCGATGTTTTCGATGGTGCACTGGTCGGTGCGCAGCGTCAGGCGCAGGGGCAGACCTGTGCCCTGCCCGGGCCCGAGCTCGGGGACTTTCACGTCGTCGCCGAACAGGCTCATGCGCTCGTCGCGAATGGTCACGCGGGCCTTGACCAGGATGATGTTGTCCTCCACGATCTGCGGGGCGACGAGTGAGTACACCTTGTTAAACAGCAGGACTTCCACCTGCGCGCCGTGGTGGTCCTCAATAGTCACGATGGCCCAGGGCGAGCCGTCCTTCTTGGAGAAGCGACGGTCCACGCTGGAGATCAGCCCGCCGAGGGTGACCTCGGTGCCGTGGCGCAGCTCGCCGGAGAGCACAGTGGTCAGCTCCGTGTCGGTCTGCTGCGCGATCGCCTCCTCGAAGCCGTCCAGGGGGTGGCCGGAAACGTACAGGCCAAGCATTTCACGCTCCAGAGCGAGCTTGTGCTTCTTGTCCCACTCGTCGTCCGGGATGTCCATGGAAAAGACGGCCGTGGCGCTTTCCTGGCCGTCCTCGCCGCCGCCGAGGCCAGCAAAGAGGTCAAATTGGCCCTTGTCCGCAGCCTTCTTCGTGGTGAGTACGGAATCGACCATGTCTTCCTGGACAAGCATGAGCCCCTTGCGAGCGTGACCGAGCGAGTCGAAGGCCCCGGCTTTGATCAACGACTCGGTGATGCGCTTGTTGCACGGCAGCAGATCGATCTTGTCCAGGTAGTCGGAGAAGCTGGTGAAGTCACCCTTCGTGCGGCGGGTTTCCTTGATGGACTCCACCACTTCGGCGCCCACGTTGCGCACCGCGGCAAGGCCGTAGCGGATGTCTTTGCCCACAGCCATGAAGTTCTCTTCCGACTCGTTAATATCCGGCTGCAGCACGGAAATACCAAGGTGGCGGCAGTCGGACAGGTAAATGGCGGACTTGTCCTTCTTGTCGCCCACCGACGTCAGCAGCGCGGCCATGTACTCGGCGGTGTAGTTCGCCTTCATGTAGGCCGTCCAGTACGAGACCAGCGCGTAGCCGGCGGCGTGCGACTTGTTAAACGCGTAGGAAGCAAACGGCTCGATCGTGCCCCACAGCGCGTCCATTGCGCTCTTGGAGTAGCCGTTTTCCTGCATGCCGCCCCAGAATTTGTCGTACTGCTGCGCGAGCACCTCTGGTTTCTTCTTACCCATCGCCTTACGGAAGCCGTCTGCTTCGCCAGCGGTGTAGTTCGCCACCTTCTGGGAGATACGCATGATCTGCTCCTGGTAGACGATCAGGCCGTAGGTCTCGTCCAGGATTTCCTTGAGCGGCTCGTCCAGCTCGGGGTGAATCGGCGTGATGGGTTTACGCCCATTCTTGCGGTCGGCGTAATCCCAGTGGGCGTTCACACCCATCGGGCCCGGGCGGTAGAGCGCGAGCGACGCGACAATATCCTTAAACCCAGTCGGCTTCATGCGCTTGAGCAGTTCCTGCATGCCGCCGGAGTCCAGCTGGAACACGCCGAGCGTGTCACCGCGGGAGAGCAGCTCGTAGACCGCCGGGTCGTCGGTATCCAGGCCCTCCAGGTCGAGGGTCTCGCCGCGGTTCTTCTGCACGTTCTCTAGGGCGTCGCCCAGCACGGTGAGGTTGCGCAGGCCCAGGAAGTCCATCTTCAGCAGGCCGATGGCCTCACAGGCCGGGTAATCCCAGCCGGTGATGATCGCGCCGTCGGCGGGTCGCTTCCACATCGGAATGTGGTCCATCAGCGGCACCGAGGCCATAATCACCGCACAGGCGTGCACGCCCGCCTGGCGCACCACGCCTTCCAGCCCGCGGGCGGTCTCGTAGATCTTGGCCACGTCCGGGTCGGTCTCGATCAGCGAGCGCACCTCGGCCGCCTCGGCGTAACGCTCGTGCTCGGGATCGGTGATACCGGCCAGCGGGATGTCCTTGGCCATGATCGCCGGCGGCAGCGCCGCGTTGATGCGGTCGGCCATCTGGAAGCCGGGCTGGCCGAAGTTCACCTTCGCCGAGTCCTTAATCGCCTGCTTCGTCTTCACCGTACCGAAAGTGATCACCTGGGCGATCTTGTCCTCGCCCCAGCGCTCCGCGGCGTAGGTGATCATTTCGCCGCGGCGGCGATCGTCAAAGTCGATATCGATATCCGGCGCGGACGGGCGCTCCGGGTTGAGGAATCGCTCGAAGAGCAGGCCGTGCTCCATCGGGTCGATGTTGGTAATGGTCAGTGCGTAGGCCACCAGCGCGCCAGCGGCGGAGCCACGGCCGGGCCCAACACGGATGCCGATCTCGCGGGCGTGCTTGATCAGCTCGGCGACGATGAGGAAGTAGGACGGGTAGCCCTTCATGTCGATGACGTCGATCTCGTATTTCGCGCGGTCGAGGTACTCCTGCGGGACTTCCTTGCCCCCGAAGCGGTCCTCCAGACCGCGCTGGACCTCCTTACGCAGCCAGCTGGTCGGGGTCTCCCCTTCCGGCACGTCGGCGATCGGCATGCGGTCGTGTGGGTGTTCCTCCCACAGCTCGCCGTAGTCGCCGACACGCTCGGCGATCCAGAGCGTGTTGTCGCAGCCGTCCGGCACCGTGGAGTCCCACAGCTCGCGCATCTGCTCGGCGGTCTTGATGTAGTACCCGGTGCCGTCGAACTTAAAGCGGTCCGGGTCCATGAGGGTCTTGCCGGTTTGCACACACAGCATGGCCTCGTGCGAGGGTGCCTGGGACTCCAGCACGTAGTGGCAGTCATTGGTCACCAGCGGCGGCAGGTCGAGTTCCTTGCCGATGCGCAGCAAGTCGTCTCGCACGCGCCGCTCGATGTGCAGGCCGTGGTCCATCAACTCCAAAAAGTAGTTGTCCCGGCCGTAGATGTCCTGCCACATCGCGGCGGCCTCGAGCGCCTCGTTGTACTGGCCGAGACGCAGGCGGGTCTGCACATCACCCGACGGGCAGCCGGTGGTCGCGATGATGCCGTCAGCATGCTCGGCAATCAGCTCAGCGTCCATACGCGGCCACTTACCAAGCTGCCCCTCGTAGGAAGCGAGCGAGGACAGGCGGAACAGGTTGCGCAGCCCCGTCGCGTTCTCCGCGAGCATGGTCTGGTGCAGATACGCGCCCGAGGCGGAGACATCGTCGCGCTTCTGGTCCGGGGTGCCCCACAGCTGGCGCTTCTTGTTTAAGCGCGAGCCGGGCGCCATGTAGGCCTCGATGCCAATAATCGGCTTGATCCCCGCGTCCACCATGCGGCGATAGAAGGCGTTGGAGCCGAACATGTTGCCGTGGTCCGTCATGCCTACGGCGGGCATGCCCTGGCGGGACACCTCCTCTGCGAGCAGATCCACCTTTGCCATGCCGTCCAGCATGGAAAACTCGGTGTGGTTATGCAGGTGGACGAAGGAGGATTTTTTGGCCATGCGGCCATCATATCCCGCCGCGCAAACCGGCAAAACTACTCGTAGCGAAGCGCCTCGATGGGCTGCATCTTCGCCGCCTTCGACGCCGGGTATGCGCCGAAGAACACGCCCGTGGCCAAGGAAAACAGCAGGGAGAAGAGCACCGCGCCTAAGGGCGGCCACACAAAGGCGTCGAAGGCTGCGGTAGCGATCATGCCGATCGCCCCGCCCAAAATCACGCCGATGACACCGCCGACAAGGCAGACCAGCATCGCTTCGACGATGAACTGGGTCCGGATGTCGCCGTGGGTAGCGCCAAGCGCCTTGCGCACGCCGATCTCACGGGTGCGCTCGGTCACCGTGATGAGCATGATGTTCATCACGCCGATACCGCCGACCAGCAGCGAGATCCCGCCGATGGCGGAGAGCACCGTGGACATGATCCGGAAGACACTGGTCAGCTCCTGCAGGGAGGACGACAGGTCGATGACCTCGGCCTCGAAGTCCTCATTGCCCTTGTAGAGCCGGTCGAGGTAGGACTGCAGGTCCGCCTGGAAGATTTCGGCTTCCTCGTCAGACGCGGAGCGCACGGAGAAGGAGGTAAACCAGTCGCCGTTGAGCCCCACGCGGTCGGCTGCGGTCACCGGGATGTAAATGTCCGAGTAGGACTCCATCCCGCCAAACATGCCGCCGCCGGAGTCGTTCTCGGCGTCGCCGTTCATCACGCCGATGATGGTGAACACGGCCGGGCTGCCATCCTGGATCACGTCGATGCGCTGGCCGAGTGCGGAGATGGCGTCGCCGTCAAACATGGCGTCGACAAGCTCGGGGCTCACCACCGCCACGGGGCGCTGGCCGGACATGTCTTTGTCCGAAATACCGCGCCCGAACTCGATCTCGCCGCCGCGCATGTCGAAGGATTCGGGCAGCACCGGGTAGATCGTCGTGCTGACCATCTCGCCGCCGTTGTCGATTTCGCCCATGCTGGACAGCTCGATATCCACGCCGGTCACGCGCTCGCCGAACGACGCTTTTAAATCGTCGAGGTCCTGCAACGTCACCGCGTCTTGCTCGTTGGAAGGCGGTGCCATAGACAGTGCGGCAAACGGGTCCTCGGAGCCCTCGCCTTCTTCGGCGCGCTCGTGAATGGTCACCGGGTGGGTTGTCGTGCCCACGCCCTGCAGGCCGGACATCACCTGGTTTTCCAGCCCGCGACCGAGCGTCATGATGATCACCACGGCCATGATGCCGATGATGATGCCCAGAAGGGTCAAAAGCGAGCGCAGCTTGTTCTTGTTCAGGCTGGAGGTGGCCAGCCTGATGGATTCTGTGAGATTCACGTCCTACTCCTCGCCTCGCAGCCCGGAGGGTACCCGCACGTTGTCGATGCGCCCATCGAGCATCTCCACGATGCGTCCAGTTTCCTCGGCCAGCTCCGGGTTGTGGGTAATAAACACCACGGATTTGCCTAGCTCGTCGTGCAGTTTGTGGAATAAGTCCATCACCAAGCGGCCGGTTTTGGAATCGAGGGCGCCGGTCGGCTCGTCGGCAAGCAACAGGTCCGGATCATTGGCCAGGCTGCGCGCGATCGCCACGCGCTGCTTCTGACCACCCGAGAGCTCGTTCGGGTTGTGGTGGAGGCGATCCCCCATCCCCATCATCTCGAGCAGCTCGGCGGCGCGCTCCTCACGCTCGTGCCGTTCCACGCCCGCGTACATCATGGGCATGGCCACGTTTTGCAGCGCGTCGATGCGACCGATCAGGTTGAAGTTTTGAAAGATAAACCCGATGTTCTGGCTACGATAGGCGGCCAGCTCCTTATCCTCCTTGGCGTAGACCGGCTCGCCGTTGAAGGCGTAGCCACCCTTAGTGGGCCGGTCCAGCATGCCGATGAGGTTCATCAGCGTCGACTTACCGCAGCCCGAAGGCCCGACGATGGAGACGAACTCGCCGTGCTCGGCGTAAAAATCAATGCCGTGCAGCACGGTCAGCTCGCTCGGCTCGCCCTCGTTGTAGGTCTTGACGATGCCGCGCATGTCGATGAGCAGCCCAGAGTCAGCCATCGAAGGCTGCTTGTCGACGCCCACCTGCTCACCCCCAGTGACCACCCCAGCTGGGGCGTCAGTCACCGGAAGTACCTCGGTATCGGAAGTGTCGACAGGTTCAGCGGGTTCTGCTGGTGTGTCGTCGCCCTCATCCCCGAAGAAGAACGGGTCCGTCTCCGGATTGCCGTCGTACTCTTCCTCGGCGGGTTTGGCGTGCCTGGACTTTTTGGAAAACTTTGAGAACTTCTTCGAAAACGGAGTGCTCAATGGCTCACTCCCCTACTTGTCCTCGCCGCCGTCGGCGGCTTCGGCGTTGTCGTCCTTCTTGGAGTCTTTCTTGTCGCCCTGCTTGTCGTTCTTGTTCTCCTCGGTGGTCTTGCCCTCTTTCGCCTCACGGACCTGCTCCGGGTCGAAGCGCGGGTCCGAGATGCTCACCTTTTCCCCGATCTGTTCGGAGTACTCGTCGGGCCAGTTGATGACGATGTCGCCAGCCTTGAGCTCGCCGCCGGTAATCGCGATGTCGACGTCGTTGCTGGCGCCGGTTTCCACCTTGCGCTCTTCCACCACGCCGGAGGATGCGTCATCACCATCGGTGGCCATGACCAGGACCTTCTTGTCACCCTCTTCGCCGTAGACGGCGTCAAGCGGGACGTTGAGCGCATCCGCGGACTCCTGGGTGATGATCTCCGCGCGCACCGTGCCGCCGAGCAGGAGGCCCTTGGTGTCGCCGGTGACCTCGATCTCAACCGGGAAGGTCACGCTGCCGGACTCGCTATCGGATCCGCCCCCGCCTGCTGACATTCCGCCCGGCATTCCGGCCGGTGCGGCGCTGGACTGGTCGGCGGCGGGCGCGATGCGCTTAACACGCCCCTTGAACTTCTTATCGCCCGTTGCCGTGGAGGTAAATTCCACGCGGTTGCCCTGCTTGATGTTGGGCACGTCCGCTTCGCGGACTTCGGACTTAATGAGCAAGCTCGAGTCGTCGGCGAGGCTGAGCAGCTTGCCCTGCGGGATGTCGCCCTCCTCCACATCGACGGAGGTAACTACGCCGGCGAGCGGCGAGTACAGGGTCGCCTCCTGCAGCTGGTACTCCAGGGTGCCGTCGGACTCGGAGATGCCGGCGCTTTCCGCCTGCCTACGTGCCGAATCTACCTGGCCCTGGAGCTGCTGGCGCTCCTGCTGCGCCTGCGATTGTGCAGCCGCGAGTGCCGCCTTGGCATCCTGGAGGGCGGCGTAGGCCTCGTCCACGCTCATCGGTGCCCCGCCACCTTCCGCGCCAGCGATCTGAGCGATCTCGTCGGGCGACATGCCGGCCGCAGCACCACCCGGCGCGGGCGCGGCTCCCGGTGCAGCGGGTGCGCCACCCGGTGCGGCCGGTGCGGCTGGTGCCGCCGGTGCCTTGGGGCCCTGGCCTCCACCGCTGGACGTGCCGTTGGAGCTGTTGCCTGGCAGGTGGGAGGAGAGGTTGCCGGCCATCTGGCTGAAGACATCGGCCACGCGGGTGGCGGAGCGGCCGCCCTGGGCGGCAAGCGCAGCGTCGTAAGCCGCCTGCGCCTGGTTGACCTGGGCCTGTGCCTGCCGGATCGTCTGGTTCGACCCGTTTGCAACCGACTGGTCGTGTGCGTTGAGCTGCGACTGCGCCTGCTCGAGTGCCTGGGCGGCTTCGGCTTGCGCGTTGGCCTGCTGGCGCTCCTGGGCGGCGAGCTGTCGGTCCAGCTGTTCGGTGTTCATCGAGGCGAGGAACTGATCCTTTTGCACCCGATCGCCCGGCTGCACGGCGATCTTTTCCACCTCGGACTGCACCGAAGTGGTGATGTTCATGGCCCGAATCGGGGCGATGTGCCCGTTGACGATCACGCTGTCCGAGACGTCCTCGGCAGCGGCGATGGTGTAGTCACCCGGCTGAAGGCCCGAGCCGTCCGCCTCGTCTGACCCGCCAAAGCCACACGCGGACGCGAACAGCGCCACGCTAGTCAGCGCGGCGACGGTGCGCAGCTTCAGCGAGCGGCGACGGGTGGTGGCGTGCGGGGTGGTTGTTCCGAATTCGGACACCAAACATTCTCCTCACAAACGAGCGCGCCACGAAGAAGGCCCAAATTACGAAGGGCGACGGGCGCGAAGGGCGTGCAACTTCCGAAAACTATACACGCCGACCCCGCCAGATGGCAGTGCTGGACGAGCGTTTACGCTCTCGGTGTGGAAACCGCGATTGCGCCCCACACCGCATCGGCGGGCAGCGCCTCGACTGCGGCGATGTCCGGCCCGGCCGCGATGGCTTTGAGCGTGGCCGCGTCCGCGGTAATGATCGCGCCGACTACGCGCGCGTCGGCAGGCTCCGCGTGGGCGCGGAGCACCGCGCGCTGCAGTTCGCGCTCGCACACCTGGGCACGGTTGGCACCGGCGGCAGGTTCCGGAGTGTCCTTGTGCGGCAGCCCTTGAGGCACGATCGCGTTGACCCGGGGCGCGGCCTCGTAGGCAGCCGCGGCTAGGTCACAGGAAAGCGGTGTGGTGAAACTCACGAGGGCCAGGTGGTCCAGGCCGTCTTCGCCCAGCGCTTCGAGGGAGGCGGCGGCACGCGCTGCGTAATGCTCGGCTGGTTCGTTGTTGAAAGGCCCGAGCGTGTCACCCTGCACCACCGGCGGGACGGGCGGGTGCAGCGCGCCGACGGCGAAGATGCCTGCACCAAGGACGGCCGCGGCCACCAGCGCCCCGATCCCCTCCTTCGCGCGCACCTTAGGGCGCTCGCAACATATCGAGGGCGTGCTGCAGGTCCTCCGGGTAGCCGGATTCCACCACCATGTACTCGCCGGTGCGGGGGTGGGTAAAGCCGAGCGCCTTGGCGTGCAGCCACTGGCGGATCAGGCCGAGGCGCTTGGCCAGGTTCGGGTCGGAGCCGTACATGGGATCGCCCACGCACGGGTGTCCGGTGGCGGCCATGTGGACGCGGATCTGGTGGGTGCGGCCGGTCTCCAAGTGGATCTCGAGCAGGCTGGCCTGACGGAAGGCCTCGAGCACCTTGTAATGGGTCACGCTCGCGCGGCCGTCGTCAGTCACGGCGAACTTCCACCCGGCGGAGGGGTGGCGGCCAATGGGTGCGTCGATGGTGCCCACGATCGGATCCGGCAGGCCCTGGACCACGGCGTGGTAGGTCTTGTCCACAGTGCGCTCCTTGAACGCACGCTTGAGCACCGAGTAGCCCTGCATACTCGCGGCGACGACCATCACCCCGGAGGTGCCCACGTCCAGGCGCTGCACGATGCCCTTGCGCTCGGGCGGGCCGGCGTCCGGCAGCGTAAAACCCATGGCCTGCAGGCCGCCGAGCACGGTCGGGCCCTCCCAGCCAAGCGTGGGGTGCGCGGCGACGCCCACCGGCTTGTCCACGGCGATGACGTCGGCGTCGTGGTAGAGCACGTGCATCCCCTCGACCATCTCCGCGACTGGCTCCGGGGCGCGCTTCGGCTCGGGCAAGGTTGCCTCGATGATCACGCCGGGGGTGACGCGGTCGGACTTTTGGGGCAACGTGGCGTCGATAAGCACCTGCTCTGCGGCGATCATCTCGACAGCGACGCTGCGCGAAATCCCGAAGAGCTTGGCGAGCGCGGCATCGACGCGCATGCCCGCCAGGCCTTCGGGGACGGGGAGGCGGCGGAAATCACCCGGCATCCGACTCCTCCTTCAGAAAGAGGGCGAGCGCGAAGATCGCCACGCCGACGGTGATGGAGGCATCGGCCAGGTTGAACACCGCGAAATTGCCCACCGAGATGTAATCCACCACGTGCCCGAACCAGAAGCCCGGGTCGCGCGCAAGCCGGTCGATGAGGTTGCCGAGCGCGCCACCGGCGATCATGGCCAAACCGATGGCCTCGACGCGGTTGCTCAGGCGCGGGGCGGCGATGAGCGAACCCACGACGAAGACGAGCTGGATCGTGGTAAACAGCCAGGTCGAGTTCTGGCCCATGGAAAAGGCCGCACCCGGGTTAAACAGCAGGTAGAAGCGGAACCAATCCCCGATTACGGCGACCGGTTCGCCCGGGGTGAGCCAGCCCAGCATCAGCTGCTTGACCGCCTGGTCAATCGCGGCGATGGCGAGCATCATGCCCGCTACGAGCGGCAGGTACCGCGGCCTTTTGCCCGCGGGCTGCGCCGAGCTCCCTTCACTTGCTTGGCTAGTTGTGTGTTGCATCGCCTGTTTACTGTAGTCGGTTGGCAACAAAGCGGGTATCGCCTCAATCGCTGCGGGTGCCGTGCGGTAGGTTCGAAGTGTGTTTTCTCTGCTCGATCGCCCTGCTCACCCCGCCCTCCTGCTGAGCGCTAGCCTGCTCGTTTTCCCACTGGCCGCCTGCGGCAGCGAGGAATTCGACCCGCTGGAGACCATCCCCGCCTTCGCGCTCGACAGCCCGGCCGTGGAGGTCGTCGAGGCGGGTGAGCGCCCGCAGCTTTTGCAATTCAAGGACGCGGCTGTTGAAAAGGCCGAACCGTGGGAGACCACCGTGGAAGTCGCAACTGGGGTCGAGCAGGACGTGGTGCCGGCCGAGCAGGCCGACGAGCTGGGCCAGGCCCCCGCCGGCGGCGACGTGGACACGGTCACGCTGCCGCTCACGGTCACCGCGGAGCCCGCGGACGAGCCCGGCGAGGGCGAGTCGCCAGCCGCGCGCGCAGTCGAGCTGGCCGTGGGCACTGCTACCCACTCGGACTTGAGCCGCAACGAGGAGCTCGCCAGCGCCAAGGACTTCCTCATGCGCTGGCGCGCCGCCGAGAGCGGGGCGATCTCCACGCTCAAGCTCTTAGCCCCCGGCGATTCGACGGAAGCGGGACGCGAAGCCGTGGAGCGCTCGCTGCTCCTGCTCGCCTCCACCAACGTGGTCCTGCCCAAAGACCCGGTGGGCGTCGGCGGGTCTTGGACGGTGCGCAACCGCATCACTGGTGCGTCGAACATGCTGCGGACCAGCACGTATACGGTCACCGCGATCGACGGCGACCGGGTTGAGCTTGACGTGAGCGTCGAGGAGCGCCCGACCCAGCAGTCGCTGTCGATCGATAACGAGGTGGCAGGCGAGCTCGACGGTTCTTCACTGGATGTGGAAACCACCTCCACAACCGCGCAGGGCAGTATTACGCTGGACCTCACACGCCCGCTGCCGGTGGCCGGCCAGGTCGCCGCCACGACGCGCCTCGTCTACTCGGGTACCGAGGGCGCAGGCGGATTCAAGGTCGTCCAGGACGTCACCGAGGCGCTGACCTACGGCGCGGACGCTTAAGTTACACGGAGGTTTCCCATGGTTGCACCGCTGCACATCGGCCTTGACGGCATCTCATTTTCCTACCCCGGCGGCAAGCGCGTGCTCACCGACATCTCGTTCGCCGTCCCCTCCGGCTCGGTCACGGGGCTCATCGGCGAGAACGGCGCGGGCAAATCCACCCTGCTGTCCGTCATCTCCCGCGAGCTTGTCCCCGACACCGGCGAGCTGATCACCCCGCCGGTCACCGGCTTCATCGCGCAGGAGACCTCCCTGCCTTTCACCGAGCCCGCCAGCATGCTTATCGACGCCGCCGTGGCCGAACTCCGCAACGTCGAAGCCGACATCACCCGCCTCGGCGAGGCCATGGCGACCGCGGAAGGCGCGGACAACGCCGCGCTCGCCGCCGACTTCGACCTCGCGCTCGCCCGCGCGGAGCAGTCCGGCGTGTGGGAGCTGGATGCGCGCATCGCCACCGTGCTCGCCGGCCTGGGCCTGGCCAACGTGCCGCTTTCCACCCCGCTCGGCGAGATGAGTGGTGGGCAGCGCCGCCGCTTCGCCCTGGCCACGCTCCTTCTGCGCCCCGTCGACGCGATGGTGCTCGACGAGCCGACCAACCACTTGGACGACGAGGCCGTCGACTTCCTCGTCGGCGAGCTCGAGGCGTTCAAGGGCCCGGTGCTAGTGGCCTCGCACAACCGCTACTTCTTGGACACCGTCTGCGACGGCATCGTGGACCTCGACCTCGGCCTGGGCGCCGAGGGCGGCTTCGGCGAGGAAACCCGCCAGGGCGCGCGCTTTTCCGGCGCGTTCTCGGACTACCTTGCAGCCCGCGAGGACCGTCGCCGCCGCTGGGAGAGCGACTACGCCGCCCAGGAGCACGAGCGCGTGCGCCTGGAAAAGGCCGCCGAACAGGACGAAGAGGACATCTTCCACTCCCACGAGAACAAGACCGAGACGCGCAAGGCCGCGAAGTTCTACGCCGATAAAGCGGCGAAAACGGTGGGTAACCGCCGCCGCTCTGCCCGGCTGCGCCTCGAGGCGCTCGAACGCGAGGCGATTCCCGCCCCGCCCGCGCGCCTGGCGTTTCGTGGCGTGCCGGAGCACACGGTGACGTCGATTGGCGTGCCCGCGATCGTGACCAAAGGCCTAGCGGTACCAGAGCGGCTCGCCCCGCTGGATCTCAAGGTGCAGCCGGGCGAGCAGCTGCTCATCGAGGGCCCGAACGGCTCCGGCAAGTCGACCCTGCTGAAGATTCTCGACGGCACACTCACCGACTATGAAGGCGAATGCCTCATCCCCGAGGAATACACGGTCGCCCGCTTAGAGCAGGACGACAACTGGCAAGACCTCAGCGTCACCGCTGCGGAAGCCTTCGCCGCGCGCACCGGCGAGACCGGCCCCACCCTGGTGGAGATGGGACTGATGACGCAGGCGCAGTCGGAGAAGAAACTCGAGGACCTCTCGCTCGGCCAGCGCCGCCGCGTCTCGCTCGGCATTATCTTGTCGTCGCCGCCGGACCTTTTGCTTCTCGACGAGCCCACCAACCACCTCTCACTCGCACTCGCCGAAGAACTCGAGCACGCGCTGCTCGACTTCGCCGGCACCGTCGTGATCACCAGCCACGACAGGTGGGTGCGCCGCCAGTGGCGCGAGCGCATCCGCCAAAAAGACGGACGCGCCAGGATCCTCACCCTGTCCACGATGTGGACCGGGGAGGTCTGGCGCGACGAGACGGACTAGCGCTTGGTTTTTACAGCGCCGGAGCCTCCTGGTACTCGCCCTCCGGGGCCGGCGCCTCCGCAGGCGCTTCCGCCGGCGCTTCTTCGCCTGCCGGGGCCGGTGCCTTACACATCTGCGGCAGCTGCTCCGGCGGCAGAGTGTTGCTGACCAGGGTGCAAGCCCACTCCTGAGACAGCTTCCACTGGCCGTCCTCGAAGACGAACTCCACGTCCTCCGCCTGCTGGGAGGACTGCTGCTCCGGCTGGGTGAAGTTCACCGTAGCCAGCACGGTGTTCGGCCCATAGCCGGGCAGAATCGGGTCCACGACCTGGAAGTTCGCGCCGGACTCCTGCTGGGACTGCGCCATGACGTCGAAAAGCTCGGGCACTGTCTCCCCGCCCTGCACCGTGTTAGTGCGCTCCCCGATCGGCAGGTTGGAATCGGTGGCGCGCGCGAGCACCGCGTTGAGCTCGTCTGCGGTGGGCAGCTCCGCGACCGGTGCGGCCTGCTGCGCCGAAGTCTGCTCGCTCGAGCTGGCAGGATCGTTGTTGGCGGCATCATCGTTGGAGCAGGCGGCCAACCCCAGGCTCAGGCCTACGGCGGCAACGGCGGCGACGAGTTTGTGTGCGTTCACTGGTTCTCCTTGCAGCAGCTCATGCGCCATACCTTCTGGTATGGGCTCTTCTTGCACCCAAGCGTACCGCCCGCGTAGCCCCACACCAACTACACCATCTGGCACGCTAATAGCTATGGATCCCAAAGAACCTTGTGTCCTCGTGATCGCCACCGGCGGCACGATCGCCTCCACTACCGACGCCAGCGGTGCCCGCGTGCCCACGCTCGACTGTGCTGCACTTGTCGCCCGCGCCGACGTGAGCGCGCCCGTGCGCACGCACGATGCGGTCAGCCTCGACTCCTCCGCCATGACGCTCGCCGACGTCGATATGCTGCGCGAGCTCGTGCGCGCCTCGCTTGCAGACGCCTCCGTCACCGGCATCGTGATCACCCACGGCACCGACTCCATGGCCGATACCGCGCTCGCCCTAGACCTCGTCCACGACGACTCCCGCCCCGTCGTGCTTACCGGCGCACAGCGCCCCGCCGACGCCGCCGCCTCCGACGGGCCAGCCAACCTGCGCGGCGCGATCGCCGCAGCCGCGTCCCCGCAGCAGCGCGACCGCGGCGTACTTGTACACTTCGGCGGCGACACCCTGCCTGCCCGCGGCCTGTACAAGGCCGACACAGAGGAACTGCGCGCCTTCGCCTCGACCGCCCCGCACCCGCTGCCCCGCCCCGCTGCTGTCGACGGCGCGCCATTGGCGGGTTTGCGCATCCCCGTCCTTGCCGCCTGGCCCGGCGCGGACGCGGAAGTTGCCGACGCGCTGGTTGCGCAGCACCCCGACGGCATCGTGGTGGCGGGCCTTGGCTCCGGCAACGTTTCCACAGCGATGGGACAGGCGCTCGCCCGCGCGCTCGAGCTCGGCATCGAGGTGGTTATGTCGACTGCTGTCGCGCACGGCCCGGTCTCGCTGGCCTACGGCGGCGCCGGAGGCGGGGCCACGCTGGCAGACCTCGGCGCGCGCTCCGCAGGTTTCCTACGCCCGGGGCAGGCACGCATGGCGCTGGCTACTGCGCTCGCCTCTGGTGCGGCCCCGGCGCGACTTTTGGGTTCCTAGTCTCCGCGCCCGTCGAGCCAGTCGCCCCAATCCAGCGAGTCGAGCGGATCCGCGGGTACGAGGTCCGGGTCATCCTCGCGCAGGCTCTTGATCCGGCCGGGCCCGGTCGCGCGCGTTTCAAAACGCACCGTCACCCAGCCCTTGCCCGCGCCCTGGACCCAGCCGTGGCCGAACTCCGGGTGGTAGACGTCCTGGGTGGCCTGCCACTTGCCTTTTACCGGCCCCTGCTCGGTCGCGACCTCGATCTCGGTGTCTGCGTCGTGGTCGCTCACGCCTGTCTCGTAGTCCGTGTTCGCAGGCGCCGGCTTCACAATCGCCTGGTCGAGCTCCGGGAACAGCACATCCTGCAGGCTGTCTTCCAGCCCGGAGTAAGACACGCCCACGAGCCGGACGGGGCCGACCTCGTCCGGGTAGCGCACCAGCTTGAAGGCGGTGGCGAGTAGCGTGTCGGCGTCGTCGGTGGCGTAAGGCAAGGTCGCCGAGCGCGACTCAATGCGAAAATCCGCCATGCGGAGCTTCACCGTCACCGTGCGCGAGCCGCGCCCGGCACGGGTCAGCCGCCGGTGCGAGTCGGCGGCCGCCCGTTTCAACGCGGCGTCTACCTCCGGCTCGGTGGTGAGGTCTTGCGGATACGTGTGCTCGGAGGAGATCTGCTTGGCCTCCGCGCGCGGGGCAACAGGCCGCTCGTCGATCCCGCGGGCCAGTTCCCACAGCTGCCTGCCCACGACTCCCCCAAGCGAGATGTCAACTTCCTTCTCGCTGAGCGCGGCGAAGTCCCCGATCGTGGTGATCCCGGCTGCGGCGAGCTTCGCCTCGGTCACCGGGCCCACACCCCACAGCTCGTTGACGGGCAGCGGGTGCAAAATGTCGAGCTGCTCCGCGTGCGGGATGACAAACACACCGTCGGGTTTCGCCAGGCCGGAGCCGATCTTGGCGTACTGCTTGCCGCTACCCGCGCCAATTGAGCTGGGCAGTCCGGTCTCTTCCTTGATCGCCGCGCGCAGCTCGTTGGCCCACTCGCGGACCTTTTCCGGGCTCGCGCCGACGAGGTCGACGGGCTCCATGAACGCCTCGTCGATGGAGAGCTGCTCCACCACATCCACGTGGCGGGCGATGACCTCGAAGACGCGGTGCGAGGCCGCCTTGTACACGGCGCGGCGCGGGGCGACGAGCACCGCCTGCGGCCCCACCAGGCGCGCGGCGCGGTGGGTGGGCATGGCGGAGCGCGCCCCGAATTTGCGGGCCTCGTAGCTCGCGCCGGCGACGACACCGCGCCCGCTGACGCCGGCAACCAGCACCGGGCGGCCCTTGAGCGTGGGCCGGGTGAGCTGCTCGCAGGACGCGTAGAAGGCGTCCATGTCGATGTGCAGCACCCAGCGTGTCATGTGCTCAAGGTACCAACCCGCTATAGCTGGCTAGTTCTTGTGCACCTTCGCGGTCACGCCGTCGATGACATCGTGGCCTTCGACCGGCTCGGTGACCACGTCGAAGGAGGTCGCCAGGGTCTCGGCCGCGATGTGCTCGGCGTGGCGCGTTGCCCACTCCTCCTTCTCGGACGGGACCGCGAGGGTGACCGAGATCCGGTCGGAGACCTCGAAGCCCTCGCGCTTACGGGCGTCCTGCAGGCCGCGGATCACGTCGGCAGCCCAGCCCTCTGCTTCGAGCTCCTCGGTGACCTCGGTGTCCAGCACAACCAGGCCGACGATGCCGCCGTCGGCGTCGACGCGCGCGGTGCTGTCCGGGTCTTCTGCAACCAGGCGCTCAGTGTAGAGCTCCGGGGTGAGCACGATGTCGCCGTCAACCACCACGTCATCGCCGCGGCGCTCGTAATTGCCTGCCTTGACGTTCTTGATCGCGCGCTGCACGTCGCGGCCCAGCTTCGGACCTGCGACCTTCGCGTTGACGACGACCTCGAAGGAACCGGCCGAGTCGACGTCGTCGGTCAACTCGATGTCCTTGACGTTGACCTCGTCGCGGATCACGGCTGCGAAGTCCGACAGGTCGCCCGCGTTCGGCAGTGCGACAGTCAGCTTCGGCAGCGGCAGGCGGTTGCGCAGCTTGCGAGCCTTGCGCACCGAGGAGGCTGCCGAGCAGACCTCACGGGTGGCGTCCATGGTGGCGACCAGCTGTGCGTCCGCCGGGATCTCCTCCGCCTTCGGGTAGTCCGTCAGGTGGACGGAGCGCTTGCCGGTCAGGCCGCGCCAGATCACCTCGGAGATGTACGGCAAAAGCGGCGCTGTGACGCGGGTGAGAATCTCCAGCACCGTGTACAGGGTGTTGAAGGCCTCCGGGTGCGCCTCCTGGCCCTCCCAGAAGCGGTCGCGGGAACGGCGCACGTACCAGTTGGTCAGGGTGTCGGCGAAGCGGCGGACCTCGTCGCAGACATCCGCGATGCGAGTATCGGCCAGCGCGGCGTCGACAGCCGCGACCAGATCGTGCGTCTTCGCCAGGATGTAGCGGTCCAGCACGTCGGTGGAATCCACCGACCAGGTGGCCTCGTGCGAGCTGTAGAGCTGCAGGAAGGTGTACGCGTTCCAGATCGGCAGCAGCGCCTGGCGCACGCCATCGCGGATGCCTTGCTCGGTGACGATCAGGTTGCCGCCACGCAGGATCGGGCTAGACATGAGGAACCAGCGCATCGCGTCCGAGCCGTCGCGGTCGAAGACCTCGTTGACGTCCGGGTAGTTGCCCTTGGACTTGGACATCTTCAGACCGTCATTGCCCAACACGATGCCGTGGGCGACGACCTTCTTAAACGCCGGGCGGTCAAACAGCGCGGTGGCCAGCACGTGCTGCACGTAGAACCAGCCGCGGGACTGCCCGGAGTACTCCACGATGAAGTCCGCGGGCTGACGGGCGTCGTGCTCTTCGACGTTCTCAAACGGGTAGTGGTACTGCGCGAACGGCATCGAGCCGGACTCGAACCAGCAGTCCAACACGTCCGGCACGCGGCGCATCATGGACTTACCCGTCGGGTCGTCCGGGTTGGGGCGCACTAGCTCGTCGATGTGCGGGCGGTGCAGCGATTCCGGGCGGCGACCGAAGTCGCGCTCCAGCTCGTCCAGCGAGCCGTAGACGTCAACGCGCGGGTACTCCGGGTTATCGGAGACCCAGGCGGGTACCGGGGAGCCCCAGTAGCGGGTACGCGAGATGTTCCAGTCGCGGGCACCCTCGAGCCACTTGCCAAACTGGCCGTCGCGGATGTGCGAGGGGATCCAGTCGATCTGCTGGTTCAGCTCCACCATGCGGTCGCGGAAGTCGGTGACCTTGACAAACCAGGCCGGCAGCGCCATGTAGATCAGCGGCTCGCCGGAGCGCCAGGAGTGCGGGTAGGAGTGCACGATCGTCTGGTCGCGCACCACGCGGCCAGCGGCCTTGAGGTCGCGGATGATGTCGCGGTTGGCGTCGAAAACCAGCTTGCCGGCGTACTCGGGCACCTGGCTGGTGAACTTGCCATCCGCATCGACCGGGATGACCAGGTCGATGTCGTACTTTTCGGTGGTGAGCATATCGTCCTCACCAAAGGCGGGTGCCTGGTGGACCACACCGGTGCCGTCCTCGGTGGTGACGTAGTCCGCCAGCAGGATCATAAACGCGTTCTTCGTGTCCTGGAAGTGCTCGAAGACCGGCTGGTACTCCAGGCCCTCCAGCTGCGCGCCTGCGAAGGTGGCAACGACCTCCGGGTCCGTGCCCAGCTCCTTGGCGTAGGCGCCCATCAGGTCAGTGGCCAGCAGGAGCTTCTTGCCGACGAAGCCCTCGACGCCGTCCTCCGCAACGCGGACCAGCGAGTACTCCACCTCCGGGTGCACCGCCAGCGCAAGGTTCGACGGCAGGGTCCAGGGGGTGGTGGTCCAGGCGATCGCGGCGGCGTCGTGAAGCTCTGGGTGCTCCTCCCACGTCTTCGCAGCGGCGAATCCCTCGCGCCCACCGGTAAACGGAAGGGTCACCGTCACGGTGGGGTCCTGGCGCTCGCGGTAGGAATCGTCCAGGCGGGTCTCCTGGTTCGACAGCGGGGTGTGCTCCGCCCACGAGTACGGCAACACGCGGAAGCCCTGGTAGATCAGGCCCTTGTCGTAGAGCTCCTTGAACGCCCACATGACGGACTCCATGTACTCCGGGTCCATCGTCTTGTAGCCGTTTTCAAAATCCACCCAGCGGGCCTGGCGGGTGACGTAGGCCTCCCACTCGTCGGCGTAGTGCATGACGGACTTGGCGCAGTACTCGTTGAAGCGCTCGAGGCCCATGTCCTCGATCTCCGCCTTGTCTTTGATGCCCAGCTGCTTCTCCGCCTCCAGCTCGGCGGGCAGGCCGTGGCAGTCCCAGCCGAACACGCGCGGCACGTAGTAGCCGGCCTGCGTGCGGTAGCGCGGCACAATGTCCTTGACGTAGCCGGTCAGCAGGTGCCCGTAGTGCGGCAGGCCGTTGGCGAACGGCGGGCCGTCATTGAACACGTACTCTTCCGCGTCCTTGCGGTTGTCCAGCGACGCCTGGAACGTGTCATCCTCGTTCCAATAGTCCAGCACGACGCGTTCCATATCCGGGAAACGGCTGCTGCCACCAGTCATGTCTACCTTGGGGTAGACGCCGCCAACCTCGGTCATATGCATCCTCCACACACTGCTCGTGCAGGGACGCAGGCTCACCTGCGCGGTACCACCCTGCTTGGAGCTGGCCTTCTGCCCGCTCCCGCTTCATTTGTGGTGAAGGAAGTAACGTCTTCCCCTTTAGGCTGAAACGTCCGGTTCTACTTGCCGCATGCGGGGTTCTTCCGGAAACGCTCCCCGGTGATGGCCGGATCAACGCGTGCGCTATTCAAAGTGCCCCGCCAGTATAACCCACAGCCGCAACACAACAACGCCCCGCCACCTCCTGCGCGCAAAACGCAGGTGGTGGCGGGGCGTGAAACCTGTGAGGTGTTACTTGTTGCCAGCGTCGCCGCTCGGGGCGGAGGTGCCGCGGGTCTCCAGCTCCTCCAGCTGGGACTGCAGCAGCGTCTTCAGGCGAGTGCGGTACTCGCGCTCGAAGGTACGCAGCTCGGCAATACGGTTCTCCAGCGCGGTCTGCTGCTGCTTCACCGTGTTCATGATCTCGGTGTGTTTGCGCTCCGCGTCGGACTGCAGCTTCTGCGCCTGCTCCTCGGCCTGGCGGATCTGCGCCTCGGCGCGGGAGTTGGCCTCGTTGGTGGTCTCCTCGGCCTTGCGCTGCGCCTCGGACACCAGCTGCTGGGCGCGGGCTTCCGCGGAGCTCGTGGTCTCCGTCGCCTTCTTCTTCGCCTCTTCCAGCTGGGTGCGGGAACGGGTCTCGGCGTCTGCCAGCTGCTTCTTCGCCTTGCTGTCCGCGTCAGACAGCTGGCGCTCCGCAGCACCACGCGCCTCGTCCAGCATGGAGCGGGCCTCAGCCTGTGCGTCGTTGGTCAGGCGATCCGCCATCTCCTGTGCCAGGCCAAGCACCTTGGCTGCCTGCACGTGGGTGTCAGCGGATGCGGCCTCTGCGGCCGGGGCTGCGGCAGCGCTTGCCGCAACAGTGGAGCCCTGCGACTGCTCCGCAGCCTTCTGCGCCTCAGCGACGCGCTTGTCTGCGTCCTGGGAAGCGGCCTCTGCCTGCTTGCGGGCCTTCTCTGCCTCGCTCTTGGCGGTGCGTGCCTCGGCCTCAGCCTTGTCCACGGACTGCTTCGCCTCGCGCAGCCTCTGCTCGTACTCAGCGCGCAGCTCCTGCTCGACCTGCTTGCGCACGGCCGCCTCATCAGCGCCGGAGGAAGCAACCGGTGCCGCTGCTGCCGGAGCGGCGGAGCCGGAAGAGAGCTCGTCTACGCGGGCGCGGAGATCATCGTTCTCGTCCTGCAGTTGCGCCAGCGTATCCTCGACGAGGTCCAGGAACTGGTCAACCTCATCCTCGTTGTAGCCACGCTTGCCAATCGGCGGCTTACTGAATGCGACATTGTGCACGTCTGCTGGAGTCAGCGGCATGGGCGTTCCCTTCGAAGTCAGTGACGTACCCGAACCTCGGGCACAAGATTGCTCCCCACGTTACGGGAAAGTAATCCGTGTTTCTAATAATTTGTAACGCTTTTACTGGACGATTCTAGCCGATACAGCGAAGCTCGCCATGTCCGGCCAAATCTATTTATACACACCTAGGCACTTCACAGGGGCGAACGCACCACCAAAACCCCCAAAAAGATATGAAAAAAGCCCCTCGCCATTTGAGGGGCTCAATTTCGCTTTTCGACGCCTACGACAACATCGTTCGCGCGATAATCATCTGAATAATCATCAGCGCAATAAAGAGCACGATCACACTGACGTCAATGCCAATGCCGTTGCCCGCGCGCAGCGGCGGGATCAGACGGCGCACTGCCTTGACCGGCGGGTCCGTGAGCCGGAAGCAGAATTCGCCCGCCACCATAAACCAGTGCGGCGGGGTGAATCGCCGGGAGAAAGACTCGATCATCTCGATGATCAGGCGAATGATCAGAACGAGGGAATAGAGTCCCACGAGTGCGTAGAGTATTGCTCCTAAAAGTGCCACGCAGCTACCTTAACCTACCTGTTAGATCAGGTGCGCTTCGCGCTGCAGCTCGCGCACCGTCACGTCCGCGCCCTGCGGCACGATGGCGAACACGCGGCGGTCAACGTCCAGACCGCGAGAGAGGTTGTGCATCTGGCCGAACAGCGCCATGCACATACCGGAGGCGAAGTCGATGTAGGCCTTCGCGTCCAGCTTCTTCATGTTGGTCAGGTCCATGATGACGATGTCGCCGTTGCGGAAGGGCTCGCCGACCTGCTTCGCGTCCCGGTAGGAGTGCAAAAGGGGCACGACCACGCTCGGGTTCGGGCGGGCTGCCGGTGCCTGTGCGTAGTCGGCGGCGCGCGCAGAGGAGTAACGCTCGCCGCGGGCGTCGTGGCGGGCGCGATTGTGCTCGCCGCGGGTGGCACGCTCGTCCACGTCGTTGTCGTACTCGTCGTCGTAGTACGCGTCGTTCTCGTAGGGGCCGAAGCCGAGGAACTCGCGCGCGCTTTCAAAGATGGACATGAGTCGTGCTCCTTTAAACAGGGGTGTACAAGTGCTGGTTATGCTGCCGTAGAGGTCAACCGCAAGTACTGCCATTTCCCCTGCTCCCGGTGCATGAATACCTGGAACAAGAGAATACAGAGCATGTAATTTACGGGTTCGCGCCTAGCCTACGGGGCGCGGTCCGCACACCGCGGTTCCGACACGCACCACATCGGAGCCGTGTGCAATCGCCAGCTCAAAATCGCCGGACATGCCAGCCGAAAAACGCAGAGGTCGGCCCAGCTGCGCGGCAAGGCGGTCGGTGTGCTCGCGAACCTCGGCGAATACGGCAGCCGGGTCGGCGTCGAGTGGCGGGACCACCATGAGGCCGTCGAGCACGAGGTGGGTGGCCTGCTCGGTGGCGTCGACAAGCGCATTAAGCTCATCGAGCGAAACCCCGCCGCGGCTGGTATCGCCATCGGCCGAGACCTGGATGAGACACGGCAGGCGGTCGCTGACCCGGTCCCCGCGCTCGAGCGCGAGCGCCATCCCGCGGTCGAGGCCGTTCGCGAGCTTCACCGAGTCGAGCGAGTGCACCTCGGCAGCCCAGCGGGCCACGGCGTTGGCCTTCTTCGACTGGATCTGGCCGATCATGGCGATGCCGCAATCGACGCCGTCAGCGGTGAGCGTCTCGGCCTTTGCGCGGGCCTCCTGCTCGCGGTTCTCCCCCACCAGGCGCACCCCGTTCTCGGCGAGCGCGCGGATGACGGCGACGTCGTGGAACTTCGTCACCGGTAGCAGCTGCGCGCTGCCCGGCTCGCGCCCGGCCGCGGCTAACGCGGCCTCGATGCGCGCGTTCACGGCCGCGAGGTTCTCCCGCAGCTGGGCGGTGGTCAGTTCCGTCATTTATTTTGCTCCCGTCAACCAGATCACGCCCGCCTGGCGGCCAGTGGTGCCCTCGCGGCGGTGCGAGAAGAACGTGTCGTCAGTAATGGTGTCGCGTGGATCCGCGTCAATGTGGGTCACGCCGACCGACATGAGCTGGCGCACGATACCGGCCCGGATATCCAGGCCCGGGGTGCCCTTCGCGGTGGTGGTGGCCGAGCCGGGCAGGTGCGCTTCGACGTCCGCGGCCATTTCGGCGGGCACCTCGTAAGACTCGCCTGCCGCGGCGGGACCAAGCAGCGCCTGGATGTTCGCCGGGCTCGCGCCGAGTTCCACCATCTTCTCCACCGCGCGCTTGACGATCCCGTTGCGCGCGCCCATCCGGCCGGCATGGACCGCGCCGATCACGCCCGCGGCGTGGTCAGACAGCAGCACCGGCGTGCAGTCGGCCACCAGTACGCACAAGGCGAGGCCCACCTGGGTGGTCACCAGCGCGTCGGTGGCGGGCACCGGTTCCACCTGTGGCCCGTCGACGACGGTCACGGTGTTGGTATGCAGCTGCTCCATCCACACGAAGCTGTCTGCGGGGAGCCCCAGGATCTCGGCGAGGCGCTCGCGGTTAGCGCGTACCGCCGCAGGGTCGTCGCCGACGTGCTCGGCCAGGTTGAAAGAGTCGTACGGGGACGCCGAAGCCCCGCCCGCACGGGAGGTAAACACCATGCGGACGGGGCGCAAAGCAAGATTTTCCATGCCCCTCAGGCTAGCGCGTCTGCCTAGCGGAGGAAGTCAGGCACGTCGATATCGAAGTCGTCGTCGCCGCCATCACGCTCGTCGCGGCGGTCGTCGCGGCGCTCCTCCTGGCGCCCGAAGTTCGATCGCTCCGTGCTGGCAGCGCTGGTGAACAGGCCGCCGCGCTGCGAGTCGTAGCTGTGGCGCGGGGCGCGCTCCTGAAGCGGCGCACGCTCCTCGCGCGGCGCAGGCGCGGGCTCGCGCTCGGGGGCGGGGGCGGGCGCGGACGGCTGGGACGCGCGGTCGTCGAAAAGCGAGGCGCGCGGCGCGGGCTCAACCTGCGCCTGCTCGGTGGCCTGCGCGGCGTCCGGGCGCACGTTGGCGGCCTCGTCGAAACCGGTCGCGATGATGGTGACGCGGACCTCGTCGCCCAGGTTGTCGTCGATGATCGTGCCGAAGATGATGTTGGCATCCTCGTCGGCCTTCTCCTGCACGATGGAGGCGGCGGTGTTGACCTCCATAATGCCCAGGTCGGAGCCACCGGCGACTGAGAGCAGCACGCCCTTCGCGCCCTCCATGGTGGCCTCGAGCAGCGGCGAATTTATGGCCTGCTCGGTCGCCGACATCACGCGGCCTTCGCCGCTGGCGGAGCCCACGCCCATCAGCGCGGAGCCGGCATCGGCCATGACGGAGCGCACGTCGGCGAAGTCGACGTTGATCACGCCCGGGATGGTGATCAGGTTGGTAATGCCCTGGACACCGTTATAGAGCACCTCGTCGGCGGCGCGGAAGGCGTCCATCATGGACAGCTCCGCATCCCCCAGCTGCAGCAGGCGGTCGTTCGGGATGACGATGACGGTGTCGCAGACCTGCTTGAGCTGCTCGATGCCCTCGAGCGCCTGCCGGGTGCGGCGCTTGCCCTCGAAGGTGAACGGACGGGTGACCACGCCGATGGTCAGCGCGCCCATCTTCTTCGCGATGCCCGCGACGACCGGGGCCGCACCAGTACCGGTGCCGCCGCCCTCGCCTGCGGTGACGAAGACCATGTCGGAGCCCTTGAGCGATTCCTCAATCTCCTGCTTGTGATCCTCAGCAGAGGTTCGGCCTACCTCGGGGTTCGCACCCGCGCCGAGGCCGCGGGTGGCCTCGCGGCCGATATCGAGCTTGGTGTCGGCATCAGTAAACAGCAGCGCCTGGGAATCGGTGTTGATGGCGACGAATTCGACGCCCTTCAACCCTTCTTCAATCATGCGGTTGACGGCGTTTACGCCACCGCCGCCGACACCGACGACGCGGATCATGGCGAGGTAGTTCGCGGGAGAGGTCATGATGTGAGGTCTCGCCTTTCAGAGAGTCAAGTGGTTTAAGTCAGTAACGCCATCCATCATGAATGACACGCGCGAAATTTTTGTGTTCTCCCCCGGCGTGTCACTACCCTCAACCTCTACTTTAGACTTTTGACCTGGGCTTTTAGCGAGTAGTGACCAGCTCCGGGTTCGAAATATTGAACTCGGTGCCCTCCATCTGCAGCACCGACTCCAGCGCGAGCGCCTTGTTCGCGTTGTCCTCCGCCGCGCCCCAGACCACAGTGCGCCCCTCGCGCAGCCGCAGCACGTACTCATAGGGGCCGCGCGCGTCCAGCGCCTCGACTTGACCGCGCGCCTTTTCGCTTATCGACGCCGCGATCTCCACCGCAGCCCGCTTCCCCTCCTCATCCTCAATCCCAGGACCGACGAGCTCCATCGCGCCCGGCGGCGGGTCCGCCACCAGGAAGTCCTTGCCCTCGGCATCGATCAGGTGCGCGCCATCCTCAAGCGCCACAAACGCGACCGCGGTGTACTCCTCCACGTCCACCTGGATGGAGCTCGGCCAATCGCGCTTGACCGTCGCCGACTTCACCCACGGGTTCGCCGCCACGCCCTCGGCTGCGGCTCGCACATCGACGCGCCCCATCGGCGTCTCCGGCACAATCCCGGTCAGCTCCTCGACCTGCTCCGGCGTGAGCGCCGCGTTGCCGTCCACGTTCACGCCGTGCACAGGCATCATCGGCGTAAACGGCATCGCCGCGGCAATACCCGCCAGCACCAGCAGCGACACGCCGACCGAGGCGATCGTGCGCCGCCGCGTGCGCTTGCGCTCCTCCGGGTCGGGCTCGGGCTCGGGTGCTTCTCGACGCTCCGCCGCCGGTTCAGGCTCGGGGGCCGGCTCCGGTGCAGGCTCGGGTTCTTCGGGCTCCTCTGGCTCTTCGGATACTTCGGGTTCCGGCTCCGGCTCTGGCTCGACGGGCTCTTCCTCGATGTCTGGCTCGGTTTCCGGCTCTGCCTTTTCGGTTTCCGGTTCGGTGTCCGGATCAGTGTCCGGTTCGGGCTCCTGCTCCGGCGTATCCTTCGGGGTCTCGTCGTCTGGGTTGCCAATGACCGTGGACATCTTATGCCTCCGGCTGCTCGCGCAGCTGCGCCAGGATCTCCGGGGCGAGCAGGGTGACCGTGCCCGCACCCATGGTGAGTACGAGGTCGCCCGGCTTGGTCACCGCGGCGACCGTCCGCGGCGCGGCGGAGAAGTCTGGCTCGAGGCGTACCACGGTGTCCTCGTCGATGCGGTCGGTGATGATGCGCGAGGTCACGCCCTCGACGGGGGTTTCGCGGGCGCCGTAGATATCGAGGATGACGCAGGCGTCGGCAAGCGAAAGGGCCCGGGCGAACTCCTCGGCGAACGCCTCGGTGCGGGAGAAGAGGTGCGGCTGGAAGCACACCACGACGCGGGCGCCGTTGCCCTCGGAGACCACCTTGTCGCGGGCGGCGGTGAGCACGGCGGCGACCTCAGTCGGGTGGTGCGCGTAGTCGTCGTAGACGCGCACGCCTTCGAAGGGGCCGGATTCGACCTGGCCGGTGAACTCGAAGCGGCGGCGCACGCCGGTGAAATCGCTCAGGCCGTCGGCCAGCTTCGCCGGGTCGCCGCCGACGAGTGCGCCGGCGAGCGTCGCGGCGGCGGAGTTGAGCACCATGTGGCGCCCCGGCACGGTGAGACGGTAGTGCACCTCTTGTGGGTCCTGATCGGGCAGGCGCAGCTCGACGGTGGTGTTGACGTAGGAACCGTCCGGCTCCTCGCCGGTGATCACGGCGCCCGCTGGGATCTCCGGGTGGTGGGCGGCGGCCTCTGCGGTGCCATAGCCGAGCACGTGCACACCGCGCTCGATGGCGCGCGCGCCGCAGCGAGCCGCGAGCTCATCGTCCAGGCAGACCACGAGGTGGCCGCCAGGCTGGACGCGGTCGGCGAAGTCGTCGAAGACCTTGAAGTAGGCCTCGTGGGTGCCGAAGAAGTCCAGGTGGTCCGGCTCGATGTTGGTGATCACGGCGACATTCGGCTTGTAACGCAGCAGCGAGGCATCCGACTCGTCGGCTTCGGCCACGAAGACTTTGTCTGCGCCGTGATGGGCGTTCGTGCCCGCGCGGTTGAGCTGTCCGCCGATGGCGAAGGAGGGGTCCACGCCCGCGGCCTGCAAGGCGACGACCGCCATCGAGGTGGTCGACGTCTTGCCGTGGGTGCCGGCGAGCAAGAGCTGGGTGTAGCCCTCCATGAGCTCACCAAGCAGGTCCGAGCGGCGGATGACCGGGATGCCAGCCTCGGCGGCCGCGACCAACTCGGGGTTGTCCTTCGGGATGGCCGCGAAGCTGGTCACCACCACGGTCGGCAGCTGGCCGGAGAGTACGAGGTTCTCCTTCGCGTGCCCGACGGCAACCTTCGCGCCCTGCATGCGCAGCGCGCGCACCGGTCGGGAATCCTTCACGTCCGAGCCGGTGACCACCGCGCCGCGGTCGAGCAGGATGTGGGCGACGCCCGACATGCCGGAGCCGCCGATGCCGATGAGGTGGACACGCGAGAGGTCAATGGTCTGCGTCATGATTGTGCTCCTTGCTCCAAGGCGGTGAATCTACTTCTGGTGGCTGCGGGCGGCTGCGGTGACCACGCGGCGGGCCAGTTCCTCGGCGACGTTGCCTGCGCCCGAGGTCGCCAGCGCGTCGCGCATCTTTGCGTAGCGCGCCTCGTCGCCCAAAATGGCGGTGACTTCGGCGGCAAGCGTATCGGGGGTCAGTTGCGCGTCGTCGATGCGCACGGCCGCACCCGTGGCCACGAGGTGGGCGGAGTTTAAGCCCTGCTCCCCGTTGCCGTGCGGCAGCGGCACGTAAATGGCGGGCAGGCCTGCCGAGGAATTCTCCGCGACCGTCATCGCGCCCGAACGGCACACCACGAGGTCGGCCACGGCGTAGGCGGCCTCCATGTCGTCGATATACGGCACTGCGGTGTAGCCGTCGTGCGGCGTGGGGGCGTCGTTTTTGCGCCCGTATGCGTGCAGGACCTGGAACCCGGCCGCGGTGATCGGCTCGACCGCACCAGCGAGCGCAGTATTAATGCTCACCGCGCCCTGCGAGCCGCCGGTCACCAGTACCGTCTTTGTGGCCGGGTCGAGGTTCCACATCTTGTGGCCGCGCTCAGCCTTCGCCCCGTCCGGGTCCACGCCCACGCCGGGTCGCACCGGGATGCCGACGACATCGCCGGCCATGCCAGAGTTCGGCACCGCGTTAAGACCCACGCCGCCAAGGCGTACGCCCAGCTTGTTCGCCATGCCAGCCAGCGCGTTGGTCTCCAGCACGAAAAACGGCAAGCCGAGCTGCTTCGCCGCCAGGTAAGCGGGCGCGGCGACGTAGCCGCCGGTGCCGAAGACTACGTCCGCGTTCGCCTCACGCATCGCGTCTTTCGCCTGGCGCACCGCACGCCGCAGGCGCGTCGGAACTTTCAGCAGCTGCAGCGGCTTCTTGCGCGGGATCGGCACTGGGTCGATCAGCGCAAGCTCGAAGCCGCGGGCCGGGACGATCGTGGTCTCCAGCCCACGCTCGGTGCCAAGTGCGACGACGTGCGCGCCATACGTATCGCGCAGCACCTCCCCGACGGCAAGCGCCGGCTCGATATGCCCGGCGGTGCCGCCACCAGCGAGAACGACAGACAGCTGTTCGGGTGTCTCACTCATGATCTGTTATGCCTTTCTAGCCCGCGCGGCGGTTGCGCGGTTCATCGTAGCGCGGCCGCTGGCGCGAGCGGGGGGAGCTTGCTTGTTTGCGCCCCGCTGTCCGGTCCGGGCGCGCCACCCGCGCATGCCCCGGCGTGCGCCCCACCTGACGAGTGCGCTCGCCGCGCGCGGTGACCGGGGTACCGAAGCGTGCTTCACGTTCAGAGGCGTGCACCACCCGGCGTCCCCGCATGACGCGCTGCTTGTGCGGGCGGCGCTCCGGCTGGGGTGCGGCGGCTGCGCGCGCCCGGCGTTCCGGCTGCGCGGCGACGGCCGGCTGCGGCTCCGGGATGCGGAAGACGCGGTCGAAGCGCGGGCGGCCGTAGTTCTGCATCGCCGAGACCGCGTCGGGTTCGTGGCGCGCGATCGAGGCGAGCACGCCCATCGCGCCGAAGGTCACCACCGCAGAGGAGCCACCGGCGGAAATCATGGGCAGCTGGATGCCGGTCACCGGCAGCAGGCCAACGACGTAGCTGATGTTGATCAGCGCCTGCACCACCACCGCGGCAGTCAGGGAGGCCGCGATCATGCGCTGCTCCTGGGTCGCCGCGCGGCGCGCCGCTCGCAGGCCGAAGTAACCGAGCGCAGCGAACAGGCCGATGACCAACGCGCCGCCCCACAGGCCGAGTTCCTCGCCGATGATGGCGAAGATGAAGTCATTCTTCGCCTCGGGAAGGTAGAACCACTTGGCGCGGGACTGGCCGAGTCCGACGCCGAAGAGGCCGCCGTCGGCAAGCGATAAGAAGCCCTGGTGGGACTGGAAGGCGATGCCGCGGGTGTCGTCGAACTTGCCGAAGAGCGCGTCGAAGTAGACGTGGAAGCGGTCGGAACGGAAGCTGCCGCTGAGGAAGGTGAACAGCAGCAGCCCGACGCCGATGAGCCCAAAGCTGAGCAACACGGTGCGCGTCACGCCAGCGAAGAACATGATCAGGCCCATGATCAGCGCAAAAGACAGGGCCATGCCCATATCCTTCTGGGCGGCGATCAGGAGGAAGCCCCCGATTCCCACGAGGTAGAAGGCCGCGCCGCTGTCCCACTTGAAGCGGATCCCCTTGCGGGCGACCTCTTGCGCGCCCCAGATAGCGAAAGTCAGACGCGCGATCTCCGAGGGCTGCACGCGCAACGGACCCAGCGCCAGCCAGGACTGCGAACCGACCTCATCCCCGCCCGTACCGAACGGCAGCACGAGGACAAGCAGGACGTAGGAGACAAGCAGCATGACCGCGCTGATGCTGCGCAGCCACCGCAGCGGCATCTGCAGCGCCGCGAGGAAGGCCACCAGGCCCATCACCACCATGAGCCCCTGGCGGGCGGCGGTCTTCCAGGGCGACGCCGCCTCGAAGTACGACATCGCCATCGACGAGGACAGCACCATCACCAGGCCGAGCCCGGCGAGCACGAACACGACGCTGCGGATCATCGTGTAGTCGATCAGCGGGCGCGCGTCGAGGAAGTCCTCAACCCGGCGCGAGGCCGCCCCCAGCCGGGACACCGGCCGCTGCGCACGGTCGTTGCGCCGTGCCGTTCGTGCGGCTGGGTGTCCGTCGCGGGTGACCGTCATGGCCTCATCCTTTCGCCAAAGGCTGAACAAAAAGTATCAAGTACCACTTGAGAGTACACGGTGCGTCGCGCCACAAGGCGCGGCCCGCCTCCGTGTCTCCTGTCAATCCGATGGGCACGCGCGCAGCGCCGCCGCGCGGAAGGCCTCCCCGCGCGCGGCCATGCCCGGGTACATGTCCAAGCTCGCCGCCGCCGGGGCGAGCAGCACCGTGTCGCCAGGCTGCGCCTGCGCGGCCGCGTAGTCGCAGACCTGCTGCATCGCGCGCTGCGGGTCCATCTCGTCCGTGACAAAGACGGGTACCTGCGGGGCAAGGCGCGCGCACGCCTCGCGGATCAGCTCCCGGTCCTGACCAAGCAGCGCGACGGCGCGCAGCTGCCCGGCGTGCTCGCGCACGAGTTCGTCGACACTCGCCCCCTTAAGCTGGCCGCCGGCGATCCACACGACTGCCCCTTCGCTGCCTGCGAGCGCGGAGTGCGCGGCGTGCGGGTTCGTCGCCTTCGAGTTATCCACCCAGTTCACGCCCTGCGCCGTATGCACGAGCGCGCCGCGGTGGTCCGCCACCTGGTACGAGGCAAGCCCCGCCTGAATCTGCGCGGGCGTGGCGCCCTGGGTCAGCGCGACAGCCGTTGCCGCCAGCGCGTCGAGCACGCCCGCCGCACCGGGTGGTTGGATGCCTTTGGCGGAGGCGACGTCGAGAAGCTCACCGCCGAGGCGAGCCACGATCCGTCCCTGTTCGACGCCGACCTCACCCTCACGCGGTGCGGCCCGGGTAAAACCGATGATGTCTTGATAGGCCGCGGCGAGCTCGCGCACGTGCGCATCGTCGATGCCGGCCACCGCGAATCGTGCGCGCAGCACTTTGCTTTTCGACGCCGCGTAGCCCGCAAACGACCCATGCCAATCAAGATGATCATCAGCCAGGTTGAGCAGCACGCCCGCATCGGGCACAAGCTGGCTCGACCAGTACAGCTGGAAGCTGGACAGCTCCGCGACCAGCACGTCGACGCGGGGCTCGGCCACGAGCGCATCCGCGACCGCAAGCCCGATGTTGCCGCAAGCCTGCGCCCGCTTCCCCGTGGCTTGACCTACCTGCGCCATGATCGCGGCGAGCATGCCGGTGGTGGTGGTCTTGCCGTTCGTACCGGTGACCACCAGCCAGTCGCGCGGGTGGCCGAAGATGCCGGCGCGGTCGAGGCGGAAGCACAGCTCCACGTCGCCGATGACCTCGAGCCCGGCCGCGGCGGCTGCGACGAGCAGTGGCGTGTCCGGCCGCCAGCCTGGCGAGGTCACCACGGTGGCGAACTCGCCGAGGCGCGCGGCGGCCTCTGCGGTCGTGAGCGTGGGAGAGCCGGTCGTTTCGTGGAGTGTGGTGCGGCCGGTGGCGTTGTCGTCGGCAACCGCGTGCGCGACGCCGAGCTGAGTGAGCAGCTTCGCCGCGCCCATACCGGACACGCCCGCGCCGGTGACCAGGACGGGTTCGGCGACCGGGATGTGTGTGGCCATTAGAGGCTCACCCCGTTTTGCGTGAGCCACTCGCCGTAGAACAGGGCTAGACCGAGGGCGACCGACATGGCGGCGATGATCCAGAAGCGGACCACCACCGAGGTCTCGGCCCAGCCGCCGTTTTCAAAGTGGTGGTGGAAGGGTGCCATGCGGAACACGCGCTTGCCAGTGGCCTTAAAGGAGGCAACCTGGATGACCACGGAGGCGGCCTCGATGACGAAGAGCGCGCCAACGACCACCATGAGCAGCTCGGTGCGCGAGGTCACCGACAGCCCGGCGACCAGGCCGCCGAGCGCGAGCGAACCGGTATCGCCCATGAAGATCTTCGCCGGCGCCGCGTTCCACCACAGAAAACCGATGCAGGCGCCGAAGCCGGCGGCGGCCAGGATCGCCAAGTCGAGCGGGTCGCGCACCGAATAGCAGCCCGGGGTGGCCTCCAGCGAGCAGGAGTTGCGGAACTGCCAGAACGTAATGGTGACGTAGGCCGACATGACCAGCGCGGTGGTGCCCGCAGCCAGGCCGTCGAGGCCGTCGGTGAGGTTGACCGCGTTCGACCACGCGGCCAACAGGACGTAGATGAAGACGAGGAAGACGATTGTGCCGATGATGCCCCCGCCAACCGCGATGTCGAGAGTGTCGATATCGCGCACAAAGCTCAGCGCGGTCGAGCCGGGGGTCAGCCCGTTATCATCCGGGAACTGCAGCACCAGGATGCCGAAGGCCAACGCGATCGCCAGCTGCGCGACAAGCTTGGCGGTCTTGTTCAGGCCGAGGTTGCGCTTCATGAAGAGTTTGATGCCGTCGTCGGCAAAGCCAACCAGCCCGAGCGCCAAAGTCAGGCCAAGCACGATCAGGCCCGTGGCCGTGAACGCCTCGTGGCCGGTCACCAGCGCGATCACCGAGCTCGCGATGTAGCTCACCGTGATCGCCACCAAGATGGCAATACCGCCCATCGTGGGCGTACCGCGCTTGCGCGCGTGGGACTGCGGACCATCCTCGCGAATCTCCTGCCCCATCTCCCGCCGGTGGAAGTACCGGATGAGCACGGGGGTGGTAAAGATTGCGACGAGGAAGCTGATAATCCCTGCGCTGATGACTTGAATCATGACACTGCTTCCTTGCTTAAAGTTCTCAAAACGAAAAATTCCGCTATGTATGAGGATAATTCCGCGCATCCTCGCGCAGACGATGCCCCGCCAACAGTGACTCCGCCACCGTCCACAGCTTGCCCGCGTTCGACGCTTTGACCAGGACGACGTCGCGATCCTCGCGCGCCTCCCAGCCGCTCTCGCCGTGCGGTGCCGACGCCAACAGGTGGCGCACGTGCTCGGCCGCCTCCTGTGCGTCCGCGACGTGGGCGGTGTGGATGCCGGCTGCGTGCGCACCGGTCAGCAGCGCGTCCATCGACGGGTTGTGCCCGACCGCCACCAGGTGCGTGACCCGGTAGCGGGCGAGTTCTTCGGCGAGTGCAGCGTGGGCGTGCGGGGCGTCGTCGCCAAGCTCGCCCATCTCCCCGAGCACCGCGACCGAGCGCACGCCCGGGCGCGCCGCGGCGGTGTAGCCCAGTGCGGCGATTGCCGCGCGCATGGACTCCGGGTTCGCGTTGTACGCGTCGTTGATCACGGTCACGCCGTCCTCGCGGGTGTTCACATCCATGCGATTGACGGAGACGGAACGCGCAGCGCTAAGCGCCTCGGCAACCTCCGCGCACGAAAGGCCGGCCTCGATCCCGACGGCCGCGGCCGCCAGCGCGTTGCCCACTTGGTGCGCGCCGAACACGCCGAGAGACACCCGCTGCGGTTCGCCTTGCGGGCAGTGCATCGTAAACGTGGCGCGGGCGACCGCGTCCAAGGAGATATCGGTGGCGTAGAAGTCGCCGCCGCGCGGGCGCGTAGAAAAGGTGACTACACGGGCTTGTGTGCGCGCAGCCATCGCAGCGACCAAGTCGTCGTCGGCGTTGAGGACGGCCACGCCGCCGTCGCTAGCCGCGGGCAGCGCCTCGACCAGCTCACCCTTCGCCTGGGCGATGTTGGCGCGTGAGCCGAACTCGCCCAGGTGGGCGGAGCCGACGTTGAGCACCACGCCAATGCGCGGCGGGGCGATCTGCGCCAGGTGCGCGATGTGCCCGATGCCGCGCGCCGACATCTCGGCGACCAGGAAATCCGTCGACTCGGTGCACCGCAGCACGGTATACGGGTGGCCGATCTCGTTGTTAAAGGAGCCGGGCGGCGCGACCGTCTCGCCCGCGCGCGCAAGCAGCGTGGCCATGAGGTCTTTGGTGGAGGTCTTGCCTGCCGAGCCCGTCACCCCGGCGATAGTCAGCCCGTGGTGAGCGGTCAGCTCGCGCGCGACGTGCGCGGCCAACGCGCTCATGCCCGCGACCACGCCAGCGGTCGAACCGTCCGGGTCGCCCGCGGCCAAGTCGGAATTGTCGTCGGGGCGGCGCGGCATCTTCGGCACGATGACGGCGGGCACGCCGACCTCGCGCACGGTCAGCGCCGCGACTGCCCCGTCGCGCACGGCGGCTTCTGCGAAGTCGTGGCCATCGACGCGCGCACCTCGCAGGGCGACGAACAGCCCACCCGCGGCGAGCTTGCGGGAGTCGAACTCCACGTTGCCGGTCACCACCGAGTCCGGGTCGGCCTCCGGGCTGAGCCGGCCGCCGGTGATCTCGGCAATCTGGGCCAATGTCAGCGGGATCATGCCTTACTCCTTGTCGCTCGTTGCTGTATAGCCTTGCTCCGCGAGCGCGCGGCGCATCTCTTCGCGATCGTCGAAGTGGTGGGTCGTCGTGCCGACGATCTGGCCAACCTCGTGGCCCTTGCCCACCACCACGATCGCGTCGCCCGGCTTCGCCCAGGCCACCAACTGGTCGATCGCGCCGGCGCGGCTTGCATCCTCGCGGATCTCCACGCCCTCAGCGGCCGCTTCCTCTGCACCGGCGCGTACGGCAGCGCGGATGGCGGCCGGGTCCTCGGTGCGCGGGTTATCGTCCGCCACCACCACGAAATCAGCACCACGGGCGGCCTCCGCACCCATGATGGCGCGCTTGGAGGCGTCACGGTCGCCGCCGGCACCAACCACGATGCCGACGCGCCCGGCAACTTGCGAGCGCAGCGTAGCCAGCACCGCGGCGATCGCGGCCGGCTTGTGGGCATAGTCCACCACGGCGACGAAATCCTGCCCGGCGTCGATGCGCTCCATGCGCCCCGGCACCGCGGCCTGAGAGAGCCCGCGCACGAAGGCGGCCACGTCCACGCCCACCCGGTACGCCAGGCCGGTCGCGAGCGCGGCGTTGGCCACGTTGAACTCGCCCGGCAGCGGCAGCCGGAACTCAAAGTTCTCCCCTCCGAGCTCGAGCGTGACCTCCTGCGCGCCGGAGTCCTCTACCGACAGCTGCGAAGCCGCAATATCGACGCCGCCCTGCCCGCGCGTACCGACCGTAAACGGGTCCTGCGCCAGCGCCGCCATCCGCTCGCCCCAGGAGTCGTCGACGCAGATCACGCTCAAACGCGCGGCCAGCGGAGAGGCGGGGTCAAAGAACAGCGCTTTGGCCTGGAAGTAGTCCTCCATCGTCGGGTGGAAGTCCAGGTGGTCCTGGCTCAGGTTGGTAAAGCCGGCGACGTCGAAGTCAGTGCCGCCGACCCGTCCGAGCATCAGCGCGTGGGAGGAGACCTCCATGACCACGTGGGTTACCCCCTCGTCGCGCATCTGCGCAAACAGGCGCTGCAGGTCGGGTGCCTCCGGGGTGGTCAGCTTGCTCGGAACATCCCTGCCGGTGATCCGTGTGCCGGTCGTGCCGATCAGCCCCACGGTGCAGCCCGCCGCCGCCAGCCCGCGCTCCAGCAGGTAGGTCGTCGTGGTTTTGCCCGAGGTGCCGGTGACCCCGATCAGCGTCATGTCGCGTGAGGGGTGGCCGTAGACCGCGGCGGACACCTCGCCGAGGATGGCGCGCACGTCGTCGACAACCAGTACGGGGCGGGTGTCGCCGGTGGCGGTGATGATGTCCAGGCCGGCGGCGTCGGTAAGCATTGCCTGCGCCTTGCTCTCAGCAGCGAAGGAAGCGCCATGCACCCGCGTGCCCGGCAGCGCGGCGAACAACCCGCCCGGGGCAAGCGCTGCGGAATCGAGGCCGATGGAGCGCACGGGCGCGGGTGTGGCCGGCGGGTTGACCACGCGCGCCCCCGCCAGCTCGGCGAGCTGCATAAGTGTGGGTGCCTCGTGGGAAGTCATTGGTTCTCCTTCGTTGTGATTCATTGTCGCTACTGCGCCTGCAGCACAAACGGTTTCGCTTCCGGGCTCGGCGGAATGTTCTCGCGGTTGAGCAGCCACGCCGCGATCTCCTTGAACACCGGGGCCGCGGACTGGCCGCCACCGCCGCCCTCGAGCGGGCCGCGCTGCGGCTCATCCAGCATGATGGCGACGACGAAACGCGGATCGTCCGCAGGTGCCACACCCGCAAACGTAATCCAGTACCGGCTTTGCGAGTACGCGCCGGTGTCCTCGTCGACCTTCTGCGCCGTGCCGGTCTTGCCGGACAGCTGGTAGCCCTCGATGCTGTTGCCCTGCGCGGTGCCGTTCTGGATCCCGTTCGGGTCCTCCTGGAAGGTCGCGCGGAACATATCGACGGTCGTGCGCGCCGTCTCCGGGCTGACCACCCGGGTCGTCGCCGGCTCCTGCTGGTCGAGCTCCTCGCCGTCCGGGCCGGTAATGCGCGAGATGATGCGCGGTTCGATGCGTTCGCCGCCGTTAGCCAGCGTCTGGAACACGCTGGCCATCTGCAGCGCCGTCCAGCTCATCCCCTGCCCGATCGGCAGGTTGGCGAAGGTGCCGCCCGACCACTGCTCGAGCACCGGCAGGATGCCCGCCGACTCGTTCGGTAGCTCAATGCCGGTGGTTTTGCCCAGGCCGAAGCGCTGCAGGTAGTCCCAGAAGCGCTCCTCGCCAAGCCGCTGCGCCAGCTGCAGGGTGCCCACGTTCGAGGACTTACCGAAGATGCCGGCTGTGGTGTACGGCAGGTCGCCGTGCTCCCAGGCATCGGCGACGGTCACGCCCGCCATGTCGATGGAGCCGGGCACGTTGTGCACCTCCTCCGGGTTCGTCGTGCCCTCCTCGATGGAGGCGGCCGCCGTGATGACCTTGGCCACCGAGCCAGGCTCGAAGGGGTGGGAGATGGCGTTGTTTTCAAAGTCGCGGCCTTCCGCGAGCTGCTTCTCGACGTCGCCGTTCGGGTCAATCGTGCCCGTATTCGCCATCGCCAGCACTTCCCCGGTGCGCGCGTCGAGCACCACCGCCTCGGCACCCTTCGCCTGCGAATTCGCCTTCGCCTGCTCGATGGTCTGCTGCACGTAGGTCTGGAGGTCTAGATCGATGGTCAGCTCTACTTCCGAGCCGTCGACGGCGGGCACCACGTCGCGCAGCGTCCCGGGGATAGACATGCCCAGGCCGGAGACATCTTCGGTGGAGCGGCCGTTAATGCCGGTGAGCACCGCGTCACTCGAGGCCTCCAAGCCGAACTGGCCTTGGCCGTCCATGGAGACCTTGCCCACGATGTTCTCCCCGATCGCGCCGTTGGGGTACTTGCGGATGTCCTGGTGATCCGCCGCCAGGCCCTGGAACGTGCGGGCCAGGCCCATCGCCACGTCCGGGTCGACGTTGCGCACCAGCACCTCGTAGTTGGTGTCGGCGTGCAGCTTCTCGTAGATGTCCTTCGAGCTGACCGCGCCGATCTTGCGCTCCTCGTTGTCTTTCGCGTCGGTGACTTTCGCGCCGGAGCCGCCGTCGGCGTCGATCTCGGCGAGCGCCCGGTCGAGGACCTCCATGCGGGTCTCGTCCTCGCCCGCCTCCGGCAGCACGTAGTCATTGCCGATGATCACGGGGATGGAGTTGGCCATCTTGCGCAGGTAGTCCTCCACGCGCGCGTCGAGCTGCGCTTCGATGCTCCCAACGGAGACACCGTCTTTACGCATCTGACTCGTCATCAGGTCCGCGACCTCGCCGCGCAGCATCTTCGGCGAAATAGTCAGCGAGCGCGCCTGCATGGTGTAGGCGAGCTGGTTGCCCTCGCGGTCGACCACCTGGCCGCGGCGGGCCGGGTCGACGTAGACGCGCGTGCGCTGGGTCTGCGCCTGCTCGCGCAGCTCCGGCCCCCACACCACCTGGACCCACGCGAGCCGTCCGATGAGTATCACGGCCACCACGATCACCACGGTCACCACGATGCCCACCCGCGAGTTGGTGATCTGGCGCTTGGACCGCGCCGTCTCACGTGGCCCTCGCGACCCCGAATCCACCACGTGTACTCCTTCTATGTGTGCTGTGTCCGCTCCTGCGGATGCAGGTACCTCATCTTAGAAGTTCGAGGCGACATTTGGTTGGTACGGCGCGACATTATCGAGCCGCTGCGCGGGCGCCGGCCGTCGGTCGTTGCCGCCCGGGGTTGCGGTGAGCGAATCGCCGATCTCATCGGTGGCTTTCCTATCGCTCGAGGCGCGCCCGGCGTCGGCTTGCGCGCTGTTGACGTCGATGACCTTCGCGTTGGCCTCCGGGTTGAAATCCCGGCGGATGTGGGTCGCCCCGTTGTCGGTCACGTCCACGATGCCGGGCTGCGAAGCCACGAGCATGCCCTGCTCGGAAGCGCGCTGCGCCAGCTCCGCTGAGGAGCGGCGCTGCTCCAGGTCGCGGTTGAGCGTCTCCACCTCGGCCGCCAGCTGCCGCTCCTGCTTCTGCAGGTCCTGAATGCTAAACGACTGCGACGTCGCCAGCCCCGACAGCCCCATCGCGGTAAGCACACCGGCGATCAGCAGCGGCACGCCAATCGACGACACCTTGGAGAAGCGGTGCGGCGCATCAGTCACCCGCGCCTCGGCGACGCGCCGGCCGCGCACCGAAACGACCTGGCTCGAGCCGAGCCGTCCGCGCGCCTTTTCGTGCGGCACGTGCGGCCGCGCCACCCGCGTGCGCTCAGGGTGCCGGCGGGGCCGGGTGAGCGTGCTTGTCGACGCCACCGCGTTGAAGTCTCGTGCTCCCATAGTTTCTTGCGTCCTTTTCGGCCAGGTGTGTTATGCGGACAGTTTCTCTATTCCCCGCACCCTGACGGGCGCGGCGCGCGGGTTGCGCTCAATTTCTTCTTTCGACGCCTGCTCCGCCCCGTGCGTAATCAGGGCGAACTTCGCCTCGGTGCCGGGCAAGTCCATCGGCAGCCCCGGCGGCGTTTTCGAGGTAGTCAGCTCGCGCAGCGCGGACTTGATGATCTTGTCCTCGTGCGACTGGTAGCTCATGAACACCACCCGCCCGCCGACGGCAAGCAGGTCCGTGATCACCGGGATGACGTTCCGGATCGCATCCAGCTCGCCGTTGACCTCCACGCGCAGCGCCTGGAACGTGCGCTTCGCGGGGTGCCCGCCGGTGCGCCTGGTCGCCGCCGGGATCGTGTCGTAGAGCAGCTCGACCAGGCGCGCACTCGTCGTAAATGGCTCACGCTCCCGCTCTTTGACCACCGCCGCAGCAATCTTGCCCGCGAACCGCTCATCCCCGTAGGTCTTGAGCACGTGCGCAAGCTCGCCGTGGCTGTAGGTGTTTAACACCTCCGCCGCGGTAATCCCGCGGGTCGGATCCATCCGCATATCCAGCGGCGCGTCCACGCGGTACGCAAAACCGCGCTCAGCCTGATCCAGCTGCATCGACGACACGCCAAGGTCAAACAGCGCCCCGGCCACGCCATTAGCGCGGACCAAGTCGAAGGCCTCCCCCTCGGCGGCGGCGATGGCTTCGCCCATCTCGTCGAAGCGCGCCTGCACCGCGGCGAAACGGTCGCCAAACGGCGCGAGCCGCTCGGTCGCCTCCGCGAGCGCATTCGGATCACGGTCGACGCCAATCACCCGTGCGCCGGGGAACGTGGTGAGGAAGTGCTCGGTGTGTCCGCCGGCGCCGAGTGTGGCGTCGATAAGCACAGCATCAGTGCCCACCGCCGGGGCGAGCAACTCGGCCATCCGCTCACGCATCACTGGCACATGCCCGTGCATCTGCTGATTCGTCACCCGAGGAACCTCCCTCCGTCACACTTGCCGCTTCCTTCACACTCACACAAGGGGAGCGCATAGAGCCCTGCCCGGGGCGGCTGTTCTGATGTCGGGGAAGTACACCAGAACGCTCCACGCCCCAGACAGAGTCCGTACACGCTCTCCGTCAGTAGTCACGCCCACTGCCGGGGAGTCAGCCCTACAGCAGACCGGAGAGAATGTCGTCATCATCCGCCGCCGAGAAAGCGGCTTCAGTCTCTTCTTGGTACTGAGCCCACGACTCAGCGTCCCAAATCTCGAGAAAATCCACCGAACCAATCACCACGCACTCCTTAGTCAGGGAGGCGTACTCCCGGTGCGCCGGCGACAACGTAATACGGCCGGACCCATCCAACGTCTGCTCATCCGCACTGGCAGCCAGGTTACGAATAAACGCGCGCGCCTTCGGGTTCGTCCGGGACGCCGCCGCAGCCTTTCTGGCCCTGGCGGTGAACTCCTCCCGCGGGTATACCGCGAGCGAATGATCCTGCCCCTTCGTCACCATCAGCCCGTCCGCAAGCCCCTCACGGAACTTCGCGGGCAGCGTCAAGCGACCTTTGTCGTCCAGCTTGGGAGTGTAGGTTCCCAGAAACATCCGGCGACCCACCTTCCCTTCACCTTCGGAATCGGCTCTGAAATTTTCTCTACGGCGATTCGCGCCGCACACGTAGTCAAGATGTACGCCACTGCTCGCCGCTACGCCCCACCTTAACCCACTTTGCCCCACAAACGCCACACTACGGGCGAACTTTCCGCGTTTGATTGTTGTTTTCGCAGGTAGATTGAGAGTTTTTTGGTGGGGAGAAATCCCCTAAGCGCGGGCAAAGAGCGCGGTTGTCGACGGCGCAGACGACGGGTTTCGGGGCGTACACACGCGAGGTCGCCCGCCCCAGGGGGCACGGGTGGGTGAAAGTGGGGAATTTCGGGCGGGCACGAAAAAAGCGCACCCCCTACGCGGGGATGCGCTGTGTTTTACAAAAAGGCGTTACTGACGGTCCTCGAAACGACGCCGGAAGCTCTCCTCCAACGAAGCGCCACGCTGCGAGCGCTGCTTCGCGCCGCGCTGCGGCTGCACGTGCGCGGTCGGGGTCGACGGGGTGCGCAGCGCCATGACTCCGCCCGCCATCATCACGCCGAAGCCGACGATGCTCAGCGCCACCATCCACACGCTCACCGAGGCGAGCGCTACCCCGCCCAGCAGCAGCACGAGGCCGAGCACCATGAGCGCCACGCTGCGGAGCGTGAGCTTGCCCGCCGGGTGCTCGCCGCCAAAGCTCACCTCTTGCGCTACGGAGCTCCCGAACTTCGGATCCTCGGCGAGGAGCGATTGCTCAATCTCGCGGAGTGCGCGCTGTTCCTGTTCAGAAAGAGACAATGGTTCACTCTCCAGCTACCCGACGGACATTCTTACTTATACAACGGTCATCCTACCCAGTTTGTTCCCGCCGCTGAATTCTTTTGCGCAAAACCTTTCCCACCTACGCAACCAGCGGGGCACCGGTGCCGAAATCGGGTCGCGCAAACTCGTAGAAGCGCTCGGCCTCACCCAGCAGTTCCGCCACGCGGGCCGCCGGAACCTCGCGCTGGATCCCCGAGGCGACGCGCCCCCGCAGCGCAGAATACTGGCGAAATGTGCCCGCCCAGCGCTTGCCGTCCGCGCCGGTGATGGCGAGCTTGTCCCACGCGCTGGTGGGCAGCCGCCTCCTTTTCCGTATCGCCGGCGCGGTCGCGCACACCGCACCCGCGATCCGTAGCGCGGCAAGGTAGGCCTGTTCTAACGCGATATCTTCGCGGCCCGCCTCGAGTTCCTCGTGCGCCTGGGCAAGGAATCCGTCGGCGGCGGCGAGGAAGCGATCCCGCTTGCCTTCCGCCGAGCTGGCGCGGGAGACGGTGGCAGAGACGACGCTGGTGTTGGTGTGCATGGTTGTGCTCCTTCTGTAGTTTGTGTTGCCCCAAACTTTAGGAACACGACCGAACATCACCCCACACACTTTCGATCACGTGTTCTAACTTGCCGATTCTTCCCCGCCCCACGCGCAGCCGTGGTTCCATGGAAAGCGTGACCGTCACTATCCGCCGCCTCAGCGCTGCCGAGTTCAGCCAGCTCGCGCCACAGCTCGTGGACATCTACCTCGACGCCATGGACTACCCGCGCACCATCCGCTCCGAGCGGATCCGCGTCTGGCGCCGCGACGTGACCACCCCGGGCTTCGAAGCCTTCGCGGCAATCGAAGGCACACGCATCCTCGGCGTCGCCTACGGCTTCCTCGGCCAGAGGGAGCGCTGGTGGGACCGCCAGCTCATCCGCGCGCTGCGCGAAAACAACCGCCTCGACGACACCGCCCGCGAGATGCTGCGCAGCTACTTCGAGATCGCCGAAGTCCACGTCTCCCCCGCCGCGCAGTCCCGCGGCATTGGCACGCGACTTCTGCGCTCGCTTCTCGACGCCGCGCCCGCCCACTGGGCACTCCTGTCCACCCCCGAAGCGCCCGGGGAAGCCAACGGGGCCTTCCGCCTCTACCGCGCCTTCGGCTTTGCAGACCTCGCCCGCAACTTCTACTACTCCGGCGACCCACGCCCGTTTGCCATCTTGGGACGCCGCCTGCCCTGTGGGTAACCTGGGGCAGAAGATCTACCTCAGCAAAGGAGCCCCACCGTGGCCACAAGGCACACCTCACTCGAGACGATCCCGGCAGCAGTCGAAGCACAGCTGCGCGAATTCTTTGCCGACCAGCGCGACACGGTGAGCCGCATCGGGGCACCCGTGTCCAACTCCGTGGGCTACCTGGAGCGCTTCGTGCTTGGCGGCGGCAAGCGCATCCGCCCGCTCTACGGCTGGGCAGGCTTCGTCGGCGGGGGCGGTCTCGATCGCACCGACGAGGACCCGGTCGCCGTGCTGCGCGCTGTCAGCTCGCTCGAGTTCATCCAGGCCTGCGCGCTTGTCCACGACGACATCATCGACGCCTCCGATACCCGCCGCGGAAACCCCACCGTCCACCGCGCCGTCGAGGCCGCGCACCGCGAAGCGGGCCGGCGCGGCGACGCCGCCGAGTTCGGCCGCAACGCCGCCATCCTCATCGGCGACCTCGCACTCGTCTGGGCCGAGGACATGTGGCGCTACTCAGGCGTCAGCGCCGCCGCCTTAGCGCGCGCCGCCGAGGCCTGGCGCGGCATGCGCACCGAGGTCATCGGCGGCCAGCTCCTCGACATCATGCTGGAGGGCGAGGGCAGCGAGTCGATCGAACTGGCTGATCGCGTCAACCGCTTCAAGACCGCCGCCTACACCATCGAGCGCCCCCTCCACTTAGGTGCCGCGCTCGCCGACGCGTCGCAGGCCACCATCGACGCGTTCCGCGGCTACGGGCGCGACATCGGCATCGCCTACCAGCTGCGCGACGACATCCTCGGTGTTTTCGGCGACTCCGCGATTACCGGCAAGCCCGCCGGTGACGACATCCGCGAGGGCAAGCGCACCGTGCTCTATGCCACCGCGCTCGAACTCCTCGACGACTCCGACCCTGCCGCCGCCGCAGAGCTGCGCGCCGGCATCGGCACCGCGACCGCGCCGCAGGAGCTCGCGCGGCTGGCGGAGGTGATTGCGGAAAGTGGGGCGCGGGCGGGCGTCGAGAAGCGAATCGAAGCACTGACTGCCTCGGGCCTGGCGCACCTCGAGCGAGCGGAGATCGACGCCGACGTTGCCGACACGCTGCGCCAGCTCGCAATCCGCTCCACCGAACGGCGCGCCTAATGCGGCGTGTACTCGCCCTCGGCACCGCCGCCGCCACCTTAATCGCGCTCGGCTCGTATGGCGCCGGCGCCACCCGCAACCGCAGCGGCATCATGCGCGAGCTCGGCCTCGACCCGCTCATGTACGGCCACGGCCGCGGGCTCATGGAAGCGCTTTTGACCATCGGTATCCTCGGGCTCGTCGCCGCCTGGCTTACCCTCGGCCGCGCCCGCCCGAGTTTGCGCACCACGCGCCTGGCCACCTGGGCGTGGACCGCGCCGCTCATGCTCAGCGCCCCCATCCTCTCGCGCGACGTCTACTCCTACCTCATGCAAGGAGCGATGCTTCGCGACGGCTACGACCCCTACACCGAAGGCGCCGCCGTCAACCCCGGGCCATATCTGTGGGAAGTCAGCCACGACTGGCGCAACACGACGACCCCCTACGGACCCGCCCACCTCGGGCTGGGCAAGGCGATCACTTCCCTGGTTGGCGACGACGTCACCGCAGGGCTGATCGTATATAAGCTCGTCTCGCTGTTGGGGTTCGCGATGATCGTGTGGGCGGTACCGCGGATTGCCGAAGCGCTCGGTGCCAACCCCGCGTTCGCGCTCTGGATCGGGGCGGCGAACCCGCTCATGCTGCTGCACATGGTCGGCGGCATGCACAACGAATCCATCATGGTCGGCCTCGTCTCCATCGGGCTGCTCGCCTGCATCGCGCCGACGCGCCGCCGCTTTGCGTGGGCGAGCGGCGGGATCGCGCTGATCGCGCTGGCGGTCTCGCTCAAAGCTACTGCCGCGATCGCGCTGCCGTTCGTCGTGTGGATCATGCACGCACACTTTGCGACGGGCAACTGGCCCCGCCGCCTCGGCGTCTTCGCCGGCTGTGGTGCGTGGGCGCTCGCGCTGACCCTCGCGGTCGTGGACCTGGTCACCGTGGTCTCCGGGGCCTCCTGGGGGTGGGTCGCGGAGATCTCCGGCAACTCCAAGGTGGTCAACCCGCTCGCCGGGCCGACGCTTTTGGCGGAGCTCATCACCCCCGTCGCCCAGCTGGTCAACGAGAATTTCCACTACAACACCGCCCTTGCCGCCACCCGCGCCGCCAGCGGGGTGGTCATGCTCGCGGGCCTGGTCGTCGCGTGGTGGTACTTCCGGCCGCGCAAGGGCGGCTACCCCACCCGCGCAATCGCCGGGACCTGCGCCGCCTACGCCGTCGCGTTTGTGGCAAACGCGGTCACCCTTCCGTGGTACTACGCCTCGCTGGTGTCCTTGGTGGGCACGTTCCGCGCACCGGCGTGGGTGCAGCGGGTCGCCGTGGGGGCCTCGGTGGTGGTCTCGCTCGCGTTTACGGGTAGCGGCAACCACCGGTTTTACGACCCCTGGTTCCTCATCCTCGCCCCCTTCGTCGCCCTTGCCGCCGTGGCGTTCGTGTGGCCGCGCACCGCTCCTGTTGCGGAGGCCCAGGGCCTGCGCTAGGTTTTGGGCTTATGGGGGATCAACAACAATTACGGGCCTTTTTGGCCTTCAAAGCAGGGGGAATCGGAGCACTCCGGCTCGTCTACGAGGCAGGCCTGGATGCGGACGCGCTCATTGGGATGGGCGCGGCCGACGACTACGCCGACACGCTCGTGCGCCTCGCCCGCCGCTTCTTTCAGCGAACGAGCCACTCGCGCTACCAACTCGAAGCACGCGCTGCGGCAGAAGCTAACCGGCACTGCATCGAAACCCTAGAACTCATCGAGCGCACCGCACGCCGGATCACGAACCCCACGAAGCGCTGGGAGTACACCGCGCAGCTGTGCGCCACCGAAGGGGATACCACCACCATCAGCAAGAAAGCCACCCGGCTGCGCAAAGAGTATCT
>NZ_KV825628.1:109683-154485 GCF_001831515.1 Corynebacterium sp. HMSC074A01
GCCACCCGGCTGCGCAAAGAGTATCTTCCACCGCGCCCACCACAAGACGGGGTGCGCATCCAACGCAGCGAACAACACGACAAGTTCATCATTCGCCTGACCGGCCCCACCAACGACTTACAGGACCTGGTCACCACGTTTGAAACCCCCGGCGAGGACGGCAAACCCATTGACCCGATCGACTGGCTGGTCAACAACCGCCACATCGTCCAAGCACCGGTGGCGATACACGCGATTATCACCGACAAGGACATCGACCACGTCCTCGCCGGCACGGATGACCGACCCGACCAGGAACCGGTCGTGGTGACCAACACTGGTGTGAAGATGACCACCAGCCAGGTGCTACGCCGCCACATCCTGCCTGATGGCTACATCACCCTGGCCGCACCACACCTGGGTCCAATCAATACTCACCGGGCGCGGCTTGCCTCGCCGGTGCAGCGCCTCGCCTTGGAGGCGGACTCGCCAACCTGTTGCTGGCCGGACTGCACCACCCCGATCTCGAAGTGCCAGGCCCATCACCTGACCGACTACGCCCAAGGTGGTGAGACACACCCGTCGAACATGTGCTGGCTGTGCCCGCACCACAACGCGGTCAACGGCCAGCCAGACCGGGGCCGGATGGCGCGCATCGACGGCCGGATCGCCTGGATCGGCCCCAAATACGGCACACCACGATTCACCGGCCGCGACTACGTTGACGCCGAAACCATCATCGGCGGACCCGCCCAAGGCACACCGGCCTCGCCCGGCTAGAACGCCATCGCCTGCGCGCGCCGAATCACCTCGCGCGCCCCGTGACCGTGCAACGCGTCGATCGGCCGACCCGGCAGCGAATCGTCTTCGGTGAAGAGATAGGAAAGGATTTCTTCCTCGGAGAAGCCGCCGTCGAAAAGCACGGTAATGGCCCCCGTAATGAACTTGCTCATCTCGCCATCGGCGAAGAGCAGGGCGGGCACCGCTTTGCGGCCATCCTTGCGGTAGAGGACGAGCTTGCGCGCGTTGACGAGGTCGTGGACCTTCGTCACCGGGACGCCGAGCATTTCGGCGACCGCGGGCAGGGACAGCAGTTCTTCGCCAGCGAGGAGATCATCAAGAGTATTCACGGCCCCGTAGTTTAGCGCCGCGGGGCCCATGTGCACCATACTGGTCTGCATGGATGTGGGAGACTACCTGGATCACCGATACGTCATCGACCGGCCGATCGCGCGCGGCGGCATGGCGACGGTCTACCGCTGCGTCGATACCCGGCTCGGCCGCGAGGTCGCCGCCAAGGTCATGCACCAGCAGTACGTCGACGACCCGGTCTTCCTCGAGCGTTTCCGCCGCGAAGCCCGCGCGATGGCGCAGCTGTCGCACCCGAACCTGGTCAACGTCTACGATTTCTCCGCCCAGGGCGACGAGATCTTCCTCATCATGGAGCTGATCACCGGCGGTACCCTGCGCGAGCTGCTCGCCGAGCGCGGGCCGATGCCGCCGCACGCCGCCACCGCTGTAATGCGCGGGATGCTCACCGGCCTTGCGGTGGCGCATGACAAGGGCCTGGTGCACCGCGACATCAAGCCGGACAACGTGCTGATCAACGGCGACCACCAGGTCAAGCTCGCCGATTTCGGCCTGGTGCGGGCGGCCGCCGACGCCTCGCACTCGACAGACCAGATCGTCGGCACCGTCAGCTACCTCTCGCCCGAACAGGTGGACGGCTCGGCGATCACCCCGGCCTCCGACGTGTACTCGGCCGGCATCGTGCTCTTCGAGCTGCTCACCGGCCGCACTCCATTTCGCGGCGACACCCCGCTCGCGCACGCGTACGCGCGGCTGAACGAAGAGGTGCCGCCGCCCTCGCAAGCAATCGACGGGGTGCCCATGCTTTTCGACGAGCTCGTCACCACCGCCACCGCCACCAACCCCACCGAGCGCTTCCACACTGCCGGCGAGTTCCTCGACGCACTTGTCGACGTCGCCCGCGAACTCGAACTGCCCGACTACACCGTCCCGGTGCCGCGGAATTCGGCGGCGAACCGCGCGGCGGCGCACCCGACGCGCTTCGGAGGCCGCGAGACCGCCGTACCGCAGCGAGAACGGCGCCTCTTCCCCGATCCGCCGGAGCCACAGACGCGAGTCGATGCGGCACCGGTCGCACCGCCTCCCGTTCCCCCGCCGGCCAAGCCCGCGCCGAAACCGCGCGTGCGGCGCGTTTCCAACCGCTCCGGGGCGGCGCTGGCGGCCTATGTGGTCTTCGCCGCGCTCGTTGCCGGCGCGGTTGGCGTCGGCGGCTGGTGGTTCGGCTCCGGCATGTACGGCGAGATCCCGCCGCTTGTCAGCCAGGCCGTGTCGGGCGCGTTTTAGTAGCGCAGCATCTCGGCGACCAGGAAGGCCAGCTCGAGTGCCTGCTCGGTGTTCAGGCGCGGGTCGCAGGCGGACTCGTAGCGGCCCGGCAGGTCGACATCCGAGATGTCCTGGGCACCGCCCAGGCACTCGGTGACGTTCTCGCCGGTGAGCTCGATGTGCACGCCACCGGGGTGAGTGCCCAGCTCGCGGTGGACCTCGAAGAAGCCTTGGACCTCGTCGATGATCTTGTCGAAGTGGCGCGTCTTGTACCCGTTGGAGGAGGTGAACGTGTTGCCGTGCATCGGGTCCGACTGCCAGACGACCTTATGGCCGGAGGCCTCGACAGCCTTGACGATCCCCGGCAGCACGGAGCGCACATTCTCGTGCCCCATGCGGATGACCATCGTGAGGCGGCCCGGCTCGCGATTCGGGTCGAGCTTGTCGGCGTAAGCCACAGCCTCCTCGGGCGTGACCATCGGGCCGAGCTTGATGCCGACCGGGTTGTCGATCATCGCGGCGAAGTTGACGTGGAAGTCCTCGATGCCTCGAGTGCGCTCGCCAATCCACAGCTGGTGGGCCGACAGATCGTAGAGGCGCTGCTTGCCGCGCTCGTCCTCGGCGAGGCGCAGCATCGCGCGCTCGTAGTCCACCAGCAGCGCCTCGTGCGAGGCGAAGATCTCGGAGGTGCGCAGGTTGTAGTCGTTGACCCCGCACGCATCCATGAACGCGAGCGAGCGGGAGATCTCGCGGGCGAGCGCCTCGTAGCGCGCCCCGGCCGGCGAATTCTTCACGAACTCGCGGTTCCAATCGTTGATGTGGTGCAGGTCCGCAGTCCCCGAGGCGACCAAAGCGCGCACAAGGTTCATCGCGGCCGAGGCGTTCGCGTAAGCGCGGACCATGCGGGCCGGGTCGTGGCGGCGGGACTCTTCGGTCGGCTCGACACCGTTGACGATGTCGCCGCGGTAGTTGGGCAGCCCGTTCGCATCCAGGTCGGAGGAACGCGGCTTGGCGTACTGGCCGGCGATGCGGCCGAGCTTGACCACCGGCATCGACGCCCCGTAGGTCAGCACCGCCGCCATCTGCAACAGCGTGCGCACGTTGGCGCGGATGTGCGGCTCGGTATTCGACTCGAAAGTCTCGGCGCAGTCGCCGCCCTGCAACAAGAAGGCCTTGCCGAGCGCCACGTCCTTCAGATGGTCCTTGAGCTCCTCGATCTCCGGGGCAAGCACCACCGGCGGCACCGACTCCAGGATCTTGCGCACATAGCGCGCCTGGTCCGCGTCCCAGCTGGGCTGCTGTTTCGCGTCGCGCTTGAGCACGTCCTGGAACTGCTCGTTAAGATCGCCCGGCAGCGGCGGGAGATCGGGCAGTACGTCTTTCGGGATATCAATTGTCCAACTCACGCCTTTATTCTTAGCACACCGGCTGTGTGCCCAGGACCGATTCCCGTGTACAGGTGTCCGCCGCTAGGTGTTCGGCGCGGTGGCGCGGCCAGTGGCATCCAGCGGCAGTATTTCCGCACATACGCGGTACTTTTTGACGTTGTGGCGGGCGTCGATAAGCGCATCGTGGTTGCCCTGCGGAGCCTTCGGCAGCTTCGGCCGACCCGCCATCTCCCAGTACTGTTTTAATTCATGCGTGAACCGCGGCATCTTGCGCGGCAGGCCCGTCATGTCGCCCCACAGCTGGGCGAAGAGCACGTGATCGTAGCCGCCGACCCACGCCCAGAGCTCAGGGCTTGTCGACGCCGCCGTAAGGAACGCGTACACCTCGTCGCGAATCACCCGCCGCGGCTTCCACGCCGGGTCACTGGCAGGCGGCAGCTTGGATAACACGTTGGCGCGCACCCACTCGCTTGCGTCGCGCGGGTCGAACTCCGTCGACACGGCGTAGTACTCGCGCCCATCTTCCGCCACGATGCCGATGGAGACGAGCTCGATGGTCGAGCCGTCCTCGATGAACTCCGTGTCGTAGAAGTACTTCATCCTATTTCTCGCCCTGCTCTTCCAGCTGGATGGGCAGGCGCTGCTCGCGCTCTTCGCGCGGGCGTGGCCAGAACATCACCAGCGCCACGATCGCCACCGCGATCGGCGCGGCGATCGTCGGGTGGAAGCCCACCTCCGAGGCGACGAGGTACAGCGCGACGGTGACCACAACGAGGACGACGCGCGTAATGAGATCCTTATCCATGTGCTTTACTCCTTGCGCGGCTCGGTGCCTTCCGGGTACTCGCCGGTGGCTTCGAGCGATTCCTTGATTTCACTGGCGTAGACGTCGACGTAGTCGTAGCCGGTCAGCTCAGCGAGCCGGTGCATGAGGTAATCGGTGAACGGGCGCGCCACCTCCCGCGACGCCGGGTCGAAGCCGTTTTCTGCGGCCCAGGCGTGGGGGTCGATCTGCTCGCTGATCTCGATGTGGATCTTCGCTGGCCGCGGGAAAGTCGTGCCGATCGGGTTGGCGTTGCGGGTGCCCACCATGCCGGTGAGCACGACCGGCACCCCTTCGGCCATGGCGATGCGGGCCACGCCCGTGCGCCCCTTGTAGATGCGGCCGTCCGGCGAGCGGGTGCCCTCCGGGTAGATGCCGAACAGGTCGCCGCCCTTCAGGACCCGGTGAGCCGCGGTCTGCAGCGCGTCGCCCGCGTCCTTGCTCTGGCGATCGAGCGGCACCTGGCCGACGGCGGTGAAGAACCACTTCTGGATCGCGCCCTTGAGCCCCGGGGTGGTGAAGTACTCGCTTTTCGCGGGGAAGGTCAGCTGGCGGCGCACCATCAGCGGCAGGTAGAAGGAGTCCATCACGGCCTGGTGGTTGGACACCATCAGCGCGGGGCCGGTGTCGGGGATATGGTCTGCGCCGTTGATCGTCGGCCGGTTCCACACTATGAGGAACGGGCCGAGGACGGCCTTGAACACCGAATACCACCTGTTTGTCATCGCCGTGCGCTTCCTATTGTTGTTCGTGCACCATCGTGCGGGCCAAATCAGCTACACCGATCATACCGGCCTGGGGTCCAAGCTCCGCGCACTGGATGTCGGCCACCGGCCGGTAGCCGGCACCGACCATGGTGGCGGCCATGGTCTCGCGCGCGGTATCGATGAACATGCTGGCGTCGGCGGCCACTCCCCCGCCCAGCACGATCAGCGCCGGGTCGAGCACGTCGGCGACGATCGCGAGACCGCGGCCCAGCCAGGTGGCGAAGCTGTCGAGCGCGGCGAGCCCGAGCTCGTCGCCGGCGCGCGCCGCCTCCATCACGTCCCGGCCCGTGGCGTGCTTGCCCACCACCTTGCGGTAGAGCCCGCAGCGCTTGTAGCCGCCGCGAGTGGCGATCTCGACCGCGCAATCCACCAGGGAGGAGCCGGAGGCGTAGCGCTCAAGGCAGCCCTGCTTGCCGCAGGAGCAGGCGCGCCCGCCGGGCACTACGGTGAGGTGGCCGAACTCGGGCGCGGTGCCAAAGGAGCCGCGGTAGATCTCACCGCGGTGCATGAGCGTTGCCCCGATGCCAGTGCCGACGGCGAAGAGCACCCAGGTCTCCGCGTCGCGGGCCGCGCCGAAGCGGTATTCGCCCCAGGCGGCGGAGTTGGCGTCGTGTTCGAGGCGGACGGGCAAGCCGAGCTCGTCGGCAAGCTTCTTGCGCAGTGGGTAGTCGTCGCGCCACGGCAGGTGCGGGGCGAAGCGGACGATTTCGCAGTCGGGGTCGAGGAAGCCGGCGACGGCAAGTCCGACGGCGGCGATGTCGTGCGAGGCGCGCAGCTGGTGTGCGAGCTCGACGATCGCGGCGGTCATTTCGCTCCCGGTTTGGGGGGTGGAGGTGGACGCGGCGTCGAGAATCTGCCCGTTGGCGTCGACGACGGCGGCGCGCAGGTTGGTGCCGCCGATGTCGAAGCCGATGGTGAGGGGGCCTGGGTGAAGTGACATAGGGGACGATTCTACTGCAAGTGTGCTGCCAGTCTTTCGGTGAGTACGTCCCACGCAAAATGCTTCTCGACGTGCACACGCCCCGCCTGACCCATCGCCCGGGCCCTTTCCGGGTCTCGCAGGATCTCGCAGGCGGCGGCCGCGAGCCCGGCGGTGTCGCGGCCGTCGACGACGATGCCGGTTGCGTCGGTGACGGTTTCCGGCGCACCACCAGAGTTGCCGGCGATGACCGGCACGCCGCAGGCCTGGGCCTCGAGGTAGACGATGCCGAGCCCCTCGACGTCTAAGCCCCCGCCCCGGGTGCGGGCGGGCATGGCGAAAAGGTCGGCGGTGGCGATGGCGTCGCGAAGCTGCGTGCGGGTGACCGCGCCGTGGAAGTGCACGCCTTCCGTGTCGCGGGCAAGCCGGCGCAGGCGGCGCTCGCCCGGCCCGGCACCGATGAGGTGCAGCTCGGTGCCCGGCACGGCGGCCCGGATGCGCGGGAGCGCCCGGATGAGTTGATCCTGGCCCTTGCGGGCGACAAGCCGGGAGGCGCAGACGATCACGGGGTTGGGTGTGTCCGGGCGCGGCTGGGGGCGGAAGAAGTCGGTGTCGACGCCGGAGGGCAGCGCGAGGAACTCCGGGTGGGGCCCGAAGGCCGATGCGAAGCGGCGGCGGGTGTACTCGGAGACGTAGGTGACCGTATCGGCGCTGTTGCCGATGCGGCGCAGCACCTGGCGGGCACCGGGAAGCATGGACCAGCCGACCTCGTGGCCGTGGGTGGTGGCCACGACTTTGCGCGCGCCCGCCTGCTTCGCCGCGGCGCCCATCACGGCGAGCGGGGCGGCCGCGCCGAACCAGACCGTGTGGATGTCGTGGGCGCGGATGAGCTCCTGCATCCGGCGGCGCACCCCCGGGGTCGGCAGCATGACGCTGGCCGGCCAGCGCACGACGGGAAAGGGCTGGGCGGCGTCCCACTCGCGCGCGGCGTCCGCGTCCTGGGTGGAGGCGAACACGACCAGCGAGTCGGGGCCGTTTCGTGCGGCGAGGTGGGAGGCGAAATCGCGCAGGTAGGACTGAATCCCCCCGAGTGTGGGCGGGAAATCGTTGGTGACCAGCAGCGTGCGCGACATCAGCCAGCAGGGCTAGTAGCGCACCGCGCCCTGCACCGGCATGGAGTTGACCGGCACAACCTGAACCGGGATGCCGTAGTCGGAAGCGTGGACGACCATGCCGTCGCCGATGTACATGCCGACGTGGGTCACCCCCGGGTAGTAGCCGATGATGTCGCCCGGCTGGAGCTCGCCCATGGACACCGGGGTGCCGCCCGCGAGCTGTGCCTGGGAGGTGCGCGGGATGCCGATGCCGTTCTGGCCGTAGGCCCAGACCATCAGACCGGAGCAGTCGAAGGCGTCCGGACCGGCTGCGCCCCAGCCGTAGGGCTTGCCGAGCTGGGCCATCGCGGCGGCGACGACGCCGGAGTCAGCGGCGGGCAGGTTCGCGCCGAGGCTAACGGGTCCGTCCTTCTCGATCCAGCGTTGGCGGTCCTCCTCGCTTAGGCCGTCGACCTTGGTCTCGATGTCGCGGATCTGGTCGTCGAGCTCGTCGCGCTCGCGGTTGAGCGTATCGAGCTGGGCAGCGAGCTGGTTGCGGTTGTACTGCGCTTCCGCCTTGGCGATGTTGGCGGTGCGGGCGCGGGAGGCGGCGAGCTCGTTGGCGTCGTTAAGCTCGGCGAGCGTGCGCTCCGCCTTGCGTGAGAGCGAGCCGAGGTAGGCGGCGCGGTCGATCGCGGCCTGCGGGCTGCCGGACTCAAGCGTGGTCAGGAAGACCTCCGAGTCCGTGTTGCGGTACTTCGACTGGGCCAGGTCGTTGACGTTGCGCTGGAAGCCCGTCTTCGCGCCGCGGGCCTTTTCGGCCTCGGCGCGAGCGGTGGCGGCGCGCTGGTCGGCCTCGGCGATCTTGCGTTCCGAATCGGCGACCTCGTCCTCGAGGGCCTTGATCTCCTCCGACTTCGCGGTCGCCTCGTGGGAGACCTCCTCGAGCTGCTCGATCAGCGCGTCGACGTCGTCGGCACCCGCGACCGGCGCGCACGTTCCCGCAGCGATGGCGATGATGCCGCTTGCCGCAAGTGCCCGGCGAGTGAAAAGAGAGTGTGAGCCCACGACAGATCCCCTTTGAAAAATCCGCAGCCGTGACCAAAGCGTGCTGCGATGTGTATAAAACCGTTACTACTATAGCCAGCTTGGCCCGCTAACAAAAGCACACCCGCCCAGTTCAATACGAACTGGTACGGGTGTGAAAGGTGGGGCGTCGAGAAGCTTTTTAGAAGCGGACGACGGAGTGCACCGGCATCATGTGCAGCGGGCGCTCGCCTACCGGCACGCCGCTGTTGAGCGCGTCGATGATGGTGCCGTTACCGGCGTAGATGCCGACGTGGGATGCGCCACCGTAGTAGACCACGATGTCACCCGGCTGGATGTTGTCCAGGGAGACCGGGGTGCCCGCGGAAGCCTGCGCCTGGGAGGTACGCGGGATGGACTTGCCAGCCTGCGCGTAGACCCAGGAGGTGAAGCCGGAGCAGTCGAAAGCGTTCGGGCCAGCGGCACCGTAGACGTACGGGGAACCAATCTTGGTGCGGGCGATCTCGACGATGCGCTCGCCCTGAGTCTTCTGCGGGGCCGGAGCCGGGGCAGCGACAGGAGCGGAGTACTGCTTAGCGACGGCCTGCGCCGGCTGCTGCTGCGGCAGCACCTGCGCCTCAACGTTGGCGATGAACTGGTTGAAGCCCGGCACGTTGGTGATACCCGGCAGCGCCTTCACCTGGGCGATTGCCTGCTGGTACTGGCCGCCATCGGCCTTACCAGCCAGGGACGGAACCCAAGCCTCGATGCCCGGAATGTTGGCGATGCCCGGGATGTTCTCAATGCCCGGGATCTCAGCGGAGACCGGGGAGTTCGGGACGCGGACCTCGGCGGCCTGCGCGGTGGTCGGCACCATCAGAGTGGCGCCTGCGACGACGGCGGTTGCGGCAGCCGCGGTGCGGACTGCGGTGTTCGTGGTCTGGCGACGGTGCTTTGCCATTGTAAGTTTCTCCATATCTTCTCTTCGCCTACCGGGTAGCCATTCGGGCTGGGCCGTGAGAATCTGCCCTGGCTCGCCTTGCTGCGCGCCATCCGCCCTCAATCAGTCAAGTGCGGTTCCCCGGTTCCACGACACTGAAGTCGTGGTGTGCGGCTCATATGTTCTGTTTTCGTACCTTGCAAGCAACGGCTGTTGTCGCAATGTCTCGAACAGATTACGAAACGGCAACAAGTTTGTCCAACCCTTGGGTTGTTACAAATCCGTTATTGAACCGTTTCCTTGCGTTTGCCAGAATTTTCTAGAGAATTCACACGGCCCCATGCGCGCGCTGCAATGCGAGATCCCGGCTATTACCTGGTGTTTTGCCGCAGTTCGGCTGGCTTCGCAAAGTACTGCCAATGTACCGCGCTGCATAAAAAGTTCTCGTGTGTTCTCCGTCACATCGTCGAAAAGCGGGCATATTGGGCCGTTATAAACCGTGATTTTCGGGCATAGAAAAAGGACCCATCCCCTTTCGGGATGGGCCCTTTCCTGACCGCTATTTCTTACAGCGTATTAGTGGCTGTTCTCGTGGGTCGCGTCGCGATCGTCGAGGTGCTTGGCCTCCTCGAGCTTGCGCAGCGTCTCCACCTCTTCGTGGTGCTTCTGCGCCTCAGAGTCGCGCACACGCTCGGTGACGCCAAGCTCAGCCGGCTTGAAGGCACCGATGGTCTCGGAGTCTGCGAAGCCAAGCTGGTTGAGCTGCTTCGGCACGCGAGCACCTGCGTACTCGAGCGGGATCGGGTGACCGTTCTCGTCGACCGGGCCGAGCGGCTGGTGGATCTCCACGAAGGCACCGTTCGGCAGCTTCTTAATCACACCGGTCTCGATGCCGTGCTCCAGGACCTCGCGGTCGGAGCGCTGCAGGCCGATGCACAGGCGGTAGGTGATGAAGTATGCCAGCGGCGGCAGCACGATCACGCCGATGCGGCCGAACCAGGTCATCGCGTTCAGCGAGATCTGGAAGAAGTGCGCGACGTGGTCGTTACCGCCGGAGATGGTCATCAGCATGAAGAACACGATGCCCATGACACCGATGGAAGTACGTACGGGGACGTCGCGCGGACGCTGCAGCAGGTTGTGGTGTGCGTCGTCGCCGGTAATCTTCTTCTCAATGAAGGGGTAGGTCAGCAGCAGGACGACCATCAGGCCACAGAGCAGGGCCACCCAGAACGCGCCCGGGATGGTGTAGTTGCCCAGGTAGAGCTCCCACGCCGGCATGACACGTGCGGCACCATCCGTCCAGAGCATGTACACGTCCGGCTGCGAACCGGCGGAGACCTGCGACGGGTTGTAGGGGCCAATGTTCCAAATGCCGTTGATGGTGGTCAGACCAGCCATGGCAGCGAGGACGCCGAAGACGAACATCATGAAGCCGATTGCCTTCACGGCGAAGACCGGCATGATGCGGATGCCCACAACGTTGTTCTCGGTGCGGCCCGGGCCCGGGAACTGGGTGTGCTTCTGGAACCAGACGAGCAGCAGGTGCGCGGCGATCAGCGCGAGGATGATGCCCGGCAGGATCAGCACGTGCAGGATGTAGAAGCGGTCCAGCATCAGGTCGGACGGGAAGTCGCCGCCGAAGATGGCCCAGTGCATCCAGGTACCGATGATCGGGATGCCCACAACGATGGCGGACATAATGCGCAGACCGACGCCGGAGAGCAGGTCGTCCGGCAGGGAGTAGCCCATGAAGCCCTCGATCATGCCGAGCAGGATCAGGGTGACACCGATGATCCAGTTCGCCTCACGCGGGCGACGGAACGCACCGGTGAAGAAGATACGCATCATGTGCGCGAACATGGCCATCATGAACATCAGGGCGGCCCAGTGGTGCATCTGGCGCACGAAGAGTCCGCCGCGGACATCAAAGGAGATGTTCAGTGCGGTGGCGTAGGCGCGGGACATTTCCACGCCGTTGAGCGGCAGGTAGCCGCCGTCGTAGATCACCTTGGTGATCGACGGGTCGAAGAACAGCGCCAGGTAGACGCCGGTCAGCAGCAGGATGATGAAGCTGTACAGGGCCATCTCGCCGAGCATGAAGGACCAGTGGCTCGGGAAGACCTTGTTCAGCTGAGGGCGCAGGACCCCCGCGATCGTGTACCGCGAGTCAACGTTGTCCGCGGCTTGTGCAAGTTTTGTACTCATTAGGACTTACGCTCCCAGAATGCCGGGCCGACGGGCTCGATGAAGTTGCCGTTGGCGATGAGGTAACCTTCTTCGTCAACAGTCACAGGAAGCTGCGGCAGCGCACGTGCGGCGGGGCCGAAGATCGGCTTGCCGTAGTGCAGCGCGTCGAACTGCGACTGGTGGCACGGACACAGGATGCGGTTGGTCTGCGCCTCGTACAGCGAGGTCGGGCAACCGATGTGCGTGCAGATCTTGGAGTAGGCGTAGTAGTCGCCGTAGTGGAAGTCCTCCTGGCCCTCACGCTCGACGACGCGCTTGGCGTCTGCGGAGCGCAGGCGGATCAGCATGACAGCGTTACGCGGGCCGTGCAGCGAGTGCATGTGCTGCTCGTACACGTCGCGCTTCGGGTCGTACTCCTTGCCGTCGTTGACGTCTTCCGCGTACAGCGGGAAGACCGTCTCCATAGACGCTGCAGCCAGGTCCTCCGGGCGCATGCGCACCAGGCGGGACACACCCGCGGTGGTGTAGTGCGAACCGGTCTCACCCTCGTGCAGCTCGGCGATTGCACCGGTGTCGCGGCCGAGGTAGACCTTGACGCCCTTCTCCTGGATGGTCCAGCCGTGGGTCCACAGCGTGCCATCGCCCAGGTAGTTGAGCTCGTGGCGCTCGCGCCACGGGTTCTTGATCATGCCGCCGAGCGGGGCAATGACCATCAGGCCGGCGAGGACGCCAGCGCCACCGAGGAGGCCCTGCATCGCCTTGCGACGACCAAAGGTGGAGGTCTCCCACGCGTCGTTCAGCAGCGCGGTGGTGGTGCGACGGTCAAGCTCGCTGGAGCGACCGTCGTGGCGGCGCTGCACCGAGATCTCTTCCGGGATGAACTTCTTCACGTACTGGATAATCGCGATACCCAGCGCGATGAAGCCCAGGCCAGAGGTCAGACCGAGCAGCGGGGTGTAGATCGTGTACAGCCACAGGCCTTCGTCACCGTGGAACTTTGCCTCCCACGGCCAGAACAGGTACACGCCCAGGAAAGCGATGCCGCACAGGATGGAGATCAGCAGCCAGATGTTGATGCCAGTGGCTGCGGCCTTCTCGCGCGGGTCGCCCTCGACTGGGAAGCGCTCCTTGCGGTAGGCCACCGTGACGTCATCAAGCTCGGTGCCGAGCGCGGCGAGCTCCGCATTGCTCATGCGGTCCAGCTCTTCTTTGGTGTAATTCTTCTTCACTTCACTCATGAGCGCGATCCAATCCAGATAGCAGCGGCAGCGACCAGGGTCACGCCAATGATCCACATAGCCATACCCTCAGAAACCGGGCCGAGGCCGCCGAGCGACCAGCCACCAGGGCTCGGGGTTTCCTTCGCGGACTTGATGAAGGCGATGATGTCCTTCTTCTCGTCTGCGGAGAGCTGGCGGTCGGAGAACTTCGGCATGTTCTGCGGGCCGGTCAGCATCGCCTGGTAGATCTCCTGCTCGTTGGCGGGATCAAGCACCGGGGCGTACTTACCGGAAGACAGCGCGCCACCACGGCCGGTGAAGCTGTGGCAGGAGGCGCAGTTCAGGCGGAACAGCTCGGAGCCGCGGGCAACGTCGGCGGCCTGAATCTGGCCGTCGTAGTTCTTGCCGCGCAGGGACTCCTTGGCCACCTCGCCGTTGTCGTCGTAGACGAGCTCAGGGCCGCCACCGTTGGCTGCGACGTAAGCAGCCAGGGCAAGCGCCTGGGACTCGGTGTAGCGCGGGCGCTTACGCTCAGCCTGCGCGTCGTTCGACATCATCGGCATGCGGCCGGAGTTGACCTGGAAGTACACGGCACCCTCGCCGGTACCAATCAGCGACGGGCCGCGATCCTCGACGCCCTCCAGGTTTGCGCCGTGGCACGTAATGCAGGCCACGTCGTAGATGTCCTTGCCCTCCTGGACCAGGGCCTGCTCATCGCGCTCGGCGGTGGCAACCTGAGCGTTCGGGGTCAGCGCGGAGGCCAGAAGGCCCGCACCGGTAAGCCCGAGCGTCAGCGCAGCGGCACCAGCGACGGTGCGTTGGGTCTTGCGACCGCGACGCTTCTTCTTAGGTGTGTTTTCCATCTTGCTTCCTTTTAGCGACTATTCAAGCTTTATCTGTTCCCTGGACTACTGCACCAGGTAGAGGGTGATGAACACGCCGATCCACACCACGTCAACGAAGTGCCAGTAGTAGGAGGTCACCATCGCAGCCGTTGCCTGCGCCGGGGTGAACTTCGACTTAGCAACGCGAAGCAGCACCACGATGAAGGCAAGAATGCCGGCGGTCACGTGCGCCATGTGGAAGCCGGTGATGATGTAGAACACCGAGCCATACACGCTGGACTGAACACTTACACCGTGCATGACCATCTCTGTCCACTCGTATGCCACGAGACCCAGGAAGATCACGCCGAGCAGCACGGTGACAGCAAACCACTTACGCAGGCCGTATACGTCACCCCTTTCTGCAGCGAACACGCCGAACTGAGAGGTCACAGAGGAAGCAACCAGAACGATGGTGATGATCAAGCCGAACATCACGTTCAGGTGTGCCGTCTGGTTCTCCCAGTCACCGGCAGCCAAGCCGTTTGCACGCGACGTAAAGTACATCGCGAACAAGCCAGCAAAGAACATCAACTCTTGGGCGAGAAACGCGATCGTGCCCACGCTGACCATGTTCGGTCGGTTCAGCGAGGGGACACGATTCTGCGGTGTCGCCATGCCTTGGTTAGAAATTGCGGTCGTCACGCATGTGATTATGGCCTGTTTTCGTCTGAAAGTCATCTCAGATACCCCCGAAATTATTCTGCCAATTCCGCCCCAACCAGCTATTTTCCCTGCTATGCGATTCTGGTAAAAACTTTTTTGAAAACCCGGGAACTTTTTTAAACGACTATCCGACGCGCATCCCTGCAGGTCACGGCAGCGCCACTTCCCTACCCCCGTTTTTCGCAACGTTTCGCCGATCGGTAGGCAGATATTCGCCCGCCAATTCGCTTCGGCGGCAAGTTCCCGAATGTGATCCTTCTCATACCCGCCAAGCGCAGAAAGCGGGTGGAAAACCTACTTTCGGATGACCCCTGTGCGGGTGGGCGTCGACAAGCATAAAGCCCCGACACCACAAGGTGCCGGGGCTTTGAGGCCTCCCGCGAAGGCGTGCGGGAGATGAAGGCGCTTAGTGCTTCTCGCGCGGGATGCCGTACTGCAGGTTGAGCTGCGTGGTGGTCCAGATGAGAAAGACCGCGCCGAAGGCGATCAGCCACAGCTGGTAGAAGGCGATACCCAGGCCGAGGAAGAAGATCGCACCGGACATAGCGGACGGCCAGATCGAGTGCGGGGAGAAGAAGCCCAGCACGCCAGCGCCGTCTTCAATCTCCGCTTCCTCCCAGTCCTCAGGGAGGACGTCCATGCGGCGCTCGGTGAAGTTGAGGTAGACCGCCATCATGAAGCACAGCGCCGTGGCGAGCACGAGCGCGACACCACCGACCCACTCGAGGCCGAAGAGGTAAGCATCCTCACCGATCCAGCTCGTGGAAACGATGTAGGCCACTGCCATCAGGGCCAAGAAGGTGCCGATTGCGTAGAAAACCTTTGAGCCAGCTCCCATTGTTCTGCACTCCTTCTTTCTTTAAACGGTGGTGGGGACGTTGGCGTTGCTACCGTCGCGGGTACCCAGACGGTCGGTAACAAACGGGTGGGTGGAGGTTGCGTACGGTTCCTCACCAATCGCCTTCAGTGCGTCCGAGTTCGGAGCCTGCGGGTTCTCGATACGGAAGTCCATGTACTGCTTGAACTTCTCCGGGGACACCGCGCGAACCTCGAAGTTCATCATGGCGTGGTAGGTACCGCACATCTCGGCACAGCGGCCGACAAACGCGCCTTCCTCATCGATGCGCTCGATCTGGAAGCTGCGCTGCTGCTGGTTGGACTCAGGGTGCGCGTAGACGTCGCGCTTGAACAGGAACTCCGGAACCCAGAACGCGTGGTTGACGTCACCGGAAGCGAGACGGAACTCGATCGCCGTATCGGTCGGGACCACGAGCACCGGAATCTCCTCGGAGGAGCCGATGGTCTCGATCTGGTTGAAGTTCAGGTACGACTGGTCGCCCATCGACATGCCGTGGATCGGGTTCGCGTTCGGCACGCCCTCCGGGTCGTACTTCGACTCTTCCGCTGCGGCCTGACGCTCCTCGTCACGGCCCTCATACTTCTGGCCGTTCGGGGTGAACTCGCCGTCAACCTCCGCGTAACCAAACTTCCAGTTCCACTGGTAGCCGGTGACATCAACGGTGACCTTCGGATCCTTGTCCAACGCAGTGGTCTTCGTCTGTGCCTGGACGGTGAAGAAGAACAGCACCATGACGATAAGAATCGGCACGATGGTCAGCGCCAGCTCAAGCGGCACGTTGTACTGCAGCTGCTTCGGGAACTCGCCCTCACCCTTCTTCTCCTTGGCCTTGCGGTTCCACTTGAAGATAGCGGTGAGGAACAGGCCCCACATCACGATGCCGATAATCCAGGCAGCAAGCCATACCCAGACCCAGAAGTTGTACATCTGCACACCCTCCGGGGTGACCGGGTCGGGCCAGCCCATGTCGAGCACCTTGGCCACAGCCTCCGGCGGGGCTACTTCACAGCCCGCGAGCGCGAAGCCGCCGAGCAGGAGCGAACCGGCCACGCCAAGCTTCTTGGCGAAGCTGCGCTTTGTTTCCTTTTCCACGTGTGTCTGCCTTCCTGTCCACACTTCACTTAAAACACTGAACGTCCATAGGTATGCCAGAGCATTCCTACCCATTCCTACCCAGTTAGATTAGTTCATCCCAAGCCCGTCCACGGAATTCTTACCGTCGCCCCCGAACTGCGGCGCTTTCGCTTCTCGACGCCCACCCGCCACCCTTGGCTTTTCCTGCCAGGCCACAGCAAATGTGTCCAGTGCCACACAAAAAGCGGAGATCTGACTAAAATGTTCATCCGAAAGTTGGCCCCCTTTCGGGGACGGGCTAAAGGTTGAAGCGCCACACCGGCGTCCGGTTCGCCGATCGAGGCGCGTGAACTCTATCCTTGGAAGGCATACCCGCGCGCATCCGTTGCGCACCATATATATAAGGAGAAGGTTCAACTTACGATGTGTGGCCTGCTTGCACTGCTTACCGCCGGTTCCAACGCCCGCACCTTCGTCCCCGCCGTGGACGAGGCGCTGCCCTGCATGTACCACCGCGGCCCCGACGCCGCCGGCACGTGGCACGACGCAGACGCGGTCTTCGGCTTTAACCGGCTGGCCATCATCGACCTGGAGCACTCCCACCAGCCGCTGCGCTGGGGCCCGGAGGACAATCCGACCCGCTACGCCATGACCTTCAACGGCGAGATCTACAACTACCTCGAGCTGCGCGAGGAGCTGCAGGCCGCGGGCTACACCTTTAATACTTCCGGCGACGGCGAGCCGATCGTGGTGGGCTACCACCACTGGGGCAAGGACGTGGTCAACCACCTGCGCGGCATGTTCGGCATCGTCATCTGGGACAGCGAGACAAAGACCATGTTCGCCGCCCGCGACCAGTTCGGCATCAAACCGCTGTTTTACGCCACCACAGAGGCCGGCACCGTGTTCGCATCCGAGAAGAAATCCATCCTGGCGATGGCGGAACCCCTTGGACTCGATCTCGGCGGTCAAGACAATGGGCTAGACCGGCGCGCGATCGAACACTACGTCGACCTGCAGTACGTACCCGAACCGGAGACCCTGCACACCGCTATTCGACGCGTAGAGTCCGGCTGCACCGTCACCCTTACCCCCGGTGGCGAGGTCGTCAGCGAGCGCTACTTCACCCCGCACTTTAAGTCCCAGCCAGTACCCAAGGGCAAGGAGCAGGACCTCTACGACCGCATCGCCGCTGCCCTTGAGGACTCGGTGGCCAAGCACATGCGCGCCGACGTCACCGTCGGTTCTTTCCTTTCCGGCGGCATCGACTCCACCGCTATCGCAACGTTGGCGAAGCGCCATAACCCGGACCTTTTGACCTTCACCACCGGCTTCGAGCGTGAAGGCTACTCCGAGGTGGACGTGGCCGCCGAGTCGGCCGAGGCGATCGGTGTGGAGCACATCGTCAAGATCGTCTCGCCCGAGGAGTATGCGAACGCGATCCCGAAGATCATGTGGTACTTGGACGACCCGGTCGCGGACCCCTCGCTCGTCCCGCTGTTCTTCGTCGCACAGGAAGCCCGCAAGCACGTCAAGGTCGTGCTCTCCGGCGAGGGTGCCGACGAGCTGTTCGGCGGCTACACCATCTACAAGGAGCCGCTCTCGCTCGCTCCTTTTGAGAAGCTGCCCTCTCCCCTGCTGCGCGGGCTGAACAAGCTCGGCCAGGTCCTGCCCGAGGGCATGAAGGGCAAGAGTCTGCTGCTGCGCGGCACCACCCCGATGGAGGAGCGCTACTACGGCAACGCCCGCTCCTTTAACTTCGAGCAGCTCAACCGGGTACTGCCCTGGGCCAAGCGCGAGTGGGATCACCGGGAGGTCACGGCACCGATTTACGCGGCGTCGACAAGCATGGACCCGGTCGCGCGCATGCAGAACCTCGACCTGTTCACCTGGATGCGCGGCGACATCCTGGTCAAGGCCGACAAGATGAACATGGCGAACTCGCTCGAGCTGCGCGTGCCTTTCCTCGACAAAGAGGTCTTCGAGGTGGCGCAGACGATTCCTTACGACCAGAAGATCGCGAACGGGACGACGAAGTACGCGCTGCGCCGCGCGATGGAGCAGATCGTGCCCGCGCACGTGCTCAACCGCCGCAAGCTCGGCTTCCCCGTGCCGATGCGCCACTGGCTCGCGGGTGATGAGCTGTACGGCTGGGCGCAGGACACGATCAACGAGTCGCAGACCGAGCACATCTTTAACAAGAAGGAGGTGCTCGAGATGCTCAAGGAGCACCGCGACGGCATCTCCGACCACTCGCGCCGCCTGTGGACCGTGCTGGCGTTTATGGTTTGGCACGGCATCTTTGTCGAGCAGCGCATCGACCCGCAGATCGAGCACAAGGAGTACCCGGTCAAGCTGTAGGGGGCGGCGCGGGGGCTGCGTTTGCCGCTCCCGTGCTCCGGCCGACCTGGCGTTTTGACGCCCGGCTTGTCGTTTTTGAGGCTGCTCCAAATGGAGCTAGCTCCATTTAGCAATCTCGTTTCCACGCGACCTGGGCTTTTCCGATCGCCGCAAGTCCAAATGGAGCTAGCTCCGTTTAGACCTCCAAAACCTGCGGACGCCAGAAGCCAGAAGCGGCCGCCACAAGGTAGTGCTAGCTCTACCCAAAGACTCCGCCTGCCACCATTGCCGACAAGCTCCTCGCGCAGCCAGAATCAAAGGCATGAGTACAACAAAGAAAGTTCTTCGTATCCTCGGCGGCGTTGCCGTCGCCCTCGTCCTCCTGATAGCGGCCGCCGGCTACGTTTGGGGCCCGACGCTGACCGCGCAGATGACCGGCCAGGCTCGCTTCTTCGGCACGGACACGCCGAAGCGTTACGCGAACACCGTGCTGGATCTGTCCGAATCGATGGGCATCTATGGCGACTCGGAGGAGTTCGCAGCCGCCCGCGCCGAGGTCGAGGAGGCGACCAAGCATGCGCGCCACAAGTACGAACTGATCGAGCCGCTCAACGCCGCGGTGCACGCCGCCGGCGGCAAGCATTCCAAGCTCCACTACGAAGAGGCGAACCAAGACACCGACGAGTCCCCGTCCGCCCAGGTCGGCGTCGAAACGACCGACGGCATCGCGCTCGCCACCGTGCCCGGTATCGGCCGCCACGACGACGTGCAAAGCTACGCTGACACGCTCTCCCGCGGCCTGATCGAGGCACGCGACGGCGGTGCCTGCGGCGCGATCGTCGACCTGCGCGGCAACGACGGCGGCGACATGGGCCCCATGGTCGCGGGCCTCAGCCCACTTCTCCCCGACGGCACCGCGCTCGAGTTCGTCAGCCGCATGAACACCACGCAGGTCACCGTCGATGGCAACGCCGTGCGCGGCGGCGGCACCCCGCTGGAAACCGCCGGCGGCAAGTGGGAGGCCCCCACAGCAGTGCTTGTCGACGACACCACCGCCTCCTCCGGCGAGGCCACCATGCTCGCCTTCCGCGGCCTCGATAATTCCCGCTCCTTCGGCACCCCCACGGCTGGTTTCGCCTCGGCGAATACGGTCTATGACTTCCCGGACGGCAGCGTGCTCATGCTCACCATCGCGAAGGACAAGGCCCGCACGGGCGAGGAGTTCGCCGAGGATCCGATCCAGCCCGACTCCCCCACCGCCACCGCCGACGAGGCCCTCGACGAGGCCAAAGCGTGGCTGCGCGAGCAGCACAGCTGCGGGGCGTAGGCGAGGTTCAGAAAGTGAACAACATCACGTCATCCAAATCATAAGCCAATTCACAGCATTCTGCTATTCTTTAGTTATGAAAAAGTCAATTGTGGCGCTAGGTCTGGCCGGCGCATGCATGTTTTCCCCAATGTCTGTACCAAATGCGCAAGCCACCGAGGTTGCTTCGCAAGAGGCTACTCAAGCAGAAGACAATGAGCTCTCCACAGGCGCAGCCGCCGCCATCACGATTGCCGCCATTCTTGCGGTAGTTGGCTTGGGTGCTGGCGCCACAGTTTGGGCAGTCCAGCAGCGACTCATCCCTAACCCCCTTCCGGGAGTTATTCCTGGGCCCCGCCCCCGAGCAAAAGCACCGGCACCGAAGCCAGCGCCGCGCCCGACAACCTCACCAGCAAAGGCTCCGCGGCAAGCACCCAAGCCTGCTCCGGCCCCGCGGTCTGTGCCCAAACCGGCTCCAGCACCAGCACCCCAAGCCCGCCCCGCACCTGCTAACCAGAACGGGAAGCGGCCTGCAAACGGCTACTACCGCAACTGCGCTGCAGCCCGCGAGGCTGGTGTAAATCCAATCTACGAATATGAGCCTGGCTACCGCTCTGCTTTGGACCGCGACGGCGATGGCGTCGCCTGCGAATAGCACAAAAACAATCGGCCAATGACAAATGAATCCCGCCCACCACACAGCTTGTCGCCTATGTGGTGGGCGGGATTCTTTCACGCGCGGGACTTAGTTGAAGGAGTCGCCGCAGGCGCAGGAGCCGCCAGCGTTCGGGTTGTCGATGGTGAAGCCCTGCTGCTCGATCGTGTCAGCGAAGTCGATCGTGGCGCCGGCCAGGTACGGCACGCTCATCTTGTCCACCACGAGGCGCACGCCGCCGACCTCGTCGGCCTTGTCGCCGTCCAGGTCACGGTCGTCGAAGTAGAGCTGGTAGCGCAGGCCCGCGCAGCCACCCGGCTGCACGGCGATACGCAGCGACAGGTCGGTGCGACCCTCTTGGTCCAGCAGTGCCTTCGCCTTCGCGGCGGCGGCGTCGGTCAGGTTCACCCCAGTGGCAGAGGTAGGTGCAGTCATGGAAATCTCTCCTTAAATATGTTGCCGGAGTTGGCCCCATCATAGTGCCCACCCGGAAGCGGCGCGCAACCGTCGCCGCCCAGGTGCCGGGCTCTTCATCTGTAACGCACCACCCCGGTGGCGTATTCCTACTTTCCTACGCCTGCTTGTAGCCTAGAGGGCGTGAAATTCCCCTGGCAGAAATCTGAGCAGAACACCGAGCAGCAGGCTGAGGCGGGCGCTGTGGACGACGGAGCGTCGATAAGCGAGGCCCAACCGGAGCCCACCTACCCCAAGGGCTACACCCCGCCGAAGGGCCGCCCGACGCCCAAGCGGCAGGACCAAGAGATCAAGCGCGGGGTCTTGCGCGACCCGGACGCGCTGACGCCGGCGCAGCGCTCGCAGCGCAACAAGGACCTGAAGGCCTCCATGACGAAGGAGGAATGGAAGGCGTATAAGAAGGAGCAGCGCGCGGAGAATCGCCGCGCGAACCGCGAGATCCAGGCGCGCATCGACGCGGGCGACGAGCGCTACCTCATGGACCGCGACAAGGGCGAGATCCGCCGTTACGTGCGCGACTGGGTCGACGCCCGCCGCTTCTTCAACAACTACGTCATGCCGGTCGCGCTCGTGTTGTTGCTGGTCATGCTGATCGGCACCTGGATGCCGCGCGTGGCCACCGTGCTGTCCGGGCTGACCATGGTGTTCATTCTGGCGATCTTCATCGAGGCTTTCATCATCGGCATCCGCGCGAACAAGGCGGTGCGCGCGAAGTTCCCGGAGACCACCGAGACCGGCTTCGGCCTGGGCATGTACGCCTTCTCCCGCGCGTCCCAGCCGCGCAACTGGCGCTCGCCGAAGCCGCAGGTCGCCATCGGTGCGAAGGTGTAAGCGATGACCGATCCCGCACCACGCTTTCCGGCCGTCGAGCCGCCGGACACGGGCCGCGCCCGCACGGTGTCGCGCCTGCTCGCGCGCAGTGTGCCGGGCCGCGCGCTCGGCCGGCTCGGCGATCTCGGCGCGCAGCTGGCAGGCGTGCAGGCTGGCGCGGACCCGGCCCCCTTTGCGCGCCCCCGCGCCGTGGTCGTGGCCGCCCGCCACGGCATCGCCGCGCGTGGGCTGTCCGCGTGGGATGAAGGCGCGACCGAGCGCCTGCTTACCCAGCTCACTGAGGGTGGGGGTCCGGCGCACAGCGCGGCGCGCGCGGCGGGGGCGACGGTGCGCGTGGTCGACGAGTTCGACGAGCCCACCGGCGCGATCGACACCACCCCCGCGATGACTGCCGCAGCCTGCGCAGACGCGATTGTCCGCGGCATGCAAGTCGCCGACGAGGAGGTCGACTCCGGCACCGACCTCATCATCCCCGGCAACGTCGGCGTCGGCAACACCACGATCGCCGCCGCGGTCTACGGCACGCTCACCCGCACCGAGCCCGTACTCGCAATCGGCCGCGGCTCCGGCATCGACGACGAGGTGTGGAAGGTCAAGGTCGCCGCGATCCGCGACGCGATGTTCCGCGCCCGCGGATTCGCCGACGACGTCGAGCGCGTGCTCGCAGAGATCTCCGGGCCGGACATGGCCTTCCTCGTGGGGCTCATCGCCCAGTCAGCGGTGCGCCGTACGCCAGTGCTTCTCGACGGCGCGTTACCCACCGTCGCCGCCTACGTCGCCGAGCGACTCGCCCCCGGCACCAAGCGCTGGCTGATCGCCGCGGGCTTAAGCCCCGAGCCTGCCCACATCGGCTGCTTACAGGCGCTCGATCTGACCCCCGTGCTCGCACTGGATATCACTGTGGGCCAGGCCACAGGCGCGCTCGCCGCCCTGCCGCAGCTCAACATGGCTGCGGAGATGGTCGGCGAGGTGCTCGAGTCGCTGCGCGCGGAGTAGGCGCGCTTAGGCCTCGACGAGCGTGGTGTTCCACCCGTGGGTGTCCTCCACGCTGCCGTCCTGGATGCCGCGGAGACGCTCGCGCAGCGCCATGGTGATTTCGCCGGCCTCGTTGTTGTTGATGGTGAACTCGCCGTCGGCGCTCTTCACGCGCCCTACCGGGGTGAGCACGGCGGCGGTGCCGCAGGCAAGCGTTTCGGTGATCGTGCCGTTTTCCACGCCCTCGCGCCAGTCCGCGACGGTGATCTTGCGTTCCTCGACCTCGTGGCCCATATCCTTGGCGACCTGCAGCAGCGACTTGCGGGTAATCCCCGCCAGAAGCGAACCAGACAGCGCCGGGGTAACCAGCTTGGCGTTGTCACCCGAGCCCTCGACGAACATGAGGTTCATGCCGCCCATTTCCTCGATGTACTTGCGCTCAATCGCATCCAACCAGACGACCTGGTCGCAGCCCTTCTCCTCCGCCTCGGCCTGGGCGAGCAGGGAGCCTGCGTAGTTGCCGGCAAACTTCGCGTCGCCGGTACCGCCCGGCGCGGCGCGGACGTACTCCTTGGAAACCCAGACGGAAACCGGCTTGACGCCACCGGAGAAGTACGCGCCCGCAGGCGAAGCGATGACGTAGTAGGTAAAGGAGTGCGAGGGCTTAACGCCCAGGGTCTTCTCCGTGCCGATCATAAAGGGGCGCAGGTAGAGCGCGGCCTCCCCGCCAGCAGCCGGGACCCACGCCTTGTCCACGTTGACCAGCTGGCGCAGCGACTCGATAAACAGCTCCTCCGGCAGCTCCGGCATGGCCAGGCGGTGCGCGGAGTGCTGCATGCGGGCCGCGTTCTGCTCGGGCCGGAAGGTGGAGATGCTGCCGTCGGCGTGGCGGTAAGCCTTCAGTCCCTCGAAGATTGCCTGCCCGTAGTGGAAGACGTTGGTCGCCGGGTCCAGGGTAATCGGCGCGTACGGGCGCACCTGCGCGTCGTGCCATCCTTTGTCCTCGGTCCACTCGATGGAGACCATGTGGTCGGTGAACTCCTGGCCGAAGGCCGGGTTGGCCAAAATGGCTTCGCGCTCTGCGTCCGTTGCGGGGTTGGGGTTTTGAGTAATAGCGAAATCAAGCGATGTCATGGGCACTACCCTACTCGCGGCCTCCGCCCCGTTTACCCGGGTACGCTGAAATAGCACTGGAATTTATTCAGGCTTGTAAAGAAAGGTGACTTTTTATGGCTTTTGATTGCTCGCTCCCCGTCCACGGCACGGCGGCGTCGGTAACCTGCGCGGAAAGCGCGCCTGCTGAGGCCGCGCGCCTCGTCCCGGTCGCGGCCGGCGAGTCCGGCCCCGAGCTGCCGGTGACCTCGCTTGTAACCGACGGCCTGCTCGATGCGCTGAGCAAGGTGGGCGCGAAGGGTAAGGTCGGCGAGTGCCACCGCCTGCTTGTCGACGGCACGTTGTTCATCGCCTTCGGCATCGGCCCAGCCGCGGACATCGACGACGAAGCGGTGCGCCGCGGCGTCGGCACTGCGGCCCGCTCTCTTGCCGGCGTGGAGAAAGCAGCGATCAGCGCCGAGTTCGGCGTGGGCCCGGTCGTGGAGGGCATCGTGCTTGGCAGCTACTCCTACCAGGGCTTCAAGGCCGCCGATGCGGCGGAGGCGGCCCAGGTAATCACCGAGGTCACCGTCGTTGACGCCGACGAGCAAGAATTCGAGGCGGCGCGCACCATCGCCGAGTCGGTGAACCTGGCCCGCGACCTGGTCAACACCCCGTCGAACTACCTCTACCCGGCCTCCTACGCCAAGGTCATGGAGGAAATCGGCGCGCAGGTGGGTCTGAAAGTCGAGGTCTTCGACGAGGACTACCTCGCCGAGCACGGCTTCGGCGGCATCACCGCCGTCGGTGGCGGCTCGCAGCGCCCGCCGCGCCTGGTCCACCTCGCGTTGAACCCGGAGGCCACCGGCACGCACACCGCGCTGGTGGGCAAGGGCATCACCTTCGACACCGGCGGCATCTCGCTGAAGCCCGGCCCGAAGATGGAGGACATGATCAGCGACATGGGTGGCTCTGCCGCGCAGTTCGCCGCGATTGTTGCCGCCGCGCGCCTGGGCATTGACATGCGCATCGACGCCTGGCTGCCGCTGGCCGAGAACATGCCGTCCGGCGCCGCCACCCGCCCGGGCGATGTCATCACCCACTACGGGGGCCTGACCTCGGAAGTCTTGAATACCGATGCCGAGGGCCGCCTCGTGCTTGCCGACGCCATCGCACGCGCCTCCCAGGACACCCCCGACTACCTCATCGAAACGGCCACGCTCACCGGCGCGCAGATGGTCGCGCTCGGCGCGCGCACCTCCGCTGTGATGGGCTCGGACGATTTCCGCGACGAGATCGCCGAAACTGGCCGCAGCCTCGGCGAGCCCGCCTGGGCCATGCCACTGCTGGAGGAGCAGGAGGCGCAGCTGAAGTCCCCGGTCGCAGACATCCGGAACATCCACAATTCTCGCAACGGCGGCATGCTCTTTGCCGGGCTGTACCTGTCCAAGTTTGTCAGCGAGGGGACCCAATGGGCCCACATCGATATCGCCGGGCCGTCGTTTAACACCGAGTCCCCCTTCGGCTACACCCCGAAGCGCGCCACCGGTGTGCCGGTGCGCACCATCATCGCCACCCTTTCGGCGCTCGCCGAGCGCTAGCTATACGGGTTCTCGCCGCGCTCAAACTTGGCGCGGCGTTCCCGTTGCTCGGCCCTTTTGCGCAGGATTCTCTCCTGCTCCATTTTTTTGCGCATGCGGTCTGGGTAACCGGTCTCCTCGACGTCGTAAAGCAAAATGCCCAGCATTTTCGCGACCTCATCGATGCCCTTGGGCCCGCCGATGCGGCGGCGGGTGTAGTTGCCCTGCTCATCGACGAGCACGACCGACATCTCGTTGACCATCGTCTCCGGCTCGATGTAGCCCTCGACGAACTTCCGGCCAGCGACCCACTGCTGTAAGTACTGCGCATCGTCAGGGCGGATGGTCTCACCGGGCGCGCGCGGGGGCTTGAAGGTGGAGGACTGCTTCCGTTTGCCGAAAAGGTTAAACACGCCCAACATCTTAGCGAGCGTACAAATCGCGCCCCCAAACGCGACGAGGCGGACGGAATACAGGTAGCCTGTTGACTGTATAGCTTCCGTTACAACGTTGAACTGCGAGGAGACTTAGAAAACATGGCGCACTCTGTAGAGATGCCCGAGCTGGGCGAGTCTGTCACCGAAGGCACGATTACCACGTGGCTGAAGGAAGTCGGCGATACCGTCGAGGTCGATGAGCCGTTGCTCGAGGTCTCCACCGATAAGGTCGACACCGAGATCCCTTCGCCGGTCGCCGGCGTACTCATCGAGGTCAAGGCTGAGGAAGACGACACCGTCGAGGTCGGCGAGGTCATCGCCATCATCGGCGAGGAGGGCGAAGAGGCTTCGGCTGGCGGCGATTCCGACAAGGCTTCCGACGACGCTGACGAGGCCGAAGACGAGGCACCTGCCGAGGAGAAGAAGGAGTCCAAGTCCGCACCGAAGTCCTCCGGGTCCGCCACGGACGTGGAGATGCCGGAGCTGGGCGAGTCCGTCACCGAGGGCACCATTACCACCTGGCTGAAGGAAGTCGGCGACGAAGTTGAGGTCGACGAGCCGCTGCTCGAGGTCTCCACCGACAAGGTCGACACCGAAATCCCTTCCCCGGTCGCGGGCACCCTGGTTGAGGTCCTGGCCGAGGAGGACGACACCGTCGAGGTCGGCGAGGTCATCGCGCGCATCGGTGATGCGGATGCGGCGGCGTCCTCTGATGACGCTGACGACTCGGATGACGCTGAAGAGAAGGCCGAGGAGCCTGCTGAGAAGAAGGAAGAAGCTCCGAAGCAGGAGAAGAAGTCTTCCGGTTCCGGCGCGGGCACCAAGGTTGAGATGCCGGAGCTGGGCGAGTCCGTCACCGAGGGCACCATTACCACCTGGCTGAAGGAAGTCGGCGACGAAGTTGAGGTCGACGAGCCGCTGCTCGAGGTCTCCACCGACAAGGTCGACACCGAAATCCCGTCCCCGGTCGCCGGCACCCTGGTGAAGATCCTCGCAGAGGAAGACGACACCGTCGAGGTCGGCGAGGCGATCGCCGTCATCGGTGACGCTGACGCGGCAGACGCAGACGACGCCGACGAGCCCGAGGCGGATGAGCCCGCCGAGGAGCCGAAGGAAGAGAAGGCCGAGGAGCCTGCAGAGAAGAAGGAAGAGGCTCCGAAGCAGGAGAAGCAGGAGCCGAAGGCGGAGAAGTCCGCTGCTTCCTCCGAGAAGCTGAACAACCGCGGCGGCGACGTCCCGTACGTCACCCCGCTGGTACGCAAGCTGGCCGACAAGCACGGTGTGGACCTGAACCAGGTCGAGGGCACCGGCGTCGGCGGCCGCATCCGCAAGCAGGACGTGCTCGCGGCGGCCAAGGGCGAGACCGCTGCTGAGTCCGGCTCCGCTGCAGCTGAGAAGCCGGCGGCGAAGGGCGCGCGCTCCAACTGGTCCACCAAGTCCGTGGATCCGGCAAAGCAGGAGCTGATCGGCACCACGCAGAAGGTCAACCGCATCCGTGAGATCACCGCCGCGAAGATGGTCGAGTCCCTGCAGACCACCGCGCAGCTGACTCACGTGCAGGAGGTCGACGTCACCCGCGTCGCCGAGCTGCGCAAGAAGTTCAAGCCGGCGTTTGTGGACAAGCACGGCGTCAACGTCACCTACCTGGCATTCTTCGTCAAGGCGACCGCCGAGGCGCTGGTCTCCCACCCGAACGTCAACGCGTCCTTCAACGCGGAGACCAAGGAGATCACCTACCACGAGGACGTCAACATCGGTATCGCTGTTGATACCCCGCAGGGCCTGCTGGTTCCGGTGATCAAGAAGGCACAGGATCTCAGCCTGGCCGAGATCGCGAAGGCAATCGCGGATCTGGCCGAGCGTGCACGCAACAAGAAGCTGCGTCCGGACGACCTGTCTGGCGCTACCTTCACGGTGACCAACATCGGTTCCGAGGGCGCGATGCTCGATACCCCGATCCTGACCCCGCCGCAGGCCGGCATCCTGGGTACCGCAGCGATCGAGAAGCGTCCGGTGATTGTCACCGAGGACGGCATCGACTCCATCGCGATCCGCCAGATGTGCTACCTGCCTTTCACCTACGACCACCAGCTGGTCGACGGTGCTGACGCGGGCCGCTTCGTCACCACGATCAAGGACCGCATCGAGGTCGGCGACTTCGAGTCCGACCTGGACCTCTAAGTCCCCCCGCCGCATAAACACGGCCCGCTTCCCCAGCGTTTGGGGAGGCGGGCCGTCTCGCTTTCCGGGGGCACCTGCCCTTTCCGTGCTTATTCGCGCCGCACCTTATACTGGCTAGTGTTTGGCACCACTTCGACCAAGGAGCGCGTTTTGGATTACATCTCCCGTCATATTGGCCCCGACCAGAGCGAACAGCGCAAGATGCTGGACACGCTGGGATACGAGTCGTTGGATGCGCTGATTGATGCCGCGGTCCCCTCCGGCATCCTCGCCGGCGGCCCGCTGAAGCTGCCGCAGGCGCTCACCGAGTACGAGGCACAGGACCGGCTCCGCGAGATCGCGAGCCAGAACACGGTGCTCAAGGCCTTCTACGGCCAGGGCTATCACTCCACGCTCACCCCGCCGGTGATCCGCCGCGGCGTGATCGAGGACGCCGGCTGGTACACCGCGTACACCCCCTACCAGCCGGAGATCTCCCAGGGCCGCCTCGAGGCCCTACTCAACTTCCAGACCATGGTGCAGGACCTCACCGGCCTGGACATCGCCAATGCTTCGCTTCTCGACGAGGCGTCAGCCGCCGCCGAGGCCGTCGGCCTTATGTCGCGCGCGGTGCGCAAGGGCCGCCGCGTGCTTCTCGACGCCCGCCTGCACCCCCAGGTCATCACCGTCGCCGCCGAGCGTGCCCGCGCCATCGACCTCGAGGTTGAGGTCGTGGACCTCTCTGAGGGCGTCGTCGGCGAGGATCTCGTCGGTGCCGTCGTGGCCTACCCGGGCACCGAGGGCGACATCGTGGACCCGCGTCCGGTCATCGAGGCGATCCACGAGCGCGGCGGTCTCGTCACCATCGACGCCGACATCCTCGCGTTGACCGTCCTGGAGTCCCCGGGCGAGCTCGGCGCCGACATCGCGATCGGTACGACCCAGCGCTTCGGCGTTCCACTGTTCTACGGCGGCCCGCACGCGGCCTTCATGGCCGTGCCGGAGAAGCTCAAGCGCCAGCTGCCGGGCCGCCTGGTCGGTGTGTCCAAGGACGCGGAAGGCTTCCCCGCCTACCGCCTCGCGCTCCAGACCCGCGAGCAGCACATCCGCCGCGAGCGCACCACCTCCAACATCTGTACCGCGCAGGCGCTGCTGGCCGTTGCCGCCTCCATGTACGCCGTCTACCACGGACCTCAGGGCCTCACCGAGATCGCGCGCACCATCCACGACTTTGCCGCCCGCTTCGCCGCCGGTATCGAGGCGGCCGGTAAGCGCGTCAAGCACGCCGAGTTCTTCGACACGGTGGCGGTTGAGGTAGAGGATGCGCAGGCGATCGTCGAGAAGCTTGCGCAGGCCGGCTACCTCGTGCGCGCCATCGACCACACCACCGTCGGCCTCGCCTTCGGCGAGGACACCTCCGAGGCAGACCTCGCCGCGCTCCTCGACGCCTTCGGCGCAACCGCCCCGGAGTCCGCCGAAGCCCGCCTGCCGGAAGCGCTCGCGCGCCGCACCGAGTTCCTCACCCACGAGACCTTCAACGCGATCCACTCCGAGACCCAGATGATGCGCTACATCCGCGCGCTCGGCGACAAGGACCTCGCGCTCGATCGCACGATGATCCCGCTCGGCTCCTGCACGATGAAGCTCAACCCGACCGCGGGCCTGGAGACCATCACCTGGCCCGAATTCGCCAACGTCCACCCCTTCACCCCGGCCGAGTACACGAAGGGCTGGGCCACGCTTATCGACGAGCTGCGGTCCTGGCTCGTCGAAATCACCGGCTATGCCGAGGTCTCCCTCCAGCCCAACTCGGGTGCCACCGGCGAGCTCGCAGGCCTGCTCGCGATCCGCCGCTACCACGTGGCCAACGGAGATACCGAGCGCGACATCTGCTTGATTCCGGCGTCGGCGCACGGGACGAACGCGGCGTCGGCAAGCTTGGCGAATCTGCGTGTCGTAGTGATCAAGACCGCCGCCGACGGCTCGATCGACCTGGACGACCTGGACGCGCAGCTGGAAAAGCACGGCGAGCACGTCGCCGCCATCATGCTGACCTACCCGTCGACCCACGGCGTGTACGAGTCTGACGTGCGGCTGGTGTGCGACAAGGTGCACGCGGCCGGCGGCCAGGTCTACATCGACGGCGCGAACATGAACGCGCTGACCGGCATTGCGCGCCCCGGCGACTTCGGCGGCGACGTCAGCCACCTCAACCTGCACAAGACCTTCACCATCCCGCACGGCGGCGGTGGCCCGGGTGTGGGCCCGATCGGCGTGGGCGAGCACCTCATCCCCTTCCTGCCGGGCGACGCCAACGTCACCCTCGCAGAGGCGAGCGCGCCGGTGCCAGGTGACAAGGGCGTGCCGGTCTCGGCCAGCTTCTACGGCTCGGCCGGCGTACTGCAGATCTCCTGGGCATACATCGCGATGAGCGGTGCGGAGGGACTCAAGTCCGCGACCCAGCACGCGGTGCTCGGTGCGAATTACCTGGCGCACCAGCTCACCGACTACTTCCCGGTGCTCTACACCGGCGACAACGGCATGGTTGGCCACGAGTGCATCCTGGACCTGCGCGAGCTGACTGACAAGTCCGGCGTGACCGCGGCCGATGTGGCCAAGCGCCTGGTGGACTACGGCTTCCACGCCCCAACCCTTGCTTTCCCGGTCGCGGGCACGCTCATGGTCGAGCCGACCGAGTCCGAGGACCTGGCGGAGCTGGACCGCTTCGTCGAGGCGATGCGCTCCATCCACGCCGAGATCCAGGAGATCATCGACGGCCGCGTGGCCTACGAAAACTCCGTGGTGCACCACGCGCCGTTTACCGCCCACTCGGTGGTGCGCGACGAGTGGCCGTACGAGTTCACCCGCGAGCAGGCGGCTTATCCGGTCGACCGGCTCGTGCACGCGAAGTACTTCCCGCCGGTGCGCCGCATCGACGAGGCCTACGGCGACCGCAACCTCGTGTGCGCCTGCCCGCCGCCGGAAGCTTTTGACATCAACGACTAAGGAGAACCACCAATGCCACAGACTCCACTGCATGCCACGCACGAAAAGCTCGGCGCGAGCTTCACCGATTTCGGCGGCTGGGAGATGCCGCTGAAGTACGGCTCCGAGCTAGAGGAGCACCGCGCCGTCCGCACCGACGTGGGCATCTTTGATTTGTCCCACATGGGTGAAATCAGCGTCCAGGGCCCCGACGCCGCTGCCTTTTTGGACTATGCCCTGATCTCCAGCTTCTCCGTGTTGAAGGAGGGCAAGGCGAAGTACTCCATGATCGTTGCCGAAGACGGCGGCATCATCGACGACCTGATCACTTACAAGTTCAGCGAGAACCACTTCATGGTGGTGCCCAACGCCGCGAACACCGCCGCCGTGTGGGCCGCGTTTGAGTCGCGCAAGGGCGACTTCGAGGTGCAGCTGACCAACAATTCCGAGGCGTTCGCGCTCGTCGCCGTCCAGGGGCCCGGTTCGCTCGACGCGCTGCAGCCATTGCTTAGCGACGACGCGTCCACCCTTTCCTACTACTCCGGGTCCTGGATGACCCTCGACGGCGTGGAAACCTTCGTCGCCCGCACTGGCTACACCGGCGAGGACGGCTTCGAGCTGTTCTGTCAGCGCGAAGACGCGCAGAAGGTGTGGGACGCCGTCATCGGGTCCGGCACCCCGTGCGGGCTGGCCTCGCGCGACTCGCTCCGCCTGGAGGCCTCCATGCCGCTCTACGGCAACGAACTGTCCACCGAGATCACCCCAGTCGAGGCAGGCATGGGCCGCGCCTTTGCGAAGAAGGAGGCGGACTTCGTGGGCAAGGAGGCGCTTTCCGGCCGCGAGCCGTCCGTGGTTATCGCGGGGTTGACCTCCGAGCAGCGCCGCGCCGCCCGCGCCGGCGCAGAGATCTTCCTGCCGGGTACGGAAGACAGCATCGGTGTGGTCACCTCCGGCCAGCCCTCGCCCACACTCGGCTACCCTGTTGCCTTGGCGCACGTCGCGCCGGAGCACGCGGAAGTTGGGACGGACGTGGAAATTGATATCCGCGGGCGTCGCTATCCGTTTACTATCGTAGAGACCCCGTTTTACTCCCGAAAGGACGCCTAACATGGCACTGCAGAAGGACTTCTACTACTCCGAGGACCACGAGTGGATCAACGTCGCCCCCGACGAGGCCGTGGGCACAACCGTGCGCGTGGGCATTACCGACGTCGCCGCTGACCGCCTCGGCGAGATCGTCTTTGCCGAGCTGCCGCAGGTCGGCGACACCGTCACCGTCAACGAGCAGTGCGGCGAGGTGGAGTCCACCAAGTCCGTCTCCGACCTGTTCTCCCCTGTCACCGGCACCGTCACCGCCGTCAACGAGGACATCGACGGCGCCTACGAGGCCATCAACAACGACCCCTACGGCGCCGGCTGGCTCTTCGAGGTCGAGGTTGAGGCCGTCGGCGAGCTGATGACTGCCGACGAGTACGCCGCCGAAAACGGCGTCGAGGACTAAACACTCAACATCTGCACGCGGGGCTAGAATGCGAAGGCATGACAGCCCCGCGTGACCCATTTTTCCCCGCCGACAAGTCCATCCGCGCCGACGCCGAAGTTCCGCTTGATGTGCGAGAGCTCGGCGTCGTGCCCTACCAAAAGGCCTGGGATCTGCAGGCGGACCTTGCAGCCAAGCGCGCCGCCGGGGAAATCGGCGACACCGTCCTCGTGCTCGAGCACCCGTCGACCTTTACCGCCGGCAAGCGCACCCAGCCCGAGGACATGCCGGAGGCTCACTACCCCGTCCCCGTGGTCAAGGTGGACCGCGGCGGGCGCATCACCTGGCACGGCGAAGGCCAACTCGTGGTCTATCCCATCATCAAGCTCGCCGAGCCTGTCGACGTGGTCGACTACGTCCGCCGCCTGGAAGAGGCCATCATCGAAACCGTGCGCGAGGCGGGTGTGACCACCGCGGGCCGCATCGACGGCCGCTCCGGCGTGTGGGTCCCCCACACCACGCCCGCCGCCGACCCGCGTGCGCCGAAGCGCGACCGCAAAATCGCCGCCCTTGGCATCCGCATCACCCGGGGGGTGACCATGCACGGCTTAAGCATCAACTGCGATAACACGCTCGCCCACTACGAGCACATCGTCGCCTGCGGCATTGACGACGCAGACGTCACGACAATGAGTCTGGAGCTGGGGGCAGATACGCGGGCGTCGACAATCGCCCCACGCATTGTCCACCACCTTGACCGCGCGCTTTCCGGCGAGCTCACCGTGGCAAACCACACCTTCGCCACCGCGCCAGATCCCACAAAAGGCCTGAAGAAACGGCCGCGCTAACCAGTGCTTGACACGTCCGTTAACGTAGGGGGCGTGACTGTAGCACCAGAAGGTAGAAAACTCCTCCGAATCGAGAAGCGCAACGCGCAAACCCCGATCGAGTCCAAACCGCGGTGGATCCGCAACCAGGTCAAGACGGGCCCCGAATACGAGGACATGAAGCAAAAGGTCAAAGGCGCGGGCCTGCACACCGTGTGCCAAGAGGCCGGCTGCCCCAACATCCACGAATGCTGGGAATCGCGCGAGGCGACCTTCCTCATCGGCGGGTCTCGCTGCTCGCGCCGCTGCGATTTTTGCGACATCGCCTCCGGCCGCCCCGACCCGCTGGATCGCGACGAGCCGCGCCGCGTGGCCGAGGAAGTCCGCGGGATGAACCTGAACTACTCCACCATCACCGGCGTGACCCGCGACGACCTCGAGGACGAGGGGGCCTGGCTCTACGCCGAGGTCGTGCGCAAGATCCACGAGCTCAACCCGCACACCGGCGTGGAAAACCTCACCCCGGACTTCTCCGGCAAGTCCGACCTGCTCCAGGAAGTCTTCGAGGCCCGCCCTGAGGTCTTCGCGCACAACGTAGAGACCGTGCCGCGCATCTTCAAGCGCATCCGCCCGGCGTTCCGCTACGACCGCTCGCTGGACGTGATCCGCCAGGCGCGCGACTTCGGGCTGATTACCAAGTCGAACCTCATCCTCGGCATGGGCGAGACCCGCGAGGAAATCCTCGAGGCGCTGGGCGATCTTGTCGACGCCGGCTGCGACATCATCACCATTACCCAGTACCTGCGCCCGGGCCCGACCTACCACCCGATCGACCGTTGGGTAAAGCCGGAAGAGTTCATCGAGTACCGCGATGCCGCCTACGAGATGGGCTTTGCCGCCGTCATGTCCGGCCCGCTCGTGCGCTCCTCCTACCGCGCCGGCAAGCTCTACGTCGAAGCGATGGAGCACCACGGCCGCGAACTGCCGGAGAACCTCAAGCACCTGAAGGAGACTTCCGACGGCGAGACGACGCAGGAAGCATCCACCTTGCTGAAGAAGTACGGGCCTTCCGACGACCACCCGGTCGTGACCCGCTAGGCGTCCTTTTTGCGGCCTCGCGCTGGCGCATTAACATAAGCGGCATGGCGAAGCAGGATGATAAGGCGGCCGCGAAGGCCGCCAAGAAGCAACAGCGCGAGGCAAAACGCGCCAAGAGCAAGCAGACGCGCAGCCAGGTGTGGCAGGCGTTCAAGATGCAGAAGGAGCGCGACAAGGCGCTCATCCCGATTATGGTCGGTGCCGTGCTCGGCATGGGGCTGTTGTTCTTCCTCATCGGCCTGCTCTGGAGTGGCCAGTGGTTCATGCTGGTCCTCGGCCTGATCCTCGGCGCCGTGCTGGCGATGTGGCTGTTCTCCCGCCGCCTGGAGAAGTCGATGTACGACCAGGTCGGCGACACCCCGGGCGCGGCCGGCTGGACGCTGGAGAACATGCGCAACACCATGGGCATCGTCTGGATCACCAAGACCGGTGTGCAGGCCAACACCCACATGGACACCATCCACCGCGTCGTGGGCAACCCCGGTGTCGTGCTTGTCGGCGAGGGCAACCCGAACCGACTCAAATCCATGATGGCCAAGGAGCACAAGCGCGTTGACCGCCTGCTGGCGGGCGTGCCGATCCACGAGGTCTACGCCGGTGAGGGCGAGGGCCAGGTGCCGGTGCGCGGGCTGCAGAAGCACCTGCTGAAGATGCCGAAGAACTACAAGAAGGACGAGGTTTACTCGCTCAACGCCAAGCTCGAGGCGATGGACGCGCGCAAGGGCCCGGGCCAGGTCTCCGGCCTGCCGGGCGGCCCGATGCCGCGCCAGGCGCAGAACATGGCGGGCATGAACCGCCGCATGCGCCGCATGCAGGAGCGCAAGGGCAAGTAAGTGGATGCCGAGGCCAGCGCCGCGCTGCGCTTGGGGTCGCTGCTGTTGACCTCCGGCGCGCCCGCCTACCGGGTGATCCGCGCGGTGAAGCGCTGCGCCCGCGCGCTTGGGCTTGACGACGCCGACGTGATCGTCGGCCTCGACACCTTGACCTGCACCTTCCACCGGGACGGCCGCTTCCGCACCCTGGCGGCCGTGCTGCCGGTACCCGGGGTCAACGCCTCCCGGATCGAGGCGCTGGAGAACTTCAGCCGCCTGGATCTGCACCACTACGTCACCGCCGCACAAGTCGAGGCAATGCTCGACGAGATCGAGGCGATCCCCGCCCCGCGCTGGAGCCCGCCGGGCATGGCGCTTGCCGCCGGGATTGCGTGCGGCGGTTTCGCCATTTTGAACCATTTCTCGCTGCTCACCGCGGCACTCGTGGTCATTGCGGCAGGCGTCGGCCAGTTCGTGCGGCACCGCCTCGCCGCGCGCCGCCTGCTGCAGCTGGGCGTAGTCATGGTCGCCGGCGCCGCCTCCACCCTGATCTTCTTGCTGCTCTCGCTCGCGGTCCCAGGCACGGACACGCAGCTCGCGGCCGGTTTCGTCCCGGCCATCCTCTACCTCATTCCCGGCTTCCCGCTGTTCGTCGCGATGAACGACCTGTCGCGCTTCGACTTCAGCGCCGGCATCCCGCGCCTGTTCTACGCGCTTGAGGTGATCGTGGCGATGATGCTCACCGTCGCCGTCATCGCCATGGTCACCGACGCGCCAGAGCCCCCGCTTGTCGACGCCACGCCCACCCCCACCTTCTACGCCGCCGCAGCCCTCGCCAGCTTCCTCAGTATCGGCGGCTTCGCCATTTTATTCAACGCTTCGAAGCGGATGGCCCTGCTCGCCGCCTCGCTCGGCGCGGTAGCCAACGTGCTGCGCATTGTGCTGCTGGATGCCGGGGTGGAGTTCTTTCTCGCCTGCTTCCTTGGCACGCTCACGATCGGGCTGCTCGGCTGGGCGCTCGGCCAGCGCTTCTTCGTGCCCCGCTCGACCGTGACCATCCCGGCGACGGTGGTGATGATCCCCGGCACCACGATCTACGCCGCGCTGCAGCAATTCACTTCCGGCGAGGTCACCGGCGGTATCTCCGCGACCACCGAGGTCGTACTCGCGGTCCTCTTCCTCGCCGGCGGGCTGAGTGTGGCCCGCCTCATCACGGATCGAAACTGGGCGCTACAGCGTCACATCGACTTCCAGACCGACTTGAGTTAGCCGCGGATCACCGTTGTGTTGGTGGCGCGGTCGTGCATGCCGCGCCCGTCGGCGTCGACAAGCGCTGCGGGCAGCACAAAGCCGGTCAGGACAGTGCGCAGGGCTGCGCGCCACAGGCCGACGGGTGCCTCGGCGTCGACACGCGCGATACCCATGCCGAGCACCGCCATGCCCGGCGTGCGCGCCATCAGCCAACCGGTAAGGATGCCCATGACCATCCACAGCAGATACGTCGCGGTCGCGGTGTCGCCGAGCGCGTGCGTCTGCGACGTGATCAGCGCCGCGATCCCCCAGGCAATACCCCAGTCGATCAGCACAGCGCACGCGCGCCGCATGACCGACGCCTGCGAGCCCGCCCCCTTCTCCGGCAACCCCAACCACTGACCCGGGTAATCCGGGACCGCATCGTCGCCGGAGAACTGGTTCGGTATCTCGGGGCCATCGCGCCACTTACGCTGCTGTGATCCTGCCATGGGCACTAGCCTAGCCGGGGCCTGCGGCCGGAGAAAATGGGCGCGTCCCACATTTGCGCGCCGGTGTTCTACTAAACTTGTGAGCGTTCAGATTTTCGCCCTAAAGGAGAGCACACGTGTCTTTCGAAAATATCGAGGACGTCACAAAATTTATCGCCGACGAGGAAGTCGAATTCGTAGACGTCAGGTTCACCGACGTTCCCGGCCGCGAACACCACTTCTCCATCCCGGCGTCCATGTTTGACCAGGAGGTTATGGAAGAAGGCCTCGCCTTCGACGGCTCCTCTATCAAGGGCTTCACCACCATCGAAGAATCCGACATGACCCTCATGCCGGATTTGGCCACCGCCAAGCTGGACCAGTTCCGCGAGGCGAAGACGCTGAACGTGAAGTTCTTCGTCAACGACCCGTTCACCCACGAAGCCTTCTCCCGCGACCCGCGTAACGTGGCGCGCAAGGCTGAGGACTACTTGGCGTCGACAGGCATTGCAGACACCTGCAGCTTCGGTGCCGAGGCCGAGTTCTACCTCTTCGACTCCGTGCGCTACGAGGCCGAAGGCCACCGCGCCTTCTACGAAGTCGATGCTGAGGAGGGCTGGTGGAACCGTGGCAAGGAGCGAGACGCCGACGGCGAGCCCAACCTGGGCTACAAGAACCGCTGGAAGGGCGGCTACTTCCCCGTCGCCCCCTACGACAAGACCGTGGATGTGCGCGACGCGATGGTGCGCAACCTGGACGCGGCCGGCTTCCACATCGAGCGCTTCCACCGCGAGGTCGGCAACGGCGGCCAGCAGGAAATCAACTACCGCTTCAACACCCTGCTGCACGCGGCCGACGACCTGCAGGACTTCAAGTACATCGTGAAAAACACCGCCGTCCAGTTCGGCAAAACCGCGACGTTCATGCCGAAGCCGCTCGCCGGCGACAACGGCTCCGGCATGCACGCCCACCAGTCCCTCTGGAAGGACGGCGAGCCGCTGTTCTACGACGAGTCCGGCTACGGCGGCCTGTCTGACATCGCCCGCTGGTACATCGGCGGCATCCTCGAGCACGCCGGTGCGGTGCTCGCGTTTACCAACCCGACGCTGAACTCCTACCACCGGCTTGTGCCCGGCTTCGAAGCCCCGATCAACCTGGTGTACTCGCAGCGCAACCGCTCCGCCGCGATCCGCATCCCGATCACCGGCACCAACCCGAAGGCCAAGCGCATCGAGTTCCGCGCACCGGACCCGTCGGGCAACCCCTACTTCGGGTTCGCCGCCATGATGATGGCCGGCCTCGACGGCGTGAAGAACCGCATCGAGCCGCACGCCCCGGTGGACAAGGACCTCTACGAGCTGCCGCCGGAGGAAGCCAAGGAGATCCCGCAGGCGCCGACCTCGCTCGAGGCGTCGATCGCCGCGCTGGAGGCCGACCACGACTTCCTCACCGAAGGCGACGTGTTCACCGACGACCTCATCGAGACCTACATCAAGCTCAAGCGCGAAGAAGAAATCGCGCCGGCGCAGCTGCGCCCGACGCCGCTCGAGTTCGAGATGTACTTCGACTGCTAAAACGCGCGTAAGCAAAAACCCCGAGGGTGTGCTCCCTCGGGGTTTGCTTATGCTCGGATGCCTAGGTCGAAGTCGTCGACGCCGGAAAGGCTGCGCGGGTCAAGGCGGGTGGTGATGCCGATCCGGTTCCAGGCGTTGATCGCCACGATCGCCATGAGCAGGTTTCTCGCGCCCTTCTCGCCGTGCAGGCGCTCAACCCGGTCCCAGAGCTCGTCCGGCACAGATTCGTCGCCGTGGATGTGTGTCACGGCGTCAGTGAGCTCGAGTACGGCGCACTCTTCGTCGGAGAATTGCTCCTTGTAGTCAATCCAGCGCTCAGTGCTGCTGATCTTTTCCTCGCTCCAGCCGTCTTTCTTCGCATCACGACGGTGCATGGCCAGGCAGTACACACACTGGTTGAGCGCGGAGGCCCGCAGCTGCACCAGGTGCGAATAGCGTTTGTCCACGCGTGCTCGGACGTACGTTTCCAGCCCGAGCATGGGCGCGTAGGCGACTTTCGGAATGGGTTTTCTGCTTGCAGACATACGGCAATGCTACGCGGCCCGGACCAAATTGGTCCGGGCCGCAAGTGGATCGTTTCTCGTGGGTCGCGTTCTTAGCCTTCCTGCGGCTCGATGATCGTGGCCCTTGCCTCGACGAACTCGATGCCGTGGCCCTGGCTGCCCAGTGCGATGGTGTCGCGGTCCAGGAGGTAGACGTCCGGCTTGGCCTGGAGGATGGTCTTCAGGTCGTCGGCGGCGGCCATGGCGGCCGGATCGCACAGCGCCTGGGTCTCGGCAAGGTCGCCGACGTGCAGCTTACCCTGCTCGTCGAAGTGGTAGGTGCCGTTGCCGGAGTTGCACCCGTCGCCGTAGGTCAGGGTGCCGTCGGGGTTGAACTCGAGGGTCACGTGGTCGTTGGCCTTCGCCTGCAGCGGACGCTCGACGGCGGGGCCGCGCAGGTGCTCAGGTGCTGGCTGTGCGTGCTCGGGCAGGGTGGTGATCAGGCCGCCCTGTTCGGCCGGAGCACCCGGCTGCTGGGCGCTCGAGCCCGGCAGTGCCGGTGCGCCGCCGATGAGGATGGAGCTGAGCCCCGCAGCACTCTCGACGATCGCGGGGTCAGACGACAGGCCCTGCGGCAGCTCCTGCGCGCCTGCGGTGCCTGCGGCGCCGCCCATCACGGCGACGGCAATGGTTGCGGTGGACAGTTTCTTCATGATCTTGGAAACCATGGCCCTCAACCTACCGAGCGAATTCGGGGAATCAACCACCTTGAGGGAACTAGAACGGTATATCCAGGGCACTCCTAAAAGCGGCGATCGAAGCTGAAAGTCGCATAAAAGTTGGCAAGAACAGTTGACGCATTGTTGTGTTTATACAACACTTTGAGTCATGTCCCCAAAGAAGAAACCAGTGGACCCGATCTACAACCGGGTCCGCGTGCTGCGCACTGAAAGGGACATGTCGCGCGTGCAGCTCGCGGACGCGGTCGGGGTCAATCCGCAATCCATCGGCGCGCTCGAGCGCGGCGACCACTACCCCAGCCTGGACCTCGCTTTCAAAATCTGCGACGTCTTCGGCCTGCCAGTGGAAGCCGTGTTCTCGCGTACCGAGTTCACACCAATGTCGACCGAAATCTACCGAACACGCTGAGAGGACACCTGATGGCACAGAAGACGGAACACGTGAGCGTCGCAAAACGAAAGAGGCTCATTCTCACTACGGACATCGGCATCGCAATTGTGCTTCTTGCCGCTGTACTCCAATTTTTCAACAGCGACCTATCCATGGCGCTGTGGATCGGCGGCGGGCTCATTGCCGCGGGCGGGCTTGTATGGCTGCGCAGATCGATCGGCGGTGCGGACCTGCCGGGCGCCGAGCTCGACGAATACGAAACGCAGCGGCACATGGAAGCCCGCGACGACGGCCTGCGCTTGTCGATCATGCTCGCCTCAGCCATGTTTGTCGTCGCGGGCGGTGTCGCGCTTGCGGCGCAGTTTTCGCCAGAGCTCTCGAGCATTGACGTCGCGCTGTTCTTTTCCAAGCTGGCCTACTGCCAGATGATTTGGGTCCCGTTCGCGGTGGCGCGCTCGCTGGCCGGCAAGATCAACCGCGACGAGCTCATCGCCTAGCTACTCGGCGACAAATTCGATCGCTTTGCCCTGGCTGCCCAGGGCAAGACCGCTGTCCAGCTGGTAGACGGCCGGGTGGGCGCGCAGCAGGGCCTTCAGCTCGTTCGCGTTGTCCATGGTGGCGGTGTCGCACATGACGCGGGTCTCGGAAAGGTCGCCGACCTGCAGCAGACCCTTCTCGTCGATGTGGTAGGTACCGTTGCCGGAGTTGCAGCCGTCGTCGTAGGTGAGCGTGCCGTCGCCGCGCAGCTCGAGCGTCATCGCCTTGCTCTGATTCGCCTGCCACAGGCCGACGACAGCATCCTTCGCCTCGGCGGCAGGCAGCGGCTGCGCGCCTTCCGGCAGGTCAACCATGATGCCGGACTGGGTTGTGCGCTGCTTCGCCGCGTCGACGCTCGCGCCGCCGAGCACGGTCGAGTTGAGCTGACCGACGCGATCGACGTCGATGTACTGCGCGAGATCAACGCTCGACGACAGCCCCTGCGCGCCGGCGGTCCCATCGCTCCCCGCCGCCAGGGCGACAAGCGCGGCTGCAGTGGTCATTTTCCTTGCGATACGTGAAACCATGCGGCCCAACTTAGTGGCGCGCCGCGCAGAATCAAGCCAACACATCGACCCCTTATGTATCCCCAAGCACTTTTGCTAGGTTGGGGTGAACACACAGACCCGAAAGCAAGGAGCCCGACCATGCCTTTCCGTTTCCGCCGCAGCAAGAAAGTTGGCCCGTTCCGCTTCACCATGTCGGGATCTGGCCTGTCGGCGTCTGTCGGCTCGGGGCCGTTCCGCTACACGTTCAATTCCAACGGCGGCCGCACCCGCACCGTGCGCACCGGCATCCCCGGCCTGCGCTACGAGGAGCGCGCCACCCCGAACCAGGTCCGCAAGAAGAAATCGCGCAAGCTCGAGCACGACGACAGCGCGCAGGCGGAGTTCAACGAGATTTCGCGCCAATACCGCGATTAGCCAACAGCCACCAGATCACGGCGGTGGCGAGCACCGTCATGCTTATCGACGCCACCATCTCCCCCACCGTCGCCTCAGCCAACCCAGCGACGTGCACGTGGAATGGGTCCGGCACGAAAGCGAACGTGTTCGCCACGGCGTGTACCGCCAGTGACGCCTCCAGCCCACCCGTCGACCACGTAAGAAACGCGCCACAGAGCGCGAACACCAGCACGCTGAGCTGCCCCTTCCACCCGTAGTCGTGAAACGAGACGAACAGGAATGCAGGGACGAGGTACGCCACCCAGGCGGAGCGGGTCCACTGGCCGACAACCTGCACCAGTGAGCCGCGGAACACGAGCTCCTCCGACAGTGCCTGCAGCGGGATCAGCGCGAGCAGGATGCACAGCGCCCCGAGGTTCGCCACGCTGAATGCTCCTATCTCTCGGGCACCACGCCACATCGAAAACACAAGCTCCGCGCCGAAAAAGACCAGCGCCGGCACCAGCGCGACGGCGAAGATTCGCCACCGGAAGCGGTACTCCACCGACCACAGGGCGGCGGGTCGCCGGCCGACCACGCGCGCGGCGATGAACGCGGCGGGGATCGTCGCCGTCTCGATCGTCCCGGCTGCAAGCGCCAGCCACGGGGTGTCGACGAATTCGAAGTCGCCGAGGGCTTTGACGGCGGGGTCGAAGAGGGTATCGGCGGCGTCGAAAAGCGCAAGCATCGCCGCGTAAAGAGCGAAGAAGAGCGCGAGGACGAGGACGAACTCGACGAGCGGACGCCACCAGCGCACGCGCCCGTCGCGACCTAGGAGATGGTAGGTGCCCATACCCTTAGCGTACTCCCGCAGACATAGGGATTACCATTGCGCGGGTGACTGAAAAATTTCGCGAACTCCCGCCGCCAGGCCCCGCGTGGGGCGGCAGCCTCATGGGCACCTCGATCGTCGCGCGCATGCTCGTCGAGGAGGACATGCTCGCCGCCGCCGGCGTCTTCGCCGCGATCGGCTGCGTGATCCTCGTCGTGCTCACGTTTGGTTTCGCGCGCTACCGGCAGCCCAGCTTCGCACGCACGACGATGGCCGAGTGGTCCATGTACTTTATCGGCATCCTCGCGCTCGGCGCCGCGCTCTCAGGGCTGACCGGCGCGGGCGTCTACCGGCTTGTCGGGTTCTGGATCGGCGGGCCGGTGACCGTGGTGACCTGGGCGATCCAGCTCACGCGCTTCGACGGCGCGCCGCGTTTTACGTGGGGGCTGCCGCTGGTCGGACCGATGATTTCGGCGTCGGTGGCCGGCTGGCTCGCCCGCGACTACGGGCAGGCCTACCACGTCATGGGCACGGTGTTGTTTTTCATGTCGCTGTGCACCGCCGTGCCGCTGTTCGCGCGCGTCTACTGGGCGGCGTGGCACGGCCGCGTCGATCTCGGCGGCGCGAAATCGGCGACCGCGTGGGTCCCGCTGGGTGTGGTCGGCCAGTCCACGACCGCGATGCAGATCCTCTTCCCCGGCACCGTCTCGATCTACTACGGCATGGTCGCGCTTGTCCTCGCGATCCCACTCGCCTGCTACGCCATGGCGACCTTCTACCCCAACGCCGTCCGCTGGGTCGACTACTCGCCGGCGTGGTGGTCGTGTACCTTCCCGCCGGGCACCGTGAGCATGGGCGGGCACCAGGTCGCGCTGGTTGCGGGCGCCGAGTGGCTCGACGCGGTGGCGCTGACCATCCCGGTGCTGCTTATCGCCCACTGGGCGCTGTGCTCGGCGCGCTTTGTCAGCTGGTGCGCACGCTGAGGACGGCCTCGGTGTAGTCAAGCAGCGGCGTCGGCACGCCTGCAGTCGCCGCTTTTCGACGGATCGCGCCCACCTGCGCGTCCAACTCGCTCGGCAGCCCGGCGGCGATGTCGCGGTGCATGGAGCTGGTCGCGCCCGCGTACTGCCGGTCGGCGAACGCGAGCGTCTGCTCGACCACATCCGCAGGCAGTTCGATGCCGTTGCCGCGGGCGGCGGCCTCGACTTCTTTCATGAGTGCGCGGAGTTGGGGCCGCAGGGCGTCGCGAAGCACGCCCATCGGTGCCTGCGCAACCGCGCCGAGCGCCCCAGTGGTGCTGACAAACATCGCCTTCGCCCACACATCGACGAGGATTGCTTCCGGGGTGAGTAAGTCGCCGCCGATGCCCGCCTCGTCGAGCGCTGCGCGAAACGCCAGGGCCACGTCGCTTCTCGACGCCCCCTCCACACGCCCAAAGTTCAACGACAACGGCCCCGGATTGAGCTGAATCTCGGCCGGCCCGACGCGGGTGGCATAGCAGCGCGCCACACCAGCGAAGACGCGGTCGGTGCCGAAAAGCGCGGCGGCCGTGTCGTGCACCTCCACCGAGTTCTGCGAGGTGACAATCGGCACGCCGTCCAGCTGGTGGGCGTCCTTGAGATCCGCGAACGTGGGGTTATCCGGCAGCGCTTTGGTGGCGACCAGCACGATGTCGGCACCGCCGAGCAGGTCGGCAGCGCTACCTGCGCGCTCCGCCGCGTGCACGCGGATCGTGCGCGCCGGCTCGTCCCCGTTTTTGAGCAGCAGGCCGCGCTCGCGCAACGCCTTGAGCGTTTCCCCACGGGCGACAAACGACACCTCGTGTCCAGCTTCCGCAAGCGCGCCGCCGAAATAGCCGCCGATCGCGCCCGCGCCAATACACAGCATTTTCATGCTGCTTAGTCTATCCCCGTTTGTGCTTACCCGGGTGCGCCTTGGGCGGGTCCGCCGATGATGGTTTCGGTATCGACGTAGTCGCGGCCGGTGAATCTCGGTGTGCCGTATTTCGGGCTGATCCAGGCGATCCGGCCGTCGATGCGGGCCATACGTCCCCGGTCTGGCCTACCGTTGACCGCGTTGTGGTGCGGGCACAGCCAGCACATATTCGACGGGTGGGTCTCACCACCTTCGGCGTAGTCGGTCAGGTGGTGGGCCTGGCACTTCGAGATCGGGGTGGTGCAGTCCGGCCAGCAACACGTTGGCGAGTCCGCCTCGATCGCCAGGCGCTGCACCGGCGAGGCAAGCCGTGCCCGGTGGGTATTAATCGGACCTAAGTGTGGTGCGGCGAGGGTGATGTAGCCATCAGGCAGGATGTGGCGGCGCAGCACCTGGCTGGTGGTCATCTTCACACCGGTGTTGGTCACCACGACAGGCTCTTGGTCGGGTCGGTCATCCGTGCCGGCGAGGAC
>NZ_KV825628.1:154585-205710 GCF_001831515.1 Corynebacterium sp. HMSC074A01
ACCGGTGCTTGGACGATGTGGCGGTTGTTGACTAACCAGTCGATCGGATCAATCGGTTTGCCGTCTTCGCCGGGGGTCTCAAACGTGGTGACAAGGTCCTGTAAGTCGTTGGTAGGGCCGGTGAGCCGAATGATGAACTTGTCGTGCATCTCGCTGCGCTGGATGCGCACCCCGTCTTGCGGCGGGCGTGGTGGCAGGTAGTCTTTGCGCAGCCGGGTGGCCTTTTTGCTGATGGTGGTGGTATCACCCTCGGTGGCGCATAGCTGCGCGGTGTACTCCCAGCGCTTCGTGGGATTCGTGATCCGTCGTGCGGTGCGCTCAATCAGCTCGAGCGTTTCGATGCAGTGGCGGTTAGCTTCTGCCGCAGTACGTGCTTCGAGTTGGTAGCGCGAGTGGCTGGTAGGCCGGAAAAACCGGCGGGCAAGGCGCACGAGCGTGTCTGCGTAGTCGTCGGCCGCGCCCATGCCGACAAGCGCATCGCTGTCGAGGCCTGCCTCGTAGACAAGCCGGAGTGCGCCGATTCCCCCTGCTTTGAAGGCCAAAAAGGCCCGTAATTGTTGTTGATCCCCCATAAGCCCACAACCTAGCGCAGGCCGGAAACCCCCGCAACCGCTAGGTTCAAATCGACCTCAATCCCGCCGACGCGCCCACGCGAGGTGAACTGCCACAGCTGCGGCCGCGGCATACCCAGCGGAGAAGGCCACACGCCCAGCAGCGCCGGATCGGTGACCGTGTTGTCGCCCCACTGCGCGAGCCACAGTGCTCCGAATTCGGCCGGGTTAGCTAGGCACATGTGGCGTCGCCAGTAGCGGGCATTCGTATACACCCCGGCCACGGGCACGCCGGCGGTGCGGAAGGTGGCGTGGGCGTTGCGGACGTCGGCAAGCGAAAGCCCCGCGGGAGACTCCACATCGAGCCACATCGGCAGCCGGTGCGGCCCGAGGACATCGAGCGCCGCGTCGACCTGCTCGGCGATCGTGGTGCCCTCAGACGGGCTGCGCAAAAAGTGATACGTGGCCAGCGCGCAGCCGGCGGCCGAAGCATCAGCGAGCAGCTGCGCGAAGCACGGGTCCTGGTAGGTGCCGTCGGTGGTGCGCAGGATCGCGAAGTCGAAGCCGGAAAAGTCGAGGCCGGCCTGGTACTCGGAGCAGTCGACGCCGAGCCTCACCGCTTGGAAAGCCCCATCCGCGGCGTAAACGACGCCGGGTGCCTGCGCTGCGCCGCCGCATCGGCAATGACCAGGCGCCACTTCGGGTCGGTGACAGGCATGCGCGAGATCGGGAACCAGCCGACCTCGACCGACTCGTCGTCGCCAACCACCGGCTCCGCGGCCGGATCGGACGGCTCGAGCCGCAGCTGCACCGACATGTAACTGGCCTTGTCGCCGTTCGCGTGCACGACCGGGCCGACCGAGCCAGCCCCCAGGATCGCTGCGGGCGTGGCCTCGATGCCAGTCTCCTCGCGTACCTCGCGCACCGCCGCGTCGTGCGGCTGCTCGCCGGGGTCGGCGATCCCCGTGATCGGCGTCCACTTTCCGTTGTCCGCGCGCCGCACGAGCAGCACCTCGGGCACGGCCCAGGCGGACTGGTCGGCGGAGTCGCGCAGGACAATCGCGGCGACTGCCGGCAGCCACAGCGGGTCGTGGCCGATCTTTTTGCGGATCTCCACGATAAATTCCGGAATTGGCACGGTGACATCCTTTCGCGTCGGTGTGGTCTTCGAGTCTACGTCGACTAGGCTAAGCGGCGATGCAGACCCTGAAGCGAGTACCCAAAGCAGCGTTCATCGCCGGCTACGGCGCGCTGCTCATCGCGCTCGTGGTCATGATCGCGGCGCTGACCAGCTACCGCCAGTCCGCGGAGGCCAACGCGCCCGCCGCGCCAGTGCGCGCATGGAACCCGGCGCCCGCCGATGCGGCGAATGTCACCGCCAGCATCCGTCCCGGGGTGATCGCCGATGCGCGCGTCGCCGCCACCTCAACCGGGGTCGCTGTGCAGGGCACGCTTAGCGACGCCGCGTTTACCGACCCCGACGCCACCGGCCACCTCTCCCGCCTGCTCGAGCAGAACTGCGTCGACACACTCACGCTGCGCACGACCGATAACATGCGCTTCGAGCTGCTCGGCTTCTGCTTTTCCACCGTGCCGCCGCAGACGCTCGACGAGCTGTTGCACTTCGGCGCAGACCACGGCGCGGACTCAGTGACCGTGACCAACAACCTGGAAAAGTCCGGCGGCCGGCTCGCAACACTCACGTGGCTCGACGCCGACGGAGAGGACCTGCGCCCCGCCTGGGAGGAGTTCGGGCTGCGGCCCTACCTCGACCGGGCAACCTTTGAAGCGTTTGGCCCCGAGGAGCTGACCATCATGGAGGCACGCCCCTCGCGCCCGCACACCTTCAAGCACGAGCCAACGGGCGCAGCGTTCCGCGAAAAGTGGGGCCTGTAAGGCACCTACCAGGTCTGGTGCTCCCAGACCGCGTCGGGGACGACGTGGTTGATCACCGTCATGAGCTGCTCGACGTTTGAGTAGGACATGAGCTTCGGGTCCTCCATCCCCTCCCAACAGTCCTCCTCGCTGCGGCCGGCTTCGGTGCCGGAGACGACGCCGATGATCACGGCGCGGCCGTGGATCTCGGTGAAGACGGGCCCGCCGGAGTCGCCGGCTGCCGCGCAGACGCTGGCGATGTCGCCGAAGGTTTCGCGGTCCTCGTCGGCACCCGCGTTGACGATTTGTACCCGCTGCGTGTCCACGAACTCGCCGCAGGTGTAACCGGTGGTCGCGCCCGTTTTGCAGACGCGCTCGACCGGCGGGATGTGCTCGGCAACGCCGGTGGGGATCGGGTCGCCGATGACCTCCATGTAGCGCTCCGGGTCGGTGATCTTGATGATGCCCACGTCGACCCCGTCCGCCGCCGAACCGTCACCGCTGTAGAGCCCGGAGTAGATGAAGTGGCCGACCTCGCGGGCGTAGTCGTAGGCGTGCGTGGCGTTGGTCGGCCACACGAAATCGCCGACGCGCCCGCAGTGGCCGGCGGTCACCGCGTAGTGGTCGCCGGCGGCGTCGGTAAAGCTCAGCGCCGTCGTGCACGACTGGGCGGTAAAGCTCTCCCCCGGCGCGGGCTTGTGGTCGGTGGACTGGATGCGCGTGCCGGGTGCCCATAGGGCAAACGCGGGCACGCGGACCTGGTTTTCGCTGGCGGCCGCGTCCTGCTCGCGCGGGGTCTGCACCGATTCGCGGGCGTCTTGCTCGGCGCTGCTTATCGACGGTGCCTGCGGGGTCTGCAGCCCAGCCCACACCACCGTGGCGACGAGCAGCACAGCGGCAACCACGCACAGCGCCCACGCGGCGTTGTGGCTGCGCTTCACCGGTTGCACGGGCGTGGGGAAGGTCCACTGCTCGCCGTGGGCGGGCTGGTATTTGCGGGCCTCGTTGTCGCCTGGGCCGTAGCCGCCGGCCGGGTAATGCGTCCCGGGTTGTGTGGGGTCAGTCACGCTGCTCCGAGTCGGCGCCCTCCTTGGCTTCTTCCGCCTGGATCTTGATGTCGCGCAAGAACTTCTCTGGGTCGAACTCAGTGAAGTAGTCGGGTCCTGCGAACTGTTCCTGTGACATTGGGCGCTCCTTTACTTCTCAGCGTTGTCTGCGATGTACTGCTTGACCCGCTCCGCATCGTTGGGCAGGTCGGTGACGTGGCGCGCGCCGTCCATGATGTGGGCGAAGCGCTCCGGTACCTCGGGCTCGCGACCGATCGCCTCGACGATCGTGTCGGCGAACTTCACCGGCAGCGCGGTTTCCAGCACGACGATGCGCGTGTCCACCTCGTCGGCCAGGCCGCGGGCGACGTGGACGCCGTCGGCGGTGTGCGGGTCGACCATCACCCCATACTCTTCCCACGTCTGCTTGATGGTGGCGAGACGGTCGGCGTGCGTGGAAGAGCCGGAGGCGAAGCCGAAGTCCTCGCGGATGCGCTCGAGCACCTGCTTACCGCCCATCTCGTCCAGGCCGAAGCCGCCCTCCTTGACCTTGGTGCCGAAGAGGTGGGCGGTGGTGGCGGCGTCGCGCGAGAGGGCGTCGAAAAGCATGCGCTCGAAGTTGGAGGCCTTGGAGATGTCCATCGACGGCGAGGACGTCGCCTGGGTCTCGGCCGCCGAGCGCGGGCGGTAGTTGCCGGTGCGGAAGAACTCGTCGAGCACGTCGTTTTCGTTCGTCGCCACGATCAGACGGTCGATGGGCAGGCCCATCTGCTTGACGACGTGCCCCGCGCACACATCACCGAAGTTGCCCGTCGGCACCGAAAACGAGATGCGCTCCTCGTTCGATGAAGTCACGCGCAGGTAGGTGGAGATGTAGTAGACCGTCTGCGCGAGCAGGCGCGCCCAGTTGATCGAGTTGACCGCGCCGATCGAGTACTTCGCCTTGAAAGCGGCGTCCGCGTTGACCTCTTTCACCACGTCCTGGCAGTCGTCGAAGACGCCGTCGAGGGCGATGTTGAAGATATTCGGGTCGTCCAGGCCGAACATCTGCGCCTGCTGGAAGGGCGTCATGCGGCCGGCCGGGGTGAGCATGAACACGCGGATGCCCTCGCGGCCGCGCATCGCGTACTCGGCGGACGAGCCGGTATCGCCCGAGGTCGCGCCCAGGATGGTGAGCGTTTCGCCGCGGCGGGCAAGCTCGTACTCGAAGAGCTCGCCGAGCAGCTGCATCGCCATGTCCTTAAACGCCGCGGTCGGACCCTCGGACAGGTGCGCGATCGAGAGCTTCTCGTCCAGTTCGGTGACCGGCACGATGTCCGGGTGCGCGAACTTCGGGGTGTGGTAGGCCTTGGCCGTAAGTTCCTCGATCGCGGAGTCCGGGATGTCGTCCACGAAAAGCTTCACTACCTCGGCGGCCAGGGCGGCATACCCCTTGTCGCGCAGGAGGGTCCGCCACTCGTCGAGAAGCGCGGGCGTTAGGCGCGGGTAGGTGGCGGGCATGAACAAGCCGCCGTCGGCGCTTAAGCCCCCGAGCAGGATGTCGGTGAACTTGTGCGGGGTGGCGGTCTGGTCGCGAGTCGAAATGTAATCCACGGCCGTCAAGCTTACGGGACGCACCCCCGCGGCGGGTCGAATGCGTGAATGTTAGTGTGCGGCGCATGAAGAAAACTACGGTGTCGTATCACCCGCGCGAGAAGGTCACACGCACCGCGCTCGCCGTCTGGTGGGGCGCGGTCGCCGTCTATATCGTGGCGATCTTCGGCCGGACCTCCTTTGGAGTGGCCAGCATGGACGCGATGGCGCGCTTCGAGGTCAGCGCCTCCCGCATCGCCGTGTTCACCGCAGTGCAGGTCGGCGTGTACGCCGCGGCCCAGGTGCCGACCGGCCTAGCGATCGACCGGCTCGGTCCGCGCTTCATGCTGGTCACCGGCGCGCTGGTGATGGCCGCAGGCCAGATCACCCTGGGTTTGACCACAAGTTACGGTCTCGCACTCGCCGCCCGCGCGTGCATCGGGCTTGGCGACGCCACCGCGTTCCTCTCCGTCATGCGCATCCTCCCCTACTGGTTCCCGCCGACAAAGACGCCACTGTACACGCAGCTGACCGGCGCGCTCGGCCAGCTCGGGCAGTTCCTCTCCGCAGTGCCCTTCCTCGCGCTGCTCGGTGCGCGCGGCTGGACGGTCGCGTTCGTCTCGCTCGGCGCGCTCGGCGTGCTCGTGGCGCTGGTGGCCGCGGTGGTGGTGTCGGATTCGCCGGAGTGGTCGGCGATGACGCGCGAGCAGCGTCGAGAAGTGCACGCGCAGAAACGGGCCCAGCGTGTGCCGCTCGCGTTTACGTTGCGCACGGTGGTGCGCTCGCCTATCGCGTGGGAGGCCTTTTTCATTCACGGCTGGGGGATCTTCTGGATGTTCTCCTTCTCCCTGCTGTGGGGCGTGCCGCTGATGACCCAGGGGATGGGGCTTTCCGAGGCGCAGGCCGGCACCGCCCTGATCCTGTTTAGCGTGGGCAACGTGATCGCCGCCCCGCTCATGGGCGTGGTCTCGGCGCGCCTCGGGGTGCGCCGCGATCTCGCCGCGCTGTGGATCGGCGCGATCGTGCCAGTGGCGTTCGCGGTGTTCTTCGCGTCTGCCGAACCGCGCGGGTTTACCGCCGCGCTAGTGGTGACGTCGCTGCTCGGCCTGTGTATGCCCGCGGGCAACTTCGGTTTCGACACCCTGCGCGAGTACCTGCCCGCCGAGATGGTGGCCACCGGCACAGGCCTGGCGAACATGGGCGGGTTCATCGCCTGCATGGTCGGCTCGCAGCTCGTCGGGGTGCTACTGGATGGCACAGCGTTTACGTGGGCTGATTTCCGCTTCGCCTGGCTCGCCTTCTTCGGCACGGCAGCGGTGTGCCTGACCGGGCTGCTCGCTTCTCGACGCCGCGCCACACGCATCACCCGCCACGTCCCCATCGTCGCCCGCACATAATTGCGCATAACGCCGCGCCGGGGATTAGCATAGGCTGCCATGGCAAATGTTCACCCTCGCGAGCAGATCACATCCAAGGCGCTTTTTGTGTGGTTTGGGGCGGTCGCGGTGTACGCCGTCGCCATCTTGGGGCGCACGTCGTTTGGCGTGGCCAGCGTGGAGGCGATCGACCGTTTCGGCGTCGACGCTTCCCGCATCGCCGTGTTCACCGCGGTGCAGGTCGGCGTGTACGCCGCGGCGCAGATCCCGACCGGCTTGCTCATCGACAAGCTGGGCCCGCGGTTCATGCTGGTCGTCGGCGCGATCGTGATGGCGGTCGGCCAGATCACGCTCGGCCTGACCACAAGCTACGGGGTCGCGCTCGCCGCGCGCGTGCTCATCGGCGCGGGCGACGCCACCGCGTTCTTATCCGCCATGCGTATTTTGCCTTACTGGTTCCCGCCAAGGAAAACTCCGCTGTTTACCCAGCTGACCGCCGCAGTCGGCCAGGTCGGCCAGTTCCTTTCCGCCGTGCCGTTCTTCGCGCTGCTGTCCGCGAAGGGCTGGACGGTGGCGTTCGTCTCGCTGGGTGCGCTCGGCCTGCTCATTGCCATCCTCGCCGCGATCGCGGTGGCGGACACCCCCGAGTGGGCGGAGATGACGCCCGGCCAGCGCCGCGAGATCAAGCAGCAGAAGCAGGAGTCCTCGACCGCGATGCCGCTGTCTCAGATCCTGGGCACGGTCGTGCGCTCCCCGGTGACGTGGGAGGCGTTCTTCATCCACGGCTGGTGCATCTTCTGGATGTTCAGCTTCACCCTGCTATGGGGTGTACCACTGATGACGCTCGGCATGGGCCTTTCCGAAGCCCAGGCGGGCACCGTGCTCATTGCGTTCACCGTGGTCAACGTGGTCGCCGCCCCGCCGATCGGCGCGCTGTCGGCGCGCATGGGAGCCAACCGCGACCTCGCCGCGCTCATCTTAGGCGCGGTCACGCCAGTGGCCTGGATGGTGTTTTTCGCCTCCGATGCCCCACGCGGTTTCGGCGCGATCCTCGTGGTCGCGGTGCTCATGGGCCTGTGCGTGCCGACATCGAACTTCGGCTTCGACGCGGTGCGCGAGCACCTGCCCGCCAGCATGGTTGCCACCGGCACGGGCCTGGCGAACATGGGTGGGTTCGTCTCCTGCATGATCGCCGCGCAGTCGGTCGGCGTGCTGCTCGACCACTCGGCGCACGGCCAGACCTACCAGTGGGCCGACTTCCAGCACGCGTGGATCGCCTTCTATGTCACGGCGGCGGTGTTGCTGGTGGGTCTGCTCGTGTCGCGTCGAAAAGCGAAGCGGGTCATGCGCCCGGCCGTCAAGATCGTCAGCGTGGAGGCTCCTGACGCCCGGTAAGGATGTCCACGACCGAGCGGATCGCTGCGTCCCCCAGCTGCGGCAGCTGGGTCTCCGTCCGCGTGGTGGCGGCGCGGCGGGTGTCGGGCTCGACCTCGAGCGTAAGCGTGGTGTCCTCGAGCTCGAGCCGGGCATGCTTGTCGACGCCCGCCACACGCGCCCCCTCCACCAGCGCCACCAAGTCCGCAAACGTCGCGTCGTTTAAATCGATTGAAAAGTGCACAGCCATGTCCCCCACTCTAGGCTCAATCGAACTCGCGGGTGGGCGGCTCTCCCCAGAACACCTCCTCGATGACTTGGTGCGCCCGGCGCGTGATGCGCAGGTAGTCCTCTAGGAACTGCTGCTGCTGGTCCGGGTCGTAGCCGGCGGAGCCCGCCACCTGCGCGAGCTGCGGGCCCGGCGCGGGCAGCTGGTCGGTGCGCTTGCCCGAGACCAACACGAGCGCGCTGCGGGCGCGGGTGGCCGTGAGCCACGCGGTGCGCAGGATCTCCGCCTGCTCTGCAGGCAGCACGGCCGGGTCGTCGAGCTCAGCGAGGAAGTCGAGCGCGTCCAGGGTGGAGGTCGTGTGCAGGCCCTGGTGTTTGTGGGCGTGCATCATGGTGAGCAGTTGGACAGTCCACTCGACGTCGGCGAGCGCGCCGCGGCCCAGCTTGGTGTGGGTGGCGCGGTCGGCGCCGCGCGGGAGGCGCTCGTTGTCCACGCGGGCCTTGATGCGGCGGATCTCGCGGATGTCCGCCCGGCTGGCCCCGCCTGCGGGGTAGCGGAACTGGTCGATCATGTGGAGGAAGGCCTCGCCGGTTGCCGTGTGTCCCGCGACCACGGTGGCGCGCTGCAGCGCCTGCTTCTCCCAGACTTCGCCCCACTCGCTGTAGTAGCGCTCGTAGGAAGCGATCGTGCGCGCCACCGCCCCGGAGCGGCCCTCCGGGCGCAGGCCGAGGTCCACCTCGAGCGGCGGGTCGTCGGAAGGCTTGGCCAGGCGTTTGCGCATCTGGTCGACGATGCGGGCGGCCCAGGCGGTGGCGTCGGCTTCCGTCGTCTCCCCCACTGGCTCCGCCACGACCATCACGTCGGCGTCCGAGCCGTAGCCCAGCTCCGCGCCGCCGAGTCGGCCCATGCCAATAAACGCGATGCGGGCGGGTTGCGCGCTCAGGCCCTGTTCCACAAGGTCGGCGTGGATCTCGGACTCGAGCGCAGCCTGCAGCACCGCCTCCCACACGATGGTCAGCTCGGTGCAGACCTGGCGCACGTCCATCATGCCGAGCAGGTCGGCCGAGGCGATGCGCGCCAGCTCCGCGCGGCGCAGCGAGCGCGCCACGGCGACCGCCTTGTCCGGGTTGTCGCGGTGCCTATTGGCCGAGTTGATGATCGCCTTGTGCACCTGGTCGGGCGCGGGCTCGAGCAGGCGCGGACCGCTGGAGCCGTCGCCGAGCAGCTTGACCACATCGGGGGCGGAGATGATCAGGTCGGAGGTGTACGGCGAGTTGCCGAGGATGTGCATGAGGCGCATGCCGACGACGCCCTCGTCGCGAAGCATGCGGAGGAACCAGCTGCGGTCGATGGCGGCGTCGGAGAGCTTGCGGTAGTTGAGCAGGCCCGCGCCGGGGTCCGCGGTACCGGCGAGCCAGTGCATGAGGGTGGGCAGGAGGATCGCTTGCAGCTTCGCTTTGCGCGAGGTGCCCTTGACCAGGGCGTTGAGGTGGTCGTAGGCGCGCGTTGGGTGGCGGTAGCCGAGCGCGGCGAGCTGCGCTTTGACGGCGTCGGCGGAGAAGGTGGCCTCGCCGATCGACAGGTCGACGACGGCCTCGAGCAGCGGGCGGTAGAAGAGGCGCTCGTGCAGGTTCGCCACCACCCGGCGCAGCTGTGAAAGTGCACGCTGCATCTCCTCGACGGCGGTGTGGCGCGCCGTGGCCTGGAAGCCGGCGGTGCGGGCGAGCCAGCGCAGGCGCTTGACGTCGTCGGCGGCGGGCAGCTGGTGGGTGCGCTTGAAGCGCTGCAGCTGGAGGCGGTGCTCGAGCAGGCGGAGGAACTCGTAGGCGCGGATGAGTTTGTCGGTGTCCTCGCGGCCGACGTAGCCGCCAACCATAAGCGAAGTCAGGGCCTCGACCGTGTTCGGCTCGCGCAGACTCTCGTCGATGCGGCCGTGGACGAGCTGCAGCAGTTGCACGGCGAACTCGACGTCGCGCAAGCCGCCCTCGCCGAGTTTGAGCTCGCGCTGGCGCAGCGATTCGGGCACGTTGTCCAGCACGCGCCGGCGCATCGCCTGCACGTCCTCGACGAAGGATTCGCGCTGGGAGGCCTCCCACACCAAAGACGCAAGCTTTTCGACGTAAGCCTCCCCCAGCGAGAGCGCGCCGGTCAGCGGGCGGGCCTTGAGCAGCGCCTGGAACTCCCAGGTCTCCGCCCAGCGCTTGTAGTAGGTCACGTGGCTGTCCAGCGTGCGCACGAGCGCGCCCGCCTTGCCCTCGGGGCGCAGATTCGCGTCCACTTCGAAGAAGCAGGCAGTGCCCAGCTGCATGAACTCGCTGGCGGTACGCGTGGCTTTGGCGGTGGCGTCCTCGGCGACGAAGATGACGTCGACGTCCGAGATGTAGTTCAGCTCGCGAGCGCCGCACTTGCCCAGCGCCAGCACGGCAAGCGCGGTGTCGGGGTCGTCGTCGCCGTAGACCTGGCGGATGGCGACGGCGAGGGCTGCGGTCAGGGCGGCGTCGGCAAGCGCGGTGAGCAGTGCGGTGGTGCGCGAATACCCCAAAGGCGAAGTGCCGCCGTGGCCCTTGAGCGGGGTGAACGTGCCCGCGAGGTCGGCGGCGGCAATGCGCATCATGAGGGTGCGGTAGGTCTCGCGCAGCGCGTCCTTGGCGGCGTGCTTGTCGGAAAAGCGCGCGCCCGCGCGGTAGGTTGCCTCCTCGATGTGCTCGGCCTCCACCGCGCGAAGCATCGCCTCGCGCATCTCCTCCTCGGTCGGCAGCGGGGCGGCGAGCTCGCGCCACAGGTGCGGGTTGGCCACGAGGTGGTCCGAGAGCGCCGTCGAGCCGCCGAGCAGCGCGAAGAAGCGGGTGCAGAACGCCGGGTCGGCCGCGAGCGCCGCGCGGACTTCGCCCCATTCGGACGGCAGCGCGCCGGCAAACCGGTGCGCGGTATTGAGGGCGAGGTCGGGGTCGCCGGCGCCGGCAAGGGTCCAAAGCAGTGCGGCGTCGTCAAGCGAAAGCTCCTCGATGTCTTGCGCGGCGCGCGGCGAAGCGAGCCCGAGTTTGGCCGGGGTGGGAAGCGCCATTTACAGATCCATCCCGCTGTCGAGCTCCCAGGGCGTGACCTGGCTGGTGTAGTCGTGCCACTCGTCCCATTTGGCGCGCAGGAAGTACTCGAAGACCTGCTCGCCGAGCACCTCCGCCATGAACTCGGACTGCTCGAGGTAGCGCAGCGCCTGGTCGAGCGAGTTCGGCAAGTCGCGGTACCCCATCGCGCGGCGCTCGCGGCGGGTGAGCGCAAAGACGTCGTCGCGGGCCGGCTCGTCGAGCTCGTAGCCCTCGGAAATCCCGCGCAGGCCGGCGGCGAGCACGGCGGCATACGCCAGGTACGGGTTGGCGGCCGAGTCGAGGGAGCGGACCTCGATGCGGCGCGACTCCGCCTTGTGCAGCCGGTAGGTGGGCACGCGCACCATCGCGGACCGGTTCGACACGCCCCAGGTCGCGGCGGTGGGCGCCTCGGAGCCGAACTGCAGGCGCTTATACGAGTTGACGTACTGATTGGTCAGCGCGGAGATCTCGTTGGCATGCTCGATGATGCCGGCGATGAACTGGCGGCCGGTGCGAGACAGGCTGATCTCATCGTCCGGGTCGTGGAAGGCGTTTTCGTCGCCTTCGAACAGGGAGAAGTGCGTGTGCATCGCCGAGCCGTCCTTGTGCGGAAACGGCTTGGGCATGAACGTGGCATGTACGCCGTTGGCCTCCGCGACCGTTTTCACGATGTAGCGGAAGGTCAGCACGTTGTCGGCCATGGTCAGCGCGTCGGTGTGCCGGAGGTCGATCTCCTGCTGGCCGGCGCTGGCCTCGTGGTGGGAAAACTCGGTGACAATACCCATGTATTCCAGCGCGGCAATCGCCTGGCGACGCAGCTTCGGAGCCTCGTTGCGCTTGGCCTGGTCGAAGTAGCCGCCCAGGTCGGCGGGCCGGGGGCGCTCGCCGGGTTCGAAGGGTTTGACCACGTAGAACTCGATCTCGGGGCTGGCCACGAACTCAAATCCCATGTCGCGGGCGTTTTCGATCTGGCGCCGCAGCACCTGGCGCGGGTCACTGTAGAGCGGCTCGCCGTCGGGCATTGTAATGTCGCAGAACATGCGCCCGGTCTGCAGCCCGGAATCCTCGTCGAAAGGCAGCGCCTGATACGTCGACGGGTCGGGTTTGAGCAGGGTGTCGGACTCGGAGATGCGGGTAAAGCCCTCGATCGACGAGCCGTCGAAGCCCGCCCCCTCCTCGAAGGCGGATTCCAGCTCGGCGGGCGACATCATCACGGTCTTCAGCGAGCCGAAGATGTCGGTGAACCACAGCCGCAAAAAGGCGATGTCCTGTTGTTCGACCTTGCGCAGCACGTCTTCCTGTTGAGTGTTCATACCCCCACTGTAGCGGCGCTAGGCTTGGAGTTGAGTCGATGTGAGGAGAGGAATTATGCCGCAGGAAGTTTTGGAAGTTGAGGTCAAGTTCGCCGTCGAGGAGGGGGTCAAGCCGCCGGGCCCCCCGCTTGTCGACGCCACGCTGTCCATCACCTCCACCACCACCCACAACCTCTCCGCCACCTACTTCGACACCGAAGACCTGCGGCTCACGCACGCAAAAACCGTGCTGCGTCGCCGCACCGGCGGCACCGACGACGGCTGGCACGTCAAGTTTCCGGGCGAAGGCGGCGCGCGCCGCGAGCTGCAGGTGCCGCTGGCGGATGCTTCCGATGCAGAGGTCCCGGCTGAGCTCCTCGACGCGGTCTCATCGGTGATTGGTGATGCGCCGCTGGTGAAGATCGCGCAGGTGGACAACCGCCGCGTCGAATCGGTGCTGAGCAAGGATGGCATCGCGTATGCCGAGTTCTGCGACGACCACGTCACTTCCGAGTCCTTCCTGCCCGGCGGCCAGAAGCAGTCCTGGCGCGAGTGGGAGCTGGAGCTGACCGAGGCGGTCGCAGGTACCGAGGCCGGAGAGACGCTGCTCAACAACGCCTCCGAGGCGATGCTGGCGGCGGGCGCGCGCCCGGCGGATGCGCCGTCGAAGCTGGTCAAAGCACTCGGAGACAGCCTGCCGGCCGGGCCGGTTGACGCGGCGCTTCGCGAGACACGAGACAGGATCGTCGACTACGCCCCGCGCGTGCGCGCCGACGAGGAGGACGCCGTGCACCAGATGCGCGTGTCCACCCGCACGATGCGCTCGCTGCTGGAGACCTTCGAAGGTGCCTACAGCGGCACCGACGTCGCCCACCTGGAAGCCGAACTCAAGCACGCGGCCGCGGTGCTGGGCGTCGCGCGGGACGCGGAAGTCGTCGAGCAGCGCATCCGCGACCTGGTCGCCACCGACGAGACCGGCACCATCGATGCCGCCACCGCGGCGAACCTCAACCGCGATATGCGCGAGGTCTACGCGGCGGCGCACGCCGAGATTGTGCAGATGTTGGACTCGGAGCGGTTTGGGGGGTTGCTGGTGGACGTCGATAAGCTGCAGCGGGCCGGCGAGCAGACCGACGCTGAGCTCTACGCGCAGCTGCGCGGTGCCTACAAGAAGCTGAAGAAGCGCCACGCGAAGATGGAAAAGTACGCCGACGACGCCTCACTGCCGCTGGCCGAGCGCGAGGCGTACGTGCACGCCGTGCGCAAGGCGGCGAAGAAGCTGCGCTACGCTGCGGTCGCCGCATCCGATTCCGGGCTGAAGACGAAGCCGCTGGTCAAAGCGTGCGTGAACCTGCAGTCGGTGCTTGGGGACTTCCAGGACTCGGTCACCACGCGCGAGCACCTCGTGCGCCTAGCGCATGCCGCGCACGCCCGCGGCGAGGACACCTTTGCCTACGGGGTGCTCTACCAGCGGGAACTCGAGCTCGGCCGGGCCGCGCTCGCCGGCTACCCGAAGGCGATGAAGAAGGTGAAGAAGGCGTTGAAGAAGCTCTAGTCTTCCCAGGCCTCATCCGCCTCGTCGGCGGCTTTGTTGCGTTGGGCTGCGATCTCGAGGGCGTGCGCGGCCTCCTCGCGGGTGTCGTAGGGGCCCATGCGGTTATCCCAGGAGGCGACCTTGCCCTGGGTGACCTCGCCGGTGGTGGGGTTGAAGTAGAACTTGTCGTCAGCCATTGCTGCTCCTTTGCTTCAGGGGTTTTCGCCCCACCCTACCCGCCGCGCGCGGTTGGTAGTCTGGGGTTTCACGCCAACCGACTGGAGAGAACGCCGTATGTCTTTGTGGACCGACCCGACCGCCCAGCACGCCACCCCGGTGGCGGATCGCGCACGTGAAGCGCATAAAAAGCGCACCGGCGGCGCGCCCGAACACGTGGCGAGCGCCCCGGCGACGTGGATTTTGGCCGGCGAGAACGTCGACCACTTCGGCGGCACCACGCTGATCGGCCTGTCCAGCCTGCGCGCGGCGGTGGCGGTCAGCCCGCGCGATGACAACCAGCTCGTCTTCGCCGCATCCGCACCCGCCTCCGAGGACGTCGTGGCCACCGCCCCGCTCGGCGAGCCCGCCGACGCCGACCACCCGCTGGCCAAGCGCTGGGGCGGGCTGGTCCACCAGCTCATCCAGCGCCAGGTGCTCTCCCGCGACACCGCGGGCCTGGACGTCACGGTTGTCTCCGACATTCCACTGGGCGCCGGCCTCGGCGCGCTGTGGGCGGCCGATGCGGCAATGTGCCTCGCGCTTGCAGCCGGCCACGCAGAGATCGACGACGCACCCTTCCGCGCCCGCCTGGCCGACATCGCCTCCCAGGCCGTCGACTCCTACTCCTCGCTCACCGGCCTGCGCTCGCGCCACACCGCGGCCCTGCGCGCAAGCGGCACCGGCATCGCGGTGATCGACTACGCCGACGGCTCGCTCACCGAGGCGCCGCACCCCGGCCGCGAGGGCGTGCGCATCTTCTCGGTGGCGGAGAAGTTCGGCGAGGCAGACGACGGCGAGGTCGCCCGCATCGCCGAGCACCGCGCGTTTATCGACGCCGCGTGCGCCAACTTCGGCGTCACCTCGCTACGCAAGCTTCCCGACGCCATCGAGCGCGTCGTCGAGTGGGTCACCGCGCGCCGCACCGTCGGCGACGAGACCGCGCCGACGCCGGAGAAGGCGCGCGCCTGGGTGCACTTCTGCGAGGCGGAGACGCTGCGCAGCATGGCCGTGGCCAAGGCGCTGCGCTCGCGGCACACGAACGACCTGTTTACCCTGGTCAACTCCCCGACCGAGATGCGCGGCATCGCATTGCCGGACGCGCTGGTGCAGCTGTGTAAGACGCGCGGGGCGCTCGCGGCGCGGCCGGCGGCCACCGGTACCTCGAAGGCAGTGCTCGCCCTGGTATCGGTGCGCGATGCCGACGATTTCGCGCGCACGATGGCGAAGGACTTCGACATCGTGGAGATTACGCCGGGGCGCACCGCCGGTCTCGAGGACTAGTCGGCCGGCCAGGCGAAGGCCACCTCGCGCGCGGCGGCGTCGGCGCGCACGAGCGAGAACTTCGTCTCGGTGCCCTCCCCCGGCGCGCCGTGCGAGGGCGCAAGCACCGGCGGGTCGGCGATGAAGATGCGGGCTTCGTCGGCGTCGTTGACCTGCAGGGTAACCCCGTTGAAGTTGTGGCCGACCCAGGGTGCGAGCACGGTCGCCTCGGTGAGGTTGAGGCAGGCTTTATCCACGGTGTGCGCCAGTTGCGAGGTCCGTCCCATCGTTTTCAGCACCCGCGGGGCGTCTGCGTACACCCACTCGGGTATGTCTGTCCCGGCGCAAATCGCCAGGCAGACCTCGGTGGCGTAGCGGTCGATCAGCCGACGCAGCGGGGCGGTGACGTGGCTGTAGTAGCCGCCGATCCCGGCGTGGACCTCCGCATCCTTCTCCGCCAGGTCGACGTAGCCCGCCCCGCGCAGCAGCTTTTGGGCCTCGCGCATCATGGCCATGCCGCGTGGCGTGTCCGCGTCGATGCCCGCGAGGAACTCGCCGATCTCGCCTGTGACCTCGTAGCCCAAGTTCGCGGCCTCGCGCCGAAACTCCGCCTCCGCCTCACGCGTCGCGGGCCCGAGCGTGCGCAGGAAGCCGACGCCGGCCTCGACCATCATCCGGCCTGCAACCATGCCCGTCAGCAGTGAAACTTCCGAGTTGTAGTCCATCACCGGGTGCCGCGGCTCGATGAACAGCTCAAAGGCGTCCTCATCGCCGCCCACGCGCACGCTAGGCAGCCGCAGGTTGATCGCTTTTCGACGCAACGAACTCCCCTGCCGCAGCCGCCCCACCTCCGGCAACAGCGCAATCGACGGGTGCGGCGTGCCCGCCTCGAAATCGGCGTGGACCCCCTCGTAGTCCAGGCGCGCCACCGAGTGCACCAGTGCACGCTCGACGTGGGCGTGCTCAACTTCGCCGCGCTGGTCGAGTTCGAAGGTCCACAAAACGGCGGGGCGGTCGACGTCGGGAAGCAGCGAAGCGGTGTCTTCACTTAAGCTCGGCGGGTGCAGGCGCGCGGGTTCGTCGGGCAGGTAGATCGTCTGCCCGCGGTTCAGCGACTCGTCCTTGACCGCGCCCGCGGGCTCGACGAAGGCTGCGACATCCGCGATCGCGTAGGTGACGGTGTAACCGGCACCGCGCGCGGCGATGTGTACGGCCTGGTCCAGGTCGCGTGAGCCGGGCGGGTCGATGGTGACAAGGGGGATCGAGCGGGCGTCGATACGCGCGGCGGCAAATTGGTCTTTCAGCTGCGCCGCTTCCTCGAGCACCGGTGGCGCGAAATCGGTGGGGACGGAAAATTCGCGCGCGATGGCGCGAAAGTTCAGCGGCGCGGCATACAGTTTCATACCCCGCCATCGTGCCAGACGCGCACGCAGCGCGCTGTACAAAAGGCGAATGAGCCGGCCTATGAGCCGGATTCTGTACCCTTTAAGGGCGGTGACCATCCATCTGGGCCACCCATCGCTGGGCGCCTCAAGCAGCTACCTTCGGACATGGGCGGGCAGCCTCATCGCGTCCGACGATCCCCGCTTTAAACAGCGCGGATTCTTGCCTTGCTCCCGGTGGGGTTTACCTGGCCGCCGATGTCACCATCAGCGCCGGTGCGCTCTTACCGCACCCTTTCACCCTGACCCGGCGTGCGCCGGGCGGTCTACTTTCTGTTGCACTTTCCCGCGGATCGCTCCGGGTTGCTGTTAGCAACCACCGTGCCCTGTGGAGTCCGGACTTTCCTCGGCCGCCCGCCAGCCCGCATGCGCGGCGGTACGGGCAGCCGCGGTCACCCGGCCGACTCATTCGCAAGGCGTCACTATACCCTACCGGTGGTGCGCAACGTCGTTGACGCAGCGCACGACGCCAAAATCGGCCCAGAAATCCACCACGGAAATGCTGGCCAGGTCGAGGAAGCTGTGCGTGAACACCTCCGCGCCGGAGCCGAGGCCCTGCCGGATCACGGATTTGATCGGCATCATGTGGGTCACCACCAGGATCGTCTGCCCCTCGCGCTGCTCCTGCAGCTTCAGCCGCGCACGGGTCACCCGCCGATGCAGCGCGGTGATCGATTCGCCGTTCGGAGGGGCTTTGCTTATCGACGCCTCCCAGGCCCCAAACGCCTCCCCATCCTTTTCCTGCGCCTCTTTGCGGGTCAGCCCCTCGAAGTCGCCGAAGTTGATCTCGCGGAAACCGTCGACGGTCTCGAAGCTGTCGAAGCCGAGCGCGTCGGCCGCCGCCTGTGCCGTCTGCTGGGCGCGGGTCTGCGGGGAGGCCACGATCGCGTCGATCGGTCCGAAGCTACGCAGTGCTTCGGCGGCCCGGCGCGCCTGCTCGCGTCCCAGCTCGGTCAGCTCCGGGTTGGAGACGCCGGACAGGCGGTGCTCGGCGGAGTGCTCGGTCTGGCCGTGGCGCAGCAGGATGAAGCGGGTGCGCGGGGTGTCGGTTGCGCCGTGGACGAGCGCGGCAGCGTGCGGGGCTTCGGCTTTCTTCGCCGCGGCGGCGCTGCCAGTTTCAACGATGCGCGGGGTGCCGTCCTTTTCGGCGGCGTCCATCGCGAGGTTGGACAGCTCGTCGGCTTTCTTGTTCTTCGCGCGCGGCACCCAGGTGTAGGTGACGCGCTCGAAGGAGCCAGCAAGTTTGCGGGCCTGCATGGCCAGCTTTTGCATGTCGGGGTGCTTGATCTTCCAGCGCCCGTTCATCTGCTCGACGACGAGCTTGGAGTCCATGGACACCGCGACCTCGGTCGCGCCCAGCTCGGCGGCGGCCTCGAGCCCGCGCAGCAGGCCGTGGTACTCGGCGACGTTGTTGGAGGATTTCGCCCCCACAACGTAGACGATTTCGGCGAGGGTTGCGCCGGACTCGTCGTAAAGCACAGCGCCGGAGCCGGCGACGCCGGGGTTGCCGCGCGAGCCGCCGTCGGTAAAGACTGCGACCTTCATCTACGCCTCCGGGTTCGGCTTGACGCGTACGAGCAGGGTGTCGCAGTTCGGGCAGTGCGGCACGGTGTCCGGATCCGCGCTCATCACCTCGGCGCGCTCGGTGGCGGGCAGCTGGATGAAGCAGCCGTTGCAGGTGCGGCCGTTGAAGGCGGCGGCGCCGACCGAGTCGTAGGCCTCGAGGACGTCTGCGGGCAGCTTGGCCCGCAGGGCACCCGTGTCCACCTCTTCGCGCACTGGCAGCGCCTCGACGGCGCGGCGGGCGGCCTCGACCTTGCGGTCGATCTCGTCCAAGCGCGCACCGTGGTTGTCGCGGTTGTTGCGCAGTGCGGCGATCTCGTTGTGGGCCTCTTTAAGCTCGGAAAGCAGGTCGGCGATGCGCGACTTGGCGGCGTAGCGGTCGTGCTCCAAGTCCTTGCGGCGCTCCGGGTTCGTCTCGGCGCTGAGTTGGCGCTTGTCGTCGAGCTCGCGCTTCTTCAGCTTGCGCTCGTCTTCCTGGATGCGCAGGATCTCCAGCTCCATGTCGTCCACGGCCATCTGTGCGGCCGCGGAGGCGGCCTGCAGGTCCTTGCGCTGCTTCAGCAGCTTCTCCAGCTCTTGTTCCTCGGGGCGTGCGGAATCCGGGTGCGCGGCCACGCGGTCGGCCTGCGCCAGCTCCAGTAGCACCGGCTGCTCGGTAGCGGAAAGCTTCACGGTTGCTCCTTACCTCTTTCTAGTTCTTAGCGTTCGGGTGTGCGGACACCGTCCACGGGTCGGTGCGGATATCCAGCACCTGGGTTTCAACGCCTAGCGGCTCAACGATACTCGCCGCCTGCTGCGTCCACGGAAACTCGCTCGCCCAGTGCGCCGTATCGATCACCGCGGGCCCACCCGCGCGCAGGTGCTCGTCGACGGGGTGGTGGCGCAGGTCCGAGGTGACGTACACGTCCACGCCGAGCTTCGCGGCATCGGCAAGGAAGCTATCGCCCGAGCCGGAGGAGACCGCCACCTTCTGCACCATTTGGTCCGGGTCGCCGGCGGCGCGTACGCCCCAGACGGTCTCGGGCAGGGCGTCGGCGACCTGCTGGGTGAACTCGCGCAGCGTCATCGGTGTGTCCAGCTCGCCGACGCGGCCTAGGCCGTAGGCGGTTTCCAGGTCGCGGGTGCCTTCCGGCTCGGCGAGCTGGACGATGTCGAAGGCGGGGTCTTCGTAGGGGGGGGCGGTGCGCAGGGCGTCGATAAGCTTTGCGCGCAGCTTCGTGGGGGCGACGAACTCGACGCGGACCTCGCGCGCGGTGTAGTGCTTGCCCACCTGGCCATCGGTGGGGTCGGCGCCCTCGACGGGGGTGAATTCGCCGGTGCCCTCGTGGCTGAACGCGCACTCGCGGTAGTTGCCGATCGCGCCAGCGCCGGCGTGGAAGAGCTCGCGCTTGAGCCCGTCCGCATCCTTCGGCGGGACGTGCACGCCCCACTTGTCGGTGCCGTTCAAGAAAATCGGCTTGATCGGGCGGCCGGGGCGCACGCCGATGAGCTCGGCGAGCACGTCGGAGACACCCGGGCGGGCGGAGTCGGCGTTCGTGTGCGCGGCGAACAGGGCGCAGCCGCCGGAAATCAGGGTGTGGACGACCTTGCCCTTCGGCGTGTTCGCCGCCACCGAGGTCACCCCGCGCATGAGCAGCGGGTGGTGCACAACCAGCATCTGCGCGCCGGCGGCGACCGCGGCCTCAGCGACCTCCTGGGTGCAATCGAGAGCGAAGGCGACCTTTTCCACCTCGGCGTCCGGGTCGCCGCAGATCAGCCCCACTGCATCCCAGCTCTCGGCAAGCTGCGGCGGGTAGGCGGTCTCGAGTGCGCGAACAACATCAGCTACGACAGTCATGGCAACCAGCCTACAAATTTGCCATGCTGGGGGCCGTGAAGGATACGCAATTAACAGTGCTTCTCGACGTCGACGGCACCATCATCGACTCCTACCCCGGCATCCGCGAGGGCTTCCTCCGAGGCATCGACGCCGTCGGGGCCGAGCGCCCCAGTGAGGAATTCATCCGCCGCATCCCCGGCCCGCCGATGCGCGACTCCATGGCCGCCGCAGGCCTTTCGCCTGCGCAAGTGGATCAGGCGATGGAAGCGTACTCGGCCTACATGTCCGGCGAGGGCTGGCAGCGCTTCGAAGTCTTCGACGGCATGGCCGAGCTGATCGCTCGGTGGAAGGGGCAAGGTGTTGGGGTGTGTACGGCGACGTCGAAAAGCGAGCGCTTTGCGCGACTCGCACTCGAGCGCACCGGCATTTTGAAGCACATCGATTTTCTGGGCGCGGCGAACCACGACGTCGGGCGCAGCACCAAGGTCGAGGTGCTCGATTACGTGATGACGCAGCACGCGCCCGCGCGGGCCGTGATGGTGGGCGATCGCACCCACGATTTTGGTGGCGCCGCCGAGTTCGGGCTGCCGTCGGTGGCCGTGACCTGGGGCTACGGCACGGAAGAGGAATGGGCGCAAGCCACGCACACCGCGCATTCTGCGCGCGAATTGGAGGAGATTGTCAATGAATACCGCTAAACCGCTCCACATCGATTTTGTCTGCACCGGCAACATCTGCCGCTCGCCGATGGCCGAGGTGATCATCCGCGACAAGCTCACAGAAGCCGGGCTGGGCGAGCGCGTGCGCGTGACGTCCTCAGGCATCGGCGGCTGGCACGTCGGCGGCCCGGCCGATTCGCGGGCGCGCGAAGAGCTGGCCGCGCACGGCTACGACGGATCGCAGCACGTCGCCGCCCAATTCGGTGGGGACCGGTACGATGCCGACCTGATCGTCGCGCTGGATACCAACCACGTCTCCGAGCTTGTCGCCCGCGGTGTGGACGAGGATCGTGTGCGGCTCATCCGCTCCTTCGACCCGGCCGCCCCCGCGGGTGCCGGGGTTGCCGACCCGTACTACGGCGGCACGGACGGGTTTACCACCACCCGCGAACAGATCGAGGCGGCCGCCGACGGCATTATCGTCTGGGTGAACGACCAGCTAGACTAGGCAGGCGTGAAGGGCAAACAGGGTAAGACAGGCGGCACCAAGCGCGGGTGGAAGACGTTGCTCAACCCCGGCTGGATTATCGCCGCCATCCTGATCGCCCTGTTTTCCTACTACGCCTTTACCTTCCTTGCGCCCTGGCAGCTGGGCAAGAACGAGGCGCTCGAGCAGCGCAACGAGCACATCACCGAGGCCTTCGACCACGATCCGGTCCCGCTTTCCGAAGTGCTCGACGGCTTCGGGCCGGACGACGAGTGGTCGCGCGTGGTCGCCACCGGGCGCTACGTGGACGAGGACGTGCTGCTGCGCCTGCGGCCAGTCGACCGCAACCCCGCCTTCCAGGTCCTGCGCCCCTTTGAGCTGGAGAGCGGCGAGACCATCCTGGTCAACCGCGGCTGGGTGCCCGCGGAGAACTCCACGGACGTTCCCGAGATCGCGCCTGCGCCGACAGGCGACGTCACCATCACCGCCATGCTGCTGGCCGGCGAGCCGGAGCACACCAAGGCGCCGATGCACGACCAGGGCTACGACATGGTCTACTCCATCAACCCCAGCCAAGTCGGCGAGCTGACCGGCACCGAACTTACGCAGCCTTACCTGCAGCTGCTCTCCGGTGAGCCCGGCGTGCTCACCGCCATCCCGCTGCCCATGCTGGAGACCGGCAACCACCTCTCCTACGGCCTGCAGTGGATCGCCTTTGGCATCATGGCCCCGGCCGGGCTGATCTACTTCATTTTTGCCGAGGCCCGCGAACGCCGCCGCTTCCGCGAAGAGCAGGAAGAACTCGGTACTACTCCTGCCGTCGAGGAGGCCGCCGCCGCACCCCCGCGCGAGCGCTACGGGCAAAGCCGGCGCAACCCGTGGCAACGGGCCTACGATAGGCAGGAGGAACGCTAACTTTTCAGGCGAAGGAAGGATCCCGATGCCACCGCAACTGACCGTCACCGACCGCGACATCCTGGCCGCCCACCTCGACCTCTTCGACCGCGCCGGGCTGCGTTTGAGTCCCGGCATCGAGCCGGCCGATGTGGAAGACGGCGTGTGCGATGACCTCGAGTGCTTCCGCCTCGCGCCCGCGACGACGGTGCTCTCGCTTATCGACGCCGACGCCCACCCCTTCTTCACCAACATCACCTTCCCCGACAACACCGGCATCTACCCCACCACGCACGCGCAGCTGCCCGCCTACATCCGCGCCGTGTGTGCGCCCGCGGGCACGGATCTGCGCGACGTCACGGTGGTTCCCGACCCGGGTGCTTTGCACACCGGGACTGCGCGCCTGCAGTTCGGCGAGTGGGACGTGGTGGACGTCTCCTACGATCTTTCTGCGGGCGGGTGGGAGCCGGATCGTGTCAACGGCTCGCACGGGCTGATCCCCGACCTGATCGCCGCGGCGATCCCCAACGGTGGCGAGGCCGGGATCTTCAGCACCGCCGACGGGGAAACCGCAGTGGTCTACCTCAGTGAAATCGATGCCGGTGCGACGCGGACTGCAGTGGTCCACGGCCGCCCCGCCCCGCACACCGCACCGGACGCGAAGAAGCCGGTTACGGCCGCGGCGGCGCGCGCAGCGGCCCGCAACGCCGCGATTGACAACCTGTTTACCGTCCTGTTCGCGGAGGCGGAGAGCTAGCTGCGGCGAAACCAGGCGATAATCGCCACGATCCCCGAGATCACCGTGCTCACACCTGCGCCGAGGAACACCAGCGCGGTGAGAATGGACAGCGGATCCTCGCCCTCCGCATCAAAGGCGCCAACCAGGATCATCATGAACACAAAGGACGCGACCACCGTAATCGCCGACCACTTGCACACCTGCGCCGCGCGGTTCTTCTTCGGCGTTTCCGGTGCTAGGACAGCGAATGGATCCTCGTACTGCGGCACGGGTGTGGAGAGCGGCTTGTTCGCCTCCCGCATGAGCTCCTCCGGCGTCGGGTACACCCAGTCGGTGGCGTCCTTCGGCTTGGTGGGCGCGGGTTCCTCGTAGGGTGAAGCCTTTTGCTGCTCGGGTTCCGGCGCGACTCTCTCAGCTGGCTCGGCGGCACCGTCAGCGGCAAGCTCCACCACGAGTTCCACGAGCTTCAGCTGCCGCTTCTCCCCCACCCCGTGGAGTTTGCGCAGGTCGGCAGCGCTGGCCTCAAGCATCTGCGGAAAGTGCTCGCCCCACAGCTCGAGATACTTATCAATCCCGGTCCCCGTCGCCTCCGGCGCATCCCCGGGACGCAGCTGCGGTGCCAGCTCGTGCAGCGGGCGGTCCGCGCGCTCGGCGATCCACGCTGCGGCGAGGCGGACAGGTGAGGTTTCGGCTGCGGGGGCGTCGATAAGCGAAGCGGAGGTTCCCATGGTCGCGATGAGGTGCGCGAACTGCGTCTCCCCGATGATCGGCACGCCGTACTCGCGGGCCTTGCGCGCCTTGCCGCTCATGGTGTCGGGGTTGGCGGCGACAAGTACCGCGCACTTCTTGGTCACGCCGCCGACGTCGAGGCCCGCGGCGGTGGCGCGGGCGGTCCACTCCTCGCGCGGCATGGCGAGCGTGCCGGTCAGCGCCACCCGGTCACCCGGCGAGAGCGTGACGTCGGTAGGCAGGGGCCTGATGAGGCGCGCGACCAGCGCTTGGTCCACCCCGAGCGCGTCGGCGATGGCGAGCAATTCGGCGCGCTCAGCGTCCGTGACCACGCCGTCGGCCCAGGCCTGAACGACAAGCTGGCGGATGAACTCCTCGTTGATCGCCTCGACGTCCTCGTGCGCCAGACCAGTCGCGGCGGCCTCGAGCTCGTGGGCCTCCTCGCGCGTGATCTGCTTGTCGCGCAGCGCGTTCGCGAGCCTGTCGCGGTAGGCGTCCTCGGCGCGCGCCCCGCTCGCCGGCAGGTGGTGTGTCAGCTGGCCGATCCTGGAGTGCCACCCGTGTGCGCTGTGGAAGTAGCGTAAGAGCTCGGCGGTGGCGGCGGCGTCGCCAAGCGCAGAGTGCGCCCGCTCGTTGCGGATGCCCGCGAACTTACACGCTTCGCTCAGCTTGCCGACGCCCACATACTCCCGCGCCAACTTCATCGTGTCCACCCACTGCTCCGGCAGCGTGTCGGGCAGGTTGGCCCGGTCGAACTCGGCGGCAAGGAAGCGCTTCTCAAAGGGCGCGTTGTGGGCAACCGGCGTGCGGCTGCCCACAACCGCGCGGAACTCCTCGGCGACCTTATCGAAGGTGGGCGCGTCCACCAGGTCGGTCGCGGTGATGCCGTGGATCTCGGAGTTGGGGATGTCGCGCATCGGCTGGACCAGCGTGCGCCACCGGTCCTCCTCATTCAGGTCCGGGCCGAGCAGCACCACGCCAATCTCCACGATCCGGTCGTACTTGCCAAAGCCGGTGGTCTCGAGGTCAATGACCGCATACCCGTTGCGCTGATCCACTGCCGCATTCTCCTAGGTGCCGCGTAAAGCTTGCAGAACCCTGTAGTTTACAGCCGTTCCTCTGACACGCTGAAGGCCCCTCTCCGCAGCACAGCCGGGCGAAGTGACCCATGTGGGTGTATGACATTCATGGCAAACCCAGCAGAATTACTCCTCGAAATCTTCAGCAAATGGAATAGCGCACGTGATAGTCGCGACCACCGTCTTGCAATCGGCTACTTAAACCAAATTGATGAGTAGCTCAAAGCGATGGACATGGCCGGCAAACGGGTGTTCCTGTAAAGGCGAGGTAGATACTGACCGCATGGACACGCTGAGCGACCAACAAGACAAGTTAGCCTCACACCGTTCGAACAACGACGCAGGCGATGTTCGGGGTAACTCTTAATATGGCGTCTGGGAGTTCCACTACGGTTCGCCCGACTACGCTACCGGCGGTAGTCCCGACGAGACCACAAAGAGACTGAGACGAGGTACAGGTCCCTTGACTAGCCCAGACCAAGTCGCCATCTACACCACACCCGATGGCGCGGCACACGTACGCCTCCAAATCAAAGACGGGTCCGCATGGCTCAAAACCGCGCAAATGGCCGAGCTCTTTAACGTTGGCGTGCCAGCGATCAACCACCACATTCGCGAAATACTGAGGGCCGGCGAGTTATCGGAAAGCGAATGTAAAAAACTTTTACAACAGCCAGGTCAAGATAGACGTACGAACCACTACAACCTGGATATGATCCTTGCTGTCGGTTACCGCGTACGCGGACCACGAGGCGCTCAATTCAGGAAATGGGCTACGGAAGTCCTCCGCGAGTACCTCACAAAAGGCTTTGCCCTCGATGACCAACGTCTCAAAAACGACGGCAAGGACACTCACTTCGAAGAACTGCTCGAGCGTATCCGCGAGATCCGTGTATCAGAACGTCAGTTCTTCCGAAAGATCTGTGACGTCATCTCCGCAACCAGTGCCGACTACGAGGAGACCAAGTCGTTCAACTCCGTTCGCCAATTCTTCGCAGGGATCCAAAATCGGCTCCACTTCGCTACTCATGGACGAACCGCCGCCGAACTCATCTGGGAACGCGCCGACCGTGAAAAACCCAACGCGGGGCTTACCACCTGGCAAGGCGAACAACCCCACAAAGGAGACATGGAGATAGCTAAAAACTTTCTCACGGAGGACGAGGCGCGCCGAATGCGACGCCTCACCACGATGTTCTTGGATTACGCCGAGGACCAGTCCGAAATGGGAAAAACACTTCTACTCAAGGACTGGATGGAAAAGACGGATGCCTGGTTGGTGTTCAACGAGCGCGAGGTGTTGAAGGGATATGGCAAACGCCAGCACAAACAGGCAGTGGAGAAGGCCAAGATCGAATGGGGTGAGTACCAACGCCGACTCGACGCAGAGGTCAATGCCAAGGATATGGCGCAAATTGAGCGAGAAGTGAAAGCGTTGAGGCGAGGTGAGGACACGGCTGATTGATGCGCGCGTGTCGTGGAAATGTCGTGGCGAAGTGAAAAGGCCCCTTCCCGGTTTAACGGAAAGAGGCCTTGCCTTGGTGCGCCATGACGGGCTCGAACCGCCGACCTACTGGGTGTAAACCAGTTGCTCTTCCAGCTGAGCTAACGGCGCGCTAGCGGTAAACAGTAGCAGAACCACCGCTTGACCGCCTAACCTGCAGGTCAGGGCACAGACTACTTCTTGGTGCCTGCGGCGGTCAGGCAGGATCCCTGCCACTCGCCGAAGCGGTCCGCCTTCGTCTGCATCAGGCCCGCGAGCTGGGCGGACTCGGAGATCTCGCCCGGGTGGACGCCGCCAGGTTTGGAGGCACCGGGGGTCATGAGCCAGACGCGGCCGTTGTCGCCCAGGTTGCGGATGGCGTCCATGAGCGCGTCGACGAGGTCGCCGTCGTCGGAGCGGAACCAGAGCAGCACGACGTCACAGAGCTCGTCGGTCATCTCGTCTAGGAGCTGCTCACCGATTGCGTCCTCGATGGCTTCCGAGATGGAAGAGTCGGCGTCTTCGTCCCAGCCGATCTCCTGTACAACGTCGTCGGCGTGAATATTCAGCCGGTCTGCATACGTGTTGACACCTGCGGCGCCCAAAGTTTTGTTTCCTCCATGTAGATGATTCAACGACAGTGCAATAGAGCTTACATCTGTTGTGGGAGTTGTGGCGGGAAAGTGGGTGAATGTGGCGTCGATAAGCGGTGGCCCATAAATGCCGGAAAACCCGAAACGAAGTAGGGTGGTGGGGAACGATTGCCCCAAAACAAAGGGAGGTTTTCTCGTGGCAGAGAAAGACCAGGCCAAAGAGTCGAACATCGAGCTGATTCGCGACGGTGTAGCGTCCTACCTGCACGACAGCGACCCGGAGGAAACCCAGGAATGGATGGATTCCTTCGACGGGCTGCTCGAAGAGTCTGATCCGGAGCGCGCACGCTACCTCTTGCTGCGCCTGCTGGAGCGCGCGAACGCGAAGCGCGTGCAGCTGCCAGCGCTGTCCTCCACGGACTTCGTCAACACTATCCCCACCTCCCTGGAGCCGGAGTTCCCGGGCGATGAGCAGATTGAGAAGCGCTACCGCCGCTGGATGCGCTGGAACGCCGCCATCATGGTCCACCGCGCGCAGCGCCCGGGCGTGAAGGTCGGCGGCCACATCTCCACCTACGCTTCCGCAGCTGCGCTCTACGAGGTCGGCTTCAACCACTTCTTCCAGGGTAAGGACGCCGAGCACGGCGGCGACCAGGTCTTCTTCCAGGGGCACGCCTCCCCCGGTATGTACGCTCGCGCCTTCCTCGAGGGCCGCCTGAGCGAGGACGACCTCGACGGCTTCCGTCAGGAGCACTCCCGCCCGCAGGGTGGTATCCCGTCCTACCCGCACCCGCACGGCATGCGCGACTTCTGGGAGTTCCCCACCGTGTCCATGGGTCTGGGCCCGATGAACGCGATCTACCAGGCACGCTTTAACAAGTACCTGCAGGACCGCGGCATCAAGGACACCGAGAACCAGCACGTCTGGGCCTTCCTTGGCGACGGCGAGATGGACGAGCCGGAATCCCGCGGCCTGCTCCAGATGGCTTCGCTCTACGAGCTGGACAACCTCACCTTCGTGATCAACTGCAACCTGCAGCGTCTCGACGGTCCGGTGCGCGGCAACGGCCAGATCATCCAGGAGCTGGAGACCTTCTTCATCGGTGCCGGCTGGAACGTGATCAAGGTGGTCTGGGGCCGCGAGTGGGATGAGCTGCTGGAGAAGGACGAAGACGGTGCCCTGGTCAACATCATGAACACGACCAAGGACGGCGACTACCAGACGTTCAAGGCCAACGACGGTGCCTACGTCCGCGAGCACTTCTTCGGCCGCGACGAGCGCACCAAGAAGCTCGTCGAGGACATGAGCGACGAGGAGATCTGGGCGCTGCGCCGCGGCGGCCACGACTACCGCAAGGTCTACGCTGCCTACAAGCGCGCGCTGGAGACCAAGGGCAAGCCGACCGTCATCCTCGCGCACACCATTAAGGGCTACGGCCTCGGCCACAACTTCGAGGGCCGCAACGCCACCCACCAGATGAAGAACCTGACCCTGGAGGACCTCAAGCTCTTCCGCGACAAGCAGGAAATCCCGATCTCCGACGAGGAGCTGGAGAAGGATCCGTACCTGCCGCCCTACTACCACCCGGGCGAGGACGCCGAGGAGATCAAGTACCTCAAGGCGCGTCGTGAGGAGCTCGGCGGCTACCTGCCGGAGCGCCGCGAGACCTACACGGCACTTGAGCAGCCGGACTTTGAGAAGACCTACAAGGCGCTGTTCAAGGACTCGGGCAAGCAGGAAGTCGCCACCACGATGGCGCTCGTGCGCACCTTCAAGGCCATGATGCGCGACAAGGAGCTTGGCAAGCGCGTCGTGCCGATCATCCCGGACGAGGCCCGCACCTTCGGCCTGGACTCCTGGTTCCCGGTGCAGAAGATCTACAACCCGAAGGGTCAGAACTACGTCCCGGTCGACCACGACCTGCAGCTGTCCTACCGCGAGGCGTCGGACGGCCAGATCCTGCACGAGGGCATCAACGAGGACGGCTCGTCCGCCTCCTTCATCGCCGCCGGTACGTCGTACGCGACCCACGGCGAGCCGATGATCCCGATGTACATCTTCTACTCCATGTTCGGCTTCCAGCGCACCGGCGATAACTTCTGGGCCGCTGGCGACCAGATGGCGCGCGGCTTCATCATCGGCGCGACCGCCGGCCGCACCACGCTCACCGGCGAGGGCCTGCAGCACATGGACGGACACTCCCCTGTCCTGGCGTCCACCAACCCGGCCGTGATCACCTACGATCCGGCGTTCGCCTACGAGATGCCGTATTTGGTGTCCAAGGGCATCGAGCGCATGTACGGCAGCGGCTCCGGCGAGGACGAGGACGTGATGTACTACATCACCGTCTACAACGAGCCGACCCACCAGCCGGCCCGCCCGGAGAACCTGGACGTCGAGGGCCTGCACAAGGGCATCTACCTTTACGACGAGGGCGAGAAGAAGGAGCACAACGTCTCCCTGCTCGCTTCCGGTATCGGTATGCAGCAGGCACTGCGCGCCCAGAAGATCCTGCAGGACGAGTACAACGTCGGTGCAGCGATCTACTCGGTGACCTCCTGGGTCGAGCTGGCTCGCGACGGCGCGCGCGTGGCCAACGAGCAGCTGCGCAACCCGGGCGAGGAGCCGGCCGAGCCGTTTGCCACCAAGCAGCTGAAGCAGACCGAGGGCCCGTACATCGCCACCTCGGACTTTGCCACCAGCCTGCAGGAGCAGATCCGCGCCTACGTGCCGGGCCAGTACATCGTGCTGGGCGCGGACGGCTTCGGCTTCGCCGACACCCGCGAGGCCGCCCGCCGCTACTTCAACATCGATGCGGAATCCATGGCAGTCGCCGCCCTGCTCGGCCTGGCCAACGAGGGCAAGATCGACCGCGATGTGGTCAGCAAGGCCGCCAAGGACATGCACATCGACGACCCGACGCACCCCAACCCGAACGGCGGCGCTGAAGACTAAGCCGTTCGCGTGAGCAGCGCCCCCTTTCCGGTTTGTTGCCGGGAAGGGGGCGTTTTGCGTGGGTTGGGCTGGTTTGCGCGTGGCCGCGTGGCCGCGTGAAAAATTCTGCAACCCGGCGCCCGTTCGCCCAGGTCGCCGAAAAATTATGGCGTGATTTCTCACGCGGACTCCGCTCGACCGGCAGACTCAGCTTGTCTCCGGCTACCGGAACTCGAACTCGAGCTCTGCTTCCGGGTCGACGGCGTGGATGATGCCATCGTAAAAGGTCTGAGTCTGTTCCTTCAGGAGGTCAAGGTTCAGCTGGATGTGCTCGGCGCGCTTCTCCTCATTCAACACCGCGTTGATGCCCTCCGCGGTATCAATGTCTGCCGTGACGAAGCTCAGCACCTCGCCATGCTGGTGCACGGTTTTGAATTCCGGGTCAGAGAAGCCAATGAACTTAAAAGGCGGAATGATGAGCTTGAAGTGGCCGGGCGCTACCTCCTCGACTTTTACTTCCTTGCCGTCGAGGCCCAGTTTGGTGGTGAACTTGTACTGCAGGATGTTCGTCTTTTGGCTTCCGGGGACGCCCCATTTGAAGAGTCTCGCAGTGTTCTGCGTGGTGTAGAGCCCCTGAGTGGAGGTGGAGAGCAGCACGATTTCTTCGCGACGTTGCACCGCGTGGATGATCTCCGAGTTATCCGTCTCTGTGACGGTTTCTACTGGAGCGCTGAGGAAGTCCGACTTCCCAACGAGAAACCCGCCACCCAGCAGAGCAACAACCAGGATGAGCGCACCGGCGACGGACAGGATTTTCTTGGTCATAATCCAGTAACTATATATTCGCTTTCCAGCAAAACAGATTCACAACGAACGTAGAGCACCAGTCACACTAAAGGCCGGCGAACGCGTGAAAAATTCTACACCCCGCCGCGCGTTCGCCCAGGTCGCGAAAAAATTATGGGGGAATTTATCACGCGCATCCCGCTAGACCGGCAGGTGCAGCCCGTCCCCGAAGGTTCTGGCCAGCTGCGGCAGCAGGAACGCGACGGCGCCACCAATTGCGGCGATCAGGCCGATCACCAGCGCAGCGATCTGTGCGCCGGAGGATCCGGACTTGGCCGCAGGAGGAACAGATGGCTTGTCGGTGGTACCTTTGCCGGTGTTGGCGATGGTGAAGCGCGCCTCGTCGGTGGTGTCGTCGGCGTAGTGCACTGTCACCGTGAATTCGGAACCCGCACGGGAGTCTTGAGGAACGGTAGTGGTCACAACGCCCTGCTCGTCGATGTTCGCAGCCCAGCGCGCGTGCGAGGTCACTGACCAGGACGCGTCGGCAGGCAGCTGCAGCGGGTTCGCGTTGAACTCCCGGTAGTTGCCGTTTTTGGGGCGGATGGTTACCTGCTGGCCGGGGTTGGCGCGCTGGGGCTCGTAGGTGAGGTCGTAAAGAAAGCTCTGCTCGGGCACGAGCTGCGGGTGCATCTGAACGAGCTCGGTGGAGTTGTCCGGGTAGCAGATGCGGATGTCCAGCTTGTCGGTGGTGTTAGGGCCGGGCTGGATGGATGGGTGCGGCGCGCCTTCTTTGCGCAGGTTGTGCTGGAGGAAGAGCTCGAGCTGCTCGCCGCGGCGCTGCACCTTGATTGGTGCGGTGAGGTTGTCCTGCGTGGCGATCGCCCAGGTTGCGCCCTTGGGCATGTCTTTGAGGTCGTAGAGGGCGGGGGTGCTGACGTAGTAACCCGGTACCTTTCCCACGGTGTGCGGGGTGGTGTCGATGTAGGGCTCGTGCTTGTCCTTCATCTGGGTGCCATCTGACACGCCGTTGTCGACGCGCGCGGTGCATTCCGTCGCCGCCACTGCCCCGCCAGGCACAAGCACGCCCGCGGCCAGGCAGGCGGCGACGAGGCTCGCGATCACAATCCGCTTCATGGCTCGACTCCTTCGATCAGCCGCACGATGGCGGTGGTGACGGCACCCGGCGCGTCGAGCGGCGGCATGTGCCCGGATTCCGGCAGCACTTGCATGTACGCGCGCGGCCAGATGCGGTACAGCGCCTCCGATTGCGACACGGGGGTGACGTTATCTCGGTCACCAACCAGGATATATCCAGGAAGCTCAGCAAGTACAGTGCCGGCGTCCAGCTCGGAGTGATCCAGCAGGTCCTGGAAGTAGCCGGCGTAGGTTTCCAGCGGGGTTTCGCGGATCATGGCGGCGTGGAAGTCGACGATGTCGTACGGCATCGGGCGGAAGTAAAAGCCCAGCGCGAGCACCGGCGCGATCGTGTCGGTGACGATTTCGCGCACGCCTTCGGCAAAGCGCGGCGTGGCGCGGGTGACGGTTTCCAGCATGCGCCCGATCGGCCCGGCGAGGATCTGCGGCAGCCCCTGCACGGTAAACGGCTCCACTGCGCTGGAGATCTGCACGCTGCCCGCCCAGTCGAACTCGGAGGCGTAGCGCCGCATCATGGACAAAGACACCGGCCCGCCGAGTGAGTGTCCCACCACGATCACGGGGCCGCTCGCGCCGCGGGCACGCAGGACGGCGGCGCAGGCGTCGGCGGCGGCGTCGATGGTCAGTGCCGCCGGGTCGGGCGTCGGGTTCTGCCCGTGCCCGGGCAGGTCCAGCAGGATCTGGCGCACCCCGGGTGCAAGCTTCTCGACGCCACGCACCTGCATATAAAACGTCTCCGCCGAAATATTGAAGCCGTGGACGTACACCACGGTCGTCGCATCCGCGTCCTCCGGCCCGGTCTCGTAGAAGTGGACTTCGCGGCCGCCCACGTCGACGGTGCCGGTGCGGGTGTAGGTCAGGCCGATGGCGCCGTTGGCGTCGTGAAGCAGGGCGCGGGTGCGCAACAGGTTGCGGCGCGCGGCGGGCGTGAGCGTGCGCGCGTAGGCGAGGGGGCGAAGCATGCCATCCACCTTATTATTGGGTGTATGGAACTCTCCCAACGCCTCAACCTCGGCGACTTCAGCAAGCTTCTCGACGCCGACGAGCCCCAAAACGACGCCCCCGCCGACACCTTCTCGCGCCTGGCCGCGCTGATCGAGCGCGTCACCGGCGAAGAGGACAGCGTTTCCCCGTCGACGGCGCTGAACGACACGGGCATCAGCTCGCTGGACCGCATCGAGCTGGCCATCCGCATCGAGGATGAGTTCGGCGCACCGATCACCGAGCGCGTCTACGATGAGTGCGAGACAGTCGGCGAACTCGCGAGTTTCTTGGAGGATGAGCAGTGAGCATCGCGTACTTGACGGACATGGACGGCGTGTTGCACCGCGAGGGCGACATGATCCCGGGCGCAGACGAGTTCATCTCACGGCTGCGCGCGGAGGATATTCCGTTTATGGTGCTGACGAACAACTCGATGCAGACCCCGCGCGATCTTTCCGCCAAGCTCACCCGCATGGGGCTGCATATTGAGCCGGAGCGCATCTGGACTTCCGCCACCGCGACGGCGAAGTTCCTCTCCCAGCAGGCCGGCGAGGCCTCCGCGTACGTGATCGGCGAGGCCGGCCTGACGACCGCGCTGCACGAGATGGGCTGGATCCTGACCGATTCGGACCCGGACTTCGTTGTGCTCGGCGAGACCCGCACCTACTCCTTCGAGGCGCTGACCACGGCCTGCAACCTCATCCTGCGCGGCTCGCGCTTCATCGCCACCAACCCGGACCTGACGGGCCCGGGCCCCAACGGCGTGATCCCCGCGACCGGGTCGGTGGCGGCCATGATCACCGCGGTCACCGGCCGCGACCCCTACTACGTGGGCAAGCCCAACCCGGTGATGATGCGCTCGGCGCTGAATACCTTAGGCGTGCACTCGGAGAACACGGTGATGATCGGCGACCGCATGGATACCGACATCAAGGCCGGCATGGAGGCGGGCATGCGCACCGTGCTCGTGCGCACCGGGATTAGCGACGATGCGGAGATCGCCCGCTACCCCTACCGCCCCACCGCGATCGTGGACTCCGTCGCGGATTTGGTCGAGCGCATCGAGGCGCCTTTCGGCGACTAGTCGGCGACGTAGTAGCGCTGCTTGTTCACAAACTCGTCCATGCCGAGCGTGCCGAGCTCGCGGCCGAAGCCGGAGTTCTTCACGCCGCCAAAGGGCAGCTCCGGCCCGCGCGCCTGCGGGATGTTCACGTGAATCATGCCGGTGACCACGCGGTTGGCCACCTTCTTGGCGCGCTCCTCGTCCTGGGAGAAGACAGCACCACCCAGGCCGTAGTTGCAGTTATTCGCCAGCTCGATGGCTTCCTCGTCGCTTGCGACCTTGTAGATCTCGGCGACGGGCCCGAAGAACTCGGCCGCGTAGGACTCGGAGCCGACGGGGACGTCGGTAAGCACGGCGGGCGTGAAGTACGCGCCTTCGCCGGTCAGCTCGCCGCCGACGTGCAGCGTGGCGCCTTCTTCGACGGCCTTGCGCACCTGGTCGCGCAGGGTTTCTGCCGCACCGCGCGAGGACAGCGGGTAGAAATGGCCCTTCTGCGGGTTGAAAGGATCGCCCTGGGTGAAGTCCTTCGCGCGGCGAACCATGGCGTCGACGAAGTCGTCGTAGATGTCATCCATGACGATGATGCGCTTGTTCGACGTACACGCCTGGCCGGTGTTGGCCAGGCGCTTGCCCCACGCGGTATCGGCGGCGGCCTCGACGTCGTCGGTGTCCAGCACGATGTAGGCGTCGGTGCCGCCGAGCTCGAGCAGCGCCTTCTTCAGGTTCTGGCCGGCGGTTGCGGCAACGGCGCGACCGGCGCGCTCGGAGCCGGTAAGCGACACCCCCTGGACGCGGATGTCGGCGAGAAGTCCGGCCACCTGGTCGTGGGTGGCGCGGATGTTGGTAAACACTCCGGTCGGAGCGCCGGTTTTCGCGCACGCCTCGTCGACAATCGCCTGGATGGCTTCAGCGGAGCGGGGGCAGATTTCGGCGTGCTTGAGCAGCACGGTGTTGCCCGCCATGATGGTCGGCGCGATGAAGCGCGCGACCTGGTAGTACGGGAAGTTCCACGGCATGACACCGACGATGACGCCAATGGGCACCTTGCGGATGACGGCCTCGCCGCCGGTGTGCTCGATCGGCTCGTCGGCGCTCAGCTCCGCGCCGTGGTCGGCGTAATAGTTGAAGATGCCGACGACGTCGTCGAGTTCTCCTTCGCCCTGGTCGAGCGGCTTGCCCATTTCTTCGGCGATGATGCGGGTAAGTTCGGGGCGCTTGGCGTCGAAAAGCTGCGCGATTTCGCGCAAAAGCTTCGCGCGATCGTCGAAGCTCACCTCGCGCCACTGGGTAAAGGCTTCGTCGGCGCGGTCGAGGGCGGCGGCGAGCTCGGCGTCGGTGATGAAGTCGAAGGTCTCGACGACCTCGTTGGTTGCCGGGTTCTGTACACGGTATTGATCAGACATGCGCTCCATCGTACGACCGCGGCGTGACACGCGCTACAAAGCCGTGCGTTTTGGCGTATGCGTCCAAGCGCTCGGCGAAAGTGGCCAGGGCCTCGGCGGGCGCGCGCAGCGTTTCGCGGCAGCAGTACGTGCCGTCGGCTTCGCGCTGCCAGCGGGTAAACCAGATCGCGTCCTCGTCATCCGTGGTGGGTGCGTCGGGCAGCTCGCAGAGCAGCTTCTCGACGCCACGCCGACACCCCCGCCCCATCCCGGACACCACCAACGTAGCGGCGGCAGTGGGCGCGTGTGTAGCTGGCGCGGTTGTGGCGCGCGTGAACGTCGCCGTCGAGGCGTACGGCGCGACCAAAGTCGTAGTCATGAGTTGGGGACCTTCCGTATCGTGCTTCGCGGTGCCGCATCCGTGTGTGCGCTGTGGCGTGACTAGCGCCTTGCGCAGGCCCGCATGCGGCGGTGGACACCCCACACCCGGTGACTAGGCGGGTTTGCGGCCGCGGTGACTAGGCGCGGCGGCGGAGTGTAAGACGAGAGGTTCGTCTTCCCCAACGACCTCTTGTATCTCGCGACCAATCTTGCGCCACACGAGTTGACCCCGGCAACCCTCAACCGCAGGTTGATCCCCCTATTTGCTCAAGTTGAGGTAGAGGGTGACATGCCGTTCGCGGCAGCCACATTTGGAATTGATTGTGGCGCACACCTCAGATCCGCGTGTAATGTGTCGCCCAACACCCCTAACTGATGGAAAGGCAATTCCATGACCGAGACCACCGCACAGCAATGGCTCAACGACCTCGAGGCCGCGACCGCGCAGTCCGATCCCGCCGCCGCAGGTGAAGCCGCCGCAGCGCTCTTTGAGCCCGAGGGGTTCTGGCGCGACCTGACTGCCATGACGTGGAACCTATACACCGCCGAGGGCCGCGAGGAGATCGCCCGCATGGTTGCCGACACGCACCCAGATAGCACGATCACCAACACCAAGCTCACGGAGGTCGCCGACGAGGGCGAAGGGGTAACGAGGATCCAGTTCACCTGCGAGACCGGCAACTTCGCCTGCCGCGGCATCGCCAGGCTTCGCGACGGCAAAGCGTGGACGCTGCTCATCTCCGGCCGCGAACTGAAGGACTTCCCCGAAAAGCGCGGGCGCAACCGCGAGCTCGGCGCGCAGCACGGCCCGAAGCAGGACCCGGAGAACTGGGCGGATCGCCGCGAGAAGCGCCGCGCCACCTTGGGCGTTACGGAGCAGCCCTACGTACTGATTATCGGCGGCGGTCAGGGTGGTATCGCGCTCGGCGCGAGGTTGAAGCGTCAGGGGGTGCCAGCGTTGATCGTCGATAAGGCGGACCGCCCCGGTGACCAGTGGCGCGGCCGCTACCACTCCCTGTGCCTGCACGACCCGGTGTGGTACGACCACATGCCCTACCTGCCGTTCCCGGACGACTGGCCGGTCTTTACGCCGAAGGACAAGATGGGCGATTGGCTTGAGCACTACGTGGGCATCATGGACCTGGACTACTGGACCAACGCGGAGGTCACCAACGCCGAGTTCGACGAAGAGAACAAGCGCTGGAACGTCTCGCTGACCCGCGACGGCAAGGAGCTCACCCTGCACCCGACCCAGCTCGTCTTCGCCACCGGCATGTCGGGCGTGCCGAACCGCCCGCAACTCAAGGGCCAGGAGAACTTCGCCGGCGAGATCCGGCATTCCTCCGAGCACCCCGGCGGCGAGGGCGACAGGGACAAGGACGTGGTGATCCTGGGTGCGAACAACTCCGCCCACGATATCGCCGCGGACCTGGTGCACAACGGGGCGCGCCCGGTGATGATCCAGCGCTCGTCCACGCACGTCTCGCAGTCGGACTCGCTGATGAAGCACGTCTTCGGCCCGCTGTACTCGGAAGACGCGGTAGAAGCCGGGATCGATACCGACACCGCCGACCTGCTCTTCGCCTCCTGGCCGTACAAGGTGCTGCCCGACGCGCAGCGGCCCGCCTTCGACCAGATCCGTAAGGAGGATGCCGAGTTCTACCAGGCGCTCGCCGACCGCGGGTTCATGGTGGACTTCGGCGACGACGACTCCGGGCTCTTCCTCAAGTACCTGCGCCGCGGCTCCGGCTACTACATCAACGTCGGCGCCTCGGAGCTGGTTGCCGACGGCTCGATCCCCGTCCACTCCCCCACCTCTATCGCCGAGGTCAAGGAGCACTCGGTCGTGCTTGACGACGGCACCGAGCTCCCCGCCGACGTCATCGTGCTCGCCACCGGCTACGGCTCAATGAACGGCTGGGTCGAGCACCTCATCGACAAGGAGACCGCCGATAAGGTCGGCCGTGTGTGGGGCTTGGGCTCAGACACCACGAAGGACCCGGGTCCATGGGAGCGCGAGCTGCGCAACATGTGGAAGCCGACTCAGGTGGACCAGCTGTGGTTCCACGGCGGCAACCTGCACCAGTCACGCCACTACTCGCGCTACCTCTCCCTCCAGCTCAAGGCGCGCTACGAGGGGATGGACACGCCGGTCTACGAGCTGGCCGAGGTCCACCACACCTCTTAGAGCAGGCGCACCGCCAGCACGCCGGCGAAGATCAGCACCAGCCCGGCCGCGCGGGTGGCGTTGATCCTGCGCTTGCGGGCACCGAAAGCGCCGACCGACTCCATGACCTGGCCGCCCGCGATCGTGCCCGCGTTAAACGCGATCACGGTCGTGGCCGTGCCGAGGATGGGTACCAAGGTGGCACCACCGATGACGAAGGTCGCGCCGACGACACCGCCCAGCCACATCCACCACGGCCCCGCCGTCGATTTGCGGGTGAGCTGACGCGGGCTGGTCACCAGTACCGCAATGAGCAGGAGCAGCGCGCCGACCGCCAGGTTGATCTCGGCTGCGTGCAGCGAGGAACCCGCGATCGCACCCAGGTAACCGTTGACCGCGGCCTGGGTCGCTGAGCCCATGCCGACTGCGACACCAAGCAGCCGGTAGAGCCACAGCCCGGCTCCGTCGGCGTCGCCACTCGCGGCATTCCTTCGCACCCCAAGCACCACCGCAATACCGACGAGCACCACCGCGGCACCAAGGACGCGCAGCAGGCTCACCGGCTGCTGCGGCGAGTGGAACAGGCCGAAGTAATCGATGGTCAGCCCCATGATGACCTGGCCCAAAATCGGCAGCACCACGGTCTGCACCGCGCCAAGTTTGGGGAAAAGCAGGATGTTGCCCAGCACGAAGACTGCGCCCATGAACCCGCCGAGCCAGATCCACCAGGGCGCGTGCGTGCCCGGCGCGAACTGCGGCAAAGGGTTGCCCACCAGCACGGCCGTGGCCAGGATGGACAGCAAAAGCGCGACGCTAAATGAAAGTAGCGCTGAGACCACCGGCTGGTTGCCCACGCTTACACGCAGGCGGGAGTTCGCGGCGGTCTGGATGGGGATCAGCGCGCCGATGGCAAGCGCGATGGGAAGGTGCAACATAGCTAGGAATGCTAACGCTTACCCCGCAGCATTCCCTACCCCAGGCGCTCGGCCGCGTCGACCACCATGTCCCAGAACTTGTCCACGTCCAGCTCGGTGGCCGCAAACGTGGTGCAGTCGGCAGGCGCGGGCGCGCGGAAGTCGGCGACCGTGCGGCCGGTAGTGAGCGCGCCGGAGAGTTCGACGTCGATAGGCACCGGCACGGTTGTTACCACCGACGGGTCGATGAGGTAAGCCACGCAGCAGGGGTCGTGGACCGGCGGGTTGTCAAAGCCCTGGTTGTCCTTGTAATTGGTGCGGAAGGCGTCGAACAGCCCGACCACCAGGTCGCCCACGTCAGTGCCGAGTGCTGCGAAGCGCTGCTCCACCTCGGGCGTGGCCAGGGCCTGGTGGGTCAGATCCAGGCCGACCATGACTACCGGCCAGGACTCGTTGAAGACGATGTGGGCGGCTTCCGGATCGACGACGATGTTGAACTCGGCCGACGCGGTCCAGTTGCCGGTGGCGTACGCCCCGCCCATGAGCACGACCTCGCGGACGCGCTCCACGATGCGCGGCTCCAGGCGTGCCGCCAGCGCAATGTTGGTCAACGGCCCGGTGGGCACGAGCGTCACGGTGCCGGGTTCTTCCGCCATGATGGTGTCGATGATCGCGCGCACCGCGTGGGTCTCGCTGATCTCGCATTCCGGTTCCGGCAGCTCGAAGCCGTGGATCTCCATGCCGGTATCGCCGTGGACAGCCTCGGCGGTCTCTACCTCGCGCACCAGCGGGCGGTGCGCGCCGCGGTAGATCGGCACGTCGGTGCGTCCGGCGACGGTCAGCACCTGGGCCGCGTTGCGGGTGACCTTGTCGATGGTGTGGTTGCCGCCCACCGTTGTTACGCAAAGCAGGTCAATCGACGGGTCGCCGAGCGCGAGCAGTATGGCCACCGCATCGTCGTGGCCGGGGTCACAGTCAAGAATAATTTTACGCATGGTTGGCCTCCTCAGCGGCGATGGTGTCGGGCAGATCCTGCGGGCGCGGGATCAGGAAAGACGTGCAGAACGCGGCGATGAGCAGCACCAGGCCCGCGATCATACCGGCGCGGTAGCCGCCGCCCTGGTCCGCGAACGAGGTGACCACCGCGAAGATGACGGTAAACGAGATGCCAGCGCCGAGGTTGAACGCGCCCGCGTTCAGGCCCGGCAGGTAGCCCTGGTTGTACTTCGGGGCGAGCGTGACGTGCAGCGAGCCAAGCATGATGTTGGCAATGCCCGCGTACGTGATACCCGCGGCGATCGACAGCAGGAGCAGAAGCACCGGCGTTGGGTTATCCACGATGAAAATACCCATGAGCACCGACAGGGCCGCCCCACCGATGCCGATCTTCAGCACCAGGTTATAGCCCAGCCGGCCGGCGAGGAAGCCTGCAAAGGGACCGACAACAAGGCCGGCGATGGCGTACGGCGTAAGCGTCCAGAAGGAGACGGTGCCGGCCGACAAGCCGGGGCCGTGCACCTGGTCCTGGGCCAGGTTGGGCACCAGGCCGTTCATCACGGCGAAGATACCGGTCATGGTGAGCGTGGTGGTGGTCAACAGCGCCCAGGTACGGCGCTGCTTGATTAGGTCGGGCTGCACCAGCGGGTGGCGGGTGGAGTTCTCGGCGCGCCAGAAGACCACGAGCGCGGCCGCGCCGATGGCCAGCAGGATGATCACCATGAACCAGTTGGCCTCGGCGAGCGCGCCGGCCTCGTTGAAGGCGGTAAGGATCGTGCCGATCGCCACGACGAGCCAGGCCACACCCTTCCAGTCCATCGGCTGCAGCTCGTTGGACTTCGTCTCCGCCACCCCGTAGCGGATGGTAAAGACCGCGGCGAGTGCGAACGCGCCGATCACCCAGAACAGGGAGCGGAACCCGAAAGCGGCGGTGAGCCAGCCGCCGAGGATGGCGTCCACGCCCGCGATGCCGCCGTTAATGGAGGTCAAAATGCCCACCAGGAACGCGAACTGCTTCTCATCGCGCACCGCCTGCCGCAGCATCACCGAGGTCAGCGCCACCGTCGGCCCTGAGACGCCCTGCACCACGCGCCCGATAAAGAGCATGGTCACGTTCACCGACAGCGCGGCGATGATCGAGCCGACAACGGTGACGGCCATCATGCCCACGAGCACCTTCCGACGCCCGATCAGATCACCCCACCGCGGCATAAACAGCGAGAACAACGCGGCCGCGGTGAAGAACGCCGTCTGCGTCATGCCGATCTGGCTCGCGGTGGCGTCCAGCTCCACCTGCATCGTGGCCAGCGCGGGCGCAAGCATGGAGGCGTTGAGCTGGAACGCGAAAACAGCGGTGAGTAGGGCCAACATGAGCGGCCACACTTGTGAGGACGGGAGTTTCTGCCCGGGCGCGGGAACCTGGGCGCTATCGATGCCACTTGTCATGCGCCACAGTTTATTGCAAAAACGGCCGCATCACACGGGTGGAAAATGGATTTTCTACGCCGTAGATGCGGACTGGACGGCACTGTAGAAGTCTTGCATGACTTCTTCATTGATCGTGCTCGTGGACGGCTCGCCGTCAGCGATGCCCTCTCGTGCTTCCCGCCAAGGCCGCTCGCTGTGCGCGAGGTCGCTCAACTGCTGGCCACTGAGGTGCCCGTACGCTTCTAGGACCACATCGATGGTTTCTTTCTCAGCGTCAGTGAGGTTGCTGGAGTCACCGGGGAACATCGCAAGCTCCGCAGTGAATTTCCCGCGGTGCTGATCGTAAAGCTCCCGCACGATTGGCCCGTTGGCCCAAGCTTCAATACACGCGTGAAATAACGGTTTTTCATCCCACACCAAGCTCCACGCTTGAGCGTAATAAACCAACTTCTGCAACTTCATGGTGCTGACACTCCCCGATTGCCGTTCGAGGATGTAGCGCGCAACGTCATTTACTTGGCGCACACCGCCTCCCACACGGAAGTATTTGTCTCCTGCCACAGCGGCTTCGCCCAGTCGCCGAACTCGCGATCCGTCAGTGCCACCATCGCCTGCCCGTCGGCCACCCACAGATACGTACCCGCCATACCGAAGTGCCCGACCGTATCCGCGGGCATCCCATCGCCCGTCCAGTGCGGCGCCTTCTCCCCCTTAATCTCAAAGCCAAGACCCCACGGGCACGGTTTCTGCATGCCGTAGCCTGGCACAACACCGCGCAGGTCCCCGAATTGGTTCGCAAACGCCTCGCGCAGCGTCTCCGTCGCCAGAAGCTTCGGCTCCAGCAGCTCCTGTGCGAACAGCGCCAGGTCGCTTATCGACGCCCGCCCGCCATGACCCGCCGACCCATACACTTCAGCCGTACGCATCCCCAGCGGCGCAAAGACCCCCTCACGCAAGTAGTCGCCGAAGCCGATCCCGGTTTCCTCCTCCAAAAAGTCCGCCAGAATCTCGTAGCCAGCCGAGGAATAGATGCGCCGCTCGCCCACCGGTTTTTGCAACTCGCGCGTATCAAAGCCAACACCACCCGCGTGCGCGAGCAAGTGCCGCACGGTCGCACCTTCGGGCCCGCAGGGTGTGTCCAGCTCGAAGGCACCCTCCTCCACCGCGAGCAGGATGCCGTAGGCCGAGAGCAGCTTGGTCACGCTGGCCAGCTCGTAGACGCGCTCCTCATCGCCGTACGAGCCAGTGTGCGTGCCAATCAGCGCGGCGCTGACGTTGTCCGCGGGCCAGGAATCCAGAAACGGGGCTAAATCGACGTGCATGAGCCTCAACCCTACCAATGTGTACACGACACCTGGTTTGTGTAAGCTGGCTTACACCTGTGCGCCGGAAGGGCTACGGGTCACCGGCCGAACGGCCTTCATAACTGCACGCAGCCTGCACTTTCCACAGAAAGCGCGGGCCCCAACGAGCACGAGAGGGAGAATCGATGACCGGTTCCTCTAAAGTCCCGCCCGGTAATACGGGCACGAAAGAAAAGGCCAAGGGCCACGAAGACAGCCACGAGCACGAAGACGGCGAGGGCGCAGGCTTCCTCGGCTTCATCGAAAGGGTCGGCAACAAGCTGCCGGATCCTTTCTGGCTCTTCGTCATCCTCGCCGGCGTTGTCGCCGTGACCTCCTGGATTGGCCACAAGGTTGGCATGAGCGCGGTCGACCCCGGCACGGGCGAGACTATCGAGGTCGAGTCGCTGCTCACCGGAGAGAACATCTCGCGCATGGTCACCGACGCGGTGGAGAACTTCATCGCCTTCCCGCCGCTGGGCGTCGTGCTCTCGGTGATGCTGGGCGTGGCCGTGGCGGAGCAGACCGGTTTCCTCGGCGCGCTGGTGCGCGCGATGGTAGCCAAGGTTGGCCCGCGCATGCTCACCTTCATGGTGGCACTGGCCGGTGTGACCGGCTCCGTGGCTTCCGACGCGATCTACGTGATCATCATCCCGCTGGGCGCGCTCGCCTTCCACGCGGTGGGGCGCTCGCCGATCGTGGGTGCGATGGTGGCGTTCGCTGCGTCGTCGGCAGGCTTTAATGCCTCGCTGATCCTCAACATCACCGACCTGCTGCTGGCCGGCATTTCTACCTCGGCGGCCAACATTGTTGACGAGGCCTACGAGGTCTCCCCGCTGGCCAACATCTACTTCGTCATCCCGTCGGCAGTCGTGCTCGCGCTGGTGATCACTGCGGTGACTGAGTTCTTCGTGGACAAAAAGGCGCAGGCGCTGGTCAACCACGATCACATCGAGACCAAGGAACTCGCTTTTGACAAGATCGAAAGCCGCGAGCACGCCAAGGCCCTCAAAGAGGCCGACTCCGGCGACCCGCTGGTAGAGGAAGCCGCTGGCAAACCTAAGGAGACTCCGGAGCCGGAGTACGAGCGCCAAGAGGGCGAGCTGACCGAGGAGCAGCTCAAACTCTCCCCCATCGAGTGGAAGGGCATGCTGTGGTCCACCGTGGCGCTCGTGCTGTTCCTCATCGCCTACTTCGTTCTGCTCTTCGTCCCGGCCTCGCCGTTCGCGCGTCCGGAGGAGGGCTTCATGGAGTCCCCGCTCATCCGCGCGATTGCCATGCCGATCGCCCTGGCATTCTTCCTCATGGGCCTGGTCTACGGCCTGATCGTCGGCACGATCACCTCCGCCGCGGACATCCCGGCGTTCATGGCGCGCGGCCTGCAGACGCTGCTGCCGATGCTGGTGCTCTTCTTCGCCGTCTCCCAGTTTTTGGCATGGTTCACCTGGTCCAACCTGGGTTCCTGGACCGCGATTAATGGCGCGGAGCTTTTGCAGCGCTGGAACCTGCCAAACGTGCTGCTCTTCTTGGGCTTTGTCGTCATGGTGGCACTGGTCAACCTATTCATCACTTCCGGCTCCGCGCAGTGGGCGCTCATGGCCCCGGTGGTGGTCCCGATGATGATGTACGTGGGGATTGCGCCCGAGGTCACCCAGATGCTCTACCGCATCGGCGACTCCCCGTCGAACATCATCACCCCGATGTCGCCGTACTTCGCGCTCGCGCTGACTTTCCTGCAGCGCTACTACAAGAAGGCCGGCGTGGGCACGCTCATGTCGCTCGCGCTGCCGTACACCATCGCGATGATGGCGGGCTGGTTCATCTTCTTCCTCATCTGGTACTACGCAGGCATCCCGCTCGGCCCGGGCTCGCCGATGGACTACCAGGTGGGCTAGTTCCCGCTTATCGACGCCCCGTTCACCCCGGCCCCGCCTCCTCCCCCAAGGAGCGCGGGGCCGGGTTTTGGGCAGGCCTGCTCCGCCGAACTGCGTTTTAAAATGTTGCACAGGTGTCATGCAGACGTTTTAATTGGAGAGTCCAGTTTCTCGTCATTTTGAAAGATTTCCATGAATAACTTCAAAGACATCAACAAGCTCCTCGGCAACGTTGAAGCCCTCATCCCCCAGATCGTCGGCGCAATTGTGGCACTGACCGCGCTGATCGGCACCGTCGCTGGCCTTGCTGAGAACGGCAGCAGCATCAACCCGGGCAAGGGTGACTCTGGCGTCGTCGCGCCCTCCGACCCGAAGCAGGCACAGGAAAAGCTGCTGATCCCGGGCAGCAGGGACGGCATCACCTACAACCACGTCGACTACGGCGTCGAGGTCAAGGTTGGCGACAAGGTCTACACCGATTCTGCCCGAAACGGCAAGTGCAATTTCAACAACCACTGCTACGTGGAGCGCAAGCTGAACAGCGAATTCCGAAAGGCCACCTTCACGGCGGTGTGGGATGAGAACATCATCAACGACGAAGTTGAAGAGGGCAAGGTCGAGGTGTATGTCAATGGCAACCTCACCCAGAGCAAGATCGTAAAGAAGGGCACCGCAGTTAACTTCGACGTGCCGGTCAGCAAGGTTGACACCCTGAAAATCAAGCTCCCCACGCGCACAGGACAGGGTCTCTCGATCATCAACGGTGTGCTGTCCCGCTAAAATCAAACAGCACCAATGAAGTGGGCGAGGTCTGGAAAACCAGACCCCGCCCACTTTTTGTTTGCGCTAACCGCTACCACTCACCAGCGTCTATGTCCTCATCGACCGGCTCGTCGAACACCTCGACAGCCTCCTGCTCCGCAATCATCGCCTCTTGCGCCGGCCACATCTGCGACGCACACTGCTGCGTCCAACCCGACGTACCGTCAGTGAAGAACGTCGTCCCCGTTTCGTGAATACTCGGGTCGCCACACGATGCGATCTGCTTCTCCATCACCTGCGGCGCTTCCTGGCCGGGCGCCCCGGTAAAGCCGATCACGGGCTCCGCCTCCGCCAGGTAGATCTTTTGTTAGGGGGCCACCAACAGCGAATGTCCCGAAGCGGATCATCCACAGGCGAGTGCGCCAGACCTGTGCATACATCCTGTTCACGTGGCTGCGCTATCAACGTCTCATTCTGGAATTGGCGCATAGGTTAAGGTCGTTAGTGCCCACCCGACAGGAGAACACCCCGCATGTATCAACTCTTCATTGACGAGTCCTACCAGAAAGGTCACTATTACGTGGCGGGCGTCCTCGTCGACGAAAAGCAAAGTGAGGCCTTGGTGACGCGGCTCGACGAACTTGCCGACGGTCTGCGAGAGCGCAATAGCTGGCTTGCTTCACCTGAGTTTCATGGCCATGCCCTGATGAATGGGTTAGACGACTGGAAAAGCCTCACCGGTAAGTTTGGAGCGCGCGTGTCCATTTACCAGAAGGTGCTGCACGCAATACAGAACTCGGGTGCCCGAGTCTACCTCGAAGGCGTTGATGTTAACCGGCTTAATGCGCGATACAAGTACCCGGATAGTCCTCACGAGGTGGCGCTCCGCCACACGCTAGAGCGCGTCAATGAGTATTGCGCATTCAACGGGAAGATGTGCAAGGTCATTGCCGACATGGTGCCGCAGCAAGATGATTTTAACGAGGCAATCCAAGGATTTACCCGTGTCAGCACTCCGGGCTACCGCAGCCAAAAACTACTTTGCGTTGACGGCGACATCGAGTTTGTTGACTCTAGGGAAAGTAGGGGTGTGCAGGCAGCAGACATGTCCGTCTATGTGCTGCGCCGCCACCGAGAAGAGACAACCGCTAGTAAGTCGGCACGCAGGGCGACCGCGCGACTAGTAAAGGCACTCGGTCCCGCTCTCGTCCACGAGCGGAAGTGGCTTCCTTAGCTCAGAAAAAGCTCTGGAGCCTACGCGGCTCCAGGCGACAACGTTCCGGTATCCGGCTCGTCGTAGCCTTAATTTAACCCATTTTGGCGCTTTTGGTCAAGATTTTGCACAGCTGAAATTGCGCCCCTCGTACACGAAGAAACCCCGAGGCATATCAATTCCCGCTCACCGCTCCGGAAACAGCGCAATCCCCCACACACCCACTACCACGGCAACCGCCACGAGCAGCCACCACGCCACCCCACGCGGCCGCGTAAGCCAGATGTCCGCCACCAGCCACACCAGACTCGGCACGCCGAGTGCCAGCCCGAGAAACGTCAGCGCCCGCCAGTCCGGCAGCTGCCCGGCGCTGAGCAGCATCACCACGCCCAGCCCAAGCAGTCCCCCGGCGAGCGCGCGCGGGCGGGGCCATCCAACGGGAATTATCATGCGCCCGATGCTACCGGCCCGGCCGCGCACGATACGCTTATGCATCATGACCGGCAGCTACTTGGACACTTACGACGCCGCCTGCAACCGCGCAGCCGCGCAGGTCATGGCGCACTACTCCACCAGCTTCTCACTGTCCACCAAGCTGCTGCCGCAGCCGATGCGCACCGACATCCGCAACCTCTACGCCGTAGTCCGCATCGCCGACGAGATTGTCGACGGCACCACCTCCCAAGCCAACACCTGCCCCGCCACCGCCCTCAACGCCTACGAGAACGCCGTCCTCCACGCACCCGCGCACCGCTTCCACACCGACCCGGTCCTGCACGCCTACGCCACCACCGCCCGAGCCTGCCGCTTCCCCGACGACGAGGTCCGCGCCTTCTTCGCCTCCATGCGCTCAGACCTACCCGACCAGCCGGACCTGCCGCTTTCCACATACATCTACGGCTCCGCCGAGGTCATCGGCCTGCTCTGCCTGCGCGTGTTCTTCCGAGGCAACGACGCCGCGCTCACCCCGCAACTGATCGACGGTGCCCGCGCACTCGGCTCCGCCTTCCAAAAGATCAACTTCCTGCGCGACCAAGCCGAAGACTCAGCCCTCGGCCGCCGCTACACCAAGCACTCGCTTATCGACGCCCCCGTCCACCCCTTCATCCCCGAAATCCGCACCGAACTCGCCCAGGCCAAACAACAGATCCCCAACCTGCCGCCACGGGTTCGCCCGGCGGTGCGGGCAGCCACCGCGATCTTTGAAGACCTCACCGACCGCATCGAGGCCACCCCACCAGACACGCTTCGCACTACCCGCATCCGCGTGCCTAACCACCGCAAACTCGCGCTTGCAGCCCGGGCCCTGCGCTAACAGGTCTGCAGCTTGTCGGTGAACTGCTTCGGCGCGCCCTGCCCCCGCAGCGTTGCCGTGTTGTAGCACTTGAACCCGGTGTTCGTCTCCCCATCCGGCTTCACCACTGCCCACTTGTCACCATTCGCCCGAAACGCGACGATCCAGTCGGTCTGCTTCGCACCGGCGACAGCCCACTTGCCGTCGCAGTACTGCACCGTCGTTCCCGTCGGCGCAGGCCAACCCGGCACGATCGCGTCAAAGGCACCCGGCTGGCACGATGCGTTCTTCTCCTGCTTGCCCGCGCTCAGCGCCGGGATCGCCAGCCCCGCAGCACCGGCAAGCGCGCCGAGCTCGCCCAGCCCCGGCACCTGCGGCAGCTCGAGCCCGGGTACGTCAATCAGCCCCTGGGAGACAGCAAAGTAACTGCCAGCACCTACGAGCGCCAGCACGCCGAGGCTAATGCCCACAATCGCGCCAGTGCTTAGCGACGACCCCGCGTCCCCCTCCTGGCCTTCATCCCCAGCCGAGCTACCAGAGCTGGATTCCTGCTCAGCGACAGGGGCATCCGGCACCTCCTGGGCGTAGGCGGGCGTAACGGTGGTACAGGCGACGGCAGCGGCGACGCCCAGCGGCAGCAGTGTCTTCTTCATGCCCACTACCCTACCCCCGGTTTTCGCTCTACGCGTCTGCTGCGGCGGCGATCGCTTCGGCAGTGGCAAGATCCTGCCACGGCATGCCGACGGTCTTGCACACCACACGACGATCGCGTGCGAGCTCCACCTCGCCGCGCACGACCTGCGCCATGGTGACCAGGTCCTCGCGTGCAACGGTGCCTTCCTCGGTAGCAAGCACGACGTCTCCTGCCTCCCGGTAGGCCACCGTGGGGTCTTCGACGATCACCTGCGCGCCCTCGAAGACATCGGCGGCAAGCTCGCGAGTATCGGCCGTGTGAGCGCCCACCGCCAGCACGATCGCGCGCTCGCCAAGATCTGCAGCGTGCAGGATCGGGGCGGGGGCTGTCGTCGCGGTAATGACGAGCTCAGCATTCTTGACCGCGTCCTTGGCTGCATCCGTGCCGGACTCTACCCAGTCGTAGGAGAAGTCCGCCGGCTCAGTAAGCGAGACAAAAGTAATGCGCAGCTCACGGACGCCATCGAGCACGCTTTCCAGCGTGGCCGCATGACCGAGCCCCTGTGCGCCGGTGCCAAAGATAACGACGTCGAGCGGTTCCTCGGAGGCCGTCAGCAGCTCAACCACCGGCGCGATGGAGGCGGCCGGAGTGCGCAGCGCGGTCAGCGACGTGGCATCAATAAGCGTGTGCGGCGTGAGCGTCTTCGCGCCCATCAGCAGGTACGAGCCTTGCACGAGCGGAACGTCTTCGGTGGAGTCGGAAGGCTGGATGCCGAGGATCTTCACTCCAACCGCGCTGTCTGTAGCCGAAGGCATGAGGTGCATCTCGCCGTGTGGGAGCTGGACTTTCTCCCGCAGGGGGTCCGTTGCGGGATCAAACCCTTCGGCAAGCGTGTCGCGCAAAGCGGCGACCGCCGCAGCCGGGGTAAGTGTGGCAAAAACCTGGTCGTGGCTAATAAAACGCATAGGCCCCACCCTACGTGGTGTAGGACAGGGCCGAGGTAAAGGAAGAAATCTCGCGTTTACCTACGGTGCTGCTGGGCTGGCGAAGGAATGACGCCGGGCAGCGGGTTCGGGATCATGCCCTGAAGCACCATGTAGTACCAGGTGGAGCCGACGGCAAAGGAGCCCAAAAGGGCGGTCATGATGATGTCGAAACGGCTAGCGTGCTTGACCACTTCAGTGAAGCCGCCTGCGGCAACTGCGTCGTCGAAGCTGGAGCCGGCGGCGCGCTCGTAGCTGTTCTTGACAGAGCTCATGTCGTTCACCACGACAGTCGCGTCGCGTTGGAACGCTTCAACGTTGGAATATGGACTTGCGGCGTGTGCGCTAACTGGAGAAAAAGCGGCGCTGGCCACGGCTAATGCGGTGGCGGCGGAGAGGGTACGATTCTGCATGACACACACAGTAACACTTTTTTGTATCGTTTGTCCTATTTGGCCTACCTGACCTGCCGATTTGTTTCTTTTTAGAAGATAAGACAGAATAAGTACTCGTTGCACAGAGCGCAGCGGGAACGCAGCAGGACGGCAACAAAGTGAATATTCCTCCATAGCTCAGTTGGCAGAGCATTCGACTGTTAATCGAAGGGTCACTGGTTCGAGCCCAGTTGGAGGAGCTGTACTTGTAAGGCCCCGCGCCCGACTGAAATGACCGGTCGGACGCGGGGTTTCACGTTTGGTCGGGCATGCTTTCGCAAGTTCCATTCCTTCCTGAACCCTTAACATAAACCAGCACCCCCGAGGTTCACTAAGTCCTCACCCATTACACCCCCAACCCACAGGCAGACAGTTTTGCCGGAAAACAAGTTGCGGCGCTCCCTCGCACCCTATAACCTTCTAGATGTAAGCCAGGCGTTGAGCTTTTGCAAGAATACCCCGGGCAACAACTCCGAGGACCTCGCCATTGCGAGGTCCTCGCGCCATTTATTCTATCGACCCGGGGGCAGAATGCTACTGGCATATATCGACGAAATTGGATCGCCTGGGGCTCTTGTTCACCCCTCGCACTCTCGATTCGCCGACAGCCCCGCTTTCGGGTACGGAGGTTTCATTCTTCCCGAGGATAATGCTCGACAATTTGGGGCTCACTTCGCGCATAAAAAGAGGCAGTTCTTCCAAAACGATATTCCGGATGGTCGTGACCCCGGCAGGTGGGAGCGAAAAGGCGCAGATTTGCTTTTTGCTCGAGCTGCGGAGGATCGACCTCAGAACCTTAGGCTTCTGGGAAGCCTAATATCAAAGCTCCGCAGTCTCGATGGGCAACTCTTTTATTATGCGGAAGAAAAACCAATCGGTACTCCAAAAGAAACCAACTGCTCTTCTCGTGAGTTCCTGGAACGCGAACAAACCTCCATGCGAGAAACGCTTAACCGCATCGCCCGCCACGCAGATTCTCTAGACCAATCAGTGCTAGTCATGATGGACCAAATTAACGAAAAGTCCCGCAAGCAACGGCTGCCGCAAATGTACGCGCATATTTTTGGACGAGCATCTGACTTTCCGGAAATGCGCAGAATTGTCGAGCCACCAATGCATATCGATAGTGAACTATCTTCGAATATCCAATTCGCCGACTGGTTATGTGCCCTCTACAAGCGGGCGATCGAATACCAACTTGTGCATGACTCACGCTACCCCTGGGTCCCCAGAGCAAAGCAATTTTACGCAGCGCGTGGGGCTTTTACCCATGATTCAAAGCTGCATCTTTTCCAAAGGGCACTAGAAGATCTCCACCACTCTGAAATTATCTACCCGAAAAGGCCCGTGATTGACAGCAACAAAACCTCGAGGATGAATCAACTGAAACTCGAGGCGATCCGAAAAGCGACCTTCAAGGAGTGAATCATGCGGCCGACCGTTGAGTAGCGGTGTCGAGACTGGACCTGACCCCCGTTAGGTAGACACCTGAT
>NZ_KV825629.1:0-170 GCF_001831515.1 Corynebacterium sp. HMSC074A01
TCGGCTCCGCGCAGCCACTCGCCGTTGGTCAGCTGGACTTCGACCTCCCCATCGTCGCGCATGCGCCACTGGACAAAGTCGCCGATGTCCATGTTTAACACCGTGGTGATCGACGCGTCGCCGGTGCCACGGGTGTTGTTGAGCCACGCCTGCGGGTCGTCTTTCGCCGC
>NZ_KV825629.1:1170-1278 GCF_001831515.1 Corynebacterium sp. HMSC074A01
TAGTGCCACCGGTCTTTATCCGAGTCCAGCGACCGCGAGGACCGCGCGATATACGCCAGGGTGTCCAGGCGGTGCCCGTTTTCCCGCGCCGCGGCAACACACGCCGCC
>NZ_KV825630.1:0-48154 GCF_001831515.1 Corynebacterium sp. HMSC074A01
TCGCGGCAACGAGAAAATACTTAACCATCTTCCACACACCAACACAAATCGCCAGTACAAGGCGCATATTTGCCCTAAGCAAAAACGCCGTTGCTTCCCCTTACACGAGAAGCAACGGCGTTGCAGCGAATTGAAGTGCTAAATCTTCTTGGCGCCAGCGAAGCTCTTCTTGCCGCGGCGCAGCACGAGCCATTCACCGTGCAGCAGATCGTCACTAGAAGGCGTCCACTCTTCAGACTCGACACGCTCGTTGTTGACGTAGATGCCGCCTTCCTTGATGGATCGGCGAGCCGCGCCCTTCGAATCCGCCAATCCTGCACCAACAAGCAGGTCGACGATGGAGGTCTCGGCGTCGCTGAACTCGAAGACCTCGGTCGCGGAGACCGCCGAGGCGAGCGTCTGCTCATCCAGGTCACGGATCTCGGCGCGGCCGAACAGCGCCTGCGAGGCAAGTTCCACGCCTTCGCGAGCCTTCACCCCGTGCACCAGGTCGGTCATCTCCTGCGCGAGACGCTTCTGCGCCTCACGCTTAAACGGGCGCTCCTCCACCTCGACGGCGAGGCGGTCAAGCTCTTCCTGGTCAAGGAAAGTGAACCAGCGTAGGTAACGGATGACGTCGGCATCGGCGGTGTTCACAAAGTACTGGTACCAAGTGTACGGGCTGGTCATTTCCGGGTCCAGCCACAGGGAGCCGCCACCGGTGGACTTGCCGAACTTCTTGCCCTCCGAGTCGGTCACGAGCGGAACAGTCAACGCGTGGACCTGCTCGCCATCCATGCGACGGTTCAGGTCAACGCCAGCGACAAGGTTGCCCCACTGGTCGCCGCCGCCTACTTGCAGTACGCAGTCGTGGTTGCGACGCAACTGCACGTAGTCGTTTGCCTGCAGCAGCATGTAGGAGAACTCGGTGTAGGAGATGCCATCGTTTTCCAGGCGGCGCTTGACAGTGTCGCGGCTGAGCATGGTGGACAGGGAGAAGTGCTTGCCCACGTCGCGCAGGAAATCAATGACGGTCATGTCCTTGATCCAGTCATTGTTGTTCACCAGCAGCGCGGCGTTGTCCCCCTCGAAGGAGACGAAGCGCTCGAGCTGGCTCGAAATGCGATCTGCCCAATCAGCGACCGTGTCGGAGGAGTTCATCGTGCGCCCCCCCACATCTCGCGGGTCGCCGATCATGCCGGTAGCGCCGCCGGCCAGCACGATCGGACGGTGGCCAGCTTCCTGGAAGCGGCGGAGCATGAGCAGCGGGACGAGGTGTCCCGCGTGCAGCGACGGGCCCGTCGGGTCAAAGCCGCAGTACAGGCTGATTGGTGCCTCGGTCGCGGTCCGCAGTGCCTCCAGGTCGGTGGACTGGTTGATCAGTCCGCGCCATTCAAGCTCATCAACAATGTTCGTGCTCATAGGTAGTCTCTCTCAATTCTCTCGTGGTGATACAGGGCTGAGCGAAGCGCGTAGCTACGCGGACGGTGCGGACGGATAGTCCTGCGCCTCGTCGATAAGGAGCACCGGGATGCCGTCGTCGATGCGATAGGCAATGTTGAGGCGCTCGTTCACCAGCAACTGTTCATCTTCCTTGTACGTCAGCGGGCCCTTGTCCTGTGGGCAGGCAAGTACGTCAAGGAGTTTCGGATCGAGACTCATAGCACTCAAGCTTACTGGTAGGGGTTCATCGAAGGAGTGTCGGGATCGGTTGGTGGGTCCAACGCTGCGTCGTCAAGCGGGATTGGCCCTTTCAGCGCCTCCTTGAGGTAGGTGGCTTGCGATTCGAGCGCGCGCAAGTTGTTGTCCAAAATGCCCTGCTTGACCCGGTCGACGGCCTTCGTCATGGTGTCGAGGGACTCCATGCACCACAGGGAGGCATCCTCCCCGCGGTACAGCGGGGAGTTGAGGTAGGTGGTCACGACCTCGGGGAAGTAGATTTTCGACACGTTGTACACCGTCTGCTGGTGCTCTGGCGTCGCGTTCAGATCGTCCCAGCGCGAGAGCACGAAACGGATCGCAGCTTGCAGGGCGAGCGCCTCGTTGTAGACCGGCGGGGGTACGTTCGCGCGGTGCAGCTTCGTCAGGTTCTCCTGTACTTCGGCGTCGATCAGTGCCTGCGTCGGGACACTCGGCTCCAGGGCCTTCTGCTCGCGCGAGGGGGTCAGCAGCGCACCCGCGCCGTACGCCGCGGTAGTGGCAACCAGCCACGGGATCACGCCTGCCGCGCCAATGAGGCCAAACACGATGAACAGGCCCGTGGTCAGCGCGGCGGCGATCATGCCGACCTGGTTCTTGCGCGAGCTGAAGTACTCCCACTTATTGGTAGCCACGGATCTCCTTAAACATCTCGGCCAACTCTGCCTGCTGTGCGTCGAAAACTTTACCCCCCGTCAGTTCCGCAAGCTTGTCCATTTCAGCGCGTTTCGCCTCGCCGTACAGAATGACGAAGACGGGTATACCTGCCCACTCGTCGTGCTGGGCATACTCGGCTGCGAACTCATCGTAAAAGGGTGGCACGGTCGCTTCACCGTCGGAAAGCAGCACGATCGTCGGGGCACGGAACTCACCATCCTGCTCGGCGCTGCGCATCTTGGCTTGCTCTTCCAGCACTCCCTTCAGGGCTCCGTAGGTGGCGGTGTACCCGTCGGCTTCGAGACCGTCGATAAACTCGCTTAGCGTGGCGCGACTTTGTGGATCATCCTCGGAAAGCGTCGCGGTCACGCCGTCGAGCAGTTCGCTGTTGAACGGCCGTAGACTTACTGATTCCCGGTTGCGGAAGGAAACATCGCCTGTCGACGTCGCCGCGGAGCCCCCAATGAGCTGGCCCATGATGGCCTTCAGCGAAGTCATGCGCTCGCCCTGCATTGACCCGGAGGTATCCAGCAGGAAGATGGACTGGCCCGGGCGGCGGAAGTCGTCGTTGTAGCGCTCCAGCAGGGTGCGTGCCACGGTCTCGTTTGCCGGGTATTGCAGGTCGATCGGGTTCTGGCCGGACAGCTCCGCGGGCAGGGCGTCTACCGGGAAGACCGGGCGACGGTAGGTGTCTGCGACTTCCTGCTGGTGCTCCTCGAACCACTCTGCCAGCTCGCGCACGGTGTCAGCGGAGCCTTCGTGCTGCGGCGTGCGCAGCGTGCTCAACGGGTAGTCGGCGGTGATCGTGCCGTCTGCGGGCACGATCACCTCAAGGTCGACCCCGTCCTTCTTCAGCTGGTGCAGGGTGGACTCGTAGTTGAAGATGCCGTCGGCTTTCGACGAGTCGTCGCGGAAGGTGTCCGCGAGCCACCCAGACGAGCCCGAGGACAGGGTCTGGGCCGAGAAGAACTCTCCTAGCTGCGGACCTACCGCGTCAAGGTCCTGCTGGGAAAGCGCCACGCCTGTGTCCGCGAGCGCGGTAGCGGCGGAGACCACGGTGGAAAACCCGGAGTTCGACGCGGTGGGGTCCGTCATCCCGAAGGTAAACTCGCCGTCCTTCGCGGCCTGGGCAAGGTCTTCCCAGGTGGGCGGGTTGTCAACCCAGCCGTTGGAGCGAGCGATTTCGCTGCGCAGCCCAATCGCGATCGGCGAGCTCGCCAGCGGGTACTCCTCCCCCAGCGCATCCGCGGCACCGATCAGGTTGGCGTAGCGGTTCGTGGCGAACCAGGTCGCGTCGTACGCCCCGTCCAGCTCACCGGCCTTGAGCGCCTGCGAGTTCTCTAGGGTGCCGCCGAGGTAGGTCACCTCGATATCGGTGCCCAGCTCCTCACCGGCCTGCTGAATTAGCGGTTCGAGGTCTTGCAGCTCAGTGGCCGCCACAATGTGCAGCGGCTTGTTTTCTCCCAGCTGCGGGAGCTGGTCCAGCGCCGAGCACCCGGATGCGACCAGTGCCAGCATCAGCGTCGTGCAGAGGGCAAAGATTCTCTTCATAGGGTTGCCTCCTCGTTGGCGGGCGGTTGGCCTCCGTAGCGCTCGCCCACCCCGTCAAGCAGCTGCTCGAGCTGGTCAAAGGTGGGTGGGTCGACGCTGTTGACGTAATCGGACGGCGCGGGCAGGCCGTGTGCTTCAAGCTCTTCTGCCAGCGAGCCACTTTCAGCCGGGCGGAAGCCGTGCTTGGCGGCCAGCTGCTGCAGCTCCGGGTCCGTGCTCAGCAGGCGTCCAAGCTCTTTGCCTCCATCGGAGATCCCGACGATGCCGTGGTTGGCCACCACAGTGGGTTCAAGTCGCATGAGCACCATGTCCTCGCGGATCCGCGAGCGCTCCTTCATCTGCTCGCCGAGGAACTGCGCCTCGTACACCAGCACCAGCGGCATGGAACCCATCCCCTGGCTCAGGTAATCGCGAAACGGCGCCGAGGACGAGGATTCGGAGTATCCCTGGCCCACGAAAAACGGGGCAATCTTGTCCACCAGCGCATCAGGGGAGATGCCGGGCTCTTCCTCCTGGAACTGCCACGCCAGCAGCGACAGGTACATCGCCGCAGAGTTGGAAGTACGAATATCCGTGGTGCTTACCTGCACCTGGCGGGGCGAGGCGTAGCCATCGCCGAGGTCGCGCCAGCGCTTCCCCTCTTCCACCAGCTTGATATAGGCAGCCATGTCGAAGGCATAGCCGCCATCGGTGCTGTGAACCACGCCTTCCCGCTCGAGCATCTCCGCCAGCGGCTTCCAGCTCGCAATGGCCATCGGGGTAAAGAAGGGATAGTCCACCGAGTAGTTGGATCCCAGACTCTTCACCTTCTGCGCAGCCGGGCCGGACGAGGGAAAGACAAAGTCCTGCTTCTCTAAGTCAGTACTCGTGGCGATCTGCCGCGAGCCCGCGGTTGAAAACTCGACGGTATAGCCGAGCTTCTCCAGTCGCTCTTTGACTTCCGGGTCGTCGAAGTAGTCCCGCTTTTCCGAGCCGATCACACCGCGCACTGTGGTCATACCCGAGCCGCCACCAAGCCCGAAAAACCCTCCAGAAGACTGGGAGTCTCGCGCGCTGTAGACCGCATAGCCAGCCAGCACGAGCAGGATGCAACCCAAAACAACCGAAAGCACGCGAGATCCGCGCTGCTTTCGGTTGTTGCCGTTCGAAACAGTCATGCACCCAGCATAGAGTGTGCTAAGTCACTTCGCAGGGGAAAGGAGTGTCACCTAGCCACGCACGGGCTTCTCAGCCCATGCGCGGAAGGCTGCGTTGGCTTCCGCCACACGCTCGCGCTGCTCTACTACTCGCACCTTGGCGGTGCCGCCACGCGTGTCTCGGGAGGCCACTGCCCCATCGATGGTGAGCACTTCGCGCACCTCGGGCTTCAGCCGCTTATCGACGCCCGCGAGTTCCTCGTCCGTCAAATCCACCAGATCCACGCCGCGCTGCTCGGCGATACGCACGCAGGCTCCGGAAGCCTCGTGGGCTTCGCGGAAGGGCACGCCCTGGCGCACCATCCACTCCGCCAGATCCGTGGCCAGGGTGAAACCTGCCGGCGCGAGCTCGCGCATGCGATCTTCGTGGAACACCAGCGTGGAGACCAACCCGGTCATCGCCGGCAGGAGGATGCGCAGCTGGTTGACCGAGTCGATCACCGGCTCCTTGTCCTCCTGCAGGTCGCGGTTGTACGCCAGCGGCATCGCCTTGAGCGTGGCCAGCAAGCCCGTCAGGTTGCCCAGTAGGCGGCCAGTCTTGCCACGAGCAAGCTCAGGAACGTCCGGGTTCTTCTTCTGCGGCATGATCGACGAGCCGGTCGACCAGGCGTCGTCGAGCGTAATGTAGCCGAACTCCGGAGTGGACCACGCGATGAGCTCCTCCGACAGCCGGGAGATGTCCACGGCGATCTGAGCGAGCACGTAGGCAGTCTCCGCCGCGAAATCGCGCGAGGCGGTGCCGTCGAGCGAGTTGTCGGTCGCAGAGTCGAAGCCCAGCTCGGTGGCGATTGCCTCCGGGTCCAGGTGCAGCGAAGATCCGGCCAAGGCGCCTGAGCCATAGGGCGAGACCGCCAGGCGCTTATCTGCGTCCTGGATCCGCTCCAGGTCGCGCAGCAGCGGCTGCGCGTGCGCGAGCAGGGAGTGCGCGAGCAGGATCGGCTGCGCCGCCTGGAAGTGGGTCTTGCCCGGCATGATCGCGTCCGGGTGCGCCGCCGCTTGGTCGACGAGCGCGTCGATGAGGTTGCTCACCTCAACCGCGACCCCGCGCAGGGCGTCGCGGCACCACATGCGGAACATCGCGGCGACCTGGTCGTTGCGGGAACGCCCCGCGCGCAGGCGGCCGCCGACCTCGGGGCCGACGCGCTCGATCAGGCCGCGCTCCATCGCGCCGTGGACATCCTCATCCGTCGGAGCTGGGACAAAGGTGCCGTCTGCAACGTCCTTGCCCAGCTGATCGAGGCCGACGAGCATGGTGTCCAAGTCGGCGTCGGAAAGCAGGCCCGCCTTGTGCAGCACCTTGGCGTGCGCCTTCGAGGCCAACACGTCATACGGTGCGAGTACCCAGTCAAAGTGGGTGGACACGCTCAGTGCGAACATCGCTTCCGAGGGACCGCCGGAGAAACGGCCACCCCACAGCGCGCCTTCATTCGTCTTGTGCTGCTCCATACCTATCGGCTCCTACTTCTGCGCGCCCGCTTCGCGGTCGCGCTTGTTGGCAATCTGCGAGCTCAGGCCGTGCAGGCGCACGAAGCCCTTGGCCAGGGTCTGATCGAAGGTATCACCCGTGTCGTAGGTGGCCAGGTTGAAGTCGTAGAGCGAGTGGTTGGAGCGGCGACCGTTGACCGTCGCCTTGCCTGCGTGCAGCTCCATGCGGATATCGCCGGTAACGTGCTCCTGAGTGGACTCGATAAACGCGTCCAGGGAGCGCTTCAGCGGGCCGAACCAGAGGCCGTCGTAGACCTCTTCGGACCAGCGGGCGTCGATAAGCCGCTTGTAGCGCGCGAGCTCACGCTCGACGGTGACATCCTCCAGCGCCTTGTGCGCGGTGATCAGAGTGATCGCGCCCGGTGCCTCGTAGACCTCGCGGGACTTGATGCCCACCAGGCGATCCTCAACCATGTCCAGGCGGCCGATGCCCTGGGCACCTGCACGGCGGTTGAGCTCTTCGATGGCCTCGAGCACGGTCACCTTGCGGCCGTCGATGGCGACGGGCTTGCCGGACTCAAAGGAGATGATGACCTCGTCCGGAGCATTGCCCAGCGCCGGGTCCTCGGTGTAGGCGTAGAGGTCCTTTGTCGGCGGGTTCCACAGGTCCTCCAAAAAGCCGGTCTCGACGGCGCGGCCCCACACGTTCTGGTCGATGGAGAACGGGGACGCTGCGGACTGCTCGATCGGCAGGTCCTTGCCCTCTGCGAACTCGATGGCCTTGTCGCGGGTCCACGCAAAGTCGCGCGCGGGTGCCACGATCTCCAGGTCCGGATCCTGGTTGAGGAAGCCGACCTCGAAGCGGACCTGGTCGTTGCCCTTACCGGTGCAGCCGTGAGCGACGTGGGTACCGCCGTGCTGCTGCGCTGCTTCCACCAGGTGCTTGACAATCAGCGGGCGGGAAATGGCGGATACCAGCGGGTACTCGCCCTGGTACATGCCGTTGGCCTTGATGGTGGGAAGGCAGTACTCCTCGGCGAACTCGTCCTTGGCGTCCACCACGATGGACTCGACAGCGCCGCAGTCCAGCGCGCGCTGGCGGACAGAATCCATGTCCTCGCCGCCCTGGCCCAGGTCGAGCGCCACAGCGACGACGTCGGCGTCAAGCATTTCGCCCAGATACGGGATGGCGACGGACGTATCCAGACCGCCGGAGTACGCGAGAACAACGCGATTGCTCATGAGTTGAAAGCTCCTTTGCTTTAGGTGTAAATGAAGTTCAAAAATTTCACGCTTGGCTAAGCGTACCCCGGTGCCTTAAGCAGCGGGGCAACCGGCGTGCACTGCCTATTCGTTGGCCGGGTGGACGTGCCCGAAGACTTTGACGCCCAGGTCTTTGCCGGTAAGCGGCTCCCGCGCGAGCACGAAGATCGTGTCGTCGCCGGCGATGCAGCCGACCACCTCGTCCAAGCCGACCCGGTCGATGTAGCTGGCCAGGTACTGCGCAGCGCCCGGCGGTGTGCGCAGCACGGTGGTGTTGCCCGTGTAGTCCACGGAAACCACCAGTTCCTCGATCATCCGGCGCAGCTTCTCCCGCGGGCCGGACTGCACCACGTTGATGGAACCGGTATCAGAAGTCACCGTGTAGTAGGCGCGGCCGCCGCCAAGCGGGCGAATCTTCTTCGCACCGAGTTCGTCTAAGTCGCGCGAGAGCGTCGCCTGAGTGATCTCGATGCCGTCGGACTGCAGGATCTCGGACAGCTGGGCCTGCGAAGAGACCCGCGTCGAGCCAATGATCTCGAGGATGCGTGCCTGGCGGGCGGTACGCGAAACGGGTTGGGTCATGCGCTTTCCTCCTGGTGTGCCATCAGCCAAGCCAGCAGCGCCTTCTGCGCGTGCAGGCGGTTTTCCGCCTCGTCGAAGACGCGGGAGGCCAGGCCGTCGATAACCTCGGCCGTGACCTCGTTACCGCGGTAAGCGGGCAGGCAGTGCAGGAAAATGGCGTTCTCACCGGCTCGAGCCATGAGGTCAGCGTTGACCTGGTAGGGCAAAAATGGGGTGCGGCGGTCCTTGCCGTCGTCCTCCTGTCCCATGGACACCCAGGTATCGGTGATGACCACGTCGACCCCGTCAACGGCGGCCAAGTCAGCGGTCACGGTCACCTCGGCACCGGTTTCTGCTGCGCGGGCGCGGGCACGCGTGACGAACTCCTCCTTCGGGTGGAAGCCCTCCGGTGCCACGATGGCGATGTCGACGCCCGCGGTGGCAAAGCCAAGCATGTAGGAGTTGGCCATATTGTTGTCGCCGTCGCCGAGGTAGGCGGCGCGCAGACCTTTAAGCTTGCCAAAGTTCTCCTGAATCGTCTGCAGGTCCGCCAGAATCTGGCACGGGTGCAGATCGTCGGAGAGCGCATTGACCAGCGGCACCGTCGCGGTCTCCGCCATCTTGTGGAAGTTCTCGTGCGCGTAGGTGCGCCACACGATCGCATCCACGAAGCGGGAAAGCACCGCCGCTGTGTCCTGCAGCGTCTCCCCCTTGCCCATCTGCGACTGCGAGGTATCGGTGATGATCGCGTGCCCACCAAGCTGCGTGATGCCCACGTCGAAGGAGAAGCGGGTGCGCGTCGACGTCTTGTCAAAGAGCACCGCCACCGACTTCGGCCCCTCCAGCGGCCGGTGCGCAAAGCGGTCGCGCTTCATCTCCGCGGCCAGCGCGAGCACCTCGGCCTGCTCGGCCGGGGAAAGATCGTCGTCTGCCAAAAAATGCCTGGTCATCCTAGTTCCCTTTCTGCTGCTCCGTCACGTCCCGCAGCGCGAGCGCGACCCGCTCGAGTGCGGTGTCAATCTCTTCATCTGTGATTACCAGTGGCGGTGTAAGGCGCAGCACGCTTGCCGACGGCGCGTTGACGATCACCCCGCGCTTCAGCCCAGCCGCCACAGCTTCCTTCGCCACGGGCGCATCGAGCACGGCACCGAGCATGAGTCCGCGGCCGCGGACTTCGCGTACCCCGTCAATCGCCGCCAGCCCTTCGGCGAGCTTCTCGCCCTTGCGGCGCACCTCGGCGAGGAAGTCATCATCGATCGTGTCGAGGACGGCGTTGGCAGCGGCGCAGGCCACCGGGTTGCCGCCGAAGGTCGTGCCATGGCTGCCCGGGGTGAACAGCTCCGCCGCCTTGCCGCGCGCGAGGACCGCGCCGATCGGCAGGCCGCCGCCGAGCCCCTTGGCCATGGTGACGACATCGGGCCTGATGCCCTCGTGCTGGAACGCGAAGAAGTCGCCGGTCCGTCCGATGCCGGTCTGTACTTCGTCGATAAGCAGCAGTGCCCCGCTCTCATCGCAGATTTCGCGCAGGCCGGTAAGGAAGCCCTCTGGGGCGGGGATCACGCCGGTCTCGCCCTGGATGGGCTCGACGATGATCGCGGCCACCTCGGACGGGTTCTCGGCCACGAGCGCACGCACCGCGTCGAGGTCGCCGTAGTCGAAGAACTCGACGCCGGCGGGCAGCGGCTCGAAAGGCGCGCGCTTTTCCGGCTGGCCGGTCAGCGCCAGCGAACCCATCGTGCGGCCGTGGAAGCCGTGGACCGCGGCCAGCACCCGGGACCGTCCAGTCAAGCGTGCAAGCTTGAAGGCGGCCTCGTTGGCCTCGCCGCCGGAGTTGCAGAAGAACAGACGCGCGCTCTCGTCGCCGAAGCGGGCTTTCAGCTTTTCCGCGGCGGCCACGACCGGCGTGGAGCCGAAGAGGTTGGACACGTGCCCGAGCGTGCCGATCTGGTTGCTCACGGCCTCCACGATCGCCGGGTGTGCGTGGCCTAAGGAGTTCACCGCGATACCTGCGAGCAGGTCGATGTAGTCGGTGCCGTCCTCGCCGGTGGCGTGCGCGCCCTTGCCGGAGACGAGCGTGACCGGCGGGGTGCCGTAGGTGTTCATCAGCGTGGCGTTCCACTTAGACGTTGGCGTATCGGTCATGCGGTTTCATCCTTCCTGAAGACTGTGCCTTCTGGGTACTCGTTCGCGTCGTAAGCTTCCGGCAAGACCATCGTGCCGATGCCGCCGACGGTCAGCAGCTCAAGCAGCACCGAGTGCGCGATGCGGCCGTCGATGACGTGCGCTGCCTTGACCCCGCCGTTGACGGCGGTGAGGCACGCGCCCATCTTCGGGATCATGCCCGTATCCAGCTTAGGCATCATCTGCGCCAGGTCATCGGCCTTGATCTTGGACAGCAGCGAATCCTTGTCCGGCCAGTCGGTGTACAGGCCCTCGACGTTCGTGAGCACCACCAGGCGCTCCGCGCCGATGGCGGCGGCTAGGGCACCGGCGGCCTCGTCGGCGTTGATGTTGTAGACGTTGCCATCCGTGCCCGGGGCGATGCCGGAGACGACCGGGATGCGGCCTGCCTCGATGATGTCCATCACCGCGGAGGGGTTCACGTCTGTGATGGTGCCGACCAGGCCGATGTCGGTGGGCGTGCCGTCAACGTCGACAAAGCGGCGCTCGGCGGTAAACAGCCCGGCGTCCTCGCCGGAGGTGCCCACCGCATACGGGCCGTGCGAGTTGATCTTGCCCAGCAGGTCGCGGCCGACCTGGCCGAAGAGCACCATGCGCACCACGTCCAGGATCTCCGGGGTGGTCACGCGGAACCCGCCGACGAACTCGCCGCCGTCCAAGTCCAGGCGCTTGAGCATCGCGGTGATCTGCGGGCCGCCGCCGTGCACCACCACCGGCTTCGCGCCGACGGTGCGCAGAAAGACCATGTCTGCGGCGAAGGCGGTCTTGAGCGACTCATCAATCATGGCGTTGCCGCCGTACTTCACCACCACGATCTTGTCGCGGTAGTGCTGCAGCCAAGGCAGCGCCTCGGCAAGTACGTGTGCGCGCGCCTCGCTGGTCAACGACTGCAGTGCGCTATCCATATGCTTCCTCTATTCCTGCGGGTATTAAGAGCTGTAGGCCGAGTTGATTTCCACGTAGTCGTGCGACAGATCGGTCGTGTGCACCGTGGCCTTGCCCGGTCCGCCGGTGCCAAGGTCCACGAGCACGTCGATATCCGCACCGCTCAGATCTACCTCGCGTGCTCCCGGCGTACCAGTCGAGTCGATGCAGACCGCCTCGCCGTTGAAAGAGACAGAGATTTTGTCCGGGTCCATCTCCGCATCCGCCATGCCGACGGCGGCGAGCGTGCGGCCCCAGTTCGGGTCCGAGCCGAACATCGCGCACTTGAACAGGTTGTCGCGCCCGAGCGTGCGCGCGGCGTTGAGCGCCTGCTCATCGTCGGCGGTACCGGTGACCGTAATGTTGACGCGCTTGGTCACGCCCTCGGCGTCCGCCTGCATCTGGCGCGCGAGCGAGTCGCACACGTGCAGGATGGCAGCGTCGAGCTCTTCCTGGCGCGGGGTGGTGCCACTGGCACCGTTGGCCATGACGATCACCGTGTCGTTTGTGGACGTCGAGCCGTCAATATCCACCGTGTCGAACGTGACCTTCGTGGCTTTGCGCAGCGCCACCTCCAGCGCCTCCGGCGTGGCCTGCGCGTCCGTGGTGATGCACACCAGCATCGTCGCCAGCGAGGGTGCCATCATGCCCACGCCCTTGCCCATCGCGCCGACGGTGAAGCCCTCGCCGGAGTACACGGCTTCTTTACGCACCAGGTCGGTGGTCAGAATCGCGTCTGCGGCCGCCTGGCCGTTGTCGGTGCCAAGCGCCGGGACGAGCGCGTCTACTCCCCCTTTGACCTTGTCCATCTCCAACAGCTCGCCGATCAACCCGGTCGAGCAGACCGCGACCTCGCCCGCGTCCACGCCGAGCGCCGCCGCAGCATACGACTGGGATTCGCGGGCATCCGCATCCCCCTGCGCACCGTTGCAGGCATTCGCGTTGCCAGAGTTGTACAGCACGGCACGCAGCGACCCGTCAGCCACCGCCTGCTGCGAAAGCTTCACCGGAGAGGCCTTCACGCGGTTGCGTGTAAACACCGCGGCGGCGTCGAAGCGCGGCCCGGCATTCACCACCAGCGCCATGTCCGGCTTGCCGGAAGGCTTAATCCCTGCCTGTGCGGCAGCTGCCGTGAAACCCTGCGGGGCGGTCACGCCCTGTGCATTGTGCGTACTCATAGTCTCTATTGTTCTCTTTCTTTAAGCGTCCGGGGTGTCGGATTGGGGTGCAGGTTTAAGGTGCAACGCCCTGTCGCGGGAGTCCATCCGTCTCCGCGTACCCAAGCGCCAAGTTCATGCACTGCACCGCCGCCCCGCCGGTGCCCTTAGTCAGGTTGTCGATCGCCGAGGTCATCAGCACCACGCCAGCCCCTTCGTCCACCTCGACCTGCAGGTGGCACATGTTCGAGCCGACCACATTCTGGGTCTGCGGCTGCGCGCCCTCCGGCAGCAGGTGGACGAAAGGCTCGTCCTTGTACGCGGCCTCGTAGGCAGCGCGCACAGACTCCTTCGTTGCGCCCTGCGCCAGCGGTGCCGTGATGGTGGTGAGGATGCCGCGCGGCAGCGGCGCAAGCACCGGCGTGAAGCTCACGTTCACCGGGGCGTCGGTCACCTCGGCAATATTCTGCATAATTTCCGGCGTGTGACGGTGCGTTCCGGCAGTCTTATAAGCCTTGAGCGAGCCCATGGTCTCAGCCCCGAGCATGCCTACCGACGCCTTCTTGCCCCCGCCGGAAACTCCAGTGATCGCCACCACGCGAAGGTCAGGCTCACACACACCCGCAGCAACCGCAGGCAGCGCCGCCAGCGTCGCGCCAGTGGGGAAACAGCCGGGCACCGCGATCCGGGGCGCACCGCGCAGCGCCTCGCGGTGCCCGGGCATCTCCGGAATGCCGTAGGGCCACGAACCAGCGTGTTCGCTGCCGTAGTAGTGCTGCCAGGCGGCGGCATCGCGCAGCCGGAAGTCGGCGGCGCAGTCGATCACCACGGCCTCGTCCGGCAGCGCCTTGCCGATCTCGGCGGAAAAGCCGTGCGGCAGGCCCAAAAAGACGACATCGTGTCCAGCGAGCACCTCGGGCGTGGTCTGCTCGATCACGCGATCTGACAGCTCCGTCAGGTGCGGCATAAGCTCGCCGACGCGCTGGCCCGCGTTCGAGTTTCCGGTGAGCGCGCCGATGGTCAGCGCGCCTGATTCATAGGCCGGGTGACGCAAAAGCAGGCGGAGGATCTCCCCGCCTGCGTACCCGGTCGCCCCGGCGACTGCTACGTTCAGTGTCATACCGACACCCTACGCGTTTATGCAGTCGATTGCAAATTATACACGCCGTGGTGCTTAGCCACGCATCTCCGCGCCAAAGCGCTCCTTCGCCGCTTCCGCTGCCGCCAAGCGGCCCTCCGAGGCCTCGTCCTCGGTCAGCGTACGGTCCGGCGCGCGGAAGACCAGGCCAAACGCCAGGGACTTCTTGTCCGCGCCGAGTTGCTCGGAACGGTAGACGTCGAAAAGCGTGACCGACTCGAGCAGCTCACCGGCACCCTCTGCGACGACCTCCCGCACCTTCTCTGCGGGTACCGACTCGTCCACCACCAGGGCGATGTCCTGGTGCAGCGCCGGGTAGGCGGACAGCTTCGGGGCGGGCAGCACCGCGTCAAAGGGCAGCGCGGAGAGGTCGAGTTCCATTGCGCACACGCGCGGCGGCAGCTCGAGTGCCTCAAGCACCTGCGGGTGCAGCTCACCGGCGTGGCCAACCACGGTCTCGCCCACACGCAGCTCCGCGCAGCGGCCCGGGTGCCACGGCAGGTAGTTCGCAGCGGCGACCTCGAGCTCCACACCTGCGGCGCGGGCAACCACGCGCGCGGACTCGATGGCATCCGCCCAGGTGTAGGCGCGCGCCTCACCAAGCGGACCCTCCGCCTCCGCGTCGCCGACCGCGACGGTCGCGGCGTACAGTGGCTGCTCCGGTACCGAGGCAAGCAGCTCCGCGATGGTTGCTTCGTCCGGGCGCGCGGCCACGCTCGGCATCGGCGAGGACTCCGCTCGCTTGAAACTGGTCTGCGCCACCGAGTAGATGGCCAGGTCTGCCCTGCCGCGGGCGACGTTCTTGCCCACGGCCTCCAGCATGGAGGGCAGAAGCGTGGTGGCGAGCACACCGTAGTCGTTGTCCAGGGGGTTCTGCACCAGCACGGTGTTGCGGCGCGGGTCGTCCGCGTCCAGGCCCCAGGTGTCGAAGGTGCCGTTGGCAATGAACGGGGTCGGGATGATTTCCGCATAGCCTGCGTACGCCAGCGCGTGGGTCACCGCGCGGCGGCGCTTCTGCGCCGGGGTGAGTCCTCGCCCACCGCGCGGGGTCGGCAGGATCGACGGGATCGCGTCGAGCCCCTCGAGGCGCACGATCTCCTCGATCAGCTCCACGTCCTCGTTCAGGTCACCACGCCAGGTTGGCGGGGTCACCAGGAAGCGCTCGCCTTCTGAGGTGACCTGGCAGCCGACTTCCTCGAGGCGGCGCGTGATGACCTCCGAGCTGTAGTCCACGCCGATCAGCTGCGAGGGGTGCTGCGCCCCAAGCGCGATCGGCTCGCGCTGCGGTACTTCGCCAACCAGCGTGCGGCCGGTGGCAATGGTGCCGCCGGCAATGTCTTGCAGCAGCGCGCAGGCAACGTCCAGGGCCACCTCCACAATCGCCGGATCCACGCCGCGCTCGAAACGGCGCGAAGACTCGGAGCTCAGCTTGTGGTGGCGCGCCGTCTTCGCCACGGTCAGTTCGTCCCACGTCGCAGCCTCGAAGTAGACGTTCGTGGTGGTCTCGGAGATCTCCGAGGTCACCCCGCCCATCACGCCGGCCAGCGACTGGATGCCCGCTTCGTCCGCAATGACCACGTCACTGTCCCGAAGCTTACGGGTGGAGTGGTCCAGCGTCTCGAACTCCTCGCCCGCCTGCGCCTTGCGCACGGTGAGGTTCCCGGAGATCTTGTCCGCGTCGAAAGCGTGCATCGGCTGGCCGAGCAGCAGCATGACGTAGTTGGTCACGTCCGTGGCGGCGTTGACGGAGCGGATGCCGGACAGCATGAGCTCGCGCTGCATCCAGAACGGGGCTTGCGCTGCCGGGTCGATGCCCTCCACCTTGGCCAGGCCGAAGCGGGAGGCGCGGGGGTCGGGGTTCAGCGTGACGTCGATAAGCGAGCCCTGCGGTGCGGGCACCGCCGACGTGTCGACGCCTGCGACCTGCGGGTCCTGCGCGGGGTCGGCAAACTTCAGGTCAAAGGCGGAGGCGAGCTCACGCATCAGGCCGCGCGCCGAGAGCGCGTAGCCGCGGTCCGGCGTGACGTTGACGTCAAAAATCGTGTCGGCGAGCTGCAGGATCTCCCGCGCGTCATCGCCCGGGTTCCCCAGCCCCTCGGGCAGCGTGATGATGCCCTCGCTCTTCTGCGTCATGCCCAGCTCAGCAGCCGAGGTCATCATGCCGTTGGAGATGTGGTCGTAGGTCTTCCGCGCGGCGATCTCGAAACCGCCGGGCAGCACTGCTCCCGGCAGCGACACCACAACGTAGTCGCCCAGCGCAAAGTTGCGCGCGCCGCAGATGATGCCCTGCAACTCGCCAGTGCCGTTGGCCTGGCCCACGTCGACCTGGCAGTAACGGATCGGCTTCTTAAAGCCGGTGAGCTCCTCGATCTCCGCGACGCGGCCGAGCACGAGCGGCCCGGTCGTCTCTTCAATCGGCGCGTAGCCCTCGGTCTCGAACCCAACGCGCACGAATCCGGCGTCGAGCTCCTCGTCGGTAACGGTCCAGCCTTCGTTGCCAGCACCTTGCAGCAGGCGGGTAAGCCAGTTCTTAGAAATCAGCATGCTTTGATCAAAACTCCTTCTCGGTAACGCCTGCGTTAAGCCTGTACACCGAACGGCAGGGTGAAACGCACATCGCCCTCAACCATGTCGCGCATATCAGACAGCCCGTTGCGGAACTGCAGCGTGCGCTCCAGGCCCATGCCAAACGCGAAGCCCTGGTACTCGGTCGGGTCCACGCCAACAGCACGCAGCACGTTCGGGTTGACCATGCCGCAGCCACCCCACTCGATCCAGCCAGCGCCGCCCTTCTTGTTCTCAAACCACACGTCCACCTCGGCACTCGGTTCGGTGAACGGGAAGTAGTTCGTGCGCATGCGGGTCTTTGCCTGCGGCCCGAACAGCGTCTTCGCCAGGTGGTCGAGCGTGCCGCGCAGGTGGGCCATCGTCAGGCCCTTATCCACCGCAAGCCCCTCGATCTGGTGGAAGACCGGGGTATGCGTCGCGTCCAGCTCATCAGTGCGGAACACGCGGCCCGGGCACGCGATGTACAGCGGCACGTCACGCTCAAGCAGGGAGCGCACCTGCACCGGCGAGGTGTGCGTGCGCATGACCTGCTTGGAATCCTCCGCACCGATGTAAAAGGTGTCCTGCAGGGTGCGCGCAGGGTGATCCGGGATGAAGTTCAGCGCGTCGAAGTTGAAGTACTCCGCCTCAACCTCCGGGCCGTCCGCGATCTCCCAGCCCATGCCGATGAAGATGTCCGCGATCTGCTCACTCAACGTGGTGATCGGGTGCATCGCACCCACCTGCCGACGGGTCGTGGGCAAGGTGACATCCACAGCCTCTTCCTTGAGCTGCTGCTCGCGGTACTCCGCCTCGCGCAGCTTGCGCAGCTGGGCATAGCGCTTCTCGACGCGGCCTCGCGCCATATTCACCATCCGCCCCGCATCCTTGCGCTGGTCCTTCGGCAGCGAACCAAGGGAGCGGCGTGCCTGCGGGATAAAGGCCTTCTCCCCCAGATGCTGCCGGTGTGCTTCTTCCAGCGCGGGCAGGTCGGCTGCGTGCTCAAAGGCCTCGATAGCTGCCGCGGCGGCGGCGTCGAGTGCCTCCTCGGTCAGTTGGATCTCGGGAGTCTCGGACACTCTCGTCCCTTCCACTTCTAAAGATGATAAATTTCGCGCACACCAGCATACCCGCGCAACGGAGCACCACCAGGAGGAGGTGCTTAGAGCGCCTTCGAGGACTCCCACATGCACATTGCCGCGGCGGTCGCCAGGTTCAGCGACTCTGCACTGCCCTTGATCGGGATGGAGACGCGGTGGTCCGCGAGCTCGAGAAGCTCCGAGGGCAGCCCGTGCGCCTCGTTGCCGAACAACCACGCAGTCGGCTTCGCCAGCACCTCGCTGGCCTCATCGAGCGGGACCTCCCCATCCATTGCCGTCGCCACAATCTGCAGGCCCTGCGCCTTCAGCTGGCCTACGACATCCTTGATGTTGCGTTCCCGGGCCACAGGCAGGTGGAACAGCGAGCCTGCCGAGGCGCGCACCACCTTGGAAGATTCCGGGTCGACCGTGTCGCCGGCGAAAATTACCGCGTTGGCACCGGTCGCGTCCGCGATACGGATGATGGTGCCCGCGTTGCCAGGGTCATTTGTCTCCACCCCGACCGCGACGAACTGCGGATTTCCGCGCAGCGCGGCACCAACGGTCCACAGCGCCGGCTTGCACACCGCGAAAATGCCGGTGGTGCTCACCATGTCCGTCATGTGCTTTGCGGCCTGATCCGTGATCGCGTGGGTGTACACATCCATGTACTCGGCGGTGGTGACGATCTCCGCAAACTCATCGGCGGCACGCTCGGTGACAAACAAGTCTGTGGCCGCCCCCGTGGCCACCGCCGCCTCGACGGAGTTCTCCCCCTCCACGAGGAACTGTTTTGCCTTCTTGCGCGCCTGCGCCCGGTGCAGCTTTGCCGCATTGATAACGCGCGGGGTGCGCTCGGTAAAAGGTTGGGAGAAATCGAGTGCCATGTCCTCACACTCTACTCACCCACTAGCGCAGGAGCCGCACCCCGCGTGCATCCGTGCGGAACGTTCCGCTGCGGGTGAACACCATGCACAGATCCACGATCACCCAAATCACCAGTGCAAACCAGAACAGGAAGCCGATGAGCACCGCAGTCGTGAACCAGCCAGCCAAGTAAAGACCGAGTTGGATAAGCCCGCGCTTGGTGTAGCCGGCGTAGAAACTGTGCGCGCCGAAAACGCCCAAGAACAAGCACAGCAGCACGGTGATCACCCACGAGCGCGGTTGCTCCTGGCCCGCTGGCACCGCCCCAGGCTCCGACAGCGACTGCGGTGGCTGCCAGCTGGGAGCCTGCGCGCCGTGCTCCGCCCAGTCATTCTGAAAGCTGGACGCGTACGGTGACTCGCGCTTTCCACTGTTGCTGTAGGGGTTCGTCATGGCACACACGATACACACTGACACCGATACGGTCTCCGCACGAACTGTCCGCACATACGTAAAACGCCCACCTGCGGGTGCAGGTGGGCGTCGACAAGCTAAAGGCGCTTATGCAGCCTTCGGTGCGTTGACGTCCTCCGGGAGGGCGTTCTTAGCGATCTCGCAGATAGCGGAGAACGCAGCGAAGTCGTTGACGGCAAGCTCAGCGAGAATCTTGCGGTCGACCTCGACCTCAGCCAGCTTCAGGCCGTGGATGAGGCGGTTGTAGGTGATGTCGTTGAGACGAGCAGCAGCGTTGATGCGCTGGATCCACAGCTTGCGGAACTCGCTCTTACGCTTACGACGGTCGCGGTAGGCGTAGGTCTGGGAGTGCAGCCACTGCTCCTTCGCCTTACGGTACAGGCGGGAACGCTGGCCGCGGTAGCCCTTCGCGGACTTCAGAATCGCGCGGCGCTTCTTCTTGGCGTTGACTGAACGCTTCACACGTGCCATGAGTCAAACTTCCTTTACGTTTTTGAGGTATATGTGCGGTAATGGGATGCGCGGAAGGCTTTAAGCCTTGCCCAGCAGGCGCTTGACGCGCTTCTGGTCTGCGCGAGCCACGTCGGTGGTGCGGGACAGCTTGCGACGACGCTTGGAGGTCATCGACTCGTTGAGGTGGCGCTTACCGGCCTGCTCACGACGCAGCTTGCCCTTGCCGTTAACCTTGATGCGCTTTGCGGTGCCCTTGTGGGTCTTCTGCTTCATGGTAAAAGCCCTTCAGAGTTGAAAAATGTGTGCTACTTCTTGCCCTTGCGAGCCGGACCAAAGACCATCGTCATGTTGCGACCGTCCTGCTTCGGGCGGGACTCGACCACGCCCAGCTCGCCGATGTCATCAGCGAGACGCTCAAGCAGACGGAAGCCAAGCTCCGGACGGGACTGCTCGCGGCCGCGGAACATGATAGTGACCTTGACCTTGTTGCCCTTCTCCAGGAAGCGCTCGACGTTGTTCTTCTTCGTCTGGTAGTCGTGCTCATCGATCTTCGGGCGGAACTTCTGTTCCTTGACCACGGTCTGCTGCTGGTTTTTGCGCGCTTCGCGGGCCTTCTGATCCTGCTCGTACTTGTACTTGCCGTAGTCCATGATCTTGGCTACGGGCGGCTTGGCCTTCGGTGCCACCTCGACCAAGTCAAGGTCGGCGTCGTATGCCAACTTGCGAGCGTCATCCGTACGGACGATGCCCACCTGCTCGCCGGACGGACCGACAAGGCGAACTTCCGGAACGCGGATGCGTTCGTTGATTCGAGCTTCAGCGCTGATGAGAACTCCTAAAGACGAGAATTACAATGTGATCGCTACCAAGCCCCAAGCGATGCTCGTCCCACACGAAAAACCCGCTAGTCTTACACAGGCTAGCGGGAGTTCATCCATACCGGCAGGGCAGGGACATATCTCCGTGCGCCCTACCGTTGACCCGTATCCTTCGCAGCGAGTGTGCCGCGCGGCTTGGGGTGGGAGTAACTCCACTTGCGGCCCGTACACCTAGAAAAGGAGCACTGGGCGGTAGTGCCTTGAAACATTAACAGCTTCGGCTAGAAAGTCAAAATCACCGCCCGCCAAAGGCTTTTAGACGAGCACGCGCTGCAAATACTCGCCTGTGAAGGAGCCCTCGACCTGCGCCACGTCTTCGGGAGTGCCCTGCGCGACCACCGTGCCGCCGCCGGAGCCGCCCTCGGGGCCCATGTCGATGATCCAGTCCGCGGACTTGACCACGTCTAGGTTGTGCTCGATGACCAACACAGTGTTGCCCTTCTCTACCAGGCCGTTGAGCACCAGCATGAGCTTGCGAATGTCCTCAAAGTGCAGGCCGGTGGTCGGCTCGTCAAGGATGTAGATCGTGCGCCCGTTGGAGCGCTTCTGCAGCTCGGTTGCCAGTTTCACGCGCTGCGCTTCGCCGCCGGACAAGGTCGTTGCGGACTGGCCGAGGCGTACGTAGCCCAACCCGACGTCGACAAGCGTGGCGAGGTAACGGTGGATGGACGAGATCGGCTCGAAGAACTCCGCTGCCTCGGAAATTGGCATGTCCAGCACCTCGGCGATGGTCTTGCCCTTGTAGCGCACCTCGAGCGTTTCGCGGTTGTAGCGCGCACCCCCGCAGACCTCGCAGGGCACGTACACGTCCGGCAGGAAGTTCATCTCGATCTTGATAGTGCCATCGCCGCGGCAGGCTTCGCAGCGCCCGCCCTTCACGTTGAAGGAGAAGCGGCCTGCCTTGTACCCGCGCACCTTCGCCTCCTGCGTCTCCGCGAAGAGGTTGCGGATCTTGTCAAACACGCCGGTGTACGTTGCCGGGTTCGAGCGCGGCGTGCGCCCGATCGGACTCTGGTCCACCTGCACGAGCTTGTCCAGCGAGTCGAGGCCCTCGACGCGCTTCACACGCCCCGGCACTTGGCGCGCACCGTTGAGCTCGTTTTGCAGCGTCTTCGCCAGAATCTCGTTGACCAGCGTGGACTTGCCGGATCCCGAGACACCGGTCACGGCCACGAGCAGGCCAAGCGGGATCTCCACCTCGACGTTTTGCAGGTTGTTCTCCCGCGCGCCGACCACCTTGATGGTGCGATCCGCATCCACCGGGCGGCGTGTGGCAGGCACCTCGATCTTCTTCCTGCCGGCGAGGTAATCACCCGTGATCGAGTTTTCTGCCTCCTTCAGGCCCTCCGGCTCTCCCTGGTAGACCACTTCCCCGCCGTACTCGCCTGCACGCGGGCCGATGTCGATGAGCCAGTCCGCCTCGCGAATCGTGTCCTCGTCGTGCTCCACCACGACAAGCGTGTTGCCCAGATCCCGCAGCTTCTTCAGCGTGGCAATCAAGCGGTTGTTGTCGCGCTGGTGCAAGCCAATCGACGGCTCGTCCAACACGTAGAGCACGCCCGCCAGCCCGGAGCCGATCTGGGTGGCCAGGCGGATGCGCTGTGCCTCGCCGCCGGAGAGCGTGCCCGCGGACCTGGCCAAAGTAAGGTAGTTCAGGCCGACGTCCAACAGGAAATGCAGGCGCGCCTGGATCTCGCGCAGCACGGCACCCGCGATCATCTCCTCGCGGTAGCCCAGCACCAGGTTGTCCAGGTACTCAGAAGCGTCTTCGATGGAAAGCTCGGTCAGCCCCGCGATCGAACGCTCGCCGTGCGTGGTCGAATCCAGCCGCACCGCAAGAATCTCCGGCTTCAGGCGCGCGCCCTTACACGTCGGGCACGGCGCCTCGCGGGTATACGCCAACAGGCGGTCCTTCTGCGTGTCCGTCTCCGCCTGCTCGAGTTTGCGCTCGAGGTAGCCGATCACGCCCTCGTAGGCCGCGGTGAACGAGCGCTGCCGCCCGTAGCGGTTCTTGTAGCGCACGCTGACCTTCGTGCTCGAGCCCTGCACCAGGTGCTTCTGCTGCGTCTTCGTCAGCGAGGAAAACGGCGCATGCGCGTCGAAGTCCTCTTCCTTCGCAAGCGCCTCGATCAGCCGCACGAAGTACTTCTTGTTCGGGCTGGAGTTCCACGGCTGGAAGGCGTCCACGGCCGGCGCGTCCGGGTCCGGGATGACCAGGTCGGTGTCGATCTCCTTGCGCACGCCCAACCCGTCGCAGGCAGGACACGCGCCGAAGGGCGAGTTGAAGGAGAAGGCGCGGGGCTCATATTCCTCCACGTCCAGCTTGTGCCCGTTGGGGCAGGCCATCTTCTCCGAAAAGATCTGCACGCGCTCCGGGTCGTCCGCCTCGAGGTCGACGAAATCGAAGCCGACCAGCCCGTCGGCAAGCTTGAGCGCGGTCTCAACGGAATCGGTGAGGCGCTGCTTCTGGCTTGCTTTGACCTGCAGGCGGTCGACGACCACGTCGATGGTGTGCTTGATCTGCTTTTCCAGCTTCGGCGGGTCAGAAAGCTGGTAGGTCTCGCCATCAACGTTGACGCGCGAGTAGCCCTGCGCGGCCAGGTCGGCGAACAGGTCCTGGAACTCTCCCTTGCGCTTGCGCACGATGGGCGCGAGCACCTGGAACTTCGTCCGCTCCTCGTACTGCAGGATCTGGTCCACGATCTGCTGCGGCGTCTGCCGCTGGATCACCGCATCGCACTGCGGGCAGTGCGGGGTGCCCGCGCGCGAGTAGAGCAGGCGCAGGTAGTCGTAGATTTCTGTGATCGTGCCTACCGTCGAGCGCGGGTTGCGGTTCGTGGACTTCTGGTCAATCGAGACCGCCGGGCTTAAGCCGTCGATGTAATCGACGTCGGGCTTGTCCATCTGCCCGAGGAACATGCGGGCATAGGAAGACAGCGATTCCACGTAGCGCCGCTGCCCTTCGGCAAAGATGGTGTCGAAGGCCAGGGAGGATTTGCCGGAGCCAGAAAGCCCAGTAAACACGGCCATCTTGTCGCGCGGTAGGGCGATATCTACGCCCTTAAGGTTATGTTCGCGCGCGCCGCGCACCGTGAGCCATTCAGCCACGTCACCACGTCCCTTCCCGAGTACGTTTCTATTGCTCTTCTGCCCTAGAAGCTACCAACCCCTCACAACTGTGCTTTCCCCCGGCCTATTCCATATCTGTCTACGCTGGGGCCCATGACGCTTACTTTGCATCACATTTCTGTGTCCGAGATGGACAACAACTGCTACCTCATTTGTGCCGGGGACAAGGGGCTGCTTATCGACGCCGCCGCGGACCCCCAAGCACTCCTCTCCCTCGCCCGCGACGCCGGCGTAAAGATCACGGACGTGCTGACCACCCACCGCCACCACGACCACACCCGCGCGCTCGTCGAGGTGCTCGAGGCGACCGGGGCCCGGCACTGGGCTCCCTATTTGGACGCGCCGGCGCTGCCCGCCGCAGTCGACCACGAGCTGCGCGACGACGACGTGCTCGAGTTCGCCGGACACCAGTTTCCTGTCTGCATTCTGCGCGGCCACACCCCGGGCGGAGCCGCGATTGCCGTGGAAATCGACGGCGTACCGAACCTCTTCGTCGGCGATTCCCTATTCCCGGGCGGGCTGGGCAAGACGTCCTCGGAGGGTGACTTCGTCCGCTTGTACAAGGAAGTTAAGGACAAGCTCTTCGCCGTCTACCCGGACGAGGCCATCGTGTGGCCCGGTCACGGCAAGCCAACCACCCTGGGTGAGGAGCGCCCGCACCTGGACGAGTGGTGGCAGCGACGCTGGTAATACCTGCCAATACCGGCACGTTTGCACGCTCGTAGCCCGGGTCCCCACCAGAAGCACGGAAACGCAAGTACAGTTGGTGGTAGACGAGTCCGTTTCGGGCTCCGATCGCAAGATCCCCATAAACGTAAATGAGAAGGAATGGTTATAGAGATGATTCGTAAGATCGCTCGCCCGATGCTGGCGTCCGTGTACATCATCGATGGTGTTGAGACCATGCTGAACCCGGCCGGCCACAAGGAGGCCGCAGCATCCGCGCTGAAGAAGGTACGCTCCGTCGTGCCGCGCGAGTACCGTGGCCTGGTGCCGAAAGACCCGGAGACCGCCGCGCAGCTCGTTGGCGGTGTGAAGGCAGGTGCTGGCAGCCTCTTCGCCATCGGCAAGATGCCGCGCACTTCCGCATCCCTGCTGGCGCTGACCACCGTGCCTTCCCTGATTGGCCGCAACGCCTTCTGGGAGGCCGAGGATGAGGACGACAAGGCTCGCCGCCGCACCGGCGCTCTGACCGACGTCGCGCTCGCCGGTGGTGTGCTGCTCGCCACCGTCGATACGGACGGCAAGCCGGGCCTGCAGTGGCGCGCGCAGAACGCAGCAAAGGTTGCAAAGAAGAACGTGCAGCAGGCGCTGCCGACCCAGTCTGAGACCGAGAAGGCCATGAACAAGGCCAGCGACTGGTTCAGCGACGCGACCGAGACCGTCACCGACTACGTCGATGACAACAAGGACGACTGGAAGAAGACCGCTGCCCACGCCACCGAGGTCGCCGGCGACTGGTTCGATGACGCCAAGAAGCAGACCTCGAAGTTCCTCTCCGAGACCGCGGATCGTGCGCAGGACGCCTACGAGGACTTCGACGCGGAGAAGCTCATTGACCAGGCCAAGCCTTCCAAGCTGCAGCAGTACAAGGCAAAGCGCAAGGTCAACGCCGTCGTCGGTGATCTGCAGGACTCCATCGATGACCTGCGTCCGAGCACGCTGGACAAGCTGTCCGCCAAGCACAAGGTGAAGAAGAACCACAAGAAGTTGGAGAAGAAGGCGCAGGATTCCGTCGATAAGCTGCAGAAGGCTTTCGACAAGCTCGACACTGATCCCTCCTTCATCACGAAGCTGAAGTGGAAGCGCAAGGCAAAGAAGGCTGAGAAGCGCGCCAAGCAGACCGTGAAGAAGCTGCAGAAGAAGCTGGGCTAAACCCCCGCGCTTTTACACTGAAGCCCCGCCAGTCCGGAATAATCCGGGCGGCGGGGCTGTTTGTTGCTACAGCGGTACACCCCGCGACCAACCGTGAGGAGGAATGACCGGGTGGGAACCCCCGAGAACATCGCAGCCGAACAGGCGTATGTGGACACGCTCTTTGCGCACCTCGACGCAGAGGTGACAGCGGCGCAGGAAAAGCTTGCCGCAGTGCAGCGCGACGTGGATCCAGACAACCCCGACTCGGATGCGCTCGTGCGGCGCGAGACCGAGTACCACGGACTTAACGCGAAACTCGACGCACTGAACATCGCCGAGGTGGGTCTCGTCTTCGGGCGTATCGATGTGGCTGACGACGAGGTGGAAAACCCAGTGCCCGGCCGCGAAGGCTTGGAGCGGCGCTACATCGGGCGAATGGGCATGGACGACCGCGAGGACAACTACCGCACCTTGCTCCTCGACTGGCGGGCCCCGCTCGCGCGCCCCTTCTACCTCGCCACCACCGCGCACCCAGAGGGTGTGGAGCAGCGGCGCAACATCCGCATGCGGGGGCGCACTGTCACCGCCGTGGATGATGAAGTACTCGCCGGGGAAGGCCTCGACGCGGAGGTCGAGCGCGGCAACGTCGGCTCCGAGGCAGCCCTGCGGCACGCGATGAACGCCGCCCGCACGGGACACATGCGCTCCATCGTGGAGACGATCCAACGCGAACAGGATGAGATCATCCGCGACCCCACCCGCGGCGTGATGGTGGTGCAGGGCGGGCCCGGCACTGGCAAGACCGCGGTCGCGCTGCACCGGGTGGCGTACCTTTTGTACACGTGGCGCGAGCAGCTTTCGCGTACCGGTGTGCTCATCATCGGGCCGAACCCCGCCTTTTTGGACTACATCTCGCGGGTGTTGCCGGAGCTGGGCGAGACCGGCGTGGTGCTTTCGACCATCGAGGATCTGGTGCCCGGCTTCCGCCCAACCGCCAGCGGTGAGTCGGCGGCAGCGCGCGAGGTGAAAGGCTCCGAGGAGATGGTCACCATCCTTAAGCGCGCCGTCCAGGCTTACGAGACGGTCCCTGCTGCTCCGGTGCCGCTGAAGATCGGCTCGGTCGACATCGCGGCGACCCCGACCATGGTCAAGGCGGCACGGACGCGTGCGCGCCGCTCCCGCAAGCCGCACAATCAGGCGCGCGAGTTCTTCGCGGAACACCTCACGCAGTCGCTCGCGGAGGCGCTCGCCGATCGCATCGGGCGCGACCCGCTCGGCGGCGAGAACCTCCTGTCCACCGCCGACGTGGACCAGCTCCACGACGATCTCGCTGAGGAGCAGCAGGTCATCGACTTGGTCAACGAGTACTTCCCCGAGCTCGACCCAGCCGAGGTACTCGAGGCCACGCTCACCGACCGCGCCCGCATCGAGACCGTCGCCGGCGACTACGATGCCTACACCCAGGATGCGCTTTACCGCGCGCCGAGCACAGGGTTTTATCCTTCAGACACCGCGCTTTACGACGAGCTGTCCGTCCTCATCGGCGTCACCGACCCCACCGAACAGAAGGCCAAGGAGGAGGCGCAGTGGCGACAGCTCGTGGAGGAAGCCGAGGACGCGCTCGACGTGTTGGCGTCCTCCGAGTCGACGGATAACGACGACGACCAGTTCGAGGCCGAGATCCTTTCCGCCGCCGACGTTATCGACGCCGAGACCCTGGCCAGCCGCCAGCGTGTCACCGACATTCGCTCCACGGCTCAGCGCGCCCGCGAGGACCACACCTGGGCCTACGGCCACGTCATCGTCGACGAAGCTCAAGAGCTCACACCGATGGAGTGGCGGATGGTCTTCCGCCGCTGCCCATCGAAGTGGATGACGCTGGTGGGCGATACCGCGCAGACCTCCTCCCCCGCCGGCAGCGACGACTGGGCCACAACCCTCGAGCCTTTCGTGGGCGAGCGCTTCCGCACCCATCAGCTGACGGTGAACTACCGGACCCCCGCCGAGGTGATGGAGTACGCCGACGAACTCCTCACCGAGATCGACCCCGAGGCAAGCTCATCGGTGGCGATCCGCGAGACCGGCGTCCCCGTGCGCCACCTGCCGGCAGGCACAGATCCGGCGGAGGTTGTTGGTTCACTGCAGGCCGATGGCAGGATGGTCGCCATCATCGACGCAGACAACGTTGCCCAGATGAAGGGGCTGGAGTTCGACCACGTCATCCTGGTTGATCCCCGCCGCATCATCGACGCCTCACCGCAGGGCCTGCAGGATCTCTACGTCGCCGCCACTCGCGCGACCCAGAGCCTAACGGTGATCGGCGAGCTTTAATCCCCCACCGCGCACAACAAAACCGGCCGTCTCTCTGCGAGAGGCGGCCGGTTTTGTGTGAACGTATTTACTTGACGGTGTGGACGATCATCACGTCACAGTCGGACTGGCGGGCCACATCTGCCGGCACGGAGCCGAGCAGGCGGCCGGTCAGCGAGTTGATGCCGCGGTTACCAACCACCAGCAGCTCAGCGTTGTTGTCGTTGACGATCGCCATGAGCGCCTCAACCGGGGTACCCGGGCGCGTCGCGGTCTGCACGTCCGAAACACCGAAGCTACGCGCGTGCTCAGCAGCTTCCTCCAGGTTCTTCAACGCCTGATCATCGCCCAGGATGGTTACCGAGTCCTGACGGAGCGCCTTGGAAGCGTCTTCCTCACTGCGGTAGTAGGCCGTGCCAATGACCAGCGTCGCGTCGAAGGCCGCGGCCATCTTTGCTGCACGCTCCACTGCAAGCAAGGAGGACTTAGATCCGTCAGAGCCGACGACGATGGTGTTGTAGTAATCAGCCATGGTGTAGTGGATGACCTTTCATCAAGTTGGGGAATCTTTACACATGATACTCCGGACCCGACCCTATTGGTTAGTCGTGTCCCTCTGCCCTGGTGTCCACCAGCATAACGTCTACTGGTGCCTTCTTCGCCACGTTCCCGGGGATGTTGCCGAAGAGCCTGCCCGCCAGCGAACGCATGCCCTTGTTGCCCACCACGAGCAGGTCGACCTCGTACTCCGCAACCGACTCGAGCAGCACGTTCGCCGGTTGGCCCGCCTTGGAAACCACGTTGATCCGCGGTGCCTGTTCCTCCTCTGCGATGGCGCGGGCGCGGGCGAGGATTTCCTGCGAGCCGGTCTCGGTGACGATGTCAATTTTGCTCAACTCCGCGTTAGTGGAGTTCAGCATCGAGCCGGAGGCCGTGTAGTGCGCGCAGATGACCGTCAGCTGTGCGTCGTAGACGCGGGCGAGGCTCGCTGCCGCGCGGACAGCGACGAGCGACGTCGGCGAGCCGTCGGTACCTACTGCGATCGAGTTATAGGAATGCATGGTGCGTCGATGCGCCTTTCTAGTCTTAGTTTCCTGTGTCTTTCATACCACGGAGTTCCTTTTTCAGGTCCGCGATCTCATCACGCAGGCGACCCGCCAGCTCGAACTTGAGCTCGCGGGCGGCGTCGCCCATTTGTTTCGTCAGGTCGTCGATAAGCGATTGCACCTCGTCAGAGGCCATAGTCGAGGTGTCCGGCTTGGCTACCACCGCCGCCTCGCCAGCGCCGGCGCTCTCGGCGTCGGCGTTCTCGTAGACCTGGTCCAAGATGTCGGCGATCTTCTTGCGCAGCGGCTGCGGGTCAATGCCGTGTTCCTTGTTGTAGGCGAGCTGCTTCTCGCGGCGGCGCTCGGTTTCGTCGATAGCCTGCTGCATCGACTCGGTGACCTGGTCGGCGTACATGATGACCTCGCCGGACACGTTGCGGGCGGCGCGGCCGATGGTCTGGATCAGCGACTTTGTCGAGCGGAGGAAGCCCTCCTTATCCGCATCCAGGATCGCCACGAGCGAGACCTCCGGCAGGTCGAGGCCCTCGCGCAACAGGTTAATGCCGACGAGCACGTCGAACTCGCCAAGACGCAGCTGGCGCAGCAGCTCAACGCGCTGCAGGGTGTCGATGTCGGAGTGCAGGTAGCGCACCTTGATGCCATGGTCGAGCAGGTAGTCGGTCAGGTCCTCGGCCATCCGCTTCGTCAGCGTGGTCACGAGCACGCGCTCCTGCTTCTCGACGCGCTTGCGTACCTCTTCGATGAGGTCGTCGATCTGTCCCTTCGTCGGCCTGACCGTCACCTTCGGATCCACCAGGCCGGTTGGGCGGATGACCTGCTCGACAAACTCGCCGTGCGCCGCCTCGAGCTCGTAGTCGCCCGGCGTAGCCGACATGTACACGGTCTGGCCCACGCGGGCCTCAAACTCGTCGAAGGTCAGGGGCCGATTATCGACGGCACTCGGCAGGCGAAACCCAAACTCCACCAGGTTGCGCTTGCGCGACATATCGCCCTCAAACATGCCGCCGATCTGGGGCACAGTGACGTGGGACTCGTCGATGATAGTGAGAAAGTCCTCTGGGAAATAGTCAATGAGCGTCGCCGGTGCGGAGCCGGGGCCGCGGCCGTCCATGTGCCGCGAATAGTTCTCAATGCCGGAGCAGAACCCGACCTGCTGGATCATCTCCAGGTCGTACTCGGTGCGCATGCGCAAGCGCTGTGCCTCGAGCAGCTTGCCCTTATTCTCCAGTTCCTCGAGCCGGTCCGCGAGCTCCTCCTTGATCGCCTCAATCGCCTTTTCCATGCGCTCGTCAGTGGCCACATAGTGGGTGGCCGGGAAGATGCGGACTTCGTCTTCCTGGCTGAGCACATCCCCGGTGAGCGGGTGGATGTAGTAGAGCTCGTCGACCTCGTCGCCGAAGAACTCCACACGCACCGCGACTTCCTCATAGGCGGGGATGATGTCCACGGTGTCGCCCTTGACGCGAAAGGTGCCGCGCTTGAAGTCGACGTCGTTGCGCTCGTACTGCACGTCGACAAGCAGCCGCAGGAAGCGATCACGTTCGACCTCCTCGCCCACGCGCAGCACAATGGAGCGATCCAGGTAGGACTGCGGGGTGCCAAGACCGTAGATACACGACACGGAGGAGACCACCACGACGTCGCGTCGTGAAAGCAGCGCCGAGGTCGCCGAGTGGCGCAGGCGCTCCACATCGTCATTAATCGACGAGTCCTTTTCAATGTACGTATCGGTCTGCGCGATGTACGCCTCTGGTTGGTAGTAGTCGTAGTAGGACACGAAGTACTCGACCGCGTTGTTAGGCAGCAGCTGGCGTAACTCGTTGGCGAGCTGCGCGGCAAGCGTCTTATTCGGGGCCATCACCAGAGTCGGGCGCTGCTGCTGCTCAATCAACCAGGCGGCGGTAGCGGACTTACCGGTACCGGTGGCACCCATGAGCACCACGTCTTCCTCCCCGCGGCGCAGCCTTTCGTCCAGCTCCGCAATCGCCGCGGGCTGATCGCCCGAAGGCTCGAACTCGGAGACCACCTCGAAGGGCTTCTCGCGCCGCTCGATCTCGCCGACGGGGCGGAATTCAGAGTGCGCCAGGACCGGGTGTTCTGCAGCAAAAGCCATGCCCACAACCATACGCGTTGCCCCCGAAAGGGGCGAAGTTGCGATAGTTTTTTACACTAAGCATCAAACGGTTGCGACTTCTGCCAGGAATTCATACGGTTGTCATCATGACTAGTGCTCAGCCACGCAACGCTGCACGCGCTGCTATCGCCGCAGCCGGCCTTCGCCACCGCGACGTCGCCGCGCACTTGGGCATCGACGCAAGCAAGCTGTCCAAGTCGCTCTCCGGCGTCCGCCGCTTCAGCGCGACTGAGCTTGCCCAGTTGGCCGCGCTCACCGGAGTCGACGCGCAGTCCCTCGCCACGGTCAGCGAGCCGGGTACGTCCACACGCGATCGTGCACGACAGACCCGCAAGCGCGCTATTGTCGCCGCCGCATGGCCGCTGTTTACCCAGCGCGGTTACCAGGCGGTCACCGTCGCCGATATCGCCACGGCCGCCGGCCTGTCCCCCTCAGCGGTCCACTACTACTTCCCTAGCAAAAACGAGATCTTCCTCGCCACGCTCGACGAGTGCTCCCGCCAAGGTGCGCAGCGCCGCGCACGCGCCCACACCCTCGCCACGCCGGCCGAGCGCCTGAGCGCCCTCTTTGCCATTCAGCTCGACGGCTCGCCGGAGTCCCGCCAGGAGTGGGCGACCTGGGCACAGTTCTGGTCCTCCTCCGCCGCTTTTGCCGACGCCCAGCAGGCCACTGAGATCGCCTATGCACGCTGGCAGCAGGAATTGCTGCCGATTGTCGAGGAAGGCATGGCCAGCGGCGAGTTTGTGTCCGGCGACCCGCAGGTCATGATCGCCTCGCTGACCGCGCTTATCGACGGGCTCGGAGTCCGGTTGCTCGCAGGCGCTCTCGACCCGCTGAGCATCCGCGAAATCTTCAGCGCGAGTGTGCGCGGGTGGATGGCCAGCAGCGACAGCGGCGGGCCGCCAATTGCCTCAACCCCCTCTGCTGGAAACGACCAAGACGAAAGAACGGTGTAGCACATGTTGCAACTCAGCCGCAGGCAGCTCCTGCGCGCCACGGTGATGGGAGGGGCGACGCTAGCGCTCGCGTCGTGTTCGACCGCCCCCGTGGAGGAAATCGATACCTCCGGTCCCCCGCGCAAGGGCGGCACGCTGCGCATCGGGCTCGTCGGTGGCTCCTCCACCGACACGATCGACGCGCACGTGCCCACCAGCACCAGTGACGCCGCCCGCGTGATTAACTTGTACGACGCACTGGCGCGCCGCGACGACGACTACAACCTGGAATACCTCCTTGCCGAGGCCATCGAGCCGAACGACAACGCGACGGAGTGGACCATCACGCTGCGCGAGGGCGTGCAGTTTTCCGACGGCCGCCCGGTCCGGCCTGAGGACGTCATGTTCTCCTATAACCGCATCCGCGACCCCGAGGACCCGAAGTCCGGTGCCGCCTCAATCGCCCATCTCGCGGACATGGAGGTGCTCGACGAGCGTCGGCTCCTGCTGCGCCTTTCTGAGCCAGACGCCGCGCTGGTGGACTCGCTCGCCGAGTACCAGATGGGCATCGTGCCGGAGGACTACGACCCGAAGCACCCGATCGGTGCCGGTGCGTTCAAGCTCAAGGACTTTACTGCGGGCCAGTCAACCACCTTGGAACGCAACGAAAACTACTGGGCCGGGCCAGCCCACCTGGACAAGGTGCGCATCATCGACTTCCAGGAAGAAGACGCGATGCTCAACGCGCTGCTGTCATCCCAAGTCGACGCGATCGGCAGCCTGAACCACGCGCTCGCGCGCGTCATCGAGTCCGACCCGCGCCTGGACACGCTGGTGTCCGAGACCGGCATGTGGCTGCCGCTAACCATGCGCGTCGATGTCGAGCCCTTCGACGACCTCCGCGTACGTCAGGCGATGCGGCTTGCCGTCAACCGTCAGCAGATGGTCGACCAGGTCTACTCCGGCGAAGGACAGCTGGGCAACGACATGTTCGCGCGGTACGACGACGCGTACCCTGCGGCCTTCCCGCAGCGCGAGCAGGACGTGGAGAAGGCGAAGGCGCTACTCGCCGAGGCCGGCTACCCGGACGGCATCGAGGTCGACCTTGTTACCTCCGAGATCCAATCCGGCGCGGTGCGCGCGGCCCAAGTCTTCGCCGAGCAGGCAAGCCAGGCCGGAATCAGGGTCAACATCAAGCAGGTTGATGCCTCGACCTTCTACGCCTCGGGCAACTACTTGGAGTACCCGTTTGCGCAGTCGTTCTGGTACACCCGCAACTTCCTGCAGCAGGTCAACCAGTGCGCGACCGCGGACTCGCCGTTCAACGAGACGCACTGGGTGCGCGAGGATTTCACCGACCGGGTGTATGAGGCGCGCGCGATCGTCGATAAGCAACAGCGCGAGGCGCGCATCCGCGAGCTGCAGCAAGAGCTTTACGACGAGGGCGGGTACATCATCTGGGGCTTTGCCAACCAGATCGACGCCTACCACAACTACATCGTCGGCCTCACCCCTCACCCGAGCGGTGTGCCGCTTTCACACGCTAACTTCCACCAAATCTGGATTGCGGAGGCATAACAGCAATGGGGAAATTTATTCTGCGACGACTCGCGGTGAGTATCTTCATCCTCATCGCGGTGTCCATCATCATCTTTTGCGCCACGCTTTTGCTGCCGGGCTCGCCCGCAACTGCGATCCTCGGCCAGCAGGCCACGCCCGAGCGCATCGCCGCGCTCGAGGCGGAAATGAACCTGGACAAGCCCCCGATCCAGCGCTACTTCCTATGGCTGGGCGGCCTGTTTACTGGCGATCTGGGCACGTCTACCTCGACGGGCGGCCCGGTCGTGGAGCTGCTCGGAGAGCCGCTGGCCAACTCGCTCGTGCTCATGCTGCTCGCCGCGCTGGTGTCGATCCCAGTGGGCATCCTCGTGGGCATTTACGCGGCCTGGTGGCGCGGCTACAAGCGTGACCAGGCGATCACCTGGGTCACGCTGATCCTTGCGGCCATGCCGGAGTTTGTCATCGGTATCGCGCTGATCACCATCTTTGCCACCTCTGTCTTCCAGGTCCTGCCCGCGGTGACGATGTCCCCGCCCGGCAGCCACGTGTGGGAGTTCCCCGCGCAGCTGATCCTGCCGACGCTCACGCTCGCGCTGGTGGTCAGCCCCTACATCGCACGCATGACGCGCGCGACGATGGTGGAAACCCTGGACTCTGGCTACGTCGAGATGGCGCGGTTGAAGGGCGTGCCCGAGCGCCGCGTGATCTTCCGCCACGCGCTGCCGCACGCCGTCGGCCCGATCGCGCAGGTCGTAGCGATCCAGCTCGCGTGGCTCGCCGGCGGCATCGTGGTCGTCGAGTACCTCTTTAGGTACCCGGGCCTAGGTGTCGCGCTGATCGACGCCGTCAACTACCGCGACGTCCAAGTCGTACAAGCTGTGTCCCTCCTGATCGCCGTGGTCTACGTCGTGGTGAACCTCATCGCCGACATCGTGAGCATCATGGCCAACCCGAAGCTGAGGAGCAACTGATGACAACGCCTCACACCACCCCGGAATCCACCGTGTCCCCGGACGATGAGCTGAAGGTCTCCTTGTCCAAACCGGCCCCCGTGCTCGCCCGCATTTGGGCCCAGCCGGAAGGCAAGGTAGGCCTTGTGCTGACCAGCCTGATCGTCATCTGCACGGTGATCGGATACCTCTTCGCCGAGCAGATCACCGGCTACTCCACCACCGAGTTCCTCGGCCTACCCTTTACCAATGAGGGCACCTTCGGCACGGACAACCTGGGCCGTTCCGTGTTCTCCCGCTTCATCGCCGGCGGCCTGGTGCTGCTGGTTACGGCCTTCCTCGCCACCGCACTCGGCATGATCGTGGGCACTATCATCGGTATGGTCGCGGGCTACACCGGCGGCTGGGTCGATTCGGTGCTCATGCGGCTTAACGACGTCATCCTCGCCTTCCCACAGCTCATCTTCGCCATGTTGGCGATCGTGATCTTCGGGCCGTCGGCAACCGTGCTAGTGCTGGTCATCGGGCTCACCCACGCGCCGCGCATCGCGCGCGTGGCACGCGCCTCGACCATGTCAGTCACCAACGAGGACTACATCCGCGCCGCCCAGATGTACTCCATGCCGCACAGCCGCATCCTCACCCGCGAGATCCTGCCGAACATCACCGGCCCGCTCGCCGTCGAGGCCGGGCTGCGCCTGACCTACTCCATCGGCTCAATCGCCTCGCTGTCCTTCCTGGGCCTGGGCATCCAGCCGCCGGCCGCGGACTGGGGCCTGATGATCAACGAGAACCGCATCGCGCTCTCGCTGCAGCCCTGGGGCGTGCTTCTGCCGGTGCTGGCGATTGCGCTTTTGACGATCGGCACCAACATGCTTGCCGACGCCACCGCACGCGCCACCGCGTCCACCGCAATGCCCGCCAAGCCGACCGCGGAGGAGTTAGAGGCTGCCCGCCAGCCGAAGAACGAACCGATCCGCCACACCGAGGAGGCCTAACCCCATGTCGACCGCTATTACCCCCTCCGCTGAGGTCGTGCTCGAGGTCCGCGACCTGCGCATCCGCGCCAACGACGGCACCGAGATCCTCCACGGCATCGACTTCGAGCTGCACCGCGGCGAGATCGTCGGCCTGGTCGGCGAGTCCGGCTCGGGCAAGACCACCGCCGGGCTCGCAGCCCTTGGCCACTGCCGCTCGGGGCTCTCGCTTACCGACGGCACGATCACCCTCCACACCCGTAACAACGACAACATTGACGTGCTGAGCCTCAACGAGGATGAACTGCGCAACATGCGCGGGTCCCGTGTCGCCTACGTCCCCCAGGACCCGGCGCTCAGTCTGAATCCCGCCATGCGCATCGGCGAGCAAATCCGCGAGGTCCTCGACGAGCACAACTACGACGGCGACAAACTCGCCCGCATCCGCGAGGTCATGCGCGACGTGGACCTGCCGGACACGGACGAGTACCTCGCCCGCTGGCCGCACCAGCTCTCGGGCGGGCAGCAGCAGCGCGTGGGCATCGCGATGGCCTTTGCCCTGCACCCGGACGTGCTCATTCTCGACGAGCCCACCACCGGCCTCGACGTCTCCACCCAGGCGCACGTGCTGGAAACCATCCGCGAGATGACGCAGCGCCACAGCGTCGCCTCACTCTACATCACCCACGACCTAGCCGTAGTCGCGGAACTGGTCGACCGCGTGATCGTGATGCTGCGCGGCGACATCGTGGAAGTCGGCACTGCCCACGAGGTGCTTTACTCTCCCCTGCATCGCTACACCAAGAAGCTCCTGGCCTCCATCCCCGACCTGGAGGGCAAGAAGAACATCGCCGAGCTCCAAGACGTCGCGCCCGCCGAACGCAGCGAGACTCCGCTCCTCGAGGTGCGCAACCTCGAGATGTCCTATGGCGACAACAAGGTCCTCCACGGCATCAACCTCGAGCTCGAAGAAGGCGAGTCAACCCTGTTGCTCGGCGAATCCGGCTCCGGCAAAACTACGCTTGCCCGCTCGATCGCGGGGCTGAACCCGGGCTACACCGGTTCCGTCCGCTTCCGCGGCGAGGAACTCGAGCACAGCAGCCGCGAGCGCACGCTGGATCAGCGCCAGGGTGTGCAGTACATCTTCCAGTCCCCGTTTTCCTCGCTCAACCCGCGGCGCACCATCGGTGAGTCGCTGAGCGTGCCGATGGAGATGTCGAAGCGCCTACCCCGCGCCAAGCAGCGCGAGGTGGTCCACGAGGTCCTCGAGGCGGTCCAGCTGGATCCCAGCTTCTACGACCGCCGCCCCGGCGACCTCTCCGGCGGCGAGCGCCAGCGCGCCGCGATCGGGCGCGCGTTGGTCAACGCACCTTCCGTGCTGGTGTGCGACGAGATCACCTCCGCGCTCGACGTCTCGGTGCAGGCCTCGATCCTGCGCCTGCTGGCCAAGCTGCGCCGCGAGCGCGGCCTGTCCATGCTCTTCGTCACCCACAACATTGCGCTGGCCCGCCACGTGGCCACCCGCATCGCGGTGCTGAACAAGGGCGTGATCGTCGATTATGGGCCGGTGGACGAGGTGCTGCACAACCCGCAGCACGACTACACCAAACACCTGCTGGCGGACATCCCTTCGCTGTAGGGACTCGCTAGGCTGAGGGAGTGTAACTATCCCCTGTTCAAGGAAGCGTGACACCGTGTCCGAAACCCTGCGTACCGTCGATGTGCACTCCCTTTCCGCTCACCCTGCCACCGCTGATCTGAAGCCGCTGCCGCTTCCCCCGCTCGAGCAGACACTTGCGCAGTACGCCACCGCCCTCTCCGCGGTACTCGATGACGACGAGCGCGCCCACGCCTCCCGGGTAATCGAGGACTTCTCACAGAGCAAGGGCCCGCTTCTCGACGCCACCCTGCGCGACCGCGCCACCACACGCGAGCACGAGGGCACGAACTGGCTGCACGACGAGTGGTACGAGGGCTACCTCGCCGTCCGCGGCCCGCTCCAGTTGAGCACGAACGTCGGCTTCCAGCTCGCTCCTTTGGGCGGCGAGGCCGCCGGGTCGCAGCGCGCCGCCGCGGCCATCCAGCGCATCGCCACCGTCCACCTGCAGGCGGCCAGCGACGCGCTGCCGGCGGACGTGGACGCGCGCGGTAACCGCATCACGCTCAACCAGTGGTTCGTGTTCAACGGTGGGCTGCGCCACCCGCGCCCGGAGGTCGACGAGGTCGCGATCTGCACGAAGTCGGCCGCGCACCGTGAGATCGGCGTCTTCGTCGACGGCCGCCTGTTCGCCCTCCCCATCAGCGACGCCGAGGGCAACATCACCCCGCGTGAGTATCTCGCCGCGAACCTGGACACGGTGCTGGCCGCCGCGCGCACCTCGTCGCCCGACCAGGCGGACTTCAACGCAGCCGCACTCTCCGGCGATGTATCGGAACTCACGGAGCTCATCGAGCACAACCCGCGCACCTACCAGCGCCTCGCCGACCTACTGTTCACCGTCGACCTGATCAACGCTGCAGGGCGCGACGACGCCGCATTGCTTGCCGACCTCGCGTTCCGTCCCCGCGGCGCGTGGGTGTACAAGCCGCTGAGCTACCAGCTCGGCCTCGACAGCGACTGGACCGCCGTCCACGTCGAGCACACCTGCCAGGACGGCGGCACCCTCGTCACCGCGGTTTCGCGCATGCAAGACGCCCAGGTCCAGGAATCCAGCACCCTCAGCAAACACGCTGCCGAGGAGCTGCGCTGGGACCTCGACCACACCCCAAACACGCCGGCCACTCCCTACACGGTCGAGCTGCACACCATAGACATCCCGCCTACCGACCTGCCCTTCAAGTTCAGCCGTGACGCGAGCGCCCAGCTGACCATGACGATCGCGCAGCAGCTGACCTACGGCCGCGTCCGCGCCGTCTACGAGGCGGTAGACATGCGCGAATACCGCGCCGGGCGCACCGAGTGCCTACGCGCGCTGACCCCGGAGGCTGCCGCGTTCGCACGCGCCCTCGTCGCTGGCACCGCAACCCGCGAGCAACTCGTCGCCGCGGCCGACGCGCACCGCGGATGGGTGAAGCGCTGCAAGTCCGGCAACGGCATCGACCGCCATATCCAAATGCTCGAGCATCTCGACGCCCATGAGACCGACGCCTTCTTCCGCGATCCCGTTGTCACTGCCGCGCGCAAGGACTTCTTGTCCACCACCTCCGTCGGCAGCGCCAGCCAGATCGTGCGCTACGCCTTTGCGCCGACGCTGCCGGAGGGCTTCGGCATCGCCTACACCCCGCACGCGACGGCCACCGAATACTGTGTGTCCTACAACACGGATACCGCGGAGAAGCCGCAGGAGTTTTTGGCTAACCTCGCGCGCGCTTCCGAGTTGCTTTGGCAGTTCTGTGGCGAGCTCGACGGCTAACGCCGGTGGCGTACCGGGTGGCGGCGAGCCACTGATCCAGCTCGCCCGCCTCCTGCCACTGCTCGTACAGGTCTGAATCGCGGGCGGTCAGCAGCTCCCTGACCTGCCTTTTCAGCCAAATACGGTCGTGGAAGGAGAACTCGAAGGCGAGCGCCTCCTCGAACTCGTCGGAGGGCAGATGGCCGTTCATCACCGCCACGAGCGCGACGACGACTTCTGCCTGCGCGGATTCCAGAGGCAGCTCGCCGCAATCGAAGCGGAACCGATCCATCTTGAAAGAGCCGTCCGCGAGTGCGCGCACGGCATCAAGCGCGTGGTCATTATCAAACGGCCCATAGTTCCACGTACCCATGGGGAAAGAATCTAAGCCAGCGAAGTTTCCCAGGGTTGTCGCCTAGGCAAACAATGGTTAAACACCAAGCAATATGTTGGTGATCTTCGCGGTCAGCGCCTCCACCTGCCGTTCCAGATCGGCGAGCGTGCCGTTGTTGTCCAGGATCTCGTCCGCGGCAGCGCGACGCTGCGCGTTTGGGATCTGACGCTCGATTCGGTTCCGCGCATCATCCTCAGAGAGCCCGCGGTGCGCCACAAGGCGGCGCACCCGCTCATCGGCGTCCACGTCCACCACGACTGTCATGTCCATGTCTTTGTTCATGCCGAGCTCGATGAGCAAGGGCATGTCGTAGACAGCGGCCTTCTCGCCTGCCCGCTCGAGCTGACTGAAGCGTCGCGCCGATTCCGCACGAATCGCCGGGTGCGTGATCGCGTTGAGCTTCTGCGTCTGCTCTTCGGAGACGAACGCGCGGGCGGCCAGCCCCGCCCGGTCGAGCGCCCCATCCGAGCCGATGAGGTCCGCGCCGAACACCGCGGCGACGTCATCCAGCACGGGAGAGCCCGGTTCCATGATGTCCCGGGCGATCTGGTCGGCGTCGACAACTGGCAAGTCGTGGGCGCGCAGCATCTCGGCGACCGTCGATTTGCCGCTGCCGATGCCGCCGGTAAGTCCGATCATGTACATAAAGGCGATGATAGAACACAAAGGGCCCGCGCCGGACGTCGGTAAGCGACGCCGGCGCGGGCCGATACTCAAGCGAGTTTAGTTGCCGGTGAGCTTGTCGCGCAGTGCGGCGAGCTGCTCATCGGAAGCCAGGGAGCCCATGGACGACTCTGCCGGCTCGGCTGCCGGAGCTGCAGCGCTGGAGTCGGAAGAGTAGTTTGCCTGGTCTGCTGCCTGGTCCGCGGCCTCGGCAGCTGCGGCGCGGTGACGCTCGACCTGTGCGGCGTGTGCCTGGTGGCGACGCTCTGCCTCGGCGTAGCGTGCCTCCCACTCCTGGCGAGCCTCGTCGTAGCCTTCCATCCACTCGTTGGTCTCCGGGTCGAAGCCCTCCGGGAAGATGTAGTTGCCCTGCTCGTCGTAGGAGTCGGCCATGCCGTAGCGGGACGGATCGAACTCCTCGGTGAAGTCCTCGTCAGCCTGCTTGAGCGACAGGGAGATGCGACGACGGTCCAGGTCGATGTCGATGACCTTGACCATGACCTCTTCGCCGACGTTGACAACCTGGTCCGGCACCTCGACGTGGCGCTGGGCCAGCTCGGAGATGTGGACGAGGCCCTCGATGCCTTCCTCGACGCGCACGAACGCACCGAACGGGACGAGCTTGGTGACCTTGCCCGGCACAATCTGGCCCACAGCGTGGGTGCGGGCGAAGACGCGCCACGGATCCTCCTGAGTCGCCTTCAGCGACAGGGAGACGCGCTCGCGGTCCAGATCGACGTCGAGCACCTCGACGGTGACCTCGTCGCCAACGGTGACAACCTCGGACGGGTGGTCAATGTGCTTCCAGGACAGCTCGGACACGTGGACCAGGCCGTCGACACCGCCGAGATCGACGAAAGCGCCGAAGTTGACGATGGAGGACACGACACCCTTGCGTACCTGGCCCTTCTGCAGCTGGTGCAGGAAGTCGGAGCGAACCGCGGACTGGGTCTCCTCCAGGTACGCGCGGCGGGACAGGACGACGTTGTTGCGGTGCTTGTCCAGCTCGATGATCTTCGCCTCGAGCTCCTGGCCGATGTACGGCTCCAGGTCGCGGACGCGGCGCATTTCAACCAGGGATGCCGGCAGGAAGCCGCGCAGCCCGATGTCCAGGATGAGGCCACCCTTGACGACCTCGATGACCGTACCGGTAACCGGCTGGTCGTTGTTCTGCAGCTCCTCGATGGTGCCCCAAGCACGCTCGTACTGAGCACGCTTCTTGGACAGGATGAGGCGGCCTTCCTTGTCCTCCTTGGTCAGGACAAGCGCGTCAATCTCATCGCCGACCTCGACCACTTCGTCCGGGTCGACGTCGTGCTTGATGGACAGCTCGCGGGTCGGGATGACACCTTCGGTCTTGTACCCGATGTCAAGCAGAACCTCGTCGTGGTCAACCTTGACCACCTTGCCGCTGACGATGTCACCATCATTGAAGTACTTGATGGTGGCGTCGACTGCAGCGAGAAATTCCTCAGGGCCACCGATGTCGTTGATGGCTACCTGCGGTGCGTTAGTAGTGCGCATAAGTGTATGTGCTCCGAATTGAATAGGAGATCGTGATTGGACAGGGGCGCATCTCTCACACCTTGGGCATGTTTGACTCCAGGGTGGATCTCGCGCGAGGATCGACCCGAGCCCTCCTATTACGGCTGGTGTCGCCCCGATACTGCGATACGCCCCAAACACACTACTGCCTGCCACCTGCGCGAGCAAATCATATATGCACGTCACCGCCCTTTCCCCGACCCCGAAAGGCCCTATGAGCTTAAGCCCCACCGCCTCGCAAGCCAACCGCCGTTTTTGGGACGCGGACGCGCAGCGCTACCACGCCGATCACACTGAGTATTTGTCCAGCTTCTACTGGTGCCCGGAAATGCTGCACGAGGCCGACGCGCGCTTGCTCGGCGACGTCACCGGCACCTCCATCCTCGAAATCGGCTGCGGCTCCGCCGCCTGCACCGAATGGCTCACGAGTCAAGGCGCGCGCCTTGTTACCGGCTTCGACATCTCCGCCGGCATGCTCGCCCGCGCCGCGGACGGCCTCGCGCTCACCCAGGCCGACGTGCTCGCAATCCCCTACCGGGATAACGCCTTCGACACCGTCTTCTCCGCCTTCGGTGCGCTGCCCTTCGTTGCCGAGCTCGACGTCGCGCTCGCTGAGATCCGCCGCGTCCTGCGCCCAGGCGGCCGCTTCGTCTTCAGCGTCACCCACCCAATGCGCTGGGTCTTCCCCGACGACCCAGACATTTTCACCGCCGCCATCAGCTACTTTGACCGCGCCTACGAGGAGCGCGACAGCAGCGGCGCACTCACCTACGCGGAGTACCACCGCACCTTCGGCGACTGGGTGCACGCGCTGCGCACCGCGGGCTTTTCGCTTCTCGACGTCACCGAGCCCACCTGGCCCACCGACCTCACCACCACCTGGGGCCAGTGGTCACCCGCGCGTGGCGCGCTCTTTCCAGGCACCGCGATCTTCTCCACGCGCGCGGCATAGCCTTTCCCCCGGATAGGGTAAGCAGAAGGTTGGCGAACATAGTCGCTATTTTATGCCGTACGCTTCGGCCGTTTCGCCCATCCGGCAGCGCCGCAGGTCACAGGAATCCCACATTGTGAAATCTGCCGAAAAATATAAAACATCACTCATAGCTGAATGACCAATAACGGTCCGCTGGCAGCAGGCTCTGAAGCTGTTAAAGTCACCCTTGGTTTTCGGAACGGCCCAGCGGAACCACACCGGAAACCTCTTCCCCAGCAGGGGGGCATTGAAAAATGAAGAGGGAAGAAACCCGAGGTATTGGGGGATACCTCACCACTGGGGGGACCGGGGGGCATAGCTCTTCTTGGGGGCGAGGAGCTATGGACGGAGACGGGCGCGGGGGTGTACTGCCCTTGCAAGGGCTATGCACGCCCCGCGCCCGCCGGTGACGAGGTAAGAAGCTCGTGCCCTTTTAGTGCGCAGCCTCGTTCCAGTTCTTACCCGTGCCGGCGGAGACCTCCAGCGGGACGCGCAGCGTGATCGCCTGGTCCATTTCGCGCTCCACAATCTCGCGCACCGCGTCGAGCTCGCCATCGGCGATCTCCACGACGAGTTCGTCATGGACCTGCAGCAGCACGCGCGAGTCGTAGCCTTCAAGTGCGTGGTCGACGCGCACCATCGCCACCTTAATAATGTCGGCGGCCGTGCCCTGGATCGGCGCGTTCAGCGCCGCGCGCTCGGCGTTCTCGCGCGCGACCCGGTTGTCGCTATTGAGCTCCGGCAGATAGCGACGCCTGCCAAACACCGTCGAGGTGTACCCGTCCCGACGCGCCTGCTCGACCACCTCGTCGAGGTAGCGTTTGACCCCGCCGAAGCGCTCGAAGTAGCTCTCCATAATCTGCTTCGCCTCACCGGGGGTAATGCCCAGCTGGTTCGACAGCCCGTAGGCTGAGAGCCCGTAGACCAGGCCGTAGCTCATCGCCTTCACGCGGCGGCGCAGCTCCGGGGTGACCTCGTCGATCGGCACGTCGAACACGCGCGAGCCGACGAAGTTGTGCAGGTCCTCCCCCGCCTTGTACGCCTCGATGAGGCCCTCATCACGAGAGAGGTGCGCCATCACGCGCATCTCGATCTGCGAATAGTCGGCGGTCAGCAGGCAGTCGTAGCCTTGGCCCACGGTGAACGCGGAGCGGATCTCGCGCCCCGCGTCGGTGCGCACCGGGATGTTCTGCAGGTTCGGGTCCGCAGAGCTTAGGCGTCCAGTCGAGGCGACAGTCTGTTTAAAGGTGGTGTGGATCCGCCCGTCGTCGTGGATCGCCTTGATGAGGCCCTCGATGGTGGACTTCATCTTCTGGTACTCGCGGTGCAGCAGCAGGTAGTCGAGGAATTCGTGCGGATGCCTCTCCGCGAGCGATTCGATCTCGGCGGCGGCCGTCGAATACCCGGTCTTCGTCTTCTTCGTCTTCGGCAGCGCGAGCTTGTCAAAGAGCACCACCGAGAGCTGCTTCGGGCTGGACAGGTTGAGGTCGGGCTCGTCGACAAGCGCGCGGGCTTTCTCCTCGACCTGCGTGACCTTGTCGGCGAAGTCCTTGCGCTGCGCCTCGAGCACGTCGCGGTCGACGGCGATGCCGGTGTGCTCCATCTCGGCCAGGATCGTCACCAGTGGCACTTCGAGGTCGGCGTAGAGCTCGTACTCGTCGATCTCGCGCAGTTGCGCGGTGAGTGCTTCGGCGAGTTCGAGGACGGCCGCGGCGGCGTCGATAAGCGAAGTGTCGGCGAGCAAGCTCAGCTGGTCGCCGCCGATCGTGAGCTGGCGCTGCAGGTGTCGCTGGTAGACGTCCTCCAGCTCGTAGGTGCGCTGCCCGGGCCGCAGCAGGTAGGCGGCGATCGCCATGTCGTGCGCGATGCCGCGCAGCGTGATCTCGCGCCCGCGCAGCATGTGGTAGGCCGCCTTCGCGTCGTGGCAATACTTCGGGTCCTCCGACTCCAGCCACGCCTTGAGCGCCGCGTCCTCGGCCGGGGAAAGGTCGGCGGTGTCGCGCTGGATGCCGCGCCGCTGCTTATCGACGATCCCCAAACCCGTCACATCTCCACCCGCCGGCACCGCCGTACCGGACAGGTAGAGTGCCAGGCCCTCGCCGCGGCGCGCCTTCAGCCAGGTGTCGAGCGGCTCTTCGGAAACCTCCACCTCCGGCAGCTCCACCGGCGGCTGAGCGCTGGCGTCCTCGCCGTCGGTGGGCACGGCGGCGAGCACGCGCTCGCGCAGGTTCGCGCCGAACTGCAGGTCGTCGAAGTCCTTGGATACCTCGCTCACGTCGGCGGTCTTGAGCTCCAAGTCCTCCGGGCCGACGGGCAGCTCGACGTCGGTGACCATCTGGGTCAGCTCCCGGTTGAGCTGGACCTGCTCGATGCGCTCGCGGAAGTTGTTGCCGGCCACGCCCTTGATCTCGTCGGCATGCGCGATCAGCTCTTTCAGCGAGCCGTATTGCACGATCCACTTCGTCGCCGTCTTCTCCCCCACCTTCGGCACGCTCGGCAGGTTATCCGAAGGGTCCCCGCGCAGCGCTGCGTAATCCGGGTACTGCTCTGGGGTGAGCCCGTACTTGCGCTCCACCTCCTCCGGGGTAAACCGGGTGAGCGTCGAGACGCCGCGGGTTGGGTAGAGGACGGTGGTGGTGGCGTCGACAAGCTGCAGGTAGTCGCGGTCGCCGGTGACGATGACGATCTCGAAGTCCCCGCGCGCCTGGGTCACCAGCGTGGCGACGATGTCGTCGGCCTCGAAGTTTTCCTTCGACAGGGTCACGATGCCCAGGCTGTGCAGCACGTCCTCGATGATCGGCACCTGGCCCTTAAACTCCGGCGGTGCCGATTCGCGCTGCGCCTTGTACTCCGGGAAGCGCTCCGTGCGGAAGGTTTTGCGGCCCACGTCGAAGGCCACCGCGACGTGCGTCGGTGCCTCCTCGGCGAGGATGTTGGCAAACATGGAGAGGAAGCCGTAGACCGCGTTCGTGTGCTGGCCGCCCGTGGTGGAGAAGTTCTCCGCGGGCAGTGCGTAGAAGGCGCGGAAGGCCATGGAGTGTCCGTCGATGAGCAGAAGGCGTTTTTGATCAGTCACGGTGCCCCAGTCTAGCCGCCGCCCGTGGCCGGCAATTTCCGGATCGGCGCGCAGATGGGTTAAGCTTTCCCGCGAGCCCCAGTAGCCCAATTGGCAGAGGCAACGGATTCAAAACCCGTCCAGTGTGAGTTCGAGTCTCACCTGGGGCACGCTTCGCCCCGTTTCAACGCGGGGCTTTTTCGCGCTGTAGCTGTAGCTACTCGGTGAGCTCGAAGTCCACCAGCTCGCCTTCTCGTCCGTTGATGACCACGCTGAGCGCCTGCGTGCCCGGATAGTAGGTGCGCGTACTCGCCACGCGAAACGGGTGCGACTTGGTCACCACACGGGTTTCACCCGGCTCAAGCGTGAATTTGCCGAGGCGGAACACGCTCGGCTTCCTCGCACCGTTCTTCTTCAAAAAATGCACGCGGTACTCGGCGAGCACGTTGACGGCGGCATCGCTTGTGTTGGTGAGCGTCGCTGAAAGGGTGGCCTTCTCCCCGATGGCCACGGCACTGGGGAATTCGGGGCGGGAGGTGGTGAGTGCGGTAGGCGTCGAGAAGCCAACAAGCTCCAAGGCCTCGCTATGGCCTCGCTTGATCAGCCCGCGCAGCCCCCGTTCCACCACCCACGCAGCGTGCGGCGTGCCGCTGTCAGCCCAGCGCGCGGCGGTGGCGAGCGCGAGCTCAGGGTGCGTGCGCCCGATGTCGTTGAGGTTGTTTGCGACGGATTTGCGCACGAACAGCGAAGCGTCGTCGTAAAGCCGATCCAAGACCGGAATGATCGGCGAGGGGTCCTCCACAAACGGCGTGTGCACCTTCGCCCAGGGCAGGCGCTGGCGGATGCCCTCGGAAGCGAGGCGGCGCACGTTGTGGCTGTCCGAGCCAGCCCACCCATGCACCCGCGCCAAGGTGCGCTCCGGATAGCGCTCCAAGTAGGGACGCACCGCCCACTCGCCAGTAAAAGCCCGCGTGAGCGCCTCGATCGCATCCAAAGAAACGTCCGGCTCATCCACCCCGTACAGCTCAATGAAACGGCTGACCGGCCACAGGTGGAATGCATGGTTGAAGTAGCCCTCCCCCTCCGCAAGCTCGGGCCCAAGCTTATCGACGATCCCGCCAACCACCCCCGCGTAATCCCCCACAAGCCGCTGCTGAAGCCCCTGCGCAAAGACGGTGACGCGGTCCGAAATCTCTAGACCTTCGACGCGCGGCGCGACCCACGCGGCGTACTCCTCGCCGTCAATGTCAAGTTGGGCACCGAGTTTTCTCGCTGTGTCCTCGTTGAAATAGTCCTTCATTTTGGGGGCCATGGCTGTGCACTCTACCTTGCGCGGGAGCGCTCGTGCACGACCCGAATGTGCGTCTCAGCTGGGGCACACCCTTGGTGCCACCTCACCGCCGGGCTTTTTCGCGCTTGCAATTTCCATAGCTTGTATATATATTCCCCCTATGGATAACGACCCTCAGAAACAACTGGCCAACGACCTCGTGTGGGCCAGCAGCCGCTTCGCGCGGACCGCGTACCAGGCCACCCCAGTCCAACTCTCCTACGTCTCGCTGCGCGCGATGGCCGCGATTAACCGCGAACCGGGCCTCAGAGTCGGCGAACTCGCACGTCGTGAGGGTATCACACAACCGTCAATGAGTCAGGCAATAAAGAAGCTTGTCGACGAAAACTTCATCACCCGCCACCCCTCCCCCGAAGACGCACGCGCCACCGACCTCATGATCACCGACAAGGGCCGCGACATCCTCCTGCAGTACCGCGCCGACTCCGCCGCACAGATCGTGCCGGTGCTCGAGTCGCTTGACGACGAAGACGTCGCCTGCCTCAAGCGCGCCGCCGAACTCCTCCAGCACATCACCGAGGAGCTGTCCACCAACCGCTAACGACCCCCAAAGGAGGCCACACCCTTGCACAACGAAGAACCGCACTCCATCCTGAACCAGCCCGTCGCCGTCTGGGCCCTTGCCTTTGCCTGCGCCGTGTCGTTCATGGGTATCGGGCTCGTCGACCCGATCCTGCCGGCGATTAGCCGGGAGCTGCACGCGTCGCCGACGCAGACGATGCTGCTGTTTACCAGCTACCTGCTGATTACGGCGCTCGCGATGTTCTTCAGTGCGTTCATCTCCTCCCGAATTGGGGTCAAGGTCACGCTCTTGATCGGGCTCGCGCTGATCGTCGTCTTCTCCTTCCTCTCCGGCGCGGCGTGCTCGGTGGACGCGATCATCGGCTTCCGCGCGGGCTGGGGCCTGGGCAACGCACTGTTTATCTCAACCGCTCTCGCCGCGATCGTCGGCGCGGCAGCCGGCAGCGCCGGGCAGGCGATCATCCTGTACGAGGCCGCTATGGGCGTCGGCCTCGCCGTCGGCCCGCTTGCCGGCGGCCTGCTTGGCGAGATCTCCTGGCGCGCCCCCTTCTACGGCACAGCCGCCCTCATGGCCATCGGGTTTATCGCTATCGCCACACTGCTCCACTCGCGCTCGCATACGCCTGAGCCGGTCGACTTCACGGCAGGGCTGACCGCCCTCAAAGAGCCCGCGCTGCTCACACTTGGGCTCGTGGCCTTCTTCTACAACTTCGGCTTCTTCACCCTGCTCGCCTACTCCCCCTACCCCATCGACGCGGCGGCCGCTGCGGCCGGGAAAGACTTCGGCGCGATCGAGCTAGGCTTTGTCTTCTTCGGCTGGGGGCTCACGCTCGCGGTCTCTTCCGTCTTCCTCGCGCCCCGCCTCGTGCAAGGACTCGGGCTGTTCCCGGTGCTGATCGTCATTCTGGGCGGCTTCGGCATCCTGCTGGCCGCGCTCGGCTTCGCCGCAGAACACCTCACCGCCATCATCGTGCTGGTGATTCTCGCGGGTCTGTTTATCGGCGTGTTTAACACCGTGCTTACCGAGGCCGTCATGGAGGCCACCCACCTGCCGCGCAACGTCGCCTCGTCAACCTACTCCGGCTTGCGCTTCCTGGGTGGCGCGCTCGCCCCCGCCGTTTCCGGCCCGCTTGCCACGGCCCGCGGGGCTGGGATGCCCTACTGGTTCGGCGCAGCCAGTCTGGGCATCTCGCTGCTCATCCTCTTCGGCGGCAAGCGCCACCTGGGTCGGATTGTTTAGGGCATGCCTGTGGCGCGCCAGGCTTGCTGGCGCGCAGGCGTTGCGTGCAGGTTTAGTCGGGTGGTTTGCGGT
>NZ_KV825630.1:48254-48631 GCF_001831515.1 Corynebacterium sp. HMSC074A01
TGCCCGTCGCGCCGTTCGGTATGGCCCCGGGTGCCGCGTGCTGCTTGCGAGTTGTGGTACTTACACAACCAGCCCAGGTTTGCGGGTGTGGTTTCGCCGCCGTGTTGGTGTTCGACCATGTGGTGGGCGTCGCACTCCGAGGCTGGTGCCTTACACCCCTTCCAGGTGCAGGTGGTGGAGTCGGCAAGCATGACTTCTCGGTGTTTCGGGGTGGCGAACCGGGCGTGATAGGCGTTGACCGGCCCGTCCATAACCCCGATGAGGATGATCGCCCCGATGTCTTCGAGCTGCATGCGCACAAACTCCTCACCGCTCACGATCACCCCGTTATCGAAGTGCACCTGGACGTCGTTGCCTTCGCCTGCGATGATGCGCAG
>NZ_KV825630.1:48731-49228 GCF_001831515.1 Corynebacterium sp. HMSC074A01
CGCACCAGGTACTCGGCTTTCGGGCACCCACCGTTCAGCCACCCGGTGACGTCGTTCTTCGCGGCGTCGAAAACACCTTGGACGTCGGCGGCGGGGCCGGTGAGTCTCAGGGTGGCGTACCCGTCGCCGTGGTGGGTGACCCGTGCTTTCGGGGTGCGCGGTTCCGGCGCCTGCAGTTCGGCTTTCAGCTCTGCGGCGACGCGTCGGATGCGCGCCAGGTCCCCGGCGGTGTTGCACAGGCGCTCGATGTAGTGCCAACGCTTCGTCACGTCCTTGAGCGAACGGGCGGACCGTGTGATGTAGGCAAGTGTGTCCAACCTATGCCCATTGACGCGCGCGCCTTCTTGGGCACGCGCCTGGTACTTCGTGTGCGAGGTTTTCCCGCACAACACCGAAGCGGTGTCGCGTAGCTGCTTGGCGCGGTCGAGCTGGATGCCGTGCGCCTGCAACTGGGCAAGCGTGCAGCCGGCCGCTGCGTGAACGAAGTCGTATCCGCA
>NZ_KV825630.1:49328-80669 GCF_001831515.1 Corynebacterium sp. HMSC074A01
CCCGACGATAAACCACGCTTACCTGCCGAAACAAGGGAATGTGAGAATACGCCCATTATTGGCCCGAAACGGAACCAACGACCCAAAACGAACGTCTAATCATGGTTGGGCTCCTATCGGTGAGACATTGGTCCAGCCTTCCGGTTAGGATGTCCGCATGCGTCAGACCACCCTTGCCGGCATCGTTGCCGCGACCCTTGTACTGTCCGTTGTCCCATCTGCGCCTTTTGCGGGTGCGGATGAGGGGGCGTCGGAAAGCGATGCCCTTGGGTCGCTGGATTACGACGCCGAGAACGACCCCATGCACCTCGATCCGGAGAAGAACCCGGTGAAAAAGGTGTCCAGCTCCGACATGTTCCTCGATTGGACCAAGGACATGGAGGAGGGCGACGGCAAGGAGTTCGTCCAGGCCTGGGCGAAGAACTCCTCCGTGCCGGACACCGCGAACCCGGTGGAGCTGTGGAAGCAGGAAGCACAGGGCTCCGCCATGATGTCTTCTGGTTTCTTCACCGGCGATTTCGCGCAGAGCTCCGCTGGCTCGAGCCAGGCGGCTTCCGCGCTGATCCCCACGCTGATCGGTATGCTCGTCATCGGCCAGACCATTGAGTTGATTATGCGCGGCATCCGGATGGCGCAGCAGTAAAACCGCCGGTGTGTGGCGACTTCCCACCAGGCGGGAAAACGATTAATATACAGTGGTTAGTATATTTCAACGTTTTGGAAGTCCCATGCACGCTACATCTCCTACGCGCAGCGCAGGCGTGTTCGCCACCTGCCTCGCCGCAGCGACTCTGCTCAGCGGCTGCGTGACCAACACCGAAGGCGGCAACCCCGACGGCTGGGAACCGATCGTCCCCGACGCGGTGCCGGAAATCGCGGCGCTCGTCCCGGAGGACGTCGCCGCCGACGGCAAGCTCTCCATCGGCGCGAACCCGCCCTTCGCCCCCTTCGAGTTCAAAGACTCCACCGGCGCGCTGATCGGCCTGGAAATGGACCTCGGCCGCGCCGTCGCTGGCGTGATGGGCCTCGAGTACGACCCGCAGGACATGGACTTCGCCATGATCCTGCCCGCGGTACAGGCAGGCAGCCTGGATGCCGGCATGTCCGGGTTTACCGACAACCCGGAACGCCGCGAGTCCTTCGATTTCGTCAACTTCCTCTACGCCGGTATCCAGTGGGCGCAACAGCCCGGAGCTGGCGTGGATCCATCGAACCCCTGCGGGCTGACCGTCTCCGTGCAGCGCACCACGGTCTCCGAGACCGATGACGTGCGCCCCAAGGCGCAGGCCTGTGAAGAGGCGGGCGAAGAGCCGATTACGATCTTGTCCTTCGACACCGCTGACAACGCCGCCCTCGCCGCGCTTGTCGGCCGGGCAGATGCGTACAGCGCCGACTCACCGGTGACCGCGTGGGCGGTGGAGCGCTCCGACGGCGAGCTCGAGCTCGTCGGCGACATGTTCGACGCCGCGCCCTACGGCTTCGCCGTACCGAAGGACTCGCCGCTCGGGCCCGCCATGGCGCAGGCCATGCAGCACTTGATTGACACGGGCGACTACGAGCGCATCCTCGCGCAGTGGAACGTCGATACGGGGCTTTTAGACGAAGCGCTGCTCAACGAACAACCAATTGAAAAGCTGGGGTAGAGACACAATGAGTAACAAGGTAGACAACCGGCGCACCCAGCCGGAACGCATCGAGGCGAAGCCGCTGCGCCACCCGGGCCGCTGGGTCCTCGCCGTGATCCTGCTGCTGCTCGTCGCGTGGTTCATCATCGGCGCGGCACGCAACGAGGCTTACGGGTGGGACACCTACTTCCAGTACCTCTTCGATACTCGCATCGCGGTGGCGGCCCTGCATACGCTGGCGATTACGTTGTTGGGCATGCTCATCGGCGTGGTCGGCGGCGTGCTGCTCGCGGTGATGCGCATGAGCCCGAACCCTGTGTTCAACGCGGTGTCGTGGGTGTTTTTGTGGATCTTCCGTGGCACCCCGATCTACGTGCAGCTCATGTTCTGGGGCCTGATCGGCGCGATCTACGACTCGATTAACCTCGGGTTCGCGCAGATCTCACTGGAGCCCTTTACCTCCTCGGCGTTCGCACTCGCGGTCGTTGGCCTGGGCCTGAACGAGGCGGCATACATGGCCGAGATCGTCCGCTCGGGCGTGTCCTCGGTGCCGGAGGGCCAGGTCGAGGCGTCGAAGGCGCTCGGCATGAGCTGGCGCCAAACCATGTCGCGCACGGTGCTGCCGCAGGCGATGCGCATCATCATTCCGCCGACGGGCAACGAGTTCATCTCGCTGCTGAAGACCTCCTCGCTCGTGGTCGCGGTCCCCTACTCGCTCGAGCTCTACGGCCGCTCGATGGATATCGCGGCGGCGCTGTTCGAGCCGGTGCCGATGCTGCTGGTCGCGGCGACCTGGTACCTGGTCATCACTTCCCTGCTCATGGTGGGCCAGCACTACCTGGAGAGCCACTTCGAGCGCGGCGCGACACGTCAGCTCACGGCTCGTCAGCTAGCAAGCCTCGCGGACGCGGAAGGCACGATCCCGTCGAATGTGGAAGTCATCAACGCTCCTGAGAAGAAAGGTCGCTAAGCCATGACGGTACAAACTACGCCGATGATTCAAGCGGTGGATGTGTGGAAGTCTTTCGGGCAGCTCGATGTGCTCAAGGGTATTAACCTCGAGGTCATGCCGGGTAACGTGACCTGCCTGATCGGGCCCTCTGGGTCCGGCAAGTCCACGTTTTTGCGCTGCGTGAACCACCTGGAGAAGGTCAACGCGGGCCGCCTCTACGTCGACGGGGACCTGATCGGGTACCGCGAGCGCGGCGGCGTGCTCTACGAGATGAGCGAGAAGGACGCCGCGAAGCAGCGCCGCGACATCGGCATGGTCTTCCAGAACTTCAACCTCTTCGGCCACCGCACGGTGCTGGAGAACATCATCGAGGCACCGATCCACGTCAAGGGCGAGAACCCCACGAAGGCGAAGGCCCGCGCGATGGAACTGCTCGAGATGGTCGGCCTGGCTTCGAAAGCGGAGGCCTTCCCGATCCAGCTCTCGGGTGGCCAGCAGCAGCGCGTCGCCATCGCGCGCGCGGTGGCGATGGACCCGAAGCTCATGCTTTTCGACGAGCCCACCTCCGCCCTCGACCCCGAACTCGTCGGCGAGGTGCTACGCGTGATGAAGGACCTGGCGGCCGGCGGCATGACCATGATGGTGGTCACCCACGAGATGGCATTTGCCCACGAGGTGGCCGATCACGTGGCGTTTATGGCCAACGGGCAGATCGTCGAGTACGGCACCCCCGCCGAGGTGCTGGACAACCCCAAGGAGGAGCGCACGAAGGCGTTCCTGTCTACCCTCTTCTAAGCGACAAGCCCGCGCACCAGCGCGGTAAATCCGCCGAAGAAAGCGAGCCCGAGGGCGACCTTGTGCGCCTTCGCCGCGGGGACGTGCGGGGCGAGCTTCGTGCCCACGACCTGGCCGACGGCCAGCCCGATGGCTGCCGCCACCCAGAACGCGAGCGGGATCGAGGCGAGGTTCGCCGCACCGGTGACCTCCTTGATCAGAAAGGAGATCGCCCCGGAACAGAGGAAGATCGGCTGCAGGGTCGCGGCGTAGGTGTGCTGCGGCCAGCGCGCGGCCTGCGAGTAGACGGTGATGGCGGGCCCTGCCACCCCGGCGAGCGTGTTCATGAACCCGCCGACGGCTCCGGAGAGTGCCGCGGGAAGAACGCCCTCGACCTGGGGCACGTAGCGCTTGCCCAGGGTAACGACGCTGAGCGCCAGGATGAGCATCACGCCCACCACGACCAGCAGCACCGAGGGCGAGACCGCGCGGATGACGAAGGCCCCCGGCACCGCCCCGAAGGCAAGGCCGCCGGCGATCGGGGCCCACTTCTTCCAGTCGATGTCGGCGCGCATCGACCACGTGTTGACCACCGCGTTAAAGGTGGCCAACACGTTGATCAGAATGATGCCCACGACGGGCCCGAGCATGATCGAAAGCGCGGGCGCAGAGATCAGGCCGAGCCCCATGCCGGAGACGCGCTGCGAGATAGCGCCGGCGGCAACAACGACGGCAACGCCGATCGCGAGCCAGATCAACGAAACTTCTCCTCCATCGCCGCGCGCACGGCAGGCGGCACCAGCCCGGTGACGTCGCCGCCGTACTTCGCCACCTCCTTGCACAGCGAGGATGAGACGTAGCCGTACTTCTCGTCGGTCATGAGGAAGTAGGTGTCAATGCCGGACAGGCGCCGGTTCATCTGCGCCATCGGCAGCTCGTAGTCGTAGTCCAGGGAGGAGCGCAGGCCCTTGACCAGGGCCGTGACGTGGTGCTCGTTGGTGTAGTCCACCAGAAGGCCCGCCCAAGAATCGACGCGCACGCCGGGGATGTCCGCGGTGACCTCGCGGATAAGCGCCATGCGCTCGTCGATGCTAAACAGCCCCGAGGTCTTCGCCGGGTTTCCGGTAACCAGCACGACGACCTCGTCGAAGCTGTGGGAGGCCCGGCGCACGATATCGAGGTGGCCGTTGGTGATCGGGTCGAAGGAGCCGGGGCAGACTGCGATCGTCATGCGTTTTCACTTTCTGTCGGAGCGGAATACACGGCCATGTCCATGCGCGCGATCCCGTAGGTGCGCTTCTTCAGCTTCTGGCCGGTTGGGGTAAAGGCGGCGGGCCAGGCGGTCTCGGGGCTTTCGCGGTGGCGCTCGACGACGACTACGGCGCCGTCGATAAGCAATGGCTCAAGCGCGGCCACCATCTCGGCAACGGCCTCATCCGCGAGCTCGTAGGGCGGGTCGGCGAGCACCATGTGGAAGTGGTTCCGGGGCGCGCGGGCGACATAGGTGGAGGCTTTCACCGGCTCGATGTGCACGTCCGGGTGGCCGACGACCTTCGCGTTGTCCTCGATGACGGCGACCGCGCGCGGGTCGTTCTCCACGAGCACCACCTGCTGCGCGCCGCGCGAGGCCGCCTCCAACCCGAGCGCGCCGGAGCCGGCGAAGAGGTCGAGTACGTTCGCCCCCGCAAAGCCGAAGCGGACCTGGAGGGAGGAGAACAGCCCCTCGCGGGCGCGGTCGGAGGTCGGGCGGGTGCCCTCGGGCGGGACCTTGATTTTTCGGCCGCGGGCTTCGCCGGAAATGATGCGGTTCATGCCACACACTCTAACGTGCGCGGCCAGGCTAGCTCTTATCCAGGTACTCGAAGTCCTCGGCGACGAAATTGGCGGTGGCGTGGCGGGCGAACTCGATGTTGTCGGCGACGATGCTGCCGGCGTCGCGGTAGGCGCGCTCGACGAGCTCGAGATCGTCAATCAGGTTGATCAGGCGCAGGGTGCGGTGCAGGCCGGACTGGTCGGTGCCGAGCACGTCGCCCTCGCGGCGGTTGAGCAGGTCGAGCTCGGCGAGCGCAAAGCCGTCCGTGGTCGCAGCGACCTGCTGCACGCGCGTAAACGACGGCGAGCCCTGCTCGGCAAGGGTGTGGAAGAGGCACCAGGATTCATACCCGCCGCGGCCGATGCGCCCGCGTAACTGGTGCAGCTGGGAGATGCCAAAGTGTTCTGCTTCGCGGACCATCATCACGGTGGCGTTCGGCACGTCGACGCCGACCTCGATGACCGTGGTGGAGACCAGCACGTCGATCGCGCCCGCGGCGAAGTCGGCCATCACCGCGTCTTTTTCCTCGCCCTTCATGCGGCCGTGGAGGATGGCGACTTCGCTGTCCGGGAATTCCTCGGCAGCCAAATGGGCGGCGATCTCGTCCACGCCGCCCTCGCCCTCGATGCGCGGGCACACCACGTAGGCCTGACGGCCCTGGGCGATCTCCTCGCGCATCTTCTCCCAGGCGCGCGCCACCCACGCGGGTTTGAACTGCGGCACCACCGATGAGCGGATCGGTTTGCGCCCGCCCGGCAGCTCCTTGAGCGTGGACACGCTCAAATCGCCGAAGACGGTGATTGCGATGGTGCGCGGGATCGGAGTCGCCGTCATGACCAACAGGTGCGGGGTGGTCTCCCCCGCTTTCGCGCGCAGCTGGTCGCGCTGCTCCACCCCGAAGCGATGCTGCTCATCGACGACCACCGCACCCAGCCGGAAGAACTCCACCGAATCCTGGATCAGCGCGTGGGTGCCCACCACGATGTCGGCCTCGCCCGAGACAATGTGTAGGAGCGTCTCCTGCTTTTGGGCAGCCGGCATCGATCCGGTCAGCGCCACAACGCGCGTGGGCAGGCCGGCACGCATCATCAGCTCGGTCAACGAGCGGGCGTGCTGGAGCGCGAGTACCTCTGTGGGGGCCAGGAGCGCGGCCTGTGCCCCGTTGTCCACGGCTTGCAGCATTGCAAGGGCCGCGATGACGGTTTTGCCGGAGCCGACTTCGCCCTGGAGCAGGCGGCTCATGGGCTTGACCGCGGACATGTCGGCAGAGATCTCGTTGAACACCTGTGATTGGCCAGCGGTCAAGTCGAAAGGCAAACGTTCCAGCAGCGTTTCCTGGTCGCGTCCCGGCACTCGCGGCAGCGCGTGTGCGCGCCGGTGAGCGACGTCCGCGCGCCGCACCCCCATCGCGAGCGCGACGGAGAGCGCCTCGTCGTACTTCAAGCGGTGCAGGGCGCGCGCGGGACCGTCCGGCCCGGGCTCGTGGATCTGGCGCACCGCGGAGTTCAGCGGCAGCATGCCGATGGGGGTAAAGCCGAGCGGCTCCTCGATTGGCGGCAACTCGCGCAGCACCTTGTGGACCGCGCCCATGATCGTCCAGGTGCTCACGCCCTTCTTCGCGGGATAGAGCGGGAGCCATTCGCGCCCGGCGAGGATCTCCTCGAGCTCGCCGAAGTGCATGAGTTGCTTCAGGGAGCCAGTGGCTTGGGTGGGGCCGTCGAGAAACACGAAGTCCGGGTGCTGCAACTGCGGGGAGTTGCGGTAAAAACTGAGCTTGCCGTTGAGCATCACGCGGCGGCCGGGTTTGAGCACGCGCTGTGCGTACGTGGAACCGAAGAAGGTGGCGGCGACGCGCTGGTAGCCGTCGTCGACCTCGATGCGGTAGATCGGACGGCGCGGGTTCTTTGTATTTGAAATGTGGGTGGCGCTTTCCACCCAGCCGATGATGGTGGCGGTGGTGCCCTCCTCCATCTGGCGCAAATCGGTGCCCTTGCCGTACTGGAGGTAGCGGCGCGGGTAGTGCTGGAGCAGCTGGCCGCAGGTCTCGATGTCGAGGTGCTTGGACAGCGCACGCGCCTGTTTGAGCGGAATGACCAGGTTGAGCGGGCGCGTATCTTCAAACCCAAGCATGGCCGCTACTCTACCCCGATCTCCGCGACCGCACCGAGGCCATCGGCCGGGTAGACCACCACTTCCACGCCGAGTTTCTCCTCCAGGCGGTCGAGCGTCGTCGGGTCGACGGCGAGCGGGTCGTAGAGCACAGTGACTTGCTCGCCGCCGTGCTCGAGTAGCCGCGTGCACGCCCCGGTCAGCGCCTCGGCGGCGGTGTCGGCAATCAGCACGGTCTCGCCGTGCGCGCTCACAATGATGTCTCCCTTGCCTACGGCCCCGCCCTGGATTAGCCCGGCCTTCTCCGCGTGGTGCGCCACGGCGGTGCGCATCTCTCCTGCGGCTTCCGACATGGTGAACGCGGCCGTGGCCAGCGGCTGCGCCGCGTCGTGGACGGTCAGCGCCGCGATGCCGGAGACTAAGCGCACCGTCGGCAGCAGGGTGATGGACTGCTCGAAGGCGCGCGCCGCCTTCTCCACGGCGACCAGGTTGCGACTGTCCAGCAGCCCGTTGGGCAGCAGGATGATCTCTTGTGCGCCGGAGCGACGCACCGCGGCGAGTACCTCGGCAACCACGTCCTCGCCGGGTTCGACGGTGATCGCGCCCGCCTGCGTGTACAGCTCGGTCAGCGAGCCGGGCGGGGTCACGGCGATGATCGTGCGCCCGGGCGCGTGCGTCACCGGCTCGGCGGGCAGCACCTCCAGGCGCAGGTCGCTGACCTGGCCCGCGGCGTAGGCGGCTTCGATCACGGCACCAGCGCGGGTGGAGTGGATGTGCACGGTGCCCTCGGTCTCGTTCGCGCGCGCGGTGACCAGGCTGTCGCCGAGTTCGCCCAGCGTGGCCTCGAGCGCACCCAGGTCGCCGCGGAAGTAGAACATGACCTCCAAGTTCCCCGGCTCGCCGTGCTGGGTGTGCGCAGGTTCTGCCTCGGTGCCCGGGGGAACCGGGGTTGGGGTGTGGGTGTGCGCGGTTTCGTCGACAAGCGCCTCGAGCAAAATAACCAACCCGGTGCCACCGGCATCGACGACCCCGGCCTCGCGCAGCACCTCCAGCTGGGAGGGGGTGTTCGCGAGCGCGGTGCGCGCGGCCTCGGTGGCCACATGCGCCACCGCGTTTATCGACGGCGCGCCACCTGGCTCATCGGCCACCGCCTCAGCGGCGGCAACAGCGGCAGCGCGCAGCACCGTAATCACGGTGCCCTCCACCGGCTCCGCGATAGCGCGGTCGGCGAAGCGCACCGCGGCGGCCAGCGCGTCGGCGACGACTACCCCGCCCGCGGTCTCCTCCGCCATCGACTGCGCAATCCCGCGGATGACCTGGGAGAGCACCACACCGGAATTGCCGCGCGCCCCGCGCACCGCGCCCTGGGCGAGCGCTTCAGCGACCTGCGAAGCGCTCGCATGCGAGTCCAGCGCCTCGGTGGCGGCAACGGCAGCGGCCATGGTGTGCGCCATGTTCGAGCCGGTGTCCGCGTCGGGGACGGGGAACACATTAAGCTCGTTGATCTCCACTCGGCGACGATCAAGTTCGGTTGCTGCGCGCTGCGCCCAGGAGCGCAGGCGGGCACCGTCGAAGCCGGGAGGAGTCACCATGAGCGGATATCTTACAGGTCCCAGTCCACCGGCTGCCCACCTTGGTCAACCAAGGCCTGGTTCGCGCGGGAAAACGGGCGCGAACCGAAGAATCCGCGGCTGGCGGACAGCGGCGAGGGGTGCGGCGATTCGATTCGCGGCGTGTCGCCGAGGAAGCGTGCGGCGCTCTGGGCGTCGCGGCCCCACAGGATCGCGACGAGCGGTGTGCCGCGCTGGGCAAGCGCGGTGATCGCGGCCTCGGTGACCTGCTCCCAGCCCTTGCCGCGGTGCGAGGCGGGTTTGCCCGGCCGCACGGTCAGTACGCGGTTGAGCAACAAAATGCCCTGGCGCGACCAGGAGGACAGATCGCCATCTGCGCGCGGGGGAATGCCGAGGTCGTCGTTGAGCTCCTTATAAATGTTGACCAAACTGCGCGGCGGTTTCACCCCGGGCTGGGTGGAAAACGCCAGTCCCATGGGGTGGCCAGGCGTGGGGTACGGGTCCTGGCCGAGGATGAGGACGCGGACCTCGTCGAATGGGTCCGCGAAAGCGCGCAGGATGTCGTTGCCGCGCGGCAAGTAAGCCTGCTCTGCGCGCAGGAAGTCGCCCATGGCGTGGATCTGCTCCTCCACGCCGCGCAAAGGCTCGCGCCAGGTTTCGTGTACCGGCAGATTCATCCGAAACTCTCCCATCCGTAGGTGTAAGTTGGTGCCTCCCCATCGATGCGCACGCCCGGGGTGCGGGTCACGGTGCCGATGGAGCGGAAGCCCACCGGGGCCGAGCCGTCGCAGGTGCCCAGCAGCGTGTGGTCCTCTCCCCCGGCGAGCACCCACTGCCACGGGTCCACCCCGAGCAGTTTACCGGCCTGCTTAAGCAGATGGTCGGGCGCGATAGCGAGCTTGGCCAGGTCGATGCCCACCCCTGAGCGCTTCGCCAGCCGGGTTAAATCGTGGATGAGTCCGTCGGAGTTGTCCGTCATCGCGGTCGCGCCGGCCGCGCGCGCGACCACGCCGCGGCCCGGGGTCAGCTGCGGTACTTGGTGGGCGTGGGCGAGGGGTTCGAGGGCTTCGGGGATGTCCACGCCGGCGTCGAGAAGCGCGAAGCCCGCGGCGGAATACCCGATGTTGCCGTGGGCGATCACGCGCTGGCCGGGGCGGGCCGCAGCCATGGTCAGCGGCTCCCGGTTCCCGCCGAGCGAGCCGATGGCTGCCACGGAGATGACCAGCTGCTGCGACTGCGTGACGTCCCCGCCGACGAGCTCGGTGGAGTACGCCGCGGTCGCTGCGCCCACTCCGCGCGCGAGTCCCTCGACAACGGAAAGCGGGGTGGTCGGCGGCGCGGCGATGCCCAGTAGCGCGGCAATCGGGCGGGCGCCCATGGCTTCGATGTCGGCGAAATTCTGGATCACGGCCTTGCGGCCGACGCTTTCCGGCGTGGTCACGTCTGCGCGGAAGTGGCGGCCCTCGACGAGCATGTCGGTGGCGGCGACCACGCGCGAGTTCGGGGTCGAGGGGGTGAGTACCGCGGCGTCATCGCCGTTGATGGGCGAGGGCGAGGCGGCGACGATGGCGTCGATGACGGCCTGCTCGCCGACGTCGGCAAGCGAGGGCCCGACGGTGGGAAACCCGGTAGTGATCACGAGGGGCACGCACCTTTCGATAGACTGTGACGCCATGACTGATTCCGCGGCGAACGACTCACAGATTAACCGAAGCATTGTGTTGCTCAGCCTTGGGCTCGCGCTGGTGTTCGTCGTGGCGGTGCTTGGCGGCGCGCGCTACTTCGTCACGAAGGCGGCGCAGCAGCCGGTGGCGATGTCGGAGCTCGACTCGCCTGCCGCGGATTCGCCCGAGTGCGCCGCGCTTGTCGACGCCCTGCCGGAAAAACTCGGCGGCCACCGCCGCGCCGAACTCGCCGAACCCGCGCCCGAGGGCGCGGCGGCCTGGCAGTCCTCTTCCACCGAGCGCATCACGCTGCGCTGCGGGGTCCACATGCCGGCGCAGTACACCGCGTACTCGGAGCCGCTGGTCTTCGACGCGGCGGGGGCGCGCTGGCTGCGCGTCGACGATGCGACTCCGGGCTCGACCCTGTCCACATGGTTCAGCGTCGACCGCTCCCCGGTCGTTGCCGTCACCGCCGACGATGCGGCCCTGGGCCGGGCCGACACTCCCCTCGAAGGCCTGGATGTCTCCATGCTGTCGGCCGACGAGCAGCCTCCGGCGCCCACGCCGCTGTCGCAGCTCAAGCCCGCCGCAGGCGACGCGGAGGCCTGCGCCGCGCTTGTCGACGCCGCGCCGGAGGAAATCGCCGAAGGCTACCGCCGCGTGCAACCGGAGGGCGAGGATAGTCTCGCCTGGATCGCCGAGGGCAAGGAGCCGGTCGTGGTGCGCTGCGGGGTGGCTGAGCCGGAGAACTACGCTGCCGGCGCGCAGCTGTCTCAGGTCAACGACATCCCCTGGTTCGAGGACACCACGCTTGCCAACGGCACGACCTCCTCGACCTGGTACGCGCTCGGGCGCGTGACTGACGTGGCCGCTTCCCTGCCGCAGTCCGAGGGCAACGAGGCCGTGACCAACCTGTCCACGCTGATCGCGGAGACGCTGCCGGAGCGCTAGGCGCGCTCGAGTGCGGTGGTGACGAGCAGGTCGAGCATCGCCGGGTAGTCAAGCCCACTGGCTTGCCACACCTGCGGGTACATGGAGATCGGGGTGAACCCGGGCATCGTGTTGATCTCGTTGAGTACCGGGCCTTCTGTGGTGACGAAGAAGTCGATGCGCGCCAGCGACTTGCAGTTCAGCGCCTTGAAGCACCGCAGCGCGAGCTCCTTGAGCTGCGCGATCACCGCGTCCTCGTAGGGCGCGGGGATCGTCGCGGTCACCCCGTCTTCTAAGTACTTGGTCTCGAACCCGTAGAAGCCCTCGGCGGAATCCTCGGTGCCGTTGAGGCGGGCGGGCACGCTCGCCTCGATCCGGCCGTCTGGGTGCTCGATCACGCCGACCTCGACCTCGTCGCCAACCAGCTCGGACTCTACGAGCACCTTCGCGTCCGACTCGAAGGCCAGCGCGAGCGCGGAATCGAGTGCTTCCCAGCTCTCCACCTTGGAGACACCGATCGAGGAGCCACCCGATGCGGGCTTCACGAACACGGGCAGCCCGAGCTGATCCCGCTGCGCTTCATCCAACGACTCTCCCCTGCCCAGGACCGCCTCGCCCGCAACCGCGACGCCAGCGGCACGCACCAGCGTCTTGGTGTACTCCTTATCCATCCCGCAGGCCGAGGCCAACACGCCCGGGCCCACGTACGGCAGCCCGGCCATCTCAAGCAGGCCCTGGATGGTGCCATCCTCGCCGAACTTGCCGTGCAGGACGGGGAAGACGACGTCGACAGTGGCGCGGACCTCGCCCGTCGCGACGTCGGTAAACTGCCCGCGCCGATCCGGGTTCAGCGACAGCGCCACCTCGCGCTCGCCTGCCACCTCCGGCAGGGTCGCGCCCGCCACGGGGTCGCGGCTACCTTCGACCCAGGCCCCGTCGCGCGTGATGCCAACCGGGTAGATCTCGTAGCGCTCGGGCGCAAGGTGCGCCATGACCGCGCCGGCCGAGATGCAGGAAATCGAGTGCTCGGTGGACTGCCCACCGTAAATAACGGCTATACGAATCACATGACGAGACTACACCAGGGGCCTACTCGGACTTCTTGCTCCGCCCCATCAGCGCCGCAATCGTCTCCGGCACCTTCACACCCTGGTGGCACACCGCATATACAGCCTGGGTCAGCGGCATGTCGACGCCGCGCTCCTGCGCGAGCTGGAAAATGCTTCTCGACGACACCACGCCCTCCGCAACCTGCCCCTTCGTCGCAGCCTTTGCCTCCTCGATCGTCGCGCCCTGGCCCAGCGCGGAGCCGAAGGTCCGGTTACGCGACAGCGGCGAGGAACAGGTGGCCACCAGGTCCCCCAGCCCGGCGAGCCCGGAGAAGGTGCGCGCATCGGCGCCCAGCTCGGTGCCCAGACGGGTGATCTCCGCGAGCCCGCGCGTGATCAGCGAGGCCAGCGTGTTCTCCCCCAGCCCTTGCCCGGAGGCCATGCCGCAGGCGAGCGCGATAACGTTCTTGGTTGCACCGCCGATCTCGCAGCCGATAACGTCCTCATTGGTGTAGGGGCGCAGGTAGTTCGTCGCGCAGGCGGCCTGCACGAGCTTCGCACGGTTGAGATCACTGCACGCGATCACGGTGGCGGCGGGCTGCTCGAGCGCGACCTCCTTGGCCAGGTTCGGGCCCGACAGCACGGCGATGCGGTCCTCCTCGGCCCCGGTCACCTCGGCGATGATTTGCGTCATACGCAGGTGGGTATCGGTCTCAATGCCCTTGGAGATGGACAACAGCGTGGAGTCAGTGCGCAGGTGAGGTGCCCACTTGGTGAGGTTCTCACGCATCGTCTGGCTCGGCACGGCGAACACCACGATGTCGGCGTCGAGTGCCTCCGTGGCGTCAGAGGTGGGCCGCACTGCCTTCGGCAGCGTAATGCCGGGCAGGTAGTCGGGGTTCTCCCGCGTCTCGGCGATCATGCGCGCGAGTTCCGGGCGGCGCGCCCACAGGTCGACGGCGTTGCCGGCGTCGGCAAAGACCTTCGCAAGCGTGGTTCCCCAAGAGCCCGCGCCGAGTACTGCCACATTGACCATCGGTGTGCATGCCTTCCTGATCCGTTTGCCTCCGAACGTTGTTTCAACCTATCACCCGCGGGCCCGTTTCACCGTCCCGACTCCGTCGCTTCGCGCGCAAACCGCCCGTGTCGGGACAATCAACACCGCGCGGGGGCGTGCCGCGCGTGGCGCAGCCCGGCAAGGTAAGCAAAGATAGCGGGTATGGCTGAGAAGAAATCGTTGAAGGGGAAACTGCACGAGCAGCACAAGGACATCGCCGGGGAGATGTTCTTGACGGGCCGTCACCAGGAGATACCGAAGCGCCCGCAGGACGAGTTCACGCGCACCACACTTGCCGCCGGCGCGGTGCTGTGGCGCGGTGACCGAAACGACGCCTCCTCGATCGAGGTGGCCTGCATCCACCGCCCGCACTACGACGACTGGTCGCTGGCCAAGGGCAAGCTAGACCCGGGCGAATCGCTGATCGCCACCGCGGTACGCGAGATCCGCGAGGAGACCGGCTACCACATCCGCCTGGGCAAGCTTTTAGGCAAGACGGTCTACCCGGTGAAGAACACCACCAAGGTGGTCTACTACTGGACCGGCGAGGTGACCGGCGGCGAGTTCACCCCGAACGATGAGGTCGACGAGATCCGCTGGCTGCCGATCCCGGAAGCGAAGGAGCTGATGAGCTACGCGCTCGACCGCGAGGTACTGGAGAAAGCGGAGAAGCGCTTCTCACGGCCTGCCGACGCCCGCATCCTCCTCGTCCGCCACGCCCGCGCGCACGAGCGCCAGAAGTGGTCGGGCGACGACAACCTGCGCCCACTGGACAAGAAGGGCCGCCGACAGGCGGAGATGCTCGTGCCGCTGCTCGCACCCTTCGCGCCGCAGCGGATCTTCTCCGCGCGCCCGGACCGCTGCCACTCCACGGTCGAGCCGCTCGCGGACGAGCTGGGCTTGGAGATTACCGTCGAGCCCCGCTTCGGCGATAAGGCGTGGCTGGAGGACATGGTGGGTGCAAAGCGCGCTTTCCAGGAGGTGATCGACGCCGGCGGCACCAGCGTGATTTGCAGCCAGGGCGAGGCCATCCCAGGGCTGATAGCGTGGTTGGCGGCGAGCGGTACGCTGCCGATCGATACGGAGATCAAGTCGAAGAAGGGCTCCGTGTGGTCGCTGACCTTCCAGGAAGGCCAGCTCACGGGCGCGGACTACCTGCCCTCGCCGCTGCCCGTGCAATAGGCCGCGCAAAAAGAAAGGAAACGAGACGTTTATGGCTTTGGCTCCCGTGACACAGGAGCGCGTTGAGGCGACGCTGAATGCGATGGGCCTCAAGCACTACCGCAGCGAAACCGACGGGTTGACGGTGACCGCGTTCCCCAGCGCTGTCTGCTTCTTCCGCCTGGAAGGCGACATGTTCAATATCGTGTCGCGCTGGCTGGGCAAGGCGCACAGCGACGAGGACAAGGAGGCGCTGCGCCGGGCAGTCAACCACCTCAACCGTTCGCTGCCGCGCCTGCGCGCGCACCGGGTGGACTGGGAGGACGGTGCCATGCTCGCGTTTATCGACGCCCCGTTTTTCCCAGTCGGCGGCGTCGACGACGACCAGCTGCACAAGATCCTGGATTTTACGTTCGCCATGCTGCGCTACGCCACGGATTCGCTCAACGAGCAGCTGCCGCAGCTGCGCGCCGCTGCTACAGACGGGGAGGCCTAAACCATGAAGCAGACCAATCTGGACCGCGTGCGCGACTACTTCAAGGCACAGGAGTGGACGTACACGGACGCAGAGGATCCTGACACGATCAAGACGGTCTTTGCCGGGATCGCGATGGATATCTCCTACAACTCGAACACCATCGTGCTGTTTACCACCATCGGCGTGGCCGAGGTCAAGGCCGAGCGCTTTGGGGACGTGCTCGAGTTTTGCGAGCAGTTCAATAACGCCCGCTCCTTCCCCACCGCGATCGCTATTGAGGAGCCGGAGCGCGACCTCGCCGCGCTCGGCATCTCCTATGCGCTGCCGTGCCAGTGGCAGCACACCGACGAGCAGTTCCGTGATTTCCTCGACCGCGGCATCCTCGGCGTGGTCAACACCGCGAAGGCGTTTCTCTCCGAGTTTGCACCCGAGGTGCTGCGCCAGCTCCCGGAGTAGCCAGCGCAGCACACGAGTGCGTTATCGCACCGCGGGCTTAAACGCGGGGCGGGTGGCCTCGAACTCGGCGATCGCGGCCTCGTCGCGAAGCGTGAGCCCGATGTCGTCGAGGCCCTCCATCAGGCGCCAGCGGGTGTAGTCGTCGATCTCGAAGGTGTAGGTGTTCTCACCGACAGTGACGGTGCGGTCCGCGAGCGAGACGGTCGCCTCGAGGCCGGGCTGCTGTTCCAGCTGCTTCCAGATCAGCTCGATGTCGGACTCGCTCATGATGCCCGCGAGCAGGCCGGCCTTGCCGGAGTTGCCGCGGAAGATGTCGGCGAAACGCGGGCTGAACACGGCCTTGAAGCCGTAGTCCATCAGCGCCCAGACGGCGTGCTCGCGGGAGGAGCCGGTGCCGAAGTCCGGCCCAGCGAAAAGCACGGAGCCGTCGGCGTAGTCCTCTTGGTTGAGCACAAAATCTGGCTGGTTTTCGCGCCAGTTGGAAAACAGGCCGTCTTCGAAGCCGGTGCGCGAGACGCGCTTGAGGTAGCGGGCCGGAATGATCTGGTCGGTGTCAACGTTCGAGCGGGTCAGCGGCACGCCGACGCCGGTGTGGGTGGTGAACTTTTCCATGGTGTGTTTCTCCTTTTACAGGTCGGCGGGGCTAGCGAGGTGGCCGGTGACCGCGGTAGCGGCGGCAACCAGTGGCGAGACGAGGTGGGTGCGCCCGCCCGGGCCCTGGCGGCCCTCGAAGTTGCGGTTGCTTGTCGACGCCGAACGCTCACCTGGCGCAAGCTGATCCGGATTCATGCCCAGGCACATGGAGCAGCCGGCGGTGCGCCACTCGGCACCAAACTCGGTGAAGATGCGGTCCAGGCCCTCTTCCTCCGCCTGCTGCTTGACCAGCGTGGAGGAAGGCACGACCAGCATGCGGGTGTTCTCGGCAATGCGGCGACCCTCCACGACCGAGGCGGCGGCACGCAGGTCCTCGATGCGCGCGTTGGTGCACGAGCCGAGGAAGACCGTGTCGATGGCGATGTCGCGCAGCGGCGTGCCCGGGGTCAGATCCATGTAGGCCAGCGCCTTCTCGGCGGCCTGCTTGGAGCTCTCGTCGGTGAAGTCCTCGGGGTCGGGCACGTTGCTCGACAGCGGCAGGCCCTGGCCGGGGTTGGTGCCCCAGGTGACGAACGGGGTGAGGCTGGAGCCGTCGATTTCCACGACGGTGTCAAAGGTTGCGCCCTCGTCGGTCGGCAGGGTCTTCCAGTACTCCACCGCCGCGTCCCAGTCGGCACCCTTCGGTGCGTACTCGCGGCCCTTGACGTACTCGAAGGTCTTCTCGTCCGGGGCGACCATCCCGGCGCGCGCGCCTGCCTCGATCGACATGTTGCAGATGGTCATGCGCGCTTCCATGGACAGCTTCTCGATGGCCTCGCCGCGGTACTCGATGATGTGGCCCTGCCCGCCGCCGGTGCCGATCTTGGCGATGATGGCGAGGATGAGGTCCTTTGCGCTCACGCCCTCAGCGAGCTCGCCGGTGACTTCTACCGCCATGGTTTTGAAGGGCTTGAGCGAGAGCGTCTGGGTTGCCATGACGTGCTCGACCTCGGAGGTGCCAATGCCCATGGCGATCGAGCCGAAGGCGCCGTGGGTGGAGGTGTGCGAGTCGCCGCAGACGATCGTCATGCCGGGCTGGGTGATGCCCAGCTGCGGGCCGACAGTGTGCACGATGCCCTGCTTGACGTCCCCCATCGGGTGGAGGGTTACTCCGAACTCCTCGCAGTTCTTGCGCAGGGTTTCGACCTGGGTGCGCGAGGTCGGCTCGGTAATCTCAAGGAGGTTGCCGCTGACAATGCCCTCGGTGGGCACGTTGTGGTCTTCGGTGGCCAGGTGCAGTTCCGGGTGGCGCATTGTGCGCCCGGCCATGCGCAGTCCGTCGAAAGCCTGCGGGGAGGTCACCTCGTGGAGGAGCTGGAAGTCGATGTAGATCAGGTCGGGTTCCCCGTTCTCACCGGCTTTGACGATATGGTCGTTCCAGACCTTTTCTGCCAGGGTTTGCGGCGTGCGTGCCATACTGTTCCTCCTTGGTGCTCGCGCCCGGGAAGCGTGAATTCTTCCCAGAATGCGAGATGGTATTATCCATTACGTGAGACAGTATAGCGAAGACTCCGGCATCAAAGTGCTTGACCGCTCGGTTGCGATCGTGCGCGCCGTCGCCCGCGGGGAAAAGCCACTCGCACAGCTCAGCGAGGAAACCGGCCTGCCGCGCGCAACCACCCATCGCATCGCCACAGCACTCGAGGTCCACCACATCCTCTCGCGCACCGAATCGGGCGCGTGGACGATCGGGCCCGCGCTCGCCAGCTTCACCTCGGGCACGTCCCCGCTGCTGCTCAGCGCCGCCTCTCCCATCATGCGCGACCTCGTCGCCACCACCGGCGAGGCCGTGCAGCTTTACGAGCTCACCGGCGAGACCCGCACGTGCATCGCCGCCGAAGAACCGGCCGCCGGGCTCACCTACACCGTGCCCGTGGGCTCGCAGCTCTCCCTCGCCGCGGGTTCCGCCGCCCGTGTGTACGCCGCCTTCTCGCTTATCGACGCCACGCCATTCCCCGCCTCCGAACTCCGCAAAGTCCGCGAAACCGGCCTGGCAGAATCGGTCGCCGAGCGCGAAATCGGGCTCGCCTCCGTCTCCACCGCGGTTCGCGACCGCGACGGCAGCGTCATCGCCGTGCTTTCCGTCTCCGGACCGGCAGAAAGGCTCTCCCCCAGCCCAGCTGGGAAATGGGGCGAGGCGCTGCTGGCTGCGCGGAGTCGTTTGGAGGCGGCGCTGTAGGCGTCGCTAAGCATCAACGAAGCCCTCGCCGATGCGCCACTGGCGCTGCTCGCCGAGGGCGACAGTGGCTTCCGGGTCCTCCACATCGGAGACGCGGTAGTAGCACATGTCCACAAAGTCGTGGTGGATGCTGGCGATGCCGTAGCCGTGCGCGTCGAAGTCGATGTGGTTAACCCACGGGTTGTTGTCGCGGATAACCTTCTCCACCAGCAGCGAGGTCGAGTTGTCCTCCTGGTGGTAGGTGCCAAAAGCGCTGGTGAGGATCTCATCCACGTTCGGCGCAGAGATCGAAGTGGTGACCATCTCACAACCGATCTCGCCGTAGGTTGCAGAAATTGAGTTGGCCCACTCGGAGTGGATGTCGCCGGTAAGGAAAAGCGCGTTGGAGTTCTGCTCGTCCAACATGGTGAGCAGGCGGTCGCGCTCGGCGGCGTAGCCGTCCCACTGATCAGAGTTCACCGCGATGCCGGTGGAGCGCTCCCGGATGTAGCCGATGGCCTCGTTCGCCTTATCGTTGCCGGCGATTGTGGCAAAGCGCATCGGGGAGATCATCACCGAGTTGCCCAGCACGTCCCACCGCGCCGTGGAGTTTTTCAGCTGCTCGGCCAGCCAGTTGAACTGCTCGGAGCCCAGCATGGTGCGATCCGGGTCATTGAATTGGGAGCCGGTCGTCTCAGCGTCGCGGTAGGTGCGCAGGTCCATCACCGTCAGCTGCGCGAGCGTACCGAAGTTGAAGCGGCGGTAGAGGCGGCGCTCTCCGGACAGCGACTCGGCGCGCACCGGTAGCCACTCAAAGTAGGCCTGCATCGCCGCTTCTCGACGCTGCGCCCACTCCCCCTCAACGCGACCATCCGTATGATTCTCCGCACCATCTCGCCAGTTATTGTTGGCAATCTCGTGGTCATCCCACACCACAATCCATGGGCACGCGCCATGGGCGGCCTGCAGGTGCAGATCCGTACGGTAGCGCCCGTAGCGCTGGCGGTAGTCCTCGAGCGTGGTGATCTCCCACTCCGGGTGGTGCATGCGCGCCACGCCGCTCTTACCCGCGTACTCGCCAGTCGGGTACTCGTAGATGTAATCGCCCAGGAACACCACGTGGTCGATCTCGCGGTTGCGCGCCCGCTGCGCCATATCCCCGTAGGCGCAGAAGAACCCGGACTCCCAGTTCGCGCACGAGGCGATCGCGAGGTTGAGCTGGTCAATCTCGGCGTCCTCCGCAGGCGCGGTCAGCGTGCGCCCCACCGGAGATGTCGCACCCGCGTGCGGGCCGTTTTTCACGATGAAGCGGTAGAAGTACTCCGTGTCCGGCGAAAGCCCAGTCGGATCCACGTGCACGGTGTGGTCCGCCGACGCGATGGCCACAACCGCGCCGGTCTGCGGGTTTGTAAAGTCCTCCGAGGTATCGAGCTGCCACTCAAGCTCGACGTCCTCACCCAGACCCGAGCCGGGCAGCGCGTCACGCGAGGGTGTCACTCGCGTCCAGAGGATCACGCGGTCCGGCAGCGGATCGCCGGAGGCAACGCCGTGGAGGAACGGCAGGTCCCACTGTTCGGCTTGCGTAGGGGTTTCCGGGGTGGTCACGGTGGAAGTACGGGCAGCGTAGGCGCCCCCGGCACCCACCGCGACGGCAGCCGCGGAGGCGGCGGCAGCTTGCAGGACGACACGACGATTCACACGGATTTCTGAGCTCATGTCGTTTACTTTCAAACAACGCACGGACACCTGCAAGGCGAACAGCCCGATGTTGGCAAAAGTTCACCTTGTATTCAGCTTTCGGGCACTTTGCCTGTAACCGGCTGTTAAAAACGTTCAGGTTAGGTAGCAAACCATGACCCTTATGCGTACTTCCCGCCGTCCGAATCGCGTCCTCCGCCCTGCTGTCGCCGTCATGCTGACCGCAGCTTTGTCCGCTTCCACGGTTGCGGTCCCTACCGCGCAGGCCGCCACCAACAAGATCGACCGCCTGACTTTCGGCATTGGTGCCGACGAAACGCAGGCGAACATCGCCTGGCAGACCTCCCGCACAGGTGCCCAGTACCTCGAGTACTGGAAGACCTCTTCGCCCGACGACAAGCAGCGGGTGGAGTCCGAGCGCGGCCCGCACGAGGCGCTGATGACTGGCCTTGAGCCGGGCACCGAGTACGCCTACCGCGTGGGCAGCGACCGCGCCGGCTGGACCGACGAGTACACCTTCACCACCGATTCTGGCGACGACACCTGGAACTTCCTCGCCTTCGCCGATGCACAGATCGGCGTTGACGCCAAGGTGAAAGAGCAGGCCTCTGCTTGGGATAAAGCCGTAAACACCGCGACTTCCGAACACCCGGATGCCTCCTTCATCATGCACCTGGGCGACCAGATTGAGGGCTGGGGTTCTGCCACCGCACAGACCAAGGCGTTTACCGCTCCGGAGCCCCTGCGCAGCTACCGCCTCGGCGTCCTGCGCGGCAACCACGAGACCTACACCGTCAAGCGCCACTTCAACGACGCGTTCTACCTGCCCAACGAGGAGAACGACTCGGGCAACTACTTCTTTAACTACAACAACGTGCTCTTCATCGGCCTGGACAGCAACGCCTCCAAGTCCGATGAGATCGCGCAGCACGCCGAGTTCGTCCAAAACGTCATCGACGAGCACGGTGCCGAGGCGGATTGGGTCATCGTCGGCTTCCACCACGCGCCGTTCTCGCAAGGCACCCACTACACCGACGACGACGTGGTGCGCCTGCGCGAAGAGCTCACCCCGAAGCTTTCCGAAGCCGGCGTGGACCTGGTCCTAAGCGGCCACGACCACATCTACACCCGCACCCACCTCATGGAGGGAGCCGAGCCTGTCATTCCCGAGGGTGCCGCGAAGTCCGGCGACGTGCTGATCCCGGACGAGAACCAGGTCCTCTACGTCACCTCCACCACCGCCACCGGCGGCAAGTACTACGACTTCCAGGACAAGGACGGCAACCCCCACCCGCGCATTCGCGAGGAGTACGCAGCCGACCTTGCGCACGACTCCACTGCCCGCTGGCGTCAGGACTACAACCCGGACTACACCAGCGTCGAGGTCAGCCCCGAGGCACTGAAGCTGACCACCTACAACATCAACACTCCGTACGTGGTGGACCAGGTCACGCTGCAGAAGAAGGACGCAGAAGTACCGGAGGAGGAGGCACCGACCACGACACCGAAGGAAACGCCGACTGCAACTACTTCTACGGAGCCCACCTCTGCACAGCCCACGGAGACCACGGAGCCTTCGGAGCCGGGCACCGCAACCGTGACGACCACCGCGACTGCAACCGAGACCGCAAAGTCGGAGCCCGAGGTCGTCACCACCACGGTGTCTTCTGAGAAGACCGTCACCTCCACAGTCTCCACGGTAGAGAACACTGTGGTGACATCGACGTCCACGCAGACCTCCCCGACTACGAAGGAGGTCGAGGTGACAAAGACCGTGCCCACCACGGTGGAGAAGACCCTGACGAACACCTCAACGGTCGAGGTACCCACCACCATCACCAAGACCACGGAGAAGCTGACCACGAAGACGCAGGAACCGTCCGTCGATACCAAGCAGGCTGGCAGCAGCACCGCAGGCATCATCTTCACGGTCCTGGGTGTGCTCGCAGCACTGCTCGCCGTGATCGCGGGCGCGCTGACCTACCTGCACCCGCAGCTGGTGCAGCAGATCCGCGACTACTTCAACATCTAGCCAAGCCCCCGGCCGCCGGTTGACAAAGTGTGACAACCGGCGGCCTCCGTGTGCGTCGAGCACGTACCCTGGGCCGCATGATCAACCGGGACGACCTCATCGCCTCCAGGCTGCCTATCTACGACACGGATTACACACGCCTCACCCTGGCCATCCAGGACGCGCCTGTGGCGACGCCCAATCCGCAGCGCGACCCCACCGGCGTTGCCGAGCTGATCCAGCGCGAACGGATTGCCCTGCCCATCCAGAAGGGCCTGTTCCAGCCCGAGCCGCAGTCCAAATATGCCTTTCTCTTCATGGCCGGTTTTTTGATTTTTGCCAAGGTGGTGTTGGACAGCACCTTCTTCACCATCGTGACGCTGCTCATGATGGTGTGTAGCTGGGGCTCGTACGTGTTCCGGGAACGTAGGCGGCGACAGCGGATCCAGCAGGCGTGGGCAAACGGGTGGCTGCGCGTGGCTCCGGCGCTCATCGGCGACCTCACGCCAAAGTCGGACACCTCAGCGAAACACATTGCCAAAGGCCAGCGCACCACATGCACCGCGCCAACGCTCGTGTTGAGTCCTAAAGGCGAGTGGATACCGGTAAAGGAACAACTGCTCAAACTCAACCGCACCCCCGATGCGCGCGGGTTGCGCATCGCTGAATCCGGAGTGGCTCCTGCCGTCGACCCGCAGCACAACAACGGCTGGGTCCTGTACTTGGCTCCCTACGGCGAGCCCGTCGATCAAGGAGCGATCGCAGTGAACCTGGCTGCGGACGACGAGGCTCGCATCTTCTCCCACATCGCGCGCACCTGGCAACTGCCGGGGCAGAATACCGACGAGCGTTGGTGGGAAAAGAGCTGACACCTGCCATTGATCGACGTACCCTGGGCCACATGATCAACCGGGAAGACTTCACCTCCGCCAGGCTCCCCTTTTATGACGCCGACTACACCCGGCTCCGCGACGCCCTCCAAAGCGTCCCCGTGGGGAGGGCAAACCCAGCTCAAGATACCAGCGGTATCGCCGAGCTCATTCGGCGAGAGGGCCGACCCACGCTGATTCGGCGCACGCAGCTGATCCTGATCACCGTGATCTTCCCTATCGCCCTCGTGCTCATCGGCAACGCGGCGCTATCTGCGTTCGACACCAGGTTTCTAGCGTTCAGCATGGTTTTCGTATGCATGGCCCTGCTGTTTTACGCCGCAGCCGGGTTTATGGCCTACCGCGGGATACGGGAGATCCGGCGCCGAAACCGCGTCCAGGAGGCATGGAATAACGGTTGGTTGCGCCTCTACCCAGTCCTGGTCGGTGACCTGATCAAACACGGGAGGGCCTACAGCAAGGGCGACGAGGATCTGCACGTGTACAACTATTCCGCGTTGTGCCTGCTACTTAACCCGAACGGCGAATGGATGCCCCTGCCGGAGCAGAAGTTTACCTTCGGCTACGACACTGAAGTACCCGCCAGAGGGCCCCGGGAAAAGGACTTCCTCGTGGTGGAAAGCGCCGAAGCCGCTCGCGTCGATCCCGAGCACAACAATGGCTGGGCACTGTACATGGTCCCCTACGGCAAGTCGATCGACCAGGGCGCACTCACCGTCGATCTTTCGGGTGCGCAGGAGCGGGCCGTGTTCGCACAGATGGCGAAGCGGTGGAACCTGCCGTTTGATAGCGCCGACGCGAAGTGGTGGTGACCGGATAAAGCAAAAGTGGCCAGCACCTTTGCTGATGCTGGCCACTTTACGTGGTACCCCGTACGGGATTTGAACCCGTGTTACCGCCGTGAGAGGGCGACGTCCTAGGCCGCTAGACGAACGGGGCGCGTTCGCGTTCCTTGCGACTTTGTAAACAATAGAGGGTGTTGCCTTAAACTTACAAATCACCAGCGTAGCGCGCATTTTTCAAAGTCTTCTACATACTAAAAGGCGCACCCTCTTAAGGTGCGCCTTTCTTACGTCGCGTCCAGCCTATTGCTGGTGGTGCAGTCCCTTTCGCGAGCCGATCTGCCGGAAGCTCCGCTTCTCGCATCCCTTGCGATTTAGAAGTCGGATTATGGCTATGCCGCGTATGGCGTATCGCCCGCGCCGGAGGCACCGTCGTGATGCTCAGTATCACTTGCTGTCATCCGGTCTCCTTCCTGTCGACGCTTCACTTCCAGCGTGTCTTCGGCTCTGCTCCCCTTGCGTTCTTTTGTGCGGGGAGGGCGTCTGACCTGCTACGTCTCACCCTAGGCGGGAACACATCGGCATGGAAGGCCCTTGCACAAATCGACTACTGGTTCTACCCCGTCGAAACGCAACAGCGCACGATAGAACGTGCGGCTCATCACACTGGTATGGGGTGGCCTACAGCACGACGAGTCCGACCGCCGCCGCAGCGATGACCACCGCCCAGGCGGGTACCTTCCATGAGCGCAGCGCGACAAAGGCCGCGGCCGCGAGCGCCATCGTCGCCGGGCCTGCGATACCGGCGGTGAAGACTGGCGTGTACAGCGCGGCGGCGAGGATGCCTACGACCGCCGCGTTGGCACCAGCCAGCACGCTCCGGCTCGCCGGGTGCGCCCGCAGCGCGTCCCAGAACGGCATTGCACCGACGACGAGCAGAGCCGCGGGCAGAAAGATCGCAACCGTAGCGAGCACCGCGCCCAGCGCCCAGTTGATGCCGGAAGCGCTCGCGCCGAGGAAGGTCGCGAACGTAAACAGCGGGCCGGGCACCGCCTGGGCCGCGCCGTAGCCGGCGAGGAAGACGTCAGCGCTCACCAGCCCGGTCGGCACCACGACTTGCTCGAGCAGCGGCAGGACGACGTGGCCGCCGCCGAAGACGAGGGCACCGGCGCGGTAGAAGCCGTCGATAAGCATGAGCCCCACGTCGCTGCCGCGGGCGATGATCGGCAGCGCGAGCAATAAGCCGAAGAAGATGCCCAGGCTCGTGACGCCCGCGCTCTTGGGCAGCGTGGGCCCCGACGTGACCTCGCTCGCGGGTGCGGTGTCGCGAAGCAGGGCGTACCCGGCCGCCACACCGACGAGAATCGCGGCGACTTGGATCAGCGGGCTCGGCACGAGCAGCACCAGCACCATCGCCGCAACCGCGATGAGCGCGCGCCACCTGTTGGTAACCAGTGACGTTGCCATCCCGATCAGCGCGTGCGCCACCACGGCAACCGCCGCGGCTTTCATGCCGATGAGCCAGCCTGCGTCCGCGACGTTCCCGAGTCTGCTCACGCCGAGCGCGAAGCAGACCAGGGCGATTGCCGACGGTGCCGTAAACGCCACCCACGCCGCGACCAACCCCAACATGCCCGCCCGGCGCAGCCCGAGCGCCATGCCGACCTGGCTGGACGCCGGGCCGGGGAGGAACTGACACAGGGCGACGAGGTCAGCGTACTCAGCGTCGCTGAGCCACTTGCGGCGGGTGACGAACTCCTCACGGAAGAAACCCAGGTGCGCGACCGGGCCGCCGAAGGAGGTGCAGCCGAGTTTGAGAAACGCTGCGAAAACTTCGGCGGCGCTGCCGCGCTGTGCGGGGGTTTCCATGGGTTGTCCTTACTGCTCGGAGGCGAAAACAAGCGGGGTGTCAATCCGCACGGTGACTTCGGTGTCGATGTCGGGGCGGGCATTCCCTGCAACGAACGCTCTGAATGTATGCTCCCCCGCGTGCAGTGACACCGAGTAGCCGTTGTGCTCGAATAGCGCGGAAGCCACAGACATCGTCGCCGTAGTGCTCCCAGACCCGGGTGCTTCATCGAGGTGCACCATGGACGGTTGCACGGCGACGTCTACACTCGCACCGTCTTGCGCATCTCCCTCGTAGGCCCAGCTTCCCAGCTTCTCTACGACCACTTTTCCCGCTCGGATACGGCCCGGCAAGACCGTGGCGTCGCTCAGAAAAGATGCAACCCACGCGGAGGCCGGGCGGGCGAGCAGCTCTGGCGGGGTCGCGATCTGCTCGATTACGCCGTTGCGCAGGACGGCAATGCGGTCGGCGATGGCGAGCGCCTCCTTCCGGTCGTGGGTGACGTGCACCGTGGTCAGGTGATGCGTGCGAGTTAGTGCGACGAGCTCACGGCGCAGCCCGTCTCTGAGAGGCTCGTCGAGGGCGGAAAGTGCTTCGTCGAGAAGCAGCACACTCGGGCGTGCAACGATAGCCCGCGCGAGCGCAACGCGCTGCCGCTGACCGCCGGAAAGCGACGCGGGCTTGCGGGAGCCGTAGCCGGCGAGGCCAACGAGCGCGAGGACCTCCTCCACGCGGGCTCTTCGCTCAGCACTGGGTACTTTGGCTTGCTTGAGCGGGTACGCGACATTGGCTGCAACTGACATGTGCGGCCACACCGCGTGCTGCTGAAACACCATGCCCATGTTGCGGTGCTCCGGTGGTACGGCAGACACATCGCGGCCAGCAATGCTAAGGCTGCCTGAGGTGGGCTGAATGAAACCGGCGAGCGTGCGCAACAGGGTGGTCTTGCCCGAACCAGAAGGCCCAACGAGCGCAAGGAACTCTCCGCTTTGGACGGTGGCGTTCAGCGAATCGAGGCCGACTGTGCCGTCGGGAAAGACCACACTCAATTCGCTGAGTTGAATGTCACTCACGATTTGCTCCGTTCAGGGTTGCGGATAGTTAGTGCGAGGGCGGCAATGCCGATGACGGCGAACATCAGCGCGAGCGCCGAGGCCTGGTTGTAATTGCCGGATTGCTGGAGATTAAACAGTTGCACGCCGATTGTGGTGGTGCCCGGAGCGATGAGCAAGATCGACACGGTCAACTCCCGTACCGCCGTGACTGCGACTAGTACCGCACCGGAGACCACCGCCGGAATCGCCATGCGCCCCGTGGTGTCGAGCAAGGCGCGCAGCGGGCCCGCACCAGAAATTCGCGCCGCTTCCTCCACGGCTGTCGGCATCGAAGCGAGCGGAGCGCGAACTGCCTGGAGCACAAGCGCGGTGAACGCGCAGACGTACGCGAGCAGGATCACCCACCGCGTGTTGTACAGGTCTGTGTAGCGACCGTAGATCACCCAGCCGACGCCGATGATCAGCCCGGGCAGCGACGTCGGTAGCAGCACGATCAGCGTCAGCGTAGTGTTGGTCCGCGCACTGGTGCGCGTGACCAACAGCCCCACTGCCCAGCCCAACACACCGCACAGCAGCGCGGCACCGCAAGCAAGCGTGACAGAGTTCGTAAACCCCTCCACCACTCGCGGGTTCTGCAACGTGGACTGGAAATTGGACAAAGAGATGTTCTGCAGCGTGAAAGGCACGCCAGGGGCCGGCAGAAGCGCACGGTACGTCAAGCCAAGAATCGGCCCGAGGGTAAGCGCGAGCGCAAGCACCCACGAGATCACAGAGACCACTGCGCGCGAGGCCCCGAGCGGCAGTGGCATCGACTCGCCTGCATCGGTCGCGTGTACCCCGCGGGAAGACACCACGTGATCTGCGACGACTGCAGCGATACCGAGCACCAGAAGTACTGAGCCAATGGTGGAGACCACCTGTAGCGGGTTTGCCACGATGCCAGACTCCATCATGCGGTAGACCATGGTGGCGAGCGTTTCAAAGCGCACCGGTGAACCGAGAATCGAGGGAATCCCGAAATCGGCCAAGTTCGATACCGCGGTCAGCGTGAAAGCACTCAGAAAAGCAGGCCTCAGCAGCGGCAGCGTCACCGTGCGTAAGATGCGCGCGCTCCCCGCCCCGCTGATGCGCGCAGCGAGCTCCAGGTCCGCGGGAATGGAGCGCAGCGCGGCGGCGATGATGACGTAGACAACAGGGTATGAATGCAGGGTCATCAAAAAGATGACTCCGTCGGCACCGTAGATATTCCAGATCTCGCGGCCAAACACCGCGTTGAGCCCCTGGTTGTTGCCAAAAAGCTGCAGCCAAGAAATCGCGCCGACAAAAGGCGGGATGAGCAGCGGTGAAAGCAACAGGATGCGCAACGCATTCTTGCCATACACGTCGGTTCGCTCGAGCAGCAGCGCCACCAACCCGCCAAGGACAACAGCAAAAGCTGACGACGCCACCGTGGTCACCACAGAATTCGCCGCCGCTTCGCCCAATCCCTGCTGCAAGAGCAGGGGGAACTGATTACCACCAAGCGCGAGAGAAACTACAAGCGCCAGCGGTGCAACAAAAAGCGCGGCGACGATGAGCCACACCCCGAGGCGTACAAGACGCACACCGCTAACGCGCCGCTGAAAAGTGTCGGGCACAGTACTCCTACAGGTTTTCTCTTCCGAAGCGAGTTACTTCACTGCGTTCTGGAAGAACGCCACGGCTTCCTCACGGTCTTCGGTCAAGGCAGCCAGGTCCGCTTCCATCAAGGGAATCTCCTGCAGGCTCGGTGCGTCGCCAGGCGTGCCCACAGATTCGATCACCGGCAGGTAATTCTGCTCGACTGCAATCTTTTGACCTTCCTCCGACAGGATGAAGTTGATGTAGCGCTGCGCCGCGTCCTTCACGTCCGAATCCTTAAACACGGCGATCGGCTCGGTGATGAAGGGCGCGCCCTCCTCCGGGTACGCCGTATTGATCGGCGAGCCCGCATCAGCAAGGTCACGCACCAGGTAGTCCACCACGATGCCCACTGGGTGCCCGCCGCCTGCGATTTCCTGCGAGGTAGGCCCGTTGGACTTGGCAATCATCGGCTGGTTCTCCCCCAGCTTCGTGATCCACTCTTCACCGAGCTGATCATCGCCCTTCCACACGGTGGCGTTGTACGCGGCGGCACCAGAGACGGACGGGTCCGGCATGACGAGCTTCCCCTGGTATTCAGGATCAGTGAGGGCTTGCCACGACGCTGGCGCGTTGTCCTGGTCGTACACATCAGTGTTGTAGGCAATCACGGTGGGGATGATGCGCGTGCCCACGTACATATTGTCCGCGCCTTGAGCAGCGTCAATCACCTGCGAGGTGTCGACGTCGGTGAGCTCGGCCAGGTCGCCAGCTTCCTTGTACGTCTCGAACGTGGGGGCATCAGCGGCCCAGAAAATATCTGCTTCGATGCTTCCGGCGGTCTTCTCCGCCTCCAGTCGCGCGGTCAGGTCGCCGGTGCCGGCGCGGTAGACCTCTACCTTGACGTCCGGATTGGCTTCCTCGAATGCTTGATTAATTTCGTCTACTTTCTCCTCCGGCTCAGAGGTGTACACCGTGAGCGTCACTTCGCCGTTCGCAGCGGTCGATCCTTCGGATCCCGTCGCCGCCGAGTCCTCCGACGGCTCGGAGCAGCCGACGAGCAGCGCAGCCACGGAACTCGCAGCAAACATGGTGGTCAAGGTCTTTTTCGAGCGCATAGCGATACTCCTTCGAGTGAGCCGATTTTTATCGAACCTGACCGTAGCAAAGACACAGGTACTTCGCAGCGCGAAGCCAGCACGCTTCTCGACGTCCCGCGCCCCTAGCCCAACGCTGCGAGAGGAACGACCCAGATTCCATCAGCTCGCCGGTACAGGTGGCTACCGGCGTGCACCACCATGCCGCCCGCCCACTTCGGGCCCAAATGTTCTCGCAACCAATGAAGGTGCGCAACGTCGTCATCCCGGACTTCCGGAGATACCTTGACCTCGATCCCCACAATCCGTTTCTCCATGTCCTCGACGAGGATGTCCACCTCACGCTCCCCCTTCCGCGCGCGCAGATGCCACGTCTTCGCGCCAAGAGTCTCTGCTGCGACGCGAGCACTCAGCAGCACGAAAGACTCAAACAGCTGAGCAAACAACTCACTTTGAGCTGGATCCCCAGAGATGAGTGAAGTCGACGTCGCGCCAAGCAATGTTGCGGCCAGTCCTGGGTCACACAGGTGGTGCTTGGGCGAGCGGATCAGCGCAGGAAAACCCGCCTGCAGTGGGTCCCATGCTGGAAGGGGCTCCAGAATCATCAGTTGCTCCAAAAGACGACGATATCCCTGGGTCGTTTTCCTCGCCGGTTTGTCAGCCTCGCCCGGCGTCGCGCGATCAAGAATCGACTGGTAGCTGTCGGTTCGCGAAGAGCCAGCAGCATACGCAGTGAGCCAGCGGATCACCGACTGAGGGTCGCGAATACGCTGCCCCAGTTCTCCAAACTCGTGCGTTGCAAGACGCTCGACATAGGAGTTCAGGCGCATTGCCCGCAGCCGCGGCGGCAGGTCCATAATGCCCGGAAATCCCGAACGACAAATCTCCTCAGCATATTGCGCTGCACCGACGGCAATCTCTTCGGCCTCAACGTTGCGTTGCGTTCCACCGAATATGTCCGAGATACGCACTTTTGTGGCAGCCAGCGAGCGTTCCTGCATCGCGAATGGCCGCATCCGCACCGTATCGATCCTTCCTGCCCCGGAATGGATCCCAGCCCCATGAGGCGGATACGCACTTCCCGTCAGAAGAAATGCTCCGGCGGGTGCACCTGTATCCACCGCTCGGCGCACGATATCCCACACCGGTGGGTACTTCTGCCACTCATCAATGAGCACGCTTCCCTGCCGCGAGTTCACGATTGAGGGATCAGCCGCAACCAGGTCGCTCATTCCCGGTGCGTCCAACTGCAGCACATGCTCGACACGCTGGAACGCGGTTTGGGTTTTCCCTACGCCTTTCGCTCCTTCGAGCGCAATCGCCGGAAAGTACGGCATCACCTCGTCGAGGAGGGTATCAATCTCCCGCCTCAAGTATCTCGTTGAGTTCTCGTCTTCGCCCATGCGAGAACCGTAGCATGATAGCTGCACTTTTAGCAGGTAGAGACCTCTATTAGCCAAATTGCCCCCACTTCATTACCCACTTTGTCCCATCTGAATTACCCAAATTGACCCCACTTCATTACCCAGAATGTCCCAGCACGGCAACGCGACGACAGATGAGGGGATAGCGGGTATGGGCCTGGACTTCGGGCCCTTGTCTCTACCCCCACTGGCGCGACCGGAACTTCACAGACTGCACATCCCCACATAAGCGCCGGAGGCCCTTCCAAACGGAGCTAGCTCCATTTGCGCCAACCCCACCGGAGAAACCCCAGGTCGCTACTCGCGAGATCTCCTAAACGGAGCTAGCTCCGTTTGGACCCGCCCCGCGAGAACCCCAACCGGTGAACACCCGAACACCCCAGGCCGCGAAAGGAGGACTGAGACCCCCGAAACACAGAAGCCATACACAAAAACCGAGGCGGCCAGCTTTTCAGCTGACCGCCTCGGTATGTTGTACCCCGTACGGGATTTGAACCCGTGTTACC
>NZ_KV825630.1:80769-102320 GCF_001831515.1 Corynebacterium sp. HMSC074A01
ATTTGAACCCGTGTTACCGCCGTGAGAGGGCGGCGTCCTAGGCCGCTAGACGAACGGGGCATTAGGACACAGAACAACTTTTGTGAAGTTCTGTTGCTGGCCTACCTGGACTCGAACCAAGAATGACGGTACCAGAAACCGTTGTGTTGCCAATTACACCATAGGCCATCGTTTTTCAGTGCTTACCGGAGTAAACTCTTTGTGAAGTTTTTCCTTGCTCGCTCTGAACAACGATGATTACTATAACCAGAAGGTACAATACATACCAAATCGCCTGCGTATCGCCGCTTTTTAGGCGTTAAAATGACGCCGTTGTAAGTGTGCTCAAAGACGACGACGCCCGCGTGCCAACACGAGCACGCGGGCGTCGAGAAGCGAGCGAGAAGCGAAAACCTTACTCAGCTGCGTAAGGCGTGACCGCGCGGGCGGCACGCAGGCGCGTGAGCGTGGACTCCTTGCCCAGAAGCTCCATGGACTCGAACAGCGGCGGGGAGACCTGCTCGCCGGACACGCCGACGCGCAGGGCGCCGAAGGCCTTACGCGGTTTCAGCTCGAGTTTCTGGATGAGTGCCTCGTTGAGCGCGGCGTCGATGGCGTCGGTGGCCCATTCAGACTCGTCGATGGCCTCAAGCGCCGCAATACCCTCATCGAGCGCCTCGACCGCATCCTCCTTGAGGTTCTTGCGGGCGGCCTTCTCATTGAGCTCGAGCTCGGAATCTGGGGTGACGAGGAACTTGAGGAGCCCGTAGGCGTCGCCAAGCATCTTGATGCGGGTCTGCACCAGCTCGGCGGCCAGGGCGAACTTCTCCGCCGGGTAATCGGCCGGGAAATCGGTGTACTCGGTGAGGTAGGCGCGCAGGCGATCGCGGAAGTCCTCGGGCTCGAGCAGGCGGATGTGATCCGCGTTGATCGCCTCGAGCTTCTTCTGGTCGAAGCGCGCGGGGTTGCCAAGCACGTCTGAAACGTCGAAGGCCTTGACGAACTCGTCGACGGAGAAGATGTCCTGGTCCGCGGACAGCGACCAGCCCAGAAGCGCGAGGTAGTTGATCATGCCCTCCGGAATGATGCCGGCATCCCGGTGGTTGAACAGGTTCGATTCCGGGTCGCGCTTGGACAGCTTCTTGTTGCCCTGCCCCATCACGAACGGCAGGTGCGCGAACTCGGGCGTGAAGTCGGTGATGCCAATGCGCTGCAGTGCCGCGTAGAGCGCGATCTGGCGCGGGGTGGAGGAAAGCAGATCCTCGCCGCGCAGGACGTGGGTGATGCCCATCAGCGCGTCGTCGACCGGGTTGACCAGGGTGTACAGCGGGGCCCCGTTGGAGCGGGCGACCACGAAGTCCGGCTGCGTCTCCGACTTGAAGGTCACCTCGCCACGCACGAGGTCGTTCCAGGTCCAGTCCTGGTCCGGCATGCGCAGGCGCCACACGGGCTTGCGGCCCTCTGCCTCGAATGCGTCGATCTGCTCCTGGGTGAGGTCGCGGTCGAAGTTGTCGTAGCCCAGCTGCGGGTCGCGCCCGGCGGCCTTGTGGCGCTCCTGCACTTCCTCGTTGGTGGAGTACGCCGGGTAGACCTCGCCGGCCTCAATCAGCTTGTCTAGGACCTCCTTGTAGATGTCCATGCGCTGCGACTGGCGGTACGGCTCGTGCGGGCCGCCCACGTTGATCCCCTCGTCCCAGGTCAGGCCGAGCCACTCAAGCGACTCGATGATGGCCTTGTAGGACTCCTCGGAGTCGCGGGCGGCGTCAGTGTCCTCGATACGGAAGACAAACGTGCCGCCGCTGTGCCGCGCCTGCGCCCAGTTAAACAGGGCGGTGCGCACCATCCCGACGTGCGGGGTGCCAGTGGGCGATGGGCAAAAACGTACTCGCATTGCAGATTCAGTCATGGGGTAAATAGTAGCCCCTACGTGCGGGCAGTCGCTTTTCGACGCCCACCGCCTCCCCTACTTCGCGTGCCGCGACAGGAACCACCACAGCTCATCTGCGGCGGACGGCGAGTACCACCAGTAGTGGTTCGAGCCGTGCACCTGGATCACCTGCACACCCTTGGCGCAGCCGCGCGCGGACACGCGGGTGACGTTCGGCCCGACCGGGGCGCGGTTGATGCCGCCAGCGCAGCGGTTGCGGCGCTCGTAGGAGGCGAACATCGCCGGCACCGGCAGCACGCGCTCCCCGCGGCGGACCGTGCCGTGGTAGGGCGTGAGTGTGTCCCCCGTGCCGTGGACCGCCATAAAGGCGACCGGGATGGACTGGCAGTCACGGTTGACCGGCGCATAGTACGCTCCAGACACACCCGCCACGCCTGCAAAAAGGTCTGCCATATGGCAGGCCGAGACCGCTGCCATCCCACCACCGGTGGACATGCCGGTGGCGTAAATGCGGCGGCGGTCGATGTTGTAGTAGCGCTGCACATCGTCGATCATTGCGCGAACGAAGCGGATGTCCTGGCCCGGGCGGGTCACAGCCGTCGGCGAACCCTCCCACGACGCCCCGATGGCGCGCGGGTAGACGATGATGGCGTTCTGCCCCACCGCGGACTCACGCAACCGCGAGTAGTTGCGGAAATTCTCCGTGGAGTCCTGGTATGCCGAGTACCCCACCATCACTGGCGTCGGGCGGGCCGGGTTGTAGTTGGCAGGCACCCACACGAGGTAGCTGCGGCCCGCGCCGACGATCTCCCCGTTGCGGCCCGGGGCAATCGGGGCTTTTGCCTGCGGTGCCCACGCTTGCACCCCTGGCACTTTCGGTGCAGGAAGCGGGTTGTGCGGCAGCGAAGAGCCGGGCGGCAGAGACTCATTGGCCATGCGGACAAATTTGTTCCATTCCGCATTCGCGTTGCGCACCGCGTCATTGACAGCGTTGTTCGCGCTCTCCATCGCTGCGTTGACCTGCCCATCGAGCGTTGAGGACAGATCTTGAGCAGCAGCCGGGGTGGCCTGAGTGACCAACAGCAGGGCAACAAGGCCACCTGCAAGAGTTTTCACAATTTTCACTTATGTCACATTACTCCCCTTGCAAGTTGCTGCCAGTTCGCATGGAACTGCCCCACAGTTGCTGTATATTTCGCGGTTGCTAAAGTCTCCCCTTATGCCGCAGACCCCCGCGCACAACTCGCCCGCCCCTGATCACGGACGCCCCGCAAGCGCCCCGGACTTCCTACTGTCCCGCGCCCACGGCTCCGTGCGCACGCAGGGCTCGGTGCGCCAGTTTTCCGATGCCTTCGCCGCCATCGACGCAATCGAGGCCGGCGGGGTCGACATGGTCGTCGGCGCGCTGCCCTTCGACCAAAACTGCCCCGCCGCACTCACGGTGCCGGAGACCATCGTGCGCGAATCCGGCACGCTCGAGCCGCACCCGTACTACCGCGTCGGACCCGGCTCACGCCTCTCCGCTTCCGTGACCAGTTACGACCCCGCTCCCCAGGAGCACCTGCGCCGGATCGAGGCAGCGCTCGGCACGATCGAGGCCTCCAAACTGGACAAAGTGGTCCTCGCCCGCGCGGTGGACATCGCCTTCGATCCGCCGGTGGATCCGCGCCTCGTCGCGGCGCGGCTTATCGACCTCTCCTACACCCGCGACGGCTTCATCGCCGATCTGACCCCAGCCGGCCGCCCCGGCAACTTCTTCGTCGGCTCCTCACCTGAGGTGCTGGTCAAGCGGCGCGGCATGGAGGTTGCTTCGCACCCGCTGGCGGGTTCTGCCGCGCGCATCCCGCACGACCGCGAAGCCGACGAGGCCGCAGCCAAAGCGCTCTACAACTCGGCGAAGGATCTCGACGAGCACGCCTACGTCGTCGAGCACATCCGCGGCATCCTCGCCCCGCTGTGCACCCGCCTGGAAATTCCGGAGCGCCCCCAGATCGAAAAGACCAGCGAGATGTGGCACCTGGCCACCCCCATCCGCGGCGAGCTCAAGGACCCCGCGCCCACCGCGCTCGACCTCGCGCTGCGGCTCTACCCCACCCCGGCCGTCTGCGGCACGCCGCCCGAGGCCGCCGAGGCGCTGATCACCACCGCGGAAACCGACCGCGGCTTCTACGCCGGCGCGGTCGGCTACACCGAAAACAACGGCGACGGCGAGTACATGGTGGCGATCCGCTGCGCCGAGGTCGATGCCTCCGGCACAAGCGCCCGCACCTGGGCGGGCGGCGGCCTCGTCCTCGGCTCCGACCCCCAGGCGGAGCTGGACGAGACCAGCGCCAAGCTGCGCACCATCATGCGCGCGCTTGGTCTTTGATACTCGGGCCGGTTTAGGCCCGAGCGACCGGGTTGCCCAGGCTGCCGATGCCCGGGATCTCCACCTCGATGAAGTCGCCCGGCACCATCTCGGCAGTACCGGCCGGGGAGCCGGTAGCCATGACGTCGCCCGGCAGGAGGGTGAACGACTGAGTGACCCACTCGATCATCTCGCCGATGTTCATGATCATCTGCTTGGAGTTGGAGTCCTGCTTCGTCTCGGTCTTGCCGTCGTGGGTCAAGTGCGCCTTGATCGGCAGGTCGGAGAAGTCGAACTTGTCCAGGTCCGTCTCGATCCAGGGGCCGAGCGGGGCGAAGGTGTCGATACCCTTGGCGCGCGCCCACTGGCCGTCGGAAAACTGCAGGTCGCGCGAGGACACGTCGTTGATGATGGTCACGCCGCGCACCACCGACTTCCAGTCCTTAGCCTTGACGTTCTTGCAGGGCACGCCGATGACGACGGCGAGCTCGCCCTCGAACTCCACGCCGGTGGCGAAGTCCGGGATACGAATCGGCGCGCCCGGCCCGACGACCGCTGTCGGCGGCTTGATAAAGATGGTCGGCGGCAGGTGCTCTGCCGACTCCTTGAACACCTCGGCGACGTGGTCCGCGTAGTTGCGGCCCACCGCCACGATCTTGCTGGGCAGCGTCGGCGCGAGCAGGCGCACGTCCTCCAGCTTGTACTCTTTTCCGGTGTATTCGGGTTCGGTGTACGGGGTGCCGGCGATTGCCTTGGCTACCTCCCCCGCTTCGTCGATGACGGCGAACGTCATCCCTTCAGGTGTTGCAATTCGTCCAAAACGCATAGGCAAGAGCATACCGAAGCGTATCGCGAAGTGACACATCACTCACTAGCTAGCGCAAGGTAAAGCTCAGCACACGCAATCGCGTCTGTGAGCGCCCCGTGATTGGTGTACCGCGGCAGCCCATAGCGCTGGCGCACGCGCGGCAGCCGGAGGTCCTCGCCGCGCGGGTAGGTGCCCATGCGTTCCATGTGGCGTCGCTCCATCGTCATCGTGTCAATCACCTCCGATTCATGCAGCGCCCAGCGCTTCCCGCGCACCTCCGTAGCCAACTGGCCGAGGAAACCCGTTTCCATCTGCGCAAAGTGCGCGAGCAGCTTCCGCCCCTCGATGGCGCGCACAAAGGCCTCCCACACCTGCGCGGGGTCCTCACCGCGCGCTGAGACCTCGTCGTCGGTGATCCCGTGGATGGTCGCGGAGTCCCCCACCTCCGCACCGGCCAGCACGTGGTGCTGCGCCCCGCCCAGGTCGATCACGTTGCCGTTGACCGGCACCCAGCCGACGGCGACCAACGCATCACGGCCGGGTTTGAGGCCGGTGGTTTCGACGTCGACGGCCAGCAGCGCGTCGTCGATAAGCTGCCTGCGCTTCGCGCGCGTCCCGAAAAACATCTCACACCGCCCGCACCGGGTACTTGTTCGCCAGCGCGTTCTGCAGCGACTTGATCACGCGGAAACTGTCGCGCAGCGCCGCCCGGTCGCGCTCGCTGAGTTGCTTCGGGTCGATGTGGTAATCCGGCCGCTCGCCGGCACGCAGCTGCCTCGCCTGGTGTTTCATCACCAGGTCAGCCAGGTACTCGTAGGCACCGAGCAGGTCGTCCGCGCCCTTGGCCGAGATGATCGCGCCCGGCTCGCTTCTCGACGCCACAATACGCGCCACCGTATCCACCTCACCCACCCCCGAAACGATCGAGTACAGCCGCGCCATCTGCACCACCGCCGCGGTCCCGCCACGCTTGATGTCCAAGGTGGAGGCGTACTCGCCGCTGCGCTCGACGACCAGGCCGCGGAAGAACCCAATCGGCGGCTCGCGGAACGTGGCCAGCGCGGCCAGGTGCGTGTGCAGTCGGCGCGAGCCGCGGGCGGAGGCGAGCGCCGCGTCGTGGACCTCGCGGGCCGCGGTCTCGGCCGCGGCGTCGGACGCAAAGATGGTACGGAAGTCGAAGAAGACCTGGGCGTGCAACAGCGCGTCCGGATCGGGCGCGGTGACCCAGCCGTGGAAGGTGCGCTCCCACTCCGCCTGCGTCATGCGCCAGGCGTCGTTGGCGGCCATCATGTCGCCTGGACACAGCGCCTGCCCAGCGTGACCGAGGCCCTCGGAGACGAAGCGGCCCAGCTCGGCGAAGTACGCGCCGTGCGCCTCCAGGTCGAAGGCGTTGTCCAGCACCAGCGCGTTGTCCTGGTCGGAGGCCGGCCCCATCTCTCTGCGCGCCTGGGAGCCGACCGCGACGAACGCGAAGGGCACCGGTGGGTCCCCGAGCTTCTCGATGGCGAGCGTGCACAGCCGCCGCGCGATCCCGTCCGCGATCGAGGTGAGGATCCGCTGCGACTCGGTGGCCGAGGCCCCGCGCTCGTAAAAGCGCATCGCCACCTGCGCCGCCCGCCCGTACGCGCCCTCGAGTTCCTCATAACTCGCGCGCTCCACGTCGGCGGCGAGGTAGATCGGGTCGGCCTGCAAAAGGCGCATGATGTCGGAGGAGGTCACGATCCCCTCGATGCCGTGCTCGCCTTCCACCGGCAGGTGGTGGATGCCTGCCTCGCCCATCAGCAGCATCGCTTCGAAGACAAGCGAGGACCCAGCGATCGAACGCACCGGGGACGTCATGATCTCGGCCACCGGCCGGTCCGGGTCCACACGCCGAGCCACCACGCGCGAGCGCAGGTCGCGGTCGGTGACGATCCCCGGCTCGTCCCCGTCAACGATCAGGCAGGTCACGCGGTGGCGATCCATCGCGGCCGCCGCCTCCGCGATCGGGGTCGTGGGTGTGATGGTGCGCAACTCGCGGCCGCGGATGAGTTCCGCGAGCCGGGTACGCAGCACCTGCGCCGAACCGGAATCGCGCACCTCCTCAGCCGCAGCCGCTACGCGACGCGACGCGGACTGGAAGAAGCGCTCCAGGTCCGGATGTGCCTCCAAAAGCTGCGCAAACGTCTCGCGCGGGAGGAGCAGCAGCACGCAGTCCTCCACGGCGGTCATGGTGTACTGCGACTCGCGCTCGCCGACGAGCGTGGAGTAGCCGAAGTTCTTGCCCGCGTCGCGCCGATCAAGCAGCAGACCGTCCTCGGCGACGATGTCGATCGCCCCCGAGCGGATGATGTGCAGCGTATCGTTCGGCTCGCCGAGGCCCACGACCGTGGTGCCGCGGCGCACGTAGGTAATACCCATCTGCGCGGGCAGCGCGGCGAGCTCCTCTTCGGGTAGGTGTGAGAAGGGCTCGTGCTCGGCAAGGAAGCCGCTGACCTCTTCAAGTTCGACGCTCATGCCCCAACATTAGCGTGAGATGACGCACAAATGTGGGTGTTTCATTGGTAGCTCACAAACCAGGGGCGCGGCGAGACGTCGTTGAAGGTCTGCTCCGGGCTAAACGTCGGCTCGTCCTCGTCGATGAAGTTCTTCCAGGCCATGTAGAAGCCCGGGTCGAGGTCCTTGCGCAGCAGGTTCCAGGTCTCAAACTTCTGCCCCGGCGTGCCGTGCCCGTCGGCGTGCAGGACGTAGGCCAGCTCGTCGTGGTCGGTGCGGATGTTCTCGCGGTAGGGGAACATCCCGAGCTGGAACTGGTGCAGCACGAACGCCTTCTGCGGCAGGTTGTGCTCGCGGGTAAACGCGGCCAGCCAGTCCGCCACCACGTTGATTTCCTCCGCGGTCGCTGACCCGACGCGCGAGAGCGGCTCCTCGCCCGGATTGAGCTTCCACTCCGCATCCAGCGCGAGCCCAACGTTGGGCCGCTTGAGCAGCTCCTCGTACAGCCTGACCTGGTGCAGGAAGTCGCCCTGGCCCGGCTGCAGGTCGATGACCGCGTAGCCGCCGGCCTCGGTAATGGCGTCGATGTACGGCACGACCTCTGCCGGGTCGGCCTCGTTGGAGTAGTCGCCGTCCTCGCCCGGCGAGTTCGACGCCACGGTCACGATGATCTCGAAGGCGGGGATCACGGGCTCGTCGGCAAGCGGGTGGTACTTCTCCGCATACTCCTTCGCCAGCGCGGCGGCCTCCGCCGGCGGCTGCTCGCCCATGATACCCAGCTCGGGCGCGAACGCGTGCCCGTACAGCGCGATCATGCGCCGACCCGGGAAGACCAGCCCACCGCCGCCGGGCAGCTCGCCGTTGGCTGCCAGCTCGATGCGCGAGCGGAAATCCTCGGTCGTGCCCCACTGCCGTCCGAGCGCGAGCGTGTCCTGCTCGGCCACGGTGCGCATGCTTGTCGACGTCGCCCGCGGATCCGGTGCCGCAACCACCTCAATCTCGGCACCTGCCGCTCGTGCCGTCGCCGCCGCGGCCCGGGAGGTCTGCGGGCTCGCCAGCATCGGCGGAAGCTGCCTGTCTTGGGCATTCGGTGCGTCGAGCGCGGCGATCGACTCGGCATCTTGCTCCGGCGCGGGGCTGTCCACCGGCGCGACCTCGTCTGCCTCCGCGTCCTCGCCGGGCACCTCGATCACGGTCTCGGCACCCAGGCGAGTGATCTCCTCGTCGACGGCCGCATCCGTGTTCGGCCAGCGCGTGAGCAGCGGGACGCCGCGCTCCACCGCGATGCCTGCGGCGCGGAGCTGGTCCTCGCGCTTGGGTCCCGCCACCACGACGGTGTCGGCGGCGTCGAAAAGCAGCTTGGAGACCTCCACGCCGGTGCCGTCCGCGTCCGCGATGACCTCAGAACCGTCGGTGGCAAGCCGCGCCTGCTCGCCCGCAGCCTCCGGAGAACCCGACACCTGCTGGAACGCGCCGGTAAGGCCGAGCACGGTCATCACGAGTGCGGCGATCAACGCGCAGGCGCTGACGACCCTGGCGCGGGAGGTCTGCAATCGCATACTGACGGGCACCTTTCTCTACGGTCACATGATTTTCACAATTCTACGGCCCCGCCGCCGCTGCAGGGCGATCCGCCTGCACTAAAAACGGGAAAAGCCCCGCACGGGGCGGGGCATGCGCATGCAAGCGGCTACTGCAGCGCGGCGACGATCCGGTCGCCGACCTCGGTCGTGGACACCGGGCCGTCGCCACGCGCGGCGACGTCGGCCTCGACGGCCTGCTCGATGCGCGCGGCGTTGTCCTCGTCGCCAAGGAAGCGCAGCATCATGGCCACCGACAGGATCATCGCGGTCGGGTCGGCGATCCCCTGCCCAGCGATATCCGGCGCGGAACCGTGCACCGGCTCGAACATGGAGGGGAACTCGCCCGCGGCGTTGATGTTGCCGGAGCAGGCCTGGCCCACGCCGCCGGTGACCGCGCCGGCGAGGTCGGTGAGGATGTCGCCGAAGAGGTTGTCGGTGACGATCACGTCGTAGCGGGCCGGGTCGTCGACCATGTAGATCGTCGCGGCGTCGATGTGGTTGTAATCCACCTCCACCTCCGGGAACTCCTGCGCCAGCTCGTCCACCACGCGCTGCCACAGGCCACCGGCGTTGACCAGCACGTTCGTCTTGTGCACGAGCGTGAGTTTCTTGCGGCGCGTCATGGCCAGCTCGAAGGCGTAGCGCACCACGCGCTCGGCACCGAAGTAGGTGTTCTGGCTGACCTCGGAGGCCACCTCGTGCACCGTGCCCTGGCGCAGCGTGCCGCCGTTGCCCGCGTACAGGCCCTCGGTGCCCTCGCGCACGACTACGAAGTCGATCTCGCCGGGGTTGGCCAGCGGGCTCGTCGACGTCGGGTACAGGCGCGAGGGACGCAGGTTGACGTAGTGGTCCAGCTTGAAGCGCAGCGGCAGCAGCAGGCCGCGCTCGAGCACACCGGCGGGCACGTTCGCCGGGTCGCCGATCGCGCCGAGCAGGATCGCGTCGTGTGCCTTCAGGCTGTCCAGGTCGGCGTCGGTAAGCAGCTCGCCGTTGCGCAGGTAGCGGCGCGCACCGAGGTCGTAGTCGGTGGTTTCCACGTCGTCGCGCACCGCGGAGAGCACCTTCAAGCCTTCGGCCATGACTTCGGTGCCGATGCCGTCGCCGCCAATCACTGCGATCTTCATTTTTGAGATTCCTTTCTCACCTGATGGACTTGTCTGTGAGTGTAGCAGCCCACGCAGGCAAAAGTGTGCCCCCGCACCATGTTGTCGGTGCGGGGGCGAAATCGCGCGGGGTTAGTCCAGGACCACCTGCAGCGCAGACGCGCCGAGTGCCTCGGCGATCTCGTCCACGAGCGCGTCCGGCACCTCGGACTCAACGCGCAGGATCAGGATCGCGCCGTCACCCTTCTCGGCCTGCGTCAGTGCCGCGGCCTCGATGTTGATGCCCTGAGCACCGAGCTTGGAGCCCACCGTGCCCAGCGCGCCCGGTGCATCGGTGTAGCGGAAGAACAGGTTGCGACCCTCGGCGCGCATGTCCAGACCGCGGCCGTTGATGCGCACAATCTTCTCCACGCCCTCCAGGCCGGTCAGCGCGCCGACGACGGTGACCGTCTCGCCGGTGCTGGAGACGATCTGCACCTCGAGCGCGCTGCGGTGCGCACGCGCCTCGGTCTGCGTCTCCACCGAGTAGGTCAGCCCGCGGGACTCGGCGATCTGCGGCGCGTTGACAAAGGTGACCGGCTCATCCACGATGCCGGAGAACAGCCCGCGCACCGCAGACAGGCCGAGCGAGTCGATCTGCTCGGTCGACAGCTCGCCGCGTGCGGTGACCTTGAGGGAGACCGGTGCCTCGTCGAGCAGCTCGCCGGCGATCAGGCCGAGCTTGCGGGCCAGGTCCAGCCAGCGGGCTACCTCTTCGCCGACGCGGCCGCCGGTGATGTTGACCGCGTCTGCGACGAACTCGCCCGCCAGCGCCTTGAGCACCGAGTCGGCGACGTCGGTGCCGGCGCGGTCCTGCGCCTCCACGGTGGACGCGCCGAGGTGCGGGGTCACCACGACCTCGTCCAGGGCGAACAGCGGCGAGTCGGTGCACGGCTCGGAAGCGTAGACGTCGAAGCCGGCGCCGCGGATGGGGCCGTTCACGATGGCGTCGGCAAGCGCCTGCTCATCCACCAGCCCACCGCGGGCGGCGTTGATGAGGATCTGGCCCTCCTTGGCCTTCGACAGCAGGTCCGCGTTGAACATGCCCGCGGTTTCCTTCGTCTTCGGCAGGTGGATGGTGACGAAGTCAGCGCGGCCCATGAGCTCCTCCAGCTCGACGAGCTCCACGCCGAGCTGCGCCGCGCGGGCGGGGTTAGCGTAGGGGTCGTACGCGATGACGTTCGTCTCAAACGCGCTCAGGCGCTGCGCGAACAGCTGCCCAATGTGGCCGAAGCCGACAATGCCCACGGTCTTGCCATAGATCTCCACGCCCTTAAAGGAGGAGCGCTTCCACTCGGCGTTGCGCAGCGTCGCGTCCGCGGCCGGGATCTGGCGCGCGGTGGCCAGCAGCAGCGCGATCGCGTGCTCACAGGCGGAGTGGATGTTCGAGGTCGGGGCGTTCGCGACCATCACGCCGCGCTCGGTGGCGGCAGGGATGTCCACGTTGTCCAGGCCCACGCCCGCGCGCCCGATGATCTTCAGGTTCTTCGCGGCCGCGATGACCTCGGCGTCGACGGTCGTTGCGGAGCGCACGAGCAGCGCGTCAGCCTCCGGGACCGCAGCGAGGAGCTCCTCGCGGTTCGGCCCGTCGACCCAGCGCACCTCGACTGCGTCTCCGAGCGCTTCGACGGTGGATTGGGACAGTTTGTCAGCGATCAGCACGACCGGTTTGGACACTGGAATCGACTCCTGTGCATTTCAATATCTCAATAGGTACGCGCGCCATTCTAGCCCGAATAGACCCCGCTGTCTGCAATTCTCGGCTAATAATTTTCTTCCGCCTGCATAATACGCTGCGGAATATCGATCGCCCGGCCAAACTGCGTGCCCAGCAGCACCAGCGGCGCGTCCGCCAGCCCGGCCATCGCGAGCAGTGTGCTTTCCGACGCCCGCGGATCCGGATCATCCACATACGCCACCGCCGCCCCGTACGCCCGCGCATTCGCGATCGAGGCGATCGAAGTCTCCCCCGTCGCCACCACCTGCGGCGCCATGTCTGCGTCGCGCCGCGAGTGCACCGGGAAGGGCTGCGCCTTCGCGTTCGGCTTGACCACCGGCTGCGCCCACGACGCGTTCAGCCAGGTCGGTTGCGTTGTATTCAGCTCCGCCACGGCGCGCTGCGCCCGCGCCGGATCCTGCACCGCGCGCTCGCGGAAGCGCACCGACGTCATTTTCCCCAGCGCCTCGAGCCCGCCCGGGTCGCGGTTCACTCTCACTTCACCGGAGAGCGGCGCAATGGGCACGTCACCGACCGTGAGCACCGTGTGCGCCTTGAGGCGCTCGGTTTCCTGGATCACCTGAGCGTGGTGCTGCGCGTCGTAGACAAGCATCGGCGCGTGCGCATAGGCGGCTATCGACGCCGCGCGTAACTGCGCCTCCACCGTCTGGTCACTCACCACGAGCGTCTCCGAGCTGACGAAGAAGTACTCGGAGCTGACCAGACCGTTCGTGTCATCGAGGACGACCGGGCGGTCGTCGAAGAACGCCGCGACGTGGCGCGACTGGTTCGCAGTGCGTGCCTTCTCCAGCGGGGACTGCTCGGTCTCCTCCGCGCAGCCGCCGAGCGCCAGCGCACACGCGCACAGCGCGGCGGCGATGCCGCGAAACCTATTCTGCATCTCGCACGTCGCGCACGACAGCCTTATCCAGTGCGTACTCGATGATGCCGACGAAGTGCTCACGTCGGAAGTTGATAAAGCCCTCCCAGTCAGAATTGAGCAGGTCGGCCGGGCGGATCTCGTGGCCGCGGAGCATCGCGTCGAACTCCGCGTCGTCCATCAGCGACTTCGACTGCAAGCGCGGCAGGTAGCGCTTCGGTTCGTTGTTCTCCATGACTACGTCGGTGCGCCGGCCCATCGGCGTGCGGTTGAGCACCGAGTCAGCCAACTGCTCGTCTGCACCCGCGGCCAGGCAGAACTCGCGCGGGAAAACCGTGTGGAAACGCGGTAGCAACTCGCCAATTGTCTCGCGGGTAAAGGGCCTGCCAGTGCGCCAATCCAGCGCGCCACGTGCCATCAACAGCGCGTACAGGCCGCGGTAGACGCCGCTTTCCGCAGTCGCCGTATGCAGCCTCGACTCCGCGAAGCTCGCGTCCGTGACCGTGCGCGGCACCGCGTCCGTCTCTCCCCGCACCCAAGGCGTGACCTGGGTGACGTCCAGGCCTGCGCGAATCGACGGCGCGTGCGCCCCGTAGAGCTCGCCGAACACGCCAGACCAGAACCAGCGGTTGAGCCGATCCTTCGCCTCTTGCTGCTCCAGCACCGCCGGGTCCTCGGCAAGGCGTGCCAGGATCGTGGCCAGCGGCACGATCTGAGCCGCGTACGGCACCTGGTCGACGCCCAAAATGCAGCGCTCCGCCAAGAACTCCGCGGCGGCAACAAAGGCGTCGGTGAGCTCCTCGGCGTGGTCGAGGTACTGCGAAAGCGAGATGTTCAAGATGTCGCCCCGGTGCCCCACCGCGTGGCCCTCCCTACTGGTGAGTAGGAGCGACAGGGCACGCAGGTACTCAATGCGGCCGATGTTGTCCAGCGCCGGGTACTCGCGCAGACGCGCCTCCTGGGCCGCAAAGTGCTCGCCTAGGTGGAACTCCGGGTCCTCCGAGGCGAACACGGCCGTGAGCAGCTCGAAGACGTCCATCTGCACGCCCGCGGAGTTCGCGTGCGCAAAAATCTGGCCGACCCCGATCTGCGAAGTCTCGCGGTCGATGCGAATCACCGGCACATCATAGGCCGGCAGCCAGCGCAGCACGCTGTGCTGGAAGGCCTTGACCGCCTCCCGCATCCCCGGGTCCTCCGACTCCGCGGCCAGGTCGATGAGCAGGTCTGCGCCTTCCTTCCAGAGCAGCGTCGAGATCGGCACCACGCCGTGGGTGAGCATGTCGGCACGCGAGGTGATCCCGCCGTCGATCTGCGGGCCGAAGTGCGAGCGCACCTGCCCGTCCAAGTCCACGGCGAAGACGGACTCCACCGGCATCGGGTCTGCCGACACCGCCGCGCGCACGTCGACAAAGAAGCGGCGCTCGATGCGCCGGCCGAGGTAATCAAGCGAAGGGATGACCCCGTCGCCCTTGAAGGCGTGGTAGAGGGAGGTGAGGCGCTGCTGCCCGTCGAGAAGCAACAGCCCCGGCTCACGGTCGCCCGGGCGCAAACCCTCGAGCGGGCGCGGGCGGAAGCGCATCGGTGCGTTCCGGGTATCGAGCGCGAGGAAGGATCCGACCGGGTATCCGCGCAGTACGGAGGTCACGAGTGTGCGGACGCGGTCGACGTCCCAAATGTATTCGCGTTGGAAATCGGGCAGCTGCAGCTCGCCGCGCTCGGCGCGGGCGAAGAGGGCTTTTAAGGAGTAGCTCGGCGTGGTAAATCCCATGGCCCCAACACTAGAACAGAATCAGCAAACCGTCTCGTGGGATTCGTGCTCCGGCTGCTCGATCTGGATGGTGGAGTGCTCAATGCCGTGTTCGCGCAGGGCGTGCTGGGCCGCATCCAGCAGCGGGCCGGTGCCGACGGTGCCGTCGCGGACAATGTGCACGGTCGCCAGCACGCTGACGCCGTCCAGACTCCACAGGTGCAGGTCGTGAATGTCGGCGACGCCGTCGACCTGCCGAAGCGCGGGCTCTACCACGCTGACGTCGAAGCCCTCTGGGACCTGCTCGAGCAGCACGCTCGCCGACAGCCGCATGAGCTGCCACGCACGCGGCAGCACCATCGCCGCAATCACCAGGGAAGCGATCACGTCCGCCGCCACGAACCCGGTGGTCAGCACCACGATGCCGGCCACGATCACCGCCACCGAGCCAAGCATATCCACCAGCACGTGCAAAAACGCGCCCTCAACGTTGATCGACGACTCGCGGTGCCGGTTCAGCACCCACGCCGACGCCGCGTTCGCCACCAGGCCAATTACCGCGATGACCAGCATCGTTGTGCCCTGCACCTCAGCCGGGCTCTGCAGGCGGCGCACCGCCTCGACGACAATCCACACCGAAATCGCCAGCACCATCACCGCGTTCGCCAGCGCCGCAAGCACCTCCACCCGCCGGTAGCCGTACGTGGCCTGGGCCGATGCTTGTCGACGCCCAACCAACACCGCGATCACCGCAATGATCAACCCTGCGGCGTCGGAAAGCATGTGCATCGCATCGGCCATCAGCGCCATCGAGCCAGCCAACCAGCCGCCGACCAGCTCCGCGAAGAACACGGTGCCGGTAATCGTCAGCGCGATCGCAAGTGCGCGCAGCGGCGTGCTGGAGTGGTCGTGGTCGTGGTGGTGATGCTCGTGTGCCATGTCTTTAGCGTACGACCGCAAACCGTTATTGACAACTAAATGAAAACGGGTACCAGCGGGCGGATTCGGGCACGCTCGGGCGGCTTTTGTTACGGTGGGAGGTTGAATTACTCGAGCGAAAGGACACGCTTATGACTACTTCTCAGCCGAACCCAAACCGCGACGCAGGCGAAACCGACGAGACCAAGGTAATGCCCGCGACTGCCACAGAGCAGACCGCAGGTTCCACCGCTGTCACCGCCGAGGAGACCGAAGCTGCCGCCGGCGGCAACGGCGGCGGCTGGTGGAAGTGGCTGCTGGGCATCCTGGTCGCGCTGCTGCTCGTCTGGCTGCTGCTCGGCCTCTTCAACGGCGGCAGCGACGACGAGGGCGACACGGCAGTGACCGAGACCTCCACCGTCGCCACCGAGACCAGCCAGGAGACCGTCACGGTGGGTGGCGCTGAGAGTGCCGCCGAGGAAGGCGAGCCCGCTGAGGCACCGGCCGAGACCGAGAGCACCGATCTGACCGAGCAGGTCGGCGACGCAGCCGCCACCGCCACTGAGCAGGCTGGCGAGGCGCTCGAGGACGCCACCGACGCCGTCGGCGACGCTGCAAGTGACGCAGCTGAGGCAGTCACCGGCGAGAACTAAGCCGCCACACAACACAGCGGCCGCCGCGAGGAAGGTTCCTCGCGGCGGCCGCTTTCTTGCGTAAAAAGACTTACGCGGTCTCGTTGAGCGGGTTCTTCACCCAGCTCATCATGTCGCGCAGCTGTGCACCGGTCTTCTCAATCGGGTGCTCCGCAACCTTGGCGCGCAGACCCTCGAGCTCCTTGTTGCCGCCCTCGACGTTGGCGACCAGACGCTTGGTGAACTCGCCGGACTGGATGTCCTTGAGGATGTCGCGCATACGGTCCTTGGCGCCCTCGTCGATGACGCGCGGGCCGGAGAGGTAGCCACCGAACTCCGCGGTGTCAGACACGGAGTAGTTCATGTTGGCGATGCCGCCCTCGTAGATCAGGTCGACGATCAGCTTCATCTCGTGCAGGCACTCGAAGTAGGCCATCTCCGGCTCGTAGCCAGCCTCGACAAGCACCTCGAAGCCCTTCATGATCAGGTCTTCCAGGCCACCGCAGAGCACTGCCTGCTCACCAAAGAGGTCGGTGACGGTCTCGGCCTCGAAGGTGGTCGGGATAACGCCGGCGCGGGCACCACCGATGGCGGCCGCGTAGGACAGGGCCAGGTCGCGGCCGTTGCCCTGCGGGTCCTGCTCGATGGCGATCAGGCAGGGCACGCCCTTGCCGTCGACGTAGGTGCGGCGGACCAGGTGACCCGGGCCCTTCGGCGCGACCATGCCGATGGTGACGGTGTCGGCCGGCTCGATCAGCTTGAAGTGGATGTTCAGACCGTGGCCGAAGAACAGCGCGTCGCCGTCCTTCAGGTTCGGCTCGATGTCGTTGCGGAAGATCTCGGCCTGGGAGGTGTCCGGGGCCAGCAACATGATCACGTCGGCCCATGCGGCAGCCTCGGCGTTGGTCTTAACCTCAAAGCCGGCTTCCTTCGCCTTCGCCGCGGACTTGGAGCCCTCGCGCAGGCCGACGACGACCTCTACGCCGGACTCGCGCAGGTTCTGCGCGTGGGCGTGGCCCTGGGAGCCATAACCGATGACGGCAACCTTCTTGCCCTGGATGATGGACAGGTCTGCGTCGTTGTCGTAAAACACGTCAATAGCCATGAGTGGAACACTCACCTTTCCTATTCTATGAGACAGCTATTTCATATTATGGCACAAGTGCCGTGGGTTGTGGGGAAAACGCGGCGTCGAAAAGCGATTGCTTAGTTCTTCGACGGAGCCATCGTCTTCGGCCCGCGATTGAGCGCGAGGTTGCCGGAGCGCGCCAGCTCCTTGATGCCGAACGTATCCATGAGCTCGAGAAACGCCTTGAGCTTGTCGGAGGAACCAGTGGCCTCGATGACCACCGACTCCGGCGAAACGTCCACGATGCGGGCGCGGAAAATATTCGCCGCGTCCACCACCTGCGGGCGGTTCTGGTTCGTCGTGGCGACCTTCACCAGCAGCAGCTGGCGCGCGATCATCGAGTCGTCCTCCAGCCGCAGCACCTTGATCACCTGGATCAGCTTGTGCAGCTGCTTGGTGATCTGCTCGATGGCGTACTCGGTGGCGTCCACCACGATGGTCAGGCGGTTAATCCCCTCGGTCTCCGTCTTCGCGGATACCAGCGAGACCAGGTTGTAGCCGCGGCGCGTAAACAGCGCCGTCACGCGGGTGATAATGCCGTCGACATCCTGCACCAGCACCGAAAGCGTATTGCGGGTAATGGGTTCTTGCTGTGGCATTTACTTTTCCTCCTGTGCGGGCTGGTTGTCGAGCGCATCGATGGTTTCGCTAATCGCCTCCGGGGTCTCGCCCGCAGATTCTTCCATGTCGAAGAACGGGCGCATGCCGAGTGCGTACTGCATGTCCGAGTTGGAGGCACCGGCCGCGATCATCGGCCACACCTGCGCGTTCTCGCCGACGATGAACTCGACGACGACCGGGCGATCATTGATCTCGCGCGCCTTCTTAATCGCGGGCACGACCTCTTCCTCCTTCGTCACGCGGATCGCCTCCGCGCCGAGCGCCTCAGACAGCTTGACGAAGTCCGGCACGTAGACCTCCTCCCCACCGAGCTTGGTGTGGGAGTAGTGGCCGTCGTAAAACAGCGTCTGCCACTGGCGCACCATGCCGAGGTTGCCGTTATTAATCAGCGCGACCTTGATCGGGAAGCCCTCCATCGCGGCGGTGGTCAGCTCCTGGTTGGTCATCTGGAAGCAGCCGTCGCCGTCAATCGCCCAGACCTCCTTGTCCGGGCAGCCGGCCTTCGCGCCGAGCGCCGCCGGGACGGAGAAGCCCATGGTGCCCAGACCGCCGGAGTTGATCCAGTGCCGCGGCTTGTCAAAGTCCAGGAACTGCGCCGACCACATCTGGTGCTGGCCCACGCCCGAGACGTAGATCGCGTCCTGCCCCACCGTCTTCGACAGCGTCTCAATGACGAACTGCGGCGAAAGCTTGCCGTCAGGCTGCGGGTCGTAGCCGCGGGGGAAGCGCTCTTTGAGCGAGTTGAGGCGTGCGATCCAGCTGCTTATCGACGGCGGCGCATTCCTCTTCTCGTCCCTAAATGCCTCCGTCAACTGCGCCAGGACTCGCTTGGCGTCGCCGACGATCGGCACGTCCGCCTCGCGGATCTTGCCGACCTCCGCCGGGTCGATATCCGCGTGGATCGTCTTCGCGTGCGGGGCGAACGTGGAGGTATCGCCGGTGACGCGGTCGTCGAAACGCGTGCCGATCGCGATGAGCAGGTCGGACTCCTGCAGCGCGCCGACCGCAGGCACCGAGCCGTGCATGCCCGGCATACCCATGTAGAGCGGGTGCGACTGCGGGAACGCACCGAGCGCCATCAAGGTGGTCACCACCGGCACGCCGGTGCGCTCGGCGAACGCGAGCAGCTCCTCGTGCGCGCCAGCCTTGACCACGCCACCGCCGATGTAGAGCACCGGGCGCTTCGACGCCGCGACCATCTTCGCCGCCTGCGCGATCTGGCGGTTGTGCGGCTTCACGTTCGGCTTATAGCCGGGCAGATCAACCTCCGGCGGCCAGGAAAACTCGAACTCCGCGGCCTGGACGTCCTTCGGGATGTCCACCAGCACCGGGCCCGGGCGACCCGTGGTGGCCAGGTGGTGCGCCGCGGCGATCGCGCGCGGGATGTCCTCGACGTCGGTGACCATGACGTTGTGCTTCGTAATCGGCATGGTGATGCCGCGGATATCGGCCTCCTGAAAGGCGTCCGTGCCGATCAGCGGCGAACCGACCTGGCCTGTGAGCGCGATCATCGGCACCGAGTCCAGGTAGGCATCCGCGATCGCGGTGACCAGGTTGGTTGCGCCCGGGCCGGAGGTGGCCAGGCAGACGCCGACCTCGCCGGAGGCCACGGCGTAGCCTTCGGCGGCGTGACCTGCGCCCTGCTCGTGGCGCACGAGGACGTGGCGTAGCTTCTTGGCGGCAAAGAGGGCGTCGTAAAGCGGGAGCACCGCACCACCCGGCAACCCGAACACGACCCGGGTTCCTAGTTCCTCGAGGCTCCGCACTACCGCGTCCGCGCCTGTCATGCGTTCCGGCGCGATCGGTTGCGAGTTCTTTGTCGGGGGCTCCTGTGAGGCTGCCACGATTCCAAGCTCCTTGGGTGAAAAATGTCGGTCAGAAGGTCGATCAAAACAAAAGCCCCCGAATCAGCACGGTGCGTGCTGTCGAGGGCGCTTGTTGTTTCAGCGGCGTAGAAAAACGAACCCGCTACGGCAAGCGCCGCGTGGGAATTCGTACTACTAGTCGCTGGTTGATCATGTGGCTTACCTTACACAACCTCACAGTCGTGAGGGGCAATTTCACTGATTAAAATTCACATCCCACTCTTTGGGGCGTTTTGGCCGGGTTTTCACGACGTGCTCCGGCGGCAGCAGGACTACACTCGACTGCACTATGCCCTTCAAGTACATCCTCATCGAGTTGTGGCACTGGATTGCCGAAACCGGCATCAACCTCGCACTTCTGTGCGCTGCCGCGCTGCTCGTGCCCCGCGCGGGCAGATTCATCAACCGCTACTTCGAGCGCCAAGTTGCACGTGCTGGGTCCGCCGATGAAGGCAAAACGCGCCTCGCGCTCGTCGGCGCGGGCGTCTACATCGGCGAGATCATCGCCTACTTCCTCCTCCTGCTCTTCGCCCTGCAGCAGATTGGGTTCTCACTCGCCGGGGCGGCGATCCCCGCCACCGTGGTCTCGGCCGCGATCGGTTTCGGTGCGCAGAACATCATCGCGGACTTCCTCGCCGGCTTCTTCATCCTCACGGAGAAGCAGTACGGCGTCGGCGACTACGTCACCTTCCAAGGCAACGGCGTCGACGTTTCCGGCGACGTGATCCAGCTGACTATGCGCGCCACCCAGATCCGCACGATCGAGCAGGCGACGATCTCCATCCCCAACTCCACCGCGCGCGTGTGCATCAACCAGTCCAATAGCTGGTCGAACGCGCTGGTGGTCATCCCCGTGCCGCTGCTCGGTTCCTCCTCCGCCGAAGAGGTAGTTGCCCGCTCCGAGCGCGCCACCCGCAAGGCGCTCGCCGCCCCGGAGATCGCGCCGAAAGTGCAGGCAGACCTCCAGGTCCACCCGGCCGTGGACATTCACCCGCCCGCCACCGTCGGCTCGCCGTGGACCGTGGACATGCGCTTCATGGTCAAGGTCGAGCCCTTGAGCCAGTGGATGATCGAGCGCGCCATCCGCCTGGCCATCCTCAACGAGTTCTGGGAGGAATACGGCTCCGCCGCGACTATCGACGGCACACTCTCCCCCTCCCCCGCCGACCCCGAAGCCACGGCGGTGGCCCCGGCCGTACACCACAGCCCCAACCCGGAGGAAGACCCCGCCGCCGAACCCCCGACGCGAATCTTGGAACCCGAGGATGATGAAGACACCGAGTCCTCCAGCCCGAAAGGCCTCCTCGACGGGCTCATGCGAGTGTCCACCTTTGCCCTGCTCGTGGTGTTCGCAGTGCTGCTGCTCATCCGCGGCTTCATGGTCCAGCCCGGCGAGGAGAGCGAGGCGAACAGTGGGTTCCTCGCGCCACCGGCCCGCTCCAGCACTTCCGTCACGGAGTCCGCCGTCGCGCCAACCTACGTGCCCGAGGAGCCCACCTACGCCACCGAGCCCACGTACTCCAGCGAGGTGACAACGCAGTTTTCCACGCCTTCTCCGACGTCCACCACCGTCCCGACGACGGAGGTGCCACCCTCCACCGAGATGACTCCGCAGAGCGTAGAGACCCAGCCCACCGAGTCTGCCGCTGAAAACACCGAACCCTATTAGACGCACGTTTTGGGCCTCCGGTTCCCTTTTGAGCCGAAAGTGGAATACTTCTCACATTTGCTTGTTTGCGCAGGTTGCGGGTGTTTATTGTGGGGGCCATGAACCTCGTAGACGCGTTAATCGCCCAGGACCGCGCCGGCATCGCCATCGT
>NZ_KV825630.1:102420-102703 GCF_001831515.1 Corynebacterium sp. HMSC074A01
GCGGCATGGACCGCGACCGCGCCGAACAACTCGCGCTCGCCGCCGAGGTGTTCTACGGATCGGTGCGCAATAGGAAGGCCCAAGCGGCGTGTGTTGCCGCCGCGCGGGAAAACGAACACCGGCTGGACACGCTGGCCTATATCGCGCGCTCCTCGCGTTCGCTGGACTCGGATAAAGACCGGTGGCACTACCGCCAGAAGCTTTGCGAAACCCAGGGCGACATGCGCACCGTGGTCAAGCGGGCGAAGGCGTTGAAGAAGGAGCTGAAACCGCCCGCGCCGCG
>NZ_KV825630.1:102803-315574 GCF_001831515.1 Corynebacterium sp. HMSC074A01
AAAGACGACCCGCAGGCGTGGCTCAAGGACACCCGCAGCGGTGGGGACGCGTCGATTACCACCGTGTTGAACATGGACATCGGCGACTTTGCCCAGTGGCGCATGCGCGAAGACGGCGAGGTCGAGGTCCAGCTGACCAACGGCGAGTGGCTTCGCGGAGCGGAACTTATCAACCGGAAGCTGCGCGCGGCCGGCTACATCGCGTTGATCTCGGCAACGGACGGCCCAGTCAATCTGTACCCGGTGAAGCTTGAGCGCCACGCCAACCGCGAGCTGCGCGCCCTGATGAGCGCCGACGGTGCCACCTGCGCGTGGAAAGGCTGCAACCAGCCGGCGGACTTCTCCGAAGCACACCACATCCAGGAATGGGCCAAAGGCGGGGCGACCGAGGTCGAGAATATGTGCTGGTTGTGCACCTACCATAACCGACAAAACGGCCGACCGAACCGGGGGCGGATGCAGCGGGTTGGCGGCCAGATCATGTGGCAAAGCCCGAAAGGCTACCTCACACCTCGCGGGGTTAAACACACCGACCCGGCACGAAGACACGCCCGGGCCGCGCACATCCCAGCAACCGGACCGCCGGAGTAGTGGGTCGTCGATAAGCGCCAGCCCCCTGGCGCTTACTGGCATGCCCTTTGACTAGCATGTTGGGCATGACTGCACAGCCGGATGATCAGCAGAAGATTTTTCGACCGTCTCGAGAACACATCGTGGGGGTTGTTCTCATGATCGGCATCGCGCTGATCGGTATTTCCTGGGCGCCGCTGATGCTTGGCTGGCTCCTGCTGTTTCCGCTTGGCTGGATTGTGTGGGTGCTGTGCGCGTCGACAACCGTGGACGAGCGCGGCATCGGCCTGCGCTACGTGGCGCGCCCCAACACGCACATCGAGTGGGACGACCTCGAGGGCATCGGCTTCAAGGGTGCCCGCGCGCTCGCCACGACCAAAGCCGGCAAGGAATACATGATGCCGGGTGTGTCTTTTAATTCACTGCCCGATCTCGCCGAGGCCTCACGCGGCCGCATCACCGACGTGATCACCGGGGCGCAGGAAGCTGCCGACGGCAAGTACGAGATCATCGATAAGGACAATCACCACGTTTTGCTCTCGCGCGAGGAGTACGAGGAGTACCTTCGAGAACACCCAGATACGCCGGGCCCGCGCCCCACGACCGAAAATCAATAGAAGGAGCACCCGTTGATCCCCCTCCGCTCACGAGTTACCACCGTTGGCCGCCAAGCCGCTGGTGCCCGCGCCCTGTGGCGCGCGACGGGCACCGGCGAGCACGAGTTCGGCAAGCCGATCGTGGCCATTGTGAACTCGTACACGCAGTTCGTGCCGGGCCACGTCCACCTGAAGAACGTCGGCGACATCGTCGCGGACGCGGTGCGCAAGGCCGGTGGCGTGCCGAAGGAGTTCAACACGATCGCCGTGGACGACGGCATCGCGATGGGCCACTCCGGCATGCTGTACTCGCTGCCGAGCCGCGAGATCATCGCGGATTCGGTGGAGTACATGGTCAACGCGCACACGGTTGATGCGATGGTGTGCATCTCCAACTGCGACAAGATCACCCCAGGCATGCTCAACGCGGCGATGCGTCTGAACATCCCGGCGGTCTTCGTCTCCGGCGGCCCGATGGAGGCCGGAAAAGCCTTCGCGGTTGACGGTGTGACCAAGCCGAAGTCGGATCTTATCGACGCCATCGCGCTCTCCGCCAACGACGCAGTCACCGACGAGCAGCTCGACGACATCGCCAACAACGCCTGCCCCACCTGCGGGTCCTGCTCCGGTATGTTCACCGCGAACTCGATGAACTGCCTCACCGAGGCGCTGGGCCTGTCGCTGCCGGGCAACGGCACGACGCTCGCGACCCACACCGCCCGCCGCGCCCTGTTCACGCAGGCCGGCGAGCACATTGTGAAGATGTGCGAGCGCTACTACGGTGAGGGCGACGAGTCCGTGCTGCCGCGCAACATCGCCACCAAGCAGGCCTTCCGCAACGCGATGGCACTCGATATGGCGATGGGCGGCTCCACGAACACGATCCTGCACATCCTCGCCGCCGCGCAGGAGGGCGAGGTCGACTTCGACCTGACAGACATCGACGAGCTCTCGCACGTGATCCCCTGCCTGTCCAAGGTCGCCCCAAACGGCGAGGCGCACGTCGAGGACGTCCACCGCGCCGGCGGCATCCCCGCCATCTTGGGCGAGCTGCACCGCGGGGGCCTTCTGCTTGACGACGTCCACTCGATCGCCTACCCCAGCCTCTCCGAATGGCTCAGCGACTGGGACATCCGCGGCGAGAACCCGCGCGAGGAGGCCATCGAGCTCTACCACGCGGCTCCCGGCGGCACCCGCACCACGGAGGCGTTTTCCCAGTCCGCGCGCTGGGAGTCCCTGGATACGGATAGCGCGAACGGCGTCATCCACGACGTGGAGCACCCGATTACCTCCGACGGCGGCCTGGTCGTCCTGCGCGGCAACCTTGCCCCGGACGGCGCGATCCTGAAGACCGCGGGTGTGGAAGAGGGCCTGTGGGAGTTCAGCGGCCCCGCCCGCGTGGTGGATTCGCAGGAGCAGGCGGTCTCCATGATCCTCAACCGCGAAGTCCTCGAGGGCGAGGTCGTGGTGATCCGCTACGAGGGCCCCGCCGGCGGCCCGGGCATGCAGGAGATGCTGCACCCGACGTCCTTCCTCAAGGGCGCCGGCCTGGGCAAGAAGTGCGCGCTGATTACCGACGGCCGCTTCTCCGGCGGCACCTCCGGCCTATCGATTGGCCACATCTCCCCCGAGGCCGCACACGGCGGGCTCATCGGCCTGATCGAGAACGGCGACACGATCGCTATCTCGGTGGCGAATCGTGAGCTGAAATTGGATGTGCCGGAGGCGGAGTTGGCGCGGCGTCGAGAAGCAATGGAAGCTTCGGAGCGCCCGTGGACGCCGAACCGTGTCCGCGAGGTGTCGAAGGCGCTACGCGCGTACGCGAAGATGGCGACCAGCGCCGACAAGGGCGCGGTCCGCCAGGTCGACTAGCTCAGCGGGTTGACGCCGGTGCCGAACCACCAGACGGCACCGGCGATGATGAGGCCGAGCACCGCGCACGCCCACGCCCATCCGAGCGGGCGGCGCGTCCAGGCGCGCTTCGCGTCGACGCCGTAGAAGCCCGGGCCGGTGAACTGCAGCCCGAGCGCAAGCCCGAAGAGCACGACCGGCAGCCAGACGTCGGCCTCCCACGCGAAGGCGTTCCAGCTGTCGGTGCCGTCGACGATGCCGTGCAGCGCCATAAACCCGGTGACCACCACGGCCACCAGCGAGGCGATCGGCGCGAGCAGCCCGAGCACGAGGAAGACACCCGCGGTCAGCTGCAGCACCGGCACGACCACGGAAAGCCCGCTGGCGAAAGTGTAGGCGTCGAAGGCGTCGCGCAGCGCGCTGATGCCGTCCGAGCCGCCGAGGCGGAACAGGGTGGTCAGCGACTCGAGGATGAGCCAGCCGCCGAGCAGCAGGCGCAGCAGCAGCAGCCCGAAGTCCATCGTTCCGCGCTTCGCGGGCGGCTCCACGGGGACCGGCTCCGGCTCGGGCTGCGCAAGGCTCACGGTCTCGGTCGGGTTTTCCGGCATGACCTCGGTCGGCGCGGCTTTGCCGGTGAGCGTCGCGGGCTCCTCGCTTCTCGACGCCCCCACCGCCGTACTTCCGCCAGCGGCTTCTTTATCGCCAAGCGGGGCGTACGGCAGGCCGTCGATCGGGTCGAAGTCCTCAGGGGTGACATCGCGTGCGTTGTTCTTGTCCATGCTTGTAAATCTATGCCACGTGCTGCGCCGCAGCTGGCAATGTCCTCGGCGCGCCCCAACAGAACTTAGTTGACACGTCACTGTTTTGCGGGGATACTCGAGTCCATGAACGCTCAACCTGCACGCAACGCCTCCCCGGACGGCGAGTTCGTCCGCGACACCACCTACATCAACGACTACTTCAGCGCCGAGATCGCCCCAGGCAGCGATCCGCAGCCCACCGAGGACGGCAGCTACGCCTGGCCCGTCGAACCGGGGCGCTACCGACTCATGGCGGCGCGCGGCTGCCCGTGGGCCCACCGCGCCATCATCGTCCGCCGCCTCTTAGGCCTCGAGGACGTCATCTCGCTCGGGCTGGCCGGGCCTACCCACGACGCGCGCTCGTGGGTCTTCGACCTCGACCCCAACGGCAAGGACCCCGAGACGGGCCTGCACTTCCTCAAGGACGCCTACGAGGCGCGCTTTCCGGGCTATCCGCGGGGGATTACGGTGCCGGTGGTCGTCGAGAAGCGAACGCGCGCCGCGGTGACCAACGACTTCCATCGCATCCCCATCGACTTCCAGGACGCCTGGCGCGCGCACCACCGCGACGGCGCGCCTGACCTTTACCCGCGCGAGCTGCGTGCGGAGATCGACGAGATCGCGGACCGGATCTACCGCCACATCAACAACGGCGTCTACCGCGCGGGCTTCGCCGGCTCGCAGGACGCCTACGAGGAGGCGTACGCCGACCTGTGGGAGCACATGGATTGGCTGGAGGATCACCTCGGGCGGCACCGCTTCCTGGTCGGCGAGCACATCACGCTTGCCGACATCTACCTCTACCCCACCCTCGTCCGCTTCGACCCCGTCTACGTCGGCCACTTCAAGGCGTCACGCAACCGCATCGCGCAGATGCCCAACCTGCGCGGCTACCTCCAGGAACACTTCCAGCTTCCCGGCTTCGGCGACACGACCGACTTTCAGGAGATCAAGGAGCACTATTACATCACCCACTCCGAGATCAACCCGACCAGCGTCGTCCCGGTGGGGCCCGACATGCGCTGGCTTGTCGACGCCCACGACCGCAACCGCCTCCCCGGCACCCCCTTCGCCGACGGCGTGACCCCGCCGCGCCCCGTCCGCGCGGGCGAGGAGGTCAAACACCCCGCGCCGTTCCAGCGCTAGCCGCGAGCGCTGCCGAGGACGCGCAGCGCGTCGCCGTCAAGGCGCATCGTGGACCACTCGCCCATGTCGCCGGCGCCCATGGCCTCGTAGAAGCCGATCGAAGGCGTGTTCCACTTCAGCACGGTCCACTCCACGCGCCGGTAGTCATTGTCGACGGCGATGCGCGCGAGCTCCTGCAAAAGCGCCGTTCCCAGGCCTTTGCCGCGGTGTTCCTCGCGGACGTAGAGGTCCTCGAGCCAGATGCCATGGCGGCCCTCCCAGGTAGAGTAGCTCAAGAACCACAGGGCCATGCCCTCGAGCACGCCGTCGTTGTCCGCAACCAGGGCGAAGACGCTCGGGTTTTCGCCGAAAAGGTGGGTACGCACGTCCTCTTCGGTAGAGGTGACGGAGTCCGGTTCCTTCTCGTAGAGGGCGAGCTCCTTGATCATCTCGTAGATGACGGGGGTGTCGGCCTCGACGGCTTCGCGAATCTTGGTCATGGGTGCAAAGTCTAAAGGACGGCAACCCAAAGCCACACATTCGGACACCATTGATTACAAACTCATAACGTTTTCCTGGGTGCCGAAACGCAAAACTGACGTGAGGCTGGATGCGCGCGGGGGTGGATACGCTGGCGTTTCTCTCGGGCACAGGCGCAAAAATGCCCCGTACTCACGCACAATGCACATTCGCGGGCCGTGCGGCGCTTTGTTAACATCGCCCCCGGTTCATTTTCTTAGATTATCGAAACACCAAGGATTACCGTTATGAGACAAACAATCAAAGTGGCGATGGCGCTCGTCGGCCTTCTGGTCGGCGCAGGCTTCGCCTCCGGACAGGAGGTCATTCAGTACTTCCTGTCCTTCGGCTACATCGGCATCGTTGGTGCCGTCATTTCCGGCACCATCATCTTCGTGGTGGGCACCACGATTTTCCAACTCGGCTCCTACTACCTTGCCGACGACCACTCCGCGGTGTTCAACCGCGTCTCCAGCCCCATCGTGTCCAAGTACATGGACTACGCCACCATGTTCAGCCTCTTTGCTTTCGGCTTCGTCATGGTGGCCGGCGCGGGCTCGAACCTGAACCAGCAGTTCGGCTTCGCCCCATGGATCGGCGCGACCATCATGACGGTGCTGCTCGTGGCCTCCGGCTTCCTGGACGTCGACCGCATCACTGACGTCATCTCTGTCATCACGCCCTTCCTCATCGTGGCGATCATCGTGGCGTTCGGCATCACCATCATGAACATGCCGGACAGCCTGAACGAGATGAACGAGATCGCGCTACAGCAGTCGCCCGCAGACGGCGTGTTTAACAACTGGCTGCTCGCCGCCGTCAACTACGGCACCCTGGTCAACATCATGGCCGTGTCCATGATGCTGGTCATCGCAGGTTCCCAGATGAACCCGCGCACCGCTGGCGTCGGCGGCCTGCTCGGCGGCCTCATCTTCGCCATCCTGCTCGTCATTTTGAACTTCATCCTGTTCTTCAACATGGATAAGGTCGCCGGCGCTGACATGCCGCTGCTGGCAGTGTTTGACTCGATGCACCCGACCGTGGGCGTGATCGTGTCCATCATCATCTACATGATGATCTACAACACCGCCGTCGGCATGTTCTATGCCATGGCGCGCCGCCTCACCCACAAGCACCAGGATCGCTTCCGCCCCGTGTACTTCACCGTCGTGGGCATCGGCTTTTTGCTCTCGTTCGTCGGGTTCGCAGACCTGATCAGCTGGGTCTACCCGGCCATCGGCTACCTGGGCATCATCCTGACCATCGCGATCCTCGTCGGCTGGTTCCGCGACCGCAGCAACATCAAGGAAGAAACCGAGCGGCGCGAGCGCCTCGCCGAGCTTGCCGAGACCGCCCTGGACCCCACCGAGGACGACCTGTCTGCCAAGCAGCGCAAGGAAGTCGACACGCTCGTCGCAGAGTCGCACGTCGAGGACGCCGACCTGTGGCACTCCGTCCAGGAGGAAGTCGCAGCAGACCTCGACGCCGACAGCGACAGCGAGTTCACCCTCGAGGACGCCCCCGCCTTCGACCCGGAGCACGCCGACTACGAGGGTGCTCCCGAGTCCGACGGCGAAGGCATCGACTGGGACGCCTACAAGGAGGTCTACGAGACCGGCAGCTTCCCCGCGGTCAAGCCCGAGGATAAATAAGTAACAAAAAAGAGGCGCTCCCAAACCGGGAGCGCCTCTTTTGTCGTCGCTAAGCGAGCTTCTGTGCGATCATCTTGTTGACCTCACCCGGGTCGGCCTTGCCCTGAGTCGCCTTCATCACCGCGCCGACGATCGCGCCGGTGACCTTCTTGTTGCCCGCCCGGTACTTCTCCACGATGTCCGGGTTGGCGGCGAGCGCCTCGTCGATGGCCTTCTCGATCGCGCCGTCATCGCGCACGACCTCGAGCCCGCGGGCAGCGACGACCTCGTCCACGCGGCCCTCGCCCGCGATCACGCCGTCGATGGCCTGGCGGCCCAGCTTGGTGGTCAGCTTGCCTTCCTTGACCAGCTCCACCACGCGGGCGACGTCCGCCGGCTCGACGCCGAGCGCGTCGAGCTCCTTGCCCGCCTCATTCGCCTTGGCCTGGATGTAGGAAACCCACCAGGCGCGCGCCTCGTCCGGCGTGGTGCCGGCCTCGACGGTGTCCACCACCAGGTCGAGCGCGCCAGCGTTGACCAGGTCGCGGAACTCCTTCTCCGGCAGCTGCCACTCCTCCTGGATGCGCGCGCGGCGTACCCACGGCAGCTCCGGCAACGTCTGGCGGATCTCCTCGACCCACTCCGGCTTCGCGATCACCGGCGGCAGATCCGGGTCGTTGAAGTAGCGGTACTCGCTCGCCTCCTCTTTCGGGCGGCCCTTCGAGGTGGAGCCGTCCTTCTCCTGGTAGTGGCGGGTTTCCTGGACGATTTCCTCGCCGTTTTCAAGCGCGGCGGCCTGGCGCTGCATCTCGAAGCGCACGGCCTGCTCGACGGACTTCAGCGAGTTGATGTTCTTCGTCTCGGTACGGGTGCCGAACTCCTCCTGGCCTACCGGGCGCAGCGAGACGTTCGCGTCGCAGCGCATGGAGCCCTGGTCCATACGTGCGTCCGAGACGCCGAGCGCCTTGACCAGCTCGCGCAGCGCACCGACATACGCCTTGGCCACCTCGGGCGCGCGCTCGCCGGCGCCGATGATCGGCTTGGTCACGATCTCGATCAGCGGCACGCCGGCACGGTTGCAGTCCACCAGCGAGGCCGTCGCGCCGGTAATGCGGCCCGACGTCGAGCCGAGGTGCGTCAGCTTGCCAGTGTCCTCCTCCATGTGCGCGCGCTCAATCTCCACGCGCCACTCGGTGCCGTCCTCGAGCTGCACGTCGAGGTAGCCGTCGTAGGCAATCGGCTCGTCGTACTGCGAGATCTGGTAGTTCTTCGGCTGGTCCGGGTAAAAGTAGTTCTTGCGGGCAAACCGCGAGCTCTCGGCAATCTGGCAGTTCAGCGCCAGGCCGATCTTGATCGCCCACTCGACGCCCTTCGCATTCACCACGGGCAGCGCGCCCGGCAAGCCGAGCGAGACCGGGTCGATGTTCGTGTTCGGCGCGGCACCGAAGTGCGCGGAGGACGTGGAGAACATCTTCGTCTCCGTCGCCAGCTCCACGTGCACCTCGAGGCCCATCACGGGGTCGTACTTTTCCAGTACTTCGTCGTAATCCATCAAGTCGTAGGCAGTCATGGGCTCTATCCTACTTCCCGACGCTCGCCTCCCACACCTCGCGGTAACTTTCCGCCAGCGTGTCAACCGTTTCGTGCGCGTTGAGCCCGCTCGGGTTGCCGACCACCCACACGGGTGCCCCGCCGAGGCGTTCAGGTTGCAGCCCGCGGGTGGCTCGCGGGCGTCGATAAGCATCGCGGTAGGCACCGATGCCCACCACCATCACCGCGCTCGGCTTATGCTTCTCGACGCACCGCCGCACCCTCTCACCGCCAGCAACAAGCTCCTCGCGCTTCAGGTCCGCGGCGCGGGGCGTCATGCGGTCGACGAAGTTGGTAAAGCCGATGCCACGTTCGGCGAGCATCGCCGCGTCCTGCTCCGAAAGGCCGCCCGTCGCATCGACGCGGTACGGGGTGATGCCGGCGCGCTCGAGGGCGGGCCAGAAGCGGTTGCCGGGGTGTGCGAAGGGGGCGTCGTGGGCGTCGCTCAAGCGACCGGGGTTGATCCCCACCACCAGCAGGCGGCAGGGATCGGGGATCCGGTCGCGCATTTAGCCGAACATCGCCTTGGCGGTGGTGTAGCGGTGCTCCGGCACCGTCTTCAGCTGCGCGATGGCGGATTCGAGCGGCACGAGCTCGATGTTCTCGCCGTGCAGGGCGACGCAGGTGTCGAAGTTGTTGTTGTGCGCAGCGCGCGCCGCGTGGACGCCGTAGCGGGTGGCCAGCACGCGGTCGTAGGCGGTCGGCGTGCCGCCGCGCTGGATGTGGCCGAGCACGGTGGTGCGCACGTCGTAGCCCAGGCGCTTCTTAATCTCGTCGGCGACGATCTGGCCCATGCCGTTGAAGGTGATGTGGCCGAACTCGTCCTCTTCGCCCAGGCCGCCGTCCATGGTGCCTTCCTTCGGGATCGCCCCCTCGGCGACGACGACGATGCCGTACTTCTCCCCCATCTGGAAACGACGCTCCATCGCCTTGCAGATATCGGCGACGTCGAAGGGCTCCTCCGGGATGACGGTGTAGTGCGCGCCGCCGGCCATGCCCGCGTGCAGGGCGATCCAACCGACGTGTCGGCCCATCACCTCGACGATGAGGATGCGGTTGTGCGATTCCGCAGTGGTGTGCAGGCGGTCGATCGCGTCGGTGGCCACGGAGACAGCGGTGTCGAAACCGAAGGTGTAGTCGGTCGCCGCAACATCGTTGTCGATGGTCTTCGGCACGCCGACCACCGGGATCCCGTTGTCGGAGAGCCACTTCGCGCCCTTGAGGGTGCCTTCGCCGCCGATGGCGATGAGCGCGTCGATCTCCGCGTCCGCCAGATTGGCCTTGATCGTGTCCAGCCCGGCCTTGAACTTGTCGGGGTGGAGGCGGCCGGTGCCTAAGATGGTGCCGCCGCGCAGCAGGATCGAGTCGATGAACGCATCGTCGTACAGGTCGACGCGGCGGTCCTCCATGAGACCGACCCAGCCGTCCTGGTAGCCGACCACGGTCGAGCCGTACTCGGCGCTGGCAGTGCGGACAATTCCACGGATGACGGCGTTCAAGCCCGGGCAGTCGCCGCCGGAAGTCAGTGTCGCAAGTCGCATACCGTCCACCCTAGCGCGTTCGCTGCGGCGAGGCCGAGTGACCTCAAGCGTCGTCGCGTCGCAAAGCAAGCGAGCTCGCCGCGCCAATCACCATCGCCGCGAGCGGCAGCAGCATCGCGAGGTGCGCGGTCTGCGCGATGTCGCCGCGCACAAGCACCGCTCCCACGAGCGCGACGCCGAGCACGCTGCCGACCTGGCGCATGGTGTTGTAGAGCCCGGAGGCCGCACCGGTTTCGTGCTCGGGGATGCCGCGCATGGTCACCGCCGCATTCGGTGCCCAGACGAACGCACCGCCGATGCCCAGTAGCGAGGTCACGGCAGTAAACCACCACACGTCCGCCCCAGTGTGGATCAGCGCGATAGCGAGCACCAGCCCGGCCGCGGAAATGCTAAAGCCCGCGGCGCAGAGCTTGCCCGGGTCGCGACGGTCTGTCAGGTACCCGGCGACTGGGGTCAGCACGAACGCGAACACCGACATGGGCGCGGTGATCGCGCCGGATGCGGTCGGGGAGGCATCGGCGACAGTCTGCAGCCAATACATCAGCGGGATGAACATCGACGCCACGCTAAAGCCCATCGCGGCGACTCCCAGGGCTCCAAGCGCGAAGGAGCGATGCAGTATGAGCCCCACGGGTAGGAATCCGTTGTCGGTGCCGTCGCGGGCTGAGCGCACCAGCACGCCGAGCAGCAGCGCGCCGAAGAGGATCGAGGGCCACTGCCCGAACTGGATGCCGTAAACCAGCAGCCCCAGCCCTCCGAAGGAAAGCAGCACGGGCAGCAGGGTGACCCGCTCGCCGCTGCGCGGCAGTCGCGGCAGCGCGATCAGTCCAGCGATCAGCGCCACCGCCCCAAGTGCCGCCTGGGCGAAAAACGCCGCTCGCCAGCCGAGACTGTCAGCCACTGCCCCGCCGACTACCGGGCCGATCAGGGATGCCACCGAGCCGATCACGCCCCATGCGGCGAACGCCCGGCCCTGTGTGTCCGGCGAGAACACGCGCGGGATCAGCCCGAACGCCTGCGGCAAGAACGCCGCAGCGCCCACGCCCTGCAGACCGCGCGCCACCATCAGCGACTCGAAGGACCAAGACACACCCGCGAGCACCAGCGCGGCCACGTAAATGGCAAGGCCGATGAGGAAGACGCCGCGTTGCCCGAAGGCGTCGCCAAGTTTGCCCGTCGCCGGCATCGGGGCCACCGTGCACAGCAGGTAAATGCTGGTGAGCCACACGGCGGAGCCCACGTCGAAAGGTAAAAGCGGCGTGATCACGGGCATGAAGCCCTGATCGATCAGGACAAGAAAATACCCCGCAGCCAGGGCTGCGAGGGTATTCCAGGGATTAACGGCCGGCTTCAAAAGCGGCACCCACGCGGTAGAGGCGCGCGTCCTCGAAGGCCGGGGCGATCAGCTGCAGGCCGACCGGCAGGCCGGTGTCCTCGGTCACGCCCGCGGGCACGGACATGCCCGGCAGACCGGCGAGGTTCAGCGGCAGCGTGAACAGGTCGAAGTTGTACATGGCCAGCGGGTCGTCGACCTTCTCCCCGATCTTGAACGCGGTCGACGGCACGGTCGGCCCCGCGATCACGTCCACCTGCTCGAAGGCGCGGGCGAAGTCCTCCGCGATCAAGGTGCGCACGCGCTGCGCCTGCAGGTAGTAGGCGTCGAAGTAGCCGACTGAGAGCGCGTAGGTGCCCAGGATGATGCGGCGCTTGACCTCGTCGCCGAAGCCGGCACCGCGGGTGGCGGCCATGACCTGCTCGGCGGAGTGCTTGCCGTCGTCGCCTGCGCGCAGGCCGTAGCGCATGCCGTCGAAGCGCGCGAGGTTCGAGGACACCTCGGACATCTGGATGATGTAGTAAGCGCCCATCACGTCGTCGAAGCGCGGGCAGTCGACCTCGACGATCTCCGCGCCCTGGGCCTCAAGCTGAGCGAACGCCTCGTCGATGCGCGCGTTGACACCGTCCTGGGTGCCCGGGCGAGCGAACTGCTTGATGCGGCCGATCTTCACGCCGTTGAGGTCGCCGGATGCGCCTTCGCGGGCGGCGTCGGCAAGCGAGCCCACGGGGCGATCAACGCTGGTGGCGTCGAACTCGTCGTGGCCGCCGATGATCTCGTGCAGCAGTGCAGTATCCAGCACTGTGTTGGCGCAGGGGCCGACCTGATCCAGCGAAGAGGCGCAGGCCACGACGCCGTAGCGGGACACGCCGCCGTAGGTCGGCTTCACGCCGACAGTGCCGGTCAGCGACGCCGGCTGGCGGATCGAGCCGCCGGTGTCCGTGCCGATGCCCAGCGGTGCCTGGCCCGCCGCGAGTGCCGCCGCGGTACCGCCGCCCGAACCGCCCGGCACGCGCTCGATGTCGTGCGGGTTGCGGGTGACCTTGTAGGCGGAATTCTCGGTGGAAGAGCCCATCGCGAACTCGTCGAGGTTCGTCTTGCCCAAAATCGGGATGCCTGCCTCGCGCAAGTGCTTCACGACGGTCGCGTCATAGGGACTCATGTAGCCCTCCAGCATCTTCGACGCGGCGGTCGTCGGCGCATCGGTGGTGACCAGGAGGTCTTTCAGCGCCAGCGGCACACCAGCGAGCGCGGAGGCTGGGGCCTCGCCCGCCTTGACCTGCGCGTCGACGGCGTCGGCAGCCGCGAGCGCCTCGTCCGCACCGACGTGCAGGAAGGCACCGAGCGTCTCGTCGGTTTCCGCGATGCGATCCAGGAAGGCCTGGGTGACCTCGCGGGAGGTGACCTCGCCGGCCTGAATCATGCGCGCCAGCTCGTGGGCGGGTTTGGACACAAGGCCCTCGGCGGGAATGGTGTAGTTCGTCTGCTCGGTCATTTACTCGTCAGCCTCCCCCAGGATCTGCGGCACGACGAAGCGGTCCTCTTCCACCTCGGGCGCTTGGTCCAGCGCCTGTGCCTGCGTCAGTGTCTTCTTCTCCACGTCCGGGCGCATGCCTGCCTCGATGGAGTGCGGGTGGCTCATCGGCTCCACGCCCTCCGTGTCGACGCTCTGCACCTTCGAGACAGCGTCGACGATCTGGTCGAGCTGTTGGGAAATCTGCTCGAGCTCGTCGTCCTGCAGCGCAATCCGGGCAAGCCGGGCGATGCGGGCGACCTCCTCGCGGGAAATCTCAGCCAAAACGGTTCCAATCTCTTGTGTACGTGGTTAGTAAAACGCCACTCATCTTACGTCACGGCGAGTAGCAGGCTGCGAGCGCCGCTACTCCCGCACCTTGAGGTAGGTCGGCAGCTCGGCCCAGCCGCCGACCGGGTACACCTCCCGGCGCGCCGCGTCCTCGTCGACCTCGATGTGTTCAAAGACTGCGAGGAACTCTTCGGTGAAACACTTCAACTCGAGCATGGACAGGTATTTGCCCGGGCAGGTGTGGGGGCCCGCTCCCCAGACCAGGTTTGCGCTCGCGTTGCCGCCCTCCCCTGGCGCATATGCCTCCGGCTCGCCGACGGCCTGCGGGTCGCGGTTTGCCGCGGTCCAGTGGATGCGCACGCGCTGGCCTTCGTCCAGGTCGACTCCATCCAGAGTGACTGGGCAGGTGGTCACGCGCCGGTTGCTCACAAAGGGCGAGTCTTGGCGCAGGATTTCATCCGCGATGGCGGTGAACTCCTCGTGGGAGACCCCGGCTTGCAGGCGGCGACGCACCGGCTCGTTGCCGGCAAGCGCGTGGATCAACACACCAATGCAGTACGCCATCGAGCTGAGGTCGCCGGCGGTCCAGTTCCGCAGGATGGAGACGAGCTCCTCGAATTCGAGGGGGCGTCCGAGGCTCGTATCGTTGACGAGCTGTGCAGTCACACTGGGCGCCGGGAAGGCGTCCTCTTTGCCCAGCAGCGGGGAAAGTGCCTCGCGTGCTGCGGTGGCAGTTTCCGTACCGGACTGTAATGGCTGGAGTACTTCGCGGATCATGTCGTCGAAGGTCCCTGCCACTGCGGCGGTGCGCGCGAGCTCACCGGAGCGGGTCGCGGCGTTGTTCTCCGCAACCCATTCGATCAGGCGGGCTTCCATCTGCTCCGGCCATCCGAGCCACGCGAGCATGGCGCGCACCGCGAACGGCGCGCCGATGTCGGCTACTGCGTCGACAGGGGCGAACAGCGCGGCGCCCGCTGGCCTGCCGTCGCGGATATCGGCCACCACGCTGCGTGCGGCCTTTCGAAACGCCGGTTCGAAGGGGTCGAGTGCGTCAGGGGTGAGGTAGGCGTCGATAAGCGAGCGGAATTGCTCGTGCCGCCCACCATCGAGGCCATTGGGCAGCTGCATGAAGCGGGACACCCCGGAGGAAAAGCGGACCGGATCCTCGGCGACGGCGCGGGCCTGCGTGTTGCCGAGCACCACGACCTCGTTGCCGTTGCGTACAAGCCGGTGGCCGGCGGCGAGCTGGGTGTCGCCGTACGCTCGCGGGTCGGTGTCGGCGGTAGGTGCGGTTGGCAGGTTGCTCGCGTGCATGATTCCAATCCCTTCTTTCCGTTAAGATTCGCCAGCATACGGGGCCTTTCTGACCAATATGTACGGGCTGGCTGATATAACTGTGGACATGTCTTACCTTATTCGCGTTTCCCTTCCGGACGTCCCGGGCAGCCTCGGCGAGCTCGCGGAGGCGTTCGGCATGATCGACGCCAACATCCAGTCCGTGGACATTGTGGACACCGTGGCTGCGGCGGGATCAGAGGGCGGCGGCACAGTCACCGACGACATCGTGGTGGAGCTGCCAACCGGCACGATGGTGGACACGCTGATTACCGCCGCCGCGTCCGTGCAGGGTGCCGAGGTGGATTCGATCCGGCCGTTTACCGGGCGTGTGGATCGCCGCGGCCAGATCCAGATGCTTTCGCGCATCGTGGCGACGGCGGGTGACGAGCAGCGCGCGATGGAAGAGCTCGTCGGCGCGATCCCGCGCTCGATGACCTCCTCGTGGGCGGTGGCGCTGCGCGAGACCGAGGACGGCCTGGTCAGGGTCGCGGCGTCGCAAGCCGCACCCGAGGACGACGGGTCCCGCCCCCAGATGGGGGAAGTGAACCAGGCGCGCATCCTGCTACCAGATTCCGACCCGTGGGTCCCCGAGGCCTGGTGGCTTCTGGACACTGCCCTGTCCATTACCCGCCTACCCGGCACCGACCTGGTGCTGGTGGTCGGCCGCGTGGGCGGGCCGGACTTCTTAGCCTCCGAGGTGACCCAGATTGGTGACCTCGGCAGCATCATTGGTGCGATCCTGAGCTAGACCCTTGCCACGTTTTTAGAATTTTGGAATTATGGAATTCATGCAGAATTCCATGTACGGCGCACTCGGCGTCGGCACACTAGCGACGCTCGCCACGGCCGGGCTCATGCTCGGCTTTGGCCCGCGCCAAATCACCCTGGCCACGGAGCACACCGGCGACGCGCAGCTTGCCGCCAACCTCGAGCGCTTGGCCGAGGCGGAGCCGGGCCACCATACGCTCTCCGCGGTGGTCTACGACCAAGGCGAGGTCACCTTCGGCGGGCTCGGGGCCGACGAGCACACCGAGTTCGAAATCGGCTCGATAACAAAGACATTCAACGCGGAGCTGGTGCGCCAGCTTATCGACGAAGACGTGCTCGCCCTCGACACCACCGTCGGTGACATCCTGGGCGCGTCCGGGGCGCCTATCGATACGGTGACCATCGAGGAGCTTCTCAACCACACCTCCGGGCTCGAGCCGATGGGCCCGCTCGGCATTGGCGACATTCTCTGGGCCAACCTCACCGAGGGCGGCAACGCGTACCGCAAGGACTCCCCCGACGACATCCTCGCCGCCGCGCCAGAGCTAGAGCTCGAGGGCCGCGGCGAGGATGCCTACTCCAACTACGGGCACGCGCTGCTCGGCCAGCTGCTGGCGCGCACAACTGACACGCCCTACGAGGAACTCGTGCGCACACGGATCCTCGAGCCGGCGGGGATGGATGAAACGTACGTGGCGGGGCCAAGGGGCGTCGACAAGCAGAAGCTCGGGCGCGGCCTCGCCAGCAACGGGCGCGAGGCCGAGCCCTGGGACATGGACGGCTGGGCGCCGGCGGGCGCGATCCGCTCGACTGCGGCAGACATGGCGCGCTACATCGAGTGGGTCGACGAGCACGGGCGACCCGACCACGGCTGGGCAACTCTCGACGAATACACCTTCCACAACGGCGGAACCGGCGGATTTCGCACCATGTTGGTATGGGATCCGGATGACCCGCACCGCGCGGTGTACGTTGCCGGCGACACGGAAGCCTGGGTCGATGAGCTCGGCATCGAACTGCTTAAGGAGGAAGAATGATCGCGTTCGTTGTTGTCTCCATCGCCCTGTTAGCGTGGGAATCGATCAAACTTGCACGGGGGCCGAAGCGTCCCGGCCGCGCGCTGCTCAACGCGATCCTCGCCGCAGCTGTGGTGTGGCTTCTGGTAAGTCCACTGGATTTTAACGCCGATCTGCCGATTTGGCTGTGGTGGGCGATCGTCGCGTGGGCGTCGGTGCTCGTGGGCGTTGCCGCCGGGCGTTTGGCGCTGCAACGATTCTAGAATTCTCGAAAAGAAGACATGAATGACCTCTGATGCTTCACGCCTCGATGCGCTCGAAGCACGCGTGGCGGCGCTGGAATCCGCGCTTGCTGGCACCCCGGACACCCCTGAGCGCGACATGGATCTGCCCGACCTGCCTGCGGCGATGCGCTCGCTTGAGGGCTGCGACAACGGCGCGGTGACCTTCGGCGGCTCGGTGACCACAGACTCCGGCACCTATGACTACCAGTGGGCCCGGCCGACGGAGTGGGTGACAGCACACGACTGGTCGGAGCAGATCGAACGACTCGCAGCACTCGCCCACCCCGTGCGCGGCTCGATCCTGCGGCATTTGCTCGCCGCGCCCGCGACCGCCGCCGACTTGGTCGCCGCAGAAGTAGTCACCTCCACGGGCACGGCGTATCACCACCTCAACGCGCTGCAGGCGGCCGGCTGGGTGGACAAAGAACACGGCGCGTTCGTGCTCCGCCCGGCGCGCGTGATTCCGCTGATGGCGATCATCACGGCGGCGGAGGCGCACTAGAGCGCGTCGGGGCCTTGCTCCAGCAGGGTGACGAACTGCTCCTCGTTGAGGATCGGGCGGCCCAGGTCGCGCGCCTTCTGCTCCTTGGACCCGGCGTTCTCCCCCACCACCACGTAGTCGGTCTTCTTCGACACCGAGCCGGAGGCCTTGCCGCCGCGGGTAAGGATCGCCTCTTTCGCGGAGTCGCGGCTGAAGCCCTCGAGCGTGCCGGTGACCACCACGGTGAGCCCCTCGAGAGTCTGCGGGGTCGCATCTTGGTCCTGGTCGTCCTCCATGCGCACGCCGGCTGCTGCCCAGGTATCGACGATGTCGCGGTGCCAGTCCACGGTGAACCAGTCCTTGAAGGACTCGGCGATGATGTCGCCGACGCCATCGGTTTCGGCGAGGTCGTGCACGTCGGCGTCGAGAAGCGCCTGCATGCTCCTATAGCGCGCGGCGAGCGCGCGGGCGGCGGTGGGCCCGACGTGGCGGATAGACAGGGCGACGAGTACGCGCCAGAAGTCAGCTTGTTTTGCGGTCTCGAGGTTGGCGAGTAGCTTCTTGCCGGCGGCGTTGACCTGGCCGTCCTTGCGCGTGTAGGCGGTGGACTTCTTCAGGTCGTCTTCGGTGAGGTTGAAGAGGGCGGCTTCGTCGATAAGCACACCCGAGGCGATGAGATCCTGGGCGCCCTTCTCGCCGAGCGCTTCGATGTCGAAGGCGCCGCGGGAGGCGAGGTACTCCAGGCGGGTCGAAAGCTGCGCCGGACACGACCGGGTATTCGGGCAGCGCCAGTCGGCGTCGCCCTCCTTCGCGGGCGCAAGCGTGGTGCCGCACGAGGGGCATTCCTTCGGGTAGACGAACTCACGCTCGGTGCCGTCGCGCAGGTCGGCGACCGGGCCGAGGACCTCGGGGATGATCTCGCCGGCTTTGCGCACCACGACGGTGTCGCCGATGAGCACGCCCTTGCGCTTGACTTCGTGCTGGTTGTGCAGCGTGGCCATCGACACGGTCGAGCCGGAAACGAAGACCGGCTCGAGCACCGCGTACGGGGTCGCGCGCCCGGTGCGGCCGACCGAGACCTGGATGTCTTTGAGCTTGGTCGTGACCTCCTCCGGCGGGTACTTGTACGCGATCGCCCAACGCGGAGCCCGCGAGGTCGAGCCCAGTTGGCGCTGCTTCGCGACGCTATCCACCTTCACCACCAGACCATCCATCTCATGAATCGCGTCGTGGCGGTGCTCCGCCCAGTACTTCACCGCCTCCTGGACGTCCTTAGCCGTTGCAGCTTGCTTGGTGTACTCGGAGACTGGCAGGCCCCACTCGGCGAGCTTGAGGTAGGCCTCGTGCTGCGTTTCCGGCTCGAAGCCCTCGCGCGCGCCGATGCCGTGGCAGATCATACGCAGCTTGCGCTTCTTCACGTCCGCGGGGTCCTTCTGGCGCAAGCCTCCGGCAGCGGTGTTGCGCGGGTTAGCAAAGGGCTTGCCGCCCTCCTTGATGCGCTGCTCGTTGAGCTCGGGGAAGTCCTCCGGGCGGATGAACACCTCGCCGCGCACCTCCAGCAGCGCGGGCGCGTCGCCGGAAAGCTTATGCGGGATGTCCTCGATCACGCGGGCGTTGGCGGTGATGTCCTCGCCGACCGTGCCGTCGCCGCGGGTGGCAGCGCGCTCCAGCACGCCGTTGCGGTAGACCAGGTCAATCGACAGCCCGTCGATCTTCAGCTCGGTCAGGTACGGCCCCGGCGTCTTCTCCAGCCACTCAGTGAGCTCCTCGGGGGAAAAGACGTTGTCCAGGCTGTACATGCGCTCGAGGTGCGTCACGTCGGCGAACGCGGAGGTCGCAGCGGTCGGCGCGCCAACCTCCTTGGTCGGCGAGTCCGGCACGGCAAGCTCCGGGTGCTCGGCCTCGAGCGCCTTGAGGCGTTCGAAGAGCGCGTCGAACTCGCCGTCGGTGATCACCGGCTGCCCGTTGTAGTACAGGTCGCGGTGGTGGCGCACGTCGTTTGCCAGTTCGGTCCATTCACGGTGCAAATCTGCAGAAATCTCGCTCACAACCTGCCAGCATAGCTTTTCGCCCCGGCGTGTTCGCCTCCCCCGCTATCATGCAGTCATGGCTTTCTTCGACGCGTCCCGCATGCTCTCCTTCGACCTGGAAACTACCTCGGTCAACCCGCGCGAGGCCCGCATTGTCACCTCCGCGCTCGTGCGTATCGACGGGCGCGAGGTCACCGCCAACGAGACCCTGGCAGACCCCGGCGTGGAGATCCCGGAGGCGGCCGCCGCGGTCCACGGGATCAGCACGGAAAAGGCGCGCGCCGAGGGCCGCAACCACGACGAGGTGCTGCGCGAGACCGTCGACGCGATCAAGCAGAGCTGGGAGGACGGGCTCACCCTCATCGTGTTTAACGCCCCCTACGACTTGAGCGTGCTGCGCGCGCTCACCGGCGACTTCACCGTCACCGGCCCGGTGTTCGACCCGCTGCTCATCGACCGCGCGCGCGACCGCTACCGCAAAGGCAAGCGCAACCTGGGCGCGCTGTGCGAGCACTACGGGGTGCGCCTGGACAACGCGCACGAGGCCACCTCGGATGCGATGGCCGCGGCACGCATCGCGTGGAAGCAGGTCCGCAAGGTGTGGCCGGAGCTCGCGGAGATGGACACCGACGAGCTCATGGAGTACCAGGCCGTGGAGAACTACCGCATCCAGACCGACCTGAAGAAGTGGTTGGAATCCCGCGGACGTGACGCCTCCAACGTGAGCATGGGCTGGCCGATGGTGGGCTAACTTATGTCGTCTTGCTCAGCTCTTCCGCCATTTCGCGGGCGGCGCGGTAGTTCGCGGCGGTGCCCACAAGCGTTGCCGCAGGCTCCGCGTACACGTCAATGCTCGTGCGCGCCGGATCGATCTGCAGCTCGTCGAAGACGCGGTAGAGCTCGCGCGGTGCCATCGTCGGGATCGCGATGCGGCTGCCCCGATCCAGCACGCGGGCCAGCACGTCCTTGTCGCAGGTGCGGGGGTCGACGGTGAGCCACGGGGTGTCGTCGACAAGCTTCGGCGTGTGCAGCAGGTGCTCACCGAAGCGCAGCAAGGTTTCCTGCGGCTCGTGGATCGCGCGGATGGTCTCAAAGTCGGTCGCGCCTTTGAGGGTGCCGGCGGTGACTTCCGGCAGCCGCGGCTCGTCGAGCTGCAGCACGGTTGTATCGAAGCGAGCTGCGACATCGCGGCGGTGTGCAGCACAAGCCTCGAGCAGCGCGTCGGTGAGGTCGCGCAGCGCGCCGGCATCAGTGATCATGCGGTGGCCGTTGGGCATCTCCACCTCGGCGGCGAGCGTAAACGGGCCGACGAGCTGCACCTTGACCGCAGCCGCTTTGCCGTGCCACGCCTCCTCGAGCACGTCGAGGTCGCGTGCCATGCGGTCGGCGTCGGTCCGTTTGCGGGCAGCGACGCGCCACCCGCGCGGGCCGAGCCCGATCGGGATCTCCAGCAGCGCGGCCGTGCGACCGATCGCGTCCGAGCCCACGCCACGCTCCGGCAGCTGCGGGATATGCGGAAGGGGCGACTCGGAAAGCACGACGTCCGCGGCTTGCGCGAGATCCATACCGGGCAAGGGCCCGAGCCCAAAAGCAGTTGCATTCACGGCACCGATGATACGGGCGGGCGGGTATGCTCTGTGCATGGCTCTCGAACAATTTACTGGCTGGACCTTCATTTCCCCCTGCCCAGTGCCCAACGACATCCAGGACATCCTCGCACACGGCGAGCAGCCGATCCAGGCGTTCAAAACGATCCGCGACGCGGCCGTGTTTACCAACAAGCGCCTGATTATCCGCGATGCACAGGGCATGACAGGCAAGAAGGTCGAGATGTACTCCATCCCCTTCAAATCGGTGACCATGTGGTCGACCGAAAACGCAGGGCGCATGCTCGACTGGAACGCGGAGCTTGAGCTGTGGACCAACGTCGGCCACTTCAAGATCAACCTGGGCAAGGAGATCGATATCCGCGGCATCGACCGCTTGATCGCCTCCTGCGTGTTCGGCGCCTCCTAGGCCGTCGCGCAGATCGTGCCCGAGCCGAGCACGACATCGCCCAGCCCGTCCGGATCCGGCAGGTAGAGCACCGCGGCCTGGCCGCGCGCCACGCCCTCGAGCGGAGTGTGCAGGTCAAGGGTCATTGAGTCGTCGTCGATGCGGGCAGTGCACTTGACGACGCCACCGTGCGCCCGAATCTGCACATTCGCCTCAAACTCACCCTCCATGGCCGGGTGGAGCACCTTGAGCCGATCGGCGGTGATCCGGTGGACCTTGAGCGCCTCGCGCGGGCCGACGGTCACGGTGCCGGTGGCGGTGTCGACGTCGGTGACGTAGCGCGGCTTGCCGTCGGCGGCCGGCACGCGTAGATCCAGCCCGCGGCGCTGGCCGATCGTGTACTGGAACGCGCCGTCGTGTTCTTTGAGTTCGGTGCCGTCCTGGTCCTTGATCAGGCCGGGGCGCATGCCGATGGAGCGGCCGAGGAAGGCCTGCGTGTTGCCGTCGGGGATGAAGCAGATGTCGTAAGAGTCCGGCTTCGTGGCCGTCGAGAAGCCATGTGCGGCGGCCTCCTCGCGGATCTGCGGCTTCTCCGTATCGCCGACCGGGAACAGGCAGCGGTTGAGCTCGTCGCGGGGGAGTACGCCGAGGACGTAGGACTGGTCTTTGTTGGGGTCGGTGGAGCGGCGGAGGTTGCCGTCGCCGTCGATAATTGCGTAGTGGCCGGTGGCCACCGCGTCGAAGCCGAGGGTGACCGCGCGCTCAAGCAGGGCCGCGAACTTGATCTTCTCGTTGCAGCGCAGACACGGGTTCGGGGTCTCGCCGTGCTCGTAGGACCAGACGAAATTATCAATCACGTCTTCCTTGAAGCGATCCGAGAAGTCCCACACGTAAAACGGGATGCCCAGCTTGTCGCACACCCGGCGCGCGTCTGCGGAGTCCTCGAGCGAGCAGCAGCCGCGGGCCGATTCGCGGGTCTGCTGCGCGTCCTTGGACAGGGCAAGGTGCACGCCGACGACGTCGTGGCCTTGCTCTACCAGGCGCGCAGCCGCCACCGAGCTGTCCACGCCCCCGCTCATCGCCGCTAGTACTCGCATGTGGCGGAAGTGTACCCGCAGCGCGCGGGCGAATCATACTGGGGCATGACGCGTGCGGCACGCCGTATCGCTAGGTTGAGGCTATGCCAAAGTCTCCCCCACCGTCGCTCCGCGCACGCGATTTCTTCCTTGCCGGCGTGCTGGCGGCGTGTGCGTTACTTGGCGTTGTCAGCGCCTCGGGCCCGGTGTGGACGATTGCGGCCGGGGTTGTGTGGCTGATTGTCGCGCCGTTTACCCGCTGGCGCTGGCCGTTGGCCACAGTGGTCGCCGCGGTGGCACTGCTTGCGGTGCGGGCGATGAGCCCGCTTCTAACGGTGACGGACATCGTCGTGGCGACGTTTGCCGCGTACCTCGTCCGCCGGAACCTGCGGCCCGTGCTCCGCGATGTGATGGCTGCCGTGCTTGTCCTGGGCGATATCCTCGCGATCTCGCTGGTCTCGCCTGTGCTGCGGAGCATGCCTTACGACGAGCGCCTCCCCTACCTCGCGTGGAGCGTCACCTTGCTTGTCGCGGCCGGGCTTTTCGGCGAGCTGCGCAGGCGGACGGAAGAGGCCGCTGCGCGCGAGCTGGAGCAGGCCCTTCAGCAACAAAGGGTCGAGCTTGAGCACGCGATGTCCGAGCAGCGCACATTCCTCGCGCGCGAGATCCACGACGTAGTCACCCACTCCCTGACCGTGATGGTCGCGCAGGCAGACGGCGGCCGCTACGGCGCGCCGGATGACAAGGACGCGGCGCTGCGCACCATCGGCGAGGTCGGCCGGGAATCGCTTACCCAGATGCGCGAGGTCGTCGCGTTGCTTCGCGCACCCGAGTCGCGCCCGGTCGCCCCCTCGCCTGCCTCGCTGGATTTCGACGAGCTCGTGCGCTCCAGTCGGCTCGGCGGTCTCGACGTGGAATACACGGTCACCGGTACGGCACCTGCGCAGCTACCGCTAGCCACCTCGCTCGCTGCCCGGCGCGTGGTGCAGGAGGCGCTGACAAATGCGCTCAGGCACGGCGACGGCACGGCCACGCTCGAAGTCGTGTGGCGCAGCGACGCGCTGGTGATCACGGTGACCAACCCCTTCACCAACACGCCAACACACCAACAAGGGCACGGGCTGCAAGGGATGCGCGAGCGCGCCACGCTCATCGGCGGGTCGGTGGACGCCGGCCCGAGCGCCCCGCAGCGCTGGACCGCCACGCTGCGCGTCCCATACCCCGCACATGACACGAGGAGTCAGGAATGACCACAATCCACGTCGGCATCGTCGACGACCAAGCGCTCTTCCTCCACGGGATCCAGCGCGTGATCGACTCACAGCCGGATCTGTCCGTGGAGTGGCTGGCGGCCAACGGCGCCGAGGCGCTCGAACAACACGCACAGCACCCGGTCGACCTCGTACTCATGGACGTACAGATGCCGGTGCTCGACGGCATCGCCGCCACCGCCGAGTTTGCCCGCCGCTTCCCGGAGGCCAAGGTGGTTATCCTCACCACCTTCGACGACGAGGACTACGTCATCAACGCCCTCTCCGGCGGCGCAAGCGGCTTCCTGCTCAAGGACGCCGAGCCCGAAGTGCTTCTCGACGCCATCCGCACCGTCGCTGCCGGCGACGCCGTTATCTCCCCACGCGCCACCAAGCGCATCATTTCCCGGCTCGCCAACCACACGGAGACAGCACCCGCACTCCCGAAGGCGGACCGCCTCGCGCTTAACGAGCTCACCGCCCGCGAGCACGAAGTCCTCGTCGCAATCGGCCGCGGCTTGTCCAACGCGGAGATCGCCGAGCGCATGTTCATCTCCATGCCCACGGTGAAAACACACGTGGGGCGAATCCTGGCGAAGACGCAGTCGCGCGACCGCGTGCACGCAGCGCTGTTTGCATACCGCACCGGTCTCGTCGACCGCGCCGATCTGCTCACTCATCCCGGGGTATGACTCGAAAGATCGTCCCTGGCTCCGACGTTTTCCCGGCCCCGCCCCGCGAGAGTGGAAGCCATGGACACACCAATCATTTCTACGCGAGGTCTGACGAAGACCTACGGTAAGCAGGCGGTCGTCGATAAGCTTGCGCTCGAAGTACCCCAGGGTGCGGTGCACGGGCTGCTGGGGCCGAACGGCTCCGGCAAGTCGACGACGATGAAGATGCTGCTTGGGCTCACCACTCCCACCGCCGGCGAGATCACCATCATGGGCCGGCCGATGACGCGCGCCACACGCGGCGAGGTGCTGAAAGACATCGGTTCGCTCATCGAGTCGCCGGCGGCATACCCGCACCTCACGGGTGCCGAGAACATGCGAATCGTGACACGGCTGTTCAAGGCCGACCCGGCGAATGCCCAGCGCGCGGTGCGGCTCGTGCGGCTTGAGCGCCACATGGATAAGCAGGTCAAGAAGTATTCGCTCGGCATGAAGCAGCGCCTCGGCATCGCGATCGCACTCGTGCGCGACCCGCAGCTGCTCATCCTCGACGAGCCGACCAACGGCCTCGACCCGGCCGGCATCGAGGAAATCCGCGAGCTCATCATCAGCCTCGCGCGCGACGAAGGCCGCACGGTCCTTGTGTCGAGCCACCTGCTTTCGGAAATTGAGAAGATGGCCACCAGCCTGAGCATCATCAACCAGGGCAAGCTGGTCTTTCAGGGCTCGCAGCGCGAGCTTTTCGACGCCCACCTCCCCGACCTCTTCATCCAAACCCCTGCCACCACCGCGGCCGCTTCGGTTTTGCGCGAGCGGCAGCCGCGCATCGTTCCCGGCGGTGTGGAGCTGGCTGGGCTCAGCGACGACGACGTTGCCTCCGTGTGCGCACAGCTTGTCGCCCGCGAAGTCCCGATCCACCAGGTGGTTCGCGCGCGCCGCAGCCTGGAAGAGATCTTCATCGGCATGACGGGGCGGGAGGGCTTGAGCGCATGAACGTCGAAATCTTGAAGCTGCGGCGCACGCACATCCTGCTGCTCGGTGGTGTGCTCTCGCTCGGCATCGTGCTGTTCGCGTCGATGAGCCTCTTCGCCGACGGGCAGGTGGACACGTTTGTCGCTGATCCAGCCGGGGCATGGTCTGGGCAGCTCATCGGCGTGGCGATGGCGCTGGCGTTTCTCACCCCGTTGCAGGTGGCGCTGCTGGCCAGCCGCACGGTGGATAACGAGCACGCAAGCGGCGGCTGGCTGCTCAACGCGGTAGCGGGCACCCGCCAGGGATCGTTGCTGCGCCGCAAGCTGTACGTGCTCGCACCGCTTGTTACTGCGTTGAAACTGCTGGAGTTCGGCGGGTGCGTCGCCCTTCCGGTGCTGCTCGGGGCACCGCTGCCAAGCGGAAGCACCGCCGGGGCCTGGGCACTCTACGCGCTCGCGACTGTCATCACGAGTATCGCACTCACCTGCGCCATGGTCCTGCTTGCGGCCGTGACCGAATCACAGATCGGGGTGCTCGCGTGTGGTGTCGTCGGCGGATTCTGCGGCATCGTCTCGCTGTTGTCCCCTGCCTGGCTCGCCGCGATCAACCCCTTCGGCTACTTCGCGGTGCTGCTCCCCTACACCTTCGCGGACGCAGGTCCCGTACCGACGCAGCCGGGGTGGGCGCTGTGGTGCGCCTACATCGCGCTGCTTGGTGCGGGCTTCTACTTCGCGACGCGCGCACTCAACGGGAAGGAAATCTAGCCATGCTCATCAACGAATTCGCCAAACTCCGGCGCGCACACGTCGCTATCGTCCCGGTTGCTATCCCCCTGATCGCAGTCGTTTTCGGCACCGGCAACTACGCCGCAAATGCAGAGACACTGGACTCCGGCTGGCACAGCTACTGGTCTCAGGCGACGCTGTTCTACGGCATGCTGTTCATGGTGGCCGGCATCGCCATCCTCGCCTCCGCCGTATGGCGGGTGGAACACCGCGGCGGCAATTGGCACACGCTGCTTACCTCTTCCCGCTCGGCGGCGAGCCTGGTCACCGCCAAGCTCGGCGTCATTGTCGCGGTCACGGCGATCATGCAGTGCGTCTTCATCCTCTTCAGCACAATCGGCGGCTGGGTTTCGGGGCTGTCGGGTCTGCCTCCCCGGGCACTGCTTACCGCGACGCTGCTCGCCGTCATCCCGGCGGCGGCAGTGGCCGCGTGGCAGAGCTTCGCCTCCATGGTGATTCGCAACTTCGCCATGCCGGTCGCGCTCGGCGTGATCGCGAGCATTTTTGCCTTCGGCACGCTCGCCGCCGGCGTCCCAGCTGCACAATTTTTTCTCCCGCCCGTCGGCGTGACGAAGGCGCTGTGGATGGGCAGCACCGCGGTCGCAGGTTCAGACGCGCTCGATCTGGGCACGCTCGCCAGCATTGGTGCGAGTGCACTGCTGCTCACCGCGGCAGGCTGGCTCGCATCAGTCGCGTACCTGCGTTTCGTCGACGTGCACGCCTAACGACTACCCTGCCAAGACATGGCTGCGAAAAGCGAGACGTACCCGATCGACACCGGTGAAGCCGAGGTCCACCACGAGCCCGACGGCTCAATGGTGCTGCTCGTCAACGGAGTGCCCAGCTCGCACATCGTGCCCGGCGAGCCGCAGCGCCTCGACTTCGAGTACATGCGCTGGATCGCGGACTTCCTCGACTCGCTCCAACTCGGCAGCTCGCCCCGCTGGCCGAAGCCGCGCCTGACGCACCTAGGCGGCGCGGCCTGCTCGCTGCCGCGCTACTTCGCCGCCGCCTGGCCCGGCTCGCGCAACACCGTCGTGGAGATCGATGGCAAGCTCGCCGAGCTCGCGCGCGAGCTTTTCGACGCCCCGCGCTCCCCCGCCGTCAAAATCCGCGTCGGTGACGCGCGCGAGGTCACCGACTCGTTCAAGCCTTCAACGCGCGACGTGATGATCCGCGACGTCTTCGCGCAGTCGCTCACCCCACGCGAGCTGACCACGGTGGAGTTCTACCAACACGTGCGCACATCTTTGAGTGATAACGGCGTCTACGTGGCCAACTGCGGCTCCCACGCCGACCTGAAGGAGGCGAAGGAGGAACTCGCCGGCATGTGCGAGGTCTTCCCGCACGTCGCGGCGATCGCGGATCCGCCGATGCTCAAGGGGCGACGCTACGGCAACATCGTGCTGATCGGCGCGAACACCCCGCTCGAAGCGAGCCCGCAACTCACCCGCAACCTGCTCAAGGGCGCAGTGCCTGCCCACTTCAAGGGCGAGAAATGGGCGCGTAGCCTGGCCACCACCCCGCGCCACGACTCACACGCATAAACAAAAGCCGGCGCCCCAAATGGGGTGCCGGTGCTCGGACCGTTGACGCGCGCGTTACTTCGTCGCGTTATCCAGCAGGATGAGTAGGTCGCCGATCTGGTAGTCGCCGATCATCATGTTGCGCAGGTCCTCGACGGGCAGCTCACCGTTCTCGGCAAGCTGGCCGACCATGTTGGCGATGTTGCGCGCGTCCTGGTCGCTAAAGCCAGCCTGGTCCGCAGCCTCGGCCAGGCCCGCGATCCCGAGTGCACCGCCGGCGAGCGCCAGGATCGCCACAACGAGCGCGGTGTTGTCCTGCTCCAGCACTGCGAGCTCGCCGGAGTCGGAGGCCTGGAACTTCTCCAGCACGCCGCCGCCTGCGTTGAGGTTGCCTGCCGCGAAGCTCATGAACTGGCCCGCGTTGCCGTTGAACAGGTTCATATCTACGACGGCATCAATGCCGGGTACACGCCCGGAGTCAGAGCGCTGCCAGAAGCTCAGGTGGTCCCAGCCGCCGACCGGTGCGGGCGGCTGGTTCTGGTAAGCGGCCAGCCACAGCGGGTAGCGGGTGAACGCGTTGGTGTTGTCCATGCGCTCGTACCAGAAGTAGCGGTAGGTGTACAGCATCGGCGTGCGCCCGGTGCGCGCTTCCAGCTCGGCCATGAAGATCTGGGTCCACGCCGCGAGCTGCACCGGGCTGAGGCCCTCGTTGACCTCGAGGTCGAGCACCGGCGGCAGCTGGTTGCGCGGGCCGGCGTTGATGGTGTCGGCGAAGTGGCGCGCCTGCGCGATCGGATCGGTGGCCGGGCGGGCGTAGTGGTAGGCACCGACCTTGATGCCGGCCTCGTTAGCGGCCTGCGCATCTTGGGCGTAGAAGTCGTTGACGTAGCTGGTGCCCTCGGTCGCCTTGATGAAGGCAAACTGCTGGCCGCCGGGGCCTGCGACCATGCGCCAGTCGATCGGTCCGCCGCCTGGGTGCTGGTGGGCGGCGACGTCGACACCGTTGATCAGGCCGGGCAGCGCCTGTGCGTCGGCAGACTTCTGCCCAAACGGGCTGGCGACCAGCAGCGTAAAGGTCAGGGCGGCGGTAACGACGGCGGCGATCAGCGCCTTGAGTGTGTTCTGGTGCGCGTTGCGCGCGTGCTTAAGCGTCCGAGGTGCGTGCATATCCGGCACTTTAGCGCACTCAAGTCACAACTTTCACACCTGACACACCGGTGGGCGTCGAAAAGCGCGCTACAGCGAGCCAGCAAGGCGGGCGCGCTCGATGACTGCGGGCAGTTCGGCGACCACCTTGTCCACGTCCGCTTGAGTGGTGGTGCGCCCGAGGGTCAGCCGCAAGGCGCCCATGCCGTCCTCGGTGGGCACGCCCATCGCCTCGAGCACGTGCGACAGCCGGTGCACACCCGCCGAACAGGCGGACCCGGCGGAGGCCTCGATGCCAAGCGAGTCGAGCAGCATGAGCATGGATTCGGCCTCCGCGCCCGGGAACATCAGGTGCGCATGCCCCGGCAGGCGCGGCTCCGGGGTGGTGACCAGCGTGTTCGGCACAGCGGCGACGATGCGCTCGATGAACTCGTCGCGCAGCTTCGCCAGGCGTGCATTTTCCGCCTCGCGTTCAGCCAGTGCCTCGCGCAGCGCCGCGGCAGTAGCGGCAGCCGCCGCCACGTCGACCGTGCCCGGGCGCAGGCCCCGCTCCTGCCCGCCGCCAAGCAACACCGGAGCCGGCACTGGCGAGCGGCGCGCGAGCAGGATGCCGCTGCCGCGCGGTCCGCCGAACTTGTGCGCGCTAGCCGCGAGTGTGGTCGCGCCGCTGTCATGGAAGTGCACGTCCTCTTTGCCCACGGCTTGCACCGCGTCGATGTGCAGCGGGGTGCCAGCCTCCGCGGCGCGCTCGGCAGCCTCGCGCACGGGCTGTACCGCGCCGGTCTCGTTGTTCGCCCACATCATGGTGGCCACGGCGGCCGGGGTATCCAAGGCGCTCAAGTCGCGGAGGTGCCCGCCGCGATCCGGCTCCAGCCACGCGACCTCGGCCCCTTCAGTCTGTGCTAGAGACTTGACTGTCTCGAGGACTGCCGAGTGCTCAATCGTGCTCGCCCCCCCCCGGTTTGTGCCCGCCGCTTCTCGACGCGCCCGGTACAGACCCCGCACCGCAATATTGTCCGCCTCGGTACCCGAGCCAGTGAAGACCACCTCGACCGGGTCTGCGCCCAAAAGCTCCGCGATGTCCTCGCGGGCTTGCGCGAGCACCGCATTGGCCGCGCGTCCCGAGGCGTATTGGCCGCCGGGGTTGACGGCGGCTGCGTGTTCGACCCAGGCGTCGATAGCCACCTGGCGCATGGGGGTTGTTGCTGCGTGATCGAGATACACCATGCCGCTTATGGTAGCGGCCGGTGCTCCCTCGCATCGCAGACGTATGCGAGCGCGTCGTCGCCAACGCGCGCGATGACCACCCCGCGCTGCTGCGTGCCCTTGAGCTTGAGCTTCTTGCGCAGCGCGTCCGGATCCACGTTCACCCCGCGCACGAGGATTTCCACCGCGCCCGCATCCATCTCGCGCAGCGCCGCCTTCAGGCGCTTGAGCGGGACCGCGTCAAGCACGCGGAAACCGCTGTAGCCGGGAGGGATCTCCGCGCCGCTCAAGAATGCGATGTGCGGGTCGAGCTGCCACAGCCTGTGCTTCTCCGCCCACGTGCGCACAAGGCCTGCGCGGATGATCGCCCCGTCGGGCTCGATGATCCACTCGCCTGGGTCGCGCACCTCCTCCGACTCCGATGCGTGCTCGTCGCCAAGCCCGCGCACTGTCTCGGCAAAGCCGTCGCTGCGCAGCACGACCGCCTCGCGCCCGCACCCAATCCCAGGCGTGTACAGGCAGGCCTCCTTCACCCCGCTGTCGAGCGAGACCACGCTAACCAGGCCCTCCCACTCGGCGTAGTCGATCCCCGGCGCGCACTTGATCGCCAGCTCCGCGCCCGGGTAGGCCGCGACGAGTGCCGGCAGGGGTGGCTCGAGCTGAGCTGGGTCGGTGATACGTCGGCCATCTTTGCGACGCGCCGGGTCCGCCACGACGACCCCGCCGGATACCCCAGCAATCGTGCTGGCGGGCGCGAGTGCGTCGGCACGCGCGAGCCAGGCGTCCTCGCTCAGGTTGAAGCGCGCCATGCGCAGACGCGCGGCCGAAAGATCCGAGCCGAGCCAGCCGAGCCCCGCCTCGACCATGTGCGGTGCCTCCGAGCCGACGGAGCAGGTCACGTCGTGAACGAAGCTTGCCCCCGCGGACGCAAGCGTGCGGGCGCGGTGGGCGGCAACGAGGGCGGGGGTGGCCTGCTGGGCGGCATCCGAGTCGGTGAGCCACCACTCGGGGAACTTGCCCGCAGCCTGCCGCTGGGCCGCGATCAGCGCGGAGACCGCGCGGGCGTGCTCGCCGAACTCCGCGTCCAGGCGCGCACGGTCGGCGAACACGCTCGCCTTGGTCAGCGCCAGCTCCGGGGCGATCGCCCGGATGCGTTCGGCGTTGGCGGCGAGGTAGTCCACCTCAGTCGGGTGAAATGCCATAGCGGCGTCCAATCCGGTCTTTTGGTGTGAAGGTGAAGAATTCGGCGAAGCGCTCGTCGTCGACTGGGTCGCCGATCACCGGGGAGATCGTGGCGTGCTTCGCACTTTCCAGCGTTTCTTCCACGGTGTTGAAGCCCTCGATGAGGCGTAGCTGCGCCCAGGTGGCGGGCGCGAAGCGCACGAGCCCGTGCCGCCACCCCTCCAGCAGCAGCGAGGGCGGGAACCAGTTGGCGTCGTCGGCCTCCCCGGTATTGCCGTCTGGTTCCTGCCCGGTCGGGTTGGCAGCAAGGAAGCTGAAGGTGTCGAACCAGTTGCCGCGCTCGGACTGACCGACCCACCTGGCGAAAGGCTTGAGCAGGTCGGCACACACGTTGAGGTCGTGGGCGCGCAGTACGTCGGTCAGCGAGATCTCGTGGGACTCCAACTGGAGGCGCTGGTGGTGGAACGGGCGGGCGTCGTCAAGCAGCTGGCCCGCATCGTCGACTGCGAGCAGCGTGCCGGTCTCCTCGAAGAGCTCGCGCACGGCGGCGAAAACGAGCGCGTGCGCCTTGTACTTGGTCACGCCGAGCTGGCGGGCCATGGAAATCGCGCTACGACCGAGCCACAGGTCGCCGTCGTTCCAGGCGCGGCCCGGGAAATCGCGGCTGTCCACCCCGCCGCCGGGGAAAACGGTGACCCCGGGATAGTTCTTCATGCTGAGCACGCGCTCCTGCATCCACACCTCCATCCCCTGGGGTGTGTCGCGCAGCAGCAGCACGGTCGCCGACATTCGCGCACCGTGAAACCCGCTGACCTCGGTGACGTCGATCTCGTCGCCACGGTCAGCAGAGAACGCCCCAACGCTGCGCTGCATGCCTCGACCCATCCTTGAAGGGGCCTCGAGTGCTTCTCGACGCCCCACTCTCCCTACTTCCGGTGAGCCCCAGCACGGGCCGTACGCGCCCGGCGCGCGAAGAAGCGGCCCTCGTCACGGGTCACCTCGATGGGCTGGTGGTAGGCCTTGGAGACGTTCTCGCTGGTGAGCACATCCTCGATGAGGCCCTGGGCGACGACATCGCCCTCGTCGAGCAGCATCGCGTGGGTAAAGCCGTACGGGATCTCCTCCAGGTGGTGGGTGATCATCACCATCGCCGGGGCGTCCGGGTCCAAGGCGAGTTCGCCCAAGTAGGCGATGAGGTCCTCGCGGCCGCCGAGGTCCATGCCGGCGGCGGGCTCGTCCATGATGAGCAGCTCAGGGTTGATCATCACTGCGCGGGCAATGAGCACGCGCTTCTTCTCCCCGTCGGAGAGCGTGCCCCAGCGGCGGTCGATCAGGTGCATCGCGCCGACCTGCTCGAGCACGTCCATCGCCTGGGCGTAATCCATCTCGTCATAGTCCTCGCGCCAGCGCCCGACGATGGCGTATCCGGCCGAGACGACCAGGTCTCCAACTTTCTCGTCATCCGGCACGCGCTGCGCAATCGCCGAGGAGGTGAGTCCAATGGCGGCGCGCAGGTCGCGCATGTCGGTGCGCCCGAGCTGCTCGCCAAGCACAAACGCGGTGCCCTTGGACGGGAACTCGAGCGCAGACGCCATGCGGATCAGGGTGGTCTTGCCCGCCCCGTTGGGGCCGATGACGACCCAGCGCTCATCAAGTTCTACCTGCCAGTCCACCGGACCGACGAGGCGTGCGCCGCCGCGCGAGAATTCCACCCCGCGAAAGTCGATGAGAAGGTCCGGGTCCGTTCCTGGTTCAGTCGCTCGTGCATCATTCACGGTTCCCATTCTGTCCTATTTTCTCTCCCATATGTGGAAGTTGCATCCGGCGCGCCAAAGGGCATCTCTTGCCACCCCCGGTAATTAGGCCCATCTTAGGCAGGTAGAGCGCGACGTCTTTCGCTACTCTTGGCAGTGATACACACGCGACGGACGAGGTAGAGATACAGCATGGTTGCAAGGTTCGGAATTGATGACGTTCGCCCCCAGGTCAGCGGGCGCACGCTCCCCGCAAAGGCGGTCGTCGGCGAGGTGGTGCCGGTCTCCGCGCTCGTGTGGCGCGAGGGCCACGACGCCATCGCGGCCACGCTGGTGATCACCTCCCCCGACGGCGACCAGTACTCGGTGCACATGCACCCGGAGCCCTTCCGCCCGGACTACGTGCACTCCGTCTTCGTGCCGGACGAGCAGGGCCTGTGGCACTTCCGCGTCGACGCGTGGTCCGATGTGATGGCCACCTGGCGCAACGCCGTGACCAAGAAGCTCGACGCCGGGCAGTCCGAAGCCGAGCTAGCCAACGACATCGCCCACGGCATCGAGTTGTTCGAGGCCGCCGCGGAGCAAACCCCGGCGCCAGATAGCGAGGTGCTGCGCGATGTCGCCACCGCGCTTGCCGACGACACGCTGCCGCTTGCCGACCGCATCCACGCCGGCCTGAACGAAGATGTCCTCGACGTGCTGGCGGCCTACCCGCTGCGTGAGCTCGTCACCCACGGCCCCACCTGTGATGTGGCCGTCGAGCGCCGCGCCGCACTGGTGAACTCCTGGTACGAGCTGTTCCCCCGCTCCACCGGCGGGTGGGACGAGGACGGCCGTCCGGTCCACGGCACCTGGGAAACCACCGCCGCCGCGCTCGACCGCGTCGCCGCGATGGGCTTTGACACCGTGTACTTCCCGCCGATCCACCCGATCGGCGAGGTCAACCGCAAGGGCCGCAACAACTCGGTCACCGCCGAGCCGGGCGACGTCGGCTCGCCCTGGGCCATTGGCTCGCAGGACGGCGGCCACGACGCCTTCCACCCCGAGCTGGGTGGCGAGGCGGAATTCCTGGAGATGCTGCGCCACGCCGAGCAGCTCGGCCTGGAGATCGCGCTCGACTTCGCCCTCCAGGCCGCCCCGGACCACCCGTGGGCGGAGGCGCACCCCGAGTTCTTCACCGTGCTCGCGGACGGCACGATCGCGTACGCGGAGAACCCGCCGAAGAAGTACCAGGACATCTACCCCATCAACTTTGATAATGACCCGGAGACCCTCTACGACGAGGTCTACCGCGTCATCATGTACTGGGTGGAGCTGGGCATTTCCACCTTCCGCGTGGACAACCCGCACACCAAACCGGTCAACTTCTGGCACTGGCTGATTTCCAAGGTGCACGAGACGCACCCGGACGTCATCTTCCTCGCCGAGGCCTTTACCCGCCCGCCGCGCATGTACGGCCTGTCCAAGGCCGGTTTCTCGCAGTCGTACACCCACTTCACCTGGAAGGTGAGCAAGGAAGAGCTCACCGACTTTGCGCAGCTGTGCGTCGACGTAGCTGATGTCTCGCGCCCCAACCTGTTCGTCAACACCCCGGATATCCTGCACGCCTCGCTCCAGCAGGGCGGGCCAGCCGCTTTTGCCATCCGCGCGACCCTGGCTGCGACGATGAGCCCGCTGTGGGGCGTCTACTCCGGCTTCGAGCTCTACGAGTCCATCCCCGTGCGCGGCGGCTCCGAGGAGTACCTGGATTCCGAGAAGTACCAGCTGCGCCCCCGCGACTTCGAAGCGGCACTTGAGCGCGGCGAGTCGCTCGAGCCCTACCTCACGCTGCTCAACTCCATCCGTAAACAGCAGCCGGCGCTCCAGCAGCTGCGGCAGATCCGCTTCCACGAGGTGACCAACGACCAGATCCTCGCCTACTCCAAGGTCGACGCCGTTACCGGCAACACCATCGTCGTGGTGGTCAACCTGGATCCCTGGCACACTCAGGAGGGCATGGTGCATATCGACGCCGCCGCGGTCGGACGCGACGAGGGCGAGCCCTTCCAGGTGCACGATCTTGTCACCGGCAACCGCTACGACTGGGGGACGCACAACTACGTCCGGCTCACGCCCCAGAACAACGTGGCGCACATTTTCCGCCTGCCGGAGGTGGCACCGGAGCGTCGAGAAGCATTGGCCTACCGCCAGATCTCTGACCACGACTACCGGCCTTAAGCCCCACACGCATACCTGGAACCCCACAAAGAAAGACAATTATGACCGGCCACGAACTCTCCCCGGAAGCACTCATCCCGGAGCACGACCGCACGCGCCTGCTCCAGTGCAAGCACCACGCGCCGCACGATTTTTACGGCCGCCACACTGTGGCGGGCAACACCGTGGTGCGCACCCGCTTGCTCGGCGCGACGGACGTGCAACTGCTTATCCACAACGACATGATCCAGATGGTTGATACTGGCGACGACATCTGGATCGCCGAGCTCGACGGCGAGCACGCCAGCGACTACCGCCTGCGCGTGACCTACCCCGAGGCGGAGCCGCAAATCGTCGCGGATCCCTATTACTTCCTGCCTTCGGTCGGCTCCCTCGACCTCCACCTCATCGGCGAGGGCCGCCACGAGCGTCTCTGGGAAGCGCTCGGCGCGAACGTCAAGACCTACACCACGGACCTCGGGCAGGTCACCGGCACTGCCTTCGCAGTGTGGGCCCCGAACGCGCGCGGCGTCGCCGTCGTGGGTGATTTCTGCGGTTGGAACCCCAACCAGTACCCGATGCGCTCGCTCGGCTCGACCGGCGTGTGGGAGATCTTCATCCCCGGCATTATCGACGGCGCGCACTACAAGTTCGCGGTGCAAACTGCCGACGGCAACCGCAAGGACAAGGCTGACCCGCTGGCCAAGGCCACTGTCGCCCCGCCGGAGACCGTCTCCGTGGTCGCCGCGCCCAGCGAGTACGAGTGGCGCGACGCCGACTGGATGCAGAAGCGCCAGGGCATCGACCCGACCAACTCGCCGATGAGCGTCTACGAGTGCCACATCGGTTCCTGGAAGCAGGGCGCGAACTACAACACGCTGCGCGAAGAGCTCGTTCCCTACCTCGTGGAGAACGGGTTTACCCACGTGGAGTTCCTCCCCGTCGCCGAGCACCCCTTCGGCGGCTCCTGGGGCTATCAGGTCACCGGCTACTACGCGCCGACCGCGCGCTGGGGCACCCCAGATGAGTTCCGCGCGCTTGTCGACGAGCTCCACGCCCACAACATCGGCGTCATCGTCGACTGGGTACCCGCCCACTTCCCCAAGGACGACTGGGCACTCGCCCGCTTCGACGGCACCGCGCTCTACGAGCACCCGGACTGGCGCCGCGGCGAGCAGAAGGACTGGGGCACCTACGTCTTCGACTTCGGCCGCAACGAGGTCCGCAACTTCCTGGTGGCTAACGCGCTGTACTGGTGCGAGGAGTTCCACCTTGACGGGCTCCGCGTTGACGCAGTGGCCTCCATGCTCTACCTCGACTACTCCCGCGAGCCCGGCGAGTGGCTGCCCAACCAGTATGGCGGCCGCGAGCACTGGGACGCCGTGCAGTTCCTCCAGGAGATGAACGCCACGGTCCACCGCACCCACCCGGGCGTGGTCACCGTCGCCGAAGAGTCCACCGCGTGGCCGGGCGTGACCGCCCTGACCGAGTCGGACGGCTTGGGCTTCTCCCTGAAGTGGAACATGGGCTGGATGAACGACACCCTCGAGTACTTCTCCCTCGACCCGGTGCACCGTTCCTACCACCACAATGAGATCACCTTCTCGCTCGTCTACGCGTTCAGCGAGAAGTACGTCCTGCCGTTTAGCCACGACGAAGTCGTCCACGGCAAGGGCTCGCTGTGGACCCGCATGCCTGGCGACGACTGGAACAAGGCCGCCGGCCTACGCGCCCTCTACGGCTACATGTTCTCCCACCCGGGCAAGCAGCTGCTCTTCATGGGCTGCGAGTGGGGCCAGACTACGGAGTGGGACGAGGCCCACTCCATCAACTGGGACAACATCGGCGACGGCTGGGGCCACGAGTACCACCGCGGCATCCAGCGCCTCGTGCGCGACCTCAACCTGGTCTACCGCGACACCCCGGCACTGTTCTCTCAGGACAACACGCCGATGGGTTTCCAGTGGATCAAGGGCGACGACGCGCAGCACAACATCCTGTCCTACATCCGCTGGGGCGCGGACGGCTCCGCAGTACTCGCCGTGGTCAACCTCTCCGGTGCCTCCCAGCCCAACTACCGCCTGGGCTCGCCGAAGGCCGGCACGTGGGATCTGCTGATCAACACGGACGCAGGCATCTACGGCGGTGCCGACAACCCGCTTGCCGGTGAGATACACACAGAGCCGACTGCCTGGGACCAGTTCGACCAGTCCCTGAGCCTGCATATCCCGGCGATGAGCGTGCAGCTGTACAAGCTGCGGGGCTAAACCGAGATACGCCCCCCGGCCCGCCGTGCTCGAGTAGTGCGGCGGGCCAGATTTGTGCGCGGCCGCGTCACGGGGAGGGGCACCGTTTTTCCGCCCCTGCGGAATTAGTCTGGCAGTTAACTGAACAACCAGCGGCGGGGCAACCCACCCCACCCAGGCTAAAACAGCGCGCTGGCCAGATTGGTACGCGCCTGAATCACGCGCGGATCATCGGGCGCAAACAGTGTGAACAGCTCAAGCAGGCGCTCCTTCGCCTCCGGTGCCGTCTTCACGTGGCGCAGCAGGCGATCGAAGGCTTTCTCCGGTGCTCCCGCGACGACCTCTGCGTCTGCGGCGACGAGTTGCTTCTCCACGTCATCCGGGGCCTGCTCCGCTTCAGCGATCGGGTCAGTCGTTCGGTTCTGCGGGTCAAGACGACGGAGCACTGCAACCGTCGCCTTTGCTTGCTTGACCGGCTGGTTGTCCGGCTCCTCAGTCAGAATCGCGTCGTAGATGGCGGTGGCTGCGTCGAAGTCGCCGCGGTTAAGCGCCGCGGTCGCCTCATCTAGGCGCGGGTCTTCGGGGGCGGCCTCATCAGTCTCAGGTTCCTCGCTCAAGCCCTGCAGCTGCGGACCCACGTTAGTGACCAGGGCTTCCACCCACTGCTTGAGCTGCTCTACGGGCTGGTTGCCTTCGAAGTTCGTCACCGGCTGCCCGGCTGCAAGCGCGACGACGGTGGGCAGCGCGCGCAGGCCAAACATCTGGGCCACCTGCGGCGTCGCGTCCGCGTCAACGTAGGCGACCATGAACTTGCGCTGGTTGGCGGCAAGCGTCTTGAACGTCTCCTTGAGCGTCTCGGAGTCCTCCGAGCGCTGCGTGCCGAACATCAGCACAACCGGCACTTGCATCGAACGCTGGAACGCGCGCGCCTCGATGTCTTTCTCATCGACGGTAATAAACGGCTCGAAGCCGCCTTCCTTGAGCTGCTGCTGTGCTTCCTTCTGCTCGACCAGCTTATTCAGGTCTACTGCCCCGGGACCAAAATCCGGCATTTATGTACTCCTTGTATAAGTTCTATTGTTCTTGGGAGAAGTGCTTCTCCAGCGACGCTACCTTTTGGTGCAACATGTCGGTGTATCCAGGACGGATATCCGCTTTGATCACCAACGATACCCGCGGCGAGACCGCCTCGACCGCCTGCGTTGCGCGCTTGATCACGTCCATGACCTCGTCCCACTCCCCCTCGATCGTGGTGAACATGGCCGTCGTCTCGTGCGGTAGGCCCGATTCGCGGACCACGCGTACTGCGCGCGAAACCGCCTCTGACATCTCTGCGGTGGCGTTATTCGTCACCGTCGGTGCGACTGAAAATGCTGCGATCATGGGCCCAGCCTAGCGTTTCGCCCAGCAGTGTTTGTGCCAATGTCGCCGATCGTCGCCGCGGCCTCCGGTATCACGGGGCCAGGCCACCACGTGAGCAACACCCGGCGGGATATTCTGGTTGCACCGGGGACAGACGTAGAACTTGTTTGCCGCGCTCGCACCGATCTGGCGCACGAGGTACATCTCCCCGTTGGTCCAGCTCGGCCCCTCAACCTCCTGGGTGCCAATGAACGTCGAGCCATCGCGCGGCAGCACATACGACGGGGTGATGTTCTGGCGGCGGTTCCTCCTCGGCATCGCGAGAGCCCCCTTTCTAAAACAGGCGCAGCTCGTCAGATTCGATGCCGCGCAGCTCGTCGTAGTCCAGGGTCAGGCAGCGGAAGCCGCGGTCCTCGGCGAGGGTGCGTGCCTGCGGCTTGATTTCCTGGGCGGCGAACACGCCCTCCACGGGCCGGAGCAGTTCGTCACGATTGAGCAGCTCCACGTAGCGGGTCAGCTGTTCCACGCCGTCGATGCCCCCTCGGCGCTTGATCTCTACGGCCACGGTCTTGCCGTCGGCATCTCGCGCGAGCAAATCGACCGGGCCGATCGCTGTGGGATACTCGCGGCGGACAAGGCTGTAGCCCTCGCCCAGCGTGGTGATGTGCTCCGCAAGCAATTCCTGAAGGTGGGTTTCCACGCCGTCTTTGACCAGGCCGGGGTCTTCACCGAGCTCGTAGGTCGAATCCGCCACGATCTCTTCGATCGTGATCCGCAGCTGCTCACCCTTCGGGTTCTCCACAATCCAGAGCGCCTCGCCGGTGTCCTCACCGTCGATATCAAGAACTGCTTCTTCCTTCACCGTGCACGGCGGCGTCATCCAGTTCAATGGCTTGTAGGCACGGTCGTCGGCGTGCACGGAGACCGAACCATCCGACTTGAGCAGGATCAACCGCAGTGCAGACGGCAGGTGTGCCGCGAGACGGCCAACGTAGTCGACAGAGCAACGAGCTATGACAAGACGCATGCCCCACAGACTACCGCCCGGGCAGGCGGAGAGGGCAAGCAGGGCTAGGCCTTGCCGCGCTGTACCCGCTGCGTCAGTGCGCGGATGTCTATCCGCTCTTGTCGACGATCCGGCGCGGACTCCACCCAGGAAATCAGCGCCATCTCGACGTGGCGCTCGGCAGCGAACTCGAAATCGCCATCCGGGCAGGTCAACTCCAGCACCGTTGTAACGCCGGGCATGATCATCCGCTCGTCCGAGCTCAGCTCGCGCACGCCGTTGAACGTCAGCTCGCGACGATCAAAAGACACGTCGTAATTCGACGACAGGGAGCGCAGCTTATAAAACTGCAGCTCCTCCCCCGTGTACTTGACCACCCCGTGGCGCCAGCCCCGCACACCCGTGGCGGGCAGCTTCCGGATCAACCCGCGTGCCCCCGCATTACGGAACATGGCGAAACGCCACATGGCGATGCCCGCGACGCCAACGACGATAAGCAGCAGCACAGAGAGGATGATCTCCATGACAACCTCCCTGCAAGAATTCATTATTTGGCGTCGACCCCGTCGACTCAGCCGGTACTTCGTCGTTTAGCAGTAATCCTACTTCGCGCCTCGACGGTTGCCAACCGCACACTTGTCGTGCAACACAATGCGAAGCACCCCCGCCTACCTTGCGGTATGCGGGGGTGCTTGCGGTGGTACGGGCGTGTGACGCCCCTCCTTGTAAGGCGAGTGGCCTAGCGCGACTCGTTGCGGCGCACCGCAGCGAGCTCCGCCTCGGACCTGTGCTTCACGTCCTCGTCCTGTGCCTCCAAGCCGGATTCTGCCTCAGCAGAATCAACCTCGTCGGCAAAGATCGCGTAGTCAGCAAGGACAGTCACCTTATCGCCCTGCACGGAGAGGAACCCGCCCTGCACAGCGGCGACGATGCGGTCGCCGCTGATGGGACGGATGGTCACCACACCGTTCTCCTTGAGCTGGCCAAGGAACGGCTCGTGACCTGGCAGCACGCCGATCTCACCTTCGATGGTCTGGGCGGTGACGATGCTGGCCGGACCCGACCAGAGCATACGATCCACCGACACCAGTTGAGCGGTAAGTTCAGCCATGTCTGCCTCCTAGCCCTGCAGCTTCTGGTACGCAGCCTCGACGTCGTCGAGACCACCAAGGTTGCTGAAGGCCTGCTCCGGGTAGGCGTCGAACTCGCCCTCGCAGAGCTTGTCGAAGGCCTCGATGGTCTCCTCGAGCGGCACGTAGGATCCCTCGTCGCCGGTGAACTTCTTCGCGACGAAGAAGTTCTGGCCGAGGAAGCGCTGCAGCTTACGTGCACGCATAACGGTGATCTTGTCCTCTTCGGACAGCTCGTCCATACCGAGGATGGCGATGATGTCCTGCAGCTCCTTGTTCTTCTGCAGAATACCGATCACCTTCTGCGCGACAGCGTAGTGACGCTCGCCGACGATGCCCGGCTCCAGGATGCGAGAGGTCGAGGTCAGCGGGTCCACTGCCGGGTAAATACCCTTGGAGGCAATGGAACGCGAAAGCTCGGTGGTCGCATCCAGGTGGGCGAAGGTGGTTGCCGGTGCCGGGTCGGTGTAGTCATCGGCCGGCACGTAGACAGCCTGCAGCGAGGTAATGGAGCGGCCCTTGGTGGAGGTAATGCGCTCCTGCAGGACACCCATCTCGTCAGCCAGGGTGGGCTGGTAGCCCACGGCGGAAGGCATACGACCCAGCAGGGTCGAGACCTCGGAACCGGCCTGGGTGAAGCGGAAGATGTTGTCAATGAACAGCAGCACGTCCTGGTTCTGCACATCGCGGAAGTACTCCGCCATGGTCAGGCCGGACAGAGCGACGCGCATACGCACCCCTGGCGGCTCATCCATCTGGCCGAAGACAAGGGCGGTATCCGGAAGGACGCCCATGTCCTCCATCTCGAGGAAGAGGTCGGTGCCCTCACGGGTACGCTCGCCGACGCCGGCGAAGACGGAGGTACCGGAGAACTCGCGGGCAATACGGGTAATCATCTCCTGGATGAGCACCGTCTTACCCACACCAGCACCGCCGAAGAGGCCGATCTTGCCGCCCTTCACGTACGGGGTGAGCAGGTCGATGACCTTAATGCCGGTCTCGAGGATCTCGGTCTTGCCCTCGAGGTCCTTGAACGCCGGGGGCTCGCGGTGGATGCCCCAGCGCTCGCCATCCTGGCCCACGCTCGGGTCATCCAGGCACTGGCCAAGTGCGTTGAACACGTGGCCCTTGACCTGGTCGCCGACCGGGACAGAGATCGGGTTACCAGTGTCGCGCACCTTCGCGCCACGCACCAGGCCGTCGGTCGGAGCCATGGCGATGGTGCGCAGGAGGTTGTCGCCCAGGAACTGGGCAACCTCAAGCACGATCGTACGGGACATGCCCTCGAGCTCGATGTCGACCTCGAGTGCGTTGTACAGAGCGGGCAGCTCGCCGCGCGGGAACTCCACGTCGACGACTGCGCCAATTACGCGAACGACGCGCCCGTTGTCAGAACCCGCCGGGTTCTGCGCGGACTGTGCCTCGCGGGCTTGTGCCTGGGTGTCGGCCTCGCCCGTTGGCTCATCGTTGCGCTCATCAAAAGATTGAGCAGTAGTCATGATTTAGTCACTTTCTCCACTACCGGACAGCGCGCCAGCGCCGCCGATAATCTCGGTGATTTCCTGGGTGATTTTTGCCTGACGGGCTTGGTTAGCCTCACGCGACAGGTTGTTCGCCAGATCGGTGGCGTTATCCGTCGCGTTCTTCATCGCCGTACGGCGAGAAGCGGACTCCGCAGCCGATGCTTCCAAGAAGATCGAGTAGAGCGACCTGGAAACATATGCCGGAAGCAGCTCAGCAATGAGCGTGTCCGCATCCGGCTCGAAGCTCATATCCGGGTGCACGGCACCGGTCTGCTCCAGCATGCTCTTCTGCTCGTACTCGAATTCCTCGAGGACGGGCTCGATGGGGAGCAGCTGGTGAACGTGTGCTTCCTGCGAGAGCATGGACACGAACTGGGTGTAGACAACGTGTACCTGGTCGAAACCACGCACTGCCTGTCTCTCGGGGCTGTTGAGCCCCTCGCGCCACTTGGCGGAGTCCTCGGAGCCGGCCATGAAACCATCGATCATGTGGCGGCGCACGTCATGCGTGCCCTCCCACGATGGCTTCTGCGACCAGCCGGTCCATGCACCAGCGACATCCATGTCACGGAAACGGTAGTGGGTCACGCCCTTGTTTCCGGTGATGTAGCGAACCACTTCGTAGCCGGCGTCCTTGAGCATGCGCTCAAGCTCTGCCGCCTTCTTCAACACGTTGTGGTTGTAGCCGCCAGCCATACCGCGGTCGGAGGTGACCACGAGGATTGCTGCGACTCGACCGTTCTCACGCTCACGGAGCATGGGGTGGTCGAGGGAGCTCGCAGCCGCGAGGCGTTCCATGACGTCTTGCATCTCGTCCGCGTACGGCTTCGCCGCAGCGACGCGAGCCTGGGCCTTGGTGATCTGCGAAGTCGCGATCAGCTCCTGGGCCTTGGTGATCTTCTTCGTGGAGTTGACTGACCGGATGCGGTCACGCAATTCGCGAAGTGTTGCCATGGTGTGTGTTCCTCCCTTCCTTTATGTAGGTCCTAAATTCCGCTTGCCGCAGAACTAGGATTGGCTGACTTTGAGCTGGTTCTTGGAAACTTCGCCGGCATCCAAGGGCTGTGCCTCCGGCTCGCGCACGATGCGCTCGCCAGAAGATGCCTGGAAGGTGCGGGAGAACTCTTCGTTGACGCGCTTGATGGCGTCCTTCGAAGCGTCGTCCAGCGCCTGGCCGCCCTCGATCTGCGAGTAGACCTCGGGAGCGGAGGAGCGGATCGCCTCCTGCAGCTCGACCTCGTAACGGCGCACATCTTCGACGGGAACGACGTCGAAGAGGCCCTCGTTCGCGGCCCAGATGGAAACAATCTGGTACTCGACTGCCTGCGGCGCGTTCTCGGACTGCTTGAGCAGCTCGACGAGGCGCTGACCACGCTCCAGCTGCTTCTTGGAAGCAGCATCCAGGTCGGAAGCGAAGGCGGCGAAGGCCTCGAGATCGCGGTACGCGGCAAGGTCCAGACGGAGGTTACCGGCGACCTTCTTCATACCCTTGGTCTGTGCGGCACCACCGACACGGGAGACGGAAATACCCACGTCGATAGCCGGGCGCACGCCCTGGTTGAACAGGTCAGACTGCAGGAAGACCTGGCCGTCCGTAATGGAGATGACGTTGGTCGGAATGAACGCGCCCACGTCGTTAGCCTTGGTCTCAATGATCGGCAGCGCGGTGAGCGAGCCGGCACCCAGCTCGTCGTTCAGCTTCGCTGCGCGCTCCAGCAGACGGGAGTGCAGGTAGAAGACGTCACCCGGGTAAGCCTCGCGGCCCGGCGGACGACGCAGCAGCAGCGAGATGGCACGGTAGGCCTCAGCCTGCTTGGTCAAGTCATCGTAGATGACCAGGACGTGCTTGCCCTGGTACATCCAGTGCTGGCCCAGGGCGGCACCGGAGAACGGTGCGAGCCACTTGAAGCCTGCGGAGTCGGACGCCGGTGCAGCCACGATCGTGGTGTACTCGAGCGCACCGTGATCCTCCAGGGTCTTGCGCACACCAGCGATGGTGGAGCCCTTCTGGCCCACCGCCACGTAAATGCAGCGCACCTGCTTCGACGGGTCACCGGTCTCCCAGAACGGCTTCTGGTTGAGGATGGTGTCGATGCAGACCGCGGTCTTACCAGTCTTACGGTCACCAATGATGAGCTGACGCTGGCCGCGGCCGATCGGGGTCATGGCGTCAATCGCCTTCATACCCGTCTGCAGCGGCTCCTCGACCGGCTGGCGGTCGAGCACGCCTGCGGCCTGGAGCTCCAGGGCACGCTCTTCTTTGGACTCGATCGGGCCAAGGCCGTCAATCGGCTGACCCAGGGGGTTGATTACGCGACCAAGGAAGTCCTCCCCAACGGGGATGGACAGGACCTCGCCCGTCCGCTTGACTTCGTCGCCTTCTGTCAGGGACTCAAAGTTACCCAGAACCACAACACCGATGGAATCGGTCTCAAGGTTCTGTGCGACGCCAATGACGCCATTCGGGAACTCGAGCAGCTCGTTCGTCATGCACCCTGGCAGCCCGGAAACCTGGGCAATACCATCTGCAGCCGAAGTCACCACGCCGACCTCCTCACGGGAGGCCTCCGCGGAGTAGCTCGAGGTGTAGTTCGCTATCGCGCTACGGATCTCATCGGAGGAGATCGTCAGCTCCGCCATGTTCTTCCTGCTCTCGGTAGTTTCTTCCAGCATTATCTTCGTTCTTAGAGGGTCGCGTTCGCGGCAACGTCGGTGCGCAGGCGGGCAAGTTTGCCGCGCGTGGAACCGTCGATTACCTCATCGCCAACACGGATAACCATCCCGCCGAGGAGGCTGGGGTCAACCTCGGAGTGGATAGCAATCTCACGACCGTAAATCTTCTCAAGCTTCTGCGTCAGGACGTCACGCTGAGAGTCATTAAGCCCCTCAGCAGTGGCGACACGTGCCACGGTCTTGCCGCGCTGGTCGGCGAGCTCGGTGGCCAGGGCCACCAGGTCGTCCACCGGGTTGTGACGCGGGCGGCCGATGACCTGCAAAGCCAAAGCCTCGGTGAACATCGTCACCTTGCCGTAAATCACGTTAGCCAGCAGCCCTCGCTTCTTCTCGGACACCGCAGTGCGGTCCGACAACAGCTGGGTCAGATCTTTCTCGCGCTCCAGCAGTGTGGAGAGCTGGTACAGCTCCTCCTCTACCTGCTCGAGCTTGCCGTCCTTCTCAGCACCGCGCGCAATCGCGCGACGCCCGAGATTGACAAGCCCAGTGCGGAACTCGCGCGGGGTGGACCACTCCTGCTCCGCTGCTGCCAGCAGAATCTGCAGGGTCGGCTCCGCGACCTTCCCACCAAACACGTCGCGCATGACGCCGGTGCGCTGTTCGCCGGTGACCGAGCTATCGGCAACGGCGATGCGCAGTGCGCGCTCCCCGTCGAGCTGATCGACGATGAGGAACAGTTCCGCGCCGACGTTCATCGCAGTAGCGACGGCGTTGTCGGAGTTCTGGATCAGCTGATCGAGCTGTTCCGAGACCTTTGCTTGTGCTTCGCGACTCGCTGCCTTCATCTCGCCTACTTTCTCGTCGAGACGTTGTCGAGCTCAGAGAGGAAGGAGTCGATCGTGTTCGAGCGACGGGTCGAATCCGACAGCTCGGTGCCCAGCAGACGCTCGGCGAGGTTGATCGAGTTCTGGCCCAAGTCGTTACGCAGCTCGGCAACGACCTGCTCACGGGAAGCCAGAAGCTGCTTCTCTCCAGCTTCTACAATGCGCTTGGACTCGGCCTCAGCGCGCTCACGGGATTCCGCCTCGATCTCCTTGCCCTTTGCACGGGCAGCTTCACGGATCGCAGCGGCCTCGGCGCGTGCCTCGGCGAGCTCTGCATTGTTCTTTTCCAGGGCAGCCGACGCTTCAGCCTGGGCAGCCTGAGCGCGCTCAATGCCACCCTTGATTTGGTCTTCGCGCTCCGCCAACACTTCCTGGAACTTCGGAAGCACATACTTCCAGAAGAGCAAGAAGACGATGATGAAGACGACAAGCGACCAAACCACGTCGTACGCAGCGGGGAAGAGAATGGAAGGCTCCGACGTAAACGGAATGTCCTCCGACCCCTCAGCCGCCACGAGAAATTCGTTGACGTTAGTCATTGGTTGCTCCTGTTCTAAAAAATGGACTCTTATCGCTAGGTTGGCTAGCTCTTCTTAGAACAGGAAGCCGGCAACAAGGCCGATGAGGGCAAGTGCCTCAACGAAGGCGATACCCAGGAACATGGTGGTACGCAGCTGGCCAGCCATCTCCGGCTGACGAGCCATGCCCTCGACGGTCTTGCCGACGAGCATACCGATACCGATACCAGGGCCGATGGTTGCGATGCCGTAGCCGATGGACTGCAGACCGTCGAAAGCGGTGACAGTCTCGTTTGCCTGGGCGAGGATGATGTCGTTCATGTGAAAGTCGTTCCCTTTCTAGGTGCTCCCCCGCGTCCTTAGTGCGGGAGGGCGAGTGACAATGTGGAGGGGTTATTCAGTTAGGCCAGTTGGTCGCGCCTTTGTTAGTGCGCATCCGCGTGCAACGAGAGCTCAATGTAGACCGCCGTCAGCAGAGCAAAGATGTATGCCTGCAGGAAGATGATGATCAACTCGTAGAGCGTGAACAGGATCGCTGCAATGATGGTCAGGCCACTGAGCCCGGTCCATGCGTTGAGCTGCCAGAAGAAGAAGTTCGTGGCAGAGTACAGCAGGACCAGAATGATGTGGCCGGCCAGGAAGTTCGCCATGAGACGAAGTGCCAGGGTGACCGGACGCAGAATGAACGTCGAGAAGATCTCGATCGGCACCACCAGGAGGTGGAGGAACCAAGGCAGTCCAGGAATGACGGTGGAGTGCTTGAAGTAAGCAATGCCGTAGCGCTGCACGCCTGCGTAGATCATCGCAATGTAGGCAACACCAGCCAGCACGATCGGCATACCGATACGCGCGTTAGGCGAGATGTTGAGGAAAGGAATGATCGTCGCAGCATTCATGAACAGGATGGTGAAGAAGATGGTGGCGATAAGCGGAAGGAATCGCTTACCGTCCTTCTTCCCCAACGTGTCTTCTGCGATGTGGATGCGGACAAAGTCCACACCCATTTCTGCGAAGTTTTGCAGCCCCTTAGGAACCAGCTGTGGCTTCCTAAAGGCAATAGCAAAGAGGATCACAAGGATCGCTGCCACAAGGAGGCGAACGAGCATGATGCGATCCAGCGCGAACCATCCATTAGCAAAGTCTTCACCAATGAACTGGCCGTACGTGTGCCCCGGGAAAAATTCTGGACCAAGTTCGGGTGCGTGAAAACTACCCTTCATGGCCAAAGTTGTAACGCTCAGCGTTCTCTCCCGTTCTCGGGCCGCATCCGGTGTGAATGCGGTGCGATGGACGTCTTCATCAAAGCTGTCACCCGCGGCGGACTCCGTCGCACATCTGCTACCGCGGGGACAGGGGAGTCTTTAAAAGGCAGCGTGAGCCAGCTTTCGCTGAGCAGTCCCCTGCCTCAAGTATGCCCGTCGGATACTTTAACAGGTCGTCGTGAGTTTCCTGGACTTTGGGGGTCGTGCCACCTATGCGTCACTGCTTCCCACCCGTTTTCGGGGTAAAGTGCCACCATAACCAGCATGTTTGCACCCCTGTAATGTCTGTCACATACCGCCAAACAGGGGTAGATGTTCGTGGCCATGCGCTACCCCGCGGTCGCACGCGCCCAAGGCACTTGTCGACGAGCGCTGCACCCCCTCAAACCCCTAGCTCAGGTAAGCAGTGCGCGAGGTGATTACGCCCCATGCCTCCGCGGTGAGCGCCACCACGAGGGCGGCCAGCGTGGTCACACCGAATGCGGTGTTGTCGTAGAAGTCGAACCCGCGCAGCCACACGAAGAGCAGAATCAAGACCACCATCTTGACTAGCCAGCCGCCAAGCACCACCGCCATGGTCATGCTCGGGGTCGAGTTCGACGTGGCCAGCACCGTTGCCGCGGTGGCGAGCACGAAGCCGCCGCCGATCGCCACGCCCATGAGCACGCCCCAGATGCCGGGCAGCTCGCGCGCCGCGCCCCATGCCATGAGGCTGATCAACGTCAGCGCCACCAGCGCGCCCACGGCGATCTTTAGCGCACGGGTAATAGGCAGTCGCTGGTCGAGGAATTCCTCGGTGTCACGCACCTCGAGGTCGGGCTGTGCATTGCTGGGGTCCGGCGTGGAAGTACTCACGATGCGACATCTTACCCAACGGCCAGCGCTTCCCTATTGCGCGCTCCCCCGAGGCATACGCGTCGGCCCGATCTTGCCCGCCCGGAGCGGCACGAGCGTCAGCAGGAACGCGGCAAGCAGGAGCACGAGCGTAAAGACCACCGCAGCGCGGGTCGGCACCACCGAGAAACTCACCGCACCGAAGGCCACAGCGGCGACCCAGAGGTAGAGCACCACTACTGTGCGACGGTGCGTGTGCCCAAGCCGCAAAAGCCGGTGGTGGATGTGGCCCGAATCCGCGGCAAAGGGGCTTTGGCCACGAGCGGTGCGCCGCACGACGGCCCACAAAAGGTCCACCACCGGCAGCGCGATCGCGGCGAGCACCACGATGATCGGACTGACCAGTGCCACCAGATCAGCGGTCCCGTAGAGGGACATGTTGATCTTGCCGGAGGCAGAAATCGACGCCGCGGCGAGCAGCAACCCGATAAGCATCGCGCCGGAGTCCCCCATGAAGATCCGCGCGGGCTCAAAGTTGTGCGGCAGAAAGCCCGCACAAATCCCCACTAGCGCGGCGCAGATGATCGCCGGCGGGTAGGCCGAGACCGCGCCGCCCTGCTCGTGCAGCACGGTGAGCGAAAAGACCAGGATCGCGCTTCCCGCGATCATGCCGACGCCTGCGGCCAGCCCATCGATGCCATCGACAAAGTTCACGGCGTTGACCAAGAGCACGGTAAAGATCGCGCCGAGCGCCATGCCCTGCACCTGGTCCAGAATCAGGGTGGTTCCCTCACCAAAGGGCAGAAAGAAGACGGTAAAGGAGATGCCCATGACGCTCATGACGATGGCGGCGAGGAACTGCCCGAGGAGCTTCGTCAGCGCGCCGAGTTCGTAGAGGTCGTCGACAATGCCCACGACCACGATGGCGAAGGCTCCCGCGAGCACCGCCGTCATCTCCGGGGTAATTGGCGCGAACCCGCGGGTCAACGCGGGCAGCTGCTGGGCAAGAAAGACCGCGCAGACGAAGCCAGTGAACATAGCGAGCCCGCCAACCGAGGGGGTGGGCTGAGTATGCACGTCGCGCTTGCGGATCTCCGCGACCCTCCCGGTGCGCACGAGCAGCGAGCGCACTGGCCCCGTGGCTAAGTAGGTAATTGCCGCCGCGACCAGGAGCACCAGGCCGAGCTCGCGCAGCGGCACTCCCGCTCCGGTCATCTCCTAGCGCCTCCGCAACTGCTCCGGGTCAAGGTTTAAGACTTCACCGATGCGCTCGGCGCTGATCGCTGCCTCGCGCAAGACCACCGGCTGCGGCCCGGAGATATCCACGATCGTCGACGGCTCCCCCACCTGCGCGTCCCCGCCGTCGAGGTAGATGCCAACGGCGTCGCCGAACTGCTGCTTCGCGTTCGCGGCGTTGAGCGCGGGCGGGTTGCCCGAGATATTCGCCGAAGACACCGCCATCGGCCCGGTGCGCTGCAAAAGCTCGAGCGCGAGCGGCTGGTTCGGCATGCGCAGCAACACGGTGCCGCGGGTATCGCCGAGGTTCCACGGCAGGCTGGGGGCCTCCGGCACAACAATGGAGAGCCCTCCGGGCCAAAACGCCTCAACCAAGATCTTCGCGGTGTCCGAAAACTCGCGCACGAGCCCCTGAATCGTGGTCCAGGAGCCGACGAGCACCGGCACCGGCATGTCCGGGCCGCGCCGCTTGGTGGCAAGCAGCTTCGCCACCGCGTCGTTATTAAACGCATCCGCGCCAATGCCGTAGACCGTGTCGGTCGGCAGCACGATGCACTGGCCTGCCTGCACGGCGTCCACCGCGGCACTCAGGCCTGCTTCGCGCTCGTCCGGCTCGAGACAGTGATAGATTTTGCTCCCCATTGGGCTCCTTTACTCCCGTATCGCGTTAAAGCTTACTCGCACACACAAACCGCTCCCGCCCGGCCAAATCGCGCAGCGGCTCCGGGGCGGAAAAGCCACCGGATGCGGCGATGACCGCGCGCGTGCTTTCCGACGTCGCGTCGTCGTGCTCCACGCCCAACCAGCCACCCGGACGCAGCAGTTGTGCTGCGACCGGGACGAGTCCGCGGATGGCGTCCATGCCATCGGGCCCGGAGAAGACTGCCTCGTGTGGGTCGTGGTAGACCTCAGGGTCCAGGTCGGGCGTTTCCGGCACGTACGGCGGGTTCGCCACCACCAGATCGACGCGTCCGCGCAGCTCCGGGAGGAGTTCGGGGTCGGTCATGTTGGCGTCGATAAGCGAAAGGCGCACGTTGTGGCTGGCCGCATTGCGTGCAGCAAACTCGCGTGCGGTGGCCGAAAGCTCGACGGCGTACAGCTGGGCTTCGGGGATGTGGCGGCCGATGTAGATCGGCAGCGCCCCGGAGCCGGTGCCCAGGTCCACCACAATCGGACGCGGCGTATCCGCGAGCGTGCGCACCGCCCAGTCCGCGAGCACCTCGGTCTCCGGGCGTGGGATGAATACTCCGGGGCCGACCTCCAACTCGAGGGGGCCAAAGGGCGCGGTGCCGGTGATGTGCTGTAGCGGTTCGCGGGTGGCGCGTCGCGCGACGGCAGCCTCGAAGGCCTGGGAGAACTCCTCTGTGACCTCGGCAAACAGCACGCCCATCGGGCTGGTGCCGGCGATGTGGGCGGCGAGCAAACGGGCGTCGACTTCGGGGGTGGGCACGCCGGCGTCGGCAAGCAATGCCGACGCCCGCGCGAGTACCTCCCGCATGGCGGGCCTACTCTGCTTCAAGGCGCTCCTGGCGCTCGTGCGTCTGCAGGGCGGTGATCAGATCGTCCAAGTTGCCGTCCAGCACCGAATCCAGGTTGTTGGCCTTGAAGTTGATGCGGTGGTCCGAAATGCGGTTCTCCGGCCAGTTGTAGGTGCGGATGCGCTCGGAGCGGTCCATGGTGCGCACCTGCGAGGCGCGACCTTCGGCCTCCGCGGCCTCGACCTTCTCGCGCTCGAGCTGCTCAAGGCGGGCCTGGAGGACCTGCATGGCACGCGCGCGGTTCTGAATCTGCGAGCGCTCGTTCTGACAGGTCACCACGATGCCGGTGGGCAGGTGGGTGATGCGCACCGCCGAGTCGGTGGTGTTCACGCCCTGGCCGCCCTTGCCGGAGGAACGGTAGACGTCAACGCGAATGTCTTTTTCATCGATATTGACGCTCTCGATCTCATCGGGTTCCGGGAAAACGTACACGCCCGCCGCGGAGGTCTGGATGCGCCCCTGCGACTCGGTGACCGGCACGCGCTGCACGCGGTGGACACCGCCTTCGAACTTGAGCTTCGACCAGGCACCGTCGCGGGAAGGGTTCTTCGCCTTGACCGAGACGGTCATGTCCTTGATCCCGCCCAGGTCGGTCTCCGCGGCGTCGAGCACGTCCCACTTCAGGCCGTGCTTCTCGCAGTACTTCTGGTACATGCGGGCCAGGTCGCCGGCGAAGAGCGCGGCTTCCTCGCCGCCTGCGCCTGCCTTGAGCTCCATGATGACGTCGTCGCCGTCGTGCTCGTCGCGCGGCGCGAGCAGGTCAGCGAGCTGCTCCTCCAGCTCCACGATCTCTGCGGCGAGGCGCTCGGCCTCCTCGGCGAACTCCTTGTCCTCGTTGGCCATCTCGGAGGCGGCCTCGTGGTCGTCCTTGGCCTGCTGGAGCGCGTCGTTAGCCTTGATGATCGGCTGCAGCTCCGCGTAGCGCTTGGACAGCTTGCGGAAGAGCTGCTGGTCCGAGGTCACCTCCGGGTCGCCCATCTGCGCCTGGATGCCCTGGTATTCAGCGACGTAGTCATCAACCAGTGAGACTTCGTTTGCCATTTACTTGTACTCCTCCGAGTCCTGGTCAGCGACCATCGGCGCGGAGTTAGCCACGCCCATGAGGAACTCACCGTTGGATTTCGTCTTCTTCAGCTGCTTAATCAGCATATCGATCGACTGCTGCGGATCCAGCGCCGACAGGATGCGACGCAGCTTGTGCATCACGCGCGCCTCCTCCGGGCTCATCAGCAGCTCGTCCTTGCGGGTGCCGGAGGGGTTGACGTCCACGGCCGGGAAGACGCGACGCTCAGCGATCTTGCGGTCCAGCTTCAGCTCCGCGTTGCCGGTGCCCTTGAACTCCTCGAAGATCACGGTGTCGCCGGCGGAGCCGGTCTCCACCATCGCGGTGGCGATAATCGTCAGCGAGCCGCCCTCTTCAATGTTGCGGGCAGCACCCAGGAAGCGCTTCGGCGGGTACAGGGCGTTCGAGTCCACACCGCCGGAGAGGATGCGGCCGGACGCTGGCGAGGAGTTGTTGTACGCACGGCCCAGGCGAGTGATCGAGTCGAGCAGAACGACGACGTCCTGGCCCATCTCCACCAGGCGCTTCGCGCGCTCGATCGCCAGCTCCGCAACGGCGGTGTGCTCTGACGGCGGGCGGTCGAAGGTCGAGGCAATGACCTCGCCCTTCACGCTGCGCTGCATGTCGGTGACTTCCTCGGGGCGCTCGTCCACCAGCACGACCATGAGGTAGCACTCCGGGTTGTTCGTCGCGATCGCGTTGGCAATGTTTTGCAGGATCGTCGTCTTACCGGCCTTCGGCGGGGAGACGATCAGCGCGCGCTGGCCCTTACCAATCGGCATGACCAGGTCGATCACACGTGTGGTGAGGATCTTCGGCTCGGTCTCCAGGCGCAGGCGCTTGTTCGGGTACAGCGGGGTGAGCTTGTGGAACTCGGCGCGCTGCTTCGCTTCCTCCGGGTTCATCCCGTTGACCGAGTCAACGCGGACGAGCTGGTTGTAGCGCTGGCGGTTGCGGCCCGAGCCGTGCGAGTGGCCCTGGCCGTTCTGACGGACCTGGCCGATCACCGCGTCGCCGGCGCGCAGTCCGTTCTGCCGCACAAGCTTCTGGTTGACGTAGACGTCAGCGTTGTTCTTGCGGTAGCCGGTCGTGCGGATGAACGCGGCGTTGTTATCCACGATGTCCACGATGCCAGCGACTTCCTGCAGCTCCTCCGGGTCCAGCTGCTGGTTGTTGTCCTGCTGGTTGTGCTGGTTATCGCGGTTGCGGTTCCGGTTCCGACGGTTGCGGCGCCCGCGGCGGCCGCCCTGGTTGCCGTCATCATTGTTGTCGCGGTTGTTGTTGCGCCCGCCGCGGTTGTTCTGCTTGTTGTTGCGGCCGCCGTTGTTGTCACGGTTGTCCCGGTCGCGCTGCTTCGCGTCGCCCCCGTGGTCCTGCTCGCTGTCGCCGTGCTGATCGTTGCCGTGCTGGTGATCACCGTGCTGATCGTTACCGTGCTGATCGTTGTCGTGACGGGCCCGGTTGCGGCGTGCGCGGCGCGCGGCGGAGCGGGACTCGTACTTTTGGCCACTCTGCTCAGACTTCTCGTTCTGGCCTTCGTGATCGCTGTCCTGCTTCTTTGGCTTGTCGCCCTTCGCAGGCTTGTCGGACTTCTTGTCCTCAGCGTGCGGCGCGGCATCGTTGGCGTTGTCCCCAGCGTCCCCGTCGGCGGGCCCTGCGGCGCGACGCGACGCGCGGCGGCGCTGGCTGGCAGCGGGCGCGTCGGTGTGCTGCTCAGCGGTGGCTGCGCCCCCTGCGTCCCCCGCGGCCTCAGCGGCTGCGGCGCGTGCCTTGCGCGGCACCTCGCCGGTCACGATGGCCTGGATGAGGTCTCCCTTGCGCAGCGCGGAGACGCCCTTGAGCCCCTTTTCTGCGGCGATCTTGCGCAGCTCGGGGATTTTCAGTGCGGAAAGTTCGGCAGTGTTGCCGGTAGCTGCCGCGTTACTCGTGTCGGTCACGAATGTCCTTTCGTCGCTTAACCAGTTTCTTCTCCTACCCCGCGGGCGTGTCCCGCACGGGCAAACTGGAAGCTTTCCGTGTGCAGTATGGAAAAACTGTGAAGCTGTTGATGACGGGCAAAGCCGCCACACTCCCACCCCTTGAAAACATGGCCCAGCAGTGTGGTGTGCCGGTCTGCCCTCCCCGTGAAGACCTTTGCGGCCCATCACAGCTCGAATCGCCCTGGGAGGTAGCGGGGTGAGGCGGGTGCGCCCGTTACAGCATTGCCCAGTGGCGCGAAATCTGCGTCTGAAGGCCAAGCAATACGCGCGTCTCTCACCGGTGTTGGCGTGAAGCGGTGCTGCGGCATCTCTGGGCACGGTTGCAAACCCGGGAGTTAGTGTAACGCATCTGTGCCAGATCGTAATCTTGGCCCCGCGGCTTCGCCCCCACTTTTGCCCTGCACGCTACGGGCTAGACTGAAACGCATGCTTTCAACGATGCAGGAAGTGCCCTTCTCTGTCGCGCAGATTTTGCGTTATGGCTCGCAGACGCACGGCTCGACCAAGTGCACGACGTGGCGCGCCAGCGGCGCGGAGGAGTGCACCTTTGCGGATATCGGGGCGCGCGCAGGCGCGTTCGCCAACGCCTTGCACGATGATTTGGGCATCGACGGCGACCAGAGGGTGGCCACTTTTATGTATAACTGCGCCGAGCACCTCGAGGTGATGTTCGCGGTGGCGGCCAAGGGAGCTGTCTTTACGCCGCTGAACATTCAGCTGATGGAGGATCAGATCGCCTACATCGTGAACCACTCGGAGGCGAAGGTCATCGTCGCCGACCCGCGGCTCGCCCCCAAGCTGGGACGGCTGCTGCAGCTGTGTCCGCTGGTGGAAAAAGTGGTCTTCACCGGCGCAGACCCACTTTCGGAGGTCACCGATAAGTCCGCGCCGATGCCCGAGTGGGTGCAGCTCGAGAGCTATGAAATGCTTCTCGACGGCCGCAGCACCGTCTTCCCCTGGCCCACCCTGCCCGAAAACACGGCCGCCGCGCTGGTGTATTCCACCGCGACGACGGGTGCACCGAAGGGAGTCGCGTACTCGCACCGCTCGCTGTGGCTGGAGGCGACGAGCCTGCGCGCGATGGACTCCCTAGCTGTCACCCACGGCGAGTCTTTCCTGTGCTGCATTCCGATCTACCACGTGTTGAGCTGGGGCGTGCCCTTTGCCGCCTTCCTCGCGGGCGCACCGCTGGTACTGCCGGATTCGGACATGTCGGCGCCTAACCTCGCCAGACTTATCGCCTCTACCCACCCGCGCGTGGCCCACGGCGTGCCTACCCTGTGGATCCAGCTCATGGTGCACTACCTGCACAACCCGCCGGAGCGCATGAGTCTGCAAGAGCTTTTCGTGGGTGGGTCCCCTGCCCCACCGGCGCTGATCAAGATGTGGGAGGAGCGCTACGGCGTGGACGTAGTGCACGTCTGGGGCATGACGGAGACCTCGACGGTTGGCACGGTCGCGCGCCCGCCCTCGGGTGTGTCCGGCGAGGCGCGTTGGGCCTACCGGATTTCCCAGGGCCGCTTCGCCCCCTCGCTGGAGTACCGCGTGGTCAACGACGGGGAAGTCATGGCCTCCACCGACCTCACCCAGGGTGAGATCCAGGTGCGCGGCAACATCGTGGCCAAGGGCTACTACCACTCGCCCACACAGGAGCCGGGCGAGATCGCCTCCGAGTTCCGCGGTGAGACGATTACGGATGCGCGCAAGCACTTCACTGCCGACGGCTGGCTCCGCACCGGCGACGTGGGCACGGTGACCCACGACGGGTTCATGACGCTCTACGACCGCGCCCGCGACGTCATCCGCTCAGGCGGCGAGTGGATCTATTCCGCACAGGTGGAAAACCTCATCATGGAATCCGAGGTGGTCATCGAGTGCGCCGTCATCGGCATCCCGGACAAGAAGTGGGGCGAGCGCCCGCTCGCGGTGACCAAGCTGATCCCGGGCATTGAGGGCACGGCGCGTACCGCCGAGCGCCTGCGCGAAGGCCTGTCCGCGGTGCTGCCGAAGTGGATGGCACCCGAGTACTGGACATTCGTGGACACCATTGACAAGACCTCGGTGGGCAAGTTTGACAAGAAGGATCTGCGCAAGCACCTGGCGCGCGAAGAATTCGACATCATCGCGCTGCCCGGCCCGGGCAACCGCTCGCACGGCAACCCGTCCTCCGCCGAGGTGGAGGCCGCGCACCCCGCCAAGGACTAAGGTTTTTACCCCGTCTTCTCGTAGATATTCGGCAAGCTATAGTGGGGACACTATGCCCACTACACGCACGCTGGATGATCAATACGGCCGCACCGCCCGCGACCTGCGCGTCAGCCTCACCGACCGCTGCAACCTGCGCTGCACCTATTGCATGCCCGCAGACGGCCTCGAGTGGATGCCCACCGAGCAGGCGCTGACCGACGAAGAAACCATCCGCCTGATCCGCCTCGCGGTGGAAACACTGGGCATCCACCAGGTGCGCTTTACCGGCGGCGAGCCGCTGCTGCGCAAATCGCTCGAAGAGATTATTGCGGCAACAAAGAAGCTACGTATCGACGGCAGCGGCACCGCCCCGACGACCGCGCTGACCACGAACGCGCTCGGGCTGGCCAAGCGCGCCGACGCACTCGCCGAGGCAGGCTTAGACCGCATCAACGTTTCCCTGGACACGACCAGCCCCGAGCTTTTTGCCCGTCTGACCCGCAGGGACCGCATCCAGGACGTCTTCGCGGGTATCGACGCCGCACTTGCCGCAGGCCTGACCCCAGTCAAGGTCAACGCCGTGGTCATGCCGGGCGTGAACGAGGACGGCATCCTCGACCTCGTCGACTTCGCGCTGGACAAGGGCCTGCAGCTGCGCTTTATCGAGCAGATGCCGCTCGGCCCGCGCGAAAAATGGAAGCGCGGCGACATGGTCACCGCCCACGAAATCCTTTCCCGCATTGAGGAACGCTTTAGCCTCACCCCTGCGGAAAAGCCCCGCGGCTCCGCGCCAGCAGCGCTGTGGAATATCTCGGACGAGACCCGCGAGGGCACGCTCGGTGTCATCGCCTCGGTGACCCACCCATTCTGCGGTGCCTGCGACCGGACACGGCTGACCACCGACGGCGCGATCCGCGCCTGCCTCTTTTCCAAGACCGCCGACGAGGTCTCCCTGCGAGACCTCATGCGCGCCGGGGCGAGCAACGAAGAGCTCGCAGACACCTGGGCGCAGGCGATGTGGCTGAAGAAGCCGGGCCACGGCATCGACGACGTCGGCTTTTTGCAGCCGGAGCGCACCATGAGCGAAATCGGCGGCTAGACCATGAGCGACCGACCCAGCATCGCTGCACACCTCGAGCGGGTGCTCGCCCTTGCCACACCACGGATCACCCAGGACGTGCCGCTCGATCAAGCGGCAGGCCACGTGCTCGCAGCACCGGTGAAAAGCCGACTCGCGGTGCCGCCTTTTGCGAACTCCGCCGTCGACGGGTTTGCCGTCCACGCAGCTCACCTGCGCGGCGAGGGACCGTGGACGCTCCCGGTCGCAGGCGACGTGCCGGCGGGCTCGCCCGCAATCTGCTGCCCGGCGGAACACGCGATTCGCGTGATGACGGGCGCGCCCATTTCCCCGGCGGATGCTGGCTCCGACGTGGTCGTCATCCCCGTCGAGCAGACAGACATTCCCCGCGGACCACACCCGCTGCCCGACCAGGTCACCATCACGCAAGCGGAACCAGGCCGCAGCCATATCCGCGCCGCCGGGGAGAACGCCAAGCCCGGGGACACAATCGCGCAGGCCGGGCTCCGGGTCGACGCGGGCACGCTGGCCGCGTGCGTCTCTACCGGGGTGCGCACTGTGGACGTGTACGCGCACCCCACCGTCGCCGTCGTCTCCACCGGCAGCGAGCTGGTCGCCTGGCCCGGCGAGGTGCGAGGGGCGCAGATTCCTGATTCGAATTTGCCCATGCTTGGGGAGCTCGCGGCGTCGGCAAGCGAGCACCGTGCCCGCGTGCTGCGCTACCACGTTGATGACGACGCCGCTGCCGAGGCCACGCTCCGCCGCGCCGCGTCCGAGGCGGACGTGGTGATTACTTCGGGCGGGGTCAGCGCCGGTGCCTTCGACATCGTGCGCGAGGTCACCTCTGCCGACGGCGGCATGTGGTTCGGCAAGGTCGCGCAACGCCCGGGCACCCCGCAGGGCGCGGGTACGTTTGCCGGTACCCCGCTTGTGTGCCTGCCGGGCAACCCGGTCGCGGCCTACGTTTCTTTCCTGCTCTACGGTGCCCCGCTTATCGCCGCGCAGGCTGGCGTGACTCGCGGCCTGCGTTTTGCAGAGCGCCCGCATATCCTCGCCGACCGGGCCGCGGGTTTTGTCAGCACGGCAAAGCTGGAGATCACCCACGCCGTGCCGGTGCGCCTGCGCCAGGACGGTGCGCGCACGGTGGCAGAGTCCTTCGCCCCGGCAACTGCGTCGAGTTTCGTGGCATCGTTGTCGGGGATAGATGGGCTGGCCCTCGTGGATGCGCCCGAAGGCCCGGTCAAGGTTTATTTTTAAAGGAGCAACAATGCAATTTACCCACCTGGACTCTTCCGGCGCGGCCTACATGGTCGACGTGACTGAAAAGCAGCCGACGGTGCGCACCGCCACGGCCCAGTGCGAGGTCGCCTGCTCGCCAGAGGTGCTCAAGGCGCTCGCCAACGGCATCGTGCCCAAGGGCGACGTGCTCGCCGTGGCGCGTGTGGCCGGTATTGCCGCTGCGAAGCGCGTGCCTGACCTGCTGCCGCTGGCGCACACGATCGGCGTGCACGGCTGCAAGGTCGACCTCGAGATCAAGCAGGACCACGTGTTCATCGAGGCCACCGTTCGCACCGCCGACCGCACCGGCGTGGAGATGGAAGCGCTGACCGCGGTCAACGTCGCCGCACTGTCGGTAGTGGACATGGTCAAGGGCGTGGATCGCTCCGCCTACATCCGCCGCTGCGGGATTACCGCCAAGTCCGGCGGCCGCTCCGGCGACTGGTCCCGCGAGCTGCCGGAGGCCTAATTTCCTTGCAGCCCGAACACTCGCTCGGCGTGGTGATCCTGGCCGGGGGCCGCTCGACCCGCATGGGCACGGAAAAGGCCCAGGTCAAGGTCGACGGGCACCGCCTCATCGACCGCACCCTGGCCTCGCTTCCGGCCCACGATCAGGCCGTGGTGGTCTCGCCCTTCCCACTCGACCTACCCCTGAGCCAAGTCACCGAGGACCCACCCTTCGGCGGGCCCGTCGCCGGCATCCATGCCGGGACCCAGGCCCTCGACACCGACCTGATCGGCATCCTCGCCGTCGACGCACCCGATTCCGGCATACTCCTCCCCACCCTTTGCCAGGCGCTCCTGCGCGAGCCCGGCGCACACGCCGCCGTCACCCGCGCCGCCGACGGCTACCTCCAACCCTTGTGCGCCATCTGGCACCGCGCCGCGCTTCTCGACGCGCTCGCGCGCACCGGCACGCGCGACGTCGCAGCCAAGCGCCTCTTGCAGCCGCCGACGCGCATCGTGCAGGTGCTTGGCGACGGCAACGAGCAGGACTACGACACCCCCGAAGCACTCAGCACGCTCGGCGAGGTCGAGCTCTAGCTCACCCACTCAGTCAGGCTTGGCCACAGCCGCAGGATGACGGTCAGCGTGTCGCGGATGCCGCCGCGCGAGCTGGGCGCGTTGACGATCAGGCTGCCGCCGGGTTCCCGCGAGGTCAGCCCCACCACCCCGCGGCATAGCCCGGCGCGCTCGGAGTGCGCAAGGCCCTCGATCAGGATGTTGGTCTCCACCCCGTGCAGGCGCGTTGAGATGCGCTCCAGGCTCACCTCCGGGGTGAGGTTGCTGGGGCCGAGCCCGGTGCCGCCATCCTGGCGTTTCGCCAGCAGCTGGCCGCGCTCGGCGTCGAGGAGCTCTCCGATGAGCTACCCGACCACCTGTGTGTCGTGCTCGAAGCACTCGCGCTTGCCGACGCCTCCGTAGCCGACAACGCCGTCGCCATGGTGGCCAGCCACCGCGACGGCATCGAGGTACTCCGCCGCGCGCTGAGCGACCTGGGCTCGCCGTACGCGCACGTGATTACCGCGCTGTGCATGGCGCTGCCCGAAATGGCTCCGGAGACGGTGCAAAGCTACGTCAACCTGATCCGGCAGGGCCCTCCCGCCGAGCTCGTCGGTATTGAGACCCAACCCCTTCCCTTCCCCACCGCAGTCCCCCAACACAGTTAGGACCTGAACCATGACCGGCATTGAAGCATTCCTGTGGGTGGCCTTCCCCTGGCTGGCCATCGCCGCTTTTGTCATCGGCATCATCTGGCGCTGGCGCTACGACCAGATGGGCTGGACCACGCACTCCTCGCAAATCTACGAGTCGAAACTGCTGCGCCTTTCCTCCCCGCTGTTCCACTGGGGCATGCTCTTCGTGATCATCGGCCACCTCATGGGCCTGGCGATCCCGAAGAGCTGGACCCGCGGAATCGGGATCAGCGACCACGCCTACCACCTGATCGCCACCATCCCGGGCACCATCGCCGGCATCGCCGTCGTGCTCGGTATCTTCGGCCTGCTGTACCGGCGCGTGGTGAATCGCTCGGTGTTTTTGTCCACCGCCACCTCCGACAAGGTGATGTATGTTCTGCTGGTCGCGGCACTGCTCTCCGGCTTCATTGCCACCGTGTCCACGCAGGTTTTCGGTCAGGCGGGCGGCTACGACTACCGCGAGACCATCTCGCCGTGGATCCGCCAGCTGCTCATCTTCAACGCGCAGCCGGAGCTGATGGCGGATGTGCCGTGGCAGTTCAAGCTCCACGTCGTGGCCGGCTTCACGCTGCTCGCGGTGTGGCCCTTTACCCGCCTGGTGCACGCGTTCTCCGTGCCGGTCGGCTACTCCACCCGCCCGTACGTGGTCTACCGCTCCCGCGGGGCGGAGGTACAAAGCCGCCGTACCGAGGACCAGTGGAGCCCGATCCGCTCGAACGAGGCGCAGCTCAAGCGTGAAAAGATGCTCTAACATGTAGGCATCCAATACCTATCAGTCCTAGTTGGAGTTGACATGCGTTTTTCTCGCGCCGTTGCCCTTCCGGCGGCAGCCATGCTCGCGCTTTCTGTCGCTGCCTGCGGAAGCAGCGAAACCACGGACACTTCGGCCTCCAGCGAGGCACCGGATGCCGCCACCGAGCTCACGGTGCTGGGTGCCGCGTCGACGCGTGTGCTCAACGAGGACCTCGATGGTTTAAGCGAGGAATCGCTGACTTTCGTCAACGCCGGCTCCTCGGCGCTCGTGCAGCAGCTTGCCGACGGTGCCCCGGGTGACGTATTCATCTCCGCAGACGAAAAGCACATGGACGACGCCGTCGAGGCGGGCCTCGTCCGCGACCCGCAGGTCGTGGCCACCAACTCGATGGTGTTGGTCGTGCCTAAGGGCAACCCGGCGGGCATCGAAAGCATCCACGACCTGGAGAACGAGGACGTGAAGCTGGTGCTGTGCGACTCGCAGGTCCCGTGCGGCGCGGTGTCCAAGCAGCTCAGCCAGGCGAACTCGCTGGACCTTACCCCGGTCTCGCTTGAGCACAACGTGGCCGACACGCTGGGCAAGGTCGTGACCGGCGAGGCGGACGCCGCCTTTGTCTACCGCACCGACGCCGCGGCCGCGGGAGATGAGGTCGAGGTCATTGGCATCCCGCACGCGGAAGAATTCCCGAACTCGCTCGTCGCCGGAGTAGTAATTACCACCGAGCACCCGGACGATGCTGCTGCGCTGGTCGAGCTGCTGGGCAGCGATAAGGCTGCATCCCTCTGGGAGAAGCACGGATTTACCCCCGCGGCATGACGGGCACGCGCACTGCCTCGCCGATCACGCCGCTTCCACAGCCCAGCACCAAAGCGGTGGGGACGCTCGCGCTTTTCGCGCTGGCGCTGATCATCCTGCCGGTGTTCGCACTCGGCGTCCGGGTCCCCTTCGACCGACTCGGCGAGATCCTCACCAGCACAGACACCCGCGACCTGCTGCGCGTGACGCTTAGCTCTGCGGTGTGCGCGAGCGTCATCGCCATGGTGCTCGGCGTCCCGCTCGCGCTATGGCTACAGCACCTTAGGCGCGGCGCACGCCTGGCCCGGCTGCTTGTCCTGTTGCCGCTTGCGCTGCCGCCGGTGGTGGCGGGCCTGGCCCTTTCCGCCTTCATTGGCCGACGCGGCATCGCGGCCCCACTGCTGGACCTACTGGGCTGGCAGTTCGCCTTCGCCTTCCCTGGAGTGGTGGCCGCGCACGTGTTTATCGCGCTGCCCTTTGTGGTGATCACCCTGGATGCGGCGCTGCGCCAACTCGACCCGGAGATCACCTCCTCGGCCGCCGCCGCGGGTATCACCCCTGCGAGAACGGTGCGACAGATCATCCTGCCCGCGGTTGCCCCCTCGCTGGTCTCGGCGGCCGGGCTCGCGTTTGCCCGCTCGCTCGGGGAATTTGGTACCACGCTGACCTTCGCCGGCTCCATGCCCGGCACCACCCGCACTATGCCGCTGGGCATCTACCTTGCCCGCGAGGTCGACGCCGAGGTTGCCTACGGACTCTCGGCCATACTCATCGGCCTGGCAGTGCTCACCCTGGCCGCCACCGCCCTGCCCGCGCTCTTTTCCAAGCGCGCTCCGGCACAAAAAGCCCGCGCCACCGGCACAATCGACGTCGCACGCCTCCGGGAGCTCACCCGCCCGGCAGGCGGCGGAAGCGACGTCGAGGTCGAGGGCGTGCACTTCCCCGCCAACACGCTCACCGCTTTGGTCGGGCCCAACGGTGCGGGCAAGACCACTCTCGTCGGCCGCATCGCCGGTAGGCTGCGCGGTGCCTCAGTAACCGTGGGTGACCGCCTCGTCGACTCCGCCGACACCCGCCCGGTCCCCGCTTATCAGCGCGGGGTGGTGCTATTGACCCAGAACCCGGGCCTGCCGCCAACCGCGACCGCGAGCTCGGCGATCACCATGGTCACGCGCGACCCGCAGCGCACCGCCGAGCTCCTCGCGGCGGCCGGGCTTGCCGAGCTTGCAGGCGTCCCCGTCCGCGCACTCTCCGGCGGTCAAGCAGCGCAGGTCTCGCTCGTGCGCGCGCTGGCCACCCGCCCCGCGGTACTCATCCTGGACGAGCCGCTCGCGGCTATCGACGTCGACGCCGCCGCCCAGTGGCGCCAGGTCCTCCACGCTGCGCGCCACGACCGCACCACCGTACTGATTACCCACAACGCCCTGGATGTGCTGGCGCTCGCCGATCACATCGCGGTGATGGGCCGCGGGCGCGTGCGCACCTTCCGCCCGGCGTCCGAGGAAGTCGAGGCACCTGCCACCCGCTTCGCCGCCCGCCTGGTCGGTGCAAACCTGCTGGCGGGCACCGTGGGCGAAGACGGCGCGCTGGAGTCCCCCTTTGGTGCAATCGGTGGCCTCGACCTCTCACACCACCCCGCGGGCACGCGGGTGCGGGCGACGTTCCGCCCGAGCGCGCTCACGCTCGTCAGCCCGGGTGGGGAGAATGAACACCGCTGCGTGTTCAAGGCGAGCGCGCACACCGTCAGCGTGCTGCCCAGTGGGGAGGCCAGCGTGGTACTGCGCCCTGTGCAGGAGGGCGACACCAGTGACGAGTACGCGCTGTCCCTCCTCGTGGACCGGGATACGGCGATCCAGGCCAGCGTCTCGCCGGGGGCGCAACTTTCTTGCGCGCTGGATGTAGACCAGGTGCGGGTGACGATGGTTTAGCCGCCCGCGAACGGGGGAAGCACGTCGACGCGCTGCGCGCCGGCAAGTGAGGTGTCGGGTTCCGCGCGTTTGCCGTCAACCAAGAAGGTGCAGCGCGGCACGATCTCGGCCAGCGTTTGGCCGGCGTCGGTGGTGCCGGTGTGGCGCGATGTGGCGTCGGCAAGCAACTGCTCGAGCGTGGCGAACTCCCCGACCTGCTCTACGGAGGTACCGGCGACGGCCCGTGCGGCGGCAAAGTAGTGGATCTGCATGCCCACACCATACCGCCCACCGCGCGCCGTACCATGGCCCCATGAGCAGAATCCCCGAAGCCCATTTCGACGCTGTCGCGGCCGCGCTCGGCGCGCGAGGACACGAAACACTGTCTCCGTTGGAGGCCGCCTCGCGCGGCGCGGTGCTCGCCGCAGATGTGACTGCAGTGCGCGAGCAGCCTGCCTTTGATAATTCGCAGATGGACGGCTACGCGGTCGGCTCGACTCAGGCGCGCACCGCGCGTGTCGGCGCAACCATTGCGGCTGGCGACGACCCGGCGACCGCCTACCCAGAGGGACTGGGTAACACCGCCGCCCCCATCATGACCGGGGCGAAGCTGCCGGTCGGGACGCGCGCGGTGATCCCTGTCGAGCGCTGCGAACCGGCGGAGTTTCTCGGGGAGGGCGAGACGGTGCGGCTTCCCGCGACCGAGGATAGCGTGTTTGTGCGCCGTGCCGGCTCCGATATCGCTGCGGGTGATGTGCTCGCCCGCGCGGGTGCCCAGGTCACGCCGGCGCTCGTGGGAGCCCTGGCCAGCCAGGGGATCGATAAAGTCAGCGTGGTGCGCGCGGGCCGCATCGTGATTGTCACCGGCGGTGCCGAGGTTGCCCACGCACCGCAGCAGGCGGGCACGGCGACGATCCCAGATGCCAACGGGCCGATGCTGCGGGCGCTTGCCGCTCGTCACGGGATCGAGGTGGCCGCGCACGTGCGCACCAGCGACGAGCCGGATGTGCTGCGCGAAAAGGTGCGCGCCGCGATCGAGCGTCACCAGCCGGACGCAGTGGTGACTTCGGGTGGGATCAGCCACGGCAAGTTCGAAGTCGTGCGCCTCGCGTTCCCGGAGGGTTGGTACGGGCACGTGAGCCAGCAGCCGGGCGGCCCGCAGGGCCTGAGTACCTTCCACGGCGTGCCGGTCATCGGCCTGCCAGGCAACCCGATCTCCACGCTGGTGAGCTTCCGCCTCTACGTCGCTCCCCTGCTCGGGCACGCGCCCGCGGTACTGCGCGCCCCGCTCGCATGCGCGGTCGCCGGGATCGGGGGCCGCGAGCAGTTCCTGCGCGGCCGCATAGTTGATGGCCAGGTGCACCCCATCGGCGGTGCCAGCTCCCACCTGCTGGCCCAGGGCGCGGCGGCGCAGTGCCTGATCCGCGTGCCTGTCGGCGCGGAGCTCGCCGCAGGCGAACTGGTTTCCGTCTACCCGCTGTAAGGTGGAATATCTATGAGAAAAGCTGAAGTAATTGTGGCGTCGACGCGCGCGGCCCAGGGCGTCTACGCCGACGAGTCCGGGCCGATCGCCGTCGCCTTCTTGCGCGAGATGGGGCTCGACACCCCGGACGCAACCGTCGTTGCCGACGCGGATGTGGAGGACGCCGTGCGCGCCGCGCTGCTGCGCAAGCCATCTGTGATCCTCACCTCGGGCGGCACCGGCATCACCGCCGACGACCGCACCGTCGAGGTCGTGAGTGCGCACCTGGAGCGCGAGCTGCCCGGCATCGTGCACGACTTCTACGATAAGGGCCGCGAGAAAGTACCTACCGCGATCCTCTCGCGCGCGGTGGCCGGAATCCGCGGCGGCACCTTCCTCATGACACTGCCGGGCTCCCGCGGCGGGGTCCGCGATGGCTGCGCGGTACTCAAGCCGGTACTGCCCCACCTCCTCGAGCAGTTGGAAGGACACCATGACCACTCAGCACTCTGACCCCGCCTACGTGGCCGAGCAGACAGGCCGGGTGACCGGCACCGTGATCACCGACGCTCCGCTCGAGTCGCTCGCGGCGCAGGCCAGTAAAGACACGCTCACCCAGGCAATGGGCGCGCTCGTGCGCTTCGAGGGCATTGTCCGCGACCACGATGGCGGCCAGTCCGTGGCCACCCTCGCCTACGAAGCGCACCCCTCAGCGCCCGAGGAGCTTGAGCGCGTCGCCGCCGAGGTCGCAGCCTCCAACCCCGTTAGGATCTACGCCGCGCACCGCACAGGTGATGTGCCCATCGGCGAGCTCGCCTTCTTAGTCCTGGTGGCTAGCGCTCACCGCGGCGAGGCGTTTGCCGCCTGCGCCGAGGTCGCCGACCGGGTCAAGGCCGAGGTGCCCATTTGGAAGAAGCAGGGTCTGGTAAGCGGCGAGACGCAGTGGGTGGGCATTGATGAGTGATCGCTACCTGCGCCAAACTACTCTGATCGGCGATGAGGCGCAGGCAAAACTCCGCGCAGCCCACGTCGCCGTCATCGGCGCCGGCGGCCTCGGCTCCCCCGCCCTGCTCTACCTTGCTGCCGCAGGCATCGGCCGCATTTCGCTTTTCGACGACGACGTCGTCGACCTGTCCAACCTCCACCGCCAAGTCATCCACACCACCAATCGTGTGGGCGAGCCCAAGGTGGATTCCGCCATCGAAGCGCTTAGCGCACTCAACCCGGACACCCAGATCACCCCGGTGAAAGAGCGCCTGACCTGGGACACTGCGCTGGAGCAACTTTCGGGCGCGGACGTGGTCCTCGACGGCACCGACAACTTCGCCACCCGCCACATCGCCTCCCACGCCGCAGCCCACCTGGGCATCCCGCACATCTGGGGCTCCATCCTGGGGTTTGAGGCGCAGATGTCGGTGTTCTGGGCCGGCCACGGGCCTGTCTACGAGGACCTCTTCCCCGCCCCGCCGCCGCCGGGTTCGGTGCCCTCGTGCTCGCAAGCGGGAGTGCTCGGCCCGCTCGTTGGCGTGGTCGGCTCCGCCATGGCCATGGAGGCGATGAAGTACCTCACCGGTGTGGGCAGCCCGCTGGTGGGCCAGCTCGGCTACTACGACAGCCTCGCCGGCACGTGGGAATACATCCCGCTTGCTCCCGACCCCGCGGTCACCGCGCGCGTGCTCGCCGAGGCCCCACCCCAGGGCCCCGCCGAGGTCGACCAGCTCACCGCGGGCGCCACGCTTATCGACGTCCGCGAGCCCCACGAGTTCGCCACCACCCACCTCCCGGGCGCGATCAACGTTCCGCTCGGCGTACTCCTCGACGGCTACACCCCGCCGGAATTGGAAAACGGCGGGGTGCTGATCTGTGCTTCTGGCGTGCGCTCGGCGCAGGCGGTCGCCGCGCTCAATGCACGCGGCATCCGGGGCGTGGCGAGCCTGCGCGGCGGGATGGAGCGGGTTGCTCGCTAGTCCCTAGTCTGCGGTGAGCTCGGCATTGACCGGCCCTGCGACCTCGAGCTCGAGGACGCGCAGGCCGGATTCGCGGGCCTCGTCCAGGATCTCGTCGTCGACGGGCTCGGTGCACAGCACGAGCGCGGTCGGGCCTGCGCCGGAGAGGTAAGCGGCGTAGCCGCGGTTGCGCAGACGGTTGACCCACTCAGCGGTCACCGGCAGCACGTCGGAGCGGTACGGCTGGTGCAGGCGGTCGCGGGTGCCCTCCCACAGCAGTTCCGGGTGGCTCTGAATGGCCACCGTGATCACCGCGGTGCGCGAGACGTTGAAGCGCGCATCCGTGTGCGTGACGTGGCTCGGCAGGACCTTGCGCACGGCGTTGGTCGAGGCGTGGAAGTCCGGCACCAGCGCGTAGGCGCGGATGCGCGGGTCCACCTTTACGCCCACGGCGCGGTACTCCGGCAGCGAGCGGCCGTCGACGGGGATCTCGGTCCAGGACACCACCGCGTCGCCAAGCACGGAGGCACCCGCGTTATCCGGGTGGCCCTCGAACTCGCTGGACAACTGCACGATCTCTTCGGTGCTCAAGGGACTTCCGGCGAGCGTGTTCGCGGCCACCACGCCGGCGACGGCGGCGGCTGCGGAAGAGCCGAGGCCGCGCGACTGCGGGATGTTGTTCGTGCACGTCACCTTCAGCCCCGGTGCCTCCACGTCCGCGGCTTTCAGCCCCGAGCGGATAGCCTTGACCACCAGGTGGGAGTTGTCACGCGGCAGGTCCTCGGCGCCCTCGCCAAAGATGTGTACCTCGAGCCCAGAGGCGATGACCTCCACCTCGACGGTGTCGTAAATGCTCAGCGCGATGCCGAGGGTGTCAAAACCCGGGCCCAGGTTCGCCGAGGAACCGGGCACAGTCACCGTGGCTTTGAGCCCAACTTGCAGATCCGTAGGCATGGAAAACCCTTCCCTTTAAGCATCCAGGCGGATCACGGAGTTGATCGCCTTAACCGCGTCGTGTTCTTCCAGGCGCTGCACGATCGCGCGCAGGTCGCGCTCGAGTGCCTTGTGGGTCACCACGATCAGGTGCGCCTCGTCGCCGGACTCCTCCTGGCGCACCGCGGAGAGCGACACGCCGTCGTCAGCAAAGTTGCGGGCCAGGTCAGCCAGCACGCCGACGCGGTCATCCACCGTCATGTTCACGTGGTAGCGGGTCGGCACCTCGTCGAAGCCCACGACCTTGTAGTCAGCGTACGGGTTCTCCGCCGGAGCGCGGCCGCCGTGGACCTTGTTGCGGGCAGCGCCCACCAGGTCGCCGAGCACAGCGGAAGCGGTCGGCGCGCCGCCGGCACCGTTGCCATAGAACATCAGGCGGCCTGCGGCCTCGGCCTCAACAAAAATGGCGTTGTAGGACTGATCCACGCTCGCCAGCGGGTGCTCGTTCGGCACCAGGGTCGGGTGGACGCGCGCGTTGACGGCGGTGGTGTTGCCGTCCTCGTCGTACAGCCGCTCGCAGATGGCCAGAAGCTTGATGGTCTGGTTGGACTTCTTCGCCGCGGCGATGTCTTCTGCGGTGATCTTGGTAATACCCTCGCAGTACACATCGTCGAAGGTCACGCGGGTGTGGAAGCCCATGGACGCCAGAATTGCCGCCTTGGACGCCGCGTCGTGGCCCTCCACGTCCGCGGTCGGGTCGGCCTCAGCGTAGCCCAGGCGGGTGGCCTCGGCGAGCGCGTCTTCGTAGCTCGCGCCGGTGGACGCCATCGCGTCCAGGATGAAGTTCGTGGTGCCGTTGACAATGCCAGAAATGCGCTGGACCTGATCGCCCGCCAGCGAACGACGCAGCATGCCCACGACCGGGATCGCTGCGGCGACGGCGGCCTCGTAGTAGAGGTCAACCCCGGCCTCGTTGGCCGCGTCGGCCAGCTCGGAGCCGTGCGCGGCCACCAGCGCCTTGTTCGCGGTGACCACAGACTTGCCCGCCTGCAGTGCGGCAAGCACCAGCTTGCGCGGGTAATCAATGCCGCCGATGACCTCGACGACCACGTCGACGTCATCACGGTTGATCAACTCGGTGGCGTCGTCGGTGAGGTAAATGCCCTGCACCTCGGGCGCGTCCTTGTGCTTGTCCACGTTGGACACAGCCACACCTCGGACGGCCAGCGGGCCGCCGATGCGGTGCTCAAGATTCTCGGAAAACTCCTGGATCAGGCGCAGCACCTCAGTGCCCACGGTGCCCTTGCCCAGAATGGCAACGCCCACGGCTTGCCCAATTCCCTTGCCCGGGTAGTTCCCGTTACGGCTCTCGGCGCTTGCGACAGTCATGCGTGTTCCTTTTCCTATCTGATGCGTGTGTGTTCCGGCTTTATCCGGCGTGTACCCGGCTCAGTGTACCGCTTAGTCTATTTTCTCGTTGTTCGCGCCCGCTTTAATATTCTCGGGCCAAAATATCCTCAACCGTCTCGCGGCGAATCATGGGGGAAATCTCCCCGTCGCGCACGGCGACAACCGCCGGCCGGCCGAAAGAGTTGTAGTTCGAGCTCATGGAGTAGCAGTACGCGCCAGTCGCGGCGAGCGCGATCAGGTCGTCGGCGGCGATATCGTCCGGCCAGTTGCCGTCCTCGACCAGGATGTCGCCCGACTCGCAGTGCGAGCCCACCAGGCGCGTCTGCACCGGGGTGCCGTGGGTCAGGCGGTTGGCCACGCGGGCGTCGTAAAGCGAGGCGTAGAGCGCGGGCCGGATGTTATCGCTCATGCCGCCGTCGACCGCGATGTAGCGACGTGTGGCGGTGTACGAGGTGTGGACGTCCTTGACCACGCCGACGCGGTACACCGTCACCGTGGACGGGCCCGCGATCGCGCGACCCGGCTCGACCACGACGGTCGGCGCCTCGATGCCCAGGTCATCGGCGACGTCCTGCACCTCGCGCAACAGGTCGCGGGCTACTGCCGCGACGTCGAGCGGCGCCTCGTCGTCGGTGTACGCGATGCCGTAGCCGCCGCCCAAGTCCAGGTACTTCAGCGCGACGCTTTGCTCTTTCCAGATCTGGGCGTAGAGGCCCAGCACACGCTCGGCGGCGAGTTTGAAGCCCTCGGCGTCAAAGACCTGCGAGCCGACGTGGCAGTGCAGGCCGGTCAGCTCGAGGTGAGGCGAGTTTATCGCGGCGACGGCCGCCTCGTAGGCGCTGCCGGAGGCCAGGGAGAGGCCGAACTTCTGGTCCTCGTGGCTGGTGGCGATGAACTCGTGGGTGTGCGCGTCCACGCCCGGCTTCGCGCGCACGAACACGTCCTGGACCTGGCCTAGCTCCTTGGCCAGGGCCTCGAGCTCGGTGAGCTCCTGGCGCGAGTCGATGACCACGTGGCCCACCTTGGACTCGAGGCACAGGCGCAGAAAGCTCTCGGACTTGTTATTGCCGTGGACGGTGATGCGCTCGGGCGGGAAATCAGCGGCGAGCGCGATACGCAGCTCGTTCTCGCTGGCCACGTCCAGCGCGAGGCCCTCCTCATCCACCCAGCGGGCGATGTGACGGGTCAAAAACGCCTTAGACGCGTAGTGGACGTTGCGCGGCGAGCCGAAGGCCTCGGCCATGTCGCGGCAGCGGGAGCGGAAATCGTCCTCGTCCACCACCATCACCGGGGTGCCGTACTGCGCGGCAATCTCGGGCAACGCGACCCCGGCGATGGTGATCACGCCGTCGTCCGTGCGCGCGGCGTTGCGCGGCCACACGTGGGCGGGCAGCTGGTTAAACGGCTGCGAATCTGGAGCCTGCATAAAGTTGAAGAACCCTCCTTTAGGGAAACTACATCCGCTCCGGGGCAGACACCCCGACCATGGAAAGCGCGTTGGCGAGCACCTGGCGGGTGGCCATCGCCAGCGCGAGGCGAGCGCGGTGGATCGGCGCGACTTCCTCGTCCGTCCTCGGCAGTACCTGGCAGGAGTCGTAGAACTTGTGGAAGGCGCTGGCCAGCTCCTCGGCGTAGCGGGCGACGCGGTGCGGCTCGCGCAGCTCGGCGGCAGCCTTGACCACGGCCGGGAACTCCCCGAGCGTGCGGATCAGGTCGCCCTCCTTCTCGTGGGTGAGCAGGCCGTAGTCCACGCCTTCGAAGTCGGCGCTGTCAAGGCCCGCGGCCTCGGCGTTGCGGGCCAGCGAGCACAGCCGCGCGTGTCCGTACTGCACGTAGTAGACCGGGTTGTCGCTCGACTGCTTGGTCCACAGATCCAGGTCAATATCCAGGCTGGAATCCACCGATGAGCGCACCAGCGAGTAGCGCGCGCCGTCCACGCCGATCGCATCAACCAGGTCGTCCAGGGTGATGATCGTGCCGGCGCGCTTAGACATCTTTACCGGCTTGCCGTCGCGCACCAGGTTGACCATCTGCCCGATGAGCACCTCGACTGCCTCCGGGTCGTAGCCCAGCGCCTGTGCGGAAGCGCGCAGGCGAGCGATATAGCCGTGGTGGTCCGCACCCAGCATGTAGATGGCCAGGTTGTGTCCGCGGTCGAACTTGTCGGCCACGTACGCGATATCGCCGGCAATGTAGGCCGCGTTGCCGTCCGATTTCAGTACCACGCGGTCCTTATCGTCGCCAAAGTCGCTCGAGCGCAGCCACCAGGCCCCCTCGGATTCGTAGAGATTGCCGTTGTCCTTCAGCGTCTGGATCGCCTTGTCCACCGCGCCGGACTCAAACAGAGAGTTCTCGTGGAAGAAAACATCGAAGTCCACACCGAACTCGTGCAACGACTGCTTAATCTGCGCGAACATCATCTCCACGCCGGCCGCACGGAAGGTCTCCTGGACCTCCTCGTCGCTGCCATGAAGCGCATCCGCATGCTTGTCGACGACCGCGCCCGCAATCTCCTTGATGTACTCCCCGCCGTAACCGTCCTCGGGAGTCGGCTCGCCCTTCGCCGCGGCCACCAGGGAGCGGGCGAAACGGTCGATCTGCCCGCCGTGGTCATTGAAGTAGTACTCGCGGGTCACGTCCGCGCCGGAGGCTTCCAGCACGCGCCCCAAGGAATCGCCCACTGCCGCCCAGCGGGTACCGCCCAGGTGGATCGGGCCGGTGGGGTTGGCCGAGACGAACTCCAGGTTAATCTTCTGCCCGTCGTAACGCTGCGAGTTACCAAAGGACGAACCGGCGGCGAGGATCTCGCCCACCAGCTGGCCCTGGGCCGCGGAGGCCAGGCGCAGGTTGAGGAAGCCGGGGCCGGCAACCTCGGCGGTATCGATCGCCGCGTCGGCGCCGAGTGCGTCGGCAAGCCAGCTCGCCAGCTCACGCGGGTTCGTGCCCGCCTTCTTGGCCACCTGCAAAGCGACGTTCGTGGCGTAGTCCCCGTGCTCCGGGTTGCGCGGCCGCTCCACGGTCACGGTGTCCGGGACCACGGAGGAGTCGAGGTCGTGCGCGGTGAGCACGGAAACGGCTGCTTGCCTAATGAGCTGTGAAAGATCTGCTGGCGTCATGGGGTGCAAGTCTAATTCACCGCGCGCGCGATCTCTTCATGGCCTTGCGCACCGTCCGCAGCAGCTGAACCCAAGCCCGCATAGCCCCCGTTCGCTAGGTGCCATCCCCTCCCCCGCCGCGGGCAGTCCTTTACCCCCGCTCGCCCGAAAAGAGCAGGTAAGCGTGGCTGAAAAACTCATGCATTTCTTATGGCTTTTCGCTGCATCTAGTGTGACCCCGTGTCATAATTTCTAAATATGCCGCCGCAGGCACAGCTTTGGGGCAAGCGTTCCACGATGCGCCGCCAGAGAGCGCGACGGATGGTGGGGCGCGGGCCTTACGCGAGGCATGTAGTTCGTTTTCCCTCCAACCAAGGAGCGCACCATGGACCAATTTCAGGTCTTTACCGATGCTGTCGGAGGCAGCCTCGGCCTTTCTGCGTTGGTGTCAGCCATTCCGCTGCTCACCTTCTTCATCATGCTGCTGGGTGTGAAAGCCAGCGCACACCTCTCCGGTCTGGTTGCCCTGATCGCAGCCATCCTGGTGGCCATCTTTGGCTTCAATATGCCCACCGGCATGGCGATTTCTTCCGCCTTCCGCGGCGGGTTGTTCGGCCTGCTGCCCATCGTCTTTGTCATCATGGCGGCGATCTGGTTCTACCAAATCACCGTCGCCTCGGGCCGCTTTGAAGATCTGCGCTTGGTCTTTGACAAGATGGGGCACGGCGATGTGCGCATCCAGGCCATGCTCATTGCCTTCTGCTTCGGTGGCCTACTCGAGGCGCTTGCGGGCTTCGGCGCACCGGTGGCCATTACCGCCACGATGATCCTGGCGCTGGGCATCAAGCCGCTGCGCGCAGCCACGATCGTGCTGATTGCAAACACCGCGCCGGTCGCCTTCGGCGCCGTGGCGATTCCGATCACCACCGCCGGCGAGGTCGGCGGTCGCACGCTTGAGCAGACCGAGAACATCGCCGCGATCGTCGGCCACCAGACCCCCTTCCTGGCGTTCTTCGTCCCCTTCATCATCGCCGGCATTATCGACGGCTGGCGTGGCGTCCGCGAGACCGCACCGGCCGCCTTTACCATCGGCCTGTCCTTCGGTATTGCGCAGTGGTGGACCTCGAACTTCTTCGCCTACCAGCTCACCGACGTCATTGCCTGCATCGTCGCACTCGGTGCCGCCTTCGCGCTGCTGCGCTTCTGGACGCCGAAGGGCGTCGAAGCACTGCGCGAGCGCCTGGAACTGCCCAGCACGGAAAATCTCGAAGAGACCGAGCTGCCTGGCAACCGCGTGTGGATGGCGCTGATGCCCTACGCCATCGTCGTGGTCATCTTCGGCCTGGCCAACCTGGGTACCGCAATCCCCGGCTGGCTCAACTCCTTCCAGATCAAGTTCCCGTGGCCGGGCTTGCCCGAGGGCTCGCTTCTCGACGCCAACGGGGCCGAAGTCGTCGCCGACTACTCCTTCAAGTACATCAACAACCCGGGCACGCTCCTGGTCATCTCTGGCCTGATCGTCGCCCTGGTTTACATCATCTTCAACGAGAACGGCCGCTACTCGCTGACCTGGGGCCAGGTGGGCAAGGAGCTGACCGACACGATGTACCGCATGCGTTGGTCTGCCGCCACGATCGTGCTCGTGCTCGCGCTGGCGTACGTGATGAACTACTCCGGCCAGACCGTCACCATTGGTGAGTTCTTTGCCAACCTCGGCGGCTTCTTCGCCTTCACCGCCCCCATTCTGGGTTGGATCGGTGTGGCAGTCACCGGCTCGGATACTTCCGCCAACGCCCTGTTTGCGAAGCTGCAGGTCACCGCCGCTGAGCAGCTGAACCTCAACCCGGATCTCATGCTTGCGGCCAACACCACCGGTGGTGTCGTGGGCAAGATGATCTCGCCGCAGTCGCTCGCGATTGCCGCAACGGCGGTAGACATGGAGGGTAAGGAATCCGAGATCTTCAAGCGAGTCGTTGGCTATTCCTTCGTCTTCTTGCTCGCCGTCTGCATCATGGTCTTCCTGCAGACCAACGTTCTCAGTTTCCTGGCGCCGGTCGTAAACTAGAGACTTAGGTGCCCGGCTGCCGGAGCAATCCTTCACTAGAAATTCACCATAAGGAGTCCACATTGCGAGTAGCACTGTTTTCTACTTGTATCGGCGACGCTCTTTTTCCTGATGCGCACAAGGCCTCGGCACTTGTGCTGTCACGCCTAGGCTACGAGGTCGTCTTCCCAGAAGGCCAGACGTGCTGCGGCCAGATGCACGTCAACACTGGCTACCAGAAGCAGGCCGTACCCATCATTGAGTCCTACGTCGACGCCTTTGCCGACCCGTCCATCGATTACGTGGTGGCACCGTCCGGCTCTTGCGCGGGTGCCGTGCGTGAACAGCACGTTTCCCTGGCCGACCGCTACGGCAGCCCCGCGCTTGTTGACGGGGCGAAGAAGGCCGCCAAGAAGACCTACGAACTCTCCGAGTTCATCATCGATGTCGCAGGCACCGAAGATGTCGGGGCGTTCTTCCCCCACCGCGTCACTTACCACGAGTCCTGCCACTCCCGCCGCTTCCTGGAGGTTGGCGAGCGCCCCTACAAGCTGTTGCGCGCAGTTGAAGGCCTCGAACTGGTGGAGCTGCCCAACCGCGAGGAATGCTGCGGTTTCGGCGGCACCTTCGCACTGAAGATGTCCGAGGTATCTGCGGCGATGGTCTCCGACAAGGCCCGCCACATCAAGGACACGAAGGCGGAATACGTCACCGCCGGTGACTCCTCCTGCCTGATGAACATCGCTGGCGCAATGAGCCGCCAGCACACGGGTGTGCGCGCCCTGCACATGGCTGAGATCCTCGCCTCCACCAAGGCGAACCCGTGGACCCCTGAATCAGCCGCGTACTCGAAGGAGAGCATGCTGTGAAAGTCGCACTCGGTAAACCCCAAATGCCGCCCCACGCAAAGGGCCCGAACCACCTGCGTGGCAGCGAGAAGTTCCAGAAGGCTGCGCACCACGAGCTGGACAATGTGACCAAGCGTCGCAACCTGAACTACGCCACCACCGCTATTCGTGTGAAGCGTCAGAACGTGGTTGACGAGCTGGATGACTGGCAGCAGCTGCGCAACGCCGGCTCGTCGATTAAGCAGGACGTCGGTGCGCGCATGCCCGAGCTGCTCGAGGAGTTCGAGCGCAACGTCACCGCCCGCGGCGGCCACGTCCACTGGGCGCGCGATGCGGAAGAGGCCAACGAGATCATCGCCGGGCTCATCGAAGAAACCGGCGAGACCGACGTGGTCAAGATCAAGTCCATGGCCACCCAGGAAATCGCGCTGAACGAGGAGCTGGAAAAGCGCGGCATCTCCGCACAGGAGACCGACCTGGCCGAGCTGATCGTCCAGCTGGGCGAGGACTTCCCCTCCCACATTCTGGTGCCGGCGATTCACCGCAACCGTTCTGAGATCCGCAACATCTTCGTCGACAAGATGCCGAACACGGACGAGTCGCTGACTTCCGACCCGGCCGAGCTGGCTGAGGCTGCCCGCCAGTACCTGCGCGAGCAGTTCATGAAGGCGAAGGTTGCCATCTCTGGTGTGAACTTTGGTATCGCGGAAACCGGCACGGTCTCCATCGTGGAGTCCGAGGGCAACGGCCGTATGTGCCTGACCATGCCCGAGACCCTGATTTCTGTCATGGGCATTGAAAAGCTGCTGCCGACCTTCCAGGATCTGGAAGTCTTCCTGCAGCTGCTGCCGCGCTCGTCTACCGGTGAGCGCATGAACCCGTACACCTCCCTGTGGTCCGGTGTGACCGAGGGCGACGGCCCGCAGAACTTCCACATTGTCCTGCTGGACAACGGTCGTACCGCCGCGCTGTCGAACGAGATCGGCCGCGAAGCACTCAAGTGCATTCGCTGCTCGGCCTGCCTGAACGTGTGCCCGGTCTACGAGCGCGCCGGCGGCCACTCCTACGGTTCGACCTACCCGGGCCCGATCGGTGCGATCCTCACCCCGCAGCTGACGGGTATGGAGGATCTCAACGACCCGAACTCCTCGCTGCCGTATGCCTCCTCCCTGTGCGGGCGCTGCAACGAGGTCTGCCCGGTGAAGATCCCGATCACGGACATCCTGCTGGAGATGCGCCACCAGAAGGTGGAACAGCACAACCCGCGCCTGGAGAAGGCAGCCTTCGGCCTGATTGGCACCATGTGGGGCAAGCCGAAGCTCTGGGACAAGGCCGTGCGCATGGTCGCACTCGGCCGCGTGCTCGGCGGCTTCAAGGGCGAGATCACCTCTATGCCGGCGCCGATCAATGGCTGGACCGACTACCGCGACGTGGCAGTGCCGCCGAAGAAGTCCTTCCGCCAGTGGTGGGAGACGGACGAGGCGCGCGACCTGCTCGCCGCAGAGCGCAAGCGTGGCGTGCCCGGCCGCGATTCCGAGGCCAACAAGACCGACTTTGTCGACCCGAACACCGGAGAGGATAAGTAGATCATGGCAGCCAATGTTTCCTCCCGAAACGCGGACGCGAAGAAGGAAATCCTGACCCGCATCCGCAATGCGCAGAAGCTTTCCAACGCGCCCGCCTACGTCGAGCCGGTCCGCGAGTACAACACCTCCTCGGACCACACCCCCGAGCAGCTGCGCGAGATCCTCGTCGATCGCCTGCTCGACTACAAGGCCACCGTGGTGGAGACCTCCGAGGCGGATCTGGCAAGCAACATCGCCAAGATCCTCGCCGAGCGCGGTGCCAAGGACATCGTCTACGCCCCCGGCTTGGACGAGTCCCTCTTCACCGAGTTCGACGGTTCCTCCCGCGCCGATGACCCGGCCTCGGACCCGCGAGAGCTTGGCGACGTCGGCGCCGTCGTCACCGACTCCAAGGTGACCTCCGCCCAGACCGGCTCCATCGTGCTCGAGTCTGGCGATGTGTGCGGCCGCCGCGCGCTGTCACTCGTGCCCGACCGCCACGTGGTGATCGTGCGCCCCGATTCCCTGGTCTACGGCGTGCCTGAGATGATCAGCCGCATCGATCCGGAGAAGCCGGCCACCATGATTTCCGGTGGCTCCGCGACCTCCGACATCGAGCTGGTCCGCGTCGAGGGCGTGCACGGCCCGCGCGACCTGATCGTGATGGTCGTCCACTAATTCGGCACACACAAAGTGGCCGGTACCGCACTCGGTACCGGCCACTTTGCTGTCATTGTTTCCCGTGTCACGCCTCCTCAAAGGCGCACAATCATCATGCGACACCACCCCTGCAAATCAGTGAAAACTCCCTGGCGCGTTCCATGGATGTGCCTAGGAAATCCCGGACTCCCCCACGCCCCGCTCGCTTCTCGACGCCACCCACACACCAATTAACTCCCCACCACCGTCGGGTGCTACGCTCTATCCTGTTGTCTTCACACGCGGAAGCTTCCGCGTAAAAAGCACAACGATGTCTCCGTAGCTCAGTGGATTAGAGCATCGGTTTCCGGTACCGAAGGTCGCAGGTTCGAGTCCTGTCGGGGACACGCTGTCCTCAGTCGCGACATAGTTGACAACTCAGTCGCGAGATGGTGGACAAACCGGTGCCTCGGTTTTTGTTTTTCCGAGGTGCCGGTTTTGTTTTTAGGTCAGTGGACGTTGGCCTTATTGCCAGTATGGTTTTTGGTAATTGCGGGAGGTGTCGATGTAGTGCTCGGTGATGATTTCGCCGGTCTCTTTTAACGATGTGGTGACGTGGTTGTCGGTGATGACCATCAGGATGTGTTTCCCGCCGTAGGCGCGTCCGATGCCTAGGTGGTAGAGCCTTCCGGCGTAGCGGATGGTGACTTTGCCGTTGGTTCCGACGATGTCGTTGCGGGTGCTCCATTCGTCTCTCACAGTAGCGCGGGTCGGACGGGGCAACTCAGGTGTAGCCATACTTCCCACTCTGCGCCGGAATAAGCGCCTTGTCTTTGTTGAACCAGGTCAGTTCTAGTTTCTGGCTTCTCGCCACGGGAACCTCCAATATCATTTTTCCCACTGTATCGGCATTACCGGCAGCGTGGGGACGTGATTTAACCGTATCTTCGAGGAGGGTGACTTACCCCGGTGACACGCACCTACCCGGAGGGGTCGGAGGGGGTCTCCCGACCGTCTCGAAAGGCTCTGACATCTCCCTCGTGTTCCATACACGGCACGTTGAGACACAGGTGGTCGCGTCCCTCCTTCCAGATCGAATACCCCTGAAATAGGGCAAACCAACCGGCGATGAACAGCGGTAACGCAATTCGGGCGGTGGACAACGCGACTCATTCTCACGCCGAGTCACGCACAACCCCCCTGTCCGTCTATAGTGAAGTCATCAGCCCCGTTCAGCCGCCTCTCCCGGAAGCGCCCCGCTGTTCGGCCCTGTTCAACACCCCACGCGAGTGGGGTGTTGTTCTTTCCCTAAAAGGTAACGCTGCACTCCATTGGTAAAGTTACTGTCTAATGAAGAGCGGAGATAATAGACCACCTTTCCTCACCACAGATGGGAAAATCGAGTACCTAGAAGAGCGACACTATTTCCCTAGGTCGTCAATCACAGAAGACGACGTGGCTCGCCTTGCCACGGTCAATTTTCACTTCTTTATCGGGTACGCCAGGAACTTCCGCTACCTGCACGACAACGGCGCAATTACCGTGCAGAAATCCCCCAGCGAAGTATTCAGAATCATGGACGCCGACTCACAAATGTCTTCGTACATATTCTCAGGCATCCGCACTGTTGAGTTCCAACTGCGTCACCATTTTGTAAATGCGCTGTGCAAAAGTTCCTGTCCCTACGACGATTATCTGGAACCGTCCAACTATCTCCTTCTTGATAGCAATTACACGCCGGAGGACCTGATTGAGGGAATGTTGCGCGACATTCTCAACTACAGGGAGGCGTATGTTGTCAATCACATAGAAAGACAATGCAGAATTATCGGACTACCACAGCCCCCACGATGGGTTACGAGGGACAACCGTGAGCAGGTGTTGCAGTTGGTCCAGGGCCTACCGATCTGGTCAGTCGTGGACAGTCTGACTCTCGGTCACCTGAACCGCGCCATTTTGTCGTTCAACCCACCTGGTACCCAAGGCCCACTCTGGAAAGAGGTGTCTGGTGCCTTGAACTTCAAGGCGGACCGCTTCGCGGTTGGGTGCTCGTCGATTCTTTTCCTCCGAAACCTCACTGCCCACCATAACCGGCTGTGGATGCGCCCCACATCGAACACACCGACGAGAGCCGGACTATTTCGTAAGAAAATGAAAGATGTAGACCCACGCTCGATGGTGGTGGCCTTTTACAACCTAGCAAGTATGCACGGTGCTTCGGTGGCTCGGAATTACGCAAGCGGGTTCGAGAAGTTAATCGACCAAAACCCTGCCTACGCCCACGGTATTCAGCAGATTTCACCGGATTAGATACCCGCCCCTAGCACTGGTTCGCACTGTTCGGAGGCGCGACGCAACCCAACGGGTCCGTGTCGCCAGGATAGGGCAGTTAGAGATTGATTCCGGTAGGCCCGCGCAAGCATTACCGGCAGCGTCGAGCGCGACCCCCCGTCCGAACCCCAGTAAAGCAATAGGCACGCGCGGTATGTGGTTGAATGGCAGAGAGACATAAACCACTCAGTCTCACTACCGAAAGGAAGAAGGTGCATGGGCAATGACTCTCAAAACGAGGAACGCCACAGCCCGAGCCCGTCGCCGGGGAGTGGACATGATGGAAACCAACCCCCGCCCCCTGCGGACGAAGGCACGCATGGCGAAGAACGACCCTCGGGCGACCATTTACAACGGATGGAAAGCAACGTTCAACGCCCTGGATCGCAGTATTCAGCTAGTACAGAAGACGAAGTAGTCACCGCTGAAATTGTCGAAGAGCTCACTCGAAGGGTTGACTCGTATTTATGGAGTGCTCCAGCTCCTTCACCGGAGACTTTAGAGGCTTAACCCGTCCTTTGCTGACCGCGCCATGCAGATGGCTGAGCAGAGTATTGCTGCGTCGAACCACGAGAAGGAGTGGCTCGCGAAAGGTGACGTCGACGCTTTAAAGCGCGGCCAATATTTGAGTTTCGGCATGTTTATCACTTCGGTTGGAGCCGCGATCGGTGTCTATCTGGGCGGTGTATCCGAACTGTTCGCCGGGTTGTTTCTCGCCCCCGCTGTCTTTCAGTTTCTGGGTAAATTCGTCAGAACTGTCCGCGAAAAAGAAGACGACAAAATCGAGTAACGCGGCTGCCACACCGGTGCCTCGGAAATCCGAGGCACCCGACTTCTTTTCCCGTATGACTCCCTCAGCATCGCAGCTGGTTGGGTTGGTGCGATAGCCAGTTGGAGCTAGCTCCATTTAGGTCACGCGGATCACCGCCACCTGGGCTTTTCTAAGCCGTCCTACCTCAAATGGAGCTAGCTCCGTTTAGGGCCCACCTCTCCTACCCCAGCGCGCCTCTGAGCAACCGCTCCAACAGCACTCCGAATTCTCGTACCGACATCGCTGCGTGCGGCCCAGCCCGGAGGAGGTAGCGCGACACGAGTGCACCAAGCAACACGGTTGAAATGCCAATGACGGCTTCGTGGGCACTCGCCTTTGTGGGTCGATTCTGCCGCTCCTTGAGGTCAAGCAGGAGCTGTTCCGCCTCTGCGAAGATTTCCCTCTCGATGTAACCGGTGACAAGTGCTCGGGTGTCCTCGTCTTCGAACGCGAGACGGAGGGTAGGGAGCACAGTGTGCTGGATCTGGGGTGTCTCGCAGAACGCGACAAACGCGCGCGCAAGCATCGCCGGCAGCGTCGCAAGTGACACCCCTTCGGCGGACCGCACCGTTTTGAAGACCGCGGAAGGACTGAACCCTCCAAGCATCGCCTCGCTAAACAGATTCTCCTTCGTGCCGAAGTAATAATTCACCAGCGCATGATCAACGCCAGCTTCTTGCGCGATGGTGCGGAGCGTCGCGCCTGTATATCCAGACAGGATAAAATTCTTCTGCGCTGCACTAACAATGCGTTCACGGGCATCCGATCCGCCGCGCGGTCGCCCTTGTCGTTTATTCACCACGCTCGACAGCCTAACACCAACAGACCGATGATCGAAGCATGCAAGATACAGACATTCACAACGCTGCGGTGATGATGGACCGGGCTTCGGCCCGGATCATCGACAACGCCAGCTTTACTTTGCCCCAGGGGTCAATGACGGCCCTTGTCGGGCCGTCAGGGTCAGGTAAGACGACACTCATGCGGATGATTGTCGGGACACAAGCCAACGTGAGCGGAGAGGTTCGCGTGCTCGGCCAACCCGCCGGCGACCCCAGCCTGCGAACCCGGGTCACATACGCGACCCAGGCTGCCAGCGTGTTCGAGGACCTCACTGTCCAAGAGAACCTCGACTACGTCCGCAGCATCTACCGGCTCCCAAGGAAGCGGGTTGCTCTTGACGACGTCGCTACCCGTTCAGGCATTTCGACCAACTGGCTAGAAGACACAATCGAGCCGCTATTGGACAACCACCCGTTGCTCGCGAAAGGAATCACCCAACCGGCGCGATACGGGGAAATGCCCTCTAACACCCTTATCGACTAGTCCTTTGTGTCCTCGAACGTGGTCAGCAGCCCTACCCCTGCTTGGTCACGTTCCAGCGCACGCCGAACTTGTCCTCCACCACGCCGAAGTGGTCGCCCCACGACGCGAGGGCGAAGGGCATGACGGTGTTGCCGCCGTCGTCGGCAAGCGTTGCGTAGAGCGCCTCACCTTCCTCCGGCGTCTCCACGTACGCGGTGAAGCCGAAGTCGCCCCGGTTGAGGCTGGTTTCATTGCGCTCGAGGTCGTCTCCGCCCGAAATGGAAAACGGACCGGTAAGCGTGGCGTGGGCGATAGCCTCGCACGGCGGGTCGAAGGGGAACTTCACCCCTTGATCCAGCTGTTCGCCGTAGGTGAGCAGCTCAAGATCGCCGCCGAAGACGGATTGGTAGAACTCCAGCACCTCGCGTGCGTTGCCGGGGAAAGAAACATAGAGCTGTGTCGTCGTTGCCATGTGCGCCGAATCTAACAGGACATGAGAAACACCCGCCGACGCTCGACGGGTGTTTGGGTGGAGACAACCTACGCGGTCTTCTCCTTCGAACGGTCGAAGGCCAGCAGAATCAGGCCAACGACGATCCAGCTGCACAGGACGATCCAGGAACCCTGCGCGTCCGCGCCGTCGAAGAAGCTCAGCGAGCGCACGAGGTAGCCGGTCGCACCAATCGGCATGAGCTGGCCCAGTGCGGACCAGCCGGCCGGCAGCAGCCATGGGCCTGTGGCCAGGCCGGCCAGCGGGTTAGCCACAAAGATGGTCAGCACCACGCCGAGGCCAGCACCCGGCACGCCAAGAAGTGCGCCAAGACCGGCGGTGACCGACGAGGTTGCGGCGATGCCGGCAGCGATAGCCAGCCACTCCATGCCCACGCTGCCGCTGAGCGAGCCGTAGATGCCGTGCAGCATCCAAACCGCAACACCCGCGCCGAGGATGGACACACCCGTGATGACTGCGACCTTCGACCACTTGCGGCCACGAAGCAGCACGGTTGCAAGCATTCCGGAGATCACGCCACCGAACGCGAGCGGCAGGCCGAGCAACGCGAGGCCCTGGGCCTGCGGGTCATCCTCGGTCGTGGGGGCGAGATCCTCGGTCTCCACCGGCATGCCGGAGGACTGCATGTTCTGGGCAAGGCCATTGAGCATCTGCACGTACGGTGCACCGTTACCGGAAGCGGTGTAGACCGTGGCGCTGCCCTGCCCGATTGCGATCGCGCCGACCGCGTCGCGGTTTCGCACCATATCTTCAGCCTCGTCCTGTGAGCTCACCACGACGAAGTCCGGGTGCTCCTCCTGCTGCTCCGCCTGAGCACGCAGCTTCTCAACGACCGGCTCCGGCCCCGCCACTGCCACCGGCACCCCGTCCGGGCCGGAGGCGAAGGTGGGCGCAAGAAACGCCCACAGCATGAGGCCGAGGATTATCGGCAGGCCCAAAATCAGGGCGATGGTCTTTTTCACGGTGCTGTTGGTGTTGTTGATGCGGCTGCCATCGGTGGTGGCGGTTTCCTGTTGCACCACGGTTGTGCTCATCGTTTCCTCCAAGTGGAACAGACTGTTTCGCTTTTACGAAGTGGATCATATTGTTTCATTTTTCGGTTGTCAAGGGTAAAGTGCCGGATATGCGAAAAGATGCTGCTGAAAACCACAAAGCGCTTGTAGAGGCGGCCACGACGCTCATTGCCCAGATGGGGCCGAAGGTCTCGCTGCGCACCATTGCGAAGGAAGCAGAGGTGGGTGTTGCCACCGCGAGCCGCCACTTCCCTACCAAGGATGACCTCTACCGCGCGGTGCTGGAAAACATCATCGACAAGATGCGCGCGATCGTAGACAAGCACGTTCCCCGCCTCCCCGGCGCCCCCGAGGCGACGTGGCGCTGCGCCATCACTGAGATGGTGGACAACGGCTTCCCTGCCGTCGTCCAAGAATTCCTGCCCGTGTTCGCACCCCACATGGGCCAAGAGGAACGAAACATACTGATAGAAAAGGTAAAAGCCCTCTACCGTCCCCTCCTCACGGAGGCGAAAAAGTACGGGCTGTGCCCCGGCGACCTCGACGTCCTAGACTTCCATTTCGGCATCATCACACTGTCGCGGCCGCTGCCAACCATCACAGAAGAGGTGTTCGCCCGTAGCAGGGGGTGGCTCGTAGACGTGTTTATCGACGGGCTGCGGGCGCAGGCCGAAGGGTCACAAAGCAACCACTCACAAAGCACAATCGTGTAATTCGTGCCACAATGCGGCGGTGTGAGGATCGAGAAGCAACGCTCCCGAAAACCGTCCAGCAATCCGAAGTACGCAACCTCCCCCTCCACCACCCACTACCGCGGCACGTCGCCGGCACGCATGCAGGCGTCACGGTTCCGCAATAAGCAGCGCATCCCGATGACTCCGGCGTATTAAAGGCCGTTACAGGAGTTCGTCGATAAGCGAGCGCACACGGGCGTCAATGTCGTCGCGTACGAGGCGCATGCGCTGCATGCCTTCGATGCCGCGGAGCGAGGGTTCGTCGGTACGCCAGCGCTCCAGCGTGCCGCGTGCGTCGTCGGGCATGTCCACCTGCGCGTCTTCGCCGAGCACCACAACGCGATCAACGCTGCGCAGCAGTTCCGGATCGATGGGTTTGGGCGTGCCGCGCGACATGTCGGCGCCGGCCTCTGCGATCGCCTCGACCGATTCCTGGTTCAGCGACGTGCCAGGTTTGGTGCCCGCGGAGTGGATGCCGAGCTGGCTACCCGCGTGCTTCTCGGCGAGCGCCGCCGCCATCTGGGACTTTCCGCCGTTGCCGACGCACACAAACAAGACTGAGGGCTTCATAACGTCTCCTTAGGACAATTTGGGCAGGGTTGGGTCACCCGGGAACAGTTTCGGGCCGATCCCACGCATGAGGTAGACGAGGCCGACGAGGATAGGGATCTCGATAAGCGGCCCGATGGTGCCCGCCAGCGCCTGGGCGGAGGTGGCGCCGAACGTGCCGATCGCCACTGCGATGGCCAACTCGAAGTTGTTGCCGGCAGCCGTGAACGCCACCGAGGCCGACTGGGCGTAGTCCATGCCGGACAGTTTGGCTACCAAGAGTGCAATAGCGAACATGCCGACGAAGTAGCACAGCAGCGGGATCGCCACCCGTGCCACCGTCCACGGCTGGGAGAGGATCTGGTCGCCTTGCAACGAGAAAAGCAGGACGATTGTGTACAGCAGGCCGATCAGCGCGAGTGGGGAGATCCGGGGCAGGAAGGTGTTTTCGTACCAGTCGCGGCCCTTGGTGCGCTCGCCGATAATGCGAGACAGCAGCCCGGCCAACAGCGGGATACCCAAAAAGACCAGCACGGAGGACACGATCGCCCAGAACGAGAACTTCACCGAGGTGGTTTCCAGCCCCAGCCAGGCAGGCAGGATTTGCAGGTAGAACCAGCCGAGTACGCCGAACATGACCACCTGGAACACCGAGTTGATAGCTACCAGCACTGCGGTGGCTTCCCGGTCAGCGCAGGCGAGGTCGGACCACACCAACACCATGGCGATGCAGCGGGCGAGACCGACGATGATCAAACCGGTGCGCAGCTCCGGGGCATCTGGCAGGAAGATCCAGGCGAGCGCGAACATGAACGCGGGGCCGACAATCCAGTTCAAGATGATGGACACGGTCATGAGACGTTTGTCGGTGGCAATCTCGCGGGTCTTGTCGTAGCGCACCTTGGCCAAAGGCGGGTACATCATGACCAGGAGGCCGAGCGCGATCGGAAGCGAGATGCTTCCGACTTCGAGACTCTCAAGTGCGCCCGAAAGCCCCGGCACCGCTCGGCCGAGGGCGAGGCCCGCCGCCATGGCGAGCATGATCCACACCGGCAGGAAGCGGTCAAGAAACGACATACGCTCTACCGGCTGAGAGGTTGTGTCTTCCATCTGGAATCCTTATCTATTGACAGCATTCAAAACGAACACTAAACAGCATATTTATCACTGTCAATATGACGAGGTAGGAAGAATGAACGATTACGTCGCCACCACAGAAAACACCGGCCTCGACTGCTGCTCGCTGGGCTCCGGCTTGCTCTCCGAAGACGACGCGACGCGTTACGCGGACCTGTTCAAAGTTTTAGCGGACCCCGGCCGACTACAACTTCTCTCCAGAATCGCCGAAGAGGGCTGCGAGCCGATGAGCGTGGGCGAACTCACGCAACGCTCCGGGCTAAGCCAACCGACAGTTTCCCACCACCTCAAAATGCTTACCGAGGCCGGCCTCCTAGAAAAGAGCCGCCAGGGCAGGACAGTCATACACCGGCTGCGCCCGGAGCTGTTCGAGGAACTTCGCGCTGTGCTGCAAATCGGCTGAGGTGTCTACCATCAGGGCCCTTCTCCCCGGCACGCAGTATCAACTATGTCGTGACTTCGGTCATGTTGGTTTACCGGGAGAGACGTCGCTATGGATGCGTGCGTTGCAGCACCGAATGACCACGCCCAGGCCAAGAGCACGTCGCCGTGCCCAAACCCTCCACCTCGGTCCCGATGCATGCAAGACCCAAACCGGAGCCTCGCAGGAGGACGTTGCCTCTATCCATCAAACGGAAACACCGACATCGGGATCACATACGCCCCTCTCGAAGCCCCACGGTGCGCAAGTTCGCTGAGCTTTGCAAGACGTTTCCCTTCCGCATCAACGCGGGGATCTGCAAACGAAAAGGAATGCACGCGTAGGCTTTCCGCACCGTCCCTCGGCTGAGTGACCACATGTGCTTGCTCACCGTCGATGGTGACAGACACGGCCCGTCGATCCGCGCCAATGAGCGGCTCAGATTCCCTGGCAACCTGGCTCACCAGGTCTACTTCCGTCACGGTGCCGCGGTGAGAAACAAACGACACGTTGCCTTGCCTGTAGCGAGAAGAGCTGTTGAGTCCCGGTGCGGGCAGTGTTTTCAGCTTCCCCTCGTGCTGCAAAGCTGGCTCCGTGCTAGCGCCATCGACAGAAAATACATCTGCGCCGCCGGAGCCATCGGGGAACGCAATGTAGGAGGGCTCTTCTCCGCATCCGAGGGCGGAGAAGAATTCCGATGCGACGACGCCGGACGGGTCGCCGTCGATAAGTGCTTCGGACAGCAGCCCACTTTCGCCCATCCGCACAAGTGTGAGTCCACTGCCGTCATCTTCATCGCGTTCTATCCAGACTGCGGTCTTGTCATCGCACGCCCTCAGCGCAACTGGCCGCAGATCACGCGTGACCACGCTTGTCGCGTCTTTGGTGGCAAGGACGATACGGCTCGCGTACGCGCTCGAGTTCCCGCTTTCGTTGAAAACGAAAACTGCTGTTTCAGCGTTTGCCGATCCAGCTGACGTTGACTGAGTCGGCAGTCCCAGATTCGCAATCGGCCTCACGTGGAGTTTCTTGAACTGCGAATCAAAAACAACCAGCTGGTCCCTATCCGGAGCCACAAAGTCTTCGCCGAGTCTTTGCATCGATGGGTTGTACACCGGTGCAAGCTCCGCGAGGGATCCTGCCTCATCCGCGCTCGCTACGAACACATAGTTGTGGTTGTCTGCGGAGGGAGCGGCGGAGACAGCACGAGCGATCCCAGCCCACTGCCACGAAGCGGAATCAGGCGTGGGCGCAGCGCTCTCGTCCGTGCACGAAGCAGCCCCAAACGCACATGCCGCCAGGATACCTGCCCCGAGGGCGCTCCTGAGTTGTCTTGCTAACATTGCCGATCTTTAGGATCTGCCGCGGTTTAGGCGCCGTGGAGCGCCGCTTCGATCAGCCACGTGAGGTCGAAGCGGTAGTGCTCCTCGCCCCCATCCAGGTAGGTTTCCGCCATGTAGATGAGGAACTCGACCCACCTCGCCTGGTTCGCATCCGCCACCCAGGTGGCAAGGCTCATAGAAGCGGGAAGGAAGATCGTCCACGTCTGGTCTGGGTTATCGCTCACGCTGACTTCTGCAGGCAGCTGCGTCCAGTCGTGATCCTTGAGCTGCTGCTCGATTGCTGCTTGCAGCGCATCAGCGTCGTATCCGCCCTGGCGCACCTCATCGTGATTCCAGGAGAGCTTTACGATGTCGAGCTCCCCGCGCGTATTACGGTTCGTGCGCTCTGCTTCTTCGTTGGCCAATGTGGTCTCCTTCTCTTAGCAGACTAAGCAGTACGCTACGGGCCAAGTGTATACACGCCCAACACATACAACTACCGGCTCGCAGGTACGCTACGCTCAGACTATGCGAATCCTCCCGGCCCTCTCGCTTGTTGCAATCCCCTGCCTTATCTTGAGCGGATGCAGCGGTGATACAGAATCCCAAGAACAACCCGCAACCATCACGGTGACGCAAACGACGGTCCAGTCCAATTCACCAGATGCCACGGACCAGCCGGCGGCGTCCGAGCAGCAGACGGAGCCGCAGGAGGAAACACAGGAAGAAGCACCTGCCTCCCCTGCCCCAAATGCTGGTTACACCATCAACCCGGGCCAGATCGGCGGGGACTGCGGCACAACGGCAGACGGGATGACGCTAAGCGCCGCGGACGCAACCTCATGTGAGTTTGCCGGCGCGATGTACGAGGCGGGTATAAACGCCGAGTACCGATGGAGGCAGCTCAGCCCAGACAGAAATGGTGCCTACGGCGCTGAGCTCACTGTCGCCAGCCCCATCACCAAGGAGACTTACGAGATTTCCTGTGCGATCGGAAGCGATCAACGCTACCTGGGCTGTGGCGTATACGACGACAACTCAGTCCACGTCTCCGTTGGTCCTGTCACCGACTACGGCGGCTGGACCTCTCGTCTCAACATCGTCGAGTACCAGCCCCAACCCCCGCAATAAACGTCAAAAGGGCCAGCCACATCCACGTGGCTGGCCCTTTCTGTGTAGTGCCCGCTAGAACTCCGCCGGCATGATGGCCCAGGCCGCGAGGTAGGCCAGGAACATCGGGAAAATGCCAAACAGGAGCAGGAAAACTGCGATCACACGCACGATCACCGGGTCGATGTTGAAGTACTGGGCGAATCCGCCGCAGACGCCGCCGATCACCTTGTCGGTCGTGGAGCGGGTCAGGCGCTTCGGAGCGTTGTTCGGGTTGTAGTTCTGGTAGGTCATCTCGGTTACTCCCCTTCTTTGTGTGCCGCTGTTGTGTACGGTTCCCATTAAACGGAAAAACGCCAGCGGCGACAACGGGGTTTGCCCGGACATCTACCCTGATTTTTACCCCTAAGGGCTCATTGGCTGCGCGCCGCGGTAATCCGCGTGCCCCGGCACATTGGTCACGCCCAAGACGCTCGTGAAAAACGCGCGCAGTGGCGCAGCGGTCTCCGGGTCCATGTGATCGAAGACAAGCCGACGCACGCTTTCTACGTGCTCCGGGGCCGCAGCCTCGAGCCTGCGCATCCCCTCGTCGGTCAGGCACACGAGCACGCCGCGGGCATCCCCGGGGCTCTTCGCCTTGGTCACCAGCCCGCGCTTTTCCATCCGGGTGACCTGGTGGGAAGTCCGCGAGCGGTCCCAGTCCAAGACCGCGCAGAGGTCACGCAGGCGCAGCGAGTGATTCTCGGCCTCGGACAGGCTCACCAGCACCGAGAACTCCGAGGAAGACAGGTCAGATTCCGCCTGCAGCGTGTCGTCGATTACACGCGAGATCTTTCTCGACGCCGCGAGCATGAGCCGCCAGAGTTCCTGCTCATCATCGTTGAGCCAGCGAGGATCAAGTGTCATGCGACTTACCTTAGTGGATGTGTCACGGTGCCTGAAATGAATGCCTTAGGTAAAACCTCTCACTGCTCGTCTGCATGCTTCAGCTCATCAATATGCACCGTCTTTGCCGCGGCGACGCGGTCGAAGCGCTGCGGGAAGCACGTCAGCACGAGCACCTGCGCGTTCTTGCCCGCCTGGGTAAACAGCGTATTCATCAGCGCAAGTCGCTCTGGATCGGTGGCTCCGAGCGCGTCGTCCACCACCACGGGCACCGGGGCGGTCTCGCCGGTTTCGGTGACTAGGTCCGCGATGGCGAAGCGTGTGAGTAGGGCGAGCTGTTCTTTCGCGCCGCCGGAGAGGGACTGGAGGGGCACGGTGACGTCGCCAAGCGAGCGATCCGTAATCTGCAGCCCTTCGCCGAAGTTGAAATCGACGTCCTTGCCGTAGATCACGCGGGCGCGCTTGCGGATGGCCGCGTTGAAGGGCGCGGTGTACTTCGCTCGCGCTTCCTCGCGGCAGGCATAGAGCGTGGTGCGCAGCAGCTTGATCGCCTCGGCGCGGCGGGTGGCCTTGTCAAGCTCGGTCTCCGCCTTTTCCAGGCGTGCCTCGGCCTTGTCGGCCTGCTCGGCGGCACCGGTGGCTTGCTCGATGCGGCCACGCAGCTCGGTAATGCGGATGGTCGCCTCGTTCTTGCGTTGCTGCATGTTCGCCACGCGCGCCTGCTCTGCCTCGAGCAATGTGTGGGCAAGCTCCACGTCGGCCTCGTCAGCAGCGGCGGCGAGCGTGTCCGCCTCCTGCGTCGCTGTTTCAAGCGCGGCTTCCGCCTCCTTGTGCGCGGCCTCGAGCGCCTCGCGCGGCTGCGCGTCTTCCGCAGCGGCGAACTCCTTGTCCGCGCCTGCTGCCTCGGTGGCCTTGGCCTCCACCCGCGCCTCCAGCACCGCGAGTGCCTTTGCTGCTTTGAGCTCTGCGTAAGGTTTCAGAGCCGCCTCCGCCTGCTCCGCCTCGCGCTCGGCCGCGCCGAGTGCGGTGTGGGCGTCCCTGACCGCGTTTTCGGCGTCCGCCTCGTCGATGCTCTCAGCCTTGTCATCCACGCCCAGCGCCTCGGCGAGCTCTGCAATGCTCGCGGCCAGGCGCTCGTGCTCCGAAGCGAGCTCCTCGCGGTCGGCACCGGCGAGTACGTCCTCGCGTCGGCGGCGCGCGGCCTCTACTTCGGCGGCCTGCGCCTTGTGCGCATCGCGCAGGTCACGCAGCTCTTCGACGCTCTCGCAGCCGGCGGCCTCGAGCAGCTCGGCGAGCGCCGCTTCCGCCTCGCGGACCGCCTCGCGCGGGTCCTGGGCACCTTGGGCGGCGCGGTAGGTCAGCTGAAAGCCTTCGATGTCGATGCGGGTGCCGTCGAAGACGTTGATTTCCGCCGACTCCGTGGCTTGGACTTCTACCGTCTCGCCGTCGACGGTGACCGTGCCGTCCTTACCGCTAAGCTCCACCTTGGACGAGGCCGCGTCGCGTAACTTGCGCTGCAGCGCGACCTCGTTTTCTGCGGTCTCAGCCGCGCGCACGTCGGCGTCCGTGATCTCTTTTGCAGGTGTGGCATCGAGCGCTTCGCGGTAGGCCTTCTCAGCCTCCTTGACGCGCTTCAGGTGCGCCTCCACCGTCGCATGCCGCTGCGTGGCGCGCGCGAAATCGCGGCGCTGCTCGGCCTTTTTCACTTCAGCGCGGGCCGCAGCCACGGCTTCTTTTGCCTTGGTGAGCCCCTCCCGCAGCTGCGTGACCTGCGTCTCCTCGTCTTCCGCGGCTTCACGCGCGGGCTCCAGCGATGTGCGTAGGTCTGCTTCCTCCTTGCGCAGTACCGCGACGCGCTCGGCCAACGCGGTGCGTGCTTCCAAATCCTGGGTCGCGCGTTTGCGCTCGTGCGCGGCTTGCTCGCGCTTCGCGTTCGCCTGCCCGAGCTTTTCCGCCAGTTCTTCTGCCGCCTTGGCCTCCTGCACGCGCTTTGCCAACGCCTCCTCTGCTCCGGGCAGTTCGGCGTCGACCTGGGCGATCTCTTCCTCGCGGCGGGCGACTTCGTCGACGTAGCGGCTCAGGCTCTCAACCTCGGCTACACGTGCCTCATATTCCTCGCGGGCCTGCTCCACATCGGTCGCGAGTTTTTTAAAGCCCGCCTTCGGCTTCGGGTTCGCGGCGTTGGTCCAATACTTGGTGTATTCCGCGTCGACGTCCTGCATGAGTTGGGTGTCCTCCACCCCGGAATCGCCGTCGCCCTCGCCTGCGTCGAGCGCGGTGGCGATCGTGGGCACGCCGGCTGCTTGTACTGCGGGGTCGAGCTCGCCCTGGCGCAGGAACAGCGTCTCCATCAGCGTGCGGTCAAGGTGCTCATCCAGGATGCGGGCGAGCTCGTCGTCGGCGTTGCGGCCAGTGAAATTCTCCCGGCGCGGCGCACGCACGGTCAGTTCCGCCTGCGCGGATTTCAGCCAGCGCTTGCGCACGGTGAATTCCACCTCGCCCACGGTCGCGGTGAGTTCGACCTCGGGGCCGACGTCCTTGTTCGCCGGGGCGTACTTGGCAATCTTTTTGCCCTTGGCGGAGTGGCGCTCGTTGAGCACCAGGTCGATGCCTTCCAGGATGGTGGACTTGCCTGCCTCGTTGGGGCCGTGGACGATGATCACGCCGGTCTCGGGCAGCTCTTTAAGCTCAAGGTGCTCGATGGCGCGGAAGTTCGTGATGGTCAGGGAGTGGATACGCATGGGCTAGTTCGCCTCCTGGGAGAGTCGGAACAAAAGGTTGACCGCGTCACGGGCGGTGGCATCACCCGCGGTGGCCTGGCCGATGAGTTCGTGCATGGCCTGGTTGGCAAAACCGGTCAGCGGGAGGTTGTCCAGCTCGTCCTGGCTGGGTTCGAGGTGAAGATCCATGAGCCGCTCGCGCGGGTACAGCGCTGCGAAGACAGGCTCGAGTTCGCCCAGTTCCCGCTCCAAGGTGCGGGTAGCTTCTAACCCGAGCGTGCCGGTGAGCGTGTACTTAATCACGGTGCGGTCCTTGTCCGGGTACTCCCGCAGCTGGGCAATCACGACGTCGACGTCGTCTGCGTCGGCGACCTCCCAAAACAGCGCATCAAAGGTCCAGGTGCCGGTGCGGACCTTATCCACCTGCACCTGTGCGCGCCCGTCCTGTTTGTCTATCTCCACGACCAGCGCGTTGCCGGAGTCGGCCTCGCCGCCGATCTCAGGGCCGGTGTGTTCTGCATAATCGGTGGTCTCCGGCGCCCCAGAGAACCAGACCTTCCCGCTCGCACCCAGAGACGCGGTCGAGTGCGAATCCCCCAGCGCAACATAGTCGACCACCCCACGGTCCAACGCGTCTTCTAAGACGTCCAGCTGGATCAGCGCTTCAGTGTCTTCCTTGCCAAAGCCCTGAACCTGGCCGTGGCCGACCAGAATGCGCACGTCGTCGGTGGGCTCAAGACCGCGCACCACGCGCGCGCAGAGATCCTCGGAGGGGTGCTTGGTCAAAAGCGGCGCGCCGACGACCTCTACTCCTGCGGTGACCTCGACCGGCGCCTCGTCGGCAAGCACTGTGACATTGGGTATGTCCTCGGTGTGGCGGAAGACCGAATCGGCCACCAGCGGGTCGTGGTTGCCGGGAAGTAAGTAGACGGGCACGGGCAGGCGGCGCAGTGCCTCGAGCGCGCGGCCGAGCGTGCGCTTTTCTAAGGCGTTGTGTTCAAACACATCGCCGGCGATCACGATAAAGGCGGCACCGCGCTCGCCTGCGAGCGTGCCGAGCGCGTCGATGGAGCGCTCGCGCGCCTCGTCGAAACGCGACTGCGCCTCCGGGCTTAAGAATTTTCGGGTCATCCCGATCTGCAGATCGGAGCTGTGGATAAATGTTGTTTTTGTCATGTCATTTACATCTACCAGGGCTCCCGGACACACGCTCGCCCACTCTCGCACGAATGTGCTAATCCTCGTGGGTGAGGTCCTCGTAGAGCTCCTCGATGTCGGCCACCGCGCGCATCTGGTCGATGTTGGTAAAAGAGATGGACTGCATCGCGGTCTGTAGCAGGTCCATGTCGGAGTCCTCGATCATCGGCGCGATCTTCGGGTGCGGCAGCTCGGGCAGCTCGTGGCCGGTCCAGAAGAACTCGGAGCCCGGGACCGTGCTCTCGTGCGCAATCGAGGCGGCTTCCTCGCGCACGACCTGCTCTAAACCGGCGACGGTCACGTCCCGGAGGCTAAAGACCAGTGAGGGCGTGTCGTCCAGCTTCTTCGCTGCCTGATCCGCCACCGCAACGACGTGCTTGCACACCAGCGCGCTGTCCGGGCAGGTGCAGGAAGAATAGACCTCCTCCGGCTGCGCAAAGAGCAGCACGTCGAGCACCTCGTCGTTGATATCGCCCTTGAGCGCACGGTCGACCGCCCCGGCCTCGCGCGCGAGGCGCCCGAGTGCCTCGCGGACCTCAGCAGCGGAGCGGAAAGGCAGCAGGATCGACACCTCAAACGGGTAGTTCTGGCTGCCCACGACCGAGGCCGTAATCCGTGCCCGGTCAAAGTGCAGGTCATGCACGTGTCCACCGGCAGCGTACTCTCGTCCGCGGGTCGCACGCCCGAGGTCGGTCTGCCGCACCGCCGCGTTGATCATCCGCATCGCGGGCTGGTTCATCGCACGCGCGGACATCACCCGCTCGCCGGTCTCGGCCGCTGAGGACACGCGCTTGCGCTGCCCAAAGTTGGCGTAGATGACATTGCCCTCTTGGGGGCGCTTCTTTTTTGTCATTACTCTTGCCTCCCTCGGTAGCTGATCAGGCGCGACAGATCCTCGGTGTCCAGCTCAGTAATCCAACCCTCGCCTTCGCCGACGACGGTGCCGGCCAGCTGCATCTTGCCGTCGAGAATGTCCTGGATGGACTCTTCCATCGTGCCCTTGGTAATCATCTTGTACACGGTCACGTCCTTGCGCTGCCCGATGCGAAAGGCGCGGTCGGTGGCCTGGTTTTCCACCGCCGGGTTCCACCAGCGGTCCATGTGCACCACCACCGACGCCGCCGTGAGGTTCAGCCCGGTACCGCCCGCCTTTAAGCTCAAAAGCATCGCGCGCGGCCCGTCGTCGCGCTGGAAACGTTCCACCATCGCGTCGCGCGCCGACTTGCCCACCCCGCCGTGCAGAAACGGAATCTCCTCGCCGAGCTGCTCGGAAAGGTAGGGCTGCAAAAGGTCACCAAAGGCCTTGTACTGGGTAAAGATCAGGACCCGCTCGCCTTGCTCCACGGCCTGAAAAAGCAGTTCCATGAGCTTGGCTACCTTGCCGGAGCGCTGCTTGCCCTTGACGGTGACCGGCGAGCCGTCGCCAAGAAAGTGCGCGGGGTGGTTGCACACCTGCTTAATGCGCGTGATCGTGGCCAGGACGAGCCCGCGCCGCGCCATCCCCTCGCGCCGCTCGAGCTCCTGCTTCGTGCTGCCCACCAGCGCGGTATACAGCGCTGCCTGCTCGTCGGTCATGTCGACGGCGATGACGTGCTCGCGCTTTTCCGGCAGGTCATCAATGATCGCGGCATCCGTCTTCACCCGCCGCAGAATAAACGGCGCGGTCAGCCGCTGCAGCCGCTGCCCCATCTCCGCCGCCAGCTCCTCGTCGCGCTGCGACTCAATCGCCTTGGCGAAATGATTGCGGAAAAACGCCTGCGAGCCCAGCATCCCCGGGTTCACCCAATCAAGCAGGCTGCGCAGCTCAGCCAGCTTATTTTCAATCGGGGTGCCGGTCAGCGCAATGCGGTGTCTTGCGGGTATTGCCCGCACGCTTTTCGACGCCTGCGTCCCCGAATTCTTAATCGCCTGCGCCTCATCACAGACCACATGGTCCCACTCCACCAAGGCAAGCTCGCGCGCATCGCGGCCCACCACGCCGTAGGAAGTAATCACCAGGTCCGCTCCCGAGAGCTTTTCCACCAGCTCCATCCCCTTTGCGCGCCCGCTGCCGTGGTGGACCACCACGTCCAAATCGGGCACGAAGCGGGCGGCCTCGCGCGCCCAGTTGCCCACCACCGAGGTCGGCGCGACCACCAGCGTCGGTCCCTGGACACGGTCCGCCTCGTGCTCGACGGCGAGCAGGGCCAGCAGCTGGAGGGTTTTGCCCAGCCCCATGTCGTCGGCAAGCACGGCCCCAAGATTGTTTCTCGACATGAAGTCGAGCCAATCCACACCGCGACGCTGGTACTCGCGCAAGTGCGCGTGCACCGTGTCCGGGATTTCCACCCGCTCCGGGGCCGGGCGGTCCTGCCCGCCGAGAAGCGAAGTAAACCAGGTCGAGCCGGTAAATTCGATCGGCTCTTCCGTCAGCGACTCAAGCGCGAGCTGGCGCAGCTCCGCCGCAGAGACCACACCCTCACCCTCGTCTTTGAGCAGCTCCTCGTAGCGCTGCTGGGCCTGCGTTGCGGCCGCGCGCAGCGCTTCCGCATCGTCGGAGCCCGCGGCCTCTGCGAGCTCGGCAAGATTTTCCGCCCGCTCGACGGCAGCCTTGGCCTCCTCGAGCGCGCTGCGCTGCAGCTTCTTCATGTACTGGCGGGTGCGCGACAGGTCCTTCCCGTTGGCCAGCACCCACTCCCCGCGCAGTTTGATCAGGCCGGTCTTGGAGTTGATCAGCTCCTTCATCTCCGCCTCGGTCAGCTCGGTATCCCCCACCGAGATCCGCCAGTCGTACTCCACCAGCTGATCAAAGCCGATGCGGGTCACCGTGGAGGAATCATAAGGGTTCTCCGGCTTGCTCACCTTCAGCTTCGCCGAGGTCACCGCCCGCGACCACGCCTTCGGCAGCATGACGGTAAACCCTGCCTGCTGCAGTTTCGACGCTTCGGTTTCCACAAAGCGCACGATCTCCTCAGTCGACAGGTAGCAATCCCAATCGCCGCTGCGCAGGTCGCGAAAACCCCCGTGGCGGCGGTAATCCACCAGCTCGCTGACATCGATCGCGCGCTGCAACGTATCACGCAAGGTCTGCGCGGTCTGCGCGTCGTAATCCGACTGGCGCACCGGCCGCGGCGCGTCAGCGTCCGCGCGCACCTGCACCCGCACCGGCCACGTGAGCTCGCCGGTGGATTCGGCGGACTCGGCAGACTCCGCATCATCTGGCTCGTCGTCAGGTGCCTCGACCAAGAACACCAGCTGCAGGTTCGCCGCGGTAATCGAGCCGCTCCAGTCGTTGATCTTGGACACCAACGAAGCACCACCCCGGCGCAGCGGCGTGCCGAAGACCAGCGAGGCCACAAAGTCGTGCCACGGGTACGGTCGCACCCGCGCCGGGACCCCCATCGCGTGCAGCCGCTCGGTGGCGATCCAGTGGGTAAGCGTCTGCGCCAGATCCTCGCTGATATTCGGGTCATTGAGCACAATCACCCCCGGGGCCGCCGCCACCATCTGCGCCAGCCACCCGCGCTCTTTGACACCCGTGCCCAGCTTAAACTGCGCGTAGAAGTGCGCATCCCGCTTCGGCACGTGAATGGTCACGCGCCCGGCGCGCACGAACTGGGCAAGCCCCTGGTAGGCGTGGATCAGCCACTTGAGATCGGGGGCGAGGGTGGCGCGCTGGTCATCGTCGAGAAGCGAAAGCTTGTCCAAGGCCGCAACGGTGCGCGTCGGCGAGAACGTGGCCGTCGGTGCGCGCAGCGTAACCTGCTTGCCCTTCGGGGTTTGCAGCGTAATCGGCGCGCGGCCGCGAAAATGATTGCCCGCCAAAAGCTCCGTGACCAGCCGCGGAAAGGTACCGTCCGGCACATCCGCAAAGGTGAGCACCCGGTGACCGGAGACCTGCTCAACCCAGATGTTGAGCCCGGACTCCGGCAACCAAAGTCCGTGGAGCAGGTATTGAGGCATACCCACCCTTATACCACCTCGAAAATTTCGCGCATCTGATTGGTTCTTGCCCAAACGCACCCGTCCCCCTGTTACACTACGGAATCTGTAACCCAATTCACACTATAACCCCAAGGAGATGCAGATGTCTGACAGCTTCTGGCTTGTCGTCGCCATCGTGCTCTACTTCGGCGTCATGGTGGCCATCGGATTTTACTCCTGGCTGCAGACACAGAAGTATGATGACTACGTACTCGGCGACCGCGGCCTCCACCCCTTCGTCGCCGGACTCTCCGCCGGTGCCTCCGATATGTCCGGCTGGCTACTCATGGGCCTGCCCGGCGCGCTGTTCGTCTCCGGCATGAGCGAGCTATGGATCGCCATCGGCTTGCTCATCGGTTCCTGGTGCAACTGGAAGTGGGTCGCCCCGCGCCTGCGCGCCTACACCGAAGTCTCCAACGACTCGATCACGCTGCCCAGCTTCTTTGAGAACCGCACCCGCGACTCCTCGCGCGTGCTGCGCGTCGTCGCCTCGCTGATCATCATCTTCTTCTTCACCTTCTACGTCTCCTCCGGCATGGTCTCCGGCGGCCGCTACTACGAGTCCACCTTCGGCGGCGAGTACCTCGTGGGCATGCTTATCGTCGGCTCGATCACCGTGCTCTACACCTTCATCGGCGGCTTCCTGGCCGTCTCTTACACGGATGTGGTGCAGGGCGTGCTGATGTTCCTCGCCCTGATCACCGTCCCGATCATGGCGCTGATCGCCGTGGACAACCCGGGCGAGCTCTTCACGTATGCCACCGACCACTCCTACGGTCCGTGGCCGGAGGGCAACCCGACCTTCTTCAACATGGTCGCCGGTGTGTCTGCCGCCACCATCATCGGCAACATCGCCTGGGGCCTGGGCTACTTCGGCCAGCCCCACATTGTCACCCGCTTCATGGCGCTGCGCTCGCCCTCTGAGGCCACCGCCGCGCGCCGCTCCGGCATCATCTGGGTCACCTTCTGCTTCCTCGGCGCGATCTTCACCGCGCTTGTCGGCACCCTGTTCTTCTCCCAGACCACGCACTCCGTGACCGACCAGGAAGGCTTCGAAACCATCTTCCTGGACCTGGCGCGCATCCTCTTCCACCCGCTCATCGCCGGCCTGGTGCTCACCGCCGTGCTCGCAGCGATCATGTCCACCATGTCGTCTCAGCTGCTGGTCACCTCGTCCGCGCTGGTGGAAGACCTCTTCCGCATCTTCCGCAAGGAAGCCAGCCAGACCACCCTGCTGGTCGCCTCCCGCACCATGGTCGTGGTCATCGCGTTGATCGCCATGCTCATGGCGTTTAACCCCTCCGACACCATCCTCGGCCTGGTCGGCTTCGCCTGGGCCGGCTTCGGTGCCGCCTTCGGCCCCGTCATCGTCGCCGCCCTGTACTGGCGCAGGCTCACCGCGCCGGGCGCGATCGCCGGCATGATCGTCGGCGCCGTCACCGTCTTCGTGTGGGGCTCCGTCGACGCGCTCTCCGGCATGATCTACGAGATCGTCCCGGGCGTCCTCTTCGCCACCATCGCCATGGTGCTCGTCTCCCTGGCCACCAAGCCCAAGCCGGGCGTGGCCGAGGAGTTCGACACCGCAGTCGCCGTCACCAACTACGCCTTCGCCCACCCCGAGGCGAACTTCCACGAGTCGCTCGAAGCCATCGAGCGCAAAAACTAAGGGAACCGCGGCACGTGCGCATGCGTCTAACGATGCATGCGCACTTTTCTTGTTCTCTTAAGCGTTGCCACACTTCTCATCGTCCCCTTCCCCACCCCACGCAGCCACTTCGGCGTCAGCGCGGGCCCGCCGCGCGCCACGGTGCTCGGCTACAGCCGCGATGCCTTCGGCACCGGCTGGGCCCCGCTTGCCGACGGTTGCACCACCCGCCAAGCAGCCCTCACCGCCACCTTCGGCGCTTCCCATGTTGTTGCCGAAACCCCGGGCAGCTGCCCCGCCCCGCGCGACGCGCCCGTTGCCGGGCCCTATACCGGCGAGCCCATCACCCCTTCTGACGTGGAGTTAGACCACGTCCTTCCCCTTTCCGCCGCCTGGGACTTAGGTGCCCACGCGTGGGACCAGTCTCGCCGCGAAGCTTTTGCCAACGACCCGCTCAACCTCGTCGTCGTCGCGGCCGCCGCCAACCAGCAAAAATCCGACCAGCTGCCCAGCGAATGGATGCCGTCCAAACGCGCGCAGCGCTGCGCCTACGCGCACCGGCTTGCCGATGTCGCCCGCACCTACGAGCTTCCGCTTCCACGCGCCGATCTACGCGAGATGCGCCGGGCCTGCGGCGGCATTGCCGGTCTTCTTGGCGCTCGCGCCATGTGAACTGTGACGATATTGCCCGCTTGCCGTAAGGTGGTGCAGCATGGTTACCTTTTTCACTGCTCTGCACGTGGTCGCAGCGATCATCCTGCTCGGCCCCGTCGTCGTGTCCACCTCCATGTTCCCCAAGCATGCCGTCGAGGCCCGCACCGGTAGCGAGGAGGCCACCGGCCGCGCCTCCGTGCTGCACAAGGTGACGAATACCTACGGCATGCTCTCCGTCCTGGTCCCGCTGCTCGGCGGGCTGGTCATGGCCACCGACTGGGGCGCATACAAGACCAACTACTTCCTCCACACCGCGATCATCCTGTCTGTGATCGCGTGGGGCCTGCTCTTCTTCATGGTCATCCCCCAGCAGCGCGCCATCATGGGCTCGCTCGGCGCACTCTCCCCCGCCGACGGCGACGCATCCGACGCCGCGTCGAACTTCGAAAAGGCCAAGGCGAAGGCCGCCGCAGGCGCTGGCATCTTCAACCTGCTGTGGCTGCTCACCTTCATCCTGATGTTCCTGCCGGCCCCGGCCTAACGCGCCGCTTACGCTTTCAGCCCCGCATACCCGGTGCGGGGCTTTTTAGTGCATAAACTGCTGCGCGAGTTCACTTTTTGGGAGTAAAAATCACTATTGACGCTGTCACCTGCGGGTTTGGTGCAGGTGGTGTGGCCTGACCACCGCGGGCGGCTGCTGCCTGTCGAGATTCGAGATCTCGCTGAGCGAAAACCGAACGGAGACCGCCCTCGCATCGATGTGTGCTTCGCTGACTGGCCGCCTGCTGATGGTCTGCACACCTGTGACCATATTGCGGATTTGGGGTGAGCGGTCGGGTCCAAATGGAGCTAGCTCCATTTAGGCTCGCGCCGGTCGGAAAAGCCCAGGTCGCACGTCGCCGGACTTCCCAAATGGAGCTAGCTCCATTTGGACTCGGGCCGGTTGTAAAAGCCCAGGTCGCGTGTCATCGATCTTCCCAAAAGGAGCTAGCTCCATTTAGACCAACCCCGGACACAAAAGACCAGGTCGCACGTCACCGGACTTCCCAAAAGGAGCTAGCTCCATTTAGACCTACGCTGTCGGGAGTGCTTCGCTGCCAGCCGTCCGCGGCCGCGGAAGACCTTTTTAGCGCATAAACTGCTGCGCCAGCTGGGCCAGCTGCGCGAGAAGCGGCACGAGCACCACCAGGATCGGGATGACAATCGAGAGGATCTCGCCCGGGGTCATCTCCGAGCTCGAGGACTCCTTTTCCGAGGAGGAACTCTTCGAAGACTTGGAGCTTCTATCAATCAGCTCATCATAGACACCCGCAGAATCCAGGCCCGCCGCAGCGAGGAACTCGCGGGAGCCCTCCTCATTGCCAATCAGGCGGCCGTCGCGTGGGGCGGCGCCCCATCCCATCGGCTTGCCCTCGACGCGGACCCTACCGACCGTCGCGGTGCCCACTTTGCCCGGCGTGGCAGGGCCGATCGAGGCCACGCCTACAAGACCGCGCCCCGGGATCCACACCGGGCCGCCGGAATCCCCCGGTCGCCAATACGCGCCGCGGATGGCAAAGCTCTGCCCCGTTGCCCGGTAGAACGTCCCGCACGTGATGTCCTTGGTGCCCTTGTGGGAGGTCTCGCCGTGGTAGCAGACTTCCTCGCCGCGCTTCACGTCGTTCGGGTCGATGATGGTATCGCCCGAGTACGGGTTGCCGCCCAACTGCACGTCGCGGTCCCACTGGATGTAGCCCCAGTCGTTGGAAAACAGCTCGTCGTAGCGCGTCGACGGGTGGAAGGTGCCGATCTCGCGGCTGTGCGCGTTCGTGGTGCGGTCGATGATGCGCACCCGGTCGCCCTCCCGGCCGCAGTGTGCCGCCGTGTAGCCTATGCGCATCTCTTGGTCCACGTACCCCAGCGTGCAATTCCCGATGCTCGTGGAAATCGCCAGCCCTTGCTCCGGGATCGGGGCCGGTGCCGCGTGCGCCACAACCGGAGCCAAGCAAAGAGAGGAAACAACGGCGGCTGCGAGACACGCGCGGGAAGTATTCACGTTTATTCACCTTCGGTGAGAAAAAGCTGTATTACCCCTCTAAGAATAGTGCACCGCAGAGGGGGACGGGAGCCCAAAGCGCGACAAGACTCCAAACACGGTACTCACCACGCGACGCACCGATTCCCCAACCGGGCCAACCGCAGACCCACCTGCTGACACCGGCGCGACCAGGTTCTCCATGTACAGCCCCATCAGCTGCACCTCAGTCACCGCGGGCCCATCGTGCGGCACCACGCCGACGACAAAGTTGGCTCCGCCCACAACCGGCAGCTGCCGCGCTGCCCACTGGCTCGAGATCACGCCCACGAAGCCGCGGCCGGGCACCCACATCGGCCCGCCAGAGTCGCCGGGGCGGGTCAGTGGGGCGTCGACAAAGAACGTGTTGCCCACAGATCCGGCGAACTTGCCGCAGGTCGAGCCGCGGCCGCCGTGGCTGGCATTGCCGTGGTAGCACACGGTTTCGCCCAGCGCGATGTTGTTTGGGTGCACCCACCGGTTCCCGGAGTGCGGATTGCCGCCAACGGCCACGCCGCGGTCCCACTGGATCGCCGCCCAGTCGTTGCCCAGGCGTTGGTCGTAGGCCTTGGAACGGTAAAACGTGCCAACCTGCCTGCTCACAGCACCGGTGGCCGGATCAAGCACGGCAACCCTGCCACCCTCACGACCGCAGTGCGCGGCGACGAGGCTGCGGTGGCGAGCAGGATCACTGAACCCAACCGTGCACATGCCGCCGTCGGTCACGATCACCGACCCCTGGCTCACCCGCGGCGCGGCCGCCGCTTGAGGCGCAACCATGGCCACAACTGCGAAAAGCGTAGCGACGATCCCCATCGCCAGGGTCCGGGGCAGTTGTTGCATAACTTCCTTCCTTGCGGCCAGTGTGCGAAAACTCACCTCACTGTACTGCCCTTGCGCACAGCTGCACAAAAGGAAAAACGGGCCCGAAGGCCCGTTTCTTCACATGCAGCTAGTCCCAGTTACGGTTGCCGCGGCCGCGGCGATCGTCCCGACGCCCCCGGCGGTCGTCCCGGCGGCCACGATGGCCTCGGTGGTCATCGAAGTCACCACGACGCCCGCGCCCACCGCGATCGCGCGGCGGCGCACCGTGGTCGCGCTGAATGTTAATCAGCTGACCCGAGATGCGGGTGTCCGAAAGCCGGTCGAGCACCTGCTTATCCAGCTTCTTCGGCAGCTCCACCAGCGTGAAATCGCCGCCGATGGTGATGCGCCCAAAGTCCTTTGAGCTTAGGCCACCCTCGTTCGCCAGCGCACCGACGATCGCGCCCGGGCGGACATGCTGGCGCTTGCCCACATCAAGGCGATAGGTGTCGAAGTTCTCGCTGTCGTTGTGGCGGCGCTTGCCGCGGCCACGATCCTCACGGCCATCGCGCCCATCGCGGCCGCGCCCACGGCCGCGGTCGTCGCGGTCCCAGCGGTCGCGGCGATCCCGACGGTCGCGCTTGTCTTTCGGCGGCTCCTTCATGAGGAACTCGTCGCCAGCCAGCGCCTGTGTGGCCAGGGCCGCGGCGATGTCGTCCATCGGCACGTTGTTCGCGGCCGAGTACTCGCGCACCATCGACTTAAACAGCTGCAGCTCGGAGGCCTCCAGGGATTCGGTGATCGAATCCATGAACTTCACCTTGCGGCTCTCGTTGACCTCGTCGACAGTCGGCAGGTCCATCTCCTCGATTGTCGCGTTCGTCACGCGCTCGATCGAGCGCAGCATGCGACGCTCACGCGGAGTGACAAAGAGGATCGCCTCGCCGGTACGCCCCGCGCGGCCGGTACGCCCGATGCGGTGGACGTAGCTCTCCGTGTCGTTCGGGATGTCGTAGTTCAGCACGTGCGAGATGCGCTCCACATCGAGGCCGCGGGCGGCGACATCGGTGGCGACCAGGATGTCCAAGCGGCCGTCGCGAAGCTGATCGACGGTGCGCTCACGCTGCTGCTGGGCGATATCGCCGTTAATGGCGGCGGCGGAGAACCCGCGGGCGCGCAGCTTCTCGGCGATCTCCTCGGTCTCGTTCTTCGTGCGGACGAAGACGATCATCGCCTCGAACTCGGTGACCTCGAGGATGCGGGTGATCGCGTCGAGCTTGTTGCGGTGCGCGGTGAACAGGTAGCGCTGCGTGATGTTCGTATTCGTGCGCGTCTCCGACTTGACGGTCACCTCGACCGGGTCGTTGAGGTAGTCACGGGAGATCTTACGGATCGCGCGCGGCATCGTCGCCGAGAACAGCGCGACCTGCTTGTCGTCCGGGGTGTCCTCCAGGATGCGCTCCACGTCTTCCTGGAAGCCCATGTTCAGCATCTCGTCCGCCTCGTCCAGGACGAGGAAGCGCAGGTTGGAGATGTCCAGCGACCCCTTCTGCAGGTGGTCGATCACACGACCCGGGGTACCCACGATGACCTGCGCGCCGCGGCGCAGCCCGGACAGCTGAATGCCGTAGGCCTGGCCGCCGTAGATCGGCAGGATGTGCACGCCGCCAAGGTGGTCGGCGAACGACTGGAAGGAGTCGGACACCTGCAGCGCCAGCTCGCGCGTCGGCGCAAGGATCAGCGCCTGCGGGTGACGCTTCGAGGTGTCGATGCGGCTCAAGATCGGCAGCGCAAACGCCGCGGTCTTGCCCGTACCGGTCTGCGCCAGGCCCACGACGTCGCGGTCCTGCATCAAAATCGGGATGGTCTCGGCCTGGATGGCGGACGGCTGCTCAAAGCCGACCTTCTTGACCGCCTCTACGACCTTTTCTGGCAGGTCGAGGGTCTCGAAACCGTTCGCCGGCTTTTCCGGCTCAGCGGTTTCTTCGGCGCTCTCTACGTTCTCAGTGCTCTCTGCGTTCTCAGTGGCCTCGACAGTCTCCTGCGAAGCGCCGGCGTCCTCAGCGCTGCCCGCATCCCTGGTGTCTTCTGCAGCCGACTCTTCGGCTGCGACATCCTGCGGGGTGTGCTGATTTTCCGACAAGTTCATATCCGGCCCATTTTCGCTGCCGGTCGCGTTTTCGGAAGTGCTCATTGTCAACCCAGCGTACGCCACCTGCCGCGACAAAACTATTCCGCGGAAACCAAATGTGACTTGTCACCCACCCAGCAGATAGTGTGTGGCGCATGACCTCTCCTCTTGCGCTCACGCTGGTGGGCCTCAGCATCATCCTTGTCACGGTCGGCGTGCTACTCAAGGGCAAAATGCACCCGATCATCGCCATGACGCTCTTCCCCATCGCCGGTGCGCTGATTACCGGCTTCGGCATCGGCGAGATCGCCGACTTCTACGGCGAAGGCCTCGAGCGAGTGATGGGCGTGGTGGTGATGTTCATCTTCGCCATCATCTACTTCGGCATCCTTTCCGATGTCGGCCTCTTCGACCCCGTCATCACCGCACTCATCCGCGCCACCCGCGGCAACGTCATGCTGGTCACGCTCGGCACCGCAGCAATCGCGATCGTCGCGCACCTCGACGGCTCCGGCTCCACGACATTCCTCCTCACCATCCCAGCGCTGTTGCCGCTGTACGAGGCGATGCGCATGTCGCGCTACGTGCTGCTGACCCTCGTCGCACTCTCGGCATCAGTCATGAACATGATCCCGTGGGGCGGCCCCGTCGGCCGCGCCGCCAGCGTCATCGACGCCACCCCAAACGAGATCTGGCGCCACCTCCTGCCCGCCCAGGGTTTCGCCATCGTGATGGTCTTTCTCGTCGCCGCAGGCTTCGGCTTTGCGGAGCGCCGCAGGCTGGCCAAGCTCGATGCGCATTCGCTTGACGACGCCCACACGCCCGTCGATGTCCACACCATCGCCGACGACTTCCGCACCTCCCAGGCCGCCGACCGGGCAAAGTACAACCTCACCCCGCGCACCGGCACCTGGGTCACCGTGGTCAACACGGCGATTACCCTTGCGCTGATCGGCGTCCTCGTCTCCGGCGTGAGCTCGCCGGCACCCGCGTTCCTCGTCGGCACCGCGCTGCTACTCGCGGTGAACTTCCCCACCCTCGACGACCAAAACGACGTCCTGCGCAGGCACGCACCCACCGCGCTGTCCATGGCCGGCGTCATCCTGGCTGCCGCCATGTTCCTGGGTGTGCTCGACGGTACCGGCATGCTCGAGCAGATCGCGCTGTCGCTGATCGCGATCCTGCCCGCCTCCGTGGGTGCCTACCTGCACGTGATCGTCGGCCTGCTGGGTGTGCCGCTGGACCTGGCCACCTCCACCGACGCCTACTACTTCTCCGTACTGCCGATCGTGCAGGAGACTTCCGCCGCCTTCGGCACCTCCAGCATGGGCGCGGCCACCGCCATGATCGTGGGCAACGTCATCGGCACCTTCGTCAGCCCCTTCTCCCCGGCGCTGTGGCTGGGGCTTGGCCTGGCTGGCGCGAACATGGGCAAGTACATCCGCGTCGCCTTCCCCATCTGCTGGGGCTTCTCCATCGTGCTGGTCCTCGGCGCATTCGCCACCGGCATGCTGGCTTAGACCGCTAGCTCGGCGCGCAACCCGCCGCCCTCGCGCGGTGCGAGGTGGAGGGTGCCGCCGTGGGCGCGCGCGATGGCGTCGGCAAGCGAAAGCCCTAGCCCGTGCGAGCCGGACACGCGCCCCGCGCCGCGCACAAACGGCTCCTTCAGCCGCTCCACCTCTTCTAAGTCAAGTTCAGGGCCCTGATTTTCGACGCCCACACGCCCCTCCCCGACAACCACCTCAGCCGTCCCGGGCGCGCCGTGCTCGACCGCGTTGCCCACGAGGTTGGCCACCGCTTGGCGCAGCAGCACCTCGTCGCCACTCACGATCGCAGGCGAATCGGGGGCGCGCAGCGGGACGTCGTACTGCGCGCAGACCTCCTCGCACAGCGCCACCAGGTCCACTGGCTGGCCGGTAACGCTGCCGGGCTGCGCTGCCTCAGCGCGGGCGAACGCGAGCAGGCGCTCGACGGTCTGCCCGGCGCGCGCGTTGACCTCGCGGATGCGCCGCAGCGCGTCGACCAGCTGCTCGTCGGAAGACGAATCAGCCTGCATGAGCGCGACGTCCGCGACCGCCTGGATCGTAGCGATCGGCGTCTTCAGCTCGTGGGAGGCGTTGGCGGCGAAGCGGCGCTGCGCGTCCAGCGAGGCGGCCAGCGAGTCGAGCATCGTGTCGAAGGCGTGCGCGAGGTCGCCGACGTCGTCGGCCGGGCCCTCGTAGTGCATGCGCTTGGCCACGTCCCCGTCGGAGACTTCGCGGGCCACCGCAGCGATGCGGCGCACGGGTGAGAGCGCGTAGCCGGCGACGAACCAGCCGACCAAACCTGCGAGCGCGGTCAGGCAGGCCAGCGCGATGAGCATCGTGGCGAGCACGATGGTGATGATGGAGGTGGGGATCGGCATGGCGGCGTCGATAAGCACGCCCTCGGGGCCGGGCAACGAGACGTGCAGCGGCACCGGAGTCAGCGCGAGGTAAGCACACACGAGTGCCGTGAGCACTGCGCCGGCGCCGAAGACAGTGGCGACGAGCACGAGGGTCAGGCGCAGTCGCAGCGTCATGGGCGGGCCTCCTCGGCGGCGTAGTAGCCCGCGCCGGGCTGGGTGTGGATGATCCACGGATCGCCCAGCTTGCGGCGCAGGTGCGAGATGGTCACGCGCGGTGAGTTAGTAAACGGGTCGGCGAAGGCGTCCCACGCCTCCTCCAGCAGCGCTTCGGCGGACAGCACCGCGCCGTCGGCGGCGAGCAGCACCTCAAGGACCGCGAACTCCTTGGGGCTCAGCGGGATTGGCTCGCCCGCGCGGGTCACGGTGCGGCGCGCGGTGTCCATGCGCACGTCGGCACAGCGCAGCACCTCGGACTTGGGCGGGGTGTGGCGTCGCAGAAGCGCGTCGACGCGCGCGAGCAGCTCCGGGACCTCGAAAGGCTTCGTGAGGTAGTCGTCCGCCCCGGCCGCGAACCCGTCGAGCCGATCGTCGAGGGTGCTGGCCGCGGTGAGCATGAGCACGCGGATGTGCGGGTGCTCGGCGCGGATGCGGGCGCAGACCTCGTCGCCGTGGACGCGCGGCAGGTCGCGGTCGAGCACCACCACATCCGCGTCTTCAAGCAGCTCGAGCGCTGCCGCGCCGTCGTAGGCCACGCGGGTAGAACACCCGTGCGCGGCGCAAGCGGCGGCGATGGCGTCGGCGAGGTAGACCTCGTCTTCTACAACTACAACGTTGGACATGCTGGTCATTCTAAACCCGCCATACGCTGCGCCATGCCGCGTTAACGCTCTCGCAACACCGCGGTTTTTAGCCTGACACCCATGACGAATGCTTCCAGACTCCCGCCGCGCATCATCGGCGTCGACGCCGCCCGCGCGGTCGCGCTCGGCGCCATGATGTGGGCGCATCTGACCGATTCGACCTCGCCGTGGCTCTACGGCTTCCCGTCCGCGCTGTTCGCGTTTCTCGCAGGCGTATCGATGCAGCTGAGCATGCACGCCACCGGCGGGCCGGCGCTGGCGCGTCAGCGTCACCAGGCGATGGTGCGCGGCGCGGCCTTGCTCGCGCTGCACGTGGTGCTCACCCCGATTTCGGGCTCGATCACCGTCGTGCTGGGCACCTTCGGCGCCTGCTACCTCGCGCTCGCCTGCGCCCCGCGCTGGCGCACGCGCACGCTCGCGTTGCTGTGCGCCGCGCTGACGGTGGTCTCCGCGCTGCAGCTGCCGCTGTCGGTTACCGCGCCGCCGTACCCGCTGTTCGAGTGGGCCGCACTCATGGTCGCAGGCATCGTCGCCGCGCGCTTCCTGCCGCGCCTGCCGCTTGCCGCCCCCGTGGGCGCCGCGTGCGCCGTCTTCGGCGTCTGGATGCGCCCGCTTCTCGACGCCCACCAGTACCCCTTCCTCAACCCCAACGGCCACACCGGCGGCCTCATCGCCGTCATCAGCGAAATCGGCTGCTCGCTCGCCGTCCTCGGCGTGTGCCTGCTGCTGTTTGCGCGCTGGTGTCCCTACTCCATCCAGGCGATGGGCCGCACGCCGCTTTCGGTCTACTGCCTGCACGTGGCAACCGCCGCGCTGCTTCCCTCGGGCGAGCTTTCGGCAGCGCTGAATATCGCCGCCGCGGCAGCGCTCGCGTCGGTGTGGCTGCTGTTCTTCCCACGCGGCCCGCTGGAGCAGCTGCTTCGCGACTTCACCCACGCCGCCGCCCGCCAAGACCTTCCCCAACGACACTCTGCAAAGGAGCTTGAATCATGAAAATGTTCCGCCTGACCACCGCTGCCACCGCCGCCGCGCTACTGATCGCCGCGCCCGCGGGTGCGCTCGAATCCCCCCACTTCGCCGACGGCTCGCCGGAGGGCTCGTCCGTCGTCTCCGTACGCACCGCCAACGACGACCCCGCCGACGGTGTGTGCACCGGCACCGCCATCTCCCCGCACTGGGTCGTTACCGCCCGCCACTGCATGGACCACCTGCCCACCCCGGGCGGTTCCGTGCGTGTGGGCGAGGGCGATGACCAGCGCACCATTGCCGTCGATAGCTGGCAGACCGCCCCGGAGGGCGACATCGCGCTGCTGCACACCGCCGAGGACATGGGCCTTGAGCACTACGCGACCGTGGATACAGAGGTGCCCGAGCCCGAGACCCCCGGCACCGTCTACGGCTGGTCCTCGGAAGGCTCCGGCGGCTCGACTCGCCTGCCCATGACCGAAGCCACCATCGACGGGCCCAACCCCATGGCGCTTTTCGACGGCAAACAAGCCCTCACCGTCACCCTCGCCGAAGGTGCCGGCATCCACGGCGGTGACTCCGGCGGCCCGGTTTTCCGCGACGGCAAGCTCACTGGCGTGCTCAGCGCCGGGCTCTTCGTCAACCCCGACGACCCGGAAGAAATCGCGATGGACACCAACGCCGCGGCCTCCGCCGCCCCGCTTGGCGACGCCGCAGAGTGGATCAACGACACCATCGCCACCGACAACGCAGACACAGCCAGCGCAGACAGCGCAGATGGCAACTCGGGCGAGTCCTCCTCCGCCCCGTACATCCTCGCCATCGTGGTCCTGCTTGCTGTGGCGGGTGGTGCGGCGGGGGGGGCGCGGCGTCGCAAAGCATAGGCCCTCTTTGCTGAACCTGAGTGCATGTGGTGCTATAGGTAGCAATATCAGTTGAACCGCATAATATTCTCATGGAAGGTGGCCCACGCACCATGTCCACGCCCGTCGCTAGAAAAGCCCGCGGCTTAAGCCACCGCCACATCCACTTCATCGCGCTCGGCTCCGCCATCGGCACCGGCCTGTTCTACGGCTCCGCCGGCGCGATCCAGGCTGCCGGTCCCTCGGTGCTGCTGGTGTACCTGCTCGGCGGCGCGGTGGTGTACTTCATACTCCGCGCGCTCGGCGAGATGAGCGTGCGTCACCCCGTCCGCGGCTCGTTCGCCGTCTACGCGCGCGAGCACCTCGGCGGGCTCGGCGGCTACATCACCGGCTGGATGTTCGCCTTCGAGATGATGATCGTGTGCCTGGCCGACCTCACGGCCATCGGCATCTACATGAAATTCTGGTTCCCCGACACCCCGGCCTGGGTGTGGATCACCACCACGCTGCTGATCATCGGCGGGGCGAACCTCGCCAGCGTGCGCTGGTTCGGTGAGCTCGAATTCGCGTTCACCCTGATCAAGGTCGTCGCCGTGGTCGGCATGATCGTCGGCGGTGCGGCCATCCTCGCCTTCGGGCTCGGGTCGCAGCCCGAGGCCACCGGCATTGCCAATCTATGGAACGACGGCGGGTTCTTCCCCAACGGGGCCGAAGGCATGATCGCCGCGTTCATCCTCGTGCTCTTTGCCTTCGGCGGCACCGAAATCATCGGCGTCGCCGGCACCGAGGCCGACGACCCGGACCGCTCCATCCCCAAGGCCGTCAACACCGTCCCGGTGCGCATCCTGCTCTTCTACGTGCTGGCCATCCTGGTCATCCTGATGCTCAACCCGTGGCGCAGCATCACCGGCGAGGAATCCCCATTCGTGCAGATCTTCTCCACGCTCGGCGTGAACTGGGCCGCGGGCCTACTCAACCTCGTGGTGATCACCGCCGCGCTGTCTGCGATCAACGCCGACCTCTTCGGCACCGGCCGCGTGCTCACCGGGCTGGCGCGCGAGGGGCTGGCGCCGCGGGCGATGGCGCGCACCGTCCGCGATATCCCCGTAATGACCACCGTGACGCTCTTGATCGTCCTGGTCGTCGGCGTGGTGCTGAATGCGAACTTCCCCAATGTGTTTGAGACGATCGCGGCGCTCGCCACCTTCGCCACCGTGTTTGTGTGGCTGATGATTCTAATCAGCCACCTCGCTTCTCGACGCCACATGAGCGCCACCGAAGCCAAAGCCCTCACCTTCCCCGTGCCGTTTTGGCCCTACGGGCAGTGGTTCGCCGTGGCGTTCATCCTGTTCACCTTCGGCATCATGGTCTGGCAGCCGCAGTACCACCTCGCCCTCGGCGTCGGCGTGGCCTTCCTGGTGATCATGACCGTGCTCTACTTCGCCACCGGCCGCCCGCAGGCGGTGGCCTCGGCGCACACCGAGGACGACTACAAGTAAGCGCCTCTTACGCAGCTCATCTTGCCCGCTTCCGCCCGTATTCTTTCCGAACTTGCCCGACCAAACAAGCAATGGTCATAACATTGTGCAATGATGGAAGGCGGAAGCAATTTCTACCGGCGAACCCGCCGGAGTAAGAGGAGATTCTAGTGAGCATCACGAACCCGTCCACCCCGCACAAGAACATCACCCCGGGCAACAAGGTCGTCCTCATCGGTGCCGGCTCTGTCGGCATGGCCTACGCATACGCACTGATCAACCAGGGCCTCTGCGACCAACTCGCCATCATCGACATCAACGAGGAAAAGACCTGGGGCGAAGTCGAAGACCTCAACCACTCCGTCCCCTACTCCGGCCACAACACCAAGGTCACCGTCGGCACCTACGAGGACTGCCGCGACGCTGCGCTGATCGTCAACTGCGCCGGCGTCGCCCAGCGCGAGGGTGAGACCCGCCTCGACCTGGTCGGCCGCAACGTCAAGATCTTCGATTCCATCAACAAAGAGGTCATGGCCAACGGCTTCAACGGCATCTACCTGGTGGCCACCAATCCGGTCGATGTATTGACCTACGCCACCCAGAAGCAGACCGGCCTGCCCGCCTCGCAGGTGCTCGGCTCCGGCACCGTGCTGGACACCGCCCGCTGGCGCTACAACCTGAGCCAGAAGTACAACGTGTCCGCCACCTCGGTCCACTCCTACATCATCGGCGAGCACGGCGACACCGAGCTGCCCGTCATCTCCACCGGCTCCATCGCCGGCATCGCCCTGCGCAACCGCCTGGCCAAGGAAGCCGAGACCAACCCGGACGTCTACAAGGAAATCGACGAGATGTTCGTCGCCACCCGCGACGCCGCATACAAGATCATCCAGGCGAAGGGTTCGACCGACTTCGGTATCGGCGGCTGCCTCGCCCGCATCACCCGCGCGATCTTCATGAACGAGGACGTCGTCCTGCCGGTCTCCGCCAAGCTCGACGGCCAGTACGGCCAGTCCGACATCTACATCGGTACCCCGGCCGTGGTGAACCGCAACGGCATCCGCGAGGCGATCGAGCTTCACCTCAACGACGAGGAGCTTGAGAAGTTCACGCACTCCGCAGAGACCCTGCGTAACGTGATGAAGGAAGCCAAGCTCGTCTAGCCACTTTCAGGCATGTTTGCCCGCGCGCCAGTTTTGCTGGCGCGCGGGTTTTGTTTTGACCAGAATGCACAGACGGCAGCCCCGAAAGCTGGAGTCTCCCATCATCCACAAATTGCAGAAGCGGGTATAAAACCGTTGCAGAAGCGGGTACGCCACCCGTAACCTGCAGGTTTACGTAGCGCCAAAAACGCATTCACCGCCCCGCCGCGCGTCTAATAAGGGTTATGCCCTTCTCCGTCGAGCACGACCGATTCGACCTCCGCGTAGGCCGAAACCTCGTCGACGAAGCCCTCGTCGTGGCAGGTCAGGATCACCGCCTGCCCGGCGCGCAGCCCTGCGGCGATCTGCGCGTGTGCGGCGGTGCGGCCGCGGGGGTCGAGGGAGGTGTCGGGCTCGTCGAGAAGCACGAGCTCGCGACCCTGCCCAAAGACTTGCCGCAGCTGGGCGAGCCGCAGCTCGGCCTGCGGTAGGTCGAGCGGGTGGGTCTGCGAGTCGCCGCCGGCAAACTCGGCGACCGTGGTCTCGACAACCTGGTCGGCCGCGCGCTGCAACGCGAGCGAGGCGTCGATCGGCGGCTGGTGCCCGTCGAGGCCCGCGAGCGCGCGCAGCAGCGTCGTCTTGCCCGACCCATTCGCGCCGCGCAGCCACAGCACCCCGCCCCTGCGCGGGGCGAGCGGCACCGGGCCGACGCGGAAGGCCTCGCCGGTCCGTTCGCGGAAGTGCCACCACTTGCGCTGCGGCGCGAGGCGGGCGGCGGTGACGTCGCCGAGCTCGATGCGCTCGCCGGCTGTGATGGGCGCGGGCAGTGTGGTGGGTGGGGCGTCGGCAAGCGAGATGTGCATGGCGTCGATGTCGCGCGGCTGATAGCCGGTGATCACCGCGCGCGTGCTGGTCAAAAGCTCCTCAAGCATGCTTGCCGACGCCACATCCAACCCCGCGAACGGCAAATCCAGCACCAACAGTTCGGGCTCGAGGACGGCGACCGTCGCGATGGCGAGGCGGCGAGTCTCCCCGCCGGAGAGGGTGGCCGGGTTGCGCTCGGCGAGGTGCGACAGGCCGACGCGGTCGAGGATCCGCTCGCAGCGGGTCTGCATCTCGGCGAGTGCGATCCCGCGCTGCTCGAGTCCGATCGCGACCTCCTCGATGACGGTGTCGCGCAGGTAGGTCACGTGCGCGCTGGCGTCCTGGCCCACGACGCCGGCGTGCGGCCAGTGCTCGTGGATCTGTTCGGTGAGTCGGGTCAGGCCGGATCCGGAGGGGCCGATGACCTGGACGCGGTCGTGGGTTTCCAGCGCGCGGGCGAGCTGCGTTAGATCCACAGCGCCACCCCCACGCAGACCACCGGCAGCGTCCAGCGCACAGCGCGCTGCAGGGTTGAATCCGGCACGGGCCGCAGCACGGTGCGGGCGCCGGGCAGATCGTAGCCGGCCGTCTCCAGCGCCGTGCCGCGGGCGGAGCCGTGTGTGAGCAGCGCCGTGAGCACCGGCAGGACAAGGTGTGTGATCGCGTTGCGGGCGGTGATGGGGGTGCGCTTGAGCGCTTGGGCGTCGCGGACCGTGTTCACCTGGGCGTGGCCCTGCGGCACGAGCTGCAAGGTCGCGCCCGCAAGGTAGGCAAGCTTGTTGCCGCCGGGCAAAACCTGCACCGCCTTGACTAGGTCCGGGATGCGGATCCACGCCACGGCCGCGATCATGCACGACATCAGCGCGCAAAAGCGCAGGGCAAGCGCTCCCCCGACGGCGAGTCCGTCGGAGGTGAGCAGCGGCGCGATACGGTGGGTGCCGTAAGGGGCGTGAATGAGCAGCATCGAGAGGCCAACCGGCACGGCAAGCGCGAGTACCGCCGCGGGTACGGACACGTTGCGCGTGCGCCACACGCCGAACGCGCACGCGACAAGCACGATCACCGCGCTGGCGAGTGCGCTGTTGAGCCCAAAGACCAGGATCCACCCGCACCCGCCAACAACGAGCGCGGTGAGCGGGTTAAGCGGCATCCGCGGTCCGCGGGGCGAAGGCACGCACGGTGCGCTGCGGCAGCGCCTTGACGGTCAGGTAGGCCACGACCATCACGATGACCTTGTCTACGGGATCGGAGATAAACGCCTGCGTGGTCACCGAGGCGATGAGTGAGCCGCCCATCTCGCGGAAGAGCGAGACGAGTGCGCCGGTGCCCACGCCCGCGGTGCCGCCGTAGACGAACGCGGCGACAGGAGCCGCGACCATGCCGCCGATCAGGCCCAGGACGATGCCGAAGCCGACGACGCGGACGATGGACGACAGCGCGTTGAAGTGGTGAATGAACACGCCGGCGAGGTAGCCGATCAGCGCCGCGCCCGCGGCAAAGGGCAGCGCGGCCGGGTTGAGCAGGCCCCACACGACGTTGTTCAGTGCGCCGGTGGTCAGGCCCGCCACCGGCCCGGCGAGCGCGGCGACCAGCACGGTGCCGATGGAGTCGAGGTAGAGCGGCAGGCCGATCGAGCCGACGATCTCGCCGACGACGGAGTTGATGATGATCGCCAGCGGGATCAGCCCGAGCGTGCGTGCTGGCAGCAGCGGCACGGTGGCGATCAGCAGCAGGGCCGTGCCGATGCCGTAGCCGGCGAGGGTGAGCGTGGCCTCGGTCGCGCCGCCGACGCTCTCCCAGTCGGTCGGGCGCACCAGCACCAGGTAGACCCAGGTCGCGGCGATAAGCAGGGCACCGGCGGCGACGAGGGCGCGGCGCGCTGGTGTCCATTCGGAGGTGGTAAACGGTTGTGACATGGTAAAAAGCTCCCAAGAATCGGTCCAAGAGCGCTTCTGCCTATGTCACCTCGGCGAAGCTGTAGCGCGGTAAGTGTAGCAGCTACTCCTCGGCCTTTAAGTGGTAGGCGGCTTTGAGGTCTGCGTCGCCGGCGGTGAAGCGGGCGTGGAGGGTGCACGCGGCGTCGATAAGCGGCCAGGCGCGGTCGATGTCTGCGGCGGTGACAATGCGCGCGTTCGGCTCGCGCTCCCACATGCCGCGCAGGTCGGCGGCGACGGTGCCGCGCATCAGTTCGCTTACGGCTTCGACGTCGATGGTGGCCTCAAGGGCCGAAACTTCGATGCGGCCGAGCGCGATGAGCACGGTGAGCAGGTCGTGCAGTTGCGCGCAGTAGCCCTCGCCGACGTCTTCGTGGAACTCGAAGTAGAAGCGCGTGATCTCGGGCAGCGCGGCGGCGACGGGCGTGTCCCCCAGCGCGCGGACCAGCGCGTCCAGCCGCGGCGGGTCGAGCACAAACTGCTCGGTCACGCCCAGTGAGCACAGGGTGATCGGCACGGGCGTGCGCGCGAAGACTTCGGCGGCGGCGTGCGGGTCGACCCAGAAGTTCCACTCGGCGGTCGGGGTGGTGTTGCCCGGGTAGTTGACGGCCCCGCCCATCACGGTGATGTGGCGCAGCTGCGCGAAGTGGCGCGGGTGGCGGCGCGCGAAGGTGGCCAGGTTGGTCAGCGGCCCGGTCACGATGAGGTGGAGGTCGTCGGTGCCGCGCTCGATCGCGTCGCACCACAGCAGATCCCAATCGCTCGCGACGTGCCGCTCCGGGGCGTGGGCGTAGCCCAGCCCGTGCTCGCCGTGGGTCTCGGGGGTGGTGGTCAGCGCCAGCTCAAGCGGCTGCGCCTCGCCCGCGGCCAGCGGGATGGCGGGCAGGTTGCACTGCGCAAGGATCCACGCGGCGTTTTGCGCGCACTGCACTGCCTCCACGTTGCCCGCGGTCGTGGTCACGCAGTCGAGCTCAAGCTCGCCCGCGTGGTGCGCCGCCGCAAGGTAGATCAGGGCAAACGTGTCGTCGATGCCGGGATCGCAATCAAGCAGGACTCTCATGGGTTAGCTCCTTTTCGTTTCCTGGCCACACGCAAGCCAGATGCCTATCGACACCACCGCAATCCCCGCACACGCCACAAACGCCACCCCGAAGCCGAAGGCCTCCGCGAGCAGCCCCACCACGATCGGCGCGAAGATCTGGCCCGCGTCTTGCGCCATCTGGAACGTGGAGAGCACCTTGCCGCCGGAGCGGTCGTTGCCGATGATATCCGCCAGCGACGCCTGCTGCGCCGGGCCGATCAGCCCACTGCCGACGCCCGCGAGCACCGAAAGCACAAGCAGCGGCACCACCGAGGTGGCCAGCCCCATCGAGCCGGTAAACAGCGCCGTTGCGGCCAACCCGGCGACAATCAGCGGCTTGCGCCCGAGATTGTCCGCGAGCCTGCCGGAGAACTGCAGCGTCACCGCAGTGCCCAGCGCGAAGGCGGTGAGCGCGAACCCGGCCGCCGCGCCGCCGTTAGTGAAGAAGGCCGCGGCGAACAGCGGCAGGACCGACACGCGCGTGCCGAAGTTGACCCACCCGTGCGTAAACGCGGACGACAGCAGCGCGCGGTAGGTGGGCATGCGCCATGCGCTGGTGAGCTGCATCGGCGGCAGCGGCGGCGGCAGCTGCGCCTTGCCCTGCGGATCGCGGGTCGCCGCCCACACAAACAGCGCGGCCGCCCCCACCATCAATCCGTACACCGCGAACGGGATGCGGAAGCCGAGGAAGGACAGCGCCGCGCCGACGACCGGCCCGATGATGTTGCCGAGCAGAAACGCCGAAGCATAGACCGCGTTCGCGCGCCCGCGTATCGACGGATGTGTCACCCGCACAATCAACGCCTGCGCCGAGAGCGTAAACATCGTCGAGCCAAAACCGGCGATAAAGCGCAGCGCGAGAATCTGCCAGTACGCGGTCGCGAAGGCGACGAAGAAGGTCGCCACCGCCACCACGCTCAAGCCCGTGATGTAGATCGGGCGCGAGCCCAGCTTATCGACGAGCCACCCCGCCCCCGGTGCGCCGAGAAGCCGGGCCGCGGCGAAGACGGAGACCACCGCGCCCGCGGCCGCCATAGACACGCCAAAGCTCGCTGTGAACTGAGGCAGGATCGGCGCGATGAAGCCGTAGCCCAGCGCAATCATGAACGCGGCACCCACCAGCACCCAGATCGTGCGAGGGATCTTCGGTGCGGGGGTTGGCTGGGGTCGAGGGGCAGGCGTAGTCATTGCGAGTAGCGTAGCCCGTCGTCAAGCAAAAGGGCACTTACCGTAGGTATTGCACCGGGGATTAAAATGGGTGTTCGAATATCTAGCTGGCGTGTTCGGGTCGCCTTTTAGAGTGCCAACCATGATGAATTTCAAGCACAGCACACACGCCCCTGTCAGCCACACACCCGCAGCACTTGCCGAGCACATCCACGCCACCGAGCCCGAAGTCGTGGACCGGCTGCGCGCAATCATTCCCCACCCGCGCTCGCTTGCCCGCGAGAGCGCGAGCTGGCGTCCGCCAACAAAGCGGCTCCCCTGGCTCGGCCACGGCACGGAGCTGACCATCGCGATCACCCGCCGCAGGGTTGGCCCGCGCGCGCAGGCCCGCATCCGCGGCTTCGGCGAAACGCGGGTACCCGCCTTCCTCATTGAGGTCCGCATCTCGGACCCGTCCGGGCTGCCCACCGACCGCCGCCTCGCCGAGGCTTGGGTCCGCGCGCTCGTCCCCCGCGACGCCGTGGACGCGATCCACGAACTCCCCTCGCCGCGCACGGCCAACTACGTCTGGCTTACCGACGGCGACTTCGCCCCGGTCGCCTCCCCACCCTCGATGTTTGAGGGGTTGACCGCCGCGTAGTTAGTCCTCGGAGTCTGCTTCCTCGGCGTCCTCGTCGTCGGAGTCTGCGTCAGCGTCCTCGTCGGCCTCGTCGTCAGTGTCGTCGGCTTCTTCGTCGATTTCCTCGTCGTCCTGGCCGAAGATGTCGTAGATGTCCAGCTCGTCGTCCTCATCCTCGAGCGGTAACAGCTGGCCCTCCCACTCCTCGGCCTGGTCGGCGGCGAGCGAGAGGACGTCGAAGAGCCGGTCGACGTCGGTAAACGTGCCCAGATCGAGCACCTCCGCCTCGGAGACGGCTTCGCTGTGGATGGTCTCGAACAGGCGCAGGCGGTCCTCCTCGGTCAGCTCTGCGTCGCCGTCGGACTCCCACAGCTCGCCGATCGCGTCGTCCATGAGGTCGTCGTAGTTGTCGGACAGGGCGATAAAGGTCACCGTGGCCGTCGCCGTTGCGTCGACGACCTCGACGTGGACCTGCAGCTCGGCGCTCTCGCCGACTTCGGCGCGCACCAGCTGGTTGTTCAGGCGGTCCGGGTAGAACTCGAGGTCCTCGATGCGCTCATCGGTGCCTTCGAGCAGGTCGCGCAGGATGGTGATGACCTGGTCGGTCGCCATGTGCTCGGCGACGGTCGCCACCGCGCTTTCCACCGAGAACACCACGGAGACCAGGGCAGCCTCGAACTCCTCGTCGTCCTCGTCCACGTCCGCGGCGGCGATGTAGACGTTGGCGGCGGGCAGCAGCGGATCGATCTCCACAAACTGGATTTCCACCTCGGACGTGATCGGCACGAACATCGTCTCGTCGTGGACGCGGGACTCAATTCCCTCACGGTCAAGGCTGGTTGCAATGTCCTCGAAAAAGCTCATGGCGGCGGTTTCCTTCCACTCTCCAGTCCAAGCCCGTCCTAGCCTAGCGAGGAACACCGCACCACGTCAGCACTTCCGCTCACACCGGCCCGGCCGTGTCGGCTTCTTTCGCGAGGGAATCGATGAGATCTTGGCGGTGCATCCCCCATTCGCGCATGTCAAAGCTCTCCCAGGCGCGCCGCTGCGCCGCCTTCGGGTCATACTCCACGTAGGAGGAGGCCGAAAAGACCGCGGTGGCGCGTCCGGGCTCGGTGTCGCTGCGGAAGCCGTAGATCGGCCACTTCACCCCCGGGTGCGCGTTGTGAAAGAAGGAGCCCCAGTGGTACTGCATGGCGGCGCTGACCTCGTCAAAGTCGGCCTGCTTCGGGAAGGGGTCGAGTTTGGCGGCGCGGGTCGCCTTCGCATCTCCGAAGACGGCGGTGAGCTCGGAGGTGTGCATCGCGCCCAGTCCCAGGCGGCGCATCGTGGTCGAGGCGTAGTCGAAGCGGTACATCCACGTCGGGGCCTTGCGGCGGTGTTCGGTGGCGAGCATGACGGACGGTGCCCAGAACACGGCGTCGGCAATCAGCGCCGCGAACTTGCGACGCGCGTCCACGTGGTCGTAGGCGGCCAGCACCGCGTCCGAGTTGGCCGGGTCGTAGACGCCGAGCGCCCGGCGTGCGGCTTTCAGGCGCGACTTGTTGGTTTGGTAAAGCGCTTTGGCAAAGCTGGCCTCGTCCGAGTTGGTGCCGATGATCAGGGGCACGGCGGCTTGGTCGCCGCGTTGGAACACGTCGATGGGGTGCGCAGGCAGCGTGTGGCCGTCGACAGTCGGCATGAAGCTGGTATTAAACAGGACGAGCTCTTTGCGGTTGAGCAGCATGGACTGACCGACGCGCACGAGCGCTTCGGCGTCGGCGGCGCGCAGGTCTTCGAGAGTGGAGGTGGGTGGCAGCCCCATGCCGTCGAGAAGCTTGCGCACCCACATGGCCGCCTGGACACGCGAGTGCACGCTGGCCACGGGCGGCGACTGCGCGATCGCCCGGTGGAACAGGCCGCGGGCGGCGGGCGCGCACATGAGGTGGATGACCCCGGCGCCGCCTGCGGATTCGCCCATAATCGTGACGCGCCCGGGGTCGCCGCCGAAGTTGGCGGCGTTGTCGTGGACCCACCGCAGCGCAAGGATCTGGTCCAAGATGGCGGGGTTGGCCACGCAGTCGCCGCCAATGCTGCGAAAGTCGAGGTAGCCGAACACGCCGAGCCGGAAGTTGACGGAAATGTAGACGATGTCGGTGGTGTCGGCCAGGTAGTGGCCTTGGAGCACCTTTTCGTGGCTGGAACCGGTAACGAAGGTGCCGCCGTGGAAGTAGACCACCACGGGCAGTTCCTCGTCGTTGTTGGGGCGCACAATGTCGAGGGTGAGGCAGTCCTCGGTGCCAATCACGTTGTCGGTCCAGCCGAAGAAGCCCTGCATGGCGGGCGCGGAGTACGCGGTGGCATTCCGGATTCCGGACCATGGCGCGACGGGTTTCGGGGCGCGGAAGCGTCCCTGCCCGCCAGTGGTGGCACCGTACGGCACGCCACGGAAGGTGCGCACGCCGGTGCGCGGATCCACCTCGCCGCGCACGCGGCCGGCCGTGGTAACGGCGATTGGCTCCTCGGCGTTTGTCATAGCCCCCAGACTAGCGAGCTTTCGCCCCGCGGCCGCCCGATGTAGCAGAATGGAGCAGACATACTGCACTAAAGGACGGTAAAGGAGAGGTATATGGGAGTCTTCTCGCGCCGCAAGAAGGCCGTCGAGCAGGCCAAGCCGGAAAATCTGGCGGAGCTCAAGGAGGTTTCCGGCCCGATTGGCCGCGCGTTTATCAACGCGGTGGAAAAGGCAGTCCAGCTGCAGACCAGCACGATCCGCGCCTACGTCGACTGGCTGCGCCGCCAGGACGAGGACGCCACCCCGGCCCAGGTGCAGGAGCGGATGGATGCGCACTTCCGCAACACCGTCTCCGCCAACGGTGCCGGCGTGGGTGCTGCGGCCGCCGTGCCCGGGGTGGGCCTGATCACCGGTTCGGCCGCGGTGGCCGGCGAGTCGGTCCTCTTCTTGGACCTGGCCGCTTTCTACACGGTGGCCTCGGCGTACCTGCGCGGCGACGACCCGGAGGACCCGGAGCAGCGCCGCTCGATGGTGCTCACCGTGCTTGCCGACGCCGAGGGCCTCGCCGTCGTCGACACCTTCGTCGGGGAAAACGCGACGCGCCTGCCGTCGCGCTCCACGCTCAACCGTTTCGCCGGACCAGGTATGGCCGAGGCGAACGGCATGCTGGCGCGCAGCGCGATGAAAACGTTGCGCAAGCGGATGCGCCGCGCGTGGATCGGCAAGATGCTGCCGCTGGGCCTCGGCGCGATCGCGGGCACGACGGCGAACCGCAAGCTCGCCGACGCGATCATCTCCCGTGTCTCGGCCTCGCTCGCCCCGGTCCCGGCAACCTTTGCCACCCCACTGCCGCCGCGCGAGAAGGATGAGAAGGAGACTGCGGGTTTGAGCCTCGACCCGAAGTCCTACGCAGCCTGGATCCGCAACCTCTTCGACCGCAAGGACGCTGACGAGAAGGAGCGCGCCAACGTCGACGCCGCGGTCGAGGCCACCAAAAACTAGCGCCTATGCCGCAGCAGAGTTCGCTTCACGACGCCCCCGCCGCACACCGCGGGGGCGCGCTGCTGCGCCGTTCCTTTGCGGCCAACCGCACCTCCACGGCGCTCGCCTTCGCCACCGCCACCCTCGCCGCGATACTGCAGGTATTCCTGCCAGCGCTCACGGGCCGCGCGGTGGATATCGCCACCGGCAATGCTTCGGGCTCGACCACCGCCACGGCCTGGGCGATGGTGGGCATCGCGCTTGTCACCTACGCGCTCGGCGCTTTGCGACGCTACGCCTCCGGCCACCTCGCCGCGACCTCACAACACTGGCTGCGCCTGGAGCTTCTGCGCACCCTGCACCGGCTCGACGGCGAAGGCCAGGACGACATTGTCACCGGCCAGATCGTCTCCCGCTCGATTTCGGATCTGAACCAGTACGCGATGGTGCTGGGGCAAACGCCGATGTTTTTCACCCGCGCGATGCAGCTTGCCGGCACGCTCGTGGTGATGTGCACCATGAACCTCTCGCTCACCGCGATGGCACTGTGCCTGCTGCCTGTGATTCTGTGGGAGGCGAACCGCTCCCGCAAAGCGCTCTACGCGGCGACCTGGGTCAACCAGCAGGCCACCGCGGATCTGGCCGAGCACGTCGAAGAGACCATTTCCGGGGTGCGGGTGGTCAAGGCGTTTGGTGGGGAGCAACGCGGCGTCGACAAGCTTGATGCCCTGGGCCGGCACCTGTACGCAGTGAAGATGCGGGCTGCCAAGCTCACGGCGCGCTTCCAGCCGCTGCTGACCCAACTGCCGAATGTGGCGCTGGTGATCACGATCATCGCGGCCGGCCTCATCGTCATCAGCGGCGGGATCACCATCGGCACGTTCGTGGCGTTTACCGCGTATCTGACGTCGCTAACCTCGTCGATGTCCATGCTGACCAACCAGTACGTGCGCCTGCAAATGGGGATGAGCAGCTTCGGCCGCCTCGACCAGGTCCTCGCGCTCGCACCGCACACCACCCCGGCGCAGGGCCAGGCACCGGCCGGCCCCGTCGGGCTCGCCTTCGAACGCGTCACCTTCGCAACCGGCGGCACCACCGTGCTCCGCGAGGTCAGCTTCCGCGTCGCCCCCGGCGAAACGCTCGCGATGGTCGGCCCGCCCGGCGCGGGCAAAACCATGGCCGTGCAGCTCGCCGGCGGCTTCTATCACCCTGACGCCGGGCGCTGCCTGCTTATCGAGGCCCACAGCACCCCCACCGACTACGCCGACCTCTCCCCCGCCGAACTCCGCGCGCGAGTCACCTGCGTCTTCGACGACGCATTTTTGTTCTCCAGCTCCGTCTTCGACAACATCGCGCTCGGCGCGCCGCCCAGCCTTCGCGGCGACGCGCTCACTCGCGCGGTACACGAGGCCGCCCGGCTCGCCTGCGCCACCGAGTTCATCGAGCAGCTTGAAGATGGCTACGACACCACCGTCGGCGAACGGGGCCTGACCTTATCCGGCGGGCAGCGCCAGCGCATCGCGCTCGCCCGGGCACTGATCTCGCGGCCGGAGGTGCTCGTGCTTGACGACGCCACCAGCGCCATCGACGCCGCCACCGAAGCCGAAATCCTGCACAACCTCCGCACGGAACTCGGCGATGTCGCAGTGCTGACCGTCGCGCACCGCCAGTCCACGGTCGACCACGCCGACCGGGTGCTCGTCCTCGAGGCTGGCACCGTGATCGCCGAGGGGCCGCGCTACGAGGTGGTCGCCACCGAGTCCTACCGGCGCTTCATGGCCCCGGGCGCTGACGCGGGCGCCTCCTCGAAACCGACACACTCCCAGCTGTGGCCGGCCGTGGACGCACCTGAGAGGCGCGTCGCAGCAAACGCCGGCCCGCATGCGGTGGTGGCGAACCGGGAGGTGCTCGCGAACGTCGAGAAGCTGCCCCCGGCAAACGAGACACCAGGGCTGGACGAGGCCACGCTTGCGCGCCTGCGCACACCGACGGGTGCGGGCAACGAGTTCAAGGTCTCGCAGCTGTTCCGCGCGGTGCGCGGGCTGATCGCGGCGACGGTCGTACTGCTGGTCATCGGGGTGCTGGCGGACCTGGCCTTCCCGACGCTGATCCGCGCGGCGATCGATCGAGGCATCGCCCCAGCGAATACGCAGGCGCTCTTCACCATCGCCGCGGCCGCTTTCGGCGTGGTCTTGGTGACGTGGGGCGCGAACGTGTGGCTGACGGTGCTGTCGGCGCGCAGCGGCGAGCGCCTGCTCTACGGGCTGCGGCTGCGCTCGTACGCGCACCTGCAGCAGCTGGGCTTAAGCTACTTCGAGCGGCACCTGTCGGGGCGCATCATCACACGCCTGACTACCGACATCGATACCCTCTCCAGCTTCCTGCAAACGGGCCTGGCCCAGGCGATCGTGGCAGTCGGCAGCCTGGTGGGTGTCTCCGCGATGCTTCTGGCCACCGACGGACAGCTCACACTCGTCGCGCTAAGCGCCGTGCCGGTGATTGTTGCGGCCACACTTGTCTTCCGCCACTATTCGCGCCGCTTCTTCCGCGCCGCGCGCACGCAGATCTCCGCAGTCAACGGCGAGTTCGCCGAGCTCATCGGCGGCATCCGCGTCACCCAAATGTACAACGCCGAGCCCCGCGCGGAGGACGCCTTTGCCCGCGCCTCTCTGCACTACCGGCGGCTGCGCATGCGCTCGGTCGCGCTGCTCGCCGCCTACTTCCCCGGCATGCAGGCGATTTCGCAGATCATGACGGCCGCCGTCGTCGGCGTCGGCGCGCAGCGCGTGGCCGAAGGCGAGCTCTCCGTCGGCGTGCTCGTCGCCTTCACCATGTACCTCGGCCAGCTTTACGGGCCGATTCAGCAGCTGGGCCAGATCTTCGACTCCTGGCAGCAGGCTACCGTGAGCTTCGAGCGGATCACGCAGCTTCTCGACGAGCGCACCACCGTCCCCGACCACGGCACCAACCCGACCGCCGCCGAGGCCGCCCGCGGCGTGCTGGCGCTGGATGGGGTGGACTTTGGATACGGGGGCGTCGACAAGCATGGGGCTCCGCACCTCGTCATCGAGGACATGGGCTTGCGCGTCCAGCCCGGCGAGACGATCGCCCTGGTAGGCCCGACGGGCGCGGGCAAATCCACCGTGGTCAAGCTTTTGGCCCGCTTCTACGACCCGACTCACGGCCGCATCACCGCAAGCGGCACCGATATCAGCGATTTCCCGCTGCCCGCGTGGCGGCGGGCGCTCGCCCAGGTGCCGCAGGAGTCCTACCTCTTCCCCGGCACCGTTGCCGATAACATCGCCTACGGCTGGGACATCGGCGACGCAGTGCGCGGGCGCGAGGCCGAAATTGAGGACGCGGTGCGCAGGCTCGGTGCGCTCGATGTCATCGCGGCGATCCCCGGCGGCTTCAACGCGCCCGTAGGCGAGCGCGGCCGGGGCTTAAGCTCGGGTCAGCGCCAAATCATCGCACTCGCGCGCGCGGAAATGCTGCGACCGGACGTCGTGCTTCTCGACGAAGCCACCGCCACCCTCGATCCCGCCACCGAACACGCGGTGCTCAACGCCGCCGACCGCGCGACGGCCGGGCGCACCTCAATTATCGTGGCGCACCGGCTGCTGACCGCGAAACGAGCCGACCGAATCATCGTGATTGATGGAGGACGTATCATAGAGAGCGGGACACACGAAGCCCTCGTGAACTCGGCAGGAAAGTACGCCCAAATGTGGGCAATTAACCGAGATCGGGGGTAGGCAACAATGGTGTCGTGGAAGAATGCAGTAGAGATTTTAACGCTCTACTGACCAAGAGAATTACAGTCTAGAAAACACTCGAGATCGTACCCGACAGAAAGAGGCGAGGACCTGCCGTGAGCAGCGATAACACGTTCGGCCAGAATGATTGGCTGGTTGACGAGATGTTCCAGCAGTACCAGGAGGACCCAAATTCCGTAGACGCGGAGTGGCGCAAGTTCTTTAAAGCCAAGGGCGGCCCCAGTTCTGCAAACAACGCGAAGCGCGGCGCAGGCAAGGCCAACACGGCCTCCGCGCCGAAGACCGACGCGAAGGTCGCTGCCACCACTGGCGCCCCAAGCCAGGATGGCCGCGAGACCCAGGTCGACAGCGCCGCCAAGAAGGCGAAGGCCACCTCCAACAAGCAGACTTCCGCGCTGCCCAAGCCGAAGAAGTCGCCGCTTGATGGCATCAACGACGTGAAGGTGGAGCCGGGCTATCACCTGCTCAAGGGCGCGTTCAAGGCGATTGCCAAGAACATGAACGAGTCCCTTGAGGTTCCCACCGCCACGACCGTGCGCGATATGCCGGTCAAACTGATGTTTGAGAACCGCTCGCTGATCAACGATCACCTCAAGCGCACCCGCGGCGGCAAGATCTCCTTTACCCACATCATCGGCTACGCGATTGTCCAGGCCACCAAGCTGCACCCGGCCATGAACGAGAACTACAAGGAGGACGAGAAGAAGTCCTTCGCAGTGCAGCCGGAGCACATCAACCTCGGCCTGGCCATCGACCTGCCGAGCAAGGACGGCTCCCGCTCGCTGGTCGTCGCCGCGATCAAGGAAACCGAGAAGCTCGCCTTCGACGAGTTCATTGACGCCTACGAGGACATTGTTCGCCGCGCCCGCGACGGCAAGCTGACCATGGACGACTTCTCCGGCGTGACCATTCAGCTGACCAACCCGGGCGGCATCGGTACCCGTCACTCCATCCCGCGCCTGACCAAGGGCCAGGGCACCATCGTCGGCGTCGGCGCCATGGACTACCCGGCCGAGTTCGCCGGGGCATCCGAGGACCGTCTCGCGGAGCTCGGCGTGGGCAAGCTGGTCACCCTGACCTCCACCTACGACCACCGCGTCATCCAGGGCGCGGAGTCCGGCGAGTTCCTGCGCGACATCTCCCAGCTGCTTATCGACGACAAGTTCTGGGACGAGATCTTCACCGCCCTCAACATCCCCTACTCCCCGATGCGCTGGGCACAGGATCTGCCGAACTCTGGTGTCAACAAGGACACCCGCGTCATGCAGCTCATCCAGGCCTACCGCTCCCGCGGCCACCTCATCGCCGATACCAACCCACTGCGCTGGCACCAGCCAGGCCTGCCGGTGCCGGACTCGCGCGACCTGCTGCTCGAGTCCCACGGCCTGACCATCTGGGACCTGGACCGCACCTTCCACGTCGGCGGCTTCGGCGGCAAGGAGACCATGACCCTGCGTGAGGTCATGTCGCGCCTGCGCGCCGCCTACACCCTGCACGTCGGTGCCGAGTTCACCCACGTGATGGACCGCGACGAGCGCGAGTGGCTGCGCGACCGCCTCGAGATCGGCATGCCGAAGCCGACCAGCGCGGAGCAGAAGTACATCCTGCAGAAGCTCAACGCCGCCGAGGCCTTCGAGAACTTCCTGCAGACCAAGTACCTGGGCCAGAAGCGCTTCTCGCTCGAGGGTGCAGAGACCCTCATCCCGCTGATGGACGCCGTGATCGACACCGCCGCAGGCCAGGGCCTCGACGAGGTCGTCATCGGCATGCCGCACCGCGGCCGCCTGAACGTCCTGTTCAACATCGTTGGCAAGCCGGTTGCCACCATCTTCAACGAGTTTGAGGGCAACATGCGTGCAGCCCAGCAGGGCGGCTCCGGCGACGTGAAGTACCACCTCGGCTTCGAGGGCCAGCACATTCAGATGTTCGGCGACGGCGAGATCAAGGTCTCCCTGGCCGCCAACCCGTCCCACCTCGAGGCCGTCGACCCGGTCCTGGTGGGCATGGCGCGCGCCAAGGCCGACCTGCTCAAGGAAGCCGGTATCCGCGAGGACAACCCGGTTGTCCCGATCATGCTGCACGGCGACGCCTCCTTTGCGGGCCTCGGCGTGGTCCAGGAGACCCTGAACCTGTCTCGCCTGCCGGGCTACTCCGTCGGCGGCACCGTCCACATCGTGGTAAACAACCAGATCGGCTTCACCACCACCCCGGATTCCGGCCGTTCCTCCTTCTACGCCACCGACCTGGCTAAGGGCTTCGACTGCCCGGTCTTCCACGTCAACGGCGACGATCCGGAGGCAGCTGCATGGGTGGCCCAGCTGGCCACCGAGTACCGCCGCGAGTTTGGCAAGGACGTCTTCATCGACCTGATCTGCTACCGCCTGCGCGGCCACAACGAGGCCGACGACCCGACGGTGACCCAGCCAGTGATGTATGACCGCATCCACAACCACGACTCGGTGCGTACCCGCTACACCAAGGACCTCATCGGCCGTGGCGACATCACCGCTGAGGACGCAGAGAAGGCCGCACAGGACTTCCACGACCAGCTGGACTCCGTGTTCACCGACGTGAAGGAGAACAAGGGCCAGCCGAGCGAGCAGACCGGTATCACCGACTCGCAGGAGCTCACCCGCGGCTTGGACACCTCGATCAGCGAGGACACCTTCAAGCGTCTCGCCGAGGCCTTCGTGGACCTGCCGGAGGACTTCACCGCGAACAAGCGTCTGAAGTCTGTGATGAAGAAGCGCGGCGGCTCCTTTGCCGACGGCGACATCGACTGGGGTTGGGGCGAGCTGCTCGCCTTCGGTTCCCTAGCCGAGGAGGGCAAGTTCGTCCGCCTCGCCGGCGAGGACTCCCAGCGCGGTACTTTCACCCAGCGCCACGCGGTCCTGTACAACCCGGAGAACGGCGAAGCCTTCAACCCGCTTGATCACAACGCGATCGAGGCCGGAAACGGCGGCCGCTTCGAGGTCTACAACTCCGCGCTCACCGAGTTCGCGGGCATGGGCTTCGAGTACGGCTACACCCTGGGTAACAAGGACGCCATGGTGGCCTGGGAAGCGCAGTTCGGCGACTTTGCCAACGGTGCGCAGACCATCATCGACGAGTACGTCTCCTCCGGCGAGACCAAGTGGGGCGAGCTGTCCTCGCTGACGCTGCTGCTCCCCCACGGCTACGAGGGCCAGGGCCCGGACCACTCCTCGGCACGCATCGAGCGTTACCTGCAGCTTGTCGCCGAGGGCTCCATGACCATCGCCCAGCCGTCGACCCCGGCTAACCACTTCCACCTCCTGCGCCGCCAGGCGCTCGGTGAGATGAAGCGCCCGCTGGTGGTCTTCAGCCCGAAGTCCATGCTGCGTAACAAGGCGGCAGTCTCCCAGCCGTCCGACTTCATCGAGGTGGACCGCTTCCAGTCCGTCATCGACGACCCGAACTTCGTCGAGCGCGGCAACAAGAAGATCGCGGACACGGACAAGGTCACCACGATCATGCTCTGCTCCGGCAAGATCTACTGGGAGTTGGAGAAGAAGCGCGAGAAGGACGGCCGCGACGACGTCGCGATCATCCGCATCGAGATGCTCCACCCGATCCCGTTCAACCGCCTGCGCGACGCGTTTGCCAACTACCCGAACGCGAAGGAGATCCGCTGGGTGCAGGACGAGCCGGCCAACCAGGGTGCATGGCCGTTCTACAACGAGCACCTGCGCAACCTGATCCCGGACATGCCGGAAATGGTCCGCGTCTCCCGCCGCTCCCAGTCCACCACCGCAACCGGTGTGGCGAAGGTGCACCAGCAGGAGGAGAAGGCACTGCTCGAGGAGGCCTTCAAGAAGTAGGCCCGTGCTTCGCGCACACGCCAAAAGACCGGCCCCGGGGATTATCCCCGGGGCCGGTCCCCTTTTTCGCTGTTGTTTAGATGGGCGGCTCCACCTTCGCCTTGACTTGGTTCAAATGAGTGCAGGGCTGGCGGGCCGGTTTTGGGGTCTTCTGTCTTCCGCGGCCGGGAACGGCTGACGGCTAGCGGCGAGGTACTCGCGACGGCGCAGGTCCAAATGGAGCTAGCTCCGTTTAGGAAAACCGTCAGCCCGCGACCTGGGGTTTTACAGCCGGCGCAGGTCCAAATGGAGCTAGCTCCGTTTGGGAAAACCGTCAACCCGCGACCTGGGGATTTGCGGGCGGCGCAGGTCTAAATGGAGCTAGCTCCGTTTGGGAAAACCGTCAACCCGCGACCTGGGCTGTTGCAACCGGCGCAGCTCCAGATGGAGCTAGCTCCATTTAGGAAGACCACTCGTCCCAAATCCGTATTACGGTCCCCGGCGTAAATCCCATCAACGGGCGACCAGTCGGCAAACCAGTCAGGTTAGACGGGCGGCTCTGCCTTCGCGTCGTCCGTGCTTTGCGTCTGCGGATTATCCGGGTTGATGCTGGCGTACTCCATGAGCCACTCCCTGGTGACGTCGCGCACAAGCTCGCCATTATCGACGCGCTCGGCCATCTCCTCGATGTCCTTGGTGGCCATCACGCGCGTAATAAAGTTCAAGCGCTTGATCTCCCGCCGGCTCAGCTTGCCTTCTTTGAACAGCGGGACGAAGTTCTGCGGCAGGCCGGCGGCCGCGGCCTCACTATCGGCGCACCCCTGGGCCGGTGAAGGGTCGACCGTGCGGATGTCGTGCGGGAAGGTGGCCACCAGTGATGCGTAGACCTCGTCCGCCCGCTCGGCGTTCGGGGCCTGCGGTGCCTCTTGGTCGTCCGTGATGTAGGTCTCGGCGGTAGCGCGGTCGAAGTCGTAGAGGAGCGTACCGGTGCAGCTGACCACGAGGTCAATGTCGTCCTCTCGCAGCGTGTCCATGGCGCTGCGCTGCGCAAAATTGGTGTTCGCCGCAATCCCGACCGGGCGCCCGTATGCTGCAAGCACCTGGTTGTAGATCTCGCCCACGACTAGTTGCTCCGAGTCCTCGGGGTTCACACCGATCGACAGGGTCTGCTGCCCGTCGTTTTGGAGCACGCCGAAGTTGGCAAAGGCCTCGCTGCCCGTGCAGCCTGTCAGGCTCAGCGCGCCCGATGCCGCCACCAGTATCGCCGTCGTTCGGCGCAGCGCATCACGCATCGCAGCGCACCTTCCTTTCCACGTGTATGTACCTAGCTTAGTGCTCGCCCTGCTCCGGCTGGGCCTGCGGCTGCCCACTCTGCCGGCTCATCGACGCGATCATGTCACGCGCCCGCATCGCCACGTCCTGCTCGGCGAGCACGTCGTAGTGGCCCGCCACGATGTTGGTGGCCGAGGAGAAGTCGCGCTTGCCGCCGGTGAACCCATAGGCCACCGCAGCGGAGATCACGCCGAAGACCGCACCGATGAACAGCGACATCATCAGGATCGACCAGAGCGCGTCCCCGGGAGAAAACACGCCAACCAGCAAGCCAATAAACAGGCCGAACCACATCCCGGACAGCGCACCGCCACCCAACACCCGCGGCCAGGTGAGCCTGCCGGTGATCTTTTCCACCTGCATCAGGTCGACGCCGACGATGGTGAGCTTTTCCACGGGGAATTCCGCGTCCGAGAGCGCGTCGACTGCGCCTTGGGCCTCGGCGTAGGTGCGGAAGCTGCCGACCGGCCAGCCGGTCGGGATCTCGCGGGACTGCAGCTGGCGGGGGTTCGGGGTAGCCATGCGTGGTGCTCACTTTCTACGGGTCTCTGCAAAACCACCATTGTACTTCGCGCGCCCCGACAGCGGGGCGCGGTGGGCTGAGGCCGACGCACCACCCTATACTGGGGCTGTTATGACTGCTTCTTCTCCCATTACAGAATCCGCGGTGTACGAGGCGCTCGCTCGCGTCGAGGACCCGGAAATTGGCAAACCGATCACCGAGCTCGGCATGGTCGAGTCCGTGGCTATCGACGGTGCCGATGTCGCCGTCGGCGTCTACCTCACCATCGCCGGCTGCCCCATGCGCGACACCATCGAGTCCAACACGCGCGCCGTGCTCGAGGAACTCGACGGCGTGGGCAAGGTCGACGTCACGCTGCACACTATGAGCGATGAGCAGCGCCGCGAGCTCGCCCAGAAGCTGCGCGGCCAGCAAACCGGCCCGGAGATCCCGTTCGCGGACCCCAACTCGCGCACCCGCGTCTTCGCGGTCGCCTCGGGCAAGGGTGGCGTCGGTAAGAGCTCGATGACGGTCAACCTCGCCACCGCGCTCGCCGCGCAGGGGCTGTCCGTCGGCATTGTCGACGCCGACATTTACGGCCACTCCGTCCCCGGACTCATGGGCTCGCAGGACCAAGGACCGACCGTGGTGGATGAGATGATCATGCCGCCGATTGCGCACAACGTGCGCCACATCTCCGTCGGCCAGTTCGTCGAGGGCAACGCGCCGATCGTGTGGCGCGGCCCGATGCTCACCCGCGCCATCCAGCAATTCCTCGCCGACGTCTACTGGGGCGACCTGGACGTACTGTTCATGGACCTGCCGCCGGGCACCGGCGACGTGGCGATCACCGTAGCGCAGCTGGTGCCCAACGCGGAGCTGCTCATCGTGACCACCCCGCAGGCCGCTGCCGCGGAGGTCGCCGAGCGCGCTGGCACCATCTCGCAGCAAACCAACCAGCCGATCGCGGGCGTGATTGAGAACATGTCGGGCATGGTCATGCCGGACGGCTCTACCATGCACATCTTCGGCGAGGGCGGCGGTGCACACGTCGCCGAGCGCCTCACCGCGCTCACCGATGACGAGGTGCCGCTGCTCGGCTCCATCCCCCTGGACCCGAAGCTGCGAGAAAACGGCGACGAGGGCACCCCCGTCGTCCTCTCCCAGCCGGACTCCCCCGCCGCGCGCGCCATCGCCGATGTGGCGGCAAAACTCAAGGTGCGCCGCGACTCGCTCGCGGGCAAGAGCCTCAACCCGCAGGTAAAATAAGCCCGCTAGGTGATATCCGCCCAGGAGAACCCGCCGCCGGATGCGGGCGGATCCTGGCGGCGTGAGCCGTCGGCATTGCGCTTCACCGGCGGTTTCGGGGTGCGCGCCTGGGGGGAATCGTTGAGTGCGGTGCGGGGGTCGATGTCGTCGAGGGCGTGCTCGTCGCCGTCGAAAAGCATCTGCGTAATCGCGCGCTTCGGGCCCATAGCCGCGTACTTGGACACCGTCTCCATGGGCTGGCGGAACTCTTCAAACTCGCCGAGCTCGCCGTTGAGCTCGGCCTTTGCGTTGGTGATGGCCTTGCGCGCCGCGTAGATCGCTGCCCGGACGTCTTCGAGCACGCCCGGCAGCCGCTCTGGCCCGATGATGATCAGGCCGAGCAGGATGATGAAGAAGATCTCGCCCCAACCGATGCTGGAAAACACTGCCCTACTCCTTCTCCCCGCGCCGCTGCAACGTGCGAAACATCATTTCCATCTTATCCAACACCCCGCCGGGTGCCGCGGGCGCATCGTGTGCTGCGAGATCCTCGTGGCGCAACTGGGTCAGGCGCTCCACCAGCGACTGCGGGGCGTGCAACTCCTCGTCGTTGCAGCAGCGCACGCGCTGCGCCGTGCGACGCTGCGTGAGCACCTCAGCCCAGCACTCGGCGCACTGGAGCAGGTGCAGGCGCGCCCTGCGCATGGCGGTCTCGCTCAGCTCGCCGTCCGTGTACGCGGCGATCGCCTCCGGGCTCAGGTGCTCGGTGGAAGAAAAGTGCTTGTGCACCACTTGCTCACACTCCTCTCGCACTTCTCGACGGCACCAGCCTACGCCCTGGCCCGCCCGCACGCCGCCAGGGGCAACTAGCGTGTCCGGATGAGCTCGTGGGCAGAATCGTCGTGCTCAGCCTGCCGCTCCAGCGATTCCCGCAGCTGGATACGGCCGCGGTGGATGCGCGAGCGCACCGTGCCCATCTTCACGCCCAGGGTGTCCGCGATCTCCTCGTAGGTCATGCCGACAACGTCACAGAGCACCACCGCGACGCGGAAGTCGGGGCTGAGCTCGTCCAGCGCGTGCTGCAGGGCCGGGTCGAGGTTGGACACGGTGTAGGCCTGCTCCGGCGTCATGTCGGTGCCGGGGACGCGCTCGTAGTCTTCGGGCAGCGCCTCCATCCGGATGGTGGCGCGGTGGCGCACCATGTCCAAAAACAGGTTGGTGGTGATGCGGTGCAGCCAGCCTTCGAAGGTGCCCGGCTTGTAGTTCTTCAGGCTGCGGAAGACGCGCATGAACGTCTCTTGGGTGAGGTCTTCCGCGTCATGCTGGTTGCCTGAGAGGCGGTACGCCAGGCGGTAGACGCTGTCGGCGTGCTCCGCGACGAGTTCTGCCCAGCTCGGCATCCCTGCCTGCCCGGCATCAAAGGCCGCGGTTCCGGACTTCGGTGTTGCGTCCGGTTGTTGGTCGGCGGTTTCGGGCTGGCGTGTGGAGTCGGAAGGAGGCACCCGACCATTGTGACAGATTCGCCGGTTCTCCGGCAAGCGGTTACCTCCACCATTTTCACGGGTATCCGCTGCCGCTTGCTTGGCGGCCTGGCTATGATGTGCGGTGTGAGTGAGACAGCTTTTTCCCAAATGATCGCCTACGCAAACAAGCGCGCCGCGGCGGACGCGCTCGCCCCGGAGCAAGCCGCCGAAGGCATGCGCCTCGCGCGCACCGAGGCGGAGGAAAACGGTGTGGCGGTGCCTTCCGCCACCGTGTGCGCCCTGCTCACCAGCTTTGCCGCGACGGGTTCGCGCGATGGTGCCCCGCACGGCGCGGTCGCTGTCACCCCGGCGGCCGGTGTGGTGGGGCTGAGCATGCTGCGCGGCCTGCCGGATAAGGCGACGCTGACCTGCATCGAGCCTGAGGCCACGCTGCAGTCCGGCACGAAGCAGGCACTCCGCGCGGGCGGGTACTCGGCCTCGCGCGTGCGCTTCCTCACCGCGCGCCCGCTCGACGTGATGGGCAGGCTTGCCAAGAGCGCCTACCAGCTCATCTACGCGGATGTCTCGCCGGTCGAGCTGGAGCCGATCATCCGCGCCGCGTGGCCGCTGCTCGCCCCCGGCGGCACCCTCGTGCTGGCCGGCTCGCTGCTCGACGGCACGCTTGCCGACGCCACGCGTCGCGACCGCGAAACCGCAGCCGCCCGCGAGGCGGACGACTACGTGGGCGAGTTCGCCGCCGAGCACGACGGCGTGGTCACGCGCCTGCCCCTCGACGGGGGCCTGACGCTGTTGACGAAGCGCTAGATCACTTCGTTCTTACCCACGACAACCACGCCGTTGTCGGAGACACGGTAGCGCTCGCGGTCGCGCTGCATGTCCACTCCGATCAGCTCGCCGTCGGAGACGTAGACGTTCTTGTCCAGGATGCAGTGGCGCACGACCGCACCCTTGCCCACGCGCACGCCCGGCAGGAGGACGGAGCCTTCCACGGTCGCGCCCTCTTCGATCCGCACGTCGGTGGACAGCACGGAGTTGCGCACCGTCGCGCCGGAGACGATCGAGCCGGAGGCGACGATGGATTCCTGCGCGATGCCGCCCATGACGAACTTGGCCGGCGGCAGGTTGCCGTCCTCGGTGGAGTGGATCGGCCAGGAGCTGTTGTAGAGGTTGAACACCGGGTGCGAGGAGATCAGGTCCATGTGCGCCTCGTAGAAGGAGTCGATGGTACCGACGTCACGCCAGTAGCCCTTGTCGCGCTCCGTGGCGCCGGGCACGTGGTTCTCGGAGAAGTCGTAGACGTTCGCCTGGCCCTGGTTGACAAAGTACGGGATGATGTCGCCGCCCATGTCGTGCGCGGAGTCTTCGTTCTGTTCATCTTCCAGCAGGGCCTGTACGAGCGCCTCGGTGGAAAAGACGTAGTTGCCCATGGAGGCGAACGTCATCTCCGGGTCATCCGGGGTCCCCGGCGGGTCTGCCGGTTTTTCCAAAAACTCGGTAATCGTGCCGTCCGGCTCCGACTGGATGCAGCCGAACGCGGTCGCTTCGGCGCGCGGCACGCGAATGCCGGCGACGGTGGCGGCCTTGCCGGAGGCGATGTGGTTTTCCACCATCTGCGACGGGTCCATGCGGTAGACGTGGTCCGCACCGAAGACGAGGACGTAGTCCGGCTTATCGTCGTAGATCAGGTTGAGCGACTGCACGATCGCGTCCGCCGAACCGTTGTACCAGCGCTTGCCGCGCCGCTGCTGAGCGGGCACAGACGCGATGTACTGCGGGGTCGGGCCCGAGACGTTCCACGCGGTGGCCACGTGGCGGTCGAGCGAGTGCGACTTGTACTGTGTCAGCACCGCGATACGCATGTACCCGGCGTTGACCAGGTTGGACAGGACAAAATCGATCAGGCGGTAGTTGCCGCCGAAAGGCACGGCGGGTTTCGCGCGGTCGGCAGTCAGCGGGAACAGTCGCTTCCCCTCGCCGCCCGCAAGGACAATGGCTAGAACTCTTGGCTGGCTTCTCACACTTCCTAAGCGTATTGAAAATGCCCAAACCGTGCAGTGGATCGCCGCGCCGTGTGGGCTTTTTCACCACTTCGGGGCTAGTGGTCCCGCACTTGGCGCACGGTCAATGCAGCGATTCGAATTCGTCACTATCCTCGGGGCCTATGAGAGTCGGAATGATGACCAGAGAGTATCCACCGGAGGTTTACGGTGGTGCCGGCGTCCACGTCACGGAGTTGACGCGCTTTATGCGCAAGCTTGTCGACGTTGACGTGCACTGCATGGGTGCGCCCCGCGACATGGAAGGCGTCTTCGTCCACGGGGTGGACCCGGAGTTGGAAGACGCCAACGGCGCGATCAAGACGTTGTCGACGGGTCTGCGCATGGCGAATGCCGCGGCTGGCCTGGACGTCGTCCACTCCCACACCTGGTACGCGGGCCTGGGCGGTCACCTCGCCGGCCAGCTGCACGAGATCCCGCACGTGGTCACCGCGCACTCGCTCGAGCCGGACCGCCCGTGGAAGCGCGAGCAGCTCGGCGGCGGCTACAACGTCTCCTCCTGGAGCGAGAAGAACGCCATGGAGTACGCGGATGCGGTCATCGCCGTGTCTTCGGGCATGAAGGACGCGATTCTGCGCGCCTACCCGCGCATCGAGCCGGAGAAGGTCCACGTCGTGCTCAACGGCATCGACCCGGGCAACTGGTACCCGGGCGAGACCACCATCACAGAAGAGCTCGGGGTGGATCCGAACAAGCCGATCGCCGCCTTCGTCGGCCGCATCACTCGCCAGAAGGGCGTGCCCCACTTGCTCAAGGCCGCCCAGCTTTTCGACGAGGACATTCAGCTCATCCTCTGCGCTGGTGCGCCGGACACCCCGGAGATCGCGGCGGAGACCGAGGCGCTCGTCGAGAAGCTGCGCACCGAGCGCGACGGCGTGTTCTGGGTCAAGGACATGCTGCCGCCGGAGAAGATCCGCGAGGTCTACGCCGCCGCCGACGTCTTTGTGTGCCCCTCCATCTATGAGCCGCTTGGCATCGTGAACCTGGAGGCGATGGCGTGCGAGACCGCCGTGGTGGCCTCCCGCGTGGGCGGCATCCCGGAGGTGGTCGTTGATGGCGAGACCGGGGTGCTGGTCGACTACGCCGAAGATGACCCAGCAACCTTCGAGCGCGACCTCGCCGAGGCGGTGAACAAGGTCGCGGGCAATACCGCGCTGTCCCAGCGCATGGGCGCAGCCGGCCTTGTGCGTGCTCGCGAGAAGTTCTCTTGGGCTACCATCGCACAGGAAACCGTGGACGTGTACACAACGCTGCTGTAGCGAAGCACGTAAATCGTCGATTAGATCCGTGAGGAACTTGAACTAAGTATGAGCGTTTACAGACCTGAACTGCACGTCACCGCCGAGCGCGGCATCCTCGAAGGTCCGGCGGGCGTGATCCGCGCCGGCGCCCGCGAGCACCACGAGTGGCACATGTTCTACCAGTACAAGCTCGACCCCGATGCGGCGAGCGCGTGGGGCCACGAGGTGAGCGAGAGCGACCCGTTTAGCTGGCTCGAGTGCAACGACGCGATCGTGCCGGTCGGCGGCGAGCTCAACGTGCGCGCCGGCTCCGTCGTCGCCTCGGAGGATTCTGGGGTAGACAGCGATGGCAACCAGGCGATCGACCTCTACTTCACCTCCAACACGGCCGCGGGCAACACCATCCAGCGCGCGCACGCCGATGACCTGGCAGCAATTTCCGACGAGCTCGACGAAGCCGAGGACGGCAGGTTGCTGCCCGCCGCCGGCGTCAAGCGGCTGGGTGCCGTGGTCCAGGATGACGAGGAGTTCACCAGCTTCCGTTCGCCGTGCGTGGTGCGCGATTGGCGCGAGTGCGAGGACCTCGGAGCCACCCACGTCGGCTGGATCATGCTCGCGGTGACCGGCCCGACCGAGTCGCCGCAGCCGGTGGTACTCACCTCCGCCGACGGGCAGGCCTGGAAGGTCGAAGGCGCGCTGATCTTTGAGGGCGAGTCCGGCCTGGATACCACAGGTCGCCTGGTCGCTCCGCGCATCACCCGCCTGCGCGACGAGGTGGACAACGAGATCTACGACGTACTCTTCCTCACAGTCGAGGGCACCGAGCGCGACCGCGCCGTCTACCTCGTGGGCAAGCTCGAAGGCAACGTGTTCAAGGTGACGAGCCCCGCGGCACCGCTGGACTACGGCCACGACTTCACCCGGCCGCGCAACTCCACCTACACGCTGGAGCCGGCCAACGCGCAGGACCGCTTCGAACGCACCTACTTCTTCGGGTTCATGGCCAAGGCGGGCCGTAACATCGACCCCACCGAGGAGCCGAACTGGTCCTCCGAGGGCTGGGCGCGGGCCCTTACTCTGCCGCGCCGCGCCACGCTCCAGCATGGCGTGCTCTACCAGGTGCCCGCCCCCGGGCTGCCGGAGGCGGTGCAGTCCTCGCGCCACGCACTCATGTGGACCGCGCTGTGCGACATCCCGGTCGGCTCGACCGTGGTCGCGGACGTGCTCGACGGCAACGAGGAGCCCGTCGCGGTGATTACGCACAACGGCGAGACGCTCACCGTGGATCGTCTTGATGGCGACCCGGTCGAGGCGAAGGTTAACGAGGACGACGAGGACAACATCACCATCATCGTCGACGGCTCGACCCTCGAGGTCTTCGCCGGTGGCGGCAGCGTGGTGACCTCCTCGCGCATCTGGTCCGAAAGCGGCTACACCGGCATCCGCTCGCGCGTCACGGGTGACGCGGAGATCTTCAACGAGTGGCGCCGCGGCTTCCCCAGCGCCCGCTAGGGACGCAGCTATAAAAGGTAAAAGGGCCAGACCGGGTTTCCCGGCCTGGCCCTTTCTACTGTGTTTAGGCCTTCCGCAGGCGCACCAACTGGCCGCGCGCGGAGACTTCCAGGTGCGAAGGCAGCGTCGCCACGCGCTCCTGCAGCACGTCCGCTTCAATGTGGCGCGCCGAGGGGCTCATGCCCACCTGTGCGGCGATCGCGTCGCGCTCCAAGCGCATCGGGAACTCGATCAGCTGCGGTTCAGCGGCCAGCTCCAGGTGGCCCTGCGCCTGCTCTAGCATCCGCTCAAGCTTGCCCGCCTCGACACCGAGGATGCCGAGCGGCTCGCGCAGCTCGTCCAGGTGGCCCTGGTGCGCCAGCAGCACCACCACTTCCCCACCCGGGGCGAGTACGCGGGCGAACTCTGCTGGGTTGCGGGGCGCGAACACGTCGGTAATCGCGTGGATGCTCTCGTCGCGCACCGGCAGACCGGCCCACACGTCCGCGACGATCGCGCCGACGCGCGGGTGCGACTTGGCCAGGTGCTTCGCGGCCGGGACCGAAATGTCCAGGCCCACGCCGCGCGCGCCGACGATGCTGTCCAGCGTGTGCGCCAGGTAGTAGCCGGTGCCCGCGCCGACCTCGAGGACGGTCGGGTCAGCCGCAAGCGGGGCACTGTGTTCGAGCACGTCCTGGACGTGCTCGGTGACCGACTCGACGAAGGGCGCAAAGTGGCCCTGCGCCAGGAAAGCTTCGCGGGAGTTGACCATCTCCAGCGAATCGCCTTCGTGGTTGAGCCCCTTGCCGCTGGCGAGGGTGACGTAGCCCTGTTTGGCCACGTCATAAGAATGCCCCGTTTCCGAGACGAGGCGCGCAAAGTCGTCCTCGCCGCGTAACGGGGAAAGGTCTACCGGGTCCGCAAGCACGTCCACAATGTCTTTGAGCATGTGGAAATCCTACCGCACTTGGCGGCCGTCCCAGCAGTTGTAGGGTGGAGCCTGGCTTATTCGCCTGCCGCCTCGGTGAGAAGGGCGCCGAGCTCGGCTGCCTCTTCCTTGCTCATCTCCACGACGAGGCGCCCGCCGCCGTCGGATGGAATGCGCATCACAATCTTGCGGCTCTCTTCTACAGCTTCCATCGGACCGCTACCAGTGCGCGGCTTCATTGCTGCCATGCGTATTCTCTCCTTCAGACTCAACAATGTATGAAGTACATGATACGCGCTTTTACCCGACGATAGCGTGTTCCTGCAGCATATCCGCAGGTAACTATGCGCGATCCTCAGGTTTGGCAGCAAAACTTTCCGCCTCGGTGGTCGTCGGCGTCTCGCCATCGAAACCGTCTAAGGTCACGCCCTCAGTCAGCGAGTGCGCCTCAACCCGCTGCGGATTGCGCGCGCCCGTGGCAGTCTCCTCCTGGCCGGTCAGCTGCGCGATGAGCGCGTCGACCTGATCCATCCGGTAGCCGCGGTGGACGACCTCCAGCTGAATCTCACCGAAGTTGCCGTCCTCTACCGCCCGGCGGTTCGCTTCCTTGACGTCTTCGGTCTCGGGCATTGGGGGCAGCGCCTCGCCGCGGCCGAAAATTTTCGCCGACAGCCACATCCCCAGGACGAAACAGGCGGCCAGGCAGAGAATCAGGACAATCCAAGAGAGCATGGCCGCTATTCTATCGCCTCGTTCCAGGCCGGTCGCTGTGGCACCGCCGTATCCCCCACCCCAGCGCGCTTAAGGATTGTCGCGGCGACGACCTCGGCCATCGGCGAGAGTTCTGCCAGCGGGCGGTTGCGGTGGCGGCGAGCGCTTAAGCGGGCTTCGGTGATGGAAGCGGGGCCGTGGGTCGCGGCGACGTCGATAAGCAGGCCCACCTCGACGCCGTAGCCGGCGACGAAGGGCACGCGCAGCGCGGTGTCGCGGCGGATGGCGTACTCGCCGGCGAGCGGCTGGCTGATGTGACCAAGCTGTGGAAAGAGCAGGCGTAGCAGCGGTTTCGCGGTCAGCTCCGTGACGCGGCCGCCGCCCGGGCCGCCGTTGAGTTCGCGTCGGTAGGCGGCCTTGACCAGGTGAATGTCGGGCGAGACGAAGGGGGCCGCGAGCGCATCGACCCATACGGGCTGGACGGAGGTGACGTCGGCGTCGATAAAGACCACGACCTCGCCGCGGGCGGCGCGCACCCCGCGCCACAGGGCCTCGCCCTTGCCCGGGCGGGGTTCATACGGGCCGACGTCGCGCCAGTTAACCACGCGGGCTCCGGCTGCGGCTGCGCGCTGCGCGGTGGCGTCGGTGGAGTCCGAGTCGATGACGATAACCTCGCCCGCCTGAGCCACGCACTCGCTGCGCAGGCACGTCTGCACGACGTCGCCGACTGTGGCCTCTTCGTTGAGCGCGGGGATGACCACGCTGACCTTGCACTCGCTCACGCGAGTCCCCGCACCGTGTCAAGCGGCGGCACCGCGCCCTGGATCGCCGCGGTCATGCGCAGCACATCGACGGTTTCCGCAACGTTGTGGACGCGGAACGCGGCCACCCCGCGCGCCGCCGCCCACGCGGTCGCGGCGAGTGTGCCCGCAACCCGCTCGGCGGGGTCTGCGCGCCCGACGGTCTCGCCGACGAAGTCCTTGTTCGACAGCGCCATGAGCACGGGCCAGCCAGTGGCGACGAGCTCGTCGATGCGGCGCAGGATTTCCAGCCCGTGGAAGGTGTTCTTGCCGAAGTCGTGGGTGGGGTCGACAAACACCTTTTCAGCGGGCACCCCGCAGTCCACGGCGCGCTCGGCGAGCTCGGTGGTTTCCCGGATCACGTCGGCAACCACGTCGTCAAAGTGCACGCGGTGCGGGCGGGTGCGCGGCACGACCCCACCGGTGTGCGAGCAGACATACCCCACGCCGTGGGCACCGGCGACCTCCACGAGCTCGGGGTCCCATCCCGCCCACGTGTCGTTGATCAAGTCCGCGCCCGCGGCGATGGCGGCCTCGGCCACTTCCGCGCGCCAGGTGTCCACACTGATCGATACTTCCGGGTGCCGGGCACGGACCTCGGCGATGAGCGGGACGACGCGGTCGCTCTCCTCTCGCGCGTCGACGTCGTCGCCTGGGCCGGCCTTGACCCCGCCGACGTCGACAATGCTCGCGCCGGCGGCGATCACGGCGTCGGCGCGCTCGGCGGCCTTCTCAATGGCAAAGGTCGCGCCCTTGTCGTAGAAGGAGTCGGGCGTGCGGTTGACAATCGCCATGACCTGCGCGAGGCCAGCGGCGTTATTTTTCGCCATGGAGGTCCTGCTGCGTGCCGAGGCGCTCGTCCGTCATAACTTTGTGCTTTTCGACGATATGCGCCACCGCCTCCTCCACCGAGTCCGTGACCAGGAACAGCTTCTCGTCGCCAGGCGAAATAAGCCCGCGCCCCAGCTGCTGATCCACGATCCAGTCCACCAGGCCGGACCAGAACTCGGTGCCGATGAGCACGATCGGGAAGTTGGTCACCTTCTTGGTCTGCACCATGCACAGCACCTCGAAGACCTCGTCCATCGTGCCGAAACCGCCCGGCAGCGCAATAAAGGCCTGCGAGTACTTCAAAAACATCGTCTTGCGGGCAAAGAAATAGCGGAAGTTCAGACCCAGATCGACCCAGTCGTTGAGCCCCTGCTCGAAGGGCAGCTCGATGCCCAGGCCCACCGAGATCCCGTCGGCGTTGTGGGCGCCGCGGTTGGGCCCCTCCATCAGGCCGGGCCCGCCGCCGGTGATCACGGCGTAACCGGCCTCCACCAGCGCTTTGCCCACGTCGTAGGACTGCTGGTACTCCGGGGTGCCCTCGCCGAGCCGGGCGGAGCCGAAGACCGTCACGGCCTTCGGCAGCTCGCTCAGCGCGTCGAAACCGGCGACGAACTCGGACTGGATGCGCATGACCCTCCATGGGTCGGCGTGCTTCCAGTCGTGGTCGGTCGAGCCCAGCGACTCGAGCAGCCGCCGGTCGTGGGTGGAGGCCTGCTGCTTCTCATCGCTACGCAGCATCATGGGGCCGCGCAGTTTACGGTCGCGGTCGGGGCGGGGGAAATTCAACGGTGCCATGTCTTTTTCTTGTTCGGTACTGCGGATACGGGAACGCTTTAGTCGGCGACAGCGAGGTAGTCCATCAGCTGCTCGGCTACCTCGCGGATCTGGCCTACCGGGCACTGCTCGTCCTTCTTGTGCGCGTACCCGGGGTCGCCTGGGCCGAAGTTCACGGCCGGAACACCCAGGTTAGAGAACCTGGACACATCCGTCCATCCGAACTTTGCGCGGAAGTTCCCGCCGACAGCCTTGACCAGGTTGGCCGCCACCGGGTCATCCAGGCCCGGCAGCGCGCCCGGCGCGACATCGTCGTACGTCAGCGTGAGTCCTTCCTCCAGCGCAAGCGCCTCCTCCAGGTGCGCCTTGGCCTCCTCCACGGAACGGTCCGGGGCGTAGCGGAAGTTGATCACCAGCCGCGCCTCATCCGGGATGGTGTTGGTGGCCACGAAGCCTTCCAGCCCGACGACGTTGAGGCCCTCCCGGTACTCGCAGCCCGCGATCGTCACTGCCCGCGGCGTGTACGCAGCGACGCGGGAGAGCACCCCGGCCAGGTCGTGGGCGGCGTTATGCCCCAGCCAGGAGCGCGCGGAGTGCGCGCGTGTGCCGTGCGCGTCGACAAACACGCGGATGGTGCCCTGGCAGCCGGCCTCGATAATGCCGCCGGAGGGCTCCCCGAGCAGTGCAATATCGCCGGCGAGGAGCTCCGGGTGGTCGCGCTCGAGGTGGTAGAGCCCGTTGTATTCCTGGGCGACCTCCTCGCCCTCGTAAGCAATCAGCGTGAGGTCGAACGCGGCCGGACCGTCTGCGCCCTGGCTGGCCAGGCGCGCGAAAGCGCCGAGGTAGCAGGCCATACCGCTTTTCATATCCACCGCGCCGCAACCAAACAGCGTGTCACCCTCGAAGCGGTGCGGGGTGTTATCCGCCAGTGGCACAGTGTCGATGTGCCCGGCGAGCACCACGCGCTGCTCACGCCCAAAGTGCGTGCGCGCCACCACCGTGTGCCCGAAGCGCTGCACCTCCACCCCCTCAAGCGCGTTGAGCGCTTCCTCGACGGCATCGGCGATCTCGCCTTCGTGGTGCGAGGGCGACTCGATGTCAATGAGCGCGGCGGTTAGATCTACTGGGTCTGCGAAAAGGTTGAGCGTAGTCACACCGTTCATCCTACGGGGGCATGAAGCCCTTAAGATGGGCGATATGCCCATAGGAGCCGAAGCAACCGGAATCGCCAACATTGCCATGGATGGCACGGTCTTGGATACGTGGTACCCGAGCCCCGCGCTTATCGACGTCGCCACGCACGACCCCGCCCCCACCGCCCGCAGCGAGCGCGTCGGCGCGCACAAGCTCTCCGACCGCTTCTTAAACCTCGTCGGCCTCGACCGCGACCGCCTCGTCGAGCAGGTGCCCATCCACACCTACATCCCCGACCTCGCCCAGCCACCGGTCGACGCCCACGACGTCTACCTGCGCCTGCACCTGCTCTCCCACCGGCTGGTCAAGCCGCTCGAGATCAACATGGACCACTGCCTCGAGCACCTCGTGCCCGTGGTGTGGACGAACAAGGGGCCGTGCTTAAGCGACAACTTCGAGTTCGTGCGCACCAACCTGCGCTCCCGCGGCACCATCCACGTCTGGGGCATCGAGCGCCTACCGCGCATGGTGGACTACGTCGTCCCCACCGGCGTGTCCATCGCCCAGGCCGAGCGCGTACGCCTGGGTGCCTACCTCGCGCCGGGCACCTCCGTGCTGCGCGAAGGCTACGTCTCCTACAACGCGGGCACGCTCGGCCCAGCAAGGATCGAGGGGCGGCTCTCCTCGGCCGTGGTGGTCGGCGAGGGCTCGAACATTTCGCTCTCGGCGGTGCTCATGGCTTCCCACTCGGGCGAGCGAGATCGGGCGCCGATGCGCGTCGGTAAGCACTGCACGATGCACCCCTCCTCCGGGCTTTTCGGCGTGGATCTGGGTGATAACTGCACCGTCGGCGTCAACGTCATGCTGGAAAGCGAGTCCGTGGTCTACGACGCGCGGACTGACCGCGAGATCCCGGCCCGCGAAATCTCCGGGCAGAGCAACCTGTCGATCAAGCGCGAGGCCTTCTCCAACTGCCCCGTTGTGCGCGAGCAGCAACCAGTGGATTAGCATTCAGCCGGCGAGCTGGGGTGACGTGGGCCTCATGAAGGCCCGGCGGAAGGCGACGGTTTAGAGTAAGACCATGTCTTCACAGGATTCCCAGGGGGCGGCGCCGGTCATCGCGCCAACTTCGGCCTCCGTCTCGCTCAAGCGGGGCCTGAAAACCCGCCACCTGACCATGATGGGGCTCGGCTCCGCGATCGGCGCCGGGCTCTTCCTCGGCACCGGCGTGGGCATTGCCGCCGCAGGCCCCGCCGTCCTTATCGCCTACCTGATTGCGGGCGCGATCACCGTGTGCATCATGCAGATGCTCGCCGAGATGGTCGCCGCGCGCCCCTCGTCCGGCACCTTCTCCACCTACGCCGAGCAGGCCTTCGGCCCCTGGGCGGGCTTTGCCATCGGCTGGCTCTATTGGTTCATGATGATCATGATCATGGCGGTAGAGATCACCGGCGCATCCGCCATCATCGCCGCGTGGTTCAGCATCTCCCCGTGGATCCCGGCGCTGATCGCCATCGTGGCCTTCACCGCGATCAACTTCGCCGCAGTGAAGAACTTCGGCGAGTTCGAATTCTGGTTCGCGCTGATCAAGGTCGCCGTCATCATCGCTTTCCTCGTGCTCGGCGTCGCGCTGTGGCTGGGGCTGCTCCCGGGTACGAGCTTCGTCGGGATGAGCAACATCGCCGAGGTCGGCTTCATGCCCAATGGCTGGGGTGGCGTGGCCACCGCGATGCTTGCCGTCGCCTTCGCCTTCGGCGGCATCGAGCTGGTCACCATCGCCGCCGCCGAATCCGAGGATCCTGAGGTTGCCGTCCACGCGGCGATCCGCTCGATCATCTGGCGCATCGGCATCTTCTACATCGGCTCCGTGCTGCTCATCGTCATGCTGCTGCCCTTTGGTCAGATCGGCGGCGCCGACGACGCCTCCGAATCCCCCTTTACCGCCGTGCTGCACCTAGCCAACATCCCGGGCGCGGTCGGCATCATGGAGGCCGTCATCGTGGTGGCACTTCTGTCCGCGTGCAATACGCAGATCTACGGCTCCTCGCGCTTCCTGCACAACCTGGCGCTGCGTGCCGACGCCCCGCAGACGTTTGCCGAAACCGATTCCCGCGGCGTGCCCATGCGCGCCGTGATCGTCTCGGTCTTCTTCGGTTTTGTCGCCGTCGCGCTGCAGTACTGGAACCCGCCAGGCCTGCTCGCCTTCCTGCTCAACGCCGTGGGCGGCTGCCTGATCGTCATCTGGTTCGCCATTAGCTTCTCCTTTATCCGCCTGCACCCGCGCTTGGCTGCTTCCGGCGAGCTCACCCACGTGCGCATGTGGGCACCCGGCGTGCTGCCGTGGGCGACTATCGCGCTTGCCGCGGCGCTCGTCCTGCTCATGCTCACCACACCCGACGGTCGCACGCAGCTCATCGCCGTCGCCGTCGTCGTCGGCATCGCGGTCATCGCCGGTGTGCTGTGGACGCGCACCGACGCCTTCAGTACTCGCGCCGCGCAAGCCGCAGAAAGGAACATTCGATGACCACTGCCACCGCAGACTCAGAGCTCGGTACTGGACTCAAATCCCGCCACCTCACCCTGATGGGGCTGGGCATGGCGGTCGGCGCCGGCCTCTTCCTCGGCGTGGGCGAAGGCATCCGCGCCGCGGGCCCGGCCATCCTGGTGGCCTACTTCATCGCCGGGCTCATCGTCATCGCCGTGATGCGCATGCTCGGCGAGATGGCCGCCACCCGCCCCTCGTCCGGCTCCTTCGCCACCTACGGCCGCCAGGCCTTCGGCCACTGGGCGGGCTTCCTTTTAGGCTGGCTCTATTGGTTCTTGCTCATCATGGTCGGCGGCGCGGAGATCACTGGTGCCGCAGCGATTATGGCCGGCTGGTTCGATATCCCGCAGTGGATCCCGGCACTGGCGGCAGTCGTCTTCTTCGCCGTGGTCAACCTCGCGCAGGTCAAGGGCTTCGGCGAGTTTGAGTACTGGTTCGCCATGATCAAGATCGTGGTGATCATGGGCTTTTTGGTCATCGGCGCCGCGCTGTTCCTGGGGCTGCTGCCCGGCCACGACTTCATCGGCCTGACTCACGTGCAAGAATCCGGCTTCGCCCCCAACGGCATCCCGGGCATCGCCGCTGGCCTGCTCGCCGTTGCCTTCGCTTTCGGCGGCATCGAGGTCGTCACGATCGCCGCCGCGGAGTCCGAAAACCCGGCCCAGGCGGTGAAGAACGCGGTCAACTCGATCATCTGGCGCATCGCGCTGTTCTACGTCGGTTCCGTCGTCGTGATTATCCTCCTGCTCCCCTACGCGCAGATCGACGCCGCCGACTCCGCCGCCGACTCGCCGTTCACCCAGGTGCTCGAAATGGCGAACCTGCCGGGCGTGGTCGGCTTCATGGAAGTCGTCATCGTGCTCGCGCTGCTCTCCGCGTTCAACGCGCAGATCTTCGGCACCTCGCGGCTGGCCTACCAGCAGGCGCTCGAGGGCGACGCGCCCAGGTGGCTGGCCAAAACCAACGCCAACGGCGTGCCGACCAACTCCGTGCTCGTCTCCATGTTCTTCGCGTTCGTCGCCGTGGGCCTGCAATGGTGGAACCCGCCAGGGCTGCTCAGCTTCCTCATGAACGCCGTCGGCGGCTGCCTGATCGTCACCTGGATCATGATCACGCTGAGCTACATCCGCCTGCGCCCGGAGATGCGCGCCGGCGAGGGCCACTCGGCCGTCGAGGTCCAGGGCGGCATGTTCGTGCCGTGGGCCACCCTCGTCGCGCTGCTTGCGCTCGTGGGGCTCATGCTTATCGACGCCTCCGCCCGCGGCCAGATCCTCGCCGTTTTCATCGTTTCCGCAGCACTTGTTGTCGCGTCCCTGTTCACTCGGGGCAAGGCACCAGTAACCGCGCAGGATGATCTAAGCTAGCAGGCATGACTTCAGCGATTGCACGTGGAATTGCCACGGTTACTCATGACGGCACTGTCCTCGATGTCTGGTACCCCGCCCCGAAGCTGGGCGAGGCGGTCTCTGCAAGCGGCACGACCCGCTTGGAAGAGGCCGACGCCCGCTTCGCCCACCTCGTCGGCCCCGACGAGGAGCGCGGCGTCGCGCGTATCCCGGTTGAGACTGCGATCGCTGATATTTCCGAGCCCGCGATCGACGCCTACGACGTCTACCTGCGCCTCCACCTGCTCTCCCACCGCCTGATCAAGCCCCACGGCGCGAACATGGACGGCGTCTTCGGTCTGCTGGCAAACGTCGTGTGGACCAACTACGGACCCTGCGAGGTCTCCGACTTCCAGATGACGCGCGGCCGCCTCGCCGCCCGCGGCCCGGTCATCGTGTACTCCGTGGACAAGTTCCCCCGCATGGTCGACTACGTCGTCCCCTCCGGCGTGCGCATCGGCGACGCGGACCGCATCCGTCTCGGTGCCCACCTCGCGGAGGGCACCACCGTGATGCACGAGGGCTTCGTGAACTTCAACGCCGGCACCCTGGGTGCCTCCATGGTCGAGGGCCGCATCTCCGCCGGCGTGACTGTGGGCGACGGCACCGACATCGGCGGCGGCGCCTCCATCATGGGCACCCTGTCAGGCGGCGGCAAGGAGACCATCACCCTGGGCGAGCGCTGCCTGCTCGGCGCGAACGCGGGCATTGGCATCTCGCTTGGCGACGACTGCGTGGTCGAAGCCGGCCTCTACGTCACCGCCGGTGCCAAGGTGGTACTCACCGCCGAGGTCGCCGAGGCGCTCGGGAAGGAAGCAGGCACCGAGATCAAGGCGCTGGAGCTCTCCGGTGCGAACGGCCTGCAGTTCCGTCGCAACTCCACCTCCGGCGCGATCGAGGTCGTGGCAGCCAAGGGTATCGAGCTCAACGAAGCCCTGCATGCCAACTAGCGCTTCCTGGTGGCCGCCGCGCGACGACGTACTCGTCGACGGCGGCCTTACCCTTGTGCCGTGGTCTGCTGTCCGCACCATCCCGGGTGTGCGTGACGACCTTTTCGCCGCGTCTACCGATGACCGCATGGTTGCGTGGACCACCGTCCCCTCCCCGTTCACTGAGGAAATGCTCGACGACTTCCTCGGGAGCGTTCCGGATGGCGTGTTTCGCTGGGCGCTGGTGGTTAACGCCCGCTACGCGGGGAACATCGAGCTGCGCCTCGAACCAGATGGCGCAGCGAACTTCGGGTATAACACTGCCCCGTGGGCACGCGGGCGCGGATTGATGACGCGCGCGGTGCGCCTTGTGACCGACCATGCCCTCGCTCGCGGGGCCGAAACCCTCAAGATCGAAATGCTCCCGGGCAACTCCGCCTCTCGCCACGTCGCGGAAAGCAACGGCTACTCCTTCGCAGGTCAGCACGGTCGCCACGTGCAATACCGCAGGTCACGCAGGTGAGATCTCCTTCGGCTTCCTAAAAGCCCAGACCTTGTTGATGATGAAGTTCACCGGCGTGGCGATCAGCGTGGAAAGCCCCTGCGCCCAATAGGACTTGGTGCGCAGGCCCGTCGAGTCGTCCAGCAGGTGATCCGGCAGGGCGATCGGCGAGTTCGGGTTCATAAACAGCGTCATAAACGTCAGCGAGACCGCAAACGCGATGCCGCCAGTGGCCAAGAACGGGAAGAAACCCGCGAACCAGTTGCGCTGCTCGAGTTTGCGGAACGTCCAGGAACGGTTGAGCTGGTAGTTCCAGATATTGGCCACCACGAACGCGATGGTGGACAGCGCGTGGTACCAGCGCACGTTAAAGCGGGTGCCGGGGATGCTTACGAGCGCATCCGCCTCATGGAGGTCCCAGCCCGCCTCCAGCGCCTTCTTGGCCAGGTAGAACACGAGCAGGTTGACCACCACGCCGGAGCCGCCAACCACGCCGAACTTGAAAAATTCGCGCAGTCCGGTGGCCAGCCGCGCCGCGCGGCCTGGATCCGAGTCGTGCACGCACGCCTCCTTCTTGGAAAAACTAACCTGCCTAGTCTAGTACGCGGTCAGCCGTGGAAGGAAAACGGAGTTTTACGCCGAAAGGCGTGCGACAGCGACGTCGATGCGTTCGTCGGTCGCGGTCAGCCCGATGCGCACGTGCCCGGCTCCCGCCGGGCCGTAGAAGTCGCCCGGGGCCGCGAGGATGCCGCGCTCGGCGAGCCAGTCCAGCGTCTCGCGGGCATCCATCCCCTCGCGGCGCGACCACAGATACAGGCCAGCCTCGGAGTGGTCGACTGCAAAGCCGCTGTCCACCAGCGCCTTCAAAAGCTTCGCGCGGCGGGCGGCGTAGGTACTTGCCTGGAGTTTCTCGTGGGCGTCGTCGACAAGCGCGGCGCGCATGGCGTGCTGAACGGGGCCCGGGACCATGAGGCCGGAGTGCTTGCGCACGAACAGCAGCTCCTGGACCAGCTCCGTGTCGCCGGCGATCCAGCCCGCGCGGTAGGACGCGAGGTTCGAGGTCTTCGACAGCGAGTGGAGCGCGAGCAGGTTGGTCATGTCCTCGCCGCACACGCGCGGGTCGAGGATGCTCACCGGCTCGGCCGACCAGGGCAGGCCGAGGTAGCACTCGTCGGAGGCGATGATCGCGCCCGTGTCGCGGGAAAACTCAACCCACTCGCGCATCTTCTCGGCGCTTAGGACCTTGCCCGAGGGGTTCGACGGCGAGTTGATGAATACCAGCGCCGCCCCGTCGACGGGAGAATCCGAGCGCACCGGCTCAGCCCCGGCGAGCAGCGCGCCGACCTCGTAGGTGGGGTACGCAAGCTCCGGAATGACCACTTTTTGGCCGGCCAACCCCAGCAGCGTGGGCAGCCACGCGATGGCCTCTTTCGTGCCGATGACCGGCAGCACCGAGCGCTCATCGAGCCCGGTGACCGCAAAGCGACGCGCCATCGCACCCACGATCGCCTCACGCAGCTCCGGCGTGCCCACGGTCTGCGGGTAGCCGGGCTCGGCGGCGTGCTCGACCAGCGCGAGCTGGATCGACGGCGCGACCTCGTCGACGGGCGTGCCGACCGAGAGGTCGATGATGCCGTCCGGGTGCGCGGCCGCCTTTGCCTTCACATCCGCGATCGTGTCCCACGGGAACTCCGGCAGGCGCGTACCGAGGGGCTGGCGCTTGGGATTCACCGGCATGGTTCTAGTCCTGGTTCTGCGGCGGCAGGGCCTCGACAAACGGGTGGTCGTAGCCGGTCGGGCCGGTCTTGGTCGCGCCGCCCGGGGAGCCCAGCTTGTCAAAGAAGCCGACGTTGGCGTCGTAGTATTCGGCCCACTCGTCCGGGGTGTCGTCCTCGTAGAAGATGGCCTCGACCGGGCAAGCCGGCTCGCAGGCGCCGCAGTCGACGCACTCGTCCGGGTGGATGTAGAGCATGCGTTTGCCTTCATAGATGCAGTCGACGGGGCACTCCTCGACGCAGCTGCGATCCAGCACGTCCACGCATGGTTGAGCAATCACGTAAGTCATGTCGTCCAGTATGTCACTTCGCCCGAAACATCGGCCAAACGCCACCCATTATTCCCGCGAACAGCAGGAGCAATGTCAGAATATTATCTGGCACGAGATGCGGCCCGGCGAGCGGGAGCACGAACATGAGCGCGAAGAACCCCAGCGTCCACACCGCAAGTGGCACGAACGCCACCCACGCGGTGTCGCGCGACCACAGCCGCGCTGTCTTCGTCAGCACCATGTTGAAGCCAAAGGCAAGCAGAATGGTCAGCGGCATCGGCACGCCACCTACGTAGGACTCAAGGTAGACAACCTCCAGCAGCAGGGAGACACACGCGCCGATGCCGAGCCACACCATGGCACCTACTGCCTCGCCGCGCGTGAAGGTATCGCGCACCACCGGTGCGCTCACCGCGCGATCCCTCCGAGCAGGCCGGCTGCCGGGTCGTCGATGGGCACGCCAGCGCCGAGCTGGAAGTGCTCGTAAGGCTGGATCGGCTGCACAATCAGATTCGACAGCGCGTAGTAGACCACCGGGCCGGACGCGATCACCGCGTGCGGGTTTGTGGCGCTCGTGCGCCCGTCGGCAATCCACAACTGCGTGGCGTGTGCCCGCATCGCCGTGACCTTCGCGCTGTAGGCCTGGCCGGAAAGCCGGATCGCGATGTCCGAATGCTCCACCCCGTCGAGCTCGCCAACCTCCGGCAGCCGCCAGCCCGCCGGTGCTTCCTCCGGCAGCAGCGCCGCGGTCTCCTCCGCCAAGCGCACCGACCACAGAATGCGCGGCACACCGACACGTTCGGCCGCCGCGTGCGTGATCTCGTGCGCCCGAATGTGGTCCGGGTGCCCGTACCCGCCGTCAGGGTCGTAGGTCAGCACCAGGTGCGGCCGCTCCGCAGCCATGAGCTCCGCAAGCTTATCGACGCTCCCCTGCCCCCCACGCACGAACGCCCGCGGATGCTCATGCGCCGCCGAGCCCGCCATCCCACTGTCGCGGTAGCAGCCCGCCCCGCCCAAGAAGGCGCCGCGCGCGCCGATCGCGGCCAAAGACTCAGCCAGCTCGCGGATGCGGAAGCCGCCTAGTTGGTCGGCATGGTCGACGGTGAGCTGTTGGTAGGGCTCGCCGATGACCTCGCCCTCCTCGCCAAGCGTGCAGGTCACCACCAGCACGTCGGCACCGCGGGCGACCAGATCGGCCAGCGACCCGCCCATGGTGATCGCCTCATCGTCCGGGTGCGCATGCACCGCCATCACGCGGTAGCCCACCAGATCACGGTTCGTTGTACTCGACACTGTTGCTCCTTCTATTCGGCGACATCCGGGTCCGCGGGGTGCGGCCCTACCAGCCGCCACGACGCCGCGCCCGAAATCCCTTCGTCCCATCGTTGCAGATCCGGCGACGGTCCCTGCAGCGCGGCCCCCAGCGCCAGGATGCGCGTCTCGCGCACGATCGGCACCCACAGCACCTCGCGCTGCTCCATCGCTGCGACGCGCTGGCGCGCCTCCCCCAAACCGACGGTGCCGGCGAGGATGGCCCCCGCGAGCGCCTGGTTCTCCTGCGTACACAGCCCGGCGATGTTCTCGTCGCGCGCCCCATCCGCCGGGCAAGTCAGCCTCCCTGCCAGCTGCGTTGCGGTGCCCGCGTCATACCGCCAGCCCACGAGCAGGTCGATATTGCCCTCCGGCAAGCTGCGCGAAAGCAGCGAGTCCGTGTCCGTGGTCACCACGTTGGCGCGCACTCCGCGCTGCTGCAGGATATCCGCGAGCGAGCGCGCGGCTGCCGACGCCGCCGGGTCAGAGGCATCCGCACCGATGCGCAGCGGGCGGTGCGCCGCCACATACTGCGGCAGCGCCTTCGGCTCACCTGCAAGTTCGGGGGTTTCAGGCGCGAGCGCGAGGTCGGTGGAGCGGCCGGTGCCGATGGCGGCGAGCAGGGGGACGTCGATAAGCATGCGCAGCTCCTCGCGCATCGCGTGCGTGAGCCCCGAGGTGGCCGAGATGTGCACCCCGAGCGTGCGCGGGCTGGTGACCAGGCGGGTTTGGGTGGCCGGCAGGAGCGCGAGCACGCGCGAGGAGGTCTCCTCCGGTGCTTTGTCTACAAAGCCGAGCTGGCCGACGCGCAGCTGATCGGCGACCTGGGTGGTGGTGCGCACCGCCTGCAGCGTGACAATGTCGATGTTCGCCGGGGACGTGCCCCAGAAGCGGTCGTTGCGGTGAAGCGTGACCGTGCCGCGGCCGCGATCCACCTCGCGCACCATGTAGCGGCCCGCCGACGCCGGGATCGTGTCGCGGAGCGCGGCGCGGAAATCGCTTGCATCCGGGGACAAGAGGTGCGAGGGCAACAGGTGGGAAAACAGGGTCTGCCAGGTGCGCACCGGCTGCGCGAAGTCCACGTCGACGACCTTGCCGCCCGCACCGGTAACCCGCACGCCCACTATCGCGTCGTAGCCTGCGGAGTCGATCGTGCCCGCGGTCTGCGTCATGCCGCGCCAAAGGTAGACGAAGTCCGCGCCGGTAATCGGGGTGCCGTCGGACCACTGCGCCTCAGGCGCGATGACGTAGCGTACCGTCATGGCGTAGCGCGAGGAAGGCAGGCGCGTTGCCGCTTTCAGCAGTTCGTCGTTGCGCTCGCCACCCCAAAACGCGCTGGGCAGCACGAGGTTGGCGATGCTGCGCACCATCGACGACTCATCCGACTGCAGGTGCGGGTTGAGCCCACCTCGCAGCCCGTCCGTGCCGACGGTGACCTGGGAGCGCTCAGGTGCCCTGGTGTTGCGCTGGCGCGGCTGGTCCTGCTCGGCGTTTTCGTGTTGCTCGTGCTCGGGGGCCTCCGCAGGGTCGACGAGCGGCGGCGGGCCGGGATTGGCCGCGCAGCCAGCGAGCAGCGTCAGCGCGCCACAGGTGGCGAGCAGCGCGGTCAATCGGCCCTGCACGAAGCCCTGCTTTACTTGTTCTTCGCCTTCGCGCGGGAACGCGCGCGGCCGCGCTCGGTCGCGTTCAGGATGATCTTGCGCACGCGCATCGCCTCAGGCGCGACCTCGACGCACTCGTCTTCGTCGCAGAACTCGATCGCCTCATCCAGGGACAGGGAGCGTGCCTTCGCCAGGGTGACCGTGGCGTCCGCGGTGGCGGAGCGCATGTTGGTCAGCTTCTTCTCCTTGGTGATGTTCACATCCATGTCCTCGTCGCGACTGTTCGCGCCGACGACCATGCCCTCGTAGGCCTCCGCGCCCGGCTCGACGAAGAAGTCGCCGCGGTCCGCGAGCTGCTGCAGCGCGTACGCGGTGACCTGGCCGGAGCGGTCAGCGACGAGCGAGCCGGTCGGGCGGCCCTTGATCTCGCCTGCCCACGGGCGGTGCTCGATGGAGTACGAGTTGGCGATGCCCGCGCCGCGCGTCTCGGTGAGGAAGGTCGTGCGGAAACCGATGAGGCCGCGCGAAGGCACGTCGAACTCCATGCGGACCCAGTCGCCGCTGCCGGCGTTGCCCATGGTGGTCATCTGGCCCTTGCGGCTGGCCATCAGCTGGGTGACCGCACCCTGGTGCTCTGCCGGGGTGTCGATGATCATGTGGTCGTAGGGCTCGTAGGTCTTGCCGTCGATCTCCTTGGTCACGACCTGCGGCTTGCCGACGGTCAACTCAAAGCCCTCACGACGCATCGTCTCAATCAGCACCGTCAACGCCATCTCGCCGCGGCCCTGAACCTCCCACGCGTCGGGGCGCTCGGTGGGCAGCACCTTGATCGAGACGTTACCGATCAGCTCCTGGTCCAGACGGGCCTTGACCATGCGGGCGGTGAGCTTGTCGCCGCCATTGCGACCAGCCATCGGCGAGGTGTTCACGCCGATGGTCATGGAAATCGCCGGGTCGTCGATCTTGATGCGCGGCAGCGGCTCGACGTGCTCCGGGTCGCACAGCGTGTCGCCGATCATGATCTCGTCGATACCGGAGACCGCGGCGATATCGCCCGCGACCACGCCGTCCTTCGCCGGGACGCGGTCGAGGCCCTCGGTCACCAGCAGCTCGGCGATCTTCACGTTCTTCACGTGCTGCTCACCCTCGGAGTCGTAGTGCACCCAGGCGACGGTGTCACCCTTCTTGACCGTGCCCTTGAATACGCGGATGAGCGCGATGCGGCCGAGGAAGGAGGAAGAGTCCAGGTTGGTCACCTGCGCCTGCAGCGGCGCGTCGATGTCGGCGGAGGGCTCTGGGAGGACGTCGTAGATGACGTCGAAAAGCGGCTGCAGGTCCTCGTTGTCGGGGACGTTGCCGTTGCCCGGGTTCTCCAGGGACGCACGGCCTTCGCGGCCGGAGGTGTAGAGCACGGGCAGCTCGAGCAGGTTCTCGGCGGCCTCGGCGGCCTCCGGGTCCTCCAGGCCGGCACCCAGCTCGAGGAGCAGGTCCTGGGCCTCCTCGACGACCTCGTCGATGCGCGCGTCCGGACGGTCGGTCTTGTTCACGCAGATGATCACGGGCTTCTTCGCCTCGAGTGCCTTGCCCAGCACGAAGCGGGTCTGCGGCAGCGGGCCCTCGGAGGCGTCGATGAGCAGCACGACGCCGTCGACCATGGACAGGCCGCGCTCGACCTCGCCGCCGAAGTCGGCGTGACCCGGGGTATCAATGACGTTGATCACCAGGTCGCGGCCGTCCTTGCCCTTGCCCTTGCGGCGCACGGCGGTGTTTTTTGCCAGGATGGTGATGCCTCGCTCGGACTCGAGCTCGCCTGAGTCCATCACTCGGTCGCCGTGTTCGCCGTGGTCGCCGAACACGCCGGACTGCTCCAGCATGCCGTTGACCAGGGTGGTCTTGCCATGGTCAACGTGGGCGACGATTGCGACATTTCGAAATTCAGGATGCGACACTTATCCGGTGCTCCTTTTATATAGGCGAGTAGAACGATTAAACCTTACCCCTGTGCCGCCTAGATCGCACCTTCGATACGCCCAGCAAAGTACCCAGAAACCTGACAATCCGCCTTGACACTGTGACAAAAGTGACTAGTGTGGCTTAAGTTGCGTGGTGTTTTGTGCCACCTCAGTTTCTAGCCCCAACCCGACGAAGGACACCGACCCCGCCGTGCGAACCCCATCCACGACCAAGCGCGTCGGCCGCTTTGCCGCCGCCGCACTCGCGCTCGCGGCATGCCTCGCGCCCGTGACCGCCGCCCACGCCGCGCCCTCCGCCGGACCGATCACCGTCGGCTCGACGACCTCGTCAAACCCGCTCGATCACCTGGGCCGCCCCAGCGACGAGACCATCGCGCGTGTCGAGGCGTTTGCCAGCCAGCCTTTCGTCCCCGAAGGTGCCGCGAACGCGCTGCGGACCGCGCTGGCATTCTTCGCCGGCCAAGGCGAGCTCGGCGGCCCGCCGCTGCCGGAAAACGGCCCGGCGTTTACGCAGTTCGCCTGGCCCACGGTGTCCTCGAACTGCATCGGGCCGCGCATGCACTCGACCGCTTCCGCCATCGCGGTGCCGGGACCAACGCAGACGCCGCAGCCTGGCGCACGCGCCGGCGAGGCCGTCTTCGTCTTCACCGCACTCGGTACCCCACCAGCGGCAAAGCAGCAGGGTGGGCTCAACGCGTACTGGATTAACCTCGACACGATGCGCACCGGTGTAACGCCGCTTGGCAATCACGGGATTAACCCCACAGGACCGACCACCTTGTCCGGCACCGCCGCGACAGGATCCGGCCGCGTCCTCGCAGTCATCGACGGTGCCACGCGTACCGCCGAGAAGACCTGCACCTTTGCCCCGACAGCCGCGAGTTTCCATGTGAGGTAAGCACCATGAGCGCCGATCTGCATCCTGTGAAGCAGGAGAGCTTCGACACCGCGTCGAAGACGAACACCGACCCCAAGGGGTTCCTGCGCGAGGTCGACACCTTCAAGGTCACGGATTTCGGCCTCTACATGGCCCGCGGCGCGAACCACCCGCAGTTCGGCTACCTGGAGAGCTGGCTGCTGCCCGAGCTGGGCCTGCGCGCGAACATCTTCCACTTCCGCGAGGGCGCGGAGAAAGATCAGGACTTCTACTTCGACGTCGCCGACATCAACGTTGACGGCGGCGTGTGGCGCACGCGCGACCTCTACGTCGACCTGGTCTCTTTGACCGGCAACCCGATCGACGTGCTCGACATCGACGAGCTCGCCGCCGCCTGCTCCGCCGGCCTGATCACCGCCGAGGAGGCCGAGAAGGCCATGGACGTCACCCTGCGCGCAGTCGAAGGCATCACGCGCCACGACGACGACGCCATGGAGTGGCTCCGCACCCTCGGCATCGAGCTGACCTGGGCCGAAGAAGTCGAGCTCGCCCCCGTCGGCTAGACCCTGCGCACCGTCACATCCGCCGGTGCCCGCTTAAGCGCCGCCTCTTGGGCGGCCCACATGTCCCAGAACTCGGCGTAGTAGGGATCGCGCGCCAGCGCACGCCGTTTCCGCACTGCCGTATCCGCGCACACCCACAGCGCGTCCACCGCGCCCCGCTTTTTCGCTTTGGCTAGCGACGCCCACGTCAACGCCCCCACCCCCTCAACGATCACATCGGCGTGCGGGTCGAGTGCCACCCACTCCCCTCGCCTGTCGTTTTCCCAATCCCAGCGCCAGTAGCCGGGCGCATGGGGGTCGAGCACGTCGCGCGCGACCATCGCCGCGCCTTCGGCGAGCCCGCTCCACCCCGGGTAGAAGTCGTCGAGGTGGACTACCCGGATGCCAAGCGCTGCGCCGATCTGGTTGGCCAGCGTTGTCTTGCCGGCGCCGGAGGGGCCGTCGATAAGCAGTGTGTACGCCATTTACGACACCGCCCACACCGGGCGGAACTCTCCTGTTACCCACGCCGCGCCGAGCGCAACCGCCGCGAGCAACACGCAGATGATCAGCACCACCCAATCGCGCGTGCACATTTTCGATTCGCGCGCCCACGTGCGCTCGCCCGCGCGTCCGAACGCGCGCGCCTCCATCGCCGTGGCGAGCTTGCCGGCCCGCCGCAGCGACATCACCAAAAGCCCGAAGGCCAGCGAGAACGCGTAGCGCACCCGGTTCACATCCGCGATCCCGCGCGAGCGCCGCGCCCGGCGCATCGCCTCGACGTCCTCGCGCAGCAGCGTGAGCATGCGCAGCGCCGCCACCGAGCCAAGCACGAAGCGCGCCGGCAGCTTCAGCACCTGCGCGAGCCCGTCGCCTAGATCCGTCGGATCCACGTCAGCCGAGAGCACCACCACCGGCAGCGCCACCGCCAGCACGCGCAGCGTAATCGCCCACGCGAGCGAGACCGACAGCTCGGAGACTTGGATCAGCCCGTAGTCAAAATAGACCTCGCCGCCCGACTGGCCGTAGAGCGCCATCGGAATGCCCGCGATCGGCGCAAGCAGCAAAAGCGGCCAGCCGCGGCGCGCGAGGCGCCGGAAACTCACCCCGCACAGGGGCGCGGCCACAAGCGTCGCCACGATCGCCACGGTGGCAGAGACCCAATCAATGCTCACCAGCAGCGGGGTGGTCAGAAGCGCCAGCCCCAAAATGCGGGTCACCGGGTTAATCCCCTCGAGCAGGTTCACTGTGTCGCCTCCAGGTGGATAATGTGGTCGCCGAGCGAGGCGATGAACGCCTCGTCGTGCGTAATCGACACGACGGTGACGCCGCGCTCGGTCAGCTCGCGGATGAGCCCCGCCAGCTCGACGAAGGTGCGGTCGTCTTGGCCGAAGGTGGGCTCGTCGAAAAGCACGAGCTTCGGCGCGTTGACCAGCGCAGTCGCCACCGACAGCCGCCGCTTCTCCCCGCCGGAAAGCGTGAACGGGTTCGCGCCGACGAGGTGATCGAGGCGCAGGCGCGTGAGCAGCTCGTCAATGCGCGCTTGCGGCGCACCCGACAGCGCCATCTCCTCGCGCACCGTCGAGGTGACGAATTGGTGCTCCGGCTCCTGGAAGACGAAGCCGATGCGCTCCGCGAGCTGCGCCGACTTCCACTTGATCGCCGGCGTCTCGAGCCCCCGCCGAATCGACTCGGAGTAGACGACCTCGCCCGCGCGCGGGGCGTCGAGGCCCGCCAGCACGTGCGCGAGCGTCGTCTTGCCCGCCCCGTTCGGGCCCGTGATCACGGTGGACGCGCCCTCCGGGATGCGCAGGTCCCGCGGCGGGCCCACGCGCGTTTGCACTCCGCGCGTCGTCAGCGCCGCAGCGTCGCCTCGCACGCCGCGCGCAGGCGGCAGTTCCGGTGCCCCGGGCAGCTTATCGACGCCCACCTCATCCACCCCACCCTCACCCAAGCGATACGCGCGCGTGGCCAGGTGCGCCCAGGGTCGCGGGCGGTGCTCCACCACGATCAGCGTGGCACCGGTTGCCGCGCACACGTGCTCCACGGCGGCGATGACCTCGTCGCGCCCGGCTGGGTCGAGGTTGGCGGTCGGCTCGTCGAGGATGAGGATGTCCGCGCCCATGGCGAGCACGCCCGCAAGCGCGAGCCTTTGCTTCTGTCCGCCGGAGAGGTGCGCAGTGTTGTGATCCAGCGGCACGTCGAGGCCCACCGCGTCGAGCGCGTACTCCACGCGCCGCCAGATCTCCTCGCGCGGCACGCCGAGGTTCTCCGCGCCGAAGGCGACGTCGTCGCCGACGCGGGTGAGGATGGTCTGCGCCTCCGGGTCCTGCATCACCATGCCGACCGTGCCGTTGACAGTGAGGCGGCCCGCGCTGTGACCGTCCTCCTCGTCACCGGCCAGGCCTGCAAGGACCGCGAGCAGCGTGGACTTCCCGGAGCCGGAGTCGCCGGTAAGGATGACGCGCTCGCCGTGCTCGATGCGCAGGTCAACGCCCGTAAACGCTGGTTTGGGGCGGGTGGCGTACTGGTAGCTTAAGCCCCGGGCTTCAATCGCGGGTGCTGCCATCTAGCTCGCCTCGGCGCGCAGGCGCTCGCGGCCCGCGCCGAAGCGGTCGAGCGCACCGGTCTTGGCCAGCGCCTTGACCAGGAAGTACCCGAGCACACCTGCGAGTACCGCACCGGAGATCGAGGTGCACACGAGGTAGATCACATTGTACGACAGGCTCATCGCCAGGTTGCCGGAGGTAAACAGCTCCAGCACGAACGCGCCCACGCCGGCACCGATGCCGGAGAGCACCGCGACGTCGAGCGAGAAGCGCTTGTACATGAAGATGAGGAAGATCAGCTCCGCGCCGATGCCCTGCGCCAGGCCCGAGTACAGCGTCTCGATCGCCCACTGGCTGCCCAGCAGCGCGGAGACGGAGGCGGCGAGCACCTCCACGAACACCGCCGCGCCCGGCTTGCGGATGATCAACCCACCCAGCACACCACCGATGAGCCAGATGCCGGTGAAGAGGCCGCCGAGGCCGGGCGTGACGGCGTCGATAGCCTTGTAGCCCGCATACCCCACGCCATTCCACAGTACGAACAGCAGGCCGCAGGCCACGCCGAGGACGGCCGCGGTCACGATGTCAATCACGCGCCAGGAGTTAGTCCTGGAGGCAGCACGATTTGTCATTATTCCTTCCTTTCGCCGGTATTACCCGGATCAGGTTCGACGGTTTACCGCAAGCTGCGGATTCTCAGCCGGGCGTGCGCCCAGCTCCCGTGTTTTTCAAGGGCGCGAATAGCCTACCCGACGTCGATGCCGAGCTCCTCGCCGGTACCAAGCTCAATGTTGAGGCCTGGCACCGAGGCGATGAGGTTCTGCGTGTACTCGTGCTGCGGGTTGTCGAAGATGCTGTCCGCATCGCCCTGCTCCACCGCGCGGCCCTTCTCCATCACCACGATGTGGTCCGCAGTCTGGCGCACAACCGCCAGGTCGTGGGTGATGAACAGGTAAGACAGCTGGTGCTCTTCCTGCAGGTCCGTGAGCAGTTTCAGGATCTGGTTCTGCACTAACACGTCGAGCGCGGAGACCGCCTCATCGAGCACGATCACCTCCGGGTTCAGCGCCATCGAGCGCGCAATGGCAATGCGCTGGCGCTGGCCGCCGGACAGCTCGTTCGGGTAGCGGCGCATTGCCGAGCGCGGCATCTGCACCATGTCGAGCAGCTCCGCCACGCGCGCCTCGCGCTCTTTCCGGCTGCCCACCTTGTGCAGGGTCAACGGCTCCTCGATGCAGCGGTAGATCGAATGCATCGGATCCAGCGAGCCGTAGGGGTTCTGGAAGACCACCTGCATTTTGCGCCGCATCTCGCGCAATTCCGCGCCCTTGAGTGTGTTGACGTCCTTGCCCTCGAAGCGCACCTCGCCGCTGGTGGGCTCGAGCAGGTTGAGCACCATGTTCGCCACCGTCGACTTGCCGGAGCCGGACTCGCCAACCAGCGCAAGCGTTGTGCCGCGGTGGATGTCAAAGGAGACGTCGTCAACCGCGCGGAACATCTGCCCCTTTGACTTGCGGCCGCGCGCCTCGAACTCCTTGACCAAGTTCTTCACCTCAACGACGAGCTCACCCGCCTCGCCGGTGGTGAGCTTCTCCGAGGTCTCCAGGCCCTGCTTCTTCGCGGACTGGATGCGTGCCGACGCCAGCGAGGGCGCCGCCTTGACCAGGCGCTTCGTGTAGGGGTGCTGCGGGTTGCGCAGGATCTTCAGGCTCGGGCCCTGCTCCACGATGCGCCCGCGGTGCATCACCACGAGGTGGTCCGCGCGCTCTGCGGCGAGCCCGAGGTCGTGCGTGATGAACAGCAGGGCGGTGCCGAGCTCGTCGATAAGCGAGCGCAAGTGGTCCAGAATCTTCTTCTGCACCGTGACATCCAGCGCGGAGGTCGGCTCGTCGGCGATCAGCAACTTCGGGCGCGCGGCCAGGCCGATCGCGATCAGCGCGCGCTGGCGCATGCCGCCGGAGAACTCGTGCGGGTACTGGCGGGCGCGGCGCTCGGTGTCCGTCAGGCCGGCCTCTTCGAGCAGCTTGACGACGCGCTCGTGCCGCTTCGAGCCCTCCACCACATTATTCGCGCGCAAGGCCTCCTCGACCTGCGTGCCGATCCGCCACACCGGGTTCAAGTTACTCATCGGGTCCTGCGGCACCAGTCCGATCTGGTTGCCGCGCACCTCGCGCCACTGCTTCGCATCCAGCTTGGTCAAGTCCTCGCCCTCGAGGCGGATCTCGCCGTTGGTCACCTTGCCGGTGCCGGGGAGCAGTCCCAGCAGCGACATCGCGGCGGTGGACTTGCCGGAGCCGGATTCGCCCACAATCGCGACTGACTGGCCGGGGTAGATCGTCAGGTTGAAGTCGCGGACCGCCTCGACCACGCCCGTGGTCGAAGAGAAGGTGATTTTGAGGTCCTCGACTTCCAGCAGCGGCTGGGTGTCGTTGGAAAGTGCAGTGCTCATCGCTTCCTCGCCTTCGGGTCAAGGGCGTCGCGCACGGCGTCGCCCATCATGATGAAGCTCAGCACGGTCAGTGCCAAGGCAATTGCCGGGTAGAACAGCACCATCGGCTGGGTGCGTAGCGACGCCTGCGCCGCCGAAATATCGCCACCCCAGGACACCACCGTGGTAGGCAGGCCGATGCCCAGGAAGGACAGGGTCGCCTCCGCCACGATGAACGTGCCCAGCGCCACCGTGGCGTACACGATGATCGGGGCCGCCGCGTTCGGCAGGATGTGGGAGATGATAATCCGCGGGTTGCTCGCGCCCAGCGCGCGGGCGGCGGTGACGAACTCCTCGTTCTTCACGCTCATCACCGCGCCGCGGGTGATACGTGCGATCTGCGTCCAGCCGAACATCGACAGGGCGAAGACCACCATCCAGATGGAGCGGTGCCCCTTCATCATGGACATGACCACGATCGCGGCCAGCACGAGCGGCACGGCGAAGAAGATGTCGGTCAGACGCGACAGCAGCGTGTCCCAGATACCGCCGTAGAAACCGGCGACCGCGCCGATGAGCGTGCCCAGCAGGGTCACGATCAGCGTGGTAAGCACGCCAACGGTCACAGAGGCGCGCGCCCCGTAGATCGTGCGCGAGTAAATATCGCAGCCCTGGCGGTCAAAGCCGAAGGGGTGGCCGGGCTCCGCGGGGTTCAGCGAGCGCGACAGCATGCACTCGCGCGGGTCGACGCTGGCGAACAGGCCAGGGAACAGCGCGATCGCCACCGCCAGCAGAATCAGGATCGCGGAGACCCAGAACAAAGGCCGGCGGCGCAGCACGTGCCACGCTTCGGTCCACTGGTTCGAGGGCGCGCGGTCGTCGGGAACCGCGTCGACTGCGCCGAGGCCGGTCTCATCGGTCTCGGCGACGAAGTATTCCTGGCCGCGCCGGGCCACAGCCCGGTTCGCGTTGGTGTCTGTGTGTGCGTTGTTATGCATAGCGGATCCTTGGGTCGAGCACGGCGTAGAGCAGATCGACAAGCAGGTTGGCCACGATATAGACAATGACCAACACGGTGGTAAAGGAGACGACAGTGGCGGGCTCGCCCTTCAAAATCGCCTGGTAGATGGTGCCGCCGACGCCGTTGATACCGAAGATGCCCTCGGTGACGATCGCGCCGCCCATCAGCGCGCCGAGATCCGCACCGAGGAAGGTCACCACGGGGATCATGGAGTTGCGCAGCACGTGGCGGCGCAGCACAGTCCCCTCGCTTAAGCCCTTCGCGCGCGCGGTGCGGACGTAATCTTCCTGCAGGTTCTCGCTCACCGACTGCCGGGTCAGCCGGATGACGTAGGCGCACGAGAGCGCGCCCAGCACCACCGCGGGCATGAGTAGCGCCTCAAAGGTTTCGTTGCGTCCGACGGTGACCGGAAGTAGCCCCCATTTGACGCCGACAAGGTACTGCAGCACGAAGCCGATGACGAAGGACGGAATGGCGATAATGATCAGCGAGGCCACCAGGATGGTGGAGTCGAAGATGCCGCCGCGGCGGATACCGGCGATAAACCCGAAGATGATGCCGAAGATCGCCTCGAAGGCAATTGCCATGAGCGCGAGCTTGATGGTCACCGGGAAGGCGTTCGCCATTACCGACGACACGGGCTGGCCGGAAAACGTCGTACCGAAGTCGCCAACGAAAATGCCCTTGATGTAGAGCAGGTATTGGACGAGGAACGGCTTGTCCAGGTTGTATTCGGCCTCGATGCGGGCGCGGGCGGCCTCGGTCAGTCCGCGGTCACCGCCAAGTGCGGCGACCGGGTCGCCGGGCATGAGGAAAACAAGTGCGTAGAGCAGCAGCGTCGCGCCAAAGAACACGGGGATCATTTGGAGCAGTCGCCGCACGATGTATCGCTGCATTATGGTGCTTTCACGTTTGGAGCGGACGAGCTACGCCGGTTTACGGCGCACAACCCCGAACCGCACGGCGGTCGGGGTTGGGATGCACAGCTCGAGAGCTAGGGGTTACTGCTTGGTGATCTGCGTGTAGACAGGCATCGACTTCCAGGAGAAGACGACGTTGTCTACTGTGTCCGCGGAACCGCCGTTGACGTTGGCGTACCACAGCGGGATAGCCGGCAGGTCCTCCAGCAGGATCTCCTGCGCCTGGTTGTAGGACTCAGATGCGGCGTCGATGTCGCCAGCGTTCGCCGCCTCGGACAGCAGCTTGTCGAACTCCTCGTTGGAGTAGTCGCCGTCGTTGGAGCCGGCACCGGTGCCGTACAACGGGCCAAGGAAGTTACCCAGCGACGGGTAGTCTGCCTGCCAGCCGGTGCGGAACGCGCCGTCGATGGTGCGGTTGGTCACGTCATCGCGCAGGGACTTGAAGTCCGGGTAGGCGTTGCCGGTGGCCTCGATGCCGAGGGTGTTGCGGATGGAGTTGGCCACCGCGTCGACCCAGGCCTGGTGCCCGCCGTCGGCGTTGTAGGAGATGGTGAACTCGCCCTCGAACGGTGCGATCTCCTCGGCCTCGGCCCACAGGCGCTTGGCCTCCTCCGGGTTGTACTCCAGCACCTCTGCACCCTCCAGGCTGTCGGTGTGGCCCGGGATGACCGGCGAGGTGAAGTCGGTGGCCGGGGTGCGGGTGCCCTCGAAGATCGTGTCGGTGATCTCCTCGCGGTTGATCGCCATGGAGATCGCCTTGCGGCGCAGTTTGCCCTCCTCGCCAGAGAAGTGCGGCACGGACTCGCCGACGGTGAAGGACTGGAAGATCGCGGCCGGTTGGTTGACCGCGCGCTCGCCCAGCTCATCCTCGTAGGTGGAGAATGCCGAGTCCGGGATCGCGTCGAGCACGTCCAGGTTGCCGGCGAGCAGGTCCGCGTAGGCGGCATCCTGCTGCGCGTAGAAGACCCAGGTCACACCGTCGTTCTGCGGCTCGCGCTCGCCCGCGTACTCCTCGTTGGGCACGACGGTTGCGTCCTGGTTGTGGTTCCACTCGACCAGCTTGTACGGGCCGTTGGAGATCGGTGCCTCGCCGTAGGCGTCGATGTCGTCGTACGCGGACGGGTGCATCGGGAAGTATGCGGAGTAGCCCAGGCGCGTCGGGAAGTCGGCCTCCGGCTGCGCGAGCTCGATGGTGAAGGTCTTATCGTCCTCCACCTTCAGGCCCTCCATCTCTTCCACGCCCTCTTCGTAGCCGAGGATCGGCTCGAAGAAGTAGGAGGACAGCAGGGAGTTGGCCACGGTGTAGTTCCACGCCTTGACGAAGTCCTCGGCGGTCACCGCCGAGCCGTCGGACCACTTCGCGTCCTTGAGCTTGACGCGGTAGGTCTTGTCGCCCTCCAGCTCGATGGACTCGGCCAGGTCATTGTGGACCTCGCCGTCAGCGTCGTAGTACACCAGGCCAGCAAAGATCTCGTCGACGATGCGGCCGCCGCCCGTCTCGTTGGTGTTGCCCGGGATCAGCGGGTTCTGCGGCTCCGAGCCGTTCGCCAGGATGACGTTGCCGATCTCCGCGCTATCGGACCCGGATGCTGCGTCCGCGCCGGAGTCAGACGAGTCGCCGCACGCAACGAGCCCAAAGGCAAGGGTTCCTGCTGCCAAAATCGCTGTGGTCTTCTTGTTCAACACAGCGCCTCCTTAGTTGTCGCTCTTCCAAATCCACCACACCCGCTTGTGAGAAGCCACACAAGGGGCGGTTGTCTCCCATTCCATCACACTTGTCAGCCGAAAGGGAATCGTTTGGAAAGTTTTTCTTTACCTCGCGGATAATTTTCCTTAACCAAGCACACAGCGAACTGACAGCCACTTCGCTGAGACACAGCTCACGCCGCGAAAAAGGCGCGGGGCTGTCGGCTGGGGCAGCGTGGCGTCGCTAAGCTTGCACTGCCCCCAAAGGAAAGGAATCAACATGGCCGGTGGCCTCCTCGCACTGCTTGACGACGTCGCACTCATCGCCCGCACCGCCGCCGCCTCAACCGACGACGTGGCGACCCTGACCGCGAAAACCTCCGCCAAGGCCGCGGGCGTGGTCATCGACGACGCGGCGGTGACCCCGCAATACGTCTCCGGTGTCACGCCCGCGCGCGAGCTGCCCATGATCTGGAAAATCACCAAGGGCTCGCTGCGCAACAAGCTGCTCATCATCCTGCCGATCGCGCTGCTGCTCAACGCGTTCGCGCCCTGGGCGCTCGTGCCGCTGCTCATGCTCGGCGGCTCCTACCTCGGCTTCGAGGGCGCCGAGAAGATCGTGCACAAGCTCACCAGCAATGCCGACGAAGAGGCCGAACGCGCCGCGAACAAGAGCCCCGAGGATGAAGACTCGCTGGTGAAATCGGCAATTACCACCGACCTCATCCTCAGCGCCGAAATCATGATCATCGCCCTCGACGAAGTCGCCGACCAGCCGGTGTGGATGGAGGCCGCCGTGCTCATCGCCGTCGGCATCTTGATCACGCTTGTGGTCTACGGCGCCGTCGCGGTCCTGGTGAAAATCGACGACATCGGCCGCGGCATGATCGACCGTGGCCGCGCCCCTGCCGTCGGCCGCGGCCTCGTCAACGGCATGCCGTACGTGCTCAACGCCATCGGCATCATCGGCACCATCGCCATGCTGTGGGTCGGCGGCCACCTGATCGTCCGCGGCTTCGACGAAGTCATCGGCTGGCACTTCCCCCACGAACTCGTCGTGCGCGGCACCGAACTCGTCGGCGGTGGCGCGGCCGGATGGTTCGTCGAAACTGGTATCTCGCTGCTCTTCGGGCTGGCCGTCGGCCTGCTCATCCTCGCCGTCGTGCGCGGCGTCAAGGCGCTCACCCAGCGCTCCTAGGGTCCTGCTGCGGGGTGCGCCTAGACTGGCACAGGACACTGGACGAGACAAGGAGGCCAGATTCGCCGTGGGACTCCAGCGCTACCCGCTTTCGCCCGCCATCTGGGGCGCGGGCGAGGAAATCCGGCTCACGCACGTGGTGCAGGCGGCCCTGTTCACAGACTTCTCCCCGCAGCGCGCGACACGCTTCATCGACGTCGATCTGGAAGCGAACCCCTTGAGCGGCACGTGGCGCGTGCGCTACAACGGTGCCGTCATCGGCTCCGTACCCGCCGCCGACCGCGCCCGCTTCCCCGACGTCGAACGCGTCCACCGCTCGCTTTTGCGCCCCGGCACGACCGCTTCCTTAAGTTTCAACGCGGAGACCGGCCAGTTCGACGTCGCCGTCATCCTGCCCCCGCCCCTGCTCGCCGTCCCGCGCAACGACACCCCGGCAGGTGCCTGGGTGCTGCCGCCAGGCGACATGCTCGTCATCGACACCTCCGCGGGGGAGTTCTCCGCCGAGGAGCTCGCGCTGCTCTCCCCCGGCCAGTGGCTCGTGGCGCTGCACCGCATCGATGACACTGTTGTCGCGCTTTACGACGGCCGCGTCCTCGGCTCCTTCAACGGCACCGACGCCGCGGACATCACCGCCGCCGTCGACGAAGCGCTGTCCATGGGCGCGCCCGAGGTGTATGCCCGCGCAGTGTTGTTGGAAGGCATGGCTGGGCTGGATGTCGGCCATCCCGAGGAGGGCATCGTACTTGTCCCGGCGCTGAGCGTGCCGGATGAGCGGCCGCGGCAGCCGTGGTCGCTGGTGGATTTCCCCGACGGCAGCTGGGCAGTAACCGTCGAGCACGATTACGTGGTCGACGACGAGGACGTGCTGCGACCGCTGCACACGGCGCGCTACGTCTCGCTCGCGGGCGGCCCGCGGCCAGAAGAGCTCGCCGCGCCGACGGAAATGTTCGGTGTCGTCGATGATGATGCGGCGGACACAGCCGAACCCACAGAAGCGCCACTTACCGCCCTTCCTGCCAAAGATGTCAAGGGCGCAGGCGACTACCTCACCGAAACGGAGAAGGTTCGCCTGCGCCGCGCAAAGCGCGCCAAAGAAGCGTCCGGGCGTAAGGCCCACGGACGCCACCGCGCGTAATTACTTCGGCGGTCCGGTTGCTGGGATGTTCGCGGCCCGGGCGTGTCTTCGTGCCGGGTCGGTGTGTTTAACCCCGCGAGGTGTGAGGTAGCCTTTCGGGCTTTGCCACATGATCTGCCCGCCAACCCGCTGCATCCTGCCCCGGTCCGGTCTGCCGTTTTGTCGGTTATGGTAGGTGCACAACCAGCACATATTCTCGACCTCGGTCGCCCCGCCTTTGGCCCATTCCTGGATGTGGTGTGCTTCGGAGAAGTCCGCCGGCTGGTTGCACCCAGCCCACGCGCAGGTGGCGCCGTCCGCGCTCATCAGGGCGCGCAGCTCGCGGGTGGCATGGCGCTCGAGTTTCACCGGGTACAGGTTGACCGGCCCGTCCGTGGCGGAAATCAGGGCGATGTAGCCGGCTGCTTGCAGCTTCCGGTTGACTAACTCTGCACCGGTGAGCCACTCGCCGTTGGTCAGCTGGACCTCGACCTCGCCGTCGTCGCGCATGCGCCACTGGACGAAGTCGCCGATGTCCATGTTCAGCACGGTGGTAATCGACGCGTCGCCACCCGTTCGTGTGTCCTTGAGCCACGCCTGCGGGTCGTCTTTCGCTGCGCGGTACACCGGCAGGATGTCGGTGGTGCGCCCGGTGATGTGGACGGTGGACCAGCCTGTGTTGTGGAAGGTCACCGACGTCTTGGGCGCACGCGGCGCGGGTGGTTTCAGCTCCTTCTTCAAGGCTTTGGCGCGCTTGACCACGGTGCGCAGATCGCCTTCGGTTTCGCACAGCTTCTGGCGGTAGTGCCACCGGTCCTTGTCGGAGTCCAGCGAACGCGAGGAGCGCGCGATATAGGCCAGCGTGTCCAGCCGGTGTTCGTTTTCCCGCGCCGCGGCAACACACGCCGCCTGCGCCTTTGTATTGCGCACCGACCCGTAGAACACCTCGGCAGCAACGGCGAGCTGTTCGGCACGGTCGCGATCCATCCCGCGGGCGACAAGCTCGGAGGCGCTCGCCGAAGCCGCGTCGGCAACGATGGCGATGCCGGCGCGGTCCTGGGCGATGAGTGCGTCTACGAGATTCATGCCACCCACCATAAACGCCCGCAACCTGCGCAAACAAGCAAATGTGAGAAGTATTCCACTTTCGCCCCAACAGGGAACCGACAGCCCAATTCGTGCGTCTAATAAGGGTTATCGCAAAACACGCGCGGTGCCGTCAACGCGGCGGGTCACCCCTGCCGCATCAAGATACTCGAGCAGCGGAATAGCCACGCGGCGGGTCGTATCCCACGCCTTGCGCGCCTGGGAGGCGGTAAACGGCGCGTCGAGGAGGCGCAGGAGATTGGTGGCGTGCGTGGGGGCATCGGCAAGCAGCACGATGTCCCGGTTCGCGCCGAGCCGGATAATGCGGCCGGCGCGCTCGGCAGCGGCGAGCTCCTTCGCGCCGAGCTGCCAACGCTCGAGGTCAGCTGCCTCAGGTGCCTGGAAGGGCGCGCGTCGCAGGTGCGCTTCGAGCGATGCGATGCCGGGGGCGATGGCGGCACTGGTGGTGAGCAGGCCGTCGGCAAGCGTGAGCTTCGCTGCGGCGGCGACAAGCGGCAGCAGCTTCGGATCCGGCAGGCCGAGCTTGTCCACGGCCGCGCCCGCGGTGAGCCCCGCCGAGAGCGGATCGCGGCGCGTGTGCTGCGCGACCGCGTCCAAAAGTGCGCGCTTCCACTCCATGACTTGGGTGGCGCGGATCCAGTAGCCGGCGAACTCGATGGTGCCCTGCGGCGGCTCCCCTGGCACCAGAAAGCCGAGGCGGGCCAGGTGCGCAGGCGTGACCGCGACGCGGCGGGCGATCTCGTGGGAGGGGTTGGGAAGTGTCGGCAATTCTGCAGCGCGGCGGCGTCCGTCGCCGCGGCGCGGCAGTTCGGGCGGGTCGACGTCCACGGCGCGCACACCGGCGAGGATGTGCTGGGCACCGGGGGCGCGCAGGGCGAGCGTATCGCCGAGCGTGACCGGTAGCGGGCGCTCCAAAATAAGGCGCAGGTAGTCCTCACCGAAGGGGCGGATCTTCGCCGTGACCTGGGCGGTGCCGAGGTGGGCGTGGACTTCGTGTGGGAGTGCGGTGGCGGGTGTGCCGGTGGTGACGTGGGCGTCGAGAAGCGAAGTGTGCTCCCACGCCTCGGGGGTGCACAGCGCGTCGCCGCGGCGCACCTCTTCGGCGCTGATGTCGCGCAGGTTGAGTGCGGCGCGCATGGCGGGACGGGCGGCGTCGACGGGTGCGTCCTCGGATTGGATGCCGCGGACTTTCACGTCGCGTGAGCCGAGTCGCAGCGTGTCGCCGGGGCGGATAGTGCCCGCGGTCAGCGTGCCGGTGACCACCGTGCCCGCGCCCTTGACGCTGAAAGCGCGGTCGACCCAAAAACGCACGCGCGCGGCGGGATCAGGTAAAGGTGCCGCGCGCAGCATCTCCGCGCAGGCGGCGACGAGTGAATCGACGCCCTCGCCGGTGTGCGCGGAAACCTCGACGATCGGCGCGCCTGCGAGCGTGGTGCCCGCGACCTCGCGGGCGATTTCGGCGCGCACTTCATCCCTGCGCTGCGCGTCGGCGCGGTCCGCGCGGGTCATCGCGATGACCACGTTGGAGATGCCGAAGGCGTTGATCGCCGCCGCGTGGTCGCGTGACTGGGCCATCCAGCCCTCGTCGGCCGCGACCACGAAGAGCACGGCGGGCGCTGGGCCGACGCCGGCGAGCATGTTGGCGATGAAGCGCTCGTGCCCCGGCACGTCGACAAACGCGACGTCCAACGTATCCAACTTCGCCCACACGAAGCCCAAGTCGATGGTCAGGCCGCGCTGCTGCTCCTCCTCCCAGCGGTCAGGCTCCATCCCAGTGAGTGCCTTGACCAGGGTGGATTTTCCGTGGTCAACGTGGCCCGCAGTGGCGATGACGTACGGCATTAGCGCTCCCCCTCCGCGCACTCGAGTACGGCCTGTGCGATCTCCTCGTCGCGGTGCGGGGGCACACACCGCAGGTCCAGCAGCAGTTGGCCGTCGTGGACGCGCCCGAGCACCGCCGGCCGTCGCCTGCGCAAGGGGGCAGCAAGTACAGGATCGAGCGCGACCGCGTACCCAGGCAGCGGCACGCCGGGCGCTCCCCCGCCGCCGACGCGCCCGTCGTGCGCAACCACGGGCGCGCCCACACGCTCGGCCAGCGCTTGTGTGCGCGCCCGCAGCGTGTCGGGGTCCGCATGCAGCGCGGCCGAGGTCGGTGTTTCCGCCGCCCGCACCGTCGCCTCGAGCGCGGCCAGGCGCAGCTTATCGACGCGCACCGCCCTCGCCAGCGGATGCCGCCGCAACTTCGCAACCGCCTCGGCCCGCCCCATGATCACGCCCGCCTGCGGCCCGCCGAGCAGCTTGTCGCCGGAGAACAGGACGATGTCGGCGCCGTGGGCGAGCGCCGTTGCCGCGTCCGGCTCGTCCGGCAGCGCGGGGTCCGGGTGCAGCAGGCCGGAGCCGGTATCCACGATGAGCGACAGGCCGTTGGCATCCGCGATCTGGCGCAGCTGCGCCACAGAAGCCTCGGCGGTAAAGCCGTGGACTCGGTAGTTCGAGGGGTGCACTTTCAAGATCGCGCGCAGCGAATCATCAGCGGCGGCGCGCTCGTAATCGTGCGGGTGCGTGCGGTTGGTCGCGCCGACCTCCACCAGCTTCACGTGGGCGGACTCGATGAGCTCGGGCAGGCGGAACCCGGCGCCGATCTCGATGAGTTCGCCGCGCGAGATCGCGACCGAACCGTGCTCGGCAAGCGCAGCCGTGGCCAGCAGCAACGCGCTCGCGCCGTTGTTCACCACCAGCGCGTCCTCGGCCGCGGGGCAGGCCGCCAACAACGCCTTGCGCGCGCCCGCTCCCCGATCGCGGGAGCGCACCCCGTTTGCTAAGTCCATCTCCACGTCCACGTAGCCCGCGGCGGAAACCAGCGCGTCGACCGCCAGCGGGCCGAGTGCCGCGCGACCGACGTTGGTGTGCACCACCACGCCGGTGGCATTGAGCACGGGCGTGAGTGTGGTCGCGCCGGCGTCGATCAGGTTCAGGAAGTGCTCGGGGGCATCGTCGGGGTGGAGCTCGCCGCGTCGACAAGCAGCCTGCACCTCGTGCGCACAAGCCTTCAGCGCGTGCGGGGCGAGCGCAAGCAAAGTATCGGTACCTGGGATGTTGCGGCGCGGATCGCTCAAACTCGTGTCCTCCCTTATAAGCGCGTGGCGGAGACGGACAGGAATCGAACCTGCCAGACCGAGCTACTCGGCCTCACCAGTTTTGAAGACTGGGGCGCCCACCAGGACGCGTACGCCTCCGCGCAAAACGCTACCATAGGCCCCATGAGCACTACGAACCCAGAAATCCGTCTCACCCAGTTTGCTGCCGGCGGGGGCTGCGCCTGCAAGATCCCACCCGGCGAGCTCGAGGACGCCGTCAAAGGCCTGGTTGGCGTGAGCGACCCGAACGTGATCGTCGGCCTGGACGACGGCGATGATGCCTCCGCCATCCGCGTGCGCGAGGACCTCGCCGTGATTTCCACCGCCGACTTCTTCACCCCGGTGGTGGACGACGCGTACACGTGGGGCAAGATCGCCGCCGTCAACGCGCTTTCCGACGTCTACGCCATGGGCGGCACCCCGATTACCGCCATCAACCTGCTCGGATGGCCACGCGATGTGCTGCCGCAGGAACTCATCCGCGAGGTGCTCCACGGCGGACTCGACGGCGCGAGCGCGGCCGGCATCTCGGTGACCGGCGGCCACTCCATTTCCGCGCCCGAACCGATCTACGGCATGGCGGCGACCGGCACGATTGACCCGGCCCGCCTCATGCGCAACGACGCCGCCGCCCCCGGCCTGCCAATCACGCTGACCAAGCCGATCGGCTCCGGCCTTTTGAACAACCGTCACAAGGCCACCGGCGAGTGGTTCGAGCAGGCAGTTGAGGTGATGACCACGCTGAACCGCGATGCATCGCGGGCCGCCGTCGAGGCGGGCGTGCGCGCGGCGACCGACGTCACGGGCTTCGGGTTGCTCGGCCACCTGTACAAGATGGCGCGCGCCTCCGGCATCGACGCGGTTATCGACCACACGAAGGTCCCGCTTATCGACGGCGCGCGCGACACCCTCGACAAAGGCTTCATCCCCGGCGGCTCGCAGCGCAACCTCGACTGGGTGCGCCCGCACGTCGACGCGGACGGTGTGGGAGACGACGACCTCCTGCTGCTCGCCGACGCGCAGACTTCCGGCGGCCTGCTGGTCATCGGCGAGGTGCCCGGCTACCCCGTCATCGGCGAGACCACCGAGGGCACCGGGCGAGTCCGCGTGCGCTAGCGCGCGGTCGTGATCGAGTCGCCGACCTGGCCGGCCTCCTGGCGGACGCGCAGGCGGTTGCGCTGCGGCTCGACCACGTACTTCGGGTCCTCGGTGGAGCGCTTGCCAGCGGCGATAATGCCGAAGCGCGTCAGGCAGGAGGCGGTGGCCATCGCCGCACCGCTTAGCCCCGCGATGACGCGGTTCTTCCCGCCCAAAACAGCGCCGATACCACCGGCGACGACGAGCGCCTCGGCTGCCTTGAGCATGCGGCCAGCCTTGCCCTCCTGCATCGTTTCCGGCAGCGGATCGTCGAGCGCGCGCTCCACGCTTTTCGACGCCACGACGTCCGCCACCGCGCCCGCCGCCGCCAACACCCGGGCCGGGCCGTTGTTCGCGGTCGAGGTGGTCACCAGCGCCACGCCCGCGGACGCGCACGCAGCAGAGGAGACGAACAGGTTGGGCAGCTGCTTATGCGCGCCTTGCCACATCGGCACCGAGGTATTGCCGAGCAGCACCGCGGTGTAAACGGCCAGCGGCGCGCCCATAAGCCCGGAGAACACGCCCATCGGGGTGGCCAGCGCGTGCAGTGCCTTGCGCGCGGGTGCCGGCAGCGGGATGCGCTCACCGGTTAAGGTGTCTACCTCCGCAGCTGCGGCAGCCACCGCCGCGCTGGAGAAGGATCCGAGGATCCAGGACCCAACAGACATCGGCGAGGAGAGCTTGAACACGCGGAACATGTTCAAAAGGCGCTCCGGCCGACCCAGGTCCAACACGAGGCAGCCGGAGCCGACAGCCGCGGCAACGGCTGCCGTGAGCCGGGTGTTGCGCTGCAGCTCGCGGTTGCCGGTCGCGCCCGCGCCGACGGCGAGCAGCGAGGAACCGCCTGCGACGCCGCCGAGGAAGAAATACACGCCAATCGGCCATTCCCAGGGCGGGAATTTCACGATCGGGCGGCCGTAGTAGGAGTCGTACTGCGCGAACTCCGCGCGCGGCACCATCAGCTCCTCGCCGCGGCGCTGCTTCTTACCGCGCGGTCCCTTCCTGTCCTTGCGGCGCGGGCCGCGGGGTGCTTCCGGCGGTCGGAATGCGTCGAAGTCTGCCATTTACTTTCCGCCTCCAATCACGAATGCTGCTGCCGCGGCGCCAACCAGGCCCGCTGCTGCGACGACGGCGCGCTTGGCCATCTCGGGCAGGTTCGCGGTGGGCACCTCGGGGTCTGGCGGGAGGCCGTAGACCTCGGGGGCGTCGAGAAGCAGGAAGATCGAGCCGGTGCCGCCGACGCCGTCCTCGCTGTTCGCGCCGTAGAGGCGTGCCTCGGTCAGGCCCTGCGCGTGGAGCTCGGCGACGCGCGCCTTCGCCCTCGCCAGCATCTCCGTGTAGGTGCCGTACTGGATCGAGTTGGTCGGGCATGTCTTCGCACACGCCGGGCCCTCCCCGACTTGCTGCCGGTCAAAGCACATGGTGCACTTCTGCGCCACGCCGACGTTCTTGATCGGCGCGACCTCGCCGACGGTGAAATCTTCGCCCTGCTTAAAGCGCTCGTTGCGCTTTTGCACCCCGCCGTCGGAGCGGCGCTCGATCACGCCGAAGGGGCAGCCTGCTACGCACGTCCCGCAGCCGTTGCACACATCATCCTGCACCACGACGGTGCCGTGCTCGGTACGGAACAGCGCACCGGTCGGGCACACATCGAGGCAGCCGGCATTGGTGCAGTGCTTGCACACGTCCGAGGACATCAGCCAGCGGAAATCCGGGGTGTCCGGCAGCTTGGTCTGCGATTCTTCAGGTGCCTCCGCCTCCGCCCCCGGCATGTTCGGCATACCGAGGGAGACGAGCTTTTTGCCCTCCTCGCGCGCCTGCGCGATCTGCTCCTCGCTCTGCTCGATAAACGCAACGTGGCGCCAGGTGTCCGCGCCCAGCGCACCGGTGTTGTCGTAGGACATGCCGGACAGGGCGTACTCACCGTCCTGCGGGTTGCGGTTCCACTCTTTGCAGGCCACCTCGCAGGCTTTGCAGCCGATACAGATGGAAGTATCGGTGAAAAACGCCTTGCGGTTGTCCCTGTCATAGCCCACGTTGGCGGGCGATTCAGTAATCCGGTTTGTTGTCTGCAACTGGCCCTACCCTTCCTGGTCCGACATGTTGTCCTTGGTGGGATCGTCCTTCGCGGCCGAGGTTTCGCCTTGGCCTTTGCGGATGGCTTCGGACGACGCCCCGTCGTGAAGCACTGTCCCTGTGTCCTGATCCAAACCTGCGCGCTTCTGGTACTCGCGCACCAGCGCGACGCGATCCGCGCCACGCGGGCGACGGCCCGGGCGGATGTCCACGGCCGAGACCTTGGAGGCCTGGATGTTCACGTTCGGGTCGAGCATGATGCCCAGCAGGTCGTTCGGCCCGTCACCGGAGACCTCGGCGTAGTCGCCGCGGCCGTAGTGGAAGGGCATGCCGATCTGCTCGAAGGTGGCGTCGCCGATCGTGAGCGTCTTGATGCGCTCGGTGACCAGCACGCGGGCCTCGATGGCGTTGCGCGGCGAAATGATCGTCGCCCACTCGCCGTTTTCCAGCCCGACGCGGCGCGCCAGCTCCGGCGAGACCTCGCAGAAGAGCTCCGGCTGCAGCTCCGCGAGGAACGGCAGCGTGCGCGTCATCGCACCCGAGGTGTACATCTCGGTCAACCGGTAGGTGTTGAGCATGTACGGGTAGACCTCCGTGCCCGGCTCGCCGAAGTTCGGTGCCGAGAGGTTGTCCTCCCCGCGCATCACGATGCGCGACGGCGACTGCTGCTGCGAGTACAGCACGTTCGGGTACGGCGACTCCTGCGGCTCGTAGTGGGTCGGCATCGGCCCGTCCACCATGCCGGTCGGCGCGAACAGCCACGCGCGGCCGTCGTTTTGCATGATGAAGGCGTCGTTGCCCGCAAGGGCCGCTGGGCCGACCGCGTCGCGGTCCGGCTTGAAGCCAGGCGCGCGGTCCACGGGGAAGTCCACGACATCGTTGGACTGCCACTTCTCGGCGTCCTCGTCCCACCAGACGAGCTTCTTGCGCTCGGACCACGGCTTGCCGTCCTCGTCCGCCGAGGCGCGGTTGTACAGCACGCGGCGGTTCATCGGCCACGCCCAGCCCCAATCCAGCGCCATCTCGTCTTGCTCGGAGCCCGGGCGCTTGTTGGCAGAACGGTTCACGTCGCCAGCGAAGACACCACAGTAGATCCAGCAGCCGGAAGAAGTGGAACCATCCGCCTTCAGATCGGCGAACTTGTCCACCAGCTGACCCTTGCGCGGGCCCTCCAGGTAGTAGCCGTTGATCTCGCGCAGCACCGACTCAGGGTCGATTTCGCCGTGCTCGTCCGTGTCGTAGTCCCAGGTGATCTTCTGCAGCGGCAGGTCGCGCGGGTCGGTCGAATCCTTCACGCGCTCCTTGATGCGCTTGCCCAGCTCGTAGAAGAACTGCAGATCGCTATCGGCATCGCCCGGGGCGTCCTTCGCCTTGAAGCGCCACTGCAGCATGCGCTGCGTCTGGGTGAACGTACCGGCCTTCTCCACGTGGTTCGCGGCCGGGAAGAGGAAGACCTCCGTGTCGATCTCCTCGGTGACCAGGTCACCGGACTTGATCTCCGGGGAGTCCTTCCAGAACGTCGCGGTCTCGATCTCCTGGAAGTCGCGCACCACCATCCACTTCAGCTTGGACAGCGCCATGCGCTGCATGCGTCCGTTGGACTGCGCCACCGCGGGGTTCTGGCCGAAGACGAAGTAGCCGTCGACCAGCCCCTCGTTCATCAGCTGCAGGGTGTGGTACGTCGAGTGCGCGCCGGTCAGGCGCGGCATGAGGTCCATGCCCCAGTTGTTGTCCTCGGTGGCGGCGTCGCCCCAGTAGGTTTTCATCAGCGACACCGCATAGGTGTCGCCCTTCTGCCAGAAGCCCTTCTGGTCGCGCTTGGATACGGCGGCCAGGTACTCGTCCCAGGTCTGGGCGGTCACCTGCGGCATCGGCAGGTAGCCGGGCAGCAGGTGGAACAGCGTCGGCACGTCCGTCGAGCCCTGGATCGACGCGTGGCCACGCAGCGCCATGATGCCGGAGCCCGGTCGACCCACGTTGCCCATGAGCAGCTGCAGGATCGCGCACGTACGGATGAACTGCGCACCCATAGTGTGCTGTGTCCAGCCCAGCGCGTAGGCGAAGCAGGTCGTGCGCTCGCGCCCGGAGTTCTCCACGATGGAGTCCGCCAGGTAGTAGAAGTCCTCCTGCGAAATACCGCAGGCCTCCTCCACCACCTCAGGGGTGTAGCGCGAGTAGTGGCGCTTGAGGATCTGGAAGACCGTGTTCGGGTCCTGCAGCGTGGGATCCGTCTTGTGATCCCACGACACCTGCGCATCCCAGTTCTTCTGCGGCTGCCAGCTCGAGTTGTCGTAGGAACCGGTCTCCGGGTCGTAGCCGGAGAACAGTCCGTCGAGGTCCTCGGTGTCCTGGAACTCTTCGCTGATCAACGTCGCGGCGTTGGTGAACGCCTTGACGTACTCCTCGAAGTACAGGTCATTCTGCAGCACGTAGTTGATCACCGCGCCAAGCAGCACCACGTCGGAGCCGCCGCGGATCGGCACGTGCTTATGTGCCACTGCCGACGTGCGCGTAAAGCGCGGGTCGACGTGGATGATCCGGGCACCGCGTGCCTTGGCCTCAATGACCCACTGGAACCCGACCGGGTGTGCCTCGGCCATGTTCGAGCCCTGGATGACAATGCAGTCCGCATTGGCCATGTCCTGCAGCGGCTGGGTTGCGCCACCGCGTCCAAACGAGGATCCCAAACTGGGAACCGTGGAGGAGTGTCATATACGGGCCTGATTCTCGATCTGCACCGCGCCAGAAGCGGTCCACAGCTTCTTAATCAGGTAGTTTTCCTCGTTGTCCATCGCGGCACCGCCCAGGCCAGCAATGCCCATGGTGCGGCGCAGCGCGCGCCCCTCTTCGTCAAAGTCCTGCCAGCCGTTCTTCCGCGCCTCCAGGAAGCGGTCGGTGACCATGTCCAGCGCGGTGTCGCGGTCCAGCGTCTGCCACTCGGTGGCACCGGGCGCGCGGTAAAGGATCTCGGTCAGGCGACCGGGCGCGTTGACCAGCTGCTCGGAGGCAGCGCCCTTCGGGCACAGACGGCCGCGCGAGTGCGGCGAATCCGGGTCACCCTCGATCTGGATGACCTTCTCATCCTTGACGTACACGCGCTGGCCACAGCCGACGGCGCAGTACGGGCAAACACTCTTGACGACGCGGTCGGCCTCTTCAATCCGGCCCTGCATCGTCTTACTCTTGTGCGATTCGGTGTTCTCACCACGGGCGAAAAGGTCACCGTCTCGCATCTGGCGCACAACCGGCCAGTTCAGGGGACTAAAACGAGACATGCCCCCTACCCTAGCCGAAGTTGCCCTCCACCACGAGTTTTCCAGCGCGCCGCCAGCTCTTTCCACTCTCGCGCTACATAATTGATTCAACTTTGATACATTCAGTGTGCTTGGCCTCCAACGTCCAAGCATTTCTGCCGAAAACTCCATTTTTCTTACAGCCTGAACCGAGTGAGCATGCACACTTCTCCCCGCCGCCGCGCACTGCGCAGCACCACCATCGCCAGCGCTGTTGCGCTCTCCCTCACCGTGGCCTCACCAGGTGCCGGTGCCGACGAAGACTCGAATGAGGAAGTCTTCGGTTCTGGCCCGGACGCCTCGGCCGAGTTCTCCGAGCAGTACGCCGCGGAGCACGGAGTGGAGTTCCACTACCAGCAAAACCAGGTAGGCACCCAGGACGCGGTGAAGATGCCAAGTGGGGCGACCGTACGTGTCATGGGCGATATCCTCGGCACCTGGTCGCAGGGCGTCGGCATGGGCGCGACCGACCTCGGCGTGATGGCACCGCTGGGTGGGAAAGACTTTGCCATGATCTTCGGCGATTCCTTTACCGGCGGCACGGTCTTCGACGGGGACTGGATGAGCCCGACCGGCCTGGTTGGCCACGTCGACAAGGACGGCTTCGTGCAGGTCTCCGGACCGCTCAACGACAGCAACCGTGTGCGCCCCCTGATCAGCTACGCACCGGAGAAGGACTTCACGCTGCTGCCCTCCGACATCATCAACATCGATGGCACCCTGTACATGCAGGGCATGTGGAACCGCGGCCTGCACAACGTCAGCAACACCCAGATCTGGAAGTCGGATTCGCGCGGCAAGCGCTGGACCTCGGTGGGCTACACCAGCCACAACTACCTCAATGGCCTGGGCGACATGATCAGCTGGGAGCAGGGCCCGGACGGCTACATCTACGTGGTGATGTCCTCCTTCGAGCGTAAGGACGACGTGTACCTCTCCCGCTTCAAGATCGAGGATATCGGCGATCGCGACAAGTGGGAGCTGTTCAACCCGGGTTCCGGCGAGTGGGGCGACCACTACGCCCCCATCATCGACCACCGGATGCAGGCCGGCGAGATGAACTTGCGCTACATCCAGGGTTACTGGGTGCTCGTGATCTTCAACAACGAGACCGGGGCGATCGAGGTCCGCATTTCCGACGAGATCGCCCGCAATTGGAACGACGTGCCGGTGACCACGATCGCCAAGAACGGCAGCTGGGCAAACCCGCAGTCGCCACGTAACTGGTCGCAGCCCTACGGCGGCTACATCGTCCCGGGCTCAACCATCGACAACCTGGACGTGGTGATCTCGCAGTGGAACACCGGCACCCACAAGCGCTACATGGCGACCCAGTTCAACGTCCGCGGCCTGGACGAGATCTACGGCATCGATGCTGCTTCCCTGCCCGCCCTGCCGGAGCCTCCCGTGGCCAACGACATCCCGGGCGCTGATGGAAGGAGCGCCAGCAACAGCTCGCTGAGCTCCGGCATGGACGAGACCACTGAGAAGATCGTCACCATCGTCGGCGTGCTCGGCGGCATCGCCGCGATTGCCGCCATGTCCTTCCCGTTCTGGCGCGACATGCTGCCGCCGCAGCTGCGCGAGATGCTGCACATCTAGCGCCAGCACAGACAGAAGCGCCCCCGGCTACCACCGGGGGCGCTTTCGCGTCGTTGCAAGCCTTACTCGGAGACGAGCCCCGGCTTCGCGTGCTCCTCGGCGTTTTCCAAGAAGTCTGCCGACGGGGCGAAGAAGTTCACGCCGGTCAGCGCCTCGGAGAAGTCTAGGATGCGGTCGTAGTTGCCCTCGGGCTCGCCGATGAACATGCGTCGCAGCATGCGCTCGGTGATTTCCACGTCCTTGGCGTAGCTCATGAAGTAGGTGCCCTGGTTGCCCAGTGCATCGCCGAAGGTGAGGTTGTTGCGCACGATCTCGAGCGACTCGCCGTCCTCGTCCTTGACCGAGTTCACGGCCACGTGGGAATTGGCAGGTTTTACGTCCTCGTCGAACTCAATGTCGTCGTGCTTGGTGCGGCCGATGACTTTCTCCTGCTCCTCTACCGGCAGCGCATCCCAGTCCTTCAAGTTGTGGATGTACTTCTGCGCCACGATGTAGGAGCCGCCGGCCCACTCACCCTCGCTGATCAGCGCAGTCTCGATGCCGGCTTGGCCGCGCGGGGACTCCGTGCCGTCGACAAAGCCGAGCGGATCGCGGAAGTCCTGGTACTGGAAGGCATGCACCTCGTCGTATTCGGCGACGGCGCCGTCGAGCACGACGTTGATGCGCCGCGCCAGCTCGAAGGCCACGTCGTACTCGTCGGCGCGGATGTGGAAGAAAAGATCACCCGGCGTCGACGGCGCGTGGTGCTTGGCGCCCTGCAGCTCGCGGAAAGGGTGCAGGCCTTCCGGCTTCGGGGTGTCAAACATGCGCTCCCACAGCTCGGCACCGATGCCCACGACGGCGCTGAGCTGCGCCGAAGGCCAGCGGAAGCCAACGCCGTTGACCAGGCCCTGCAGGCCGGTGATCGCCTCGAGCGCTTGCTTCTCGACGCCCTCCTTCAGCGTGATGGTCAAAAAGATGGCGTCCTTGGATTGGGGCAGGATGACAGTTTGCGAAACGTCAGCTGAGTACTTTTCGGTCATGCGCCCCAGCTTACCTACCACTGGGGCGAGTCCACATCCACACCTGCTGCCGCTGCGTGGGCGGTGACCAGCTCGAGGAGGTAGTCCTGCGCACCAGCGTAGGCCTCGTGGAAGCGCTCGTCGCCGACGTACATGCGCGCCAGGATCAGCTGGCGGGCCGGGGTGACCTCGTACCACTGCGCGATTGAAGCGCGGTGTTTCTCCACGAGCCGCTCCGCTTCCTCCGAGCCGGGTTCGACTCCCTTCTCGCGCGCGGTGACCAATTCGGCGGCGAGCTCCTCCTGCTCGCGCATGAGCTGCTGTGCCTTCGTCGCATCCACCTTGGACAGCGCTTCCTGGGACTGGGCCCACTCGGGGGTGTGCCCCCAGCGGTTTTCAGCCTCTTCCTGGTATGCCGGGAATTCTTCGCCGAAGTACTGCTTCATATCTTCCATGGTCAGTGTGCCTTTCTGTTGCTTGTCCATCATTTCCTCGACCGCTTGGAGTTGGGCCTCGAGTGCGTCCCGGCGCGTGCGCAGAGCCTCGTGGTGGGCGGAAAGTGCGCGTGCGAGGTGGGACGGGGAGGCGTCGAGAAGCGTTGCGATGCGCGCAAGCGGGATGCCGATGCCCTGGTAGAGGGCGATCGCCGCGCCTCGTTCGAGGTCAAAGTCGTCGTAGACGCGGTAGCCGGTGCTCGTGCGCTCGGGCTGCAGTAGCTCGAGTGTCTCCCAGTGACGCAGTGCCTTTGGGGTGACGCCGAGGATGTCGGCGGCTTCGCCAATCGTGTAAGCGGTCATAGGTGAAAGTGAACAGGTTGCCGTAGGGGCAAGGTCAAGCGCGGGCGCGTGGAACCCAGATCCACCCCTCCTCCGCGACGAGTTCTGCCTGGTCAGCGGGCGGGGCGATGCAGCGCCCGGCGCGGACCTCACGGGCGATCAGGGCGGCGATCACCGCGTCGAGGCAGTCCGCGCTTCCCACTGCAAGCGAGCGCCGGTTGCCCCAATCCAGCCCGAAGCGCGCACTGAGCCCCGCCGCGATCTCCTCGCGGACAGCTCGCCCGGCATCGCCCGCGCCCTTGTAGCCGCGATGCCGCATCCCCCACTGCTTGAGCGCGGCGGCCGGGTACACCTCGGCGACCTTGCCCTCACCGCCGCGGTGGGTGTTCACGCCAGCGGCACGCAGGCGTTGCTCGATTCCTGCCCAGCGCAGGGCGGGGTGCGCGATCCGCTCGGCGGCCACCGGCAACGGGGTCACGCCTGCGGTGCGGCGGACTTCCAGGTCGGTGAAGCGGTTGACCAGCTCGCGCCGCGCGTCCGGACCCGCTCCAGCGGGCAAGCCGTCCTCCCCCGCTGCGTGAGCGTTGAGGAACTCCCGAAACGCCCGCGGCCACCCGAGCGGGATGTCCACACCGGTAAGTTCGGCGCGGGTGATGTGGGTTACGAGGTGGTCGTCGGTGGCGGTGCACGTGGCGTCGATAAGCAATGGCCCAGCGGGCGTGACCTGAATCAGCGCGGTGCCGGTCTTGGCGGGGTCGGCGGCGAGATCGATGCCGGAAAAGTACTGTTCCACGCGCAAGAGCTTAGAGGTAGAGTGACCCGGGTGACGCAGCAACGATCCCCTTGGGCGGCTCTGTGGAGCATGATGCTCGGGTTTTTCATGATCCTGGTCGACTCGACCATCGTTTCCGTGGCGATTCCCGCGATCACCGCGGATTTGGGTGCGAGCTACAGCTCGGTGATCTGGGTCAACAGCGCCTACCTGCTCGCGTACGCGGTGCCGCTTTTGATTACCGGCCGCCTCGGCGACCGCTTTGGGCCGCGCACGATTTACCTGACCGGGCTCGCGCTCTTTACCGTGTCTTCGCTGGCCTGCGGGCTGGCGGGCACCATCGAGGCGCTCATCATTGCGCGCGCCTTCCAAGGCCTGGGCGGGGCGATGGTCACCCCGCAGACGATGGCGGTGATGATCCGCACCTTCGCCCCCACTGAGCGCGGCGGCGCGATGGGCGTGTGGGGCGCGACCGCAGGGGTGGCCACCATTACCGGGCCGCTGTTGGGCGGACTGCTTGTCGACGCCTCCGGGTGGCCCTGGATCTTCTACGTCAACATCCCCGTCGGCATCCTCGGACTCATCCTCGGCTGGATCTTCGTCCCCCGACTCGAGCGCACCGCGCGCACCTTCGACTGGGTCGGCGTGGGCTTCAGCGCTGTGGGTATGTTCTGCCTGATCTTTGGCATCCAGGAAGCCAACGCGCTCAACTGGGATTGGCGCGCGCTCGCCTTGATTATTGGTGGTCTCGTGCTGCTTGTGGTCTTCGTCGCCTGGCAGTCACGGATTCGCCAGGACGCCCTCGTGCCTCTGGAGCTTTTCAACGACCGCAACTTCTCGCTCGCCGCCGTCACCATCGCCGCCGTCGGTTTTGCCATGTCCACTTACATGATCCCGTGGATGATCTACATCCAGTCCGTCCAAGGCTTCTCCCCCACCAGTGCGGCCCTGCTCTTGGTGCCCGCAGGGCTCGTCTCGGGCACGCTCTCGCCGTGGATCGGCAAGCTGACCAACACGCATCAGCCCAACCCCTTCGCCATCACGGGCCTGACGTTGCTCGCCCTTTCCATCGCGCTGACCGCATGGATCACCGACCCCGCGATCAGCCCCTACTGGCTGGTCGCTATCTCCGTGCTCAACGGCGTGGCCAACTCGATGGTGTGGGGCCCGCTGTCCATGATTGCCCCCCGCAACCTCCCCGGTGCCCTCGCCGGCGCGGGATCCAGCGTCTATAACACGCTGCGCCAGGTCGGTGCCGTCATCGGTTCCGCCGCCATCGCCGCACTCATGTCAGCTCAACTCGACGCGCAGCTTGGCGACGGTGCCGGCGACGCCGCCGTCGGCCCGAGCACAACCGGCGGGCTGCCCGAGGCACTGCACGCCCCGTTCGCACTGGCGATGTCGCACTCGCTCTACCTGCCCGCCGCCGTCGCACTGCTTGGCGCGGTGTTGGCATGCGGCTTCGCGCGGACGAGGAGCTGGAACGACTAGGAGGAGCTCGCCACGTATTTTATAGTGGGCACGCACACTCCCCTGGACGAAAGGATGCCACCGTGGCCGATACCCCCGAGATGCGCGTGGGCGACGCCGAGCGCTCTGCCGCGCTCGACCGGTTGGGCACACATTTTGCCGACGGTTACCTCAACGTCGCCGAGTTCGACGACCGCACCGCACAGGCCGCCTCGGCCACGACGCGCGGCGAACTTGAGTCGCTTTTCCGCGACCTACCGGAGCCTTCCCACAGCAAGGAGCTGGCCTCCCCAGCGAACACGACCCGCGAGGCCGAATTGGAGCGCAAGCTCCGCGTGAAGCGGAACTGTGATCGCGCGGCGGGGCTGGTTGTCGGCTTCGGCGCGGCGGTCTTTTTCCTGCTGCAATTCGTCTTTGATGTCTCAATGGCCTGGGTGGCCTGGCCAATCGTTGGTGTGGTGTGCCTGGGAATTTATTCCTTCGCCGATATTTCCGAAGAAGAGTACGACGTGTTGGAAGAGCTCGAAAAGGAGGACAACAAGGAACGAGCGGAACGGCTGCGAATCGCGTATGAGCGTCGCAAAGAGCTGGGCAAGTAGCGCAAACCTTGGGGCCGCCTGCATTGCGGATCACAATTTCTTTGAAATTTATCCCTCGGCATAGGCGAGAATCTATTAACCTAACGTTCATCACGTTTCCCGGACCAAAGGACGAACCATGCACACCTCTCGCCCCGCCCTGGCCCTAATTGCAACCGCCGCACTGCTTTTCCCCACGCTCGCCGCTTGTTCCTCCGACAGTGAGGGCGGCTCGGGCGGCGACACTGCGGGTGGTGAAAGCTACTCCATCGGTATTAGCCAGCTCGTGCAGCACCCCGCGCTCGACGCCGCGACCGAGGGCTTCAAGGAAGCCTTTGCCGACGCCGGCGTGGACGTCGAGTTCACCGAGCAGAACGCCAACGGCGAACAGGCCACCGCACTGACCATTGCGCAGCAGTTCGCTGGGCAGAACCTGGACCTGATCTTGGCCAACGCCACCCCGGCGGCCCAGGCAATGGCGCAGAACGTCACCGACACCCCGATCCTGTTTACCTCCGTCACCGACCCGGTCGAGGCCGAGCTGGTCAACGATTGGGATGCGCCGGGTGCCAACGTCACGGGTACCTCGGACAAGACCCCGCTGAAGGATCAGTTCGACCTGATCGAGCAGCTCGCTCCGGACACCAAGACGATCGGTATTGTCTACGCCTCCGGCGAGGTCAACTCGCAGATTCAGGTGAAGGACGCGGAGAAGGAGGCTGCGGAGCGCGGCTGGACCGTCGAGACGCAGACAGTGACCAGCGTGGGCGAGATCCCGCAGGCGGCAGAAACGCTCAGCGGTGTTGACGTTTTCTACGTACCCACCGACAACATGGTCGTCTCCGGCATTTCCTCGCTGGTGCAAGTTGCCGAGCAGCACCAGATCCCCGTGATCGGCGCCGAGGCTGGCACCGTCGAGGGCGGTGCTGCGGCCACCATCGGCATTGATTACAAGGAGCTCGGCCGCCAGACGGGCGAGATGGCGCTGCGCATCCTGCGTGACGGCGAGGATCCGGCTGAGATGCCGGTGGAAACGGCCACCGAGTTCTCCTACGTGGTCAACGAAGACGCCGCGAAGGCGCAGGGTGTGGAGATTCCCGAGGAGATCCTGAAGCAGGCTGAGACTGTATGATCCCGGCGCTTGAACTCGGCCTGATCTACGGGGTCATGGCGCTGGGGGTCTACCTCACCTTCCGCGTCCTCAACTTCGCGGACCTGACAGTAGACGGCTCATTTACTACCGGCGCGGGCACCGCCGCGGTACTCATCCTCGGCGGCGTCAACCCGTTTCTCGCGACGGCTGCTGGCTTTTGCGCCGGCTTTGCCGCGGGCGTCGTCACCGGACTTTTGCACACCAAGGGCGGAATCGACGGGCTGTTGGCCGGCATCCTCACCCAGATCGGGCTGTGGTCGATCAACCTGCGCATCATGGGCGGGGCAAACCTGCCGCTCTTGCGCAGCAACACCGCCTTCAGCCCGCTGAAGGACGCCGGGCTGCTGCACTCCTGGGGCGGCGTTGGTTTGCTCGCGGTCTCCGTGCTGCTGCTCGCCTTGCTGGTCTACTGGTTCCTCACCACCGACCTGGGCCTTGCTATCCGCGCGACCGGCGACAACGGACAGATGATCACTTCCTTCGGCGTGTCCACCGACGCGACGAAGATCCTCACGCTCGCGCTGTCGAACGGGCTGGTCGGCATGTCTGGCGCGCTCGTCGCACAATTCCAGGGGTTTGCCGACATCTCCATGGGCATTGGTCTGATCGTCGTCGGCTTGGCCTCCGTGATCGTGGGGCAGGCTATCGTCGGCCAGCGCGCGCTCCTGCAGGCAATCGTGGCTGTACTCATCGGTGCCGTGGCCTACCGCATGATCATCTTCTTCGCGCTGCAGCTCGGCTTGAACCCGAACGACATGAAGCTCGTCTCCGCAGTCCTGGTCATCGCCGCGCTGCTGCTGCCAAAGGTGCTCCCCAGCACCGGGCGTAAGCGCACCACACCAGCCGCAAGTGCAAAGGCGGACGCATAATGCTGACTATCTCGAACGTGCACAAGACCTTCTTCCCCGGCACCGCCAACGAACGCACCGCGCTTGCCGGCGTCGACCTGGATCTCGCCGAGGGCGACTTCTGCACCATCATCGGCTCCAACGGCGCGGGCAAGTCGACGTTGCTCAACACCGTCGCGGGCCGCCTGCGCCCGGACACGGGCAGCGTGCATATCGACGGCACCGACATCACGCGGATGAAGGAGCACCAGCGCGCCACCCTGATCGGCCGCGTGTTCCAGGACCCGCTCGCCGGTACCGCCCCGAACCTCACGATCGAGGAGAACCTCTCGCTTGCCTACCTGCGCGGCAAGCGCCGCGGGCTCGGCCGCTCCCTGAGCAGCACACGACGCGAGTTCTTCCGCGAGCAACTTTCCACCCTGGAGCTGGGCCTGGAAGACCGCATGGGGCACAAGGTGGGCTTGCTCTCCGGCGGGCAGCGCCAGGCGCTCTCCCTGCTCATGGCCGGGTTCACCCAACCAAAGGTGATGCTGCTCGACGAGCACACCGCCGCCCTCGATCCCCAGCGCGCCGACCTGGTGACCACCCTGACCCACAGCATCGTGGAGGAAGGCGGGCTGACCACACTCATGGTCACCCACAACATGGAGCAGGCGCTGCGGGTGGGTAACCGCTTGATCATGATGCACGAGGGCCGCATCGTCTGGCAGGCCGCAGGCGAGGACAAGAGTAAGCTCACCGTCCACGACCTGCTCGCCCAGTTCGCCAAGATCAAGGGCGCAACCTTGTCCGACAAGGCGTTTTTGGGCTAGCACCCGTGAGCCGCGGCAAGCCCCGCGCGCCGAAGCGGCGCATCGAGGGTGACTATCCCATCGCCACTGGCACCGCCGCCATCGTCGCCGACCCGGCGCGCGATGGCGGCTTCACGCTTGAGGTCAACCGTGTGCCCTCCTCGTATGTCGTACTCGGTGCGCCGGAGGTGCTCCACTACGACTACATGCGCTGGTTCGCCGAGATCCTCGCCTCCCACGCCCTCCCCGAAAGTTTTTCCGCCGTGCACTTGGGCGCGGGCGCGTGTTCCTTTGCCTCCTACGTGCAGCACCGCTACCCCGATTCAGCCAACGTGGCGGTCGAGCTGGACCGCGAACTCGCCAAGCTGGTGCGCTGGGCCTTCGACCCGCCGGTGGAGCTGAAAGTCGCTGAGGCGCGTGCGTTTACCCACGCGCTTGCGCCCGGATCTCAGGATCTCATCGTCCGGGACGTCTTCGCCGGCCCCGCTACCCCGCGTGCGCTGACCACCGTGGAGTTCTACACCGCCGTGCGCCGCGCGCTGCGCCCCGGCGGGTTGTTCCTCGCCAACATCGGCGATACCAAAGGGCTGCCCACCACCCGCGCCGAGCTCGCTGGGCTGCGTGAGGTCTTCGGGCACACAGTCGTGCTCGCTGAAGGCAACGGGTATGGGAACGTGGTGGTTGGGGCGTCGACAAGCAGGCTCGAGGTGCCTGGGGCCTTGCTTATCGACGCCCACGAGCACACCCCGCGACGCGACTGATTAAAGTCTATCGGCGTCCGGCGAAGCTACGTACGAAGGAGGCCAATGTTGCACCATTTCAGCCCGCTGTTTCACATGGGGCCCGCCAAGCGCGACCATATTCCTGCGTTTCGCACCGCGCTGGGCGTGGCGATCCCCATGTTTACGCTGCTGGCGCTTGGGCGACTTGACCTTGCCATTTACGCGAGCTTCGGCGCGTTTACCGGCGTGTATGGCAGGCACGCCACGCGCGCGATGCGGCTCGAGCACCACATCCTGGCGGGCATCGCGCTGACGCTGTCGGTCACGCTCGGCGCGACGATTGCGTGGTTCAGCCTCAGCCCGTGGATTCTGCTGCTTGTCAGCTCGGTGACGTCATCGGTGTGGGCGACGATCGCGCTGGCCACCGACATGAAGCCGACCGGGTCGGTGTTTGTGATTTTCTCGGTCGCCGCGGTCGGCTCCCTCGATAATCCGGTGCATCCGCTGCTCGCCTTCGCCATCGCTGGCGGAGCCGCGCTGGTGTGCCTTGTGCTCGGCCAGCTGTCCCACCTCATTGGCGAGGGGCCCGGCGGAGACGCCCACGCTCCCGAGCGCCCCAACCGCGCCCCGGACGCAGGCCCCGTGCCGCGCCGTCGACTGCGGGTGGAGGCCAGCCGCTTTTTCTTCTCGCCGTTGCTCGCTGGCACCATTGGCCTGATCTCGGTTGAGCTTATCGATCCGCTCTCCCACTTCTACTGGGCGATGGTCGCCGCCGTGGCACCACTGGTCAACTCGCGGTTCAAGGTGCAGTACTACCGCGCCATCGAACGCGTCCTCGGCACGCTGAGCGGCATTGCCATTACCGGCTTCTTGCTCTCGCACTCGCTGCAGGGATGGCAGATCGTGGTGTGGATCGTCGTGTTGCAGTACCTCACCGAGATGTACGTGACGCGCAACTACACCATCGCCGCAAGCTTTATCACCCCGACCGCACTGCTAATGATCCAGACGGTGCAGGCCTCCCCCGTCGGTCCCATGCTGCTGGCGCGAACGGCCGAAACCGTGCTTGGCGCATTAGCTGCGCTCACGATCATCGCGGTCGGCTACGTACGCAAGTACCCCACGGTGGTCATGCCTTCCCGGGGCACTACAACCCAATCTCCTCGCCAGTAGCGGGGCGATAATACACGGCCCGCTCGGCGTGCAGCGTCTTGAAATGGGGGCTGGTCACCTCAGCGAGCGCGCTGAGGTAGTTCGGCACCATCGCTTTCGGGATGCGCAAACCCATGGTCAGGTGTGGCACCCACCTGGCCCCGCGACCATGCGGGTTCAACGCGCTCAGCGCCCGGGCCGCCGCGTCGAGATCCTCCGGCGCTTCGAGCAGCCAGGAGACGGTCTGCTTCGACTTCGTGCCGAAGACCACCACGCCAACCCGGTCCAGCCGCGCGGGCAACAGCGGCGGGAGCAGGGCCGCGGCCTCCTCCACGACCCGCTGCTCCATGTGCTGCGCAAACGTCACCGAAATGTGCGGACGCTGGTGCTGCTGCGGAAATCCCTGCTGGTGCAGCGCCGCGTAGATCGAACGCACTTCTTCTTCCTCGCGTTCGCTCAGGCGCAGGAGGATATTTTCCGGGGAGCGCGCTGACATACGTACCTGTTAGACGAACTCGATGGAGTCGAGCAGATGCTGGAACTCGGGCGCCAGCTCCTGGATGCGTCCTACGTCCGCGGTGAGCACAATCATTACCACCCAGCGGGTGTCCCCGCCCTGCTCGCGCAGGATGAGGTAGTTCTGCAGCTGGGCGACCTCACCCCGGGTGCCGTCTGCGGCAGACGCACTCAGCGTGACCTGCTGCAGGCCCGCATTCCCGTCCGGGCTGACCTCGCCCTGCTCCACGCGCGGGTTCTGCCCAGCCTGCTCTAGGCGCGCGAGGTTGTCCTTCATCACCGCCTGCATGTCGGCGTCTTCGGCGAGCGTGGCGGTCAGCCCGCTAATCGTCGGTGGCATGAACACGGACTGCTCGGCATCCGCGGGACGGGTGAGCAGAAAGTCCATGTTCGCGGGCGTCGATACCTGCGCCCAGTGCTCGTTGGGAAGGGAAAACTTATACTTCGTGGCCATGGTGCTCAAGGGTACGGCACGGCAGCTTACTTACACACCCACACCTTAACGACACCTTGTTTCCATGTTGGCGACACCGTGTTGCTAACATGTGGTGCGCGGCCGCCCGGTCGCGTACCCACCAGGAAATTCAGGACGTTTCACCATGTATCTCGCTTGGCGCGAAATGCTGTTCGCGCGCACCCGCTTCCTCTTAATGGGCGCCGTGCTGGGGCTGATGTCCCTGCTCGTCGTCATCATCGCTGGACTTACCGCAGGGCTGGTCAACGACGGTGTCTCCGGACTCAAAGCCTTAGACGCCGACGTCATCGCCTTTGAGGACGGCACCCAGACCGACTCGGCTTTTACCCGCTCGATCGTCGAGACCGAAAAATCAGCGGCCTTCGCCGCGCTTGACCAGGTCGAAGACGCAGCCCCGCTGGGCCTGACCATCGTCAACGCACACAATCAAAACGGCACTGCCGTGGATCTGACCCTGCTGGGTGTCGAGCCCGACTCCTTCATCGCCCCAGAGGGCCTTCCCGAGATGGCCGCGCAGATTAAGGCCGCCAGCCAGAGCGCAACCCCGCACGACGTCATCGTTTCCGCCACGCTCCAGGACGAGGGCATCGCCGTGGGTGACACCATCACCATCGACCGCCTGGACACCCCGCTCAACGTCGTCGGCTTCGCGGATGGTCAGCGCACCTTCGGCCACGTCGACGTCGCCTACCTGCCTCTCGACGTCTGGCAGGAAATCCACGCCGGTGCCCGCCACGGCGAGCCGGTCAACCCGGAGGCCTACGACGAGACCTCCGTCATCGTGGCCAAAACCACCGACACCCCAGACTCCGCAGCGCTGAGCGACGCCTCCGGCCTCGACGTCCGCACCTTAAAGGAAAGCTTCGACTCCTCCCCCGGTTACACCGCCGAGATGATGACGCTGACCATGATCAAGTGGTTCCTCTTCGTCATCGCCGCGCTCGTCACCGGCGCGTTCTTCCTGGTGTGGACCATCCAGCGCGCAGGCAGCATCGCCACGCTGCGCGCCATGGGTGCCACCAAGGGCTTCCTGCTGCGCGACAGCATCGGCCAGGCCGTGACCATCCTCGCCATCTCGATTGTTACCGGCGCGCTCATCGCCGTTGGCCTCGGCAGCCTACTGGAGCAAACCGCCATGCCGTACGCCACCGAGTTCGGCTCCGTCATCGGCGGCAGCGTCATCCTGTTCGTCGCAGGCCTGATTGGCGCGCTCGTCGCCGTCTACCGCGTCACCCGCACCAACCCGCTCGCAGCCCTAGGAGAGAACCGATGAGCCCCGCACTTGAACTTATCGACGTCACCATCACCTACAGCGACGGCGATGCACAAGTCACCGCCCTCGACCGCGTCAACTTAAGCGTCAACCCCGGCGAGTTCGTTGCCATCGTCGGCCCCTCCGGCTCCGGCAAGTCCACGCTCCTCGCGGTCGCGGGCGCGCTGACCTCCCCGGATTCCGGGCAGGTCACCGTCGCGGGCCAGGAGATCACCGGCTTCGACGACGCCGGACTCGCCGAAATTCGCCGTAAGCACATCGGCTTCGTCTTCCAGTCCTCCGGCAGCCTGCCCTCCGCGCTGACCGCCGAGGAACAGCTCGAACTCGCTGCCCGCGCCGCAGGCACCCGCGGCCGCTACTCGAATGCCGAGCTGCTCGAAAAGGTCGACATGACCAGCCGCGCCCACCACCGCCCCGGCAGCCTCTCCGGCGGCGAGCGCCAGCGCGTCGGCATCGCGCGTGCGCTCGTGGCCAATCCGCAGGTGCTGCTTGTCGACGAGCCCACCGCCGCCCTCGACCGCACCCGCTCCCAGGAAATCGTCGAGCTGCTTGCCCGCGAGTGCCACGAGTTCAACGTCGCCGGTGTCATGGTGACCCACGACTACGAAGTGTTGCGGCGCTGTGACCGAGTCCTAGAGATGGTCGACGGAAAACTCAGCGCAACGAAGTAGTACCTTTTCGCAGCGCTAAACTGGGTACATGCCGAAAATCACGGAATCAACCGTGGCCGAGCACCGCGCAATGCAACACCGCGCGGTGCTCGACGCCGCACAGCACCTCATCATTGCCGGTGCCGGGAAAGTCCCCACCCTGGCCGAAGTCGCATCCGAAGTCGGCCTGGCGCGCTCCAGCGTCTACCGCTACGCCTCCTCCCAGCACGACCTCATGGTTCAGCTCCTCGTCCATGCCACCGAGACCTGGAACGAGCAGCTCGCCGCAGCCGTGGAAAGCGCGCCTCCGGAAGCGGAAGCGCGTATCTGCGCCTACGTGGATGCGATGCTTGACCTGTTCATCCACGGCTCGCACGGGGCGCTCATGACCGCGGCACACCAGTTCCCTGAAGCGTTTGCGAACGAGGAAGTACAGGCAGCGCACGCAGGCTTCGAAGACATCGTCAAAAGCTTCTGCCCCGGCGTCTCCCCTACCGACATCGCCCTGCTCAACGCCGCGATCACCCGCGCCTCGGAGATGGCAGACCAACCAACCGAGCTCGCACACGCGACCGCAACCCTGCACGAGATGGCGAAAGCCCTCGTCGCGGCTTAGTCTTGGGTTCCATGCGAAAAACCCTGCTAGTGCTCAGCGCACTCCCGCTTGCCGCATGTGCGGGCGAGGATACGCCCGAACCGCCCGCGATCACGACGACAGTCACGTCGACGGAAGTCAGTGCGGAGACCGAGGAGGCGGGCGTCGAAAGCCAAGCTCTTGCGACTGTAGAACTCGCGCCCGACGAGATTGCGCTGACGGGCACGCTCAAGGCCGTGCACTTTAGCGACATGACCCCGGCCGACGTTTACGAGCAGGTCAAAGGTGATGTGGACAACGAGTCGACCTATTACGCAATTGAGCTCGACCCGCAGGTGCCGGTGACAGCGAAGGGCGGGGCCGGCATGATCGAGCAGCACCCCGAGTGGGCGATCGTGGGAGTGAGTTCGCGCGCAGGAAGCATGGACTGGACGCAGTACGAGGGCCACCGCCTGCGCGTACTCGTGCGGCCCGACCAAATGACCTACGGCACCGACATCTCGCTCCCGCCGCTGGCCGTCATGATCCACAACTCCGACTACCAACCGGAGATCCTGGACTAAAGAAACAATATCGTGCCTGGTCAGGAGCTATTTTTGGTAGAATGCAGGCAGTAGATCTGCACCATTTTTCCCAGAAGGGATTAGCCATGACCACGAACTCGCCCCCTGCACGCAAGAACCAGAAGCTGTTGAAGAGCAAGATGAATTTCAGCCGCGAGGATCTGGCCGAGCTGCGAGGCACCCGACTCCGCTTTCGCGGTGTCCTAAAGGGACAGAGCCCCCGGATGTAGCAGCGCATCCGGGAGTCCTCGCCTGTCTCGATGTTGAACTAGCTGCGCTTGATGTTTTCCATTTTCTTGCCGCGGGCGAGCTCGTCGACAAGCGAGTCCATCATGCGGATGCGGCGCATGAGGTCATTTTCGACGTCCTCCACACGCACTCCGCACACTTTGCCGGTAATCAACTCCGCGTTCGGGGTAAGCGCGAGGTCGGCGAAAAACTCCCGCAGCGTTTTCTCCGACTCAGCCGCATCCTGGAGCTCCGCGGGACTCAGCTGAGTGAACCAGCCGAGGATGTCATCGAGCTCCTCGCGCGTGTGCCCTTTCCTCTCGACCTTGGCCACGTAGTTGGAGTAAATGTCGCCAAAAGGGTAAGCGAAAACCCGCTCAAGCATTGCTTCTTCGTTCATTTATGTTCCTCCCTCGCGTCTTCGTGTAGTTGTGAGTGGTTGCCCGAGTCCCCCTTAGGAACGCGAGATGTAGGCGCGCGGCGACCACCTTAGTTCAACCATTACGCATCAGCCGACCTCGACCAGTAACAACTCCAATGACAAAACAGCCGGTCCATTACAAGGTCGAATTCACGGCCCGTGCACGACAGCAGCTAAAAACGATGGACCGCTTTGATGCCTGCCTCATCGCCACGTGGATCAAGGACAACTTGAACGGCTGCACCTACGCCTCCCTCCATCACGAACGTAAAGTGGGCGGTATGAACGACCTCACCATCGCGCCCGGGCCAGGGATCCCCTGCGGTGTGGTCATCGCTGCCGCGGACCTGACGGAGCGGTTCGCAAGATCATCGGGGCCCGGCGGCCAGGGCGTCAACACCACAGACAGCAAGGTCCAGCTCTCTCTCGATGTCGAAGCGTGCGCATCGCTTTCCGACGCCCAACGTCAACGCCTCTTAACCAACCTCGAGCACCGCCTGGACGGCACTGTGCTCACCGTGAGCGCTTCGACTCGGCGGTCGCAGATCCGCAACCGCGCGGAAGCACGACGCCGCATGGCCGCCCTCCTGCGCGAAGCGCTCGCCCCACCTCCTCCACCGCGGCGGAAGACGAAGCCGACGCGGGCCTCGGTGCGGCGTCGTCTCGAGGCGAAGAAGCGGCGCTCGGAGCTCAAGTCCACGAGGCGACGACCGCAGATTCCCTAGTTCCTCCTTCGCTGGTGCTGTGTAGCGGCCAGAGCCGGGAATGCCACTGTCACTGGATGGAACCTGTGTACCCTTTGGGTGTCATTGACGCCCGACGTTTCGCACGGCACCGCTCGGACTGGTCCCGCGCGACGATCGGGTGCCTCGAACGCCGCAGCACCACCGTCTTACGCGCAGCCACGAAGCCAGAACATGTTCCGGTATTGCGCGAGCTCGGCGTGTTTGACCAACTTGTGCACGAGAATCATGCCTTCGACAACACCCTCGACGCGTTCGCCCACGCCCGGCTGCATCAGGCGCGCATTCAGCAATAGGATTTATGCCACACAAAAGCGGGCGCGAATGCATTAAACGTCCTGCCTGCTACCCCGCGTTCTACCGGTCCGACCACCTGCCGACGCACGATACCTGGACGCCGATGTGAGCGTAATTGCTTGGCGCGTAGCATTGGTGACATGCGCATTTTCACCGTGGGCCACTCCAACCTCGAGTTCGAGGACTTCGCTGAAATGATCAAGGCTGCCGGTGTGACATCCATCGTGGATGTGCGCAAGCTGCCCGGGTCCAGGAAGTACCCGTGGTTCAACGGCGACCACCTTGCCGAACACCTTCCCACATGTGGCATCACTTACAGCAGAAGCGAGGGCCTAACCGGACGACGCAACGTGTCCCACTCGGTGCCGTTTGAGGTTAACGGCAACTGGCGTAACCGCAGCTTCCACAATTACGCCGACCATGCGCTGGGTGAGGAGTTCTCCGACGCGATCTCGCAGCTACGGGCGAACGCCGCCGAAACCCCCACCGCGATCATGTGCGCCGAGGCGGTGTGGTGGCGCTGCCACCGGCGTATCATCGCGGACCACCTCATCGCCCACGGTGACGAGGTTGGCCACATTATGGGCCTGGGTGCAGCCGGGGCGAAGGTGAACGAGGCAACGCTCAACGACGGCGCTGTCATCGGCAACGATCTCCTCGTGCGCTACCCCGAGCGGGGCTAGCGCGTACACCAGAGGCCAGGGGGTGCGGAAACTCGGACTACGACTCAGTCAGCCACGGCATCATCCTCGGCCTGACCTACGACTTGTACCCATAGAGGATTCGCCACCGCCGCACCGCTGGACCGGCAGTACCCCAACATGTTCCAGCCAGGCTCCGCCCTGCCGGTCTTCCCCATGGTGCCCGAGCTGCGTAAGCACATTTTCTACGGCTCCGGCACCCACGCTTCTGCCGAGCAAACCGCCAAGGACGGGCTCAACCTGATGTCCTCCACCCTGGTCTCCGAGACCACCGCTCAAACCCTGGGCGAAATCCAGGCGGATCAGATCAGCCGCTACCGCGCCGCGTGGAAGAAGGCGGGCCACGATTGGACGCCGCGCGTGTCGGTGTCCCGCTCCGTCTTCCCCATCGTCGACGGCGCGGACATGCAGTTGTTCGGCATGCAGGCCTCCGGCTCCGATTAGGTGGGCATGCTTCCCGACGTCGGCGCCTCCACCTTCGGCCGCACCTACGCCGCCGAGCCGGACAAACTCATTGAGCAGCTCAATGCCGACGCCGCAGTCATGTCCGCCGACACCCTACTCATCACCATCCCCACCGGGATGGGTGTCGACGTCAACGTGAAGATCTTGGACAACTTCGCCACGCATGTCGCCCCCGCGTTGGGTTGGCAGCCGAATCGCGAAGGCCCAGTTACCGGCTACCCCATCGACTAATTCCTGCAGGTCGCAAGCTCTTTGCTTCAACGTCAGTTCAGTGCGTGTTGAATAGTTCAGTAATTACTGTATAGTTCAGCACATGCTGACTATTGCTTCACGCCTCGACGTCATGAACCGGCTCGGCCGGGCCATGGCGGATCCGACGCGCTCCAGAATCCTGATGACCCTACTCGACGGCCCGAGCTACCCGGCTGTGCTTTCGCGCGACCTGGACCTGACCCGCTCGAACGTTTCGAACCACCTGACCTGCTTGCGTGACTGCGGCATCATCGTCGCCGAGCCGGAGGGCCGCAAGACACGCTACGAAATCGCCGATCCGCACCTTGCGACAGCGCTCAACGCGCTAGTGAACGCGACGTTGGCTGTCGACGAAAACGCCCCGTGCATCGACCCTGAGTGCTCGGTGCCCGGCTGCGACGGGAAAGGAGCGGACGCATGAGTTCAGCATGTGGATGCGAACACGAACCAGCCACGGAGATCGAAGATCTCGATCGACCATGGTGGAAGGACCCCGAGTTGCTACTGCCGATCTTCTCCGGTGTAGCCCTCTGCATAGGCCTGGCGCTGGGCTGGTCCGGGCTAGAGGCACCCGCGACAGTACTGTTCTGGGTCAGCCTGCTGCTAGGAGCGTATACGTTCGCGCCCGGCGCAGTACGAAACCTTGTCACGAAGCGCAAGCTCGGCATTGGCTTGCTTATGACAATCAGCGCGGTCGGCGCGGTGATCCTTGGTTACGTCGGAGAGGCCGCGGCGCTGGCGTTCCTGTACTCGATCGCCGAAGCGCTTGAAGACAAGGCGATGGACCGGGCCCAGGGCGGACTGCGGGCACTGTTGAAGCTGGTACCGCAGACCGCGACGGTGCTGCGCGACGGCACGGCGGTCGAAGTCGCAGCGAAGGACCTCGTGACCGGCGAGCTGATGCTCGTGCGCCCCGGAGAGCGGATCGCCACGGACGGCATCATTCGGTCTGGGCGCTCCAGCCTTGACACCTCAGCGATCACCGGAGAATCCATTCCGGAGGAGGTCGCGCCCGGCGACGAGGTGCCCGCGGGAGCGATCAACTCCGCCGGCGTGCTGGAGATTGAGACGACCGCAGCTGGAACGGACAACTCGCTGACCACACTCGTGGACCTGGTCGAGCAGGCGCAGGCGGAAAAGGGCCACCGCGCCCGGATCGCCGACCGGATTGCCCAACCCCTAGTGCCCGGGGTGATGATCCTGGCGGTGCTGGTCGGCGTGATTGGCTCGCTGCTGGGCGACCCCGAGACGTGGATCACCCGCGCGTTGGTGGTCCTGGTCGCAGCGTCGCCGTGCGCGCTGGCAATCTCCGTGCCGCTGACGGTCGTGGCCGCGATTGGCGCGGCCAGCCAGTTCGGCGTGGTCATCAAGTCCGGCGCTGCGTTCGAGCGGCTCGGCGGCATCCGTCACCTGGCGGTGGACAAGACCGGAACCCTTACCCGCAACCAGCCCGAGGTTACCGACGTGGTCCCGGCAGACGGATTCGATCGGGCGCAGGTGCTTGCCTTCGCGGCGGCAGTTGAGCAGCAATCGACGCACCCCCTCGCTGCGGCGATCGCGGCAGCGGTGCCCGAAGCGCCCGTCGCCCAGGACATCAGCGAGGAAGCCGGACATGGCATCGGCGGCACCGTCGAAGGTCGACGGGTGCTAGTGGGCAGCCCCCGGTGGATCGACGCCGGGCCACTAAAGGCAGACGTTGAGCGCATGGAGTCCGAGGGCCAAACCTGCGTCCTTGTCACCGTCGATGACGCCCTCTCCGGGGCGATCGGGGTCCGCGACGAGCTGCGGCCCGAGGTGCCCGAAGCCGTGCAGACCCTGCACGCCAACGGCGTGGAAGTGAGCATGCTCACCGGCGACAACGCTCGCACCGCCCGGGCGCTGGCTGAAATCGCCGGAATCGACGACGTGCGCGCTGAGCTTCACCCAGAGGACAAGGCAAGCATCGTCGCCGAGCTCTCCTCCAAAACACCGACGGCGATGATTGGAGACGGCATCAACGACGCTCCTGCGCTGGCGGGCGCGACGGTGGGCATAGCGATGGGAGCAACCGGCTCTGACGCCGCAATCGAGTCCGCTGACGTCGCCTTCACCGGCCACGACCTCCGGTTGATCCCGCAGGCGCTGCAGCACGCCCGGCGAGGCAGCAGGATCATCAACCAGAACATCGTGCTGTCTCTGGCCATCATCATCGTGCTGATGCCACTGGCGATCAGCGGCGTGCTGGGCCTGGCTGCCGTCGTGTTGGTTCACGAGGTCGCCGAAGTGATCGTGATCTTGAACGGCCTGCGGGCCGCACGAGCGAAGCGCTGAGACACACCTTCGCCCAGCGCGCTGGCTCTCCAGCGCGGATCTTAGAAGGATCGAGCTGCTCAGGGACCAAGCGTCGCCTCAAAACTTTTGATGCCGAGTTTCATCGGCACGGCCCGCGACTACCTGGGTAGTGTGTTTGGCAAAGGGCCCGACACCCATCAGGGTAGCCGAGCCGTCGCCGGTCCAGTTGCCGTAACCCACTAGATGTAAATTCTTCGACGCGGTTTCGCGGCCGCGCATGAGGTGGCGGAATGGGCCGAGGGCCGGACGGAAACCAGTGCACCAGATCAGATGATCGTGGTCGAGATCGTTCAAGCTATCGACGATGGGGGTAGCGGTGAGCTGGCCGGAATCACCACCGACCACCGCGACCTTCGCGCCGCGGAATGGTTCGGGACCGGGGTAGGTCGACGAGGCCATTGGCGTCTGCGGAAGGTACCGGGATGGTGGGGCACGAAGGGCGCGGACCACGTGCCTGTGGCCGCGACCACGTGCTCCACCGTGAATTGACCGTCGGTCGATAACATGGCGTGTCGGCGGGTACCCCGGGTGCTGCGGCGGAGAAAAGCGTCAGTGAAGGCCACGCGTGAACCACGCTCCGCCCTGCGTTCCACGTTGAATTTGAAATCGACGAATTGTCGGAAGAATCTAACCTCTCCCTAGCCACCAAGTCCTTTTCCGTATTACGATTATCTGCATGAAAACTATCAACGGGAAGCTAGTCAGCGAAGAGCAAATCGATGCGTGGGTAACCGAAGCCGAGAAAGGCTACGACGTAGAGACACTTCGTCGACGTGGAAGGAAACCTCGAAACGAAGATGCTGCGAAGGTTATCTCCATTCGGCTTTCCCCCGGGGAGATATCGGACCTCGACAAGTATGCGGCTGCAAACGGATGGTCACGCTCTCAGGCAATCCGCGAAGCGCTAAAGAATGCTATTTAGAAATGGACGTACGCCGAAGCGCCACGAAACACGGCATCAAGCCAGAAGACACAGTTACCGCCGCGACATCAGGTTGTGTTTTTAAGGCCCCGCTCGACGAAGATCACCCTCAACGGGAACTGCGCCTCGGGTTCGACAGCTCAATGAGGCTGCTCGAGATTGTCGTACTCATCTGGGACGACAGCACCGAAACGGTCATTCACTCCATGAAGGCACGCAAACAGTACCGCGCCCTGCTCGACTAGTCACGCATAGTTTCAAAGAAACCTTTCGCGAAAGACAGTAAGTAAATCCAGAGAAACAACAGGGCACGGTGGGGCACCTGCTGCGCGGTTTCTAATCCCACTGCGGGTTGCCCACGTCCACACCTTCGGCCGCCGCGTGGGCGGTGACCAGCTCGAGCAGGTAGTCCTGCGCGCCGCCGTAGGCTTCGTGGAAGCGCGCGTCGTCAACGTACATGCGCGCGAGGATGAGCTGGCGAGCCGGGGTCACCTCGTACCACTGGGCGATGCTTGCACGGTGGCGCTCCACCAGTGCTTCGGCTTCCTCGGAGCCGGGGTCCACGCCGGAATCGCGTGCGGCGATCAGATCCGCGGCGAGCGCGTCTTGTTCTTCCTGCAGACGTTTGAAGTCACCTTCGCCCATATGAGCGAGCTTTTTCTGGGACTGCGCCCACTCCGGGGTATCACCCCAGCGCTGCTCCGCCTCCTCCTCCTGGTAGGCGGGCATATCTTCGCCGAGGTACTTCTTCATTGCGTCCATGTCGGTCGATCCTTTCGTTGCGTTGTCAATGAGGTGCTGGACAGATGTGAGTTGGGCGTCGAGCGTGCGCCGTCGAGAAGCGAGTGCTTCTTGGTGGTGCTTGAGGGCGCGGGTGAGAGCGGCTCCGGAGGCGTCGAGAAGCTGCGCGATCTGCGCAAGCGGCACGCCGACTCCACGGTAGAGGGCGATGGCCGCGCCGCGCTCGAGGTCCGCATCGCTGTAAACGCGGTGGTCGGCCCCACGTGCGCGCGGGTGTGATGAGGCCGAGCGCCTCCCAGTGGCGCAGCGCCTTGGTGGAAACGCCGAGGGCTTCCGCGGCCTCGCCGATCGTGTATTCGATACCATCTACCATGGTTACGATTGAACAGCTTGCCGCAGGGGCAAGTGCAAGTTGGAAGCATTAATGGACGAAATCCGCGTCGGCGACGCCGAGCGTTCGAAAGCTCTGGACCAGCTGGGCACACTGTTCGCAGACGGTCACCTGGACGTTGGGGAGTTCGAAGAACGCACAGATCAGGCCGTAGTTGCGCGCACGCGCGGGGAGCTTTCCATGCTTTTCGACGCCCTCCCGGCCGAACCGGTCTCACTGAAGAAGCGGACGCCGTCCAAGCTCGAGCTGGATGAGAAACTCGCCGCCGAGCGACGCAAGGAGCTTGGGAAATAGCCGAGAGTTTCCTGCGCCCACCGGTTAGAGTGGGCGCATGCATTTGCGTCGTGCGTTCGCGCTTGTTGTAGCTAGTTCTGTCGGGGTGGTTTCGGGTTGCGCCGGAGGTGGCGCGCCCGAGATCGTGGTGGTCACGTCCACCCAGTGGGTGGACCCGGATTCGAGTGAGGTTGTGGAGTCTGCGGAGGTTGCAGAGCCTGGCGGGGATACGGAGGCACCGGCGGATGCGGAGGCACCGGCGGATACTGCGGAAAACCTGCCGGTAGTCGTCGACTCGAACGGTGACCTGCTCGTCACCGGCAACGTGGAGGCATGGTCGACCGAACAGGCCCGGAAGGGCCGCCCCACTCCGAGCGACGAAGACCCGAACAACGTGTACTACGTGCTGGTCTTCGACTCCCCCGTCAACATCACGGCAAATAAGGCGGGAAGCCAGGTCGCCCAGGAAAGCCCCTTCGCTCGCCTCGGATCCGTGCAGCACTGGGATTTCGGAACCTCGGACAACACCAATGGCTGGGACGAGTACGTAGGAAAGCGGGTGTGGCTGCGGGTTTCACCTAACCATTTCTCGTACTCGTCCGACGCAAGCCTGCCCTTCGGCAGCCAGCTCATGCTCGACGACAACGCCGAAGTGGGCATTGAAGTGCTAAATTACCCCCCTTTAAACAACCGCACTCCCGACAGGACGGTGGGGCCATGACCAGCTAGATCGCCCAGTGCGTCATCGTCGATTTGGCCGCCGTTCTCCGACATCAAGCGCTGCCGCAAGACGTCTGGGAAGGTACGTCCCAAGGCATCCTCAGCAGCACGGATTCGTGATTCATCAACAGGAAAGCCCCTACGAGCAGGATAATGGACGCTCCAGGCCTCCGCTACTGGAATCAATGCTGTGGGACCGGACGCAACAGCCCGCCGCCCCAGGGTGAACGTAGGGTGTTTGGCATGCAGGACCTGACCATCGCACCCGGCCGGGGTATCCCCGACGGCCTCGTCGTCGCCGCTGCGGACTTGTCGGAGCGGTTCGCGAAGGCATCGGGCCCGGGCGGCCAGGGCGTCAACACCACCGACAGTAAGGTGCAGCTCTCCATCGACATCGCGGAATGCGCATCGCTTTCCGACACCCAACGCCGCCGCGCCCTCCACAACCTCGAACACCGCCTGGACGGCACGGTGCTCACCGTGAGCGCGTCGACGCAGCGCTGGCAGATCCGCAACCGTGCCGAAGCGCGGGAACGCATGGCCACCTTGTTGCGCGAGGCACTCGCCCCACCACCTCCCCCGCGGCGCAAAACGAAGCCGACGCGCAGCTCGGTGCGACGCCGTCTCGAAGCGAAGAAGCGGCGCTCGGAGTTGAAGTCGACGAGGCGTAAGCCCCGGCGCTAAGTTTTCAGCGCGTTGCCGACCCCACCCCCGGTAAAACCGCATGCACATCGACGGCGGCGCCACTGAACGCGAAGCCCTAGTGGAGCGCGTCAGGATGTTGGGTGCCACTGAACTCGGCAGCCATGAGGCACCTGGACTTGTTTGGACCGTTATGCAGGATCCAGAACGCAACAAGTTTTTGTGTAGGCAGCCGAACTGCGAAAATATGGGGTATATGGGGATGTTTATGGGGTAAGCGGCATGATGCACGACTCAGACCGTTGACATTTGCTTAGCCTTACCTTAGTCTTTCCAGCGTTCCTACAACTAAGCTTAGGCTTACTTACCAAAAGGGGAAGTTTTGAAGCTTTCACAAAAGATCGGTGCAACCGTGGTTGCACTCGCCACCACGATCGGCCTGGCTGCCTGCTCCGACTCCGGCAGCACCACCGCCAGCACGGCATCCTCTGAGGTTGCCACCTCGGCCGCAGCGGCGGAGAAGCAGACGTCAGCACGCACTGCGGACGCAGCGCTGACGGTGAAGGATGCGGCGGGCCGCACCATCGAGTTCGCGGAGATGCCGGACCGCATCGTGCTGGCTGAGGGCCGCGCAGCCTACGCCACCGCCCTGCTGCAGGAAAACCCGCTGGACAACATCGTTGCGTACGGCCAGGACCTAGTGAAGAACGCGGGCGCGTTCCGCGATAAGCTCCTCGAACTGCAGCCGGAAGCGAAGGATCTGCCGGCGATCGGCATGATCCAGAAGGGCGACGTCACCGTTGAGAACCTGCTCGCGCAGGACCCAGACGTGGTCATTATGACGCTCGACCAGAAGAAGGCCGCCGAAGAGTCCGGCATGATCGCGGACATGGATGCCGCCGACATTACCTACGCCTACATCGACTTCCGCCAGAAGCCGCTGGAAAACACAACCGTATCCATGCAGCTTCTGGGTGACCTGCTCGGCCAGAGCGAACGCGCCGCGAAGTACAACGAGTTCTACGACGCAAAGGTCAAGGAAATCTCCGAGCGTACAGCAAAGATTGCCGAGAAGCCTGACGTACTGCTGTGGACCGCGGCCGGCTACAACGAGTGCTGCGCCGTCGCAGGCAACGTGCACCTGGGCACCTTGGTCACCGCAGCCGGCGGCCACAACCTCGGCCCAGAAGTCCTCGGCCCGGAAACTAAGACCATCACCCCTGAGAAGATGATTGAGCTCAATCCAGAGAAAATCATTGTCACCGGCGGCGAGTGGGCGCGCGACCCGAACAAGACCGACCTCTTCCGTCACGTCGAGATGGGCTACCAGTCTAATGCCGAGCTGGCGAAAGAAACTAGCAGCGGCCCGCTGCAACTGCCCGGCTTCGAGCTGCTCGAAGCGCCGAAGACCGGCAACTACTTCGCCGTGTACCACCAGTTCTACGACAACCCGTTCAACGTCTTCGCGCTTGAAGCCTTCGCCAAGTGGATCCACCCGGAGGAGTTCGCTGACTACCACCCCACCAAGGACTTCATCGAGTTCCACAAGGAGTGGATGCCGTTCGAGTACAGCGGCGTGTTCTTCTACGATCCTGCGAACCCGGACGAGAGCTAACCCATGACAACTCGAGTATCCGCGCAGCCCGCCGCAAACGTGGATGCTCGCCAGGCCGCGATTACGAGCTACCACAAGCGCGGGCGCAACAAAGCGTTCGCCATCGTGGGGCTGGTCATTGCGGCTTTCGCGAGCTTCCTCGTCGCCGTCATCGTCGGCCCCATCGACATCGCACTTGCCGACGTCTACAACGCCGTTTTCCACCCCGAGTCGGTGGAGTATCAGACCCGTGTGGTCATTCGCACCCTGCGCTTGCCCGCTGCGGTGATGGCACTGCTGTGCGGCGCCGCGCTCGGCCTCGCTGGCGGGCAGATGCAGACCATCTTGGACAACCCCCTTGCCGAGCCCTTCACCCTCGGTATCTCGGCGGCAGCCGCGTTCGGTGCGGCGATCGCCATTGTGATGGGCTGGACGCTCATCCCGAACCCGCAGTTCAACCTGGCGCTCACCGCGGCGATCGCAGCACTTCTCGCCGTCGCTATCGTGGCAGCGGCGTCCGTGTGGCGCGGCGCCACCGCCGAATCGATGATCCTCCTCGGCATCGCGCTGAGCTTCTTCTTCCAGGCCCTGCTCTCGCTGCTGCAGTACAGCGCCAACATCGAAGCGCTCCAGCAGATCGTGTTCTGGACCATGGGTTCGATGCAGCGCGCGAACTGGACCGCGAACGCCATCCTCGCTGTGGTGGTCGCCGCAGCGATCCCCTTCTGCGTAGTCAACTCCTGGCGCCTCACGGCGCTACGGCTTGGCGACGATCGCGCTGCTGCCCTCGGCATCGACGTCAAACGCCTGCGCCTCACTACCCTGCTTGTGGCATCCTTCCTGGCCGCCTCGGCGGTCGCGTTCACCGGCATCATCGGCTTCATCGGCCTTGTCGGCCCCCACGTCGCCCGCATGCTGGTGGGCGAGGACCAGAAGTTCTTCCTTCCCGGCGCGGCAGCCGCGGGCTCGATGCTGCTCAGCGTGGCTTACGCAGTATCGCTCTCCATCATCCCAGGGCTAGCGATCCCCATCGGCATCATCACCTCGCTGGTCGGCGTGCCGTTCTTCGTCTTCCTCATCTTCACCCGCGCACGAAAGAGGGGCTAACCGTGGCAATTTTCGCTAAGCACCTCACCGTCGGCTACGGCCGTACCACGATCATCGACGACATGACCTTCGGCCCGCTGGAAGAAGGCAAAGTCGTAGGGCTTATCGGCCCAAACGCCGCCGGCAAGTCCACGCTGGTGAAAACCATCGCGGGGATTAAGAAGCCGTCGCAAGGCACCTGCTCCATCGTCGTCGATGGGTGCGAAGTCACCGGCAAGTCTCGCACCACCGCCATCGGCTACGTGCCCCAAGACATGCTGACTACCGCGTCACTCACCGCGTTCGAGTCCATCATGGTTTCCGCGAAGCGCCGCGGCGCGGTCGATGCTGATCCAGTCGCGGCAACGGCGGACATCATGGAGCGGCTCAACATCACGCACCTCGCCGACCGCATGGTCTCCGACATGTCTGGCGGCCAGCGCCAGTTGGTCGGCGTCGCGCAGATGCTCGTGCGCACCCCGAGCGTCTTACTTCTCGACGAACCCACGTCCGCCCTCGATCTGCGCCACCAGGTGCACCTGCTTGAAATCATCCGCGATGAAGTGGCGGGAACCGACAGGCTTGCCCTGGTTGCAATCCACGACCTCAACCTCGCCGCACGTTTCTGCGACGAGCTGCTCGTGGTCAAAGCGGGCCGTGTCGTGGCGCTGGATACCCCGGCCGCGGTGCTCAACCCTGAGCTCCTCAACGAGGTCTACGGCATTAGCGCCCGCATCCTCGACGACGACGGCGTGCCGGTCATCTGCCCGGTGTGAATGCGTGGGCCCAGATCCGGCCCGGCCAGTTCATGTCCGGGTTCCAGGGACGCATCGCTGGGGCTAGCTTCGCGTGGGAAGTCGAGCGCGACGCGGTGCCCCCTGACTACACGTAACTATACGTTGAACTTGAACTCGACGGTATGTCGTTGCAAAGTTACCCCCTCTCGTTAACACCATCAAAAGGAGTGTTATTCAATGAAAGCGATCGGCTTCTTAAGCTTCGGGCATTACGCCTTCGGCAGCTAGTGCGGGCCATCTGCGGAAAAGATCGCCAAGACTCATCTGGAGATCACCCAGGCTGCGGACGAAATCGGCGTGAACAACGCGTCCTTCCGAGTCCACCACTTCGCGCTGCAGGCCTCCGCCCCGATGCCGCTGCTGTGTGCTATCGCGGCCACCACCAAAATCATCGAGGTGGGCACCGGCGGCATCGATATGCGCTAGCGCATATCGGGGTTGTAGCGTTTGAGTCATTGACTCCCGCCGTCTACAAGTACCTACACACTTGATCGGTGCTGCACGTTTCAGGATCCGGGTGCGCGGCGTCCTGGCTAAGGTCCGCGATAGTGTCGCGCAGCACGGAGAGCTGCGCGATCTGCTGCTCGATCTCAGCGAGGCGCACGTCAAGCAGGTCGCGCACGTGCTCGCAGGGCGCATGGCCGCCGTCGCGGATGTCGAGGATCTGGCGGATCTGGGCGAGGGTGAGGCCCGCGGCCTGGCCGCGGTGGATGAAGTCGATCCGAGCGACCGTCTCGGGCGCGTAGTCGCGGTATCCGGACGGCGTGCGCTCGGTCGGGGGTAGAAGGCCCTGTTCCTCGTAGAAGCGAAGGGTCTTCGCGGTAGTGCCCGCCCTCTCGGCGAGTTCTCCGATCCACATTGCTGTCTCCCTCCGTGGCCGCGCTTGACCTTCCCCTGCACTGGAAGGTCCAGTATGGCTGAGACAGAGCAGAAAGCCAAGAGTTGACAGGAGTAGCGATGCCTACGAAGTACGATCTCGCCATCATCGGATCGGGAGGCGGCGCGTTCGCCGCTGCGATCCGCGCCAGCACGCTCGGGAAGTCGGTGGTGATGATCGAGCGCGGGACGCTCGGCGGCACCTGCGTGAACACGGGCTGCGTCCCGTCGAAGGCGCTCATTGCCGCGGCCGGCGCGCGGCACGTCGCGGTCGACGCCGCAACCCGGTTCCCCGGGATCGCGACGACGGCGGATCCCGTCGACATGCCCGCGCTGATCGCTGGGAAGCAAGCGTTGGTGGAGTCGCTGCGCGGCGAGAAGTACGCCGACGTCGCCGACTCCTACGGCTGGCAGGTCCTCCGCGGCGACGCCTCGTTCGTGGGCACCCCTGATGCGCCGGTTCTCGATGTTGCCGGATCCGACGGAAGCGTCGAGACCATCGAGGCCCACCACTACCTGGTCGCGACTGGTTCTCGCCCGTGGGCACCGCCGATCGACGGCCTGAAGGAGACCGGATACCTGACCTCGACCACGGCGATGGAGCTGACGGAGGTCCCCGAGTCGCTGCTGGTGCTCGGCGGCGGCTACGTCGCCCTGGAGCAGGCGCAGCTGTTCGCCCGCCTCGGCTCGCAGGTCACGCTGCTCGTGCGGTCCCGGCTCGCCTCGAAGGAGGAGCCGGAGGTGTCGAAGGCGCTCCAGGAGGTGTTCGCCGACGGGGGCATCCGCGTCGTCAGCCGCGCAGTGCCCACCCGGGTCTCCCGCGGCACGGGAGGCGAGGCCGTCGTGACCGCCGCCTTGTCCGGCGGCTCGCAGGAGTTCCGCGCCGACCAGGTCCTGGTCGCCCTCGGACGCCGTCCCGTCACCGATGGCCTGAACCTCGATGCGGTCGGGGTGAATACCGGAGACTCCGGCGAGGTGGTCGTCTCCGACCGGCTGCAGTCCTCGAACCCGCGGGTCTGGGCCGCGGGCGACGTGACCGGGCACCCCGAGTTCGTCTACGTCGCCGCCCACCACGGCACCCTCGTCGCCGAGAACGCGTTCGCCGACGCCGACCGGTCCGTCGACTACGCCCGCCTGCCGCGGGTGACGTTCACCGGGCCCGCGATCGGCGCGGTCGGGATGACCGAGAAGGACGTCCTCGCCGCGGGGATCCACTGCGACTGCCGCGTCCTGCCCTTGCACCACGTGCCCCGCGCCTTGGTCAACCGCGACACCCGCGGGTTCATCAAGATCGTCGTGAACGCCGAGACGAAAGAGATCCTCGGCCTGACCGCCGTCGCCAAGGACGCCGGGGAGCTCGCCGCCGCAGGCGTCCACGTGCTCGGCAGGACCGTCGCCGAGGTCGCCAACGCCTGGGCCCCCTACCTGACCATGGCCGAGGGCATCCGGATCGCCGCGAAGGCCTTCACCACCGACCCGTCGCTGCTGTCGTGCTGCGCATGAACGGCAACGCAGGCAATCGGGGAGATCTCATCCTGAAGCAGACGATGAGCGCCGATCAGGACCGCGACGAATGGCGCGCCGGTCCCGTCGTCGCTGCAGTGACCGGGCTGCTCTTGCTGGCATGCTGCGCGCTTCCGTCGCTGCTCTGCTGCGGCCTGCCGTTCATCGCGGCGGGCGGAGCACTCGCAGGCGTCGGTGGGCTCCTCGGTAATCCCTGGATCATCAGTGCCGGGACCGCCGTCGTGATGGCAGTCATGGCGGGGATGCTCGTCAGGCTACGGCGGCGGCACCGGCGCCGCAGGTCCGGCTGCTGCGAAAATCTTTCGACCGCTGATCGGAACCGGTAGTTCGAGCGGATCCAGCGATCACTGCCACCTGCGGAGGCCGCTGAAATCGAAGCCCGACGGGAGAAGGAGGAGCCAAAAGCGTTCGAATCAACCGGTGACGAGGATAATACTGAGGCTGGATCCCGGCCGTCGCGACGCGGTCTCCGCTTCCGCCGAGACGAGAAAGGGTTGTGGGCACCTAGGCTGGGCGGCATGAACGACATGACCATAGCGCCCGGCCCGGGGATCCCCGACGGTGCGGTCATCGCCGCCGATCTCGCGGAGCGTTTCGCGAAATCGTCGACTCCGGGCGGCCAGGGCGTCAACACGACGGACGGCAAAGTCCAGCTTTCCATCGATGTCGCGGAATGCGCATCGCTTACCGACGCCCAGCGTCACCGTATCTCGCGCAACCTCGAGCACCGCCTAGACGGCTCCGTCTTTACCGTGACTGCGTCGACTCAGCGGTCTGTGTTTCGCTAGTGGTCCTCTCGCCTGCACCTGCGACACAGCCTCGTGCCCCCGGGCCGTAGCGTTCGGGGGAGCACAATAGCCCCAGTCCTCATCACGTCCCGGGATCAAAGAGTTCATCGCAGAGGTTAAGCACTACACGTTGAACTTGAACTCGACGGAGTGTCGTCGATAAATAACTATTCGATGCGCAAAGTACAACGAAATACCGCTAGAAACAGACAACATATGGGGGTGCACAGAAACACATATAGGTTCTGCGGAAAACCTATAGGGTGCGTCGCTAAAAACCGCTGTGCGCGAAAAACATAAAGGGTTTACGGACCCGGTCCCAGACCCCTCAATACTCTGAGCCGGAAGAATGGAAAGTGGAAGGTTGATGTATCCCCACTATTTTTTTCCCTTTTTCGGAGTACATCGGGAGCTACAACTGCGGACCAGCTCTGTGTGAACTAGATGAGAAGGCGCAGCAGCGAATCATCGACGCTGGACAGTTGGTGCTGCGGGCACGCGAGCGGCACCCCCAGCGGTCACTCGCGGAGCACTACAACCCGTTATCGATGGACCCAATTCTGCTCAAGGACCACAACAACTTGGACCGGGAAGTCGATAAGGCTTTCGATGTGGCACGCAAACTCACCAACGAGCGCCAGCGCCAGGAGCTACTGTTCGCCAGCTACGGGGAGTTGGCGAGGGGCTATGTCTCCTCGCTTTCATCAAAATCGAAACCACCAGCAGGGTCGTTCCCCGTGCGGGTGATTTTGATCGGTCCCGCTGCTGGGTGTAGAACCCTGTCGCTGGCAACGCCGGGAACTATGACTGTGCCCGACGAGAACACGTCACTGCCATAACGCGGCTCACGGTAGACGAACATGGGTCGTTCACTACTACTGGTGGATTTCGGTTTTGGTGGTGGGGGGATTACCGCCGCCGGCCTCGATTTTTCCGTTGAGGAGGGCGTTGACTACTTCCCGATTGTGAAATGGGCCGATGGCGCGGTGAAGAGGAACCAGTCACCTGGAAGAGATCGATCCAGTCGTTGGTGTGCAATCTGGGAGGTAGGGTTGCGGGGTCGATTCCTCGCGAGCGCAACCATGATTGTGTCTCTGAACGTGATGAAAACAACCCTGCCCTTCGGAGAATTTCCCCTATCCCGCGTCCCCGGGCAGTGAAAACGGTGTGCACCATCGCCTGAAAGGCTTTGCGCTGCTCTATCGGAATCTTCGGGTCACCCACCCGGCGGATCACTAAGATCCCCCCGTCAACGTTTGGCTGTGGCCGGAAAGCAGACCTTGGTACCCGAGAACCCAGGTGAAATGTGAACCATGGGGACCACTGAGCCGTCATCATCGTGCTTGCGCCTACCCCGGCCCGGCGGCGAGCGACTTCCCACTGCATGAGGAGTACAGCGTCAGTCCATGCTGGCGCATGCAGCAACTTTCGAAGAATGGCAGTGGTGAGGTGAAAGGGAATGTTTCCCACAATGACGCAGGGAGTGGCGGGTAACCGGAAGTTAAGGAAATCATCATGGACCACTTCGACCGACGCCGAGGCGGTCTTTTTTGTGAGTTTGGCAGCTAGTTTTGCGTCCACTTCAACTGCCGTTATCGCCCTCCCCAAGTGGGCCATCGGGTGAGTGAGGGCACCGCTTCCTGGTCCGATCTCAATGATGGGGCCGGAGGTTTGTTTTACAAGATCGACGATGGAGTTGATGATCTTGTGGTTGGTGAGAAAATTTTGGCCATGCTCGTGACGGCCGTGTCCGTATGCAGACATCAGGTGTGCTCCTTGGATTTGAAAGGGAGCCGGGCATGACAAATGGCCGCCCGGCTAAAGGACCGGAGCGGTTTCTAACCTGCGGGAGGGAGAAAACCGCCTTAGCGGCTGGTGAGCGGCCGCATGAAAACGGAACCTGAAATCAACATGGGCCTATCGTATCCAATTAATTTCGCAGGGTCCAATACGGTGAGAAAGAAGACAACCGCACCGCAACAGTGCAAGACCTCTCTGGATTGGAATTTAATTGAACATGGGTTTGGGGTACGACGCGCCCTACTCGGAGTGGCACGGACACTACGGCTGCGCGCCCACACACAACAGTAAAGAGCTCGGCAATGCACAGACACGTAACGAGAGCGCCACAAATGTATGTACGTTTAAGTTACAGCATCGACACTGACGCTCCACATGGAGGGACGGCCGCAGCCCTGCAGCAAGCACACGGCAGGGTGTCTGCTTCGGGCGACGTGAAATTACGCAGAAAAATACGAAACACATCACCGCAGGTCACGGTAGGTATTTGCGGGTCATTTCGTAATCTCGTAAACGAAAAGAACAAAACTACGAAACACAAAAACATACGTTGAGCAGCGTAAATGGTTTTCGTTTCGTAATTTTTCCACTTTTTGAAGAAAATCTAAATAAGAAGAGACACCTTGATTGCGATTGTGTCCCGTGTCACATAGCTGCAACCCCTGCAGCGTG
>NZ_KV825631.1:0-48190 GCF_001831515.1 Corynebacterium sp. HMSC074A01
ACACCCACACACCAACACAAATCCCCAGCACAACAGGCATATTTCGCGCTTGTTAACACGTGCTATTAAGCCCGCTTTACGTTCACTGCGCCGAATAAGTACGGCACGATTATGCACCCCGCGACGCCCAGCAGGATTCCGCTGAGCGCATAGACCACTACTGCACTTGCGGGGTCATACGTTTGCGGATTGAGCATTTCTCGCCCGGAGATCCAAGCAATAAGTACCGGGAAGTGGCTGGAGTTGGGTAACAACATCTCCATGGCCTTTCCCGCAAGCAGCGCGGCTACTCCGGCGATCGCGAAAAAGACGAACGGGGAAAGGGGCAACGTGGCGTCGATAAGCAACGCAGGAAGTGCACCAGACATCGCAATGAAGGCTTGAGAAACGACTACTTTCAGCACAAGGGTGCCCGCCCACCGCTTGCGCGTTCGTCCATAAGCCTGGGCGACAGCGGCTGAGGTAAAGCCGTCGCTGGCCGCCCAAGCCCAGTACGCGAGCAGCGGAATGGCCGGCACGATTGCCGCAAGCCATTCGGGCCCAACTTTCGCGCACAATCCGTACAGCGCACCGGCAAGCACTCCGGCAAGGATTGCAAAGATCTCGATTTTCCCGGGCAGGTGCAGTCGGCCGAGCGTCTCACGGTTCGCACTTTCCCCGCCTTGTAGGCAGGTCACAAGATGGACCGCGGCTCCCAGCAGTGCGCCAGTAAACGAGCTCACCGGCGGTGCCACCTGCGCAAAGGCCAAGGCGACAAGCAGCGTGACCGGAACGAGCACGAACAGCAGTTGCTGGCGGGCACGCGCGCGGTTCATGCCGTAGGCGCGAAACGTTTTCGGCTCGGGTATGAGCAGGAAAGCCACCATGACGCAGCACACAAGCGACCCGAGCCATGCCCACCCACCTGCGAATGCGAAGACGAGATAGAACAGCGGGATCATCGGAAGCTGGAGAAACCGCAGGCCCGGGCCTGCTTTGAATTGGAACCACAGGAAGTCGCGGTCGAGGTGCGTCATCGGGTTCACTGCTGCACCTCCAGCACTGCCTCGAGGACGTCGCCGAGGTCCGCCGTTTGGGTGCGTAGTCCCATTTCAGCGGCGGTTTCTGCGGGGAGGATGGCGCGGGCGGCGGTGGCGGTGCGTCGATAAGCAAGGGCCCCGGCGGGCTCGTCGAAGTTGCCGGTCGCGATGACGTAGCCGTCGGCATCCTCTGCGTGCAGATGCTTATCGACGCTCCCCTGCCTCCCCAGCACCAACGCCGAGTCCAGGATCTTGGCGGCGTCGTCGATGTGGTGAGTGGCCAGGATGAAGCATCGCTCGGACTCTGCGTGCGCGAGAAGGTGGCGGTAGAAGACGGAGGTGTTGTGGACGTCGAGGCCGACGTAGGGCTCGTCGAGAAGCGTGAGTTCTGCGCCGGAGGCAAGCCCGATGACGATGCCGACCATCGCCCGTTGGCCGCGGGATGCCTTGCCAAACGCAGTCCTCGCCTGCGCGTCCAGTCCGAAATCTCGCATGAGCATCTCTGCAGTGCTTTGCGACCAGTTGGGGTAACGCTTCGCGGCCGCGGCGACCACATCAACGAGTGCCCACGAGGCGGGGTACGGGGTGTCCACGCCGGTGAAGCAGACGCGGTCCATCACGCTCGCGCGGTCGAAGGGTTGCTCGCCGAAGACGGTGAGCTCGCCGCCGGAGGGCTTGAGTTGGCCCGCGATGAGCGCGAGCAGCGTGGATTTGCCGACGCCGTTGCGACCAAGCAGGGCGTGGATGCCAGAACCGGGGAGCTCGAAAGAGATGTCACTGAGGACTTTATGTGCCCCAAAGTCCTTTTCCAGGTGATGCGCGTGAATCATTGGTACATTCCTCTACTTTCTGCGACGCGGTCGATAAGGGTGTGCAGGGTGTCGCGGTCGTAGCCGAGGCGGACAGCCTCGTCAATCGCGGGTGCGAGGTAGTCGCCGGCGTAGCGCTCGCGGCGCGCCTTTAACGCCCGCTCGCGCGCCTCGGGGGTGACAAACATCCCGAGGCCGCGGCGCTTTTCCAAGATGCCGGCATCCACGAGGATCCCCAGGCCCTTGCGCGCGGTGGCTGGGTTGATCTCGTGGAAGGCGGCGAGCTCGTTGGTTGAGGGCGCGCGCTCGCCGGGGGCAAGCGTGCCGTCGACCACCAAGTCCTCCACCAGGCGGGCCACCTGCACGAAGAGTGGCTCTGTATCGGCATTCATGGCGTTATCCCTGCATACTCATGTGGGTTGGTTAGTTACTCGAGTAACTAACACGCTAACTGCGTTATGGGGTGAGCGCAAGGTTCGCTGAAAGAGGTAGACCTCGCACGCTGATTCAGGCACACTGGGGAGGTAAACAACCTTTAGCAACGAAAGAATCGGAATTTAGGAGCCATGCTTGAACGCACTTTGGTGTTCGTCGACACGTCTTACCTACTCGCAAGCTTTTACAACTCGTGGGAAATCGGCGCTCGATCCCAGTTAGAAATTGATTTGCCCGAGGTCGTGGCAAGCCTCGGCACCATGATCTGCCAACAACTCAGCCAACCTATCCACCGCCAGTTCTGGTACGACGGCATCCCGGACTCGGGCCCGCACCGCTACCAGCGCGCGCTACGCACCTGCGACGGCGTGCAACTGCGCACCGGCCAACTCATCGAGTGGGGCGACCGCCGCACGCAGAAGGGCGTGGATACTCGCCTCGTCGCGGACCTGGTGGTCAACGCCACCCGCGGCCAGTTCACTGATTTCGTGCTCGTCTCCGGCGACGCGGACATGATCCCGGGCGTGGAGGAGGCCACCGCCAGCGGCGTGCGCGTTCACCTCTACGGCTTCGGCTGGGATTCCATGTCCTCGGCGCTGCGCCACGCGTGCGACACCACCACGATCCTGGACCCGCGCGAGGACTTCGCCGACGCCATGCAGCTCCAGGTCCTCGAGGGCCCGCTGCCCCCGTCGATTAGGGAGCGCCCGCTTGCCGACGCCGCGCCGCTCGACGAAGCCGAAGGCCCCTCCCCCGTCCCGCTCGGCCCGGATCCGCTGGCACCAGAGGAGCCAGAGGAGGAAGCGGAGCCTCCAGCGAAAACCGAGGAAGCTCCAGAGCCTGTCGAGCCAGCAGAGCCCGAAAAGCCTGCTGAGCCAGAGAAACCCATCGAAGCCCCCGCCGATGCCCCCGAAACCCCGAAGCCCGCGCCGAAGCCGTCCATGATGGCTCCGCGCCGGAAGCTGCGCTCCCGCTACGTGCCGCTGCCGGAAGAGGTGTGGACCTCCGCCGGGTTCCAGACCCCCTACGACGTGGGCCAGCAGTACGCGGCGTGGTGGTACGACAATGCTGCCTCCTCGGAGCAGCGCGACAAGGCACACATGCTGTCCGGGGGCGGGCTACCGCCGGAGATCGACCGCCCGCTTCTGCAGTTCGCCTGCGAAACACTGCACGAATACACGCTGAGTGAAACCCAGCGCGTCAATCTTCGCGATGGGTTCCACTCAGGGATTCGTGGCGTGCTGATTAATATCAGCCGCGACTAGTCCTCTTTTTCGGCCTCGGCCTCGGGAGCTTCTTCCGGGGCCTCGATGGCCTTCTCTGCAGAATTCATCGAAGCGCGGATCTCGTCGAGCTTGCTGGCGGCCTTGATGTCGGTGCCAGCGGTCTCGATTTCCGCCATCCGGTCCCCCAGGGAGTCCTTGGCCAGCTCCTGCGCGCCAAGGGCGGTGGCGTAGCGCTTCTCGATCTTGTCGCGCACGCCATCCAAGGTCGGCACGTTGTCGTTCGCGCCGAACTGGTTGATGGTGTCCATCGTCTGCGCGGTCTGCTCCTGCATTTTCGCCTGGTCGATCTGCGACTCAAGCTGCTGGGCCTGCTGCGCCTGCTCGCTCAGGCGCGCCTCGGACTGCTGCAGCTGGGCCTGCGCCTCGCGCGCGGCCTGCTCGGCACCGGCGTGCGCCTGCTTGGTCTGCTCCAGGTCCTGCTCCACGGCCACGAGCTGGGAGGCCAGCACCTCGGCGGTGTTGTTGTACTCCTGCGCCTTGGTCGCATCCCCCTCCGCGTTCGCCTTGTCGGCGGCCTGGAGCGCGATCCGCGTTTTCTCCTGGAGCTCTTCCTGGGACTTGATCAGGCGCTCGAGCTTCATCTCGAGCTGGTTGCGGTTGCCGACGATCGCGGCCGCGTGCTCGGCGATCTCGCGATGGTTCTTCCGCGCCTGCTCCATCGCCTGCTGGAGCTGCACCTTCGGGTCAGCGTTCTCGTCGATCTTCGAGTCGAACGACTGCATCAGGTACTTCCAGCCCTTGGAAAATGGGTTCGCCATGGTGGTGTCCTTCCGGTCTACTCGCCCTGCTGCTGCGCGATTTGGGCGCGCACCTCGTCCATATTCAGCGCCTTGACCTGACCAATGAGGTCATCGAAAGCGGCCGGCGGCAGGGCACCCGCCTGACGGAAGACCAGGATACCGTCGCGGAAGGCCATGAGCGTGGGGATGGACGTGATCTCCAGTGCAGCCGCAAGCTGCTGGTTCGCCTCGGTGTCTAGCTTGGCGAAGGTCACGTCCGGGTGCGCCTCGGACGCCTTCTCATAGGTCGGCGCAAACTGGCGGCAGGGCCCGCACCATGCGGCCCACGCGTCGACGAAGACGATGCCGTCCGCGCTGACTGTGGATTCGAAGGTGTCCTCAGTGACGTCAATGGTGCTCATAGTTCTACTCCTTAGAGTGGTTTGTTAACGTTGCTCCAGTTCCAACACTAACAATGGCGATTGTATTCACGAGGTACATCGAGGGCATGACGAAGAATTACAAAATTTCCGGCGAGGCTAGCGAGGTCGCAGTGGATTCGCTTATCGACGAGGTGCGGATGGTCGACGGCACCTTCGATGTCGAAATCGACGTTGCAGAGGGCCGCATGACGGTCACTGGAGAGAACTTCAGCGACGCCGATATCGAAAAGGCTGCGCAGGAGGCGGGCTTTAGTATACTTTCGCCAGATACCCCCTAGGGGTATAGTCGCGGGTGTACGTGACACTCCAAAAAGAAAGGACACTCACTATGGATACCCGCGAATTCACCGTTGAAGGCATGACCTGCGGCCACTGCGAGCTCAGCGTGAAAGAGGAGATCGGCGAGATCGTCGGCGTCACCGACGTCACCGCCGACCACACCACCGGCGCCGTGACCGTGACCGGCGAAGGCTTTGCCGACGCTGACGTGGCCAAGGCGGTCGCCGAGGCCGGCTACACCCTGAAGTAGCCATGACAAGCCAGATCGAGCTGGGCGTGACGGGCATGACCTGCACGTCGTGCTCCTCACGCGTCCAGCGCAAGTTGAACAAGCTCGACGACGTCACCGCCGCGGTCAACTATTCCACCGAGACCGCCACCGTCGACTACGACCCAGCGACCACCACGCCCGAGCAGCTTATCGACGTCGTCCGCACCGCCGGCTACGACGCTTTCGTGGTGGGAAAAGCTCAGGACGAGGCAACGTCGATAAGCGAAGCGCGCGACGAAGAGGCAGACAGCCTGAAGCGCACCACCATCTGGGCGGCGCTGCTCAGCCTGCCGGTGATGGTGCTGTCGATGGTGCCTGCGCTGCAGTTTCCCAACTGGGAGTGGGCCGCGTTTGCCGCGACCACCCTGGTCTATTTTGCCGCGGGGAAAGTGTTCCACCGCGCGACGTTGGTGAACCTGCGCCACGGCGCGGCCACGATGGACACGCTAATTACGCTGGGCACGACCGCGGCGTATGTGTGGTCAATCGTTGCGCTGTTTGTGTGGGAAGACGTCTCGGACATCTATCTGGAGACGGTCTGCGTCGTCATCACCTTCCTGCTGCTCGGCCGCTGGTTTGAGACCCGCGCGAAGGGGCAAAGCTCGGAGGCGTTGCGAGAACTGCTACAGATGGGCGCGAAAGACGCGAGCGTGCTTCGCGACGGCGTGGAGGTCCGCGTCCCCATCGCCGAGGTGAAGGTGGGCGACAAGTTCGTGGTCCGGCCCGGCGAGAAGGTTGCCACGGACGGGCGCGTCGTCTCCGGCCACTCGGCTGTCGACGCCTCCATGCTCACCGGCGAATCCGTCCCCGTCGAAGTCGGCGAGGGTGAGCAAGTCACCGGCGCGACGCTGAATACCTCCGGACGGCTCGTCGTGGAGGCAACCCGCGTGGGCGAAGAAACCACGCTGGCGCAGATGGGCGCACTGGTCAAGGACGCGCAGGCCGGCAAGGCCCCCGTGGAGCGCCTGGTGGACCGGATTTCGCGGGTATTCGTGCCTACCGTCATCGCGGTCGCTTTCGTGGCGCTGGTCGGCCACCTGCTGTTCGGCGACGGACTGAGCGACGCCTTCCGCGCCGCTGTCGCCGTGCTGATCATCGCGTGCCCTTGCGCGCTTGGTCTTGCCACGCCCACCGCGATTCTGGTGGGTACCGGCCGCGGCGCGCAGCTGGGACTGCTGATTAAGGGCCCCGAGGTGCTCGAGTCGACCCGGCAGGTGGACACCGTGGTGATGGATAAGACCGGCACGGTAACTAGCGGCGAGATGGAAGTCGTCGACGCCTCTGATAGTGAAACGCTGCGGTTCGCCGCCGCGGTCGAGGCGGGCTCCGAGCACCCGATTGCGCGCGCCATCGTGCGTGCCGTGACTGGCGAGCTGCCGGAGGCCACCGACTTTGTCAACGAGCCTGGCCTGGGTGTCTCCGCCACTGTTGAAGGCAAACGGGTCCGAGTCGGCCGACCAAAACACGCGACTGATAAGTTCCGCGCTGCGGAAGAGTCAGGCGCTACGGCGGTTGCCGTCGAGGTTGATGAAAAATATGTCGGCATGGTCGCCGTGCGCGATACGGTGAAGCCGGATTCGGCGCGTGCCGTCGCAAAGCTGCGCGAGCTTGGGCTGACCCCGCACCTGCTCACCGGCGATAACGCCGGGGCTGCCCGTGCGGTGGCAAAAGAGGTTGGCATCGACCCGGAGCACGTGACGGCAGGCGTGTTGCCGGAGGACAAGGTGAACGTGGTCCGCCAGCTCCAGGAGCAGGGCCACCACGTGGCGATGGTGGGCGACGGCGTGAACGACGCTGCCGCGCTCGCCCAGGCAGACCTCGGCCTGGCGATGGGTGCGGGCACCGACGTGGCCATCGAGGCCTCCGACATCACGCTGATGCACAATTCGCTGATGTCCGCCGCGGACGCGATCCGGCTCTCGCGGCGCACGCTGCGCACCATCAAGGGCAACCTGTTCTGGGCTTTTGCCTACAACGTGGTGCTCGTACCCGTGGCGGCGCTGGGGTTGCTCAACCCGATGCTGGCTGGCATCGCGATGGCGTTTTCCTCCGTGTTCGTGGTGAGCAACTCGCTGCGCCTGCGCGGGTTTAGCGCCGCGCGCGGTTAAAGATGCGCCCGAGCAGGCCGCGAATGGTCTGCTCCTCCGTGGCCTGGTCGATGGCGTCGATGCTGCGCGGCAGGTTGTACAGCCGGGTGGCGTCCCCCGACTTGGCCACGGTGATGGAGGGGTCAAGCTTGGCCATGGTGCCTGCACAGGCCCCATCGGCGTGGATGGATCGAATAGTCATGGCGCTTCCCTTTCCTTTCAGTACCGTAGGTTTGCGCTAGTACTTCAAGGATCGTAGCCACAAAACCGCAGGCTGTCACCGTTGGAAAGGCAAACCTTACCCGTGCGCCATGTTGACGAAGCGGGAGTAGTGCAGCTGGTGCGCCACCGGAATCGTGTCGATCGGGCCGCCGCGGTGCTTCGCCACGATGATGTCCGCCTCGCCTGCGCGCTCGTCGTCGCGATCCTGCGAATCCGGGCGGTACAGCAGGAAAACCATGTCGGCGTCCTGCTCCAGCGAGCCGGACTCACGGAGGTCAGCGAGCTGCGGCTTCTTGTCAGTACGCGCCTCGGGCCCACGGTTGAGCTGCGAGATGGCAATCACGGGGACCTCGAGCTCCTTGGCCAGCAGCTTGAGGTGGCGGGAGAACTCCGAGACCTCCTGCTGGCGGGACTCGACCTTCTTGCCCGAGCTCATCAGCTGCAGGTAGTCCAGCACCACCAGGTCCAGGCCGTGCTGCTGCTTCAGCTTGCGCGCCTTGGAGCGGATTTCCATCATGGTGAGGTTCGGCGAATCGTCGATAAACAGCGGGGCGTCCTGGATCTCGCTGAGGCGCTGGGTGAGCTTCTCCCAATCACGCTCCTCCATGTTGCCTGAGCGCATGGAGGAGAGCTTGATCTCCGTTTCCGCCGAGAGCATGCGCATGATGATCTCGGAGGCGCTCATCTCCAGCGAAAAGATCACCGAGGTCTTGCCGTGCTGGATGGAGCAGGAGCGCATGAAGTCGAGCGCGAGCGTGGACTTACCCACGCCCGGCCGCGCCGCGATGATGACCATCTGGCCTGCGTGCAAGCCGTTCGTGAGGTTGTCCAGGTCGGTAAATCCGGTGGGCACGCCCTGCTCGAGGCCGCCGCCAGAAGCGATCTGCGTGAGCTCGTCGATAGTCGGCTTGAGCAGGTCGGAGAGCACCTTGTAGTCCTCGCCGCCGCCGCTGCGCGCGATGTTGAAGACTTCCTGCTGCGCGCGGTCGACCAGCGCCTCGACCTCCATGCCCTCGGCACCCTCGTAGCCGTACTGCACGACGCGGGTACCGGCGTTGACGAGCTGCCGTAGGAGAGACTTTTCCTCCACAATTTCCGCGTAGTAGCGAGCGTTTGCCGACGTCGGCACCTCCGAAATCAGCGTATGCAGATACGGCGCACCGCCCACCCGCTCCAACTGGTTCAGCCTGTCCAGGCGCCCGGCGACGATGAGGACGTCGATCTGGCTGCCGTCCGCAAAGAGATCGAGCACCGCCTGATAGATCAGCTGGTGGGAAGGGAAGTAGAAGTCTTCCTGCTGAAGGCTCTCCACCACGTCAAGGACGACCTCCTGGTTCAGCAGCATCGCGCCGAGCACGGAGCGCTCCGCCCGCTCGTCGTGCGGGGGCTGCCGGTACTCCTGCAGGTCGCCCCGCGCTTGACTGAAGTTGGACTTGGCTGGCTTCCGTGTGTTGGCGGCGTAGTCCCCAAAGTCGTCGAAGTCGTCCCGCGGCTCGGGCGGCAGGACGTAGTCGTCGTCAAAACCGTCGAGTGCATCTCCAGCCATGTGTTTCCCCTTAGATGTCGTTCCGGATATTTAGCGTACCCCGCGACACCTCTCCCCGGAAGTTATCCACAACCCCCTGTGGACAACTTTGCGGTATTCCCAGGGGTTCGCCACACGGGTGTGGATAGGTTGTGGATAACCGTGTTCTCCGTCCTGCGCAAACACCTTATACGTACAGCTCAGCCCTGTTATATTCATTATCAATCCGTGGTTGAGAGTTGGGGAAAATGGCGCTCACCACCAGGTTTGACACTGGTGCGTTTACCGACTAGTAACCTGAAATTCGCCCGTGAGCAGGCATCTTTCCCCCACTTATCCACAGCAGCCAGGGGCGTGTTCGGGTGGTGCTATAGCGTGTGTGCCATGAACGCTACCCGTGAATCCGCAAACCACCTTCTCCAGGGAATCGCTGGCCCCAACGCACAGTTGCGCGACGACCAGTGGTCCGCCATCGATGCACTTGTAAACCACCGCCGCCACATGCTGGTCGTGCAGCGCACCGGCTGGGGCAAGTCCGCCGTCTATTTCATCGCGGCGAAGCTGTTACGCGAAGCCGGCACAGGGCCGTCGATTATCGTCTCTCCCCTGCTCGCGCTCATGCGCAACCAAGTCGCGGCCGCCGAGCGCGCCGGTATTCGCGCAGCCACGATCCACTCCGCCAACGTCGCCGAGTGGGAGCAGATCGAGGCAAACCTCCATTCCCTGGACGTACTCCTGATTAGCCCTGAGCGCCTCAACTCCCCCGGCTTCCGCGAAGAGGTGCTGCCGAACCTTCACGCGCACGTAGGCATGCTCGTGGTGGACGAGGCCCACTGCATCTCGGATTGGGGTCACGACTTCCGCCCCGATTACCGCCGCATCGCCCGCCTGATCGAGGATCTGCCTGCGGACACGCCCGTGTTGGCCACCACCGCGACGGCGAACAACCGGGTCGTCGAGGACATCCTCAGCCAGCTCGGCGAGCACACGGGAGTGTTGCGCGGCGGTCTCGACCGCCAGTCTCTCGCACTTAGCGTCTGCCAGCTTGACGACGCCACGCAGCGCCCCGCCTGGATCGCCGAATACCTCAGCCACACCGAAGGCTCCGGCATTATCTACTGCCTCACCGTCGCCGCCGCGCACGACCTGGCCGAGGCACTGCAGGCGTCCGGATTCGCGGTCGCCGCCTACAGCGGGCGCACCGAGGCGGAGGAACGCGAGAGACTGGAGCAGGCGCTGCTTACCAACGAGCTCAAGGCCCTGGTTGCCACGAGCGCGCTCGGCATGGGCTTTGACAAGCCAGATCTTGCCTTCGTCGTGCACATGGGCGCACCCAGCTCGCCGGTCTCCTACTACCAGCAGATCGGCCGCGCTGGCCGCGCCACCGACCACGCTGAGGTCGTCCTGCTCCCCGGCCCGGAGGACGAGCGGATCTGGCAGTATTTCGCATCCGTGTCCATGCCGGAGGAACCAGTGGTGCGCCAGCTGCTCGCCGGGCTCGGCAGCGAGCCGATCTCAACGCAGCGGCTGGAGAACGTCGTCGACCTGTCCCGCTCGCGCATTGAGCAGGCCCTCAAGGTCCTCGACGTCGAGGGCGCAGTCCGCCGCGTCAAGGGCGGCTGGGTGGCAACCGGCGCGCCGTGGAGCTACGACCACGCCCGCTACGACGGACTCGCACAGGCCCGCGAGCGGGAGCAGGCGCTCATGCTGGAATACGAAAGCACTCAAGACTGCCGCATGGCGTTTCTGCGGCGCGAACTCGACGACCCAACGCTCGACGGCACCCCCTGCGGCCGCTGCGACAACTGCACCGGGAGTGCGCTGCCGACCACGGTGGATGGGGAGCTCGTGGCGTCGATAAGCGCCCAGCTCAGCGCGCCCGGAGTGGCGCTGCCCGCGCGCAAGATGTGGCCGACTGGCTCCGCGCGGCGCGGAAAGATCAAAGGCCTGCTGCCTGGCAAGGCGCTGGGCAGGCTTAACGACGTCACACGCGGCCCCGCCCTCACCACACTGCTCCGAGACAATACGTACCGCCCCCTGCCCGCGCCGCGGTGGCGCGAGGACGAGTGGGTGCGGCAAGTCGTGGAGATGCTGGCGGCGTGGGAGTGGAGTGAGCGGCCCAGATGCGTCGTGGTGCTCGGCGACGCAGATGCGGCGCGGACCGAGATGCTCAGCGCGCTTGGAAAGACGGTTGCGGAAGTTGGGCGGATGGACTTTGGCGGCACGATTGCGTTATCCGGACCTAAGGTCACTGCGAAGAACTCGGCGTTTCGCGTCAACGCGCTCGATCAGCATTTCGATTTCCGCGGTGTGGAGGTGCGCGAGGGGCCGGTCTTACTTTTGGCCGGAGTGGTGGACTCCGGCTGGTCGGTGACGGTTGCGGGGGCGGACTTGGCTGCTACGAGCGGTTTCGAGGTGCTGCCTTTTGCTTTCGCAAGTACGGGCTAAATTGTTCTGTAACAATATGGTTACAGGTGTAGCGCTCGTTTGTGTGTTCGGTATAATTGTCGGCAACGGAAAGTTTAGAAAGGAGGAAGCCCCATGTCCCGCACAACCACGCAGACGAGCACAGAGACACACACGCCGGCCGCGCTGCACAAGCATTTTCGCTGCCAGAACGCGAGTGATCCGCGCGCGAAGCTTTCGCAGCAGATGCGGGACACGGAGTTCGCCCTCTACAGCCCTTACACCGAGATGCCGCTGCAGGACTTCGACCTGGAGGTGGAAGAGCTCGCCTCCACCACCGATCGCCCCAAGCACGAGATCAGCGCGGCGATCTTCGCATACAACCGGCTCCGCCTCCTTCCCCTTCTGCGCAAGATGCAGGAAGAGACCCGGCTTTTGTCCGTCCACACCCTCGTCGGCATTGATTCCGCGCTGATGAAGGTGGGCGCGGAAGCGGACGAGGAGACTTGGGCTGCCTTTGACGAGATGCTGGTCAAGCTCTTCCGCCCCAAGCGCGCCAACCAGCCCCTGCCCAGCCGCGCGACTATTGTGCGCCGGATCCGCACGCTGATTGCCAAGCTGGACGTCGGCCTGAACTACGACCCGGTCAAGCGCAAGAAGCGGGAGGACGCGCACAACCACCGCTCACGCGCCGTCGATTTCAGCGACTTTGAGCGCAATGGCGTCGAGCTCGGCTCGCTCCAGCTCACCACCGACAACACCACCATGGCCGTCGTGCGCGCCAGCCTGAAGGCCACGGCCCGCGAGCACAAGCTCTCCCTGGCCGATACCGCGATCAAGCTGCTGACCGGCGACATAGAGCCGACCGCAAAAGTACACCTTCACGTCTACGCGCCCGCGGGCAAGGACGGCGCGCGGGAGGAAGGCACGCCCGTCTTCATCCCCGGCATCGGCTGGACGAACGCACTGGACACCAAGGAGTTCGAGGACCTGTGCGACGCGACTCCGCCCACGGTGCACAACCTGGACGAAGTAGCCAAGACCGTCACGGACAGTTACACCCCAACACAGGAGATGAAGCACTACGCGCACGCCAGGGATGGGCACTGTATCTTCCCGGGCTGCACACGGCCCGCCGCGGCCTGCCAACTCGACCACCGAATCCCCTTCGACCGCGGCGGGAAAACCACACCCCACAACCTTTTCTGCCTTTGTGCTCATCACCACAACATCAAGACCGACAAGCGTGCGTTCTACATCTCCGACCCCGTCACCGGCGACATCGTCTGGCTGCTGGACAACGGCACGTACCTGTTGTCGCGCCACGAAGGCCCGCTTTTCGACGAGATCACGCCCACCACGCCCCGTTGGCGCAGCTCCCTCGAAGCGGCAGCCAAGAACCGAGACACGGTCGCTGAGTTCAACGCCCGCATCCACCGACTCCTCGACGAGTACGACACCCACGGGGACTACTACCGCTGCCTCGCCGAGATCCAAGTCCTCGAGCGCCGCTTCAAACTGCATTCCGACTTCGCCCCCGAGCCACCAGAGGTCGAACCGGTGCACATCCCCGAAGAACCAGACCCGGATCCGTTCCCCGACCCCGAGCCGCTGGCCAAGCACAACCCCTTTCCCCCGACCGAATAGCAAAAAGCACGGACCCCCTCCTCACAAGGGGATCCGCGCTTGAAGTGCTGTTGTCGCTCGTCGAAAAGCGTAAAGCGTTTACGCTGCGACGACCTCGAAGTTAATCTTGCCTTCCACATCGTCGTGGAGGTTGACCTTGACCTGGTAGCCGCCGGTCTTCTTCACAAGACCCTTCGGCACGTTGATGCGACGCTTATCCAGGGACGGGCCGCCAGCCGCCTTCACAGCGGAAGCGATCTCCGCCGCGGTGACAGAACCGAACAGCTTGCCGCTGTCGGAAGTGCGCACGGCAACCTTCACACCAGTGAGCTGGTCGAGCTGATCGCGCAGCTCCTTCGCGTGGTCCAGATCGCGGACCTCGCGGTCAGCCTGCACGCGCTTAATGTCTTCAATCTGCTTCTCTGCGCCACGGGTAGCCGGGATAGCCAGGCCGCGCGGGAGCAGGAAGTTACGTCCGTAGCCGTCCTTGACCTCGACGATTTCGCCGGGCTCGCCAAGTTTCTCAACGGCAGCGGTGAGGATCAGCTTCATGAATCCTAACCTTCCTTATGATGAAAAATGATTGTGTGGGTTAAAACAACGTTTTAGAACGGGGGCTCATCATCCATCCCGCCGAAACCACCAGCTGGTGGGGCGGAGTTCCACGGATCATTCGCCGGCTGCGATTGCTGCTGAGGTGCCTGTTGCTGCTGCGGCGGTGCCGACTGCTGCTGTTGGAAGCCTTGCGACGGACGCGGCTGCCCACCACCCTCACGTGGCGTGCGGCTCACATTCGCCGTGGCAAACTTCAGCGAAGGCCCGACCTCATCAACTTCAACCTCAAAAACCGTGCGGTTTTCCCCCTCGCGGGTCTGGTAAGAACGCTGCCGCAGGCGACCTTGCACGATCACGCGCATGCCCTTCGTCAGGGACTCCGCGACGTTCTCGGCCATCTGCCGCCAGCAGTTGCACGTCAGGAACAACGCCTCGCCGTCCTCGAACTGGTTGGTCTCCCGGTTGTACGAACGGGGCGTCGACGCAATGCGGAAGTTCGCCACTGCGGCGCCACTCGGGATGAAACGCAGCTCTGGGTCAGCAACGAGGTTGCCAACGACGGTGATCGGTGTTTCGTTCTGTGCCATGCTCTTCTCCTACCAGGTGGAATACGTTCGGCTTGAGCCTACCGGTTCCTACTTGTCGGTGCGCAGCACCTTGGTACGCACAACGTTGTCGTTCAGGTTCAGCACGCGGTCGAGCTCCTTGACCGTGTCAGCCTCGCACTCGAGGTTCACAACGGCGTAGATGCCCTCTTCCTTCTTGTCGATCGGGTATGCAAGGCGCTTCTTGCCCCACACATCAACCTTTTCCACCTTGCCGTTTTCCTTACGGACAACTTCCAAGAACTTGTCCAGGGACGGGGCAACGGTGCGCTCATCCTGCTTAGAATCCAGAATGATCATTACTTCGTAGTGACGCACGGACCTCATCACCTCCTATGGTCTAGTAATTTCAGTTTCGGCCGCCACGCTCGTCGCAGCGGCAGGAGGGTCGTTGCGTCAAGCAACTTGTCCAGGGTACCCCACCCAATCCCGCAGGCCAAATGGCTAGCGGTCGGCCTCGAGGACCATCCCATCAGGCGTGATGTCGACATCGATGCCATTAAACTCGAGCTCAAAGTGCCCGTCATCAAACTCGATCTCGGCGCGGCCATCGTGCGCCGCATCGAGCACCCCCTGAATGTCAGCCTCGGAGAGGTTGTCCTCGGCCATGTCAGACTTCGCCTCGTCGCTGTAGCCGCTTATCGACGCCGGCAGCTCGGCAGTGGCTTCTGTCTGCTCCGCAGTCACTGTTGTTTCAGAAACTTCAATCTCTTCGCTCGCACCGCAAGCGGCAAGTGCCCCGGCGAGCGCGACGGTCGTGGTCAAAGTAGTGAGTCGGTGCATGCGCCCCACCGTACCTAGCTCGGCCCCGGCACCGCCACGAATACTGCAAGAAAAACCGGGATAATTGTGATGAAGACAAACGCCGCGATACCGAAGCCAAGAGCAAGCATCGGGCGCTGCATTTTCGCCATCGCCCAGAACGCGGCGGCGATTAGGCAGAAGCCGATTGCAATTGAGCCGATGCCGACGACTGTTGCTGTGCCCACTTCGCGTCCTCCTCTTTCCACTGCTCGGGTGTGGTCAAAAGCGGGTCGTGGCCGTTGTGGGCCTCCGCGACCTTGTCGCGCCGCTTGCCGAACATCTGCTGGACCACCAGCACCATGATGGTGATGATGAAGGCGTCTCGGGTGATGATGGTGACGTCGAGAAGCCAGCCCGGCGCGCCCAAGTTATCCTCGCCCATCATGTGCCACATCAGCACTGGCCACACCATCATGTCGACGGTCATCCAGCTCAGCAGCAGGCGCCAGTACGGCAGCGCAAGCACGGCCGGGACGATCAGCCAGATGGAGTACTGGGGGCTCCACACCTTGTTGAAGAGGAGGAAGAACCCGATGATCAGGGTGAGCAGCTCCGCGATGCGCGGCGTGCGCGGGGCCTTCAGCCCCATGACCAGGACCGCGGCGCAGCCGGCGAGGAAGAGGATGAGTGTGACGGCGTTGAGGATCACCGGCGCGCCCTCGCCGGAGTCGAAGCCGCCCCAGCCGGTCACGCGGGAGAAGACGGCGTAGATGGTCGTCCACTCCCAGCCGCGGTCGGTGTTCAGGCGGCGGAACTCGGCCCACGCCTCCGGGTTGCGCAGGTAGATGGGCAGGTTCACCACAACCCAGCTGACTATCGACGCCGCGAGCATCTTCAAAAACGGCACCAGGTCGCGCTTGCGCAGCGCGACGACCAGGTAGGCGCCGAGGGCGAAGATTGGCCACATCTTAAACGCGGTGCCCAGCCCGATCATCACGCCGGCCAGGGTGAACTTGCCGTTGCGGGCGGCGAGCAGCGCCGCGACCGCGAAGAAGATGGAGGGGATGTCCCAGTTGGTAAACGCGTGCATGATCAGAAGCGGCGAGCCCACGACCAGCAGCGTGTCCCACACGCGGTTGCCGGCGAGCTCGGCGACCATGCGCGCGGTGGCGACCCAGATGATCGCCAGGAAGAACACCGTGACGTAGAAGTACCAGCCCACCTCCGGCAGGAAACGCTGCGCCACGAAGTAGGTGTTGCGCGAGATGAAGGAGGTGAACCCCTGGAACAGGCCCGCGAGTACCGGGTACTCCATGTACCGGGTCAGGCCTTCCTCAACCCACGAGTAGTCGTACACAAAGCCTGGCTGGTCCAGGCCGCGCGCGCCGTAGAGCGGCACGATGTCGTTGTAGCAGAACGAGGTGAACTGGCGGTTGCCGTCCCAGTTCAGCTGGAGTACGCCGTTGTCGTCCGGCTTGCCGAGCGCACAGTTCGACTTCGACAACGCGCCCATGAAGAGGAAGACGTAGGCCACCGCGAAGATGGTGCGCAGCGGTGTCCAAAACTTCGCCCGCCCGATCTGCGCGTACTTGCCCATCGGGCCGCCGAGGAACTCGGTCCACCCACGGGCGATCGGTTCCGTGCGGCTCGGCTGCACGCGGTCTGCCGGATCCGGCCACGTTGTGCTCTGCTTGGACATCGCTTCTTTATTCTCCACCTTTATCGCAACGCGCCTTCAATACCGTCAAAGAAATCATTTACCGCATCATTGAGCCCGAGGTCCGGCGCTGCCGGGGCCGGGGCGGGCGCAGGCGCGGGTGCCGGAGCAGGAGCCTGCTCCTGCGGTGCCGAAGGTGCGCCCGGTGCATCAGAGGACTCGCGATCTTCCGACGGCTGTTCTTCCGCAGGCTGCTCGCTCTGCTGCGTGGCCTGCTGCTGGTTGTAGTAGCTCCAGGAGTTGCCGCCCAGGTTCGCGCCGCCGGAGTACGGGTTCACGCCCCAGTAGACCGGGCTCGCGTCGTGGAAGTTCTGCACCTCCTGGCCCTCCAGGACCGTGTCCAGCACGCTCTTCCAAATCCGGGTCGGCGTCTGCGCACCCCACATCGTGCCGCCGCCCTCGTTGTAGATCGCGGAGGTGTTATCCGCGGTACCCACCCACACTGCAACGGAGAGCTGCGGGGTGGAACCCACCATCCACGCGTCCTTATTCAGGCCCGTGTCGCCCAGCTGCGCGGTACCGGTCTTGCCCGCGGCGGGGCGGCCGCCGGCGAGGTTGGCGTAGGAGTAAGGGATCACCGTCTGCATCGCCTGGATGACGTTGTCCGCCACCTGGGCGGACACGCGGCGCTCCGCGTAGTCGTTGTCGTTTTCGTAGAGCACCTCGCCGCGCGCGTCCTCGACGCGCTCGACAAAGTGGGTCGGGTGGTACACGCCACGGTTTGTCAGAGTGGCCACGCCGACAGCCATGTCGAGGACGCGGGACTGGTACTGCCCCAGCACGATGCCTTCGTAGGGCTGCCCACCGTTTTCGCGCAGGGTGACCGGGATGCCCGGGATGGAGCGCGCCACGCCGAGCGCGTGCGCCATGTCGGCGGTGTCCTGCGTCGTGTTGTCCAGGTCGTCCTGGATACGCATGTACGCGGTATTCGACGACACGCGCGTGGCCTCAGTCATGTTGATCATGCCGCCGCCACCGCCGTCGGCGTTGGTCACCACCGCGCCGTTCGGCAGCGTGACCGGGGAGGCGTCGAAGTTAGCGTTGAGCGGGATGCCCTGCTGCAGCGCCGCCGCAAGGGTGAAGATCTTAAACGTCGAGCCCGTCTGCAGGCCCGCGTTGGCGTAGTCCCAACCGGAGGCGTCGTTGCCGCCGTAGTAGGCGCGCACGGCACCCGTGCCCGGCTCCACGGCGACCACACCGGTACGCGCGTCGTCCTGCAGGTTGGCCAGGTTCTCCTCGGCAATGCGGACCGTATCGTCCTGGGCCTTCTTATCAATCGTGGTGGTGATCTGTAGGCCGCGGTTGGTCAGGTCATCCTCCGAGATGCCGATCGCTGCCAGCTCCGTCATAACCTGGTTCTTGATCAGGCCGTTCGGGCCGGTCGCCTCGGTGTAAGCAGAGTAGGTCGCCGGGTCACGCGTCTCCGGGAACTGCGCCTGGGCACGGACGCTCTGGTCAATGGCCCCCATCTCCACGAGACCGTCCATCACGTAGTTCCAGCGATCCTCCGCACCCTCCGGGTTCGTCCACGGGTCGAGCTGGCTTGGGCGCTGGATGGACGCGGCGAGCACCGCGCCCTCCTCCACCGTCAGCTCGCTGGCGGGCTTGGAGAAGTAGGCGTGCGCGGCCGCCTCGATGCCGTAGGCGTTACGTCCGAAGTAGACGGTATTCAGGTAGGCGCTGAGCACTTCTTCCTTCGACCAGGAGTTGGTCATCTTGATCGAGTACACCAGCTCCTTGGCCTTGCGCTGGTACGAGTGCTCATTGCCGACGATCGCGTTTTTCACGTACTGCTGCGTAATAGTAGAGCCGCCACCGGCAGAAGGGTTGCCGGTGAGCTGGCCGATCACCGCGCGGCCAAAGCCGGTAAAGGAGAACCCGGAGTTCTCCCAGAAGTCACGGTCCTCGGCCGCCAGCACCGCGTTCTGCACCTCAACCGGCACCTTGTCCAGCGGGATCTGCTCGCGGTTTCCCTCCGGCGGGACCACGCGGGCGAGTTCAGTCTTTGCGTCGCTGAAGTAGATGTTGGAGATCTGCGCCGCTTCGATCTCGTTCGGCTCCGGCAGGTTCGCCCGACTGTAGTTCCACGCGAACCACAGCGCGGGGATGGAGGCGATGAGCACCAACAGCAGCAACAGCGCCAGGAGCCACTGCCCGATGCGGGAGGGCTTCTTCTTTGCCACGGTGCTCCCGCTCTCGGGGGCTTTCTCGTTGTTTGTCACGCGTTTTCCCTTGCAACGTCGACGACGACAGCAGTCACAATGCTCTCAATACTTACAGGACACACTACCCGCCCACCGCGAAATCACCCTACTGGGCAAGCAGTAAAAGCCTTGCACAAATAATTCCACTTGCACTCCGGGCACACCTCGACGAAATGCACCGTGATCGGGCCGACCTCAGCAACGAGCCGGTCGATCTCCTCCTCGCTGCGCGCGGTGTTCGCGCGGCGGCCCAGAGCGTCCCCGTAGACCCACTTCACGTCCCGCATTTCCCCACCACAGATAGGACAGGGGCGCTCGGCGGGCGTACCGTGGAATTCGCTGGCGGTGCGGAGGAGAAAATCGGCGTCGCAGACGTCGCTAAGCAGCAGGCGTCCAGCGTGGAAATCCCGCAGGGTTTGGCGGCGGGCCCACTCGTGGGAGATCTCGTACCGGTAAGCAAACACCCCGACTAGTATAGTCATCACAAAGCTGGTACTATTTAGTCGCCTAAAAGCGTCGAGGAGTTGGAGAAGACCGTGTCACAGGAGCCCCAGGAACAACCAGACCCGTACGAGATTGCGCAACGCATCCGTCCCGCGATGACCTCGTTGTACGTCACCTACTTCCGCACCGCCGAACACTCGGACCTCACCGGTCCCCAGCTGTCCATCCTGCGCAGGCTCGCAGAGGAAGGCCCGACCCGTATCAGCCGGATCGCCGAAGCGGAGGGCGTGCGCATGCCGACCGCCTCAAATACCGTTAACCAGCTGGAGAAGCGCGGGCTGGTGCAGCGCATTCGCTCCGAGCACGACCGCCGCGGTGTAAGCGTGGAGACCACCAAGCTGGGCCGTGATGAGCTCCACCGCGTGGGCGATGAGCGCACCCGCTACCTGGGCGAGATGCTCGGGACCCTTGACCAGGAGTCGCTGCGCAAGCTCGACAGCGTCACCGACATCATCAACCTGCTCGCTGAGGCCTACGTGAATAAAGAACATCCCACCACGTAGAATCGGGGGTGTGACGGCACGTTCTTTCTCCAGCGATCTGGCGCAGCTGCCCCGCGACGAGGGGGAGCTGCGCATCGTCGTTGGCTGGGACTCGAGCAACTCCAACAACAAAGAAGCCCTCGAGTACGCGGCCTGGCTCGGCCGCTCCCTGCCGGTCAAGGTGCAGGTGATGTCCACCACAAAAAAGTCGTGGACGACCTCCATGTCCGGCAAGAAGTACAAAAAGTGGCTCAAGCGCTCGCAGGAAAGCTTTCACAAGCAGGTGGAGAAGGCCCTCGACGGGGTCTTGCCCACCTCGCAGCGCGCCCCCAACGTCGCCCGTCTGGTCGAGCGCACGGGCGGCACCGAGCCGCTTTACGACGTCGCGCGGACCTTCAACGCCGACATGATCATCCTCGGCTCCCGCGCCAAAACCGCCAAGAGCCGCTTCCGCCCCACCAGCGAGGCGGACCAGCTCATGCACTCCTCCACCCTGCCACTGGGACTGGCACCGAAGCACCTCACGCTCTCAAAGAAGGGCGTCACCCGGGTCACCTACGCGCTGATCGACTCCGACGAAGTCACCGGCGACGGCAACCGGGAACGTTTCCCCGGCCTGGCCTACGCCGCCACGATGGCCTGCATTGTTGGCGTGCCCTTACGTATCGTCGCCTTTTCTCCTAATGAGCGCGCGGGTGAATTCTCCCACGAGCTTGCGGCCTGGAACGAAACCACGCTCGGCCTCCTCGACCGGGTGCGTGACCAGGCCTTTAGCGTGTGTAACCAGGTCGAGGGCTGTGAGGGGCTCGACGTGGAGACGCTACTCGCCTCCGGCAAGGGGTGGAAGCGCGCGATAGATAGCGTGAAGTGGAAGAAGGGCGACCTGCTGTGCCTCGGCTCGCAGCCCTCCGGGCAGCTCAAGCGCGTGTTCGTGGGCACCCGCGAGGGCGAGTTCATCCGCTTTGCCCCCGTGCCGGTGCTGATCTACCCGCGCTCGGAGGCCGAACACTAGACAAGGGTGGTACAGATGGGAACTATGCGCGAACACCCAGAAAACGACCTCTCCTATCCCGCAGACCGCTTCAGCCGGGTACGGCCCGAGCCGCAGGACTTTGACGCGCTGGCCGATGAACCCGACCCAGCCGAGGTAGCGGAGCGCAACAAGCGCTCCACGCGGCAGGCCATCACCTTTGCCGCCAGCTCGGTCGCGATCACGCTGCTCGTGGGCTTCGTACTCAAGGCGATCCCCGGAATCAGCGAGAACACCTGGGCCGTGCTCACCTCAATCCCGCCCGTCGTCGCGCTTTTGGCCTGCGCCGTGATCATGGTGCGCAAGCTCAACCGCTACGAGCGCTGGGTGCCGTGGATGGGCGTGTTCTGGCTGCCGATGGTGCCGTTTACCATGGTGGTGCTCATCATCACCATCGGCAAGCTGGCCACCTAGCCCTGTGCGCACTCCCCACAGTACGGGTTGCGCTCACGGCACTCGGGGCAGCTGAGGTACTGCACGCGGCATTCTGGCTCGTTGGCGCAGTTGTAGAAGCGGTTGGTCGCCTCCCCGCAGTGCACGCAGTGGCCCAGCTGCACGTAGTTGGGGTCTTCTGCCCCACCGCCGAACTCGGTGTGCATGCGCTTGTCAAAGACGTAGAGGGAGCCCTCCCACAACCCGGAGTTGCCGTACTTCTCGCCGTAGCGCACGATCCCGCCGTCGATCTGGTAAACGTCTTCGAACCCGCGGTTGATCATCAGGCTGGAGAGCACCTCGCAGCGGATGCCGCCGGTGCAGTAGGAAATGACCGGTTTGTCCTTCATCCAGTCGTACTTGCCGCTGTCCAGCTCCCGGATGAAGTCGTGGGTGGTCTCCACGTCCGGCACAACCGCGTTCTTGAACTTGCCGATCTCGGCCTCGCGCGCGTTGCGCCCGTCGAAGAAGACAACGTCCGGGTTGTTCTCCACCAGCTCGTTGACCTCTTCGGGGCTCAGGTGCTTCCCACCACCGACGACGCCATGCTCGTCCACCTTGAGCTCGCCGGGCGCGCCGAAAGACACGATCTCCTCGCGCGCCTTGACCGACAGTTTGGGGAAGTCCTCGCGGCCACCCTCGGACCACTTGAACTCAATGCCGCGGAAGTACTCGCGCGTCTTCTTCGCGTACGTCTTACACGCATCAATCGGGCCGCCGACCGTGCCGTTGATGCCGTCCTTGGACACGATGATCCTCCCGTTAAGGCCCAGCCCCTCGCACAGGTCGCGCTGCCAGAGCCGCACGGCGTCCGGGTCGGCGATGGGCTGGAACTTGTAGTACAGGAGGATTTTGTTAACGCTGGCCACGGATATTTGCCATCTGATCCTTGTAGGCCACTGCGTCGCGCGTGTAGACGCGGCGGTGGGTGCCGACCTTGTGCCCGGTCAAGTGCCCCTCGTCGATCAGCTTGACCACGAAGGGGCGGGACACGCCGAGGAGGTTGGCCACCTGCTGGGTGGTCATTTCCTCCTCGGGGCCGGGGGCCTTGACCAGGCGACCCTCAGCCAGGTCCTCAATAATGTCGCGGAGCCACACTGCCGTTTCCTTCGGCAGCGTCACAGTATCCGAAGCGTGCGTTCGGGCCTGTGAGAGGTTGTTGTTCAAATCTGCCAGTGCTTGCTCTACCGGTGAGAGCTTCTCTTCCGTTGCCATGCCCGCAATCATACGAACAATCCGCAACGAGCGCAATAGGAGAAGCGCAAAGCGTGCAAATTTAGCGCTTGTGGTAGAGCCCCTTCTTCCAATACTTCGGCTCGGAGGTGACCAAAACGCCCAGGTTGCGGAAGATTCCCTCGTCCACCGAGCCGAGAATGGTGGTGGTGTGTGCATCGCAGCCGCGCAAGTTGCGCAGCTGGTCCAGCGCCGCGGCAGCATCCGAGTTCGTCGAAGCCGACACGGAAAGCGCGATGAGCACCTCGTCAGTGTGCAGGCGCGGGTTCACCGAGCCCAGGTGCTTCGTCTTTAAGGTTTGGATCGGCTCGATGGAGTCCGGGGACAAAAGGTGCACGCTATCGTCGATACCCGCGAGCTGCTTGAGCGCATTGAGCAACACCGCGGCCGAGGGCCCAAGCAGATCGGAGGTCTTGCCGGTGACGATCGTGCCGTCCGGCAGCTCAAGCGCGGCCCCTGGCTTGCCCGTTTCCTCGGCCACTTCAAGCGCGGGCGCAACCACCGGGCGATCCGCCGTGGTCACCTCTGCTTTGCGCAGCACGTTGGCGATGCGGGCGGACTCCGTGTTGTCCTTATCCGCGCGGCGCTCCTCCACAAGCGCCTTGTAGTAGCGGCGGATAATCTCCTGCTCGGCGGCGTGGCGGCAGGCCGCGTCGTCGGAAATGCAGTAACCCGCCATGTTCACGCCCATGTCGGTCGGCGACTCGTAGGGCGTCTCCCCGGTGACCTCGCGCAGCAGCGTCTTGAGCAGCGGGAAGACCTCGATGTCGCGGTTGTAGGAGGTGACCTTCTCCCCGTAGGCCTCCAGGTGGTACTGGTCGATCACGTTGATGTCGTCCAGGTCCGCGGTGGCCGCCTCGTACGCCAGGTTCACCGGGTGCGACAGCGGCAGGTTCCAGATGGGGAAGGTCTCAAACTTGGCGTAACCAGCCGGAATGCCGCGCTTGTGCTCGTGGTAGACCTGGCTTAAGCAAGTGGCCAGCTTGCCGGAGCCCGGCCCCGGCGCGGTCATCACAATGAGGTCGCGCGCGGTCTCCACGTAATCGTTGTGGCCGAAGCCGTCCTCGGAGACCACGGTCGCCGTGTCGTTGGGGTAGCCCGGGATCATGTAGTGACGCGAAACCTTCAATCCCAGCCTGCCCAGGCGCTCCAGGAAGGCCTCGACGTTCTCGTTGTGGCCTTCCAGCTGCGTGACCACCACGTTTTCCACCAAAAAGCCACGGTCGCGGAAGACGTCCACCAGGCGCAGCACGTCGTCCTCGTAGGTGATACCGAGGTCGGCGCGCACCTTCTGACGCACCACGTCACCCGCGTTAAAGCAGATGACAATCTCCACCTCGTCCTTGATCCGGTCCAGCATGGCGATCTTGTTGTCCGGGGTGAACCCGGGCAAGACGCGGGAGGCGTGGTGGTCGTCGAAAAGCTTGCCCCCCATCTCTAAGTACAACTTGCCGCCGATCTCCCGCCTTCGCGCGGTGATGTGCTCGGACTGCATCTGGATGTATTTTTCGCGGTCAAACCCGATCGTGTACGGCATGGGAGCAATAATACAATTTTGGGCATGCAGTTTTGGAAGTGCCACGATGCCTGAGGGTCACGTCATTCACCGCCTGGCCACGCGCCTGAACGAAGAGTTTCGCGGCGCGCCGCTCGCCGCGTCTTCGCCGCAGGGGCGCTTCGATGCCTCGCTTATCGACGCCCACACGCTGGTTTCCGCCCAAGCCCTGGGCAAGCACCTCTTCCTGGAGTTTTCGGATACTTTTGTGCACATCCACCTGGGGCTGATCGGCTCTTTGCGCTTCGAGCCGGCCGAGGACATCTGGGGCCAAATCCGGCTGCGGCTGGTGCCCGACGGCGGGGCAGGCGACATCGCCGCGAACCTGCGCGGGCCGCAGACCTGCGCCTACCTCAGCCCGGCGGAAGTCGCCGCCATCGTCGAGCGTGCCGGCGAGGACCCACTCAGTCCAGACGCCGACCCGGACGCACTGTGGGCGCGGGTGCACCGCTCGAAGCGCACGATCGGCTCGCTGATGATGGACCAGTCCTACTTCGCCGGGGTGGGCAACATCTATCGCGCGGAGCCGCTGTTCCGGCTAGGGATTTCGCCCTTTACACCGGGGCGAGCGCTCGACCGTGCAGAGTTCGACGCGCTGTGGGCCGACCTGGTGCAGCTCATGCGCTACGGATTCGAGCACGGGCGCATCGACACGGTGCGCGATGAGCACTCGCCGGAGGCGATGGGGCGCGCGCCGCGCAAGGACGACCACGGCGGCGAGGTCTACGTCTACCGCCGCGCGGGCCAGCCCTGCTACATCTGCGGCGAGGAGATCGCGCTGCGCAAGGTGGAGGGCCGCAACCTGTTCTGGTGCCCCGGCTGCCAGCGCGACTAGCCTGGCCGGTATGTACGCCTGCACGTTTACCGCCGACCAAGTCCGCGCCGCCGAACAACCCCTGCTTGATGCGCAAACTGCGCCCGACGAGCTCATGCAGCAGGCCGCGCACGCCGTGGCTCAAGTCGCGCGCGCCATGGTTGCACCCGGCGCGCGGGCCCTCGCAGTGGCCGGGCCCGGCGGCAACGGAGGCGACGCCCTCTACGCCGCCGCGGAACTGGCCATGTCCGGCTACCGGGTCGACGCGCTGCTGGTGGCAGGAGCTGCACAGGAGCGCGCGCTCGAAGCGCTGCGCAACGCGGGCGGGACGGTGGTTGAGGACGTTACTGGTGCGTACGACCTTGCCATCGACGGTATCACCGGCATCGGCGGTACCGCCGGTCTGCGCAAGGAGTACGCGGAGGTAGTAGGCGCGCTCAACCGGCTGCGCGTGCTTGCGGTCGACGTGCCCTCGGGCATCGACGCGGACACCGGCGAAGGCGGGGACCTGTACGTTCGCGCCGAGGCCACCGTGACATTTGGCGGTTTTCGACGCGCCCACGTGCTCTCAAGTGCGTGCGGCGTGCAGTTGCTCGCGGACATCGGCATCGGCGGCCGCCATCTGTACGAGACGCTGAGCGATACGCTGCCGGAATGGTCCGCCGACGGCCCCACGCTACTCACCGCCAACCGCGCCGTCGCCCCGGACTTTCCGGTCCCGGAGGGGATGTGGGGACTCAACCCCGCGCCCGTCCCTTCGGTCGAGCCTGACGCGGCCGACGACAAGTACTCTGGCGGGGTGGTGGGTATTCGCGCTGGTAGCCGCACCTACCCGGGCGCAGCCCTGTTGTGTACCGCGGGCGCGCTCTACGCCACCCCGGCGATGGTGCGCTACGTGGGCCCGCAGGCATCCGAGGTGGTGCGCGCGCACCCGGAGGTCGTCGCAGCCGGCACGCTTAAGGAGTGTGGACGCGTCCAGGCCTGGGTTGTCGGTCCTGGGGCTGGCACCGACGAGGCCGCCGCCGAAGAATTGGGTGCGCTGCTCGCCGCGCCGGAGCCACTGCTTCTCGACGCCGACGCCATCACCCTTCTTGCCAACTACGAAGATCTTCTGTCTTCCCTGCGCACACGCGAAGCGTATACCGCGCTGACCCCGCACGACGGCGAGTTCGCCCGCCTGCGGGAGGCAACGGGTTTACCCACCCGTGACCGTGTAGAGGAGACGCTGCAACTGGCGGAGTACCTCGACTGCGACGTTCTGCGCAAAGGGCGGGCCACCTTAATCTCCGACGGCCACATCGTCTACGGCCTGGACACTGGGCACTCCTGGGCCGCCACCCCGGGCTCCGGCGACGTGCTCTCCGGCATCGCCGGGGCACTGCTCGCCCGCGACGCGCAGACCGCCTCGCTCATCGCCGCCGCGACCGTGCACGCAGTGGCCGCGAAGTTGGCCGCCGCCACCAAGTACGGTGATGCCACCGCGCCCGCCAGCCGCATCGCCGCGTTCGTCCGCGAAGCTACCGCAAAGCTGACACATGCTTGACACTGCGATCATCGGCGGCGGCCAGTCAGCACTCGCGACCGCCTACTACCTGCGTAAATACGGTGTGGACTTCGTGATGTTTGGCGACCGCGCCGCCGGTGCCTGGCCCACGTACTGGGATCACCTCACGCTCTTTTCCCGCGCCGAATTTTCCAACCTCCCTGGCTGGCCCATGCCCGCCTACGACGGCTACCCGCCGCGCGACCACGTGGTGGACTACCTGACCAGATACGAGCAGCGCTACGACTTCCCGGTCATGCGCGAGCGGGTCGAACGTGTGGCGCATCGTAACGGGACGTTCAGGCTGCTCCCCCAGGACGTCGAGGCCTGCAACGTGGTCGTGGCCACTGGACACATCCCCTTCGTGCCGCACCTGCCGGGCGTGTTTCGCGGCACGCAGATCCACTCCGCCGACTACCGCAACCCCGCGCAGTTCGCGGGCAAAAGTGTCGCGGTGGTTGGCGGCGGAGACTCCGGTGCCCAGATCACGGCGGACCTGGCACTTCACGACGTCGACGCGCAGTGGCTGACCCGCACACCCCCGCGCTTCATGCCTGACGACGTCGACGGCGAGGCGCTCTTCCGCCGCAACCGCGAGCGCTTCCTTGCCATCTCACAAGGCAAAGAAGATCCGGGCGGGGCCGACTTCGGCGGCGACATCGTCGCAGTTCCTGAAGTGCGCCGCGCACGCGATGCGGGTCTCTTAAAGATTCGGCACCTTCCATCCTCCCTGGACGAGATCGAAGCGCGCGGGGTGGACGTACTCATCTGGGCAACCGGCTACCGGCCTGCGCTCGGACCGGTGCGCGGGCTCGATCGAGATACACCAGGCCTGTGGTTCGTGGGCTACAACGACATCAACGGTCCGGGTGCGGGCACGCTCGGCGGCGTGAGCCCATTTGCGCGGGATGTGGCGCGCGCGATCGCGGGCTAAAGATTGCGGTCTTTCGCGTCTGCCAAGGCCAGTGCGAGGCGGGCGTACTTCTGCGCGACCGCCTCGGGAGAATCCGGCCCGTCCGCGCAGAACCAACCGGCGATGCCTTGGATCGCGCTCAGTAGGGCGCGTGAGATGTCGGTGGGGGAAGCGTACGTCGAAAAGCAGCCCTGTTCTTGCCCGCGCTGAATGATAGAGCGCAACTTGAGCTCAATGCGATCCCTGCGCTCCTCATAGATCTGCCGGTTCTCGCCCTCGAGCGAGCGGATCTCGCTGTCCAAGAAGGCGAGCTCGCGATAGTGGGCCATATACAGGCTCAACGCCTCGGTGAAGTGCACGAGCTGCGCGCGAGGGTCGTCACCCGCCTCGTCTACGCTCGCCTCCACCTTCTGTTCCACGATGGTCAGGGAATAGTCCAGTAGCGCGACGAGGACGTGCTGCTTGTTGTCGTAGTGGTAGTACAGCGCGGGGATGGTCACGCCGACGTCGCGAGCCATCGCGCGGACAGTGGTTGCGTGGTACCCGCGCTCGGCAAAGTGCCGCAGGGCCACCGTCAGGATGGTGTCGAGCTCCAACGGGGGAAAGTCTCGCCAGTTGGAGGAAGATATGGGGGCAACGCTGTTAGGCACGCCAAAATTCTATCGCGACCTCCCCGCCCAGGTCATCGCGGCCCACACGGCGGGGACGCCCGGCACGACGACAAAGAGGTAGTACGGCCACTTGCCAAAAAGTTCGAGGATGGACCAGCCGCGCGGGTAGCCCGCGAGGAAGCCATAGTTGCCGCCGGTGATGCGGTTGGCAGTGGCGGCAAGCCCGGCCCAGGCAATGGTGATCGCTGTGGTGATGCGCCAATCGCGCCAGCTCGGGCGGTACCCCAGGCCAAAGGTGAGCACGGTGGGGACGACGAGGGCGGCACAGTGGAAGAACCAGTAGGCCAGCTCTTGCAGGCCGGGGCGGTCCTGCACGTACGCCATGTCGGGGAAGAGCAGCGCCATCGGGTTGAGCAGGAAGCCCCAGTAGAAGGACAGTGCCGAGACCGTCGGATTGTCCGTCAAGAGCGCGACCGGGGTGATCACGCGCAAAAAGTCGGTGATGTGGAAGGGTGCTGTCTCGTCCCAGACAATGTTGGCGGGAGCGAGTACCCAGAGGTAGTAGACGGCCACAGTAATCCCAAGTACGGCCCCAGCGACCTTGCGCGCTGCCTTCACGGTGCTGCGCGGCAGGTTGCGGGCGGCCACGACCAGGATGCCGCAGCAGAGAATAAGGACGACGAGTACTGCGAGGTGCCGGGAGTCGTACTGCGTCATCGTCCGGTAGGTGTGTCCGTTGCGCGAGGTCCAGTCCGGTGGTTGGTACGGCATAGACATCGAGGATATCGTTAATCCACTATTTAAGAATTACACGCATGTAACTTCTAAGCTTTTTGGCCCCATCCTTACCTTTTTTACCCCCACTTTAGGGCAATTGCGGAGTCAGCAAGAGGGAGGCACCGGCCACATGGGCAGACGTCGGTGCCGTGAGCTGCACATACGTTTATATTACCAGGTATTTCCGTGCATTTTACTTCGACAACAGTAAACGGAATGCGTTTATTTATGCGATCCTCAGCTAGACTAAAAATATGTTCAACAATCAGAAGTTCGCAGCAGCAGCCACCGCCGTCGCCCTGGGCGTGTGCGCTGTAATTGCGCCGCAAGCGCAGGGCGCTACTGTTGGTGCGAACACTGATGGTGTGTGCACGCTTTCCCTCAATGACCAGGAGAAGCAGGAGTACCGCCGCATCGCGTACGCATCCACACACTTCAATATGGATGACACCTGGCGCGAGGCTTTCGAGACCGCTTTCCCCGCCGCTCAGGAAATCTCCTCCGAGTTTAAGGATTACTACCGGGGTGCTGAGCGCGAAGCGTTCAACAATAACCTGATGGAAAATCTTAACCTCTGGTCCAAGCGGGTCGCCGCCGAGACCGGCGTTTCTCAGGATGCTTCCTTCTGGTACTTCTCCTACGTGTGGAACGACCTCGCTACCTCGAGCGACGCGGATCTTTCCCTCGCTACCTACTGGGACTCCGTCGACCAGGCGCTGCAGGCCGGCGAGATCGTCGCCAACGAAGACCCCGCCGAGTCCGTCTTCACCCCGGTTCCGCCGCTGGCAGAGCTGGAGAAGGACCGCAAGGAGCAGTTCCCGGAGCTCGCTTCGCACGACGCCGCTGCTTGGGCCGACGCCTTTGAGAACTCGCAGGCGCTCCAGGATTACCGCCTCGGTGCCTCGTTCGAGACTGCCTTTGAGCAGGCCAGCCTCGACTGCGCCAAGGGTGGCGACACCTTCGCCCTCTTCCCCACCGCAGGGGAGAACCCAGACGCGAAGCGCGCAGCAGAGCGGACCGCGGAGCGCACCGACCAGGGTGCCATCGTCGTCGCCCCGGCAGAGAAGGAAACCTACGACAAGGGAGGCACCACGACCCCCGCTCCGACCGAGGAGCGCAACGTCACGGTGAACGAGGACGGCTCGACCACCACTCGCATCGTGCGCACCGGCACCAACACCAGCGTGGATGTCACGGTGACCACCCGCGCAAACTCCGCGGACGTTGACATCAACGATAAGGAGAAGAAGCAGGCAGCCGGCAAGTCCCAGTCGAAGACTGTGGAGATGGACAACGGCCTGATCGCCGCGATCGTCCTCGCAGTCCTGGCAACTCTCGGCGGCGTCGCCGCCAGCCTCCTTGGCTAAGCGTGTAGTCCTCGCCACCGCCGTCATGTTAACGTGCGGTGGCTTTGCTGTTCCCGCAGCGCATGCAGCACCAGCAGTACAGACCGCACAAGTCTGCACCGTCGAACTCGACTCCGAGGAGTTCCTCAAGGCCACCGATACCGCGCACCGCTACCTCGAGCGCGAGGAGCGGCTGTCCCAGGACCGCTACGCCTCCTTACTCGCCGCGTTCCCCGAGCTCGCCTCCGTCGAGACCGACGTGCGGCGGCGCATCCGCGACGAAGAACTGGGCATCTACCTGGCCAATGAGCACTTCGCGGACCCGTCTACCATCGAGTACCGCTACGCGGTCGAGCGCTTCGCCGAGCTCGGCCTGCCCGAGGACGTGGCCGCCTGGTACCTCTCCCGTCACGCGCCGACGCGCACCAACGTCACCCCACCGATGGATGAGATTGAGAAGTACCACGCGCTCGTCGCCACCAAGGGACACATCCCGGTCGGCGCAGAGGACCAAACATGGTTCATCCACACCGGTCTAGCCACCGACACCGCCGGCATCGCCACCGGATTGCAGGAGCGCTTCCCGCAACTTACCGCGCCACTCGCGCAGCGCTGGGCCGAGAAGCTTGCCACCACGCCGACCTACGACAACTTCCGCGCCGTCGACGCCTACGCCGAGCGCTTCGAGGCGGCCCGCCACGAGTGCGAGGCGCAGAACCTGGCCGGGGCCAAACCCCAGGTACCGGACCTGCACCCCGCAGCAAGTCCTGGCTGGCCGCTCATCACTGGGATTGTCATGCTGCTCGGTCTCCTCGGCTACGGAGCATTCGCGTATGTCACTTTCTACGCCTAAGTTATTGGTGTGACCTCTGCGCTGAAATCTCCCCAACACTTCCCTGTCGTACCGCTTGCGGCGATGGGTTTTGCCGCCTTCGTCTACGTCACCTTTGAGATGTTCGCCGTCGGACTGATCTCACCCATGGCGGCGGACCTCGGCGTGTCAGAGGGGCAGATCGGGCTGCTGATGAGCGTGTACGCGGGGCTCGTGGCCGTGGTAACCATCCCGCTGATGGCCGCGACCCGCAACATCAACCGGCGGCCGCTGTTCATGGCCACGCTCGGCTTCCTGCTCGCGGGCATCGTGCTGCAGGCGATAGCGCAAAACTACTGGGTACTGGTTGCCGGACGCGTTGCCGCCGCATTGACGCACGGGCTGTTCTGGTCGCTGGTCAACCCGATGGCCGCACGCCTTGCCCCGCAGGGCATGACGGGCAAGGCGGTCGCCGCGGTCTCGCTTGGCTCCACACTTTCGCTGGTGGTCGGCTCACCGTTGACCACCTCGCTCGGCGGCATGATTGGGTGGCGTGGTGCCACGTGGGTGCTCGGGGCGGCAACACTGATCGCATTTGCGCTGCTGCTCAAGACGCTGCCGAGCATGCCAGCGATTCCACCCACCCCGCGAGACAAGGCGCAGAAGACGCGCTCGGCGATCCCCTCGCTGGTCGTCTTCGTCGCCTTTTCGGTCACTGCGGTCTTTGCCACCTTCACCTACCTCGCACTGTTGGTGGAGGCGACCGCGGGGCACGCGCTCGTGCCGGTCGGGCTGGGTGCCTACGGCGCGTTCGGGCTTGTCGGGGTGCTGATGGCGGGCAAGCGTGTCGACGTCCGCATGATCCGGCTCAACGGGTTTGCCGGCATCATGCTCATCATCGCCGCGCTCGTGGGACTCATTGCCCTGCGCGCGGATTCGGGCGTGACCATGTTCATCATGATCGCCATCTTCGGTACTGCGGCGGGTGCCCTGCCCACCGTGGCGACCACAATTTTCTTGTTCGCTGGGAAACGCAATCAGGACCTTGCTAGCTCCATCTACGTGGTGACGTTCCAGGTCGGGATTGCTTCCGGATCCGCGCTCGGCGCTGCGGCAGTGGATGCGGGCTACCTCGGCGGCACGCTCGTGCTCACGCTGCTGCTCGCGGCCGGCGGGTTTGGCGTGCTTACGCTGCTATCGCGGCCTCGGCTGCGGTGACCTTGCCGTCCGCGACGCGGACAACCTCGTCGGAGGAGGAGATCAGCTCGGTCTCGTGAGTTACAAAGCCGCATGCAATGCCGCGGTCCTCAACGAGCGTGCGCAGCAGCGCGACGATCTCGTGGGAGCGTTCCGAGTCGAGTGCGGCGGTGGGCTCGTCAGCCAGGATTAGCGAGGGCTCGCCCATCAGTGAGCGGGCAATGCCGACGCGCTGACGCTGGCCACCGGACAGCTGCTGCATCTTCCTGTCGCCCAGGCCCTCGAGCCCAACGGTGGCGAGCAGCTCGTCGGCGCGGTCCCGGCGCGGTTTTCTCCCGCGGATGTGGTCGGTGACCAGCAGCTGGTCGCGCACGTTCAGCGCGCCGAGCAGGTTCGCTTGCTGGAAAATCATGCCGATTTTTTCGAGCCGGACGCGGGTGTCCACCGGCTCATCGTCGATAAGCACGGTGCCCGAATCGGGCGTGAGCAGTCCGGCGGCTGCCGAGAGCAGGGTGGACTTGCCCGAGCCGGACTCGCCGACGATAAAGGTGAGGTGGCCGGGGGTGGCTTCGAAAGAGACGTTGTCGAGTGCGGTGAGACGCTCCTCGCCGTCCTGGAATGTGACGGTGACGTTTTCCATGTGCAACATTTACGCGATACCTCCGAGTGCGAGTTGGGGTTCAACCTTGGTAATAGAGCGGGTGGCGAACAGGGCGCCGGCCAGCCCGAGGACCCAGATGAGCAGCGGCGGGCCGACGGTGGTCAACGTGGTCAGGGTGAACGGTACTGCGCCGCCGATCAGGCGACCCAGGCCGACGGCGACGCCTGCGCCGACGAGCACGCCGACGCCCAGCACGATCGCGGACTGGCCGAGCGCGTCCTTGCGCAGGTAGCCGTTGGAGGCGCCGATGGCCTTGAGGATGGCCAGGTCGCGGGTGCGCTGCATCGTCCACACGGTGAGGAAGGCGACGATGACGAGTGCGGCGATGATGTAGAGGAAGCCCTGAATCATCAGCAGCGAGCCCTGCTCGGAACCGTAGGCCGGCAGCGCGTTAAAGGAGTCCTCGAGTGGCATGCCGCGGCCGTCGCTGGCGAGCAGGACGGTGCCCTGAGCATCGGTGTGCATGGCGGCCTGCCAGTCGGCGGTCGGTGCCCACAGGACCGGGGAGTGCGAGTACTCCAAGTCCTCGGCGGTGCCGCCAACGGTCATCGGTGCGCCGCCGACGGTCAATTCTTCGCCGACCTCGAGGCCGAGGGAGGCGGAGGCAATCACTTCGTCGCCGAGCACGTCGCCGCTGGGCAAGGTCGTGCCCTCCGGAAGGCCCAGGATGGCCACGGATTCCTCGGTGCCGTCCTCGCGGCTCAGCAGCGTCTGGCCAGTGCCCAGCGGGACGTCGCCGGCCTGCACATCGGCGCTATCGATACGGGAGGTGGTGTACGAGGGGTCGTCCATATCCGAAAACACCACGGACTCCGGCTCGAGCGCCTCGAGTGCTGACGTGTTTTGCTTACCAAGGCCAGCCGTCAGGCCCGTGAGCATGACGACGAGGAGCGTGATCAGCCCCACGACGCCAATGATCAGGCCGAAGCGGCCCTTAGCGCTTCCAATCTCTCTCAATCCAACGAACATGGCTCAATTATGGGCTTGGCCTGGGCTTATATACATCGGGCGCGTGGTGGAACTTCCACTCAACCATTCGGTTGATTCCTACCCGACCGGGCTGGGTGGAACGCAAACGCCGTTAGGCTTGGACGCGTGCAATACACCAACCGAATCCTCGCCGTGCTGCGCGTGAGCCTGCACATCCTCGTCGCGGTCCTGCTGCTGGTAGGACTCATCGCCGACTTCGACCCGCTCGCGTTAGTCTTCGGCGCGTGCTACCTCGCCGGCACCGCGCCCTATAACCGCGGGGTGGAGTTCAGCACGCGCGCAACCTGGGCGTGGCTGGCGGTCATCGTCGCGCTGTGGGGCTGGCTGGCCTACCGCTCCGAAGCTTACGTGTGGTTGGAGTTCCCCCTGGTCATGCTCGGCGTGTTCCTACTGCCCACCGCGGCGGGCCTGGCGCTGTCCGCCGTCTTACTCGCCGCCACCCTGGCGATTACGGTGCCCGCCTCGGGCATCAGCGGGGCGATCGGCCCAGCCATCGGCACGGTGCTCGCGGTGATCATCGTCCACTCCTACACCATGCTGCGCGGGGAGGCCGAGCACTACAAACAGCTCGCGCTCGAGCTGGAGGTGGCGGAGCGCTCCCGCGGCGCCGCGGAGGAGCGCGCCCGCCTGTCACGCGAGGTGCACGACACGATGGCGCAGGGCTTAAGCTCCATCGTGCTGCTCGGCCGGGCGCTGGACAAGCAGCTTGACGACGCCACCGCGGACGCTGCGCGCGAGATCCTCACCACCATCCGCGAGGTCGCGGCGGAGAACCTGGCGGAGGCGCGCCGCTTTGTCGCCGTCAACGCCGAGGGCGGCAGCGCGCAGCCGCCGCGGCGCACCCTGCCCGAGCAGGTCCGCGAGCTGGCGAAGGCGGCCGAGGACCGGCAGCGTGCGCTCGGCGAAACACTCGAGGTGCAGGTCAACGTGGTCGACGTGGTGGGCCCGGCCGTGGAGGTGGCCGAGCGCGTGGTGCGTGAGGGCTTGAGCAACGTGGTGCGCCACGCGCACGCCACCAAGGCGGTGGTGACGGTGGATAAGCTGGGAGAGACGATCACCGTCGACGTCTTTGATAACGGCCGCGGCATGTCCGGGCCGGAGGGCTTCGGGCTGCGCGGCCTGCGCGCCCGCGTCGAGGAGGCCGGCGGCGAGCTTTCGGTCGAGGGCAATGTGCTCGCGGCCACCATTCCCGCCCAACTCAAGGAGGCACAATGATTCGGGTCATGCTTATCGACGACCACCCGGTCGTCCGCGCTGGACTCCGCGCAGTCCTCAACTCCTTTGGGGACATCGAGGTTGTCGCGGAAGGTGCTGACGGGACGGCAGAAATCCCCGAGGGTGTCGACGTCATTGTCAGTGATATCCAGATGCCCAACGTGGACGGCATCGAGGTCACCCGGCGCGCCGTCGCCGCGGGCGGACCGCCCGTGCTCATCCTGACCACCTACGACACACAGGCCGACGTGGTGGCCGCGGTGGAGGCGGGCGCACTGGGCTACCTGCTCAAGGACGCGCCTGAGGACGAGCTGCACGACGCGGTGGTGAAGGCCGCGAACCGTGAACGCGTGCTTTCCGCACAGGTGGCGGGCGTGCTCGCGGAGCGTGTGATGCGGCCGGAGGAGGCGCTGTCAGCGCGCGAGATTGAGATCCTCAAGGCGCTGCAGACCGGGGCGTCGAATAAGCAGATGGCGGCCAGCCTGTTTATCTCGGAGGCGACCGTGAAGACGCACCTGATCCACATCTACTCCAAGCTGGGCGTGGATAACCGGACCGCGGCTGTGGACAAGGCCCGGGAACGCCGCATTATTTAAGTTCGCGCTGCTTTGTCAGGCCGAGCACGGCCGCCGCGGCAAGCACGGCGCAGCCAAGCGTGCCCAGCGCCATGGAGAGCATGTGGTTCGCGCCCAGGGCAACCAGCGGGGGCATCGCGGCGGCGATGATGAACTGGCAGAAGCCGAGCGCGCCCGAGCCCGCGCCGGTGCCGATGTCGCGGACTTCCTCCACGGCGAGCGCGGAAGCGTTCGCCATGATGAACCCGCCCATCAGTGACAGGACGGCGAAGAAGGGCAGCGCCCACAGCGTCGGGGTGGTCAGGGCGAAGGGGAGGAGGATGAGGGCGATGCAGGCGTCGATAAGCAGGGCCCCGACGAGCAGCGAGCGCGGGTGCTTGGCGCGCAGGGCGCGCATGTTCAGCGTGTTGGAGACGGGGATGAGCAGGGCCATGCCGCCGAAGATCAGGCCGTAGGCGGTGCTGCCCAGGCCCAGCTGTGACTGCAGGACCAGCGGCGAGGCCGCGATGTAGGCGAACAGTGCGCCGAAGCCGAGGCTGCCGGCGAGCATGTAGCCGACGAACGCGGGGCGGCGCAGGCACAGCCACATGCGAGGGAACATCGAGCGCAGCACGCCCGCCGAGCGCTTCTCCTCGGGCAGGGTTTCCGACATGCGGAAAGCGAGGATGGCCTGGACGACGTTGAGGGCCACAAGCAGCCAGAACACGCCGCGCCAGCCGACGACGGGCAACATGGTGCCGCCGATGATCGGGGCGATCGCCGGGACAAAACCGGTCAGCGCCATCAGTCCGGAAAACGCGCGGGCCGCTTGCTTGCCGTGAGAGACGTCCGGTACCACCGCGCGCGAGACGGCCTCCAGGCAGCCCGCGGCCAGGCCCTGGATGAAGCGGGCTGCGATGAGCGGCCAGATGCCCGGCGCGAGCGCACAGGCAACCGACGCCGCGAGGAAGACCGCGGAGGCCGCCACGATTGGTGACTTTCGCCCCGTGCTATCAGAGATCGCGCCAAAGACCAGGTTGCCCAGCGCCATGCCCAGCATGAACCCGGAAATGGTCAGCTGCGCGATAGCCGGGGTGGTGCCCAGCTCCTCTGTGATCGTGGGCATGGCCGGCAAGTACATGTCGATGCCGAACGGGGCGACCGAGGAGAAGAACGCGAGGGCCACCAACAGCCCGGGTGAAAGTTTTTGCACGGCAGGTACCATACCCGTATGAGCACCGAAATGAGCAACGTAGTGGGCGCATGGAGCGGCATCGAGCTGCCTTCGCGCACAGATGCTGTGGAGGGCCGTGCTGAAGTGGCGGGGACAACCCTGCGCTTCGGCGAGCTGGAGCTGGACTACGACGGTCCGGAGGCTTCCGGTGCGTTTACCCCGGAGCCTTTCACGCTGCGCTCGGTGACCACCCGTGTCAGCGGCGAGGCCTACGTGTTGGCCGGCTCGCTGTTTGGACAGCGCTCGCCGCTGTCGCTTCCGGAGAGTTTGTGTGCGGCCGCGCTGGTCGTGGAACCCGGCGCGGAGATCGCCTTTGTCTGCGACGAGGAGCTCGCGTACGCGATGGTGGCCTGCACCGAGGGGTTGCGCTTTGACAACGTCGCCGTGCCCGCCGGCTCCTTCGGGCGTACGCGAGAAGGATTTGCAACCCACGCGGTGAAAAACACCGCAGCGCAGCAGGCGGTGGCTGTGGTTTTGGGCGGTAGCCCGGCGCGTCGTCGATGAACCGCGGGCTGACCTTCGACACCCTGCCACCACCAGGGCCCGCGTGGGGCGGCAGCCTGATGGGCACATCCCTTATGGCAACCCTTATGCTCACCAGCGGGCTGCGCCTTGTGGCCTGGCCCTTTGCCATCCTGGGCGCGGCGATCTTCGTGCTGCTCTTGGTTGGCTTCGCCGTCTACCGCACCCCGCACTTCCACCAGGACCTCATGGCGCCGTGGGCGATGTGGTTTATCGGCATCATGGCGCTCGGCACCGCGTGGACCAAGCTCACGGGCGCGCACTGGTGCATCCTTGTAGGGTTTTGGGTCGGCGCGCCGCTGTGCCTGGTGGCGTACGCGAACCAGCTGCGGCGCTTTAGCGGCACGCCGAACTTTGCGTGGGGGCTGCCGCTGGTCGGCCCCATTATGGCGTCGAATACCGCGGGCTCGATCGCCGAGCTGACCGGGCAGCGCGCCTACTGGGCGCTGGGAATTGGCTGCATGATCCTGGCGGTGATCGCCGCCTACCCGCTGTTTTTCCGCGTCTATCTTGCGGCTTTTCGCGGCGAGGCTGACATCCATGGACCTGCCGCAGCGACGACGTGGATCCCGCTGGGGGTGGTGGGCCAGTCCACCTCCGCGATCGCGCTGCTGTTTGGCACCCGCGTGGAGGTTGTGGTGGGCAGCGCCTTGCTCATCCTGGCCATCCCCATGGCGCTGTTTGCCATGTGGCACTTCTACCCCGCCGTGCTGAAATGGGTGGACTACTCGCCCGCCTGGTGGGCGTCGACCTTCCCCACCGGGGCGATCGGGGTGGGCGGGTATTCGCTGGCCCAGGCGTGGGACTTGGACTGGCTCAGCACGGTTGCCACAGTGCTGCCCGCGCTGCTGATTGTGCACTGGTGCCTGTGCGCCGCGCGTTTTCTTTCCTGGTGGGTTGCGCTCCGCCGCTAAGCCTGTGTGTGTGGGCGCTGCGGCACGTAGGCTGGTGGGCATGATCGTCACAATGCTGTTCACCGTGGAGGGGGCCCGACCTGAGATCAGTCGGTGCGTGAATGTGGAATCCGACTTGGACTTGAGTCGCCTGGCGCAGATTATCGACGCCTCGCTCGGGTTCTCCGGCGCTGCCGGGCACCTCTTCATCCACGAGGACGAGACGAAGCGGGAGGTGTTCGCGGAAAACCCCGGCCCGGGCGAGCGCTCCATGAGCTCGATGCAGGTCGGCGACATGCCGCCGCTGCTCTACGTCTACGACCCGACCGCGAATTGGAACGTGAACGTCCGCCGCATCGGCCAATCCGGCCTGGAGGGCCCCACCCCGCTGCTCGTGCACGCGCAGGGCCCGGACGTGGTGGAGACCGCCAACGGCCCGGAGATGATGACGCGTCTGCACGAGGAGGCCCGCAACCTGGCGGCAGGGCTGCCGCCGAACATGGAGATCACGCCGCTTTTGCTCGGGTGCCTGCCGGTGATGACCCCGGATCGGATGCTCGACCGGCTCAGCGTGGTCGACCAGGTCGCGGTGGCCACCCGCATGGGTTTCGTGGGCGAGGAGCTCGACGTGCCGAGCGCGCAGCCGCCTCACTTCGACGACCTGCCGGACCAGGACCTGACCATGCTTCTCGATGCCTTCATCGAACAGCGCCCCGACCTCAAGGAAATCCTGGACACGGACCCCAACCCGCACAGCAACCCCACGCTTATCGCGGCATTCCAGGAGTTCTTCGAGGACACCATGGTGCCCGTCGGCGACGGGGCCGTCGATATGCACGCGCCGAAGGGCTTCTCCCCAGTCCTTGCCCAATACTTAGAGACGCTCGGGGAGAGAGCACCCCTGACCACGCGCGGCAAGCTGAAGGTCAATATTGTGCGCTCGCTTATCGACGTCCTCGACCTCCCCTCGTACCTCTCCCAGCCCCGCGAGGACACGTGGGATGCCATCGTGTTCGGGCGCTTCCTGCTGGAAAAGTTGGGCTTTCTCACCCGGGTGGGCAACTCACTGCTGCGCACCCCGGAGGGCACAGACTTCCTTGCGAACCCGTCGATCGTGGGACGTGAGGCGGAATTCGCCGACGCGTGCGCCGAGTACTTCGGCGACTGGACCTGGGACATGGTCGTGGAGTTCCTCACCGGCGACCTGCGCGAGCCCGCCTCGCCCTTGATCGACGATGCCCTGGACACCCTCATGGTCCTGGGCGGGGTATTCGAGATGGGCGATGTCAACGTGATTACCGGGGAGCTCACCGCGGTGCTGAATCGGGGGAAGCACTAGGTGAACGCTTAAGCCACGAAGACGACGTAGAGCCCCAGCCCGCCGAGCACGCCCATCGCGAGCGTCATCGCCGCGACCGCGGGCGTGTTCGGCGCGGAGCGCTCGTTGGCCAGGTGGACGGCGTCGTGCCGGTAGAAGCGCCGGTTCATCGCGATGATCACCGCAGCGACTAGCGCCAGCAGCACGATCACGGTGAAGATCACGCCGGGGTAGGCGCTTGACCAGCGCATCAGCACCGAGGAACACACCAGCATGGCCAGTGCGGTGCGCCCCCAGGATAAAGCGGTGCGCTCCGGCTGCAGGCCCGGGTCCGCGACGGGGATCTGGCGGGTCACGTCAGGCTCACCAGCACGACGACGGCAGCGATGAAGATGCCGACGCCCAGCACCGGCACGATCGCGGGTGCCGGCAGCGGACGGCCGTGGCGCAGCGCGCGCTCAAGGCGCACCCAGCGGATCGCCGCGCCCAACGAGATCGCCATGGCCAGCACCACGATCAGCGCCGCGATCACGGTGCGGGTGGCGGGCTCGATGCCGGGCAGGTCGAAGGCCTCGATCGCGATCCCGCCGGCGAGGAAGGCCAGGGCGGTGCGCGTCCAGGCGAGGAAGGTGCGCTCGTTGGCCAGGGTAAAGCGCGGGTCCGGCTCCGTGCCGTCGGGAAACACCGCGCGCGTAAACCAGCCGCGCGAAGGCTCCGGCGGGGTCGGTGCTTGGCTCATGCCACCCACCCTACCTACCGCGGCGCAACACCCAGCGCGAAGTAGGGAACGAGGATCACCACCGCGCACGCGATGAACAGCCACACTGTGGTGGGCGACTTGTGCAGGCGCGCAGCATAAGCGCCGAGCCAGCCGCCCGCGATGTTGAAGAGCAAATCGTCCATATCGCTGTAGCCCGCCGCAAGCAGGTATTGCGCGGTCTCGACGGACAGGCTGGCAAGGAGGCAGAAGCAGGTGGTGGCGGCGACGGAACGTCGATAAGCGAGATAGCCCACGGGAAAGAAGAGGGCGAGGTTGCCGAACAGGTTGAACCAGGGGCCCCACCAGACGCGGTAGTGCTCGAAGGAGACGAGCGGGTCGAGGCGGATCTGCTGGATCTGGTGCGCCTCGGCGTCCCATACCCCGGGGACGGAAATGTAGGCCTTACCGACGGTAAAGGCGAGCACGAACACCACGCTGACCAGCAGGGCGAGCGTGTGCAGGGCGCGAGAGATTTTCACCCACGCGACAATAGCGCCGCAAGCTGGCTACTTACTGGTAGCTTCCTCGGGAAGCGGTTGGCCGGATACTTGGAGGTAGGCGTGCCCGAACGCGAGCGCACCGACCGGCAGGGTGATGAGCAGGCCGACCACGGCGAGCGCGAGACCCACCAGGTTCAGGGCGGTCGCGGCGAGGCTGATGAGCAGCAGCGAGCCGTAGTTACGCTTCGCGGCGCGGTAGCCGGGGCGGGCGGCCTCCCACACGCTCATCGCGTCGGCCGCGTACAGCATGACCATGGAAAGCAGCGGGGTGAGCAGGTTGATCCCGAGGATCCCGCCGGCGAGCAGCCAGAACAGGGCAGTCTGGTAGAAGGGTGCGCCCTGGTTGGTGGTGGGTGCCGCGAAGAGGTCGGCCAGCCCGCCGGTGATTACAGTGGACCACGCGACGAAGACCGCGACGCAGGCAGCGACGATGAATAGGGAGGTCAGCAGCGTTTCCTGGTACTCGGTGGCGCGCACGTCGCCCAGCCGGAAGCGGGTCTGGCGGGCCTGCCGCAGGACGTTGACCGAGCCGAGCGGGAGGATGAGCGCGGCGATGACCAGCGGAGTAGTCACCGGCAGGAGAAGGAAGCTGAGCACGACGGCGGCGAGGCCGACGGCGGTAAGGACCACCCAGGTGGTCCAGTTTTTCATCGTTGCGCGCCAGGCCCATGCGAGTGCCGAACCCGCGCTGATGGTGCTGGGGGCGGGCAGGGTGCTGGTCTCGGGGCGCATACCTTAAAAGTTAGCAAGAAGTACCCGTGTGTGGGTCGTGTGGGTGGCGCACGGGGTTAGAGGCGCGGCTGTGGCACTACTTGGGCCGCTACTTGGCGGTAGCCGTGCGCGAATGCGAGCGAGACAAACGCGATGATCGGCACCCAGATGAACGCGGACAGGCGCGCGTACTCGTGCGGGATGAGGGTGCGCAGGTAGACGCCGACTGCGAAGGGGATCACGGCGATGAGGAGCGCGAGGAGCACCTTGTCCAGGTTCTTCGCGCTCGCGGCCAGGCCTAGGGTGGCGGCCTCTGTGAGTGTGAAGCGCTCGTCGGCGGCAAAGGTGAAGGTAAACGCGCACAGCGCGAGCACCACGGCGAAGAGGCCGACGGCGACGTAGAGCGCGAAGAATTCGGGCTCAAGGAGCCCGTAGGCGACGTTCGAGGGCGAGGATGCGGGGAAGTCCCGCAGCCCGACCGCGAGGAAAATGCCGAAGGTCATGAGCGCGTAGATCGCGGTAAAGCCGGCGAAGATCGCCGCCATGACGATGACGCGGAAGGAGCTGGAGTAGGTGACCTGCCCAAGCTCCAGGTTCGGGTTGGCCGAGTGCTGCACCGCCACCGCAAGCAGCACGGGCGTGAAGATCCCGCCCAACAGTGGCAGGGCCGCGGCGAGCAGACAGACGACCAGCATGATGGGTACCCACAGCCGCCAGCCCGCGAACAGCTCGCGGGCGGCCCAGGCGTAGGCCGGGAGCACGGCGAAGCCGCGGATCGGCCTGGGCTGTGGGGTGTCCATGGGTACTGGGATGAGTTGGGGCCGCTTGCTTAGTAGGTCTGCGTCGCGGACTCGGCTGGGACCGGGCCGCCGGAGATCTGGCGGTAGGCGTGTGCCATGGCCAGGATGACCACCGGCGCGGTGACGATCAGGCCGACGAAGGCCAGCAGCGAGCCGAAGCCGATCAGCAGGCCGTTCAGAAGCGACATGCCCAGCAGCGGCAGGTAGTTGCGCTTGCCCGCGGCGAAGCCCGCCTTCATCGCCTCGCCGAAGGAACCGGCGTTGTCAGCAGCGTAGAAGGTCTGCATAGCGAAGAACGGGGCGAGCAACAGCGCGACCAGCATGATGACGCCAATCAGGCCGGCGAGGCGGCTCACCAGCGGCCCAATGGCCATCGGATCCTCTTCAATCACTGCGAGATCGTCCGGCAGTGTGCTCGGATCCAGGCTAGAGAAAATGCCGATACCCGCAATCAGCGCGACTACCAGAATCAGCGCGAACACGATCAACCCCACGACCACAGACATGCCGAGCGTCTTGCCGTAGGTGGGGGCCTTCACCTGGCCCAGGCTGAACTTGCGCGACAGCGTCTGCTGCAGTCCCGCCGACCACACCAGCGGGTAAATGAAGATGGAGAGCAGGCTGAGCAGGCCGGTCGGCTCAAAGGCGCTCGCCGCCATGAACACTGCCGCGAGCAGGCCGAAGAGCAGCCAGGTCTGCCAGTTGCCGGAGGTGGTCTTAAACGCCCAGGACAGCGCCTCCATCACGCGGAGCTTGCCGGTGCCCTTGGTGTGCGTGAAGCCGTTGTTGGCCGGATCGTTGATGGGGTGCGGGGTGGTGCCGTCGCCGTACGTGCCGTCGACAAGCTGCTGGCCGTGGTAACGCAGCGCGGTGGCACCTGCGGCTCCGGCCGCGGCGTTGACGTCGAACTGGTCAAAGCTCTGCTGATCGTATCCGTTCTGGCCGTATCCGTTTTGACCGTACGAGCTCTGCTCGGATCCGGGCCACGCTGAAGAGCCAGCGTTTTCCGGATGGCTGCCGGCCGGGTTATCCGGGTACGGCTCGAAACCCCCGTAGGGGCTCGAGCCGCCTGCGCCGTTCGGGTTGGTGTTTCCGTCGTTCGGTGTAGTCATGCGGCCGATAATAACAGCCGTTTCGCGCACCCTGCCCGCCCACAGGAAGCGGACAGGGCGCGTTCACCTCTCCCCTACTCCACCACAAGGTTGACCATGCGGCCCGGCACCACGATCGTCTTGACGATGGTTTTGCCGTCGGTGAGTTCGGCCACGCGGGCGTCGGCAAGCGCAGTGCGCTCCATGTCCTCCTTGGAGGCGTCGACGGCGACATCGATGCGCGCCTTGACCTTGCCATTGATTTGGACGGGGACTTCGACGGTGTCGTCGGTAAGCAGCGACTCGTCGAAGGTGGGGAACGGTTCGAACGTGAGCGTGTCGGTGTGGCCGAGCTTCGCCCACAGCTCCTCGGCGATGTGCGGGGCGACCGGCGCAACCATCTGCACCAGCGGGGTCACCGCGGCGCGCGGGGCGCTGTCCGGGTAGGTCTTGGTGAGGTAGTTGACGTACTCGATCAGCTTGGCCACCACCGTGTTATCGCGCAGGTGCTCGTAGTCCTCGCGCACGCCCGCGATGGTGCGGTGCAGCTGCTTGGCGTCGTCCTCGGAAAGCTCGGCGTCATTGACAGTGACCTCGCCGGTCTCCTCGTCGACCACCAGGCGCCACAGACGCTGCAAGAAGCGGTGCGCGCCGACGACGTCCTTCGTCGCCCACGGGCGGGAAGTGTCCAGCGGGCCCATCGACATCTCGTAGACACGCAGGGTGTCCGCGCCAAAGTCGGCGGCGATGTCGTCCGGGGCCACTGCATTCTTCAGCGACTTGCCCATCTTGCCGTACTCACGGTTGACCTCGGCGCCGTTGTAGAAGAACTTGCCGTCCTTCTCCTCCACTTCGGCAGCCGGGACGTAGACGCCGCGGGAATCCGTGTAGGCGTATGCCTGGATGTAGCCCTGGTTGAACAGGCGGCGGTAGGGCTCCTTCGAGGTGACAAAGCCAAGGTCATAAAGCACCTTGTGCCAGAAGCGGGCGTACAGCAGGTGCAGCACCGCGTGCTCCACGCCGCCGACGTACAGGTCCACGCCGCCCGGGTCGTTCTCGCCGCGCGGGCCCGTCCAGTAGCGCTCGTTCTCCAGGTCGCAGAAGGCGTTGTCGTTGGTCGGGTCGACGTAGCGCAGCTGGTACCAGGAGGAACCGGCCCACTGCGGCATGACGTTCGTGTCGCGCCAGTAGGTCCGCTCGCCCTCGCCCAGGTCCATGCGCACCTCGACCCAGTCCTTCGCCTTCGCCAGCGGCGGCGAGGGCTCCGAATCCGCGTCGTCAGGGTCGAAGGACACCGGCTTGTAGTCCTCCACGTCCGGCAGTTCGACCGGCAGCTGATCCTCCGGGATGGAGTGCGCCTGGCCGTTCTCGTCGTACACAATCGGGAAAGGCTCGCCCCAGTAGCGCTGGCGGGCGAACAGCCAGTCGCGCAACTTGTACTGGATCTTCTCCGCGCCCTTTTGCTTCTCGACGATCCACGCCAGCACCCGCTCAATCGCCTCCGCCTTACCCAGGCCGTTCAGGTCCAGGCCGTCTTCGTTGGCCGAGTTGATGTGGGCGGCGTCGCCGGTGAACGCCTCCTCGGAGACGTCGCCATCGAGTACCGGGACAATCGGCAGGCCGAAGACGGTGGCGAACTCGTAGTCGCGCTCGTCGTGCGCCGGCACCGCCATGATCGCGCCCGTGCCGTAGCCGGTGAGCACGTAATCCGCGATGAAGATCGGCACCTGCTGACCATTCACCGGGTTGGTGGCGTACGTACCGAGGAAGACGCCCGTCTTCTCCTTATTCTCCTGACGCTCCACATCCGACTTCGCGGCGATCGCGCGCTTGTAAGCGTCCACCGCCTCGCGCGGAGTGGCCTTGCCGTAGGTCCAGCGCTCGTCGGTGCCCTCGGGGTACGTGTCGGCCAGCAGCTCGTCGACAAGCTCGTGCTCCGGCGCGAGCACCATGTAGGTCGCGCCGAACAGCGTGTCCGGACGGGTGGTGAAGACGGTGAGGTCGCCCGCCGGGGAGGCGAAGTTGACGTCGGCGCCGCGGGAGCGGCCGATCCAGTTGCGCTGCATGCTCTTGACCTTCTCCGGCCAGTCGAGCAGCTCCAGATCATCCAGCAGGCGATCCGAGTAGGCGGTGATGCGCATCATCCACTGGCGCAGACGCTTGCGGAAGACCGGGAAGTTGCCACGCTCCGAACGCCCGTCCGCCGTGACCTCCTCGTTGGCCAGGACCGTGCCCAGGCCCGGGCACCAGTTGACCATGGACTCATCGAGGTAGACCAACCGGAAGGCGTCGATAGCCTTGTGCTTTTCCGCCGTGGTCAGGTCGCGGAAGTTGCGACCGTCCTTCGTTGTGCGAGCCCCCGACATCAGGTCCCGCACCAGATCCTCGATCGGGCGGGCCTTCTGCTGCTCCTCATCAAACCAGGCGTTATAAATCTGCAGGAAGATCCACTGCGTCCACTTGTAAAACTCTGGATCCGTCGTGGCCACCGAGCGACGGCGATCATGGCCCAGGCCCAGCTGATCCAGCTGGCGGGTCATGTTCTCAATGTTCTTCTCCGTCGTCGTCCGCGGGTGCGTACCCGTCTGGATGGCGTACTGCTCCGCCGGCAGACCGAAGGCGTCGTAGCCCAGCGTGTGCAGGACGTTCTTGCCCAGCATGCGGTTGTAGCGAGCGTAGACGTCGGTAGCGATGTAGCCCAGCGGGTGCCCCACGTGCAGGCCCGCGCCCGAGGGGTACGGGAACATGTCCTGGACGTTGAGCTTCTCCTTCGGCAGCTCCCCGCCGGTAGCCAGGTCGCCGACCGGGTTCGGAGCGTTAAAGGTGCCGTGCTCGCGCCAGTACGCCTGCCAACGCTGCTCAATGTCATTAGCCAGCGCCGCGCCGTAGCGGTACGCGGGGCCGTCGGTGTGGGAGTTCGCGGGAGTATTCGCCTCAGTCATAGGTATGCAGTGTAGTAGGCCACCCGTGCAGAGGGGCGATTGCTTATCGACGGCTACGCCGCCCACGTTTTCCCAGCAAATTCTTTTTTCGCCGTTTTGTGAGCGCAAAAAGATATAGGAAAGATATAGGGGCGGATTTTGGGGCCGGTTTTCGACGTTTTGGCTGGTAGGCGAATTGTTGCGATATCTTTTTTATTTGTTTTCTTGGCGGTTATGCCTTGATCCAGCGCGTGCCGCGGCCGCGGGGTGGGCCTGCATTTCCCCAGGGAATTCTTTTTTGCAGTTTTTGTGGGCGCAAAAAGATATAGAAAAGATATAGCGGTGGTTTTTAGGGCCGGGTTTTGGCGTTTTGGCTGTTAGGCGAATTGTTGCGATATCTTTTTAATTGTTTTTGGACGCCTCGCACCACGCGACGATCTCGTCGAGCCGCGAAAGATCAACCCGGTCAGTGTCCTTCTTGTAGCCCTCGATCATCGCGCGCTCATTCTCCGATTTCCGAGGCTTCAACTTGAGCGCGCCGATGATCCCACGCATCACGCCCGCGTGGGCGGCGGTGAGTTCGGAGTAATTCAGGCGGCCGGGCAAGTAGAAGCGTTGGATTTTGCTGGCCCGGTCGCCGAGCAGCTCTGCCGTCGGATCCGCTTCTTGTACCACATGGTCCAGCGTCATCCCCACCGTGACGACGCAGGTGGGGCGGGCCTCGGTCGTCTGCTCAGGTAGCGCTTTTGCGAACTTGGCCGCAGCGTTCATCGGTCCGTGCGCCGGTGCGAGGACGATAATGGGGCCTTCTTCGGCGGCCGCGGACACTTCGGCGGGGTCAGGAATCTCCTGCGCTGTCGTGCCTAGACGACGCGCGAGCTCCTCAGCGTACTGCCGCGTAGACCCATAGACGGAGGAGAAGTAGATGTGCATAACGCCATTGTGGCATGGATGGGGAGGGGGCGTAGCTCGAGCACGCGCTCCGAGACCTCGAGGTGAGGCTCACTCCTGCTAGCGCGGGGAGCACAATCCCAAGGCGCGCATTGCTGCCATCAAACGGGGTTCATCCCCGCCAACGCGGGGAGCACGTGGAAGAGCGAGTTCTCGAGCTTGCGCGCAAGGACTCATCCCTGCTCACGCGGGAAGCACGCTGGTCTCGTTGCGGCGTAATTCGACCTCTGCGGCTCATCCCCGCTCGCGCGGGGAGCACGACGTGCATGACAAGATTGACGGACCTGACGCGGGCTCATCCCCGCTCGCGCGGGGAACACATTGCTCGCGATCCGCTCAAGTAGGGCATCAAGGGCTCATCCCCGCTCGTGCGGGGAGCACAGGGTGACGGTGAACCGCGGGTTCGACGCTTCGGGCTCATCCCCGCTCGTGCGGGGAGCACCTGCTGGTATTCGGGCCCGCCCTTGGCGACGACGGCTCATCCCCGCGCGTGCGGGGAGCACATGGGGCTCAATCTGATTAGACGCGGTGCGCGGGGCTCATCCCCGCCTGTGCGGGGAGCACGAGTACGGGGTGATCGACGAGGGTGACGGCCCCGGCTCATCCCCGCCTGTGCGGGGAGCACTCTTCGATTGCAGCCTGCGCTGGCTTGCTCTGGGGCTCATCCCCGCCTGCGCGGGGAGCACAAGACAATTGCCGAGCAGATCGGCCTACTCAACGGCTCATCCCCGCCTGCGCGGGGAGCACGAGATGGGACGGCAAAGGAAGAGCATTACCGAGGGCTCATCCCCGCCTGCGCGGGGAGCACCACTTGCCGCTTGACGCGGGGCTTACCGTCGAGGGCTCATCCCCGCCTGCGCGGGGAGCAC
>NZ_KV825631.1:48290-48567 GCF_001831515.1 Corynebacterium sp. HMSC074A01
CGAGGGCTCATCCCCGCCTGCGCGGGGAGCACTAATCAGGCTTCCACGGCACACCGACCGCCTCCGGCTCATCCCCGCCTGCGCGGGGAGCACTCCGGGTTAGTACCGTCGTTGTCGAAGACCGAGGGCTCATCCCCGCCTGCGCGGGGAGCACCGTTCTATGGTGCCTCGCGTGTACCGCGGTCAGGGCTCATCCCCGCCTGCGCGGGGAGCACGAGTACCTGCCCGGTGCCGCCGGTGGCAGTGGGGGCTCATCCCCGCCTGCGCGGGGAGCACT
>NZ_KV825631.1:48667-49184 GCF_001831515.1 Corynebacterium sp. HMSC074A01
GGGGCTCATCCCCGCCTGCGCGGGGAGCACTCAGCCGGGAAAATCACCTCAGGCTTGCCAAGGGGCTCATCCCCGCCTGCGCGGGGAGCACTGCTTCACAGTTGCGCCAACACGGATAGTGCGCGGCTCATCCCCGCCTGCGCGGGGAGCACGCGTCGGTGGTGGAAATGTCGTCGCGGTCGATGGGCTCATCCCCGCCTGCGCGGGGAGCACACCACAGCCGGGCCGTAATGCACCGCCACAGACGGCTCATCCCCGCCTGCGCGGGGAGCACGAAATGCGCATCTGGCGCAACGACCTCGGCATCGGCTCATCCCCGCCTGCGCGGGGAGCACGAGGATCGCTTGCCGCTTCTTGATCGCGATGCCGGCTCATCCCCGCCTGCGCGGGGAGCACTGCTTGTGCAGGCACGCGCCACACCACAGTTCGGGCTCATCCCCGCCTGCGCGGGGAGCACTGTTGGTGGCAGGGTTTGCAGAGGGTTTGGAGGGGCTCATCCCCGCCTGCGCGGGGAGCA
>NZ_KV825631.1:49284-49862 GCF_001831515.1 Corynebacterium sp. HMSC074A01
GGGGCTCATCCCCGCCTGCGCGGGGAGCACGCAAACGTGCTCGACTGGTCGCAACGCTTCACCGGCTCATCCCCGCCTGCGCGGGGAGCACCCCGAAGTCGAACAGGTGCAGGGCTACATCACGGGCTCATCCCCGCCTGCGCGGGGAGCACGGTGACTTGACTGCGCACACGTTGCGGCACCGCGGCTCATCCCCGCCTGCGCGGGGAGCACCATCGCTAGTCTTCCTTTCCTGTTTCTGTCTTCGGCTCATCCCCGCCTGCGCGGGGAGCACACCAGCACAATCCTTTCGGCTGGGCACCCGGCCGGCTCATCCCCGCCTGCGCGGGGAGCACAGTGTCGGCAGGCCCTCGGACTCGAGCAGGGCGGGCTCATCCCCGCCTGCGCGGGGAGCACGCGGTGCGCGCTGGTCGTGCGATTGCGTTGCAGGGCTCATCCCCGCCTGCGCGGGGAGCACCACCTGTACTTCGTGCTCCTGTCTCATCCGACGGGCTCATCCCCGCCTGCGCGGGGAGCACATGCGCGGCCCCATCGACGGGGTAAGCCCATCCGGCTCATCCCCGCCTGCGCGGGGAGCA
>NZ_KV825631.1:49962-50116 GCF_001831515.1 Corynebacterium sp. HMSC074A01
GGCTCATCCCCGCCTGCGCGGGGAGCACGAGGTAGTCGAATGAGTTACGCCGATCCGGTTGGGCTCATCCCCGCCTGCGCGGGGAGCACAAGTCCTGGCGGAACTCCGCCATCACCTCAGCAGGCTCATCCCCGCCTGCGCGGGGAGCACCTCC
>NZ_KV825631.1:51116-51389 GCF_001831515.1 Corynebacterium sp. HMSC074A01
CTCATCCCCGCCTGCGCGGGGAGCACACCAGTTTTAAGTCACCGGTTATGCGCGTCACCGGCTCATCCCCGCCTGCGCGGGGAGCACGCGATCAAGGCCGTCAAGGGCTTCTCGGCCGCGGGCTCATCCCCGCCTGCGCGGGGAGCACGCCTGCGCTTGGAACAGGGCCGTGAAGTTATCGGGCTCATCCCCGCCTGCGCGGGGAGCACCTCCATGAGTGCCTGCGTGCGCCCAGCCCGAACGGCTCATCCCCGCCTGCGCGGGGAGCACACC
>NZ_KV825631.1:51489-51762 GCF_001831515.1 Corynebacterium sp. HMSC074A01
GGCTCATCCCCGCCTGCGCGGGGAGCACTCGTGCGGGAGACTTTCGCGGACTACAACGTTGGGCTCATCCCCGCCTGCGCGGGGAGCACGACAATGCTGCCATCGACCGACAGACGGGAACGGGCTCATCCCCGCCTGCGCGGGGAGCACCGCGTCGCTTATGGCTAACCCGGGCGCGTTCGGGGCTCATCCCCGCCTGCGCGGGGAGCACCAAATTAGGTGAACCCCCACCGCCTGGTGAGGGGGCTCATCCCCGCCTGCGCGGGGAGCACT
>NZ_KV825631.1:51862-51954 GCF_001831515.1 Corynebacterium sp. HMSC074A01
GGCTCATCCCCGCCTGCGCGGGGAGCACTCGATTGAGACTTTTTGCAGTGCCAAGCGCGGGGGCTCATCCCCGCCTGCGCGGGGAGCACGAG
>NZ_KV825631.1:52954-53105 GCF_001831515.1 Corynebacterium sp. HMSC074A01
GGGCTCATCCCCGCCTGCGCGGGGAGCACGTGATGAATTGGACGTCGTCTTGGTCGAGGTTGGGCTCATCCCCGCCTGCGCGGGGAGCACTCGTCACGGTGGCGTCGTGTTTTAAATGGGGTGGGCTCATCCCCGCCTGCGCGGGGAGCAC
>NZ_KV825631.1:54105-54254 GCF_001831515.1 Corynebacterium sp. HMSC074A01
GGCTCATCCCCGCCTGCGCGGGGAGCACCGCGGCCAGGTGTACCGCGTGGAATTTGTGCCGGGCTCATCCCCGCCTGCGCGGGGAGCACATGGTGTGGCCGTGCCCCTTGTCGGACTTCTTGGGCTCATCCCCGCCTGCGCGGGGAGCA
>NZ_KV825631.1:55254-55892 GCF_001831515.1 Corynebacterium sp. HMSC074A01
GCTCATCCCCGCCTGCGCGGGGAGCACGAGATAAGCACCGTGTGATAGCGCAAGCGACCGGGCTCATCCCCGCCTGCGCGGGGAGCACGACACCGACTTCAACGCGCTCAGCGACACCATGGGCTCATCCCCGCCTGCGCGGGGAGCACGCGGGCGAACTCGCCGCCGGGAAGCTCGGCGGCGGCTCATCCCCGCCTGCGCGGGGAGCACGGAACCACCAGCACGGCTCAATCGGGTCAAGCGGGCTCATCCCCGCCTGCGCGGGGAGCACATGTCATCCCACCACAAGGGTGGCACCCACCCGGGCTCATCCCCGCCTGCGCGGGGAGCACTAGAACACCCCGCGCCCCCTCCCCCTGGATTGGGGCTCATCCCCGCCTGCGCGGGGAGCACCAGCCCACCCGCAACTCTGACACCGAGAAGATGGGCTCATCCCCGCCTGCGCGGGGAGCACGTCGTATCACGACGGCGGAGAAGACGGCGGACGGGCTCATCCCCGCCTGCGCGGGGAGCACTCGGTGCCCTGATCCCACACGCCGGTGTCCATGGGCTCATCCCCGCCTGCGCGGGGAGCACTTGGTGAAGGTCACCACTTGCGGGGAGGTGACCGGCTCATCCCCGCCTGCGCGGGGAGCACG
>NZ_KV825631.1:55992-56202 GCF_001831515.1 Corynebacterium sp. HMSC074A01
GGCTCATCCCCGCCTGCGCGGGGAGCACGAGACAGCTTGCCAGACGATCTTCGCACCGGCGGGCTCATCCCCGCCTGCGCGGGGAGCACGTGCGGGTCAGCTTCTCTTCGGCCTTCGCCAGCGGCTCATCCCCGCCTGCGCGGGGAGCACCGGGCGGTGGTGAGCGCCACCAGGGGTACATCCGGCTCATCCCCGCCTGCGCGGGGAGCA
>NZ_KV825631.1:56302-56635 GCF_001831515.1 Corynebacterium sp. HMSC074A01
CGGCTCATCCCCGCCTGCGCGGGGAGCACGCCCTTTCCGCCGCGTCTGCCGGTACGGCGGTGGGCTCATCCCCGCCTGCGCGGGGAGCACTGGCAAGCCCTGGCGTTCGTCGCCTCCGTCGCCGGCTCATCCCCGCCTGCGCGGGGAGCACGTCTTGGCGCGCACCTCAAAGTCAGACCCGAGGGGCTCATCCCCGCCTGCGCGGGGAGCACGTGCGGGTGGTGGTTTGTGCCCCGTACGCTGCGGGCTCATCCCCGCCTGCGCGGGGAGCACTTCGGGCGGGTAGGAGTCGTGAGCCCCGGTTGGGGCTCATCCCCGCCTGCGCGGGGAGCA
>NZ_KV825631.1:56735-57010 GCF_001831515.1 Corynebacterium sp. HMSC074A01
GGCTCATCCCCGCCTGCGCGGGGAGCACGCGGCCGCCTCAGTCGAGGACATCCGCCGCGACGGCTCATCCCCGCCTGCGCGGGGAGCACTGGCTCGTCGTCATCGCCTCGCGGGTCCGTTGGGGCTCATCCCCGCCTGCGCGGGGAGCACCCCTGGCCCCCGGCACCGCCACCCATCTCCACGGGCTCATCCCCGCCTGCGCGGGGAGCACTTGTACAGCCATCGCTGATACACTCCTAATCGGGGCTCATCCCCGCCTGCGCGGGGAGCACGCG
>NZ_KV825631.1:57110-57440 GCF_001831515.1 Corynebacterium sp. HMSC074A01
GGCTCATCCCCGCCTGCGCGGGGAGCACCAGCTACGCCGGTAAATGGTGCTGCAGGTTTCCGGCTCATCCCCGCCTGCGCGGGGAGCACGAGTGGGAGCCGTACACGTCGGCGAATTCGGCGGGCTCATCCCCGCCTGCGCGGGGAGCACTCGAATTTGAGCGGAGTCGCTCGTACCCGCAACGGCTCATCCCCGCCTGCGCGGGGAGCACGTGGAGGTCGTCGAAATGCTGGCTATGGGTGACGGCTCATCCCCGCCTGCGCGGGGAGCACCAGTGCGCGCAGAAGCAGATTCTCGACGGCATGGGCTCATCCCCGCCTGCGCGGGGAG
>NZ_KV825631.1:57540-57998 GCF_001831515.1 Corynebacterium sp. HMSC074A01
CGGCTCATCCCCGCCTGCGCGGGGAGCACTGAGGAGGTGTCTTCGGCGTGGCGTAACGAGGACGGCTCATCCCCGCCTGCGCGGGGAGCACGCCTCGGCACGCTCGGCTTCGGCCCGCGCGTCCGGCTCATCCCCGCCTGCGCGGGGAGCACAGGACACCACACAGCAAGCACTCATCACAGCAGGGCTCATCCCCGCCTGCGCGGGGAGCACGTTCCGCATGACTACCAAGCCCACACCACCCAGGGCTCATCCCCGCCTGCGCGGGGAGCACGGCACGTTTGCTTATGACGATTTCATGGATTCGGGCTCATCCCCGCCTGCGCGGGGAGCACTCATACTCAAGCGACATATCGCGGAAGTTCCACGGCTCATCCCCGCCTGCGCGGGGAGCACTGATCCGGTGGAAAGTGATGAAAAACCATTTTGGGCTCATCCCCGCCTGCGCGGGGAGCACG
>NZ_KV825631.1:58098-58249 GCF_001831515.1 Corynebacterium sp. HMSC074A01
GGCTCATCCCCGCCTGCGCGGGGAGCACTTGTCCGCTAGCTGCGTATCGGTGGCGCGTCGCGGCTCATCCCCGCCTGCGCGGGGAGCACAGTTCACCCAGCCCGGCGCGTGCGTGGCGGGACGGCTCATCCCCGCCTGCGCGGGGAGCACT
>NZ_KV825631.1:59249-60071 GCF_001831515.1 Corynebacterium sp. HMSC074A01
GGCTCATCCCCGCCTGCGCGGGGAGCACCCACTGTTGCGGGGGGGGTGGCGTAAATGGCGGGCTCATCCCCGCCTGCGCGGGGAGCACGGAAGCTCAACATTAAACCTTCAGCATCGAAACGGCTCATCCCCGCCTGCGCGGGGAGCACTTCGCCATAGGCCTTCATGCACCGAAGGCTGTCGGCTCATCCCCGCCTGCGCGGGGAGCACATCTCGACGTCGTCGGCTCCACCGTCGCCAGTGGGCTCATCCCCGCCTGCGCGGGGAGCACCTGGGAGACGCTGCAACCACAGTGGGCGGCATGGGCTCATCCCCGCCTGCGCGGGGAGCACGACGAGCACGGCGCGAACTACACCGCCCGCATGGGCTCATCCCCGCCTGCGCGGGGAGCACCGGACTGCGACAGCTCGGTGATCGTCAATCCTGGGCTCATCCCCGCCTGCGCGGGGAGCACGTCCTCGTCCTGCAGAAGGGCGCGCCGGGCTTCGGCTCATCCCCGCCTGCGCGGGGAGCACCCCTTCACCAGCGACGCGACGTAGCCGAGCTCGGGCTCATCCCCGCCTGCGCGGGGAGCACCGCTCGTCTTCCTCCGGCCATGAGGCGCGGAGGGGCTCATCCCCGCCTGCGCGGGGAGCACGCCAGACATGGAAGGCTCACCGCCGGGCATCTGGGCTCATCCCCGCCTGCGCGGGGAGCACAGGTTGAATGCAGCCTGCGCAGCAGTTTGCGCCGGCTCATCCCCGCCTGCGCGGGGAGCACGGCAAGGACACCTTCTGGTGGATAGAGGAAATGGGCTCATCCCCGCCTGCGCGGGGAGCACCT
>NZ_KV825631.1:60171-60443 GCF_001831515.1 Corynebacterium sp. HMSC074A01
GGGCTCATCCCCGCCTGCGCGGGGAGCACCTGCTAAGGCGCTGGCGTCTGGCATGGAGGTTGGGCTCATCCCCGCCTGCGCGGGGAGCACGCGAAAAGCGCGATGATTGCTCGCAGTGTCTTGGGCTCATCCCCGCCTGCGCGGGGAGCACAGCTTCCAGCGAACCGGCGCATCATCCGTGGTGGGCTCATCCCCGCCTGCGCGGGGAGCACTCTACGGCTGCTGTGGCGCGTGCTCGGTCTGCGGGCTCATCCCCGCCTGCGCGGGGAGCA
>NZ_KV825631.1:60543-85939 GCF_001831515.1 Corynebacterium sp. HMSC074A01
GGCTCATCCCCGCCTGCGCGGGGAGCACCCACCACCGGCAGAATCACGCACCACCAACGACGGCTCATCCCCGCCTGCGCGGGGAGCACACTGCATGACATGCAGTTTTGAGAGCCAATACCGATGTTAACAATTAACTTCTGTCGCAACCCAGCCCCGCTGACGCGGGGAGCGATTTCTATCTCGGCCCAACGAAGGCTCATCCCTGCAGACGCAGGGTTGAGCTTCAATCTATTCGGCGAAAGTCTCCTGTTCAAGACGTCATGGCCAAAACCCACCTCATAATTATTTCAACTCGTTAGGTCGAGATAGTGCGAAAGTTAGAAGAATGAGCTACGCTGAGGGCACACCACAATTTACGGCCCTACCCCACCCCCAACCCAAGACTTAACCATGATCACCAAACATCCCTCCTCAGGCACCGCACACTCTTTCGCTTCTACGGTCGACACCTGGCTAGATTCACTCAGCCCCCAAGCCCATGCCCTTTGGGCAAAGTCCGGCGATGAAACCGGATCCCTTTCCCTCCCCCAGCACCTTGGCGATACCGTCTGCGTGGCGGCACATGTGTTTGACTTCTGGGTATCTAACCAAATGAAGGCACGCCTTTCAGAAAACCTGAAACTTCCAGAAGAGCAGCTGCGCACGCTGTATATTTGGCTAGCCTCCCTGCATGATCTCGGGAAAGCCACCATTTCTTTCCAAACGCAGATCGAGCAGAACCCAGATTTCGCGCACCTGGTGAGTCAGGTTGCGGAGACGGGCCTCCCGATCCGCAAGAGTATCCAGGAAGTCAACCTCACAAAAATGCCGCACGGCATTTCCTCTGGAGTCATTTTAGCCCAGTGGCTCGTGGATTTTGGGATGAAACGACGAACTGCGCTGTGGCTCACTTCGGCCGTGGATGCGCATCACGGCGTTGCGTCGAAACACGAAGAGCGAGACGCCATTGAATCCACACTTTTGGAATATCCGACAGCCTGGAGGGAGGTCCACCGCGAACTCATCGACACGCTCACTGAGCTCACCGGTGCCCAAGACGCGCTTCGAGCGCTTAACGCCTCGAAGGTTTTGCTCGCTGCCGACGCACAAATCCTTGCAGGCCTCATCGTCTTCGCCGACTGGATCGCCTCCAATCAGGACGCCTTTCCCATGGATACCCGTGGGACGCAAGCAGAAAGGTTGGAACGCGGCATCGATGCAACTGACCTTACCCAGCCGTGGACTCCCATCGCTCCTCCAGAAGATATCGACGAGCTCTACCGAGCCTCTTTCAGGTGGCCTGACTCATACAACGCGCGCAGCGTTCAGCGCGCGATGGCCGAGGTCGCGCGCGGGATTACGCACCCCTCAATCATCATTCTGGAGGCGGAAACCGGTGTAGGAAAAACGGAGGCAGCGCTCGCCGCAGCGCACATTCTCGGCAGGCAGACAGGCACCCAAGGCGTGTATTTCGCCGCCCCGACAATGGCCACCGCCAACGGCCTGCTCGAACGCACCATCAATTGGTCACAAGCCACCGCCACAGATGGAAATGTGGCCTCGCTCTACCTTGCGCACTCAAAAAACCAGCTCTCCGAGCCTTTCCAGCGGCTCCGCATTCGCGGCGTGGCGGAGGACGAAGCACATGGCAGTCACGGAGAAGTTGTGGCTAGCAGCTGGATGAGCGGCAGAAGGCGCGGACTGCTTTCAAATATCGCCATCGGAACGATCGACCAAGTTCTCATGCTCGCACTCGAGCAGCGTTACTCGATGTTGCGCCACGTCGCTCTCGCCGGCAAGATCATCATCTTCGACGAAGTACACGCCTACGACGCGTATACGTCCGACTACCTTGAGACCACCCTCGAGTGGCTTGCCTACTACGGAGCAACCGTCATCCTCATGTCTGCAACGTTGCCTCCCGACCGCCGACGCGCCCTCATTCGCGCCTACAGCGAGCAAGACCTGCCCGAGACAAGCATCGCGTACCCGCTGATCACCGTCGCAGACGAAAACTCCACTCGCTACGTCACTCCCGCTCTCAGTCCGACCAATATGGTCGCTCCAATCGAGCTTATCGACGACGGACTCGACAGTCTCCAAGCGCTCACGGAGCAATTGCTTACCGACGGCGGGTGCGCCCTCATTATCTGCAACACCATCGCCCGGGCACAAGCTGCGTACGAACAACTCGCAGAGGCCTACGGGGCCGACGTTGAGCTTCACCATGCGGGCTTCATGGCCTGGCAACGCTCCGAACGTGAAGACGCGCTGCGCGCGGCACTAGGGCCGCATGCTTCGCGCGGCAATGGCCGCCCATACCGGAAGATTGTCGTAGCTACCCAGGTAGCAGAACAGAGTCTCGACATCGATGCCGACGTCCTCATCACTGACATCGCCCCGATGGACCTCATCATCCAGAGAGCCGGTCGCACCCACAGGCACCTAAGGTCAGAAACTGATCGTCCTGTGGGCCTTCGCGTACCCAAGATCTACATCCGTGGTGTGACGCACACGCCCGACGGAGTCGAGATCGACGGCGGAGCCCAGGCAATCTACGACCCAAAGATCCTCCTCTCCACATTCATCCACTTACCTGACACTTTCCGCCGCCCTGACGATATCGCCGAGCTGGTTCGCACAACGTACGCCGAGCACGGAGATTCCATTCCCCCTACGCTTCGGCCAGCATGGGAAGAGGCAGTCAACAAGAGCCTCAAACGGGAGTCAGACGCACACAAGCGCTCCAAAGAGTTTCGGATTCGATCACCACGCGGCCTTCGAACCCTCGATGCACTCTTCAGCAAGGTCGGCGCTGCTATCAGCCTCGGTGACGAAGAAAAAGGTGCTGCACAAGTGCGCGACGCAGAGCCATCCGTTGAAGTTATCCCCATTGTGCGAACCGAATACGGCTACCGACCCTTCGGGACTGATAAAGAAATTCTCGACGGAGCCGAGCTCGACTACCCAACTGCACGCCACCTCGCATCGAGCACTGTTCGCCTTCCAACCAGGATGACCAGATACGGAAGCGACTTTGAAGACGTGGTCTCCGACCTGGAGATTTCCACCCCGGGGACCTGGGCAAAGCATTTCCTACTCCGCGGCCAACTCGCGCTTGTACTCAACGAGACTGGGCAGAGGACAACAGGACGGTTCACAGTCCAGTATTCAAACTCGCTCGGGATCGAAATTTTGAGCGATAAGAAGCGGAGTGATGTTGGGATGGCCACGTAACCTTGTAGCTGATCGATCACCAGACCAACGCCTCAACCCAAAACACCAACTATGAAAGGAGGCTTCCCCAATGACCGACACCACCCAGCACCCTTCGTTCAACTTGCTCGAGCAACCATGGATTGCGTGCAAAACCAGCAATGGACCAGTGCTTCTTAGCATCCGTCAGGTATTTGACGGATCTACGCAGCCGTTGAGCATTGTTGGTGATTCGCCAACGCAAGATTACGCCGTGTTACGAGTACTCCTTGCGATCTTCTGGCGCGCTCACCACTATGCGCTTGCTGACACCCTGTCCACCCGGCGCGGACGAGACGAGTTTGACTGGATTACCTGGTTCCTGGACACGCGGGAGGAGCTGAAAACCAGTGGCAAAGACCAGATAGTTCTGGCCTACCTGGATGAATACGAAGACCGCTTCGATCTCTTGCACCCAGAAACCCCGTTCATGCAAGTTGCAGACCTACATACCAAGAATGGCTCTTTTGCAACGATTTCACGCCTCATCCCTGAAGCCGAGCACGATTACTTCACCATGCGCACCGGCGAAGGCCGCAAGAAACTATCCTTCGCAGAAGCCGCGCGCTGGCTCATCCACGCACATGCATACGACTATGCGGGGATTAAATCTGGCGCAGTAGGTGATCCTCGTGTTAAGAACGGTAAGGGCTACCCCATTGGTATCGGCTGGACCGGACTGACCGGTGGCACGGTAGTGCGTGGGGAGACTCTCCTTGACACCTTGCTGCTCAACACTGCGGAGTCGGCAATCGGCACCGATGCGGCGGCAGACAGACCTGCGTGGGAACGTCCCCAGGACACCGCCGCACAAAGGCTCCCCGATGCCGAGAGCATCAGTCCGCGGGGTGCATCCGATCTGGCCACGTGGCAGACACGGCGTATCCGACTGCACTTCAATCAGGATTTCGTACATGGCGTGCTGGTGAGCAACGGTGACAAAATCCCTGACCGCGGCAAGAACTGTTTCGGTGACCCAATGACGCCGTACCGTTACAGCTCGAACAAAACCAAACGGGGAATCCTCGCCTATTATCCCTTCACATACGACACTGACCGCACGATGTGGCGTTCCCTGGACGCTCTCATCGCAGCGGAAGGCGATGCCGGGTTTGGCAAGAAGGAGCACGCCCCGAAGCGTCCAGAAACCCTGGAAAACTTAAGCCGCATTACATACGAGGAAGGCCTCGACTGGGTATTTGATGTTTCGATTGTCTCGATGTCCTACGGCCCGAAAGACTCATCGGTAGGCACCATTACTAGTGCCGCAGTTGGACTCCCCGCGTACCTTCTCGGCGACGAAGAGATCTCGCGAACAAACCGGGCACTCGTCCGCGGAGCAGCATCAGCCACCAAGGACGCTGCTACCTCGCTTGGATGGTTTGCCGGGCAACTCCTCGTTGCTGCAGGAGGCGACTACGAGTTCGGAACTGATGCCGCAGACCGGCTGTACACTCTGCTGGAGCCGAAGTTCATCTCTTGGCTCCGCCGTTTGAAAAAGACCGACATCGAGCAAGAGGCCGTCGCCTGGCAAATCGAAGTTCGGAAGCAAACGTTGGCCCTTGCCGATGAATTAGTACGCGGAGCTGGCCAAAAGGCGCTCATAGGCCGCATGGTCGACGGCACTGAAGACAGTGCTTCGGGCCGAATTGTCAGCGCCGGATCCTTGTACCGCGATCTACAGCGGCGACTTTCAAAGGATCTTCCATTGGTACACCACCATACTCAGCACGCATCGGAGAATAACAATGACTGACCCAATGCTGCGCAAGAGCGTGGAGACAACAGTCTCGATCCTCCAGCGCAATTACCTCGACCGTGCCCATACCGCCCTTGGGGCAGAAGCGCGCGGGACGCTGGCCAACCTTCGCAAGTATGCAAGTCGCCCAGTAGAGGCAGACCCTCTTGCACTCCAGGAGGTACTCCTTCTACTCAATCCCCCACTCAGCGACAGCGAGTTGGGCAAGGGCACGAAGCCTTCGCCGTCAGAGCAAGCTGCTTACACAGCCCTCGGCTTGTTTGGGCTGCATATGCAAAGCTCAACGCAGCCCATGCACACACGCGAGCAGACGTTTGCTTTTGCTTGTGGAAGACTCCACCGACTTTCTGATTCCAAGTCGATCAAGAGCCGTTTCGATGCCATGCAGGTCGCGCGCGACGAAGTCTCGCGCGGAGTGCACCTTCGCTCACTCATTTCCCTGCTTCGGACGAAGCACATTCCGTTCGACTATGGACGCTTCGTAGGCGATCTCCGCAGCCTCCAGAACCCGCAATACCGCAACGGAGTCCTGCTCCGCTGGGGGCGAGATTTTGCAGTTGGCACCACCCGCGGAAAACCGGGAGAAACCAGCGAGGATTCCGCCACCTCCACCACTCAGACACCCAGTATCTAAGCACTCTCACCAGTAGAAAGGTTTCCACCATGTCCCTCATCATCGATATCCACGCCCTGCAGACCGTTCCCCCGTCACTGATCAACCGCGATGACACCGGTGCCCCGAAGTCTGCTGTCTTCGGAGGCGTTCCTCGCCAGCGTGTCTCGAGCCAGTCTTGGAAGCGGGCCATCCGCAAATACTTCGAGGACAACTTCGATCCAGATCAAATCGGTGACCGTTCGAAGCGTCTCCCGGAGAGGATTGCTAAGCGCCTCGAAGCGGAAGCCGGCCTAGAACAGGCGGAAGCAATCGGCCGAGTGCAGAAACTGTTCAAGGCTGCCAAAATCGACACCGAGGTTGAGAAAGCACCGAAAAAGACGGATGCAGCAGACGTAGAGCACAACCCGTACCCACGCACCAGGTACCTCTTCTTCCTCAGCCCGGCACAAGTAAACCGTGCCGTCGAGGCACTAGGTGATGGTTGGGAAGGCAAGATCTCTAGGAAGGGTGCAGAAGCAATCCTTGATGAGCAGCACTCCGTGGACATGGGCATGTTCGGCCGTATGGTGGCAGACGATGCGGCATTCAACGTCGACGCAGCGGTTCAGGTTGCTCACGCACTCGGCGTCCACAGCTCCGCGCCCGAGTTTGATTTTTACACTGCGGTGGACGACCTCGCTGAAGAAGGCGAAGATACCGGCGCAGGCATGCTCGGCACGGTGCAGATGATGTCTTCCACGCTGTACCGTTACGCAACCGTAAATCTCGATGGACTGGCGGAAAACCTCGACTCTTCCGAGAACGCCCGAGACGCAGCGGTGAAGTTTGTCGAAGCCTTCATCAGCTCGATGCCGACCGGCAAGATCAATACCTTTGCAAACCAGACGCTGCCGGAGCTGGTGTATGTAGCGGTCAGGAGTACGCGACCTGTCTCCCTAGTGAACGCGTTCGAGGCACCAGTTGAGGCGACTGAGTCGAATGATCGTCGCCACGAAAGCGCGAAGCGTCTGGCCGATGAGGCACGTAGCGTCGAGGAGGTCTACGGTTTCAAACCCGATGCAGCCTACGTCCTTGCCCTCGGAGACCTGGCTGACGGCTTCGACGGACTCGCTGAGAAGGTCACGCTGGCTGAATTTACGGAGAAGCTCCAGTCCCAGCTGAACCGCGCGATGGGTGACCAGTAATGGCCCACTCACTCCTCCTACTCTTGAAGGGTCCCATGCAGTCGTGGGGTGATGAATCCCGCTACCAAACTCGTACTACGGCCACCACGCCAACGAAATCTGGCATTGTTGGACTCATTGCCGCTGCGCAAGGGCGACGCCGATCCGACCCGATTGAGGATCTGGCGCAGCTCCGTCTTGCCATCCGAGTCGATCAATCAGGGAGCTTGCTGCGCGACTACCAGACAGCGCAACCCTGGCAAACAAGCCCGAATGATCCCACACGGTTGGTCACCCGTTACTTCCTTTCTGATGCCGCATTTCTCGCGGCAGTAGAATCAGACGATCGCTTACTTCTTGATGAAATGGCGGCAGCACTTCGCGCACCGAAGTTCCCGCTGTTCATGGGGCGGCGGTCTTGCCCAGTCCACCCGGGATTGGTCCAAGGCGTGGTGGACTATGGTGCCGTGGAAGCACTTCAACGACATAGTGAGTGGCACGCCACGAGAGCACTTAAGTTGGAATCTCCAACGAGCGTCTACCTTCCTGTCTACCGCGATGCCATCGCGGGCGAGGAAGGCTCGGTGCCTCGTCAAGACGTGCCGGTCTCCTTCGACCCCCAGCATCGTCAGTACGGCTGGCGGGAGGTCGTCCGCGACGAAGACGTCAAAGTGGCAAATTCCTTAGGTAGAGACCCTTCGACCAACGATGACTTCTTTGAGGCAGTGATGCGCGCATGACAACTCTTTCAAGAATTGTGATCAACCCAGCGCGGCGAGGCGGCGCAAAGCTTCTTGCAAATACGCATGCCATGCACGCAACCGTCCGAAGCGCATTCCCGAACGACATTGATCCCGAAGCGGGTCGTGTCCTCTGGCGAGTAGATCGCGGAGATCACGAACATGTGCTTTACGTCGTCGGACCCGAGAAGCCCACGGGCGCGCACATTGTGGAACAGGCAGGTTGGGACACCCGGCCGGCACAATCAACCGATTACGGGCGTTTCCTCGACCAGCTCACTCGTGGGCAACGCTGGCGATTTGAGCTGGTTGCAAATCCAACATATTCAGAGGCAATCAACGGAAAGCGCGGCAAAGTCAAAGCACATGTGTCAGCGCGACACCAGCTTGACTGGCTGTACCGGAAGCAGGACCAAGGCGGTTTCACGCTCGCGCCGCGACCAGAAGATGACGTCAGTGATGAGGAACGCGCGCGTTGGAGCCCCTTAGAAAGCCCCGGCATCACCGAGCGGTGGACCGATGTTTTCTTTAAGAATCCGGATCGGCGCGGACGGCCAGTACGAATCGCAAAAGCGCGGTTCACAGGCGTGCTCGAGGTAACTGATGCGGAAGCACTCCGAAAAGTGCTGACCAACGGCATCGGTCGTGCACGCGGTTATGGATGCGGCCTTATGACACTGGCACCGGTGAGGTAAACCGTGCCCACACCTCAGGAACTGCCGATCACCCGTCATGCGTTAGCGCAGATGGGTGATCGGCTCTCCTTCCTTTACGTCGAACGAGCTACCGTGAATCGCGACGGCAATGCGCTCACCATCACGGATAAGCGCGGCGTCGCGCATGTGCCCGCGACACAACTGGCGGTGCTTCTTCTTGGGCCAGGTACCAAAATTACGTACGCCGCGATGGCGCTACTCGGCGATGCGGGAACGTCAACGGTATGGGTTGGTGAACGTGGCGTCCGGTATTACGCAAGCGGTCGGCCACCAGCGAAGTCATCACGCATGGCGATCTTGCAAGCCGAAATTGTTACCCACCAACGCAAACGTCTCGACTGTGCACGAAAAATGTACGCGCTGCGCTTCCCTGGCGAAGATGTCTCTGCGCTCACCATGCAACAATTGCGAGGGCGCGAAGGGGCACGGATGAAGCGGGTCTACGCAGCAGAAGCTGAACGAACTGGTGTCTACTGGGATCGACGAAGCTACGACCCGAACGATTTCGACTCATCCACGCCGATCAACCAAGCCCTTACCGCCGCCAGCGCCGCGCTCTACGGCATTGCTCACGCGGTGATTACCGGCCTTGGTTTTATCCCAGCACTCGGAGTCGTACATACAGGCACTGACCGAGCGTTCGTGTACGACATCGCTGACCTGTACAAAGCTGAGATCGCAATCCCCGCTGCGTTCGATGCCGTGGCGGAAGCAAGTGGAGTGCCGCATGTCGTGGTCCGCCGACTGGTCCGCGATGCAGTGGTGGAAAAGCGGCTCATGCAGCGCATGGTCAAAGACTTGAAGTACATCATGGATGTACCAGACGATGAGCTTTACACCGATGCAGAGCTGATGCTGTGGAGCGAACTCGAAGTCATCGCGTCCGGTGTGAACTGGTCGGAAGATGAGGTCCCAACATGATGGTGCTCGTTGTCACCGCTTGCCCCACAGGATTGCGTGGCGACCTCACAAAGTGGCTCATGGAACTCAGCCCCGGAGTATTCGTTGGGAACCCGTCAGCGCGTATTCGCGAACTCTTATGGGACAGGACAGTAGACCTCTGCAAGGACGGGCGAGCACTACTGGTGTACTCCAGCAACAACGAGCAGGGAATGGAATTCCGTGAGCATAAGCACGATTGGGAGCCCACCGACTTCGACGGGCTGACCCTCATGATGCGCAAGCACAAGCGGCAGAAAGGAACACGCCGCACCGGGTGGAGCATCGCGAGGGCGCAGAGGAGGAAGTTCGGTGGGACAACGGGGCGTCGATAAGCAATGGCCCCTGCGGTACCGTGGGCTGCATGACTGATGCACTCGCGCCCAAGCCTGAAGACCTCTCGATCGACGCGCCGCCGGAGCTGCGCGCGCAGCTGACGCACCGTACGATTCGCGAGTTCACCGATCAACCGGTGACCGACGAGACGATGGAGACGCTGTACCGCGTGGCGATGCGGACTGCGAGCTCGCGGGGGATGCAGCACGCGAGCATTATTCGGGTGACGGATCCTCAGCTGCGGGCGCGGCTCGCTGAGATTGGTGCGCAGGAGTACGTGGGGCGGGCGCCGGTATACTTGCTGTTTATTGTGGACTCGGCAAGGAACGCCGCCATCCTGCGGGAACAAGGCTACGACCCGACGGCCGCGGGTAAGACGAAGGTGTTCGTCGAGGGATTTACCGACGCCTGCCTCATGGCCCAGAACGTGGTCAATGCCGCCGAGCGGCTCGGGCTCGGCGCGAACTACCTTGGCAACATTCACAATGACACGGCCGCGGTCATTGAGGCGCTGCAGCTGCCGCGCTACACCTTCCCCGTCGTCGGGTTGACGCTCGGCTGGCCGGGGCAGAATCCGCAGCTCAAGCCTCGTATGGCGCCGGAGTTCCGCGTGATGGAGAACGGCTACCAGCACCGCACCAGCTGGTCGGAGGCGCTCGCCGATTACGACCAGGAGATGACCACCTACTACGACCTCCGCAACGCCAACAGCCGCGTGGACAGCTACATCAACCAGGTGGTCAAGCAGCTGACGCCGCAGCGCACACTCGAGGACGAATCGTTGCAGGCTGCTCGCTGGCAAGGGTTCGTGATCTAGGAGATTTATGCGGATTTTCACGCTTGGGTTCTCGCACAAGAGCGCGGAGGAGTTCTTCGGCATCCTGCGTGATTCAGGCGTGCGGCGCGTGGTTGATATTCGCCGCTCGAACACGAATCAGCTCGCTGGGTTTACCAAGAAGGACGATCTGCGCTACTTTCTGCGGGTCATCCTGGATATGCCGTACACGCACGAGCTGGCGCTGGCGCCGTCAGCGGAGCTGATGCGCGCGTATCGGCACGACGAGATTGGCTTTGATGAGTTTTCGAAGCAGCTGCGTGAGGAGTACGACGCTGGTGAGGTTTCGTCGCTCGATCGGTCGCTATTTAACGACGCCGTGCTCCTCTGCTCCGAAGCAGACCCCTCCACCTGTCACCGGTTAGTTGCCGCCGAGTATCTCGCCGAGATGTGGGACGACGTGGAGATCGTTCACTTATAGGTTGCGTGCTTGCCTAGCTGTGTCTTTCGCCCGTGAGCATGCTGAGCAGCAGAATGTTGCCTTCCGACAGGGCGTCATCCGGGCAGTAGACCGCGTGCGGCACGTAGGCGCGCAGGTGGACGACCTCTCCCTGCTTGAGCGGGAAACGCTCGCCGCCGCACTCGAACTCCAGGGATCCGTTGAGGCACTGCACGGTGATCGGGTGGGCCGCCTTGTGGTCCGGAAGTGTCTGGCCTGGGCAGAAGTTGAAGACGATGAGGTTCGCGCCATCGCCCTGCAGCAGGCGCTTGACCCCCGGTCGCGCGTTGTCCGGCTGCGGGGCGACGGCGCTGATCGTCTGGATGCGGGTGGCGTGGTCTGAAGAATCAGCAGAGTCGGCTTGGCCAAATACCTCGGGTCGATTGACGGGTAGGTCGTCTTTTGGCTGAGACATCGTTGGTCCAATCTTTGTTGCAGCAGCTACGCGGTCTACTTTATCGGGTCGGTGAGCAGGACGTGGGGCGCGTGGGCGGATTTGTTGGCGGGTCGGTGTAAATGGAGCTAGCTCCGTTTGGGGTTTTCGACTTGGTGCGACCTGGGGTTTTGAGGATAGGTCAGCCCTAAATGGAGCTAGCTCCATTTGCACCACCCACCCCACACCAAACGGTCACTTTTTGGTTACATTGCAGAAATTCCCAACATGACCCACCTCATATTGCTAGCTTTATTGGAGTCAGCACACATTCAATCCCATCCCTATTTTGATTGGAGAGCACAATGCGTATTCGTTCAACCGTCGCAGCCATTGCAACTGCTGCACTTCTGCTCACCGGCTGCTCTGATTCTGGTTCGGACGCAGGCGGGGACTCCAGCAACTCGGCAGCTTCCGGCGAGTCCAGCGTGGACTTCGTCACCATCGCCGCCGGCGGTACCTCTGGCCCCTATTATCAGATTGGCGCGGCCATGTCTCAGGTGCTGAGCGACACCCTTGGCGCGGATTCCTCCGTGCAAGCATCGGGTGCCTCGGTGGAAAACATCCAGCTCCTCACTGACGGCCGCGCGGAGGTCGCTTTCGCCATGGGTGACGCGACACGCCAGGCCATCGAGGGCACGGGCCCGTTCGAGGGCAAGGAGGCACTGAAGGATCTCAAGGCGATCACCGCGCTGTACCCGAACTTCGTGCAGATTGTCACCACGAAGAGCTCGGGCATCACCTCGGTGGAGGACCTGCGCGGTAAGCGCGTTGGCGTCGGCGACCAGAACTCGGGTGTTGAGCTCAATGCTCAGATGATCCTGGAGGCTCATGGCATGAGCTACGACGACATCAACCAGGACTACCTCTCGTATGCTGACTCGATTGACCAGATCAAGAACGGCCAGACCGACGCGGCCTTCGTCACTTCTGGTCTGCCGAATAGCTCCGTGATGGATCTCGCAACTACGGACGATGTGGTCATCGTGCCGATCGAGGGCGAGGGCATGAAGAAGCTGCAGGAGAAGTACCCCTTCTTCAAGGATGATGTCATCCCGGGCGGCACCTACGACGAGGAGGAGGACGTGCCGACTGCGTCGATTACGAACCAGCTGCTGGTCTCCCCGAGCCTGAGCGATGACCAGGTCTACGCGATCACTAAGGCGCTCTTTGAGAACTTGGACCAGATCCAGGGTGCCCACAACGCAGCGAAGCAGATCACGCTTGACTCCGTCGAGGATGGCCTGGCCACCGAGCTGCACCCCGGCGCGCGCCGCTACTTCGAAGAGGTAGGCGCGCTCTAGGGCAGTGCTTGTCGACGCCTGCGTGCACCGACTCCGTGCCCTCTTCCTCACCCTCCTGCTGGTGCTTGGCCTTACGAGCTGCGCCAGCGACCCGGAGCTGGTGGTTGAGGACGCGGAGTCCGGCACCGAATTCTTCCACGTCGACGCGAACGAGGTGGATTCCATCTCCCTTGCGTGGATCCACTCAATCGAAAAGACGCCGTGGGAGGAGCGCTACCGCGTGGAAGACGACCATCTCGTCCTTACCGACGTCTACCTCAAGTCCTTCGGCGCGGGTGCCCCGACCGATCTCGAGGGAGTCACCCGCAACGAGGACGGCACGGTGCACACAAGCGGCATCGACCGCGAGGTGCCCCGCCTGCAGTGGGTGCATTCCCACGCAACATCGCACACCTTGACCATCACCTTCCTAAACGGAGATCCGCCACTGGTTCTCGACGACGAAATCCCGCACCACACGTTCGCCACCGTCTACGTGAGGTAATCACTACCGGAAATGAGAGAAGGCAGTACCCATGGACAGCAGCAACTCAGCGACAACCTCCGTGTCACGCAAAGTCGACCTCGACGGCACCGGATCTGGCGGCGAACCTATACAGGTTGCTGGCGACACGCTTGATCAGGAGGCGCAAGAACTCCTGGAAAAGTATGACCGCGAGTCTCGTCTGCGCGAGTTCGCGTCGGCGCCCACGGCCTGGATTATCACCGCGTTTGCCGTCGTGGTGTCGCTGTACCACATGTATACGGCCTACTTCGGCACGCCGCCAGTGTTGGTGCACCGCGCAATCCACGTCGCCATGATCTTGGTGCTTGCCTTCACCTTGTACCCCGCATACAAGGGTGCCAGCAAGACAAAGATCCCGATCTATGACGTCATCCTCGCTCTCGCTGCAATCGCTCCGGCGGTGTATATCTTCCTCAACTTTGAGGACATCGTCCGCCGTGCCGGCGTGCCGACGCAGATGGATCTCGTCTTCGGCATCCTGCTGATCGTGCTGGTACTCGAGGCAGCTCGACGCATCACAGGCTGGGCCCTGCCTATCTTGGGCGTGCTGTTTATGGCGTACGCGCTCTTCGGGCGCGAGATGCCGGGTATGTTGCGGCACCGCGGCTACACCTGGGAAAACCTCACCAGCTTCTTGTACCTGACCACTGAGGGCATCTTCAGTACCGCCGTCGGCGTCGCCGCGTCCTACATCTTCCTGTTTGTGCTCTTCGGCGCGGTGCTGCAAAAGTCCGGCATGGGCCAGTTCTTCAACGACATCGCGCTAGCCCTCGCCGGGCAGTCCCGCGGTGGCCCGGCAAAGGTGGCCGTCGTGGCCTCCGGCTTCCTGGGATCCATCAATGGCGCGGCAGTGGCCAACGTGGTGACCACCGGTGCCTTCACTATCCCGATGATGAAGCGCGTGGGTTACAAGCCGGTCTTCGCAGGCGCCGTCGAGTCCTCCGCCTCTGTCGGTGGCCAGATCCTGCCGCCGGTGATGGGTGCCGCTGCGTTCATCATGGCGGAGACCCTCGGCATGCCCTATCGCGATATTGCAATCGCCGCACTCGTACCCGCCCTGCTGTACTACCTCGGCGTAATCGCCCAGGTGCACCTGCGCGCGACAAGAGAAGGGCTCCGCGGCATCTCAAAGGAGAACCTGCCCGCGGTGAAAGAAGTGCTGAAGGAGCGCGGCCACTTGATGCTGCCGCTGCTGTTTCTGATCTACATGCTCTTCTTCACCGGCCGTACCATTATCTTCTCGGCGCTGCTGACCATCATCGTTACCCTGGTCGTCGCGGAGCTGCGCCCCGCAACCCGCATGGGCGTCATGGAGATCATCGAGGCGCTTGCCGACGGCGCGAAGACCGCCGTCTCCGTCTCCATCGCCTGTGCCGCCGTCGGCGTCATCGTGGGTGTGGTGACCCTGACTGGCTTCGGTGTCACACTGGCTAACGCGATTGTCACCATCGGCGCGGGCAACCTGCTGCTCTCGCTGATCCTCACCATGATCGCCTGCATCATCCTAGGCATGGGCCTGCCGTCGATTCCGACCTACATCATCACGGCCACCATGGCTGCACCCGCACTGGGCCAGCTCGGCGTGGAGCCGCTGGTAGCGCACCTCTTCGTCTTCTACTTCGGTCTCTTCGCCAACATCACTCCGCCAGTGGCCCTGGCCTCCTTCGCTGCGGCGGGGTTGTCCGGTGCCGATCCTGTCAAGACCGGTTTCCAGTCCATGCGCCTCTCGTTGGCTGGCTACATCATCCCGTTCATCTTCGTTTTCAACCCAGCCATGCTGATGCAGGACGTCACTATGGTCGAAGCGTTGCAGGTCACTGTCACCGGTATTGTCGGCGTGCTCCTGCTCTCGGTGGCTGTGGAGGGCCACCTGATGGTGCGAGTGAATCCCGTGCTCCGCGTGCTGTTCGCAGCCGCGGCGCTGACCATGATGGCACCCGACCTGAGCACCGACCTGATCGGCATCGCCGTCGCGTTGGTCTGCATCGTGATCCAGTCTGTCCTGGCAAAGAAGGAAGGTCTGCTCTCCGTGAAGAACATCTAGGCCAAGCAAGTGATGCAGACCACACAGTTTTCTGCAACACTGGGGCCACGCAGTCCCCGACGAAAGGCCCGCCCATGAGCGATGAAATGACACCTAAAGAAAACCTGGTGTCCTGGATAGTCGTCATCGTTGTGGCTGGCGCGATTGGGGCAATGCTCTTGTTCTTTGGTGATGGGGACGACGACACGTCGGAAAGCGACAGCGCCCCGGTGGAGGGGACCGCGGTCTTCCCTTCGCACGGGATGCTCGACGAGCAGATTGCGGCAGCAAAGGAAGCGGGCGAGGCTCCGGCGACGTTTGGGGCCTCCGGCGAGAGAATTGAGCCGGAGGGGGCGCGGCTACAGGATAGGGAAGCGCCAGCGAAGGAGAGTTTCGAGCTCGTCCCGCTAGAAACCGGGGAAACCGCCAACGTGGTTGGCCAACGAGTCTACGTAGGCCCCTTGCGCAACCTGGGCAAAGACGCTGCGGGGAAGGATCTCGTATGTCACGATGTGTCCTTCCTCAACGGCATGGACCACGAAACGTGGGTCGCGGCTCAACACTTCTCGCTTATCACCCCTACTGGGCAAAAGATGGAGTACGCGCAGCCTTCCGCATTTCCGCGCTGGAGCGAGTCCGTTCTCCCTGGCCAAACCTTCAGTGGCGTGCAGTGCTATCAGGCTCCAATCGCTGAGGGAACGTACACCGTCAATTACACGCCGTTCAACGCGAAGTTCCCCGTCGCCGCCTGGAAATCGGGTCTGAGCAGCCCGGAATAGCTCGGGCGTTCGAAACGCCAAAGGTGCGTGTTCGGTGCCGTTGCTAGGTTCACAACCATGAACCGAACAACGGCTATCGCGGACACGCTAATGATGCTCAGGCTGGCGGACCACACCCCGGCCTGGGCGCTGCTGCGCGCAACGAACGCACCGGCGATCCTGGCCATTTTCAGCTCGGTCTTCCAGGCAGACAACCGGCAGGTGGCGGGCTCGGATCTGGCGCTGTCGGTGGAAGCGCTGCTCACGGATATCCGCGAGCAGACGGAGCTGGAGCTGCCGAAGTCGGCGGTGGCCTACATCAACGACTGGGTGAAAGCGGGCTACCTAATTCGGCGCAGCCCACAAGGCGCGCGCGAGGAGTTCTACGAGCTCTCCACGGACGCGCTCCAGGCACTCGACTACGTGCAGCAACTGACTAACCCGCAGCGCTCGGTGACCAAGTCGCGGCTGAGCACCCTGATCACGGGACTGAAGGACCTAGCCGCCGAGACGGATGAGGACGAAGCCAACGCGATCCGCCGGCTGGAAGCGCAGCGCGATGCGATCCAGCGCAAGATCGACCAGATCCGTGTGGACGGCGTCGCCACGATCTCGGACGAGGAAGCGGTGGAGAAGGCGCGCGAGATCCTCTCGCTGGTCAGCGACCTGCCGACGGACTTCTCGCGCGTGCGCGAGGAGATCGAGGAGGTGGATCGGAGCTTGCGTGAGTCCATCGTGGAGGAGAATCTGCACGCGGGCGACGTGCTGGACAACGTGTTCCGCGGCGTGGACCTGATCACGCAGTCGGAGGCGGGCAAGGCGTTCAACGGCTTCTACGAGGTCTTCTTGGACCCGGAGCAGTCGAAGCAGCTGGATGCGACGGTGGACACCATCCTTTCGCGCGAGTTCGTCCACAAGCTCTCGCCGCTGGAGCGCGCGGAGCTCGGCCAGTTCGTGGACACGCTGGATGTGTCCTCGGGCCAGGTGCACGACTCGATGACCACGCTGTCGCGCTCGCTGCGGCGCTTTGTGCAATCCCGCGAGGCCGAGTCCCAGCAGGCGTTGATGAAGTCGGTGACGGCCGCGCAGCAGTTGGCACTACAGCTCGCACAGGAGGGCGTTGCCACGCAGGCCTCGATCGGCGTTGAGCTGGAGCTGACCACGATGCAGCCGACATCTGTGTCCAGCTGGAAGCTGCACGATCCGTTGGAGTACAAGGTCGAGCGCGGTATGGAGATCAATGAGCAAGGCTCGATCGACATGGATGAGATGCGGCGGCGCATCAGGAAAAACGAGATTGACTGGGCGGAGTTGCGTGGGGCTGTGGATGAGGTAGTGGGGAGGGAGGGTGTGGCGTCGATAAGCGATGTGCTCGACGCGCACCCTGCGACCCAGGGGCTGGCGAGCGTGGTGGGGCTGATCAAGCTCGCGCGCACGCACGGCACACGGCGCGACGGCACGGAATGGCTGCACTGGCGCCGCGCGGACGGGACGCGGTGGCGCGCACGGTACGAACGATACGAATTCGACTCGAAGATTGGACGGGCATAAATGGACACCATGCTTTACGACGGCGACACGGGCACGCTCACCGGACCGCAGCGGCGCGCGCTGGCAGAGCTGATTCGCGGGCCGTACGTCTCCAGCATTAAGACGCCCGAAGTGTTCCAGACGGTGTCGGCTTCGCGCGCGGTGCTCGCACAGCAGCTGGACAACCTGTTCCTCACGCTGATCGTGGACGATGACGCGGGCGTGGCCTACACCAAGGCGTGGGAGGTGGACGTGCCGGACAAGCGCGCGATGCTGCGGAAAGCCTCGCTGACCTTCATGGACACGGTCGTGATTCTGCACCTGCGGCGGGAGCTCGTCGCCACCAGCCCGAGCGAGCGCACGATCGTCGACGAGGACGAGGTCTTCGAAGCCACCGTGCCGTATCAGGGGCAGGCGACGACGGATAAGACGAATCCGCGGAAGCAGTTCAACGCGTCGTGGAACAAGATGAAGCGGAACTCAATAGTGATTAGCACCCCCACCGAAGGCCGCTTCGAGGTCTCCCCCGTGCTGCGCATCGTTTTCAGCGGTGAGGAAATCGCCGCGATCACCGAATCCTTCCGCGCCCTATTAAAGGAGCAACCATGACCCCCATCCCCGGCCAATTCCGCCTTAACCGCATCCAGGTGTACAACTGGGGCACGTTCGACGGTCTGCACACCATCGATATCGCGCGCGAGGGCTACCTGGTTTGGGGCCCTTCGGGCTCGGGCAAGTCCACGCTTATCGACGCCATCTCCGCGATCCTCGTCCCACCCAGCAAGCGCTCCTTCAACGCGGCCGCAGACAGCCAGAAGCGCTCGGACCGCACCATGATCACCTACTGCCGCGGGGCCTGGCGCCGCGAGCACTCCGAGGAGCTTGACGAGCTGACCCGCTCCTACCTGCGCCCCGGCGCGATCTGGAGCGGCGTGATGCTCCGCTACGACAACGCGCTTGGGCAGACGATTTCCGCCTGCCGGCTGATGTTCTTAAGCGCAAACGCCTACACCGACCAGGACGTCACGGACCTCTACCTGCTGCTGCCGGCGGATTCGGACCTGACGCAGTTTGAGCCGCTCGCGGTAAAGAACCTCCCGGTCAAGAAAGCGAAGCACGACTTCCCAGACGCGCTGTATGTGGGCCGCAAGCACCCACAGTTCATCCACGCTCTGCAGCGCGCGCTGGGCATTGCCGACAGCGGTGCGCTCGAGCTGCTTCACCGCACGCAGTCGGCGAAGACGCTGGGCGATCTCAACCACCTCATGCGCACCTTTATGCTGCCGGAGCCGGAGACCTTTCGAGTGGCCAAGCAGGCCGCCGAGAACTTCACCGCGCTGCGCGATTGCTATACCGCGGTGGTCAACGCGCGTGAACAAATCGAGCACCTCGTGCCAATCCGCGAGACTGCGCAAGCGCGCGAGGAAATCGCGCGTGCCACCGCCGTGGTGACCGAGGAACAGACCTGGCTGGACCCCTTCATCTTCGGCTCGAAGGTGAAGTTCGCTCAGCGCGCCTGCGAGCAGCACAGCACCGAACTTGCTGCGCTGAGCGGCACGATCTTAGCCGGGGAGGCAGAAGTTGAGACGCTTCGCCGCGAGCGCGAGGAGCTGCGCCAGCTTATCGACGGCAAACAGGACACCGGCCTGGCCAAAGCCGAAATGACCCGCGATCACCGCCGTGAACGCCTCATGCAGGTCGAGGCGGCCGCAGAGGCCTATGCGAAACGGTTGCAGGTACTCGAACTTGCGCCACCAGGCACGGCTGAGGAGTTTGCGTACCTTTCGCGCCAACTGGGCCGGGATCTGCAGAACCTGCGCGCGCAACAGGAAGCGGAAGACGAGAAGTACACGAAGGCGATCCAGCAGGTGGGCAAACTGCAGGAGGCCGAGAAGGCCTGCAGGACCGAGCTGCAAACGCTGCATAAGTACAGTTCGGCGATGGACTCCCGGCTGTTGCGGGCGCGAGCGAAAATCGCCGACGCGGCCGGCATCCGCGAGAAAGAGCTACCGTTTGTAGCCGACCTCATCTCGGTAAAAGAAGGCGAGGGCACGTGGCAGGGCGCGGCTGAGCGCGTCATGGGCGGTTTCGCCCGCACGCTGTTGGTGCCGGAGGAGCACTACCGGGCAGTGTCTACAGCCATCGACGCCACGCACCTCGGCGCAAAGCTGCAGTACACCCGCATCAAACCGGAGCAGGAACTCGCGGCACCACCGCGCTTTCAGACCGGCACGCTGGGCACCAAAATCGACGTTGCCGGCGGGCGCTTCTATAACTGGGTCCAATCGCAGCTTTCCCGCAAGTTTGACCACCAGTGCTGTGAGTCCATGGAGGATTTCCGGCGCGCCCGGCGTGCGGTCACCCGCAATGGCCAGGTCAAGCACAGCGAAACGGACCACGTGAAAGACGACCGCCGCCGCATCGATGACAAAAGCACCTGGGTGTTGTGGGGCAACCTAGACGACAAAATCGACTCGCTGCACGTAGAACTACAGCGCGTGGGCAAGGAGCTGCAGGCGTCGGAGCAGGCACGCGATACCGCGAAGCGCCGAATGCATACGGCGCAGAAGCAGATTGCCACAGCGGAGCGGCTCCAGGAGACCGCGGACTTCAGCGCCATCGACACCGTTACCGCCACCCGCTTGCTTGCCGAGGCGCAGGAGCTGGTGGACCAGCTCACCGACGGTAACGCGGAGCTCGCCGAGCTAAAGAAGCAGTTCAACGTCCGCGAGAAGCGGCTTCGTGACGCCCAAGGCCAACTCAATGGCCTGATTGAACAGCGCGGACGGGTGCAGCAGCGCCTAGAGCACGCGGAGCAGGCACTCACTGAAGCCCAGGCGCGCCTTGAGCGCGGGGCGCCTCCGGAGGAGGTCCGGACCAGGCTCGCCGACCGCGCCGGTGAGGTCACTGAAGAGAACATCGACCGCGTGCACGAAAAGCTGCGTAAGGCGATTACCGCCGAGCTCGACGAGTTCAACCGCCGTGACATCGACTACGCGAGCCAGATGCTGGACGCGATGCGTCGCTTCCTGCATAAGTGGGAACACCGCAAAGGAGACCTGCAGGCAGAAGCCGGCTACCAGCACGCATTCCTGATGGAGCTGGACCGCCTAGAAACGGAGAACCTGCCGAAGTCTGAGCAGAGGTTCAAGGAAATGCTCGAGGAGCAGACCCACACGCATTTCGGCCGGCTGCGCCGCCTCATCCGCGATGCCGCGGCCAACACACGCGAGTCCATCAAGACCATTAATGAATCGCTCGCCCAGGTGGAGTTCTACCCGGATACACACCTGCAGATAGAAGTCCGCGAGGCTCAGCCACAGATCGCCCGCGCATTCATCGAGCTTATCGACGCCTCCCTGGACGGCATGATCAACGAAGCCGATCTCGAGGACAGCGAGCGCCGCTTCCACAAGATCCGCGAGGTCATTGAGGCGATCACCATCTCCGACACGACGACGGCCCGCGAGCAGAAGCTCCGACTGGACACCCGCCAGCACGTAAAGTTCCTCGGCGTGGAGTACGGCACCGACCGCGTGCGCGGCGCGGTCTACGACTCGGCCGAGGGGCTCTCAGGCGGCCAGGCCCAGAAGCTGTCGTCTTTCTGTCTGGCCGCGGCGCTTCGCTACCGGCTCACCGGCATGGGTACGACGGCCTCGCAGGCGCACGCTTCCGTGGTGCAGGTTGATGACGCCATGTATCCCCGCTTCGGCACCATCGTGCTGGACGAGGCCTTCGACCGCGCTGACGCCGAGTTCACCCGCGCGGCAATGGAGGCCTTCCGCAGGTTCGGCTTCCACATGATCCTCGCCACACCCGAGAAGCTGCTGCAGACGGTGGAGGACCATATCGGCGGCGTCCTCATGGTCGAGTGCCCCGACCGCAAGCACTCCCAGACCAGCACGCTCACCATTGAGGAGGCTTTCGATGAAGGCCTGTGACGAAGTACGAAAGCGCGCAGCCACGTTCTACGCCCGCAACCACCGTGCCTGGCTTAACGATGCCTTCACGCCGCTGACCATCAACCTCCAGCCGCCGACGGGGCGCGCCGCTGAGCTTGACGACGGCCGCGCGGTGCAGGCCTGGATGCAACAATGGCAGCGCAGCCCGATTCCCGCCGAGTGGGAGGACAAGAAGCTCGGCTACCTCGGCACCTACTCGCTCCCGACTCGCGTGGTCTTGGACAGCCCCGCCACCGCCGCCTTTGTGGCCGGTCGCGCTGAACATTGGCAGCGCATCAACACGCTCCTCGACCGACTGTGCGCCTCGCTTGGCGTTGAGGTTCGTAGCCCTTTGACAAGCAAACTCGCAGCGTGGGAGACGTGGGACGATGCTACCGCCGCCCGTTTTGTCAGCGTGGTGCAGTGGCTGCGCACCCACGACGCATCCGCCTACTTCGTCCGCGAACTCCCGATCTTCGGCGTGGACTCGAAGTGGGTGGAGGCCCACCGCGCGGTGCTGACTGCCGTAGTCGGCGAGTTGGGGTTTCGCGAGAAGCCAGTTCTGGTGGAGCTACGGAGCCTGGATCCTTCTTTGGCATTTTGCGGAGTGCGGCACTGGTCGTGCCCGCTTGCCGAGCTCACTGACGTTCCTGCCCACCGCGTGCTGTTCGTGGAAAACCACCACACTTTCCTCGCCCTGCCGGAGCTGCCGGACACCCTCGCGATCTTCAGCAGCGGACTGTTGGCGCAGGTATTGGCGAAGCAGCTGCCGTGGCTGGCTTCGAAAAAGGTGCTGTACTGGGGCGACCTGGACTCCTACGGCTTCTACATCCTGGATACGGTGCGCGCGTATCTGCCGCACGCCCGATCCGTGCTCATGGATCTGGAGACCGCCCGCGACCACGATGCGCTCGCCGTCGAAGAGCCGAACCCCAGCCGCTTTGTCCCGGCGCGGCTTACCACCGCCGAGGCCGACGCCCTGGACTACCTGCGCAGCCACTCCTCCACCGGGTGCCTGCGCATCGAGCAAGAACGCATCGTCTTCGACTACGCGGTGGAACGGCTGAGGGGTGTGTAGGTTGTGCTGAGGTTATTCCAGTTCTTCCAGTTCCTCGTCGATGTGCTCGAAATGCGTCGAGTCCTCTTCACCCCGTCCGTCATCGACGTCCCGAGGCACTGCCTTGCCCATTGCTTCTTCAACCAGCACGCACAGTGCTTCACGGCGCTGAGAGAAGAACGACTCAAAATCATCTTCGCGCAGCGCCATCGGAGAGACCAAGTGCGTTGCCAGGATTTCATCGACTTCCGCCGCACTGAGCTGTGCCTTCTCCTGCACCTTGCCTAGGTAGCGGGACGGGGCTACGCCGCCAATGATCCGGTTCGTTCGCGCACTGAGCATCGTCTTATTCACGATGGACTCACGCTGCTCCGTATCGATCTGGTTCTTCTTGCACCAGTCCTGCGGGAAGATGTGATGGATATCGACTGCGAGCTGCTGATACTGGTACGCCCCGAATGTCTTAGCTTCCATCCAGTCGATGCATTCGTTCCCCATGAGCAGCGCCATAATCCCCTTGTACGCTGCTGAGTTCCGAGTTCGCATGGAGTGCAGACGGGACTCCACAAAGTTGGCATCTGCCACGGTACGCGGCGTTGGTGCCGCGACATCGCGGGCCCACGCTGGGACCATCTCAAGATCACGAACGAAGCGAGTTTCAATTGGCTGCCGTACAACTCGCCGAAAACACCGGCCCAATACCATTTGACCAGGCGTGCACGGACTTGGTGCAGGTCCGCATCAGTCCCAAGCTCGACGCGCAAAGCAGCCAGCGGCACGAGCTGTTTCAGGTAAGGGACATCAGTCGACTGGAAGATGTGGAGATCTGCGAGGAAGTCCGCAGCCCAGATAAAGGCGTCCCGAAGTGGGTCACGCCAGTCAAGATATTCGGGCAGCGTGAGTTTCAATACGTCCTCGCGCTTTGCGGTGACACCAACCTTGCGACTGCCTTCAGCAGCTTCTCGTTTCCGCTTTAAGCTCGCAAGCATGGTGACGGCTTGGAGGAAGTCGGTGTTTTCCACCTTGTGCAGGACGGGGTAATTCGCCCAATACTGACGGGTTTCCTGCCAGTCATCGTTCAACCGGAAGTCATTATTCGTCTTGGCGTAGTAGTCGGCGTCACCAGCAAACATTGCCGTAAGAAGTTCAAAAACGTTAAGCGGTAGCCCACCAATGTTTACCTTCTCAAATCCCGTGGCCACCGCCGCTTTGTCGGTCTCCCGATCCAATTCGATTGCGGGAAGTTTGTAGCTCTTTGCTGGGAAAACAAACTGACTACCGAAGCGCTGGACAATCTCCGGGTCTGGTGCCGTCATAGCCCAGGAAAACCACTCTTCCGAGTCATACAGCAGCGTGATCGGCACATACCCTTGCTCTTGCTGCGCCTCACGCGTGCTCACGTCGAGCACAACATCTCGATCAAAGTTCGTCTTGATCTTGCCGTCTGCAGGGACAGCGATCACCGCATCCTCGATGTTCTGCGGGTCTTCGACGGCCAAGTTGATGTCCACAAAGAAACGACGATCGAAGAGTTTGCCCCGAGAATCCTTGGTTTGCACCACACCGTCGCCAGACAGTGCCTGCGTCAGAGAAGTGAGTCGCTGTTGCCCGTCGAGTAGCAAAAACTGTGGTTGCGTTCCCTCGGGAAACTCCGTCCCCTCAATGGGCCGCGGCTTAAAGCGAATCTGGTCATTTCCAGTCTCCAGCAGCATGACAACACCCATTGGGTGTCCGCGCAGTACCGTGATCAGGAGTTGCCGTACGCGCTCCTCGTCCCATTTATAGCCACGCTGAAAGTCCGGCAGCTGGATCGCTCCGTTGTTGGTTCGCTCCAGAAACTTCTCGAGCTCAATCATCGGGGTTTGAAAACCCATACGGGAAACTCCTCCACTGATGGCAGCACGTCTCTGACAAGGGTAACCGATGGCTCGTAAGGAGGTGCCCCAAATAAATCCTATTCCGGTAGGCGCTAGGCAAAAACACTGTGGGCGATCCGCGCGCTAAGTGCGACTCATCCACTCAGCGAACTCGTCGAGCAGATCCAACACGTCGGAGGCTCGCCAGGCGCGGGTGCGCTTGTCTAGCTGGGCTCCGGTAATGATGCCGGCCTCCGCGAGTGCTTCGAGCGCATTTCCTGCCGCGGTCTGCGACCCGCCTACCTCATCTACCACAATCCGCGTAGTGAACACTGGACGCTGCGACAACAACGGAAGCACCTTCCATGCAAGGGCATCGGAGCGCGCGGTCAACTGTTGTTGCCACTCCCCAGCAGCGAATTCAGTTCCTCCGCGATCCATGTGCCGTAGTCGACGGCCTCGAGCGCACTTGCCGCGAAAAGGTCGACGACCCGGTCGGCGTCCCCTCGCCGGTATGCGTCCAACGCAGCAAAGTAGTCATCAACACGGAACAGCAAACCCGCAAACTTAGGCACCTATCCTTTGATGTTTACAAAAACGTTGAAGGATAGGTGGGAAAAGCGCACTCACTCCCCATGGTCGGCTCACCACCGTGGGCTTAACCGAGTGGGGCGGGGCGCCGGTAGATGAACTCGTGATCACGGTGATTGCCGACCTCGAAGAAGTACTCGCCGACCTTGGAGAAGCCGTAACGGTGGTAAAAGCGCTGCGCCCCAAAGTTTTGTGACCACACCCCAAGCCACGCGGTACGAGGGCCTATCCAGTCGAGAACGAGCTCGATGAGAGTGGTGCCGAGGCCGGAATTTTGGTGATTGCTAAGGAGATAGAGGCGTTTGAGCTCGCGGTCCTCGGGAAGGACGTCCGGATGGGGTAGGCTGCACGGGCCGGCCAGCGCGTAGCCGACCAGGGCGCCGTCATCTTCGACGAGCCAGGCGGCGTGGTCCGGGTCAGCGAGGAGAGTTTTGTGTTTCTGCAGGTCGTAAGCTTCGGTGAGGAAAGTGTCAAGGTCGGCGCGGTCGTAGAGGTGACCGAAGGTCTGGGTGAACGTGGCAGTGGACAGTCCGACGAGAGCTTCGACATCGGCAGGCCTAGCGCGGCGGATCGTAGGCATAAGGACAGGATAGGCGACCAGCGAGGTCTCTTGGAAGG
>NZ_KV825631.1:86039-106570 GCF_001831515.1 Corynebacterium sp. HMSC074A01
AGGATAGGCGACCAGCGAGGTCTCTTGGAAGGGATAGGCTTCGCCTGCGGAGTCGGGAACCTGTGAACAGAATTGCGGGTGGGGTGGGCGAAGCTGGCGTCGAGAAGCAATAGGGTCAAAACATGACTACGTTTCATTACCCCCATCTCAATGAAGAGCTCGCTGAAGGCTACAACAGCTCAACTCAACGCGTTCGTGTCATGAGTGAGGGGTGGGTGCAGGACAACGTCTTCTGTCCAAGCTGCGATGCCAAACACCTCAAGCAGTTTGAGAACAACCGGCCCGTCGCAGACTTCTTCTGTACCGAATGCGGGGAAGAATTTGAGTTGAAAAGCAGCCGCTCGAAAATCAGGAAGAAGATTCCTGGCGGTGCGTATGCGTCAATGATCGAACGGCTGGAGTCGGAAGCTCGCCCCAATTTCATGCTGCTGGCTTACGACCTAGATCTCCTCGACGTTCGTGAGCTCCTCGTTGTGCCGAAACAGTTCTTGGTTCCAAATATCGTCGAGAAGCGGAAGCCGCTCAAAGACACCGCGCGGAGAGCAGGGTGGATTGGTTGCAACATCCACCTTGAGAGCATCCCCGAGACCGGACGCATTCCGTACATCGTCGAGGGCAAGGCCGTGCCGCCAAGCGAGGTGCGCGCACAGTGGGGCAAGACACTGTTCATCAGGAACGCCGATTCGGCGGAGACGAAAGGATGGTTGATCGATGTGATGAGGTGTGTCGACAAGCTGGGAAGTGAAGAGTTCACGCTGCAGCAGGTCTACGAGTTCGCCCCTGAGCTTGCCACGTTGCATCCGGATAACCACCACATCGAAGCCAAGATTCGGCAGACACTCCAACGTCTCCGCGACAACGGGTATATCGAGTTTGTGGGCAGGGGAGTGTACCGGCGGGTGTAGGTGCAGAGGAGAGACCTAGCTCAACGACCCCCCAAGAATGTCCGGCACGGTAGCTAATACTTATTTGTGTCTGAAAACCGTGTACGTTTCGCTGCACGAACACGCCCCACCCCACCAGCCCCCGCTACCGTCACCACGCTCATCGCAAGCAGCACCGCTGCCGACACCGCAAACACCCATGCGCCCACAGCGCCATAAATCGGCAGAAACACGAGCGGAGTCAGCGCGTTGCCGTAGAAGCGGAACGCCTGGATCGTCGAGAGGATCTGCGCCCCGCCCGGCGCGCGCAGGGTGAGCACGTTGATGGAAATCTGCGTGCCTTGCGCGGCCAACACGGCCACGCCCCACAGCACGGCAACCAGGATCAGCGACGGCATCACACCGATTCCAATGAACGCCACGGCCGCGACGACCAGTCCACCGGCGATCACCATGCGCGCGCCGAAGCGGTCGGCGAGCGAGCCCACCCAGCGGGCGAAGATGAAGGAGGTGAACCCGCCGGCCATCACCACGACGCCGCGTAAGACCGGGTCGGCGTCGAAGCGGTCGCCGACATAGAGCGCGAGTAGGAACCCAAACCCGATGACGCAGGTGCCGATAGTCAGAAGCGTCAGCGCCGCACGCACCACAGGCCAGGTGCGCAGGCGGCCTTCGCGGGGTTCGCCAGCGCCCGCCGGTGGCGTCGAGGGCAGCCCAGTTACGACGATGGTCAGCGCAAGGAAAAACAGCACCACGTACATCGCCCGCCAGCTAGCAAATTGCACGCTCGCGCCCGCGAGCAGCGGCGCGGAGAACAGACCGCAGGATTGCATCGCCTGATAGGTGCCAAGTGCTTTGCCCAGCTCCTCCTCAGGCGTCATCTCCTTGAGAATGACCTGGAGCAGCGGCGACGTGAAGGCGTTGGCAAGCGCGGCGGCCATGAACGCCACGACGAACAACCACCACTTCGGAGTCAGCGCAAGCACAACGGCCGCGAGCGCAATCACGCCGAAGGCGCAGCGCACCACCTTCGCTGGCTCCAGGTTGCGCACCAGGTAGGTGGAAAACAGCATAGCCGTGGCGAAAGGCACCAGAAACGCGGTCATGGTGAGTGACGCCTGCCGCAGGGTAATCCCAAAGTCCGCCGCGAACTCCGGCAGCACCACCGCGAGCGACTGCCCCTGAAACGGCCCGATGAATCCACCGGCCATGATCAGGGAGTTTCGAAATCCATCGTGTGCTCGCATAACGCTAAAGCATAAACGCTCAATCCGTTTGCCTCTCCGAGCTCCCGCTTGCCGACGCCGCGCGTTTCTACCTTGAAGTTCCCCGTTCGCCTTACGCACCATCGGCGGCACGACGAACCCGCTGCGTCCCCCACCAAAGCCACGCCAGGTTCCTTTGGCCCCTCCGACTCCACACCCACATGAGGGGAATTATTCAAAAAACTGCGCGCAGTAACATGTTACCGGTAACGTGCTTCGCATCACTTTTTGTTACTTGAAAGGAATGAGGCATGGGCATATTAGCGTTGTTCGTCTTCATCGCGATCACGGTGTTGATCAACGTTGTCCTCAAGCGCGATATCGCTGAGGCGCTCCTGCTCGGCTTGCTCGGCGTCGCCCTTTTCGGCGGAAAAGACGCGCCCCAGCTCCTTTGGCTCGGCATCACCAGCGCGATTTCCTCCGAAGTCACTTTCGCTGGCATGGCCTTCGTCTTCATGGGGATCATCGTCCAGTCCACCGGTTTGATCGACCGCTTGATCACCATCTTGAACTCAATCTTCGGCAGGCTGCGCGGTGGTGCGGGGTATGTGTCGACCCTGTCTTCCGCCATGATGGGGCTGATTGCCGGGTCGACCGCCGGTAACTCGGCGACGGTCGGTTCCGTCACCATCCCGTGGATGAAGCAGACCGGGTTTTCTTCCAATCGCGCTGCGACTCTTGTTGCTGGCAACTCTGGGCTCGGTGTTGCGCTTCCGCCAAACTCCACAATGTTTATCATCCTGGCGATGCCGGCGGCAGCTGCTTCCTCTGCAAGCCAGGTGTACGTCACCCTTGCTTGCGCCGGCGCCTACGCGGTCCTCTACCGACTGATCGTCGTGTGGTACTGGACGCGAAAAGACAACATTCCGCGGACTCCATCAGAAAACATCGTGCCTTTCAGCACTGCGTGGCAGCAAGGCTGGCGCTCCCCGTCCATTTTCCTGGGCATTCTCATCCCGGTGCTGCTGACCATTGGGCCCGTCGCGTCGTGGCTCAAGGAGTCCACCGGCGTTGGCGAAGACGGCGTCAAAGCTATTTCGATCATCGTCTGGGTCCCCATTCTCATCACCGTCATCGCGCTGATCGAAGGCGCTGGCCGCATCCGCCGCAACAATGCGCAGTTCCGCGCGCAGATCGTGCGCGACCTGCCAAGCTTTGCGACGGTAGGCATTTCCCTCTTCGCTGCACTCGCCGCTGCGGCGATCATGGAGGAGCTTGGCGTCGGCGATCAGCTCTCCAACACCCTGAGTGCTTTCGACCTTCCCAAGTGGGCAATGCTTGTCGTCGTCGGTGTACTCGCTGTCATCGTGGCAACCCCGCTTTCTTCTACCGCCACCGCAGCTGCAGTCGGCGCACCCGCCGTCGCTGCACTGACCAGCGTTGGCGTCGACCCAACCATCGCGATCGTGGCAGTGCTGCTGTGCACCGCAACAGAAGGTGCTTCCCCGCCCGTCGGCGCGCCGATCTACCTGTCCGCCGCGATGGCCGACGCCAACCCAACCAAGATGTTTGTCCCGCTGATCATGTACTTCGTCCTTCCAATGATCCTGCTTTCGTGGCTCGTTGGCATGGGCTTCCTACCGGTATACGTCCCAGGAGTCTAAAGTGTCTGCCATTTTTAAGATCTTCCGCGTGCTCTTCTATGTGTTCCTCGCTGCCTTCCTCATTGGTGGCTTCGTCCTGGTCGGCCTGCAAGCAATCGGCGTGTTCATGGGCAGCGGCGACGTCGTCACCGGTGTCAATGATGCGCTCGCTCCATGGGTGTTTGGCGCTGCGACGCTGTGTGCGCTTGCGGCATTCGTGCTCGGCTACCGGCCGGAGGCACGGCAGGCTCGGAAAGCGCAAGCGGCAAAAGAGCGCGAAGTTGAGCAGCAACGCAAACAATCAAGGGAGTAGCTTGCTAGACATCGATCACGTGGTTCGACCAGATCGCCTCCACTCTCTCGGCAACCTTGCTTTCGCCCATCGCATCCTGCCCCTCGCCGCTTTCCGCGAGGAGCACTTGACGGGTCAACAGCTTTCCCGTGATCGTCAGGTGCTCGCGCATCGTGGCAGCTGCTTCCGCGGGATTACCTGCGATGATCGCTTCAATGATCGGCCGATGCTCATTGAGGATGTCATGCAACGTCCTCGACGTGCCAGCAGTAGTGTGCCCCAAGATTCCGGTAATGCCCCTGAGCCGTTCCATGACGCCTTGCCCGTACCGCGAGCCGCTCATCTCGTAGAGCTGGACATGCAGCGCACGGTCATGAACGAAAAACTCCGTTTCGTCCCCCTGGTCAGCACATTTTTGCATGTCCGCCATCAGTTGGTAGACCGTCGCCAATTGCTCTGGGGTACGCAGGCGCGCAGCACGATACGCCGCAGGCGGTTCGAGCCCCAGGCGGATAGCAAAGATCTCCGCGACGTCGCTCGCGCCCGTCTCGATGATTTCAAATCCGCGGTTCTTCGCGAATCTCACAAGCCCCGCTTCCTGCAGTTTCAGCAGTGCCTCCCGCACGGGAGAGCGCGAAACCCCCATCTGATCAGCCAGTTGCGCCACGCTGTACCATTCCTCAGGCTTCATGGCCCCTGACTGAATGGCACCTCGAACGTAGTCCACCACCGCATCCGCTTTTCTCGTCATAAGGAACACAATGGTACCTGAGTCTCAACCCTCTCTCCTGCAGAAACTTCGCCGCGACATGCCTACCCGCGCCGCCTATTCCTCAGATGCCTCGCTCTTCCGCCGTGTTCCGGCCGCGGTGCTCGAGCCGGAGTCAGTGGAAGACGTGCTTGAGGGCATTGCATACGCCAAGCAGCAGGGATGGCCGATCGTTGGGCGCGGCGGCGGGTCGTCGGTAGCCGGTAATGCCATCGGCGACGGTCTAGTTATCGATACCTCCCGGCACTTCAACCGCATCCTTTCCATCGACCCAACGACGCAAACCGCTGTTGTGGAGCCTGGCGTCATCTGTGATCAGCTTCGGGAAGCAGCAGCGGAGTATGGGCTGACCTACGGACCAGACCCCTCGACACATTCCCGCTGCACCATTGGCGGCATGGTGGCCAACAATGCCTGCGGTTCACACTCAGTGGCCTACGGAACGGCGGCTGAGAACCTCATCGACATCACGATGGCACTCCCGAGCGGAAAACTGGTGACCTTCTCAGAGTCCGGTTGTGACGATCCTGACCTCGATAAAGCGCTGAAGGATCTCTACACCGAACACGAGGAACTCATTGGCAAGGAGCTCGGCCGCTTCCCCCGTCAGGTCTCTGGCTACGGGTTGCACTACTTGGGCACCGATATTGCCAAGGCCATCGCTGGCTCCGAAGGCACTCTTGGCGTCATTACGCAGATGACGGTGCGCCTCATCCCGAAACCGGCGTACACGGCCCTCGCGGTCCTGTCCTTTGGCGATGTATTTGCCGCCGCGGCCGCCGCGCCCCGCCTGCGCCAGCCGGGCGTGGCGACTATTGAAGGCATGGGCGGGGACTTGCTCGCCGCATTGCGGTCTAAGAATGGGCAGGAAAACGCCGGCGATAACCTCCCGGGGCAGCCTCACGCTGGCGGCTGGCTGTACTGCGAAACCACTGGCGATACGCCAGAGGAAGCCGTCGCCGTTGCCAATGCGTTGACCGAGTCCATCGAGCACACGGGGGCCGTCGTGGTGAGTGACCCGAAGGAGGCCCGAGCGCTGTGGCGCATCCGCGAGGCATCCGCAGGCACTGTCACCCGACTGCCTGACGGCGGCGAAGCGTGGCCGAACTGGGAAGATTCCGCCGTGCCACCCGAGAATCTCGCGGATTACCTCCGAGAGCTGTACGCCTTGATGGACAAATACGAGTACCGAGGCATCCCCTTCGGGCACTTTGGTGAAGGTTGCGTACATGTGCGCATCAGCTTCGACTTCCATACTCAGGAGGGGATCGATAGCTTTGAACGCTTCATGAACGAGGCCGCAGCGCTTGTGAGCAAGTACGGCGGCTCGCTTTCCGGCGAGCACGGCGACGGGCGTGCCCGCTCGTCGCTGCTGTCGACGATGTACAGCGCCGAGCTTCGCTCCGTGTTTGAAGAGTTCAAGCTTTTGTTTGACCCGCAGCGAGTCATGAACCCGGGAGTGCTGGTGTGGGCTGATGCGGTGACTGAAGGACTGCGCATGGAGCCAAACCAGCGTCGCAACGAGATCCAACCCACGCAGCTGTTTTTGCAAGACAAGGGCAGCTTCACCAACGCTGTCAACCGCTGCGTGGGAGTTTCTGCCTGCCGCTCCATGGATGGCGCGATGTGCCCCTCCTTCCAGATCACGCATGACGAAGTGCACTCCACCCGCGGCCGCGCCCGCGTGCTCTCGGAACTTTTCCGAGGCGAAACGGTAGCGCCATCCGATGTCGAGGAGTCTCTCGACCTCTGCTTGTCGTGCAAAGCCTGCGCATCTGAGTGCCCCGTCAATGTCGACATGGCGAGCTACAAGTCTGAGTTTTTGCACGACCGCTACGCGGGAAAGCTCCGGCCGCGCGTCCACTACCTTATGGGGTGGCTGCCGATTCTCAGCGAGATTGCCCACCGGCTCCCGCTTGTCCCCCGCATCGCGGGCAAGCTCATGCAGTCCCGAATCCCTGCGAAGGTGATGGCGAAAGCTGGCGGGTTGGACGCAGGCCGCCCGCTGATTAGCTTCGCTCCAGAATCCCTGCAGAAGTGGGCTAAGAAGCGGGCTCCGAAGTACGTCGGAGAGCCGATCGTACTGTGGCCGGATTCTTTCAACTCGAAACTCAATACGCAGCCCGCGCAGGCAGCAGTGGAGGTCTTGGAGGTCCTAGGTTTTCGGGTGATCATCCCCCAGGAATTTGTCTGCTGCGGGCTGACCTGGCACTCCACAGGACAGCTCGATATGACGCGAAAGGTACTCGAGCATTCGGCCAAGGTGTTCGAACCATACATCGCTCAAGGTTTGGATGTGGTGGCAATCGAGCCTTCGTGCACGACGATGCTGCAGCATGACGCGATTTCGCAGACTCGCGACCCACGGGTTGCCCGGCTCGCTGCGGCGACGAAGTCGTTTTCCGAGGTTGTCGCACCCAAGATCGAGGCACTGGTGGCAGAAGGCCGTATTACACCGCAGGCAGGATCAGTACTCACCCAGGTTCACTGCCACGAAAGGTCTCTCGGCGATCCGCAGCAGTCCGAAGCTATCCTCGCCGCTTTAGGCTACGACCAAGATCAAATTCAGACTGGTTGCTGCGGGCTGGCTGGAAACTGGGGCTACGAAGACGGCCACGCGGAGATGTCCTTCGAGCTCGGTGAAAGGGAGCTTTTCCCAAGGGTGCGTGAGCACGACGGGATCGTGGCTGCCGACGGCTTCTCCTGCCGCACGCAGGTACAGCAGGGCACTGGAAAGCAAGCGCTGCACATCGCCGAGATCGTCCGGGACGTGCTGAAGGAGTCAGGGGTGTAGCTTTACTCGACGCCACGTGGCTGCCTTTTCACGACCCGGTTCGGTACACTTACGTCGATTTCTCCGGCGCGGTGCCTCTTACAGCGCCAGCCGGTTCCAAGGTGTAGGAAAGTAGCAGCGCCAATGTCACAAAGTCTGACCCCGCGAAGCGGGAGGAAATACGACGAGATCATTGACGCCACCTACCGCCTCCTGCAGCGCAACGGGTACAGTAACACCTCCATTGCGGCGATCAAGAAGGACACCGGGGCGAGCGCCAGCTCGATCTACTGGATGTTCGAGAACAAGGACAACCTCATCTCCACTTCGCTTGAGGCCCAGTACCCGGTGCGCACCATTGCAGAAGATTGGTCTTCGTTCTCCCCGGAGATTCCGCTGATCGAGCAGCTCCGCCGCCTGCTTGGCTCCGTGTTGGAGTCCGAGCAGCGCGGCCGTGCTGTACGGACCGGGTTGCTTCTCGCTTTGGAGGGCTCTGCGCAGGAGTTACCCGTGCAGGAGCCTTATCGACGCCGCCGAGCCGATGCGCTTCGTGCGTTCCGCGAGTGGTGGAGGAGCGCGCTTGTGGCGTCGCAAAGCATAGGCGACGTCGACGTTGAGCAGGCGGCGACGCGGATGAGTGCGCTGACCCAGTGGTTTTTGGACGGCCACTTTATTGGCGATATTTACCTCAAGGACGAGGACACCGAGGCGCGACTGGAACTGATGGCGCAGACGATGCTGGCTGCCGCCACCTCACCATTCATTTCAGCCCCCGAGGCAGAAAGCACCGGCCTGGCAGCAGATGAAGCCGCTACTCCAGCGGACCTCCTCGAACACGTCCGAGTGTTGGTGGCTCAGCGCGGGTACGAGGGCGCCACCTTCAACCAGATCTGCAGTGCCGCTGGCGTTGCGCGCAGCTCAATTTACTGGAAGTACGAGGACAAAGACGCGCTGATCAAGGATGCGTTTGTGGGCCCCTACCTGGAGATGAAGGGGGAGCTCGACGGCCTTCCAGATTCAAGCCAGGTGGGGATTGCGGAAGCGCTCGCGCACGAGCTCGTGGCGATGAATGAGCGGCTCGCGGCCTCCCCACTGGTCGCTGCGGGCGGGCTACTGATCGCCGCGCAACGTCGTACACCGCCCACCCCCGCGGGTCGCGCGCTGGTCGCTGGGTCGCGCGCAAGCGAAAAGCGCCTTGCAGGCTGGTTAGAAACGACCGACCTCTCAGCCGAGGTCAACCCCACGCATGCTGCCTGGCTGTTTAACCGGCTGCGTATCGGCATGGTGGCAGGCGTCGCGTTGCAGGATAATGCGCTGCGGATCAGTGAGTCCATGGTTGTCGGGGCAATTCAGCAATTGCGAGCTCATTACGCAGCCTTCTAGCTACCCCCGCTTACACCACATCCGTTCCGTCCACTGGAACGTTGGTTCCAGCTAAATACTTCGCGGTCTAAAGTCCCTCCCGAAAGATGACCTAGATCACGAAGGAGAGTGGCTATGAGTGGGATCGCTGAGCTCATTGATCCTGTTGGCGGGTATGTTTCCGGCAAAATCTTCGCCGATGAAGACATCTACCGCCAGGAGCTGGAGACTGTCTGGCAGCGCACGTGGGTGTTTCTCGCGCACGAGTCGATGCTGCCGAAGCGTGGCTCCTACATCCAGACGTACATTGGCGAGGATCCCGTCATCGTTGTCCGCCAGAAGTCAGGCGAGGTCAAGGCGTTCCTGAATCAGTGCCGCCACCGCGGCATGCGCATCTGCCGCGCTGACCGCGGCCAGGCTAAGTCCTTCATGTGCTCCTTCCACGGCTGGGCGTACGACCTCGAGGGCAACCTGGTCTCCATCCCGCAGGAGGCCAACGCTTACCCGGATGGCATCGATAAGTCGAAGCTGTCTGCGATCAAGGTGCCCCGCATTGAGAACTACAAGGGCTTCATCTTCGGCTCCTGGGACGAGACCATTCCGCCGCTCGAGGAGTACCTCGGCAATGCAAAGTACTACCTAGACGGCTACATGGATCGCTACGAGGGCGGCATGGAGGCCATCGCCGTCCACAAGTGGGTGCTGCCGGCGAACTGGAAGTTCAACGTTGAGCAGCCGACCTCTGACATGCAGCACTCGGAGATCTCGCACGTGTCCGCGGTGGAAGCGCTCAGCTCCGGCTCCGATACCTTCGACCGCAAGACCGGCCGCAAGAAGATCCCAGAGGGCCGCCAGTTCCTCAGCCCCTACGGCCACGGCGGTGCTTTCTTCGGCAAGCGCGACGCGGAGATCCCCAACACCGGTCCGGCACTGATCGAGTGGGAGAACACCATCCGCGATTCCATCGTCGAGCGCCTCGGCGAGTTCCGCGAGGTGCGCGGCCACATGAACGTCTTCCCCAACTTCATGCTCCTGGGCAACTACACCTTCCGCGTGACCCACCCGCGAGGGCCGAACGAGATGGAGATCTGGTCCTGGGCCTTCGTTCCGAAGGACGCACCGGAAGAGGTCAAGGAAGCAATCCGCGTCGACGTCATGCGTACCTTCTCCCCCGGCGGCATGTTCGAGCAGGACGACGCCGAGAACTGGGAGGAGATGCAGCACATTCTCCGCGGCGCGAAATCACGCGAGACCGGGTTTACCTACAACATGCGCCGCGTCCCCGTCTCCTACGACGATGACGGCTACCCGGGCGCATCCACCGCCCACGTCTACTCCGACAACGCTGCACTGAACATGTACGGCTTCTACCGCGACCTGATGGAAGACAAGTCCTGGGAGCAGCTCAAGGAAGAGCGCGGAGGCGTCCCGGAGGTCGACCAGCGTGACTTCACCGCAGTGATGGATCCGGAAGCTGCTGAGGCGGCCGCTGCGTCCGACGGCGCGTACGAAGGCAACGTCGATTAATGCCCACCCTCAACCCGACTACTAAAGGAGCACAGCAATGACGACTACGGAGCAGCCGGTCACCCAGCGCCCCGCCGGTGCGGAAGACGAACGCCTGATCGCGCGCTTCCTGTACGACGAAGCCGAAATGATGGACAACATGCAGTGGGAAGATTGGCTCGACTGCATGCACGAAGACGTCGACTACTGGGCCCCGGTCCGTGAGAACCGCGTGGCTCGCGAGCGCAAGGAAGAGTTCTACCCGAAGGGCACCTCGGTCTACTTCGAGGAGACCAAGGCGTTTCTGCGCCAGCGCGTCGTGCGCCTGAATACACACATGGCGTGGGCGGAGGAACCGCCGTCACGTTCGCGCCACATGCTGACCAACCTGCGCATTGATGAGCGAAGCGACGGGGCGTTTGCAGTTCGCTCGAACTTCATGATTTATCGCTCCCGCGGCGAGCGCTACCAGGATACGATTGCCGGCGAGCGTCGCGACGTCATCGTGCGCGATCCGGAATCGCGGTACGGATTCCTGGTGCTCGAGCGCGAGATCCGCTTCGACATGGCCACCATCCTGGTAAAGAACCTCTCTCTGTTCTACTAAAGAAAGGAAACGCTCTTGAGTACACAGATCGAAACCACGAACCTGCTTCGCATTGGCGTTGTTGTCTACGACCTGGACGCCAAGATGAAGGAATACTCCCGCATCTACGGCATCTCCGACTGGGAGACCGGCGAGCACGCACCTACCGACGCAGTGGCACATGGCCGCCGTACGGCCACCACCCCGGGTACGTGGCGCAGCGCCGTGGGCACCACCCCGGCCGTCAACGGCGAAAAGGGCCCAGGCGGCCGCCCGGCATCGAGCCTCACCTTCGAGCTCGTCGAGCCGACCGGCGGCGAGAGCCCGTTCAACGAGTTCCTGCGCACCAAGCGCGAGGGCATCGCTTTCCTGCAGGTCCGCTCCACGGCTGCCGACGATGCGGCGGTTGCCAAGCACTTCGAGACGCTGGGCTACGACGTCGCTTACACCGCCACGGTTGACGGCACCACGCGTACCTTCTTTGATACGCGCGAGAAGCTGGGCGGCTTCCTCGTCGAGATGCTCCCGGCCAGCGCCGACGACCCGGCCGCGGTGAGCACCGATACGCGCCCGACCCAGCCGGTGCAGGGCATGTACCACTTCGGCGTGCTCGTCCACGACGTCATGGCCGCGCTACCCCACTACCGCGACGTCTTTGGCATCCAGCGCTACGAGATGAAGACCTGGGAGACCGGTTTCGGCCGCCTGGACAAGCCCTACTACCGCGGCAAGGACGGCGACACCGGCTACTTCACCGCGCAGGGTACCGCCGGCGACTTCGGCTTCGAGATCATCTCAGTCAACCACGGCGACTGCCACTACAACCGCGAGTTCTTCGACGAGCGCGGCCCCGGCATCCACCACTACTTCGCGTGGATGACCACCGAGGACGCCGACTGGGACGAGGTCGTCGCCTCCATGACCGAGGCCGGCCACCCGCTGTGCATGGGCTCGAATCTGCGCGGTGGCGCTGCCGAGTTCGGCTACTTCGACACCTTCGACGCACTTGGCGGCTACCTCATTGAGATCGTGGTGCGCCGCGAGCCGCCGAAGCCGGAGTTCGCTGCGCCAGACTGGGTCGTCGATTTTGAGGAGCTCGTATGATCCGCATCGTTCACCGCGGAGCAGCCGACTCCCCCGAGCAGCTGCTTGCCGACGTCGCTTCCCTCCGCCAGCGCGAAGGCATCAAAGAGGCCGAGGCCTACCAGACCCTCGCGGTAGAGGACGAGGACTGCGCCGTCACAATTTTGGCGGAGAGTGTCTCGGACTATGCGGCGGTCGTCGAAAAGCTGCCCGAGCTGCCGCACCTGCACAAGTTCGTGCAGGATGGCGCGACGGAACTCTACGAGCAGTCCAAGTATGTCCTCGCCGATGGCGTGTGGGCTCCGGAGGAAGGTGCCGATTCACGCATCATGTGGCCCGCGCGTGGCCCGGTGAGCATCGTCATCCAGAACGCCTTCGTGGAGAACCCGCAGATGCGGGCGCTCACCGCCCAGGAGATCACCGAAACTCGCCGCGAGCCGGGCTGCCTCTACTACGCGTGGATGGAGAACCTGGAGCTGCCGAACCATCTCATGCTGCTTGAGGTGTGGGCGAACCAGACGATCTACGACCACCACTGGTTCGGACGCATGGCCACGGGTGAGTACCGCGGCAACTCCGGCCGTGAGGCTGCCACACCGCAGCGCGGAGAACTCACCCGCGAGTTCTACCGCCAGCAGGCCTTTGAATACCACTACGGTCGCCTTCTTCCCGAGGAAACCGCCAACTATTCCCACTCTGTTGTTTGGTCCGCGCGCTAGCCGGCCACCCTTCCCCATTTGGAGACCCACATGACACACATCACTCACGCTCCGCCGCAGGATCACGCGAAGAATGAGCGCACGCCGAAGGAGCGACGACTCGCCCTGGCCTCGTCCTTCCTTGGCTCTACCGTGGAGTACTACGACTTCCTGCTCTACGCTGCGGCCGCTGGCCTGGTCTTCCCGCAGCTGTTCTTCGCGAATATCGATCCGCTCCTGGGCACGACACTCTCCTTTGTCATCCTGCTCACCGGCTATCTCTCTCGCCCGATTGGCTCGATGGCGTTCGGCCACTTCGGCGACAAGTACGGGCGAAAGAACGTCCTCGTCGTCACATTGACGACGATGGGTCTTGTCTCTATCTGCATCGGCTTGATGCCGTCCTCGCAGGTGATTGGTCCGGCGGCCCCAATCATCCTCGTCATATTGCGCATCATCCAGGGCATGGCAATTGGTGGCGAATGGGCCGGTGCCACCCTGATGGCAATGGAGAACTCCACGGCAAAGAACAAGGGCTTTGGCGCTTCCCTCGCTATCGCCGGTGGCCCAGCGGGTGCGATCCTTTCGACGCTGGTACTGGCGGTGTTCGCCCAGATTTCGGGCGATAACTTTGCCAACCCGGAGCAGTACTTCGTGACCGACTGGGGCTGGCGTGTCCCGTTCCTGTTCTCTGCAGCCATTGTCATCATCGGCCTGTTCATGCGTGCCAACGTGAAGGAATCGCCGGAGTTTGAGGCAGCCCGGCGCGCAGGCAAGGTACACACCGGCGTGCCGCTGGTCCGCATGCTCAAGGAAGCTCCTCGCGAGCTTGTCCTCGGCGCGCTTGCCGGTACGGCTGGCCTGTTCGTGCAGGGCCTGCAGGGCTCGTTCATGGTGCCCTACATCGTCAGCACCACAGCGGATACCGATGCCCCCGTCGGCCGCTCGACGGCACTGATGATGGTCACCGTCGGCTCGGCAATCGCGATCTTTGTCATGCCTGCACTCGCCGCGCTCTCTGACCGTCTCGGTCGGCGCAAGGTCATGCTCGCCGGTGGTGTCGTCTCGATCGTCGGCATCTGGATCGTGTTTAACATGATCGACTCCGGTGACCCGGCCAAGATCTGGGCGGGCATGATCCTGCTCGTATGCGTGGTCCAGCCCGCACAGTACGGCCCGATTGGTGCCTTCATCTCCGAGAAGTTCGTCCCCGAACTGCGCTACACCGGCTCCGGTATCACCTACCAGGCGGCGTCGATCCTCGGCGCCGGTACCGCCCCGCTGGTCGCAACCCGCATGGTTACCCCCGAAACCGGGCTGACCCCGCTGGCCATCGTCATTACCGGGCTCTTCGTCATCTCCTCGCTGGCAATCTTCTTCTCCAAAGAAACCGCCCAGCACATGGGACATGCGGAGCGCTTCACCAAGACCAACGTGTTCAAGGGCTAGGCGCGACGTATCCCTCACCCTGCTGAAGTCCCCGCTGACCTGCGTCGGCGGGGACTTTGTCATGGGGTGAAGTCCGGGCTACCCCCGCCGTTCCGCCAAGCGGAACCTTTTCTCTTTGTTCCCACATTTGTGGAATGCTCATTCCAGAGGTTGCGGTGAGACGCCTCACATCTCGAAGTTGAGAGCACTTGCAGCACATTTCGGTCAGCAGAATTGTCACCTCGCTTTCACAGCAAGTCGATTGGAGCTTTCCATGCAAAATGAACGTCCCTCCCTCGGCGCTCCCTCCCTGGAACGCCCCGCGGGATTAGACACCAACCTTGATGTCAGCGGAATGGTCGATCCCGACAAGGGGCTCGTCGATCGCCGTATCTTCAGCGACGAGCAGATCTACCGCCAAGAAATGCGCCGCATCTTCGCGCGCTCCTGGCTGTTCATCGCGCACGAGTCTCAGTTCACCAAGCCCGGTGACTTCTTCCAGACCTACATGGGCGAGGATCCGGTCATCGCGGTGATGAACAAGCAGAAGGAAATCCGCGTTCTGCTCAACAGCTGCCGCCACCGTGGCGCACGCGTGTGCCGCGCAGACCACGGCCGCACCAAGAACTTCACCTGCACCTACCACGGCTGGGCCTACGACCTGGACGGCGAGCTCATCTCGGTGCCGGGCGAGCACTACTACAACGACGAGTTTGATAAGGCCAAGTGGGGCCTTGCCAGCGTTCCGCGTGTGGAGAGCTACAAGGGCCTCATCTTTGCCAACTGGGATGCGGATGCGGAACCGCTCGAGGATTCGCTCGGCGATATGCGCTGGTACATCGACGCCTTCATGGACCGCGACCCGGAGGGCACCTACGTTGTCGAGGGCGTGACCAAATGGGTCCTCGACGGCAACTGGAAGCTGGCCGCAGAGCAGTTCGCTACTGACTGGTACCACGTGACTATGTCGCACGCTTCTGCGCTGATGATCCTCTCCCCGTCGGGCAAGGGCCCGAAGAAGGAGATCGCGGAGCGCACCGGTCGCCAGTTCACCGATGAGCACGGCCACGGCGCCGGCTTCCCGGTCCACCCCAAGAACCGCTTCGACGCGCAGCCAGTCCATGAGTACTACGACTACGAGTTTCTCAAGGAGCGCCTGTCGGAAGAGCAGGTCACCGGCCCGCTGACTAACGGCCACGCCACGGTCTTCCCGAACTTCTCCTACCTACCCGTCAACGGTTCCATCCGCGTCTGGCACCCGAAGGGGCCAAACAAGATGGAGGTGTGGGCATGGACGGTGCTGGACCGCAGCATGCCGGAAGACGTCGCGAAGGCGCAGCGCCTCTACAACCTGCGCACCTTCGGTCCGTCCGGCGTCTTCGAGCAGGACGACGGCGAGAACTGGTCTGAGTGCCAGGCCAACGCAGGTGCCTTCATGGTTGCGAACACCGCCCTGAACTACCAGATGGGCCTCGACAGGGTTGAATCTCGCGAGGGCTACCCCGGCATGACCTCGGAGCTGTACTCCGACGCCGCCGGCCGCGGCCTCTACCGCCGCTGGCGCGAGCTGATGAACACCCCTGCTTGGCACGAAGAAGCTTAAGAACCCGCCACCGCTCCCACATTGAAAGGAAATATCTTCCATGTCTGACGCCATCAAAGTAGCTGTTCTTGACGATATCGAGCAGGAAGAAGCAATCGTCATCTCCCCGGAGGACTCCGGCTACAAGGACGCCATCGCCGTTTTCCGTACCGAGGACGACGAAGTCTACGCCATCAACGACGAGTGCACCCACGAGGTCACCTCGCTTGCCGACGGCTGGGTCGACGGCACCGAAGTTGAGTGCCCGCTGCACGCCGCAAAGTTCTGCCTGAAGACCGGCGAAGCACTGTGCATGCCCGCGACCGAGGACGTCAAGACCCACAAGGTCGAGCTCCGCGGCGAGGAAATCTGGCTCACCCCCGGCGTTCCTGCGGAAGGTGCTGAGTAAACCATGACGGCTTCGACCACAATCATCGGCGGCGGCATCGGTGGCTTCACCGTTGCCCGCGAGCTCCGCGCCAAAGGCGTCGACGCCCCCATCACCATCATTGATCCCGAGGGCACCCCGTACGACCGCCCGCCGCTGAGCAAGGATGTGCTCGCCGGCACCAAGGACCACGACGCACTGCGCTTCGTACCGGAAGACTGGTACGCCGAGAACAACGTCACCGTTGTCAAGGACAAAGTCGTGCGCATCGACGGCAAGAACAAGACCCTCGTCCTGGAAAAGACTGAGCCGCTGCCCTACGAGAACCTGGTGTTGGCCACCGGCGGGTTCGCCCGCATCGGCAAGACCCCGGGCTTTGAGGAGCACACCACTGTGCTGCGCACCTTCGACGACGCGCTTGCGCTGCGCAGCGCGATGGGTAAGGGCAAGCGCCTCGGCATCGTCGGCGCAGGCCTGATCGGTGCTGAGGTTGCGGCCCAGGCCCAGGAGCTGGGCACCGAGGTCATCCTCATCGATCCAGCCCCGGTTTCGCTGATCCCGGCGGTTGGCGAGGAGCTGGCTAAGCGACTCCACGACCTGCACGCGGCGCACAACGTGAAGTTTGTTCGCGGCATGACCACCGAGATCACCGCCGAAGGCGACCACAAGACCATTCACGTCGACGGCGACGACTCCTACGAGGTCGACCACGTGCTGCTGTGCATCGGCCTGATCCCGGAGGTCGCCCTGGCTGAGTCCTTGGGGCTCGACATTGACAACGGCGTGATCGTCGATAAGCAGCAGCGCACCTCACTTCCCGGCGTGTGGGCCGTGGGTGACTGCGCACGGCTGCGCAACGAAGACGGCACGCTGGAGCGCCGCCACGAGCACTGGGACAGCGCAGTGCAGGACGCGAAGGTGGCGGCGGCCTCCATCGCCGGCGTCGACGCTCCGAAGGGCAGTGCGCCCTGGTTCTGGTCCGATCGCTACGGCGTACACGTCGAGGGCGTGGGCGACATGTCCGCCCCTGGCGAGACCTTCATCCGCCCCGACGAAGACGGCAACCCCGCAGTCGCGTTCCGCGTCGCCGACGGCTCGAAGCTGGTGGGTGCCGCCAGCTACAACGACTCCAACGCGGTCCGCGCCGCTCGGCGCATCATCGACCGCGAGATTCCGGTAACTCCCTCCAAGCTCATTGACCCTTCGATCCAGTTGAAGAAGCTGGCTCGCTAAAGACGGATGTGATTTCCCATGACTGACTATCTACGCAGAGAAGATGTCTCGCTCGGAAGCCGTGTGGACGCCGAGCAGTACTACGAACTTCTCAACTTCTACAACGATGAGGCCGCGCTTCTCGACGAGGGCCGGTACACCGACTGGCTGCAAAACTTCGACGAGGATCTGGAGTACTGGGCCCCGACGCGCACCAACCGCACGCGTCGTCAGCAGGCACTCGCCATCGCGGACCGCGACGGACTCGCCTTCTACGACGAGACCCACAGCTCGCTGGCGTGGCGCATCCGCCGCTTCGACTCCGGGATGGCCTGGTCCGAGGATCCGCCGTCGCGCACCCGTCACCTGATCACCAACCTCATCGCCTTCCACGGCACCGTCGCGGAGAGCGAGGAGGACGTGATCGAGGCGCGGACCAACTTTATGGTCTACCGCACCCGACTCGAGCACGAGGAAGACATCTTCGTGGGCACGCGCACGGATCTGCTGCGCCGCACCGAGGATGGATACAAGGTGTTTGACCGCCGCATCCTCCTCGACATCAATGTCCTGAACTCCAAGAACATCTCCACCTTCTTCTAGGGCGTGTGTGAAATGGTCGAGGGACAAAAGGTACTGATTACGGGTGGCGCCTCGGGGCTGGGCAAGGCGCTCGCCGCACGGTTTGTCGACGAAGGCGCGAGTGTGAGCATCGTCGACCTCGATTTGGACCGCGCGCGCGAGGCCGCCGCAGAGATCAACCCCGACAAGGTGCTGCCGCTGGCCGCAGACGTGCGCGACCCGGCGTCACTGCACGCGGCGGTGGATGAGCACATTGCCACGTACGGCGAGCTTGACACCGTGATCCCCAACGCCGGGATCTGGGACTTCTACCGCTCCTTTACCCGCTTGAGTGGCGAGGAGATTGCCGCGCTTTTCGACGAAGTCATGGCCGTCAACGTCAAGGGCTACCTGCTCACGGCCGAGGCGACATGGCGACACCTGCTGAAGACCAACGGCTCGATCATCTTCACGCTTTCCAACTCGGCGTTCTACGCCGCGGGCGGCGGGCCGTCCTACACCGCATCGAAGTTCGCGGCACGCGGCCTCGTCGTACAGCTCGCCTACGAGCTTGCACCGAAAATCCGCGTCAACGGTGTCGCGGTGGGCGGGATGCGCACGTCGCTCTCCGGCCCTGCCAGCAGCGGCTTGGGCGATCGCTCGGTCTCCGAGATCTTCGACCGTCGCCCCAATGGCTCCAACCCCTATATTCCGCTCCACGATATTTCGCTCGACCCAGCGACATTCACCGGGTCATACGTCCTCCTTGCATCCAAGCAGGACGCAGGCAATATCACCGGGCACATTATCAACGTCGATGGCGGCATCGCCGCCCGAGGATTCGCAAAATCTGCAGGAGGCGATGACCTATGATCGTGTATGGCGTACAGCAAGATCCCAATGATGTGGATGTCAACCCGTGTACCCAACTCTGTCGGCATGAACGGCACTTCCGTGACCGCATTGCCCTTCACTACGAAGGCCAGTCCTTCACCTACGCCGAGTTCACCAAAGAAGTGCGCCGCTGGGCCGCGCACTTTGTTGAGGCCGGCGTAAACAGCGGCGACCGCATCGGTTACATCGGGCAGAACTCCCGCTCTTTCCTCTTCGCCATGTTCGGCGCGTGGTGGATCGGCGCGACGTTCATGCCGTTCAACTTCCGCCTCTCCGCACCGGAAACCGCGAAGCTCTTCCTCCTGGGTACCCCGCACACCGTTGTGGTCGAGGGCTCGCACGTGGGCAAGGCGAAGTCCGTCTTCGGTATTGAGAAACACCACGTCGTGGTCGTCGACGATGACCCGGCTGCTCCGGCCGACGAGGAAATTCCGCTGTTCTGGTCCGTGACCTCCAAGTTCACAGACGAGGGCACCGACGCCCTGCGCAAGCCCGGTGCCAGGACCATGCAGGACCTCGCCCTGCTGCTGTTCACCTCCGGTACGACTGGCTTGCCGAAGGGTGCCGAGCTCTCCTTCGGCAACCTGTGGTGGAACTCCATCAACGTGGACACGCTGGTGGATACCCGCCCCGGGGATACCTCGCTGGCCGTGGCACCGATGTTCCACGTCGGCGCACTGAACTCCTTTGCCATCCGCTCCTTCTTCCGCGGCAACACGCTCGTGGTCCAGCGCGCCTTCAACCCGCAGACCACGCTCGCCCTGTTGGAAGAGCACAAGATCGGGTCCGTGTTTATGGTCCCGGCGATGCTTTCCGCAATCGCGCAGACCGAGGAGTTCCACAACGCTGACCTGTCCAACCTGCGCGCAATTATCTGCGCTGGCGCACCGGTGCCGCCCGCGCTGATTAAGAAGTACGGCGAGAAGGACATCAACATCCAGCAGGCATGGGGCCTGACCGAGACCGCCCCGTTTGCCACCTACCTGCCCGCGGACATGACCAAGTCGAAGCTGGGCTCCTGCGGCTTCCCAATGCCGCACACCCAGGTCAAGCTCATGGACCCCGACACCGGTGAGCAGATCAAGGAGCCAGGCCGCCACGGCGAGATGTGGGTGAAGGGCCCGAACGTCGCACTCGGCTACTGGAACAACCCGGAAATGACGCAGAAGTCCTACACCGCCGGGTGGTTCCACTCGGGCGATATCGGCTACGTCGACGAGGACGGCTTCTACTACATTGTCGACCGCCTCAAGGACCTGATCATCTCTGGCGGCGAAAACGTCTACCCTGCCGAGGTCGAGCGCATTCTGGCCGAGGACCCCTCCTTCACCCGTGCTGCCGTCGTTGGCGAGTTTGACGAGAAGTGGGGCGAGAAGATCGTCGCGGTCATCGAGCGTATCGACGACAGCGAAATCACCCTCGAGCGTGTTCGCGACCACTGCTCGCGCCACCTCGCCCGCTACAAGCTGCCGTCGAAGGTGGTCATTGTGGACGAGCTGCCTCGCAACTCCGGCGGCAAGCTGGACAAGCTCTTCCTGCGCCAGGCGGTGCGTGAGGGCACGATCGGGGAGGTTGTCTCGTGAGCTTCCAATACGTAAAGGATCACCCGATCCGTCACACCTACCCGTATGGCTGGGCCTGACCCCCGGAAAGTAGACACGTCGG